>JAZUAJ010000017.1:0-8004 GCA_045637905.1 Christensenellaceae bacterium | reverse complement strand
ATTCACGCGGCGTTGCTGGGTCAGAGTTTCCTCCATTGCCCAATATTCCCCACTGCTGCCTCCCGTAGGAGTCTGGACCGTTTCTCAGTTCCAATGTGGCCGATCACCCTCTCAGGTCGGCTACCCATCATCGACTTGGTGGGCCGTTACCTCACCAACTATCTAATGGGACGCGAGCCCATCCATATCCGATAAATCTTTCATCATAAGAAGATGCCTTCAAATGATAATATGCGGTATTAGCACAAATTTCTTTGTGTTATTCCCCAGATATGGGCAGGTTGCTCACGCGTTACTCACCCGTCCGCCACTAAGTAAAGGGGCAAGCCCCTTAACTTCGTTCGACTTGCATGTGTTAAGCACGCCGCCAGCGTTCGTCCTGAGCCAGAATCAAACCCTTAAGTTTAATTTCTTAAAGCTGAACCGAAGTTCAACTGCTCTAACGATTTTAATTGTCTTTTTGCTGACTGTTTTTTTGGTACATAATTTATATACTCAATTTAATTGACAGAAATCTTTTTATTACAAATTTACTTGTAACACAATTCATTTCCTTCTATTCAATTTTTAATCTACTAAGGAAGAACGACAGTTCTTCGAGTGCCTGTCGCAAACGACAGCCTACTTATAATATCACATTCAAAAACGCTTGTCAACAAATTTTTCGCTGTTTTTAAAGAAATTTTAAATTTTTTTTAAAAACTTTTTTTGCGATATTTTTTGACGTTTTTTGCATTTTTTAAATGCTATTAAGTAACGCCTTAAGTTGTGCGATGCTCAATTATTAAACTACATTTATCGTAATTTGTCAAATGTTTTTTAGCATTTTTTTTAAAAAATTTTTTACATACTATATATTGTGTTTTTATTTCTGTTTTTTTTGTCAAAAACACAACGCTTTTTTATTTTTTTAAGATATAATCGCAAATTTTGCAAAAATGACAAAAAAATAAACGCGCCGTTAAAACTTTAAAACTTTAACAAAACGCGAGAATTTTATTATATTATATATTATATATAGATATGCACGGTTTAAAAAATAGCCTTTTCAATAACGCCACCGCCAAGGCAAAGATTGTCTAAATAGAATACGGCGTACTGACCTTCGGTTATAGCGCGTTGCTTTTCTTTAAAGTCAACGTAAATACCGTCTTCTTTAATATGAACGGTAACGGCTTGTTCTTCTTGCCTATACCTAAACTTTGCCGTGCACTCAAAATCTTTTTTATTTGGCGTTCCCGGCATAAAGTTGCAAGACTTCATAAATAAGCCCTTGCTATAAAGTTTATCTTCTTCACCGTGAGCAACGTACAAAACGTTATTCTTTAAATCTTTTTCAATTACGAACCAGCGCCCGTCGTCACCAGCCTGCCCGCCTATATCAAGCCCACGCCTTTGGCCAATGGTATAATACATTAAACCGCTATGTTTGCCAAGAGTTCTACCGTCGTAAGTTTTTATATCGCCCTCTTTAGCGGGAAGATAATTCATTAAAAACTGTTTGAAATTTCTTTCGCCTATAAAGCAAATGCCCGTGCTATCTTTCTTTTTGGCGGTAGCAAGGCCGTTTTCTTCGGCAATTTTGCGAACTTCGGGCTTGGTAAGATTTGCAAGCGGAAATAAAACGTTTTCAAGTTGCGTTTGAGAAACTTGGTTTAAAAAGTAGGTTTGGTCTTTATTGGTATCTTTCGCCTTTAAAAGATAGTGAACGCCGTTTTCGTGAAGTATTCCACAGTAATGGCCGGTGGCAATATAGTCTGCCCCGAGTGCCATTGCGTAATCTTTAAACGGACCGAACTTAATTTCTCTATTGCACAAAACGTCTGGATTAGGGGTTCTGCCTGCTTCATATTCCTTTAAGAAGTATTTGAAAACTCTATCCATATATTCTTTTGAGAAGTTTACGGTATAGTATGGAATATCTAAAAGGGCGCAAACACGGCGCACGTCGGAATAATCGTCTTCGGCGGTGCAAGCACCGTTCATATCGTTTTCTTCCCAATTTTTCATATAAAGGCCTATTACGTTATAGCCTTGATTTTTAAGTAAGAGCGCGGCAACGGAACTGTCAACCCCGCCACTCATACCTATAACTACAGTTTTTTTATCCATAATTTTTCCATTTAAGTTTATTTTTATTATTTTAACACAATAAAATAAAAGTAACAACTATTTTTTGTATTTACTAAATTTTATATTTATGGTAAAATTAAAAAAAGGTGGCACTAAAATGAAAGTTAAAGAATTTTTTAAGGGTAAAAAGTTCATATTTTGCTTTGTGGCGTACGTTTTACTAACCGCCTTGATTTTTGCATCTTCTTTAACGAGTGCAACCGCAAGCGGAAAACAAAGCGCTTTTATTTCAAACGCCTTTTCAAACGTGGTTAAATTTGTTACGGGCGGAAGCGTTGATTTAAGTAAAAACGGCAATACCGAAAAATACCCCGAAAGTATTTCTTTAAAAAACGTGCCTAACCGCGAACTAATGGTTGGCGAGCGCTTTACTTTAACTTATGAGTTTGGCGATGGCGAAAATTATAAAAATTTAACACCTACTTACTACTCTACAAACGAAAGCGTAATATCAGTAAATAAAACTACGGGCGAAGTAGAAGTTAAAAATTTAGGCAATGCAAAAATAGGCGTTAAGGAAGAAAAATCTAACTTAAATAGCCAAGTTAGCGTTACGGTAGGAAACGGTGAATTTATTCCAAAATTAAACCTTATAAAAGGCACTTCGGAAAGCGACGGAAACTACTATTTTAATAGTGCTTTAAACGTGGGCTCTTTATATTATTTATATATAGATACGGAAATTGATAAAAATAGCCTTACAATTACCGTGCAAGACGACTCTGCTTTTAGCCTTTTACAAACGACTTCTACCATAGCGTTTTTAACTAAAAAAACCGGCACGTTTGATATTGTGGTTAGCGGTCAATATAAAAACGTAAAAACTCTTGAAACAAGCGAATTGCAAACGGTTACAAAAACCTTTACGGTCAGCGTTTTGGAGCATTCGCTTATTAAACCAACCAAAGATTTTTATTTTGAAAATCAAACTATTGAAACGTATAACGGCGAAAAAACTGAAATATTATTTTCATACGATAGGCACGATAATAACGGTGCGCTTTTAGAAAGCCAAAAAACGCTATTTCACTCATACGACAAAGGCAATTTGACGGTGGAAAGCGAAAACGGAAAACTTTTTATAACTCCGTTAAACGTTGGCGAATTTGATTATACCGTGCTTTATACTGACGGTGCTTCAATAAAATCCGCCACCCTAACGGTAAACTCGCTATTTAAAAAGCCAACGGTAGCGAAATTTAAAACGACTAATAAAAACGTTGTTTTTGACGTTTACAATTATTTGACCGTTATAGGCGACGGAAAAGAGTTTAGCTCAAAAGACTTTATTTGGCAGTCAAGCAACCTAAATATTGCGGGTGTTTATAACGGCAGAGTTGTTGGCGTTGGGTTTGGTAAAGTTACAATTACTGCAACGAGTAAATACGATAATACTTTTATTATAGAAAAAACGTTTAACGCTATACCGTCGCTTGAATATGCAATAAGAAAAATTTTAGGGCATTTTTTACTATTTGCGTTGCTTGCTTTTTTTGCTAAAATAGTGTATTTTAGACTTGCCAACGTGCTTTCAATAAAAAACACGACGCTAATTTCAATAGTTTTTACTGCTCTTGCAGGAATTTTGACGGCAGTTATTAGCGAACTATTGCAACTTGACGTGTTCGTTACGGCAAGGGGTTTTGCTTTTAGCGATATTTTAATTAACGCTTGCGGATACGCGTTTGGGTTTTTAATAACGCTACTAATATTTTACTTAGTCTATAAAAAATTAAATAAAAAAGCGTAGTGGTTAAGTCCGCTACAAATTCTGCCCGTAGCCCAACAGGATAAGGCACAAGATTCCGATTCTTGTAGATGCTGGTTCAACTCCAACCGGGCAGGCCAACCTGCCCTTGCTTTTGCAAGGGCTTTATTTTTTATTTGCGCATAAAAAGTTTACAATATTATAAATTTGGTTTATAATAGTTCTATAAATTTAAGGCGGTGTAATATGAGCGAATGTACGCATAACTGTTCAACTTGTAAAGACGGCAGTTGTAAAGATAGAAAAAAGTTAGCAGTTGATTTTAATAAAGATAGTAAAGTTGAAAAAATTATAGCGGTTGTGAGCGGAAAAGGCGGTGTTGGCAAATCACTCGTTTCATCAATGCTTGCAATTAACGCTAAAAATAAAGGGCTTAAAACCGCCGTTTTAGATGCGGATATTACAGGCCCTTCTATTCCTAAAATCTTTGGCGTTACGCCTAATCAAAGGGCGATAGGTAGCGAACAAGGGCTTATTCCCGTTACCACTAAAAGCGGTGTTGACGTTATGAGTATTAACCTTCTTTTAGAAGAAGAAACTAAGCCCGTTGTATGGCGTGGCCCTGTTATTTCAGCGGTTGTAGAACAATTTTATACCGACGTTTTGTGGAAAGAAAAAGATATTATGTTTATTGATATGCCACCAGGCACGGGCGACGTTCCGCTTACCGTTTTTCAAAAATTTAAAGTTGACGGCATAATAGTTGTAACCACCCCGCAAGACCTTAACAATATGATAGTTGAAAAATCTATACTAATGGCTAATATGCTTAATATTCCCGTTTTAGGTATAGTTGAAAATATGGCGTATTACGAGTGTGAACAATGCGGTAAAAAGGAATATATATTTGGCAAGGGCAAGGTAAACGAAGTTGCTAATAAATACGGCGTTCCCGTTTTAGCAAATTTACCTATAAAACCGTCTACGGCGCGCCTTGTTGACGAAGGCAATATTGATAAAGTTGACGTTTCCGCGCTTGACGGAGCGTTAAAAGTTATAATGGGGGAATAAAAAATGACTTTAGAACAATTTAAAAAAGAAAAAATAGAAGCAATGAAAGCACATAATAGCGACGCTGTTAGCGCGCTTAACGTTTTAATATCAAAAATAATGAATTTAACTATTGAAAGGCGTTCGGAAGGCAAAGAAGTTTTAGAAAGCGATATCGACGCGCTCCTTAAAAAAGTTGAAAAGGAACTTATTGAAGAAAAAGAAGGTTTTGAAAAAGCAGGAAGAACTGAAAACGTTAAAAGTTTAAACGGTCAAATTGAGTGTATAAAAAAATATCTTCCTAAAATGATGAGTGCGGAAGAAATTAGGGCTATAATTAGCGGGCTTGAAGATAAAACTATTCCAAGCGTAATGAAACATTTTAAATTAAATTACAACGGCAAAGTTGATATGAAAGAAGTTTCGTTAATAGCAAAAGAGTTCTAAAACTTTAAAAATTGCTAAATATTTTACTAAATTTAGCGTTAAACGCGCGTTCTTTATTAAAATTTTAATAAAAAACTTGAAATTTAATTAGTTTTAATATATACTGTAAATATTAAACGAATAGGAATATTTTATATGTCTTTATACGAAGATAAACTTAATTTAAAAAACACTAATAAAAAAGAAGCGGTTTTAGACGTTAATGCAGAGCCTTTATTTACGGTTGGCAAAACGGAAGATCTTGCTTACGTAGAACCTAAAAAACAAACGGATTTTGACGTTTTGTATAAGGGTAAATTGCAAGAAGAAAAACTCAGTAGCGAAACTCACACTCAAAAAGTTAACAGTTTAGACGTTACCGAAGAAGTTTTATTTAAAACGGGCGTTGAAGATTTAACTATTGAAGAAGATGCTGAAATATTAGAAGAAACGCTTTCTTTTAAAGAACCTATTAGGCCTGACTACGTTACGGAAGAAGTTTTATTTAGTGATAGCGCTGAGCAAATTTCGCTTGACACTATGCCGTATGCACCTACACAAGAAACCGTTGAAAATAATTTTGACGACATCGGCGACGGTGCTCAACTTTCCTTTGACGATATTGACGTTAACGTTGATTTAGACGATAATTACGACGATTTCAAGCAACAAAAAATCGTTTATCAAAAAAAGAGTTTTGCGGAAAAAATGTTCGATTGCGACCCTATTATTTTAGAGCGTTACGACGAACTTAAAAACTTGCTTTTAATCTATAAAAAAGTTAAGTCAAGAATTTCGAACACTTGCGATACGTTTAAATTCGGCGGTACGCAAATTGCTAAAATTTCAACTTCGGGCAAGTCGCTTAAACTTTACTTAAATCTTGAAATTAGCGAAGTTGAACCTCGTTTAAAATGTAAAGAAGCGGGGCATAAAAAAGCGTACGAAGAAGTTCCCGTATTTTTAAAAATTCGCTCTCCGCGCTCTATGAAAAACGCTAAGTACTTAATTAACCAACTTGCAACTAAATTCAATTTGGTTGAAAACCCTAAGAGCGTTTTAGTAAACTCGGTTGAACTTTTAAAAGAAAAATTAAATTAAATTAAAAATCCGTGGCTAATTAGCCACGGATTATTTTTTTATTTTTGTAAATTTTGTTTTGCCAAATCTCTTGCGCTAACCCTTTCTTCACGGTTGATATCGCCAGATTTAATAAGTGCAATTTTAGTAAGGTACGGACCTGCAAGTTCGTAAATTAAAACTGCAAAAAGCGTTATAGATTGAACGATAATTCCAACTTCGCCAAGTTCAAGTGCTTTTGACGCCATGCCTATTGCTACGCCCGCTTGCGGTAAAAGAGTTATACCTAAATATTTAATTATACTATCGTCGCATTTAGTAAGTTTTGCGCTTAGACCCGCACCCGTATATTTACCAAATGAACGAACTAAAATAAATACAATGCCAACTATAACTACTGCTATTTGACTAAATAAAGATAAGTCAAGCGCCGCGCCTGAAAGAACGAAAAACAAAACGTAAAGCGGAGTTGTCCACCTGTCTGCCCTTTCCATAAGTTCTTCTGAAAAATCACAAATATTGCAAAATATAGTGCCAAGCATCATGCAAGTTAAAAGTGGCGAAAACGCTACGTGAATACCGCATAAACTAAAACTTAAATTAGAAATTGCAACCGTAAGCATAACGAAAGTTACGCTTATTGCCAAACGTTTAGAACGCGAGTGGAACACCTTTTCCGTAAGCGTAAACAATAAGCCGACTATTGCACCGAGCCCAAGTGATAAAATTACTTCTAAAAGCGGTTCTAATACTACGGATAAAACGTCAATTTTACCTATGCTTATAGTTTTTGCAACGCCGAAAGATATAGCAAATAGCACTAAACCAACGGCATCGTCAAGGGCTACAACGGGTAATAAAATGTCTGTTAATTTGCCTTTAGCCTTGTACTGTTTAACAACCATTAAAGTTGCCGCAGGCGCAGTTGCAGACGCTACCGCACCCAAAATAATTGCTGCCGGAAGCGGTAAAACGGTAGGGTTTATTAAATGCACTATTATTAAAGCAACATCTACTAAAACCGTTGTAAACACGGCTTGAAATATGCCTATAACGGTTGCTTGTTTGCCTATTTTTTTAAGTTGAGAAAGCCTAAATTCGTTACCGATTGAAAACGCTATAAAACCGAGCGCTAAATCGCAAAGTATGCCGTAACTTTTAACTTGGTCAAGCGAAGTAAAGCCTAAGCCGTTTACGTTAAGTTGCCCTAAACAAAACGGGCCTATTATTATGCCCGTAACTAAATACGCGGTAACGGCTGGCAAACTTAAAAGTTTTGCTATTCTTGTTAAAAGCAATCCAACAAGTAACGCTATTGAAAGTGAAAGTAGTATAAGAGAAGTATTCATATTTTTTACGACCTTTTACTAATAATATTTTTTGCGTTTTTAATTATAGTACTTTAAATTTTTAAAGTCAATAAATAACACTATTATTTTATTATTAAATAATAAAAAGGTTAGATTTTTGAAGTGAACCCCATTTAGTTCACACAATAAAAAAGGCTAATTAAAAAACCTTCTATGATATAATTTTCATAGGAGGTTTTTTATGGCAAAAAAAGGACAAAAATTTAACAAATACACGCAAGAACAAAGAAAAGAAAT
>JAZUAJ010000016.1:0-38224 GCA_045637905.1 Christensenellaceae bacterium | reverse complement strand
CAAGTTTAGAAGAATACATAGCAATTGTTGAAGATTGGTTAATTTTTTACAACACTAAAAGATTAAAAAACAGGAAGAAATCTTAATTCCTTCCTGTTTAGCCTTTTTTTATCCGTGCACTTTTTGGGGTGCAGTTCATTTAGTGATGCCTTTTTATTTTTTGAAGATAATGAAAAATTTTTATAAAAAACAATATCGCGGGAAAGAGTTGAAAGCGATAAGTTTAAAATTAAAAAATATTATATTAAAGTAAACGATTTTATAATTTAATAACAAAACCAAAGCCGTTTTTAAAGATAGCGAAAGTGTTCGGATAATTAACGATTGGCTCACCCAAAAAGAAACACGCTCAAACGAGTGTGCTTTTCTTTTTGCTTCACCAAGGTGAGAGTGAAAGTTTATTCAATATATAATATTGTTTGATTTAGGCGCAAAAAGTGTTATACTATACGTAACGGCAAAAACAAGGTAATGGTTATGAACTCAAATATTTCATTAAAACTTTTTGGTTTAATAAAAACGGGCGTTATAAAAACTAACGCTCAATTTTGGAAATCTTTTTATAATGAAGATTATATAAATACTTTTCCTTGCGATTTACAAGCCGTAGAGCAAGAACTTAAAGAAAAAAGCATAAACATCATCTGTGTTTTTGATGAAAACTTTCCTATCACAAACGTTAAACTTAAAAATAGCGAAAGACCTTTTTTCTTTGCATATAGGGGTGATATAACGCTACTTAATAACGTAGATAAAAACGTTGCCGTTATAGGCGTTTTAACGCCCACTAACGAAATAGTAGAAAGAGAACAAAAAGTTGTAAAAACTTTAACTAAAAAAGGCTACAATATAGTTAGTGGTCTTGCAAAAGGTTGCGATACTGTTGCACATAGTGAAAGTGTTAAAAACAACGCAAAAACAATAGCCTTTCTGCCATCAACCCTTGAAAATATTTATCCAAAAGAAAATATCAGTTTAGCAAATGAGATTATTAACAACGGAGGACTTATAATAAGCGAATACGTAAGCGAACCTAAAAACAAATACGAAAGCGTTAAAAGATTTATTGAACGTGACAGATTGCAAGCGCTTTTCTCTAAAGCAGTTGTTTTAATTGCAAGTTATCGTAAAAATGACGGCGATAGTGGTTCTCGCCACGCTTTTGAAAAAGCAAAAGAATACGGCAAAAAAAGGCTCGTTATGTATAGAGAAAGCGACTCTAACAATTTGCAGTTTGGTTTAAATAAAGACTACGTTATACAAGGTGAAAAAATTATATCGCAAAAAGAATTGCAAAAATTATAATTAGTTTACTAAGAAGCACACTCAAACGAGTGTGTTTCTTTATTTTCTAAAACAAATAAAAAAAACGGTGTGGAATTTTCCACACCGTTTAATTTTTTATGATAGTTCAAGCGTTTTTAAACGCGGTAACGCTAATTGCTAAAACCTAACCTACAAATCCGCATGTTTAAATTGCGTTAAAAGAGGTTTGAAAACAAGTTCATAATAAATTCCCAAAGCGGAGTAACCCTTTCAAAAACGGGAACGAATATGAGAGATATTATAGACATAAGTTTAATTAAAATATTCATTGCAGGGCCGGAAGTATCTTTAAGCGGGTCGCCAACGGTGTCGCCCGTAACTGCCGCTCTATGCGCGCTACTACCTTTACCGCCGAATTTGCCCGATTCTATGTACTTTTTAGCATTGTCCCAAGCACCGCCCGAGTTTGCCATAAATATTGCAAGCATCGTTGAAGAAACAAGCCCGCCGATAAGTAATCCGCCAAGACCCGCAACGCCAAGAATAAATCCCGCCGCAATAGGAGCAATAATTGCAAGTAAACCGGGAGCAATCATTTCGTGAAGCGACGCTTTCGTAGATATATCTATACAGCGGTTATAGTTAGGAATATGTTTGCCTTCCAAAATGCTTGGGTCGTTTTTAAACTGTAATCTAACTTCTTCAACCATTTTGTTAGCCGCTTTACCAACGGAATCAATGGTCATTGCCGCAAACAAGTAAGGAAGCATTGCACCCACTAAAACGCCTATAATAACGGTAGGGTCTAAAAGGCTAATTTCTTTTACGGTAGTTGCTTGTACGAACGATAAAACGAAAGCAAGCGAAGTAAGTGCCGCCGAGCCGATAGAAAAGCCCTTGCCTATTGCCGCGGTAGTGTTGCCAACAGCGTCAAGTTTATCGGTAATTTCGCGAACTTCTTCTTTAAGCCCAGACATTTGAGCAATACCACCCGCATTGTCTGCAATAGGGCCGTAACCGTCAACGGAAACGGTAATACCAACGGTACAAAGCATACCTACCGCCGCAAGTGAAATGCCGTAGCCACCGCCAAAGAAATACGCAAGTGCTATTGCTATTACAAGGCTAAATATGGTAAGACAAGTTGATTTCATACCAATGCCAAGGCCGGAAATAATGTTAGTTGCGTGCCCCGTTTGCGATTCTTTTGCAATTTGTTTAACGTATTTATATTTTTCCGACGTGTAAAGTTCGGCAACCAAGCCTATAATTATGCCCACAATAAGCCCAGAAAGTATGCAAAGTAAATATTGCCACTTGTTAAGGAAGAATATAGATAATAAAACGGAAGCCACAACAACGATGCCCGTTGCAATATACGTTGCAATATTAAGCGCAACGTGAGGCGCTTGCCATTTTTTAGCGCGAACTATAATAGTTGAAATTACCGACGCCAAAATACCTATGCCACAAATAAGGAGTGGAAAAAGTATAAATTTATAGCCGTCGGGGCTTGACTTAAACGAGAAAAGCGCCATTGTCAAGCAAGAAATTATCGAGCCTATATAAGATTCGGTAAGGTCAGAGCCCATACCTGCAACGTCGCCAACGTTATCGCCAACGTTATCTGCAATTGTAGCGGGGTTTCTTGCATCGTCTTCGGGAATTCCTGCTTCAAGTTTACCAACCAAGTCTGCACCAACGTCAGCCGCTTTCGTATAAATACCACCGCCAACACGAGCAAACAATGCTATAAGCGAGCAACCTAAACTGTAACCCGTAAGAATTTGGATAGGGAAAGAAAGGTCTTTCGTTATAAAGAAAGCAATAAGAAAAATTGCGGTAAGACCAAAAAGTCCAAAACCTGCAACGGCAAGACCTAAAACCGCGCCACCGCTAAAAGCCGTTTTAAGTGCGCCCGACATACCTTCTTGTTCCGCTTTAATAGCCGTTCTTGCATTTGCTTTAGTTGCAATAGACATACCTATCCAACCAGCAGTAGCAGAAAAGAGCGCGCCAATAACGAAACAAATGGCAGATTGCCAACCAATTCCGTCTACACCTTTGAAAGCGGGAATAAAGCCTAAAACAGATAAAATTACGCCCACCACTAAAACGAAAGGAATAATAAGTTTATATTCACGCGTAAGAAAGGTTATTGCACCGCCGTGAATATATTGTTCAATTTCTTCTACTCTTTTATTACCAAGTTTTAAACGCGAAATTCTGTGGAACAACACGAATACGAACGCTATGGTAACAACTGCCGAAAAGGCAACGAGTGTTAAACAAGTGTAAATTGTTGCTTGCATTTTTACTCTCCCTAAATATATATTATAAAGAATTAACTTTCATATAAAATTTATAATGTATAATATACACGAACTTTAAAATAAAGTAAAACAAAAACACGAACAAATTTTCGTGTTTACAGACTGTTTTTTGCTCAAATTTTACTTTTTATAAAAAAATAAGCAAAAATATTTAACAAAAATAAAAAAAAGAGCAAAATATTTTACTTTTTATAAAAAAAGAAAACAAAAAAACATTTATAAGTTTTGTCTTTTTTATTAAAATAGTTATTAAAAGAAAAAACGGCTTGGTAATTCAAGCCGTTTTTAACCTATAATTTTATTCGCTTTCTTGCACGCCGCTGTTCTTATTTAAAAAATACGAAACAACGCAAACGCCAATAACTAAAACTAAACCTATAATATCGGTTAGCGTTTCAGGAATAATTAAAAGCAAACCGCCAATAGCGGAAACTATTCTTAATACGAGCGGTACTTTTGAAAAAGCGTAGCCTTGTAAGCCAACCGAAACGCCGAACATGCCTATAAGTGAAGTAAGAGTTATTAAAACAACGTCATACCAAACGGCGTTTATAAAAAGCATTTGAGGGTTAAGAGCAAATATGTACGGTATAATAAACGCGCCAATTGCAAGTTTAGACGCCGTAAAGCCCGTTTTAAGCGGATTAGATTTTGCTATTGCAGAGCCTGCGTAAGCGGCAAGTGCAACCGGTGGCGTAATGTCTGCAACAATGCCAAAGTAGAACACGAACATATGCGCCGCAAGCATTTCAATGCCCATATTTACTAAAATAGGCGCGGTAATAGTTGCCATAATAACGTAGTTTGCCGTTGTTGGCACGCCCATACCTAAAACAATACAGCAAAGCATTGTTAAGAAAAGCGCCAAAAGAACTGATTTTTCCGCAATAGGAACAATTAAAGTTATGAGTGTTGAGCCAAGCCCAGTCATAGCAACTACGCCAGAAATTATGCCCGCCATAGCGCACGCAATAACAACGCCTATCGAGTTGTTTGTTCCGCCACTAAAACCTTCGCCAACAAGTTGAATATTTAAAGGGCAGTCTATTTTAAGTTTTTTAGTAAATACCGAGCAAATAGTTGCCACGGCAATAGCAATAAAGAGCGCTCTTGACGTAGGCGATTTTTTAAGCACTAACGAGAATACAACGTAAGTTAAAATAGGAATTAAAGCAAGCCCTAAACTAATGAGCGCGGTTAAAATCTTTTTCTTATCTTTTGAGAATATATGTTCAATGGCGTTAACGTCAATTAAACTAATTGCCATTGCAAACATAATAGCAAAGCAAGCCGAAAGCGCAGGCGTGTAACTATTCATACAAACAACGAGCGCCACGATAGGAATTAAAAGATATCCTTTCTTTAAAAGCAACTTAAAGAAATTAGGAATAGCCTCTTTTGGAAGACCTTTAAGCCCCATTTTTTTTGCTTCAAGGTGAACCATTATAAAAATGCCTGCAAAGTATAAAATTGCGGGGAGTATTGCGCAAATAACTATCGTTGAATACGAAAACCCTGTAATTTGGCTCATTAAGAACGCCGCAGCGCCCATAATAGGTGGCATAATTTGACCGCCCGTAGAAGCCGCCGCTTCAACCGCCGCTGCAAATTCTGGGCGATAACCCGTCTTTTTCATAACGGGAATAGTTATTGAGCCAGAGCCAACCGTGTTAGCAACCGACGAGCCCGAGTACATACCTTCAAGTGCCGAAGAAATAACCGCAACTTTTGCAGGACCGCCCGCCGCAGAGCCAACGAGTGAGTTTGCAAGGTCTACAAAGAACGTGCCTATACCCGTTTTTTCAAGGAACGAGCCGAAAATTATAAAAATAACTATGAAACTTGAACAAACGGCAACGGGAGTAGAAAAGATACCGCAGTTAAGGTTGTAAAAAAGGTTGAAAATTAAATTTCTAACGGTGGTAGCGGGATTGTTTGAAACAAGCCAAATTATAGCGTAAACAATAAAGCAACCTGCAACAACCATAAGCGGAATACCTATTGCGCGCCTACAAAGTTCAAACAAGCATAAAAGGCAAATTATACCAACTATAATTTGTTCAAGTTTAATAACGCCACCCATATAGATTATTTTATTTTGGTTAATTACGTAATAAAGGCAACAACCAAAAGAAACAACCATAAGTAAAATATCGTACCAAGGTATGTAATTTTGTTTGCAAGCATCTTTTTCACAAGCGGGGAATTTTAAAAAGCCAAGCACCATAATAAAGCCTAAAAAGAGTGGAAGTTTAGTAAACTCCGTCATACCCTCGCTTAAAAGAGCAACGAATAAAACGTAAACGGCAAACGCAATTAAAAGGGCGTTATAACCAATTTTAAAAACGCCCGTTAAATTACGGCTTTTACTGTCTTTATCAAATTTTTTCATTAACTCTTCGGCAGATATTGCTTCTTCGTTTGAGTTTTTAATTGTAGTATCCGTCATAATAATCCTTTATAATGAAACGCGGGATAGTTAATCCCGCTTAAAAGTGTTTTTTGTTGTTAAGTAAAATTAAATTTGAGCGATATTAGAAACAGGCACGCCAATTTCTTGGTAATATCTTGCAGCACCTGGGTGAACTGGAACGTTACCAATTGTAACAAGAGCAAACGCGGTGTCCATAGTAGATTCAACGCTGTGGCCGATAGAGCCTTTGCTTTCCCACATAGCCTTCGTAATATTGTAAACTTGTTCTTCACTTAACTTATTAGAAGCAATATAAGTTGCGCTAACGCCAATCGTATATACGGGAGCGTTGGCAGGAATAAAACTATATTGAGCGTTCGTTATAGGTTGTTTAGAGTAAACGTCATATTTACCGTCAATTTGGTTTTCACTAATAAATTCGTCCATAACAGCGTCGCTTAAACCAATCATATAAACGTCTTTTGCAAGTGCAATTTCCGTAATAGACGTTGCAGGAGCGCCAGAAGTAAAGAAGAACACGTCAAGTTGATTGTTTTGCATTGCTTCGGCAGATTTAGCAACCGAAAGGTTTTGAATAGTAATGTCAGGAGAAGAGTACTTTTTAGAAGTTTCGTCAAAGTTAATTTCAACGCCAGATTTCTTTAAAAGCGCAACTGCGTTTGCTTCAACGCCAGAGCCTACGTCGCCGATAGATACGCTCTTGCCAGAGTCTATAAGGTCTGCAAGCGATTTAATATTAGCGTCGTCAGTAACAATTTGAACTACTTCTGGGTAAACTTCGCCAATAACTGAAAAGTTTTTAATAGCGCCAGTATCTTTAAAGTTGTTAGTTAAGCCGTTATAAGCGTTAACCATAGTGTCGTTTTGAACGATAGCCATTTTACAGTCACCACTAAAAATTGCTTTAAGATTTGCAACCGAGCCACCCGTGTCGCCAACGACGTTAAAGTTGTAGCCCGTTTTTTTGTTGAGTTGAGTAGATAAACCGTTAGTAAAAGCGTAATAAGTACCGCCAGTACCGCCGGTGTAAACGGTAATGCTGTTAGCACAAGCCGACGTTGCAAGAACGCCAAGCGCCATAACGGCAGTTAATAAAAGTGTAAGTAATTTTTTCATTATATAACTCCTTTTAATAATTAAAATATAAAAATGTACGTTCATTTTAACATAAAATTTAAGTTTTGACAATGCATATAATTACAAATTATGTAAAAAGTTAAGTAAAAAGGCGTAAATTTTACTTTATTTTGCTATTTTTTAATAAAATTATATCTAAATTTTAGCAAATATTGACAGTATTGTTTTGCCTTGTTATAATACGGCTATGAAAAAACATAAAAAGTTTAAAATATTTTTAATAATTTTTTGCGCCGTTTTACTGCTTTTAATTGCCTTTCCTATTATAAAATATTTTACGGGCTATAAAATTTATAGCAATATTTCATACGGCGAAAGCGTTAATAACGTTATAGATATTTATATTCCAAGTAGCGCAAAAAACGAGCGTAGTAGTGGATTTGTTTTATTTATTCACGGTGGCTCGTGGATGGCGGGCGATAAAAGTGAAGAAGACGCAAGGTGTAGGCTTTTGGCAAGCCACGGCTACGTAACGGCAACGCTTAATTATACACTTTACAGTAAAGAAGCACCGTCTAATTACAACGTTTTTAAAGTTCTTAACGAAATTGACTTAGCGCTTTTAAAAGTTAAAAATTTTGCGCTTGAAAAGGGTGTAAATTTACAAAAAGCGGGAATTTCGGGCTATTCTGCAGGCGCGCATTTGGCAATGCTTTATTCGTATTCGCGCGCAAAAACCGCTCCGCTCGAAATTGTGTTTACCGCAAGTATGGCAGGCCCTGCAATAATTGAAAAAGACGTTTGGGGAATAGAGTTAACTACTCAAATAGCAACTATTTTAAGTGGGCAAACGGTAACGAGTGAAATGGTTGAAAACGGAACTGCAAATGAAATTTTATCTAAAATTTCGCCCGTTTCATATATAGACGAAAATAGTGTAAAAACGTTAATTATTCACGGCAAAAAAGACGATATAGTTTCTATAAAAAACGCGCAATCGCTCATACAAAAACTTGAAGAAAACGGCGTAGATTACGAGTATTTTTGCTTAGAAAATTCTACACACTCACTTGCGCATAATCCTTTTAAACACCTTGAATTTTTAAAAAGTCTTTTAAGCAATACAAAAAAGCAATAAAGGAGTTTTAATGAAAAAACATTTTTTTGCTATTGATTTAATAAATTTTTAGTGCTATAATTATAATAATTACAAAAGGGGGCTACTAATATGAAAGAAAACGAAATTATTTGTAACTGTAAACAAGTAAGTTATGCCGATATTGCCAAGGCGTTACATAACCACAACAAAATGGAAGACGTTATTGAAGTTTTTAAAGACGTTCAAAAAACTTCTCAATGCACAACTGGTTGCGGTGGTTGCTATCACAAGGTTTTAGACGTTATTTCGGAAGTTTTAATGGGCTAATTAAAAAATTTTAAAAGCGGTTAGAAAAAATCTAACCGCCTTTTTATTTTGCTATAATATTATTAAATTTAATTGTAAAGTTGATATTTATTTAGTCGGTCATAATAAGCGTGTCGGTCTTATGCTTTTTATTGGTTTTAGGCTTTGCTTTTGCCGCTAAGCCACCGTTTAGCCTTGCAACGTTAAGAAGGTGCGCAACCGTACCGCTATTAACTAAAATATCCATTTTTTATCCCCTTAAAAGTTATTTTCAACGTATTCGCTTGGAAGTACTCCAACGCTTTGTTTAAAAAATCTACTAAAATGGCTTAAATCGGTAAATCCCGAGTTAAGCGCTGTTTCGCTAACGGAATACATGCCCGAACTTAAAAGTTCTTTTGCGCGTTTTATTTTTAAATCGTTTATATATTTTATAGGCGAAACGCCGTAAAACGCTAAAAACAATTTTCTTAAGTAATTCGTGCTAATAAGGCAAAGTTTTGCTAAATCTTCAACGTTAATTTGCTCTGTTAGATAATGTTTGTGTATATAATCAACCGCGGGCTTTATTAAATTTTGTTTCGTTTTAGGCAAATAGTTTGATGCGCTTAAACGCCTTATTTCGTAAAGTATTTTATAAAGCGATGAATAAACTTGAAGTTCTCTACCGTCCTTTACGCGTTGCCAAGTTTTTTCCGCCACTTGAAACTCCTTTAAAACTTCACTTGCGTTAGAAAGGTGCATAATGCAAGGCTTAAAACAAGCGTCGTTTGCACATTGAAAATTTATACACCAAGTTGTAGGCGCAACTTTACTCGTTACTTCGTAAGTTGAGTTTTTAGGCAAATAAATTAAGTCGCTTTGCTTACAATTAAGCGTAGTTCCGTCACTAAACTTATAAGTCGTTTCGCCGTCTTCAATAAGAACTAAGCCGTGAGAAGGGCGGTTTTTATGCGTTACGCGCCCGCCTTTTTTGCTTTGCGAAGACCAGGCAAGCACTATTTTAGTAACGGGGTTATCGTTATTTATAAATTCAGTCAATAATTTTTCCATAATATTATAATAACCTTTTGTGTTGAAATAGTCAAATAATATTTAAATAGTCAATGCAATTTATTTAAATATTGTTTATACTAATATTACCTAAAATGTAAAAAGGGGGGAGTTTTCAAATGTTTAAAACCTTTAACGAAGACAGAAAATTTATTGAAAACAAGTATCATAACGTAAACGAGCCTTTCAACTCTTTTGCGCGTTATAGTTATCACGGTTACCCATACGACGAGTCAACAGGTTTAAGCGACGAGCAAATGGAAAACGGCTTAAACGAGTTAAAGCAAAAAATACAGGGCGATAGTAATCCTATTCAAAAAGCAAAATATTTTAAATACGTTTTAGAAAACACCCGAATTGACGTAAACGAGCACGACTACTACGTTGGTATTTGGGCTTGGCGCAGACCGCTTATGTGGTTTGCAAGGTGGTATCACCCCGTTGAACTTGAATTTCCTAAAAACGTTGAAATTATGAACGACCTTAGCGACGCGGGCTTTGCCTACGGCGGTTTAGACTTTGACCACACCGTGCCCGACTGGGACTCTTTATTAGAACTTGGCTTTAAAGGCATTGTTAATAGGCTTCACGAAAACTATAAAAAGTTGCAAAATAACGGCGGTGCAACTCAAAAGCAAACCGATATTTATAACGCTTGCGTTACAGTTTACGAATCTATAATAAATTTAATGGATAGGCTTTATAACTACGCGCTCACAAAAACTCACGCAAAAGCAAAAACTTACGCGGAGTGTTTAAAAAACTTGCGCGACGGTGCTCCAACAAACACCTACGAAGCGCTCCAACTTATCTTCCTTTACTTCTTTATTGGCGAGCATATAGACAACTACCAAGTTCGTTCGCTCGGCTTTGGCTTGGACGCTTCGCTTTATCCGTTCTATAAAAAAGATATAGAAAGCGGAAAGTTCACAAAAGAAGAAATTAGCGAATTTTTAGCGTACTTTTTAATGCAGTTTTCGGCAATAGGCAACTATTGGAATCAGCCTATGTATTTAGCCGGGCGCGACAAAAACGGCAACTCAAAGGTAACCGACTTATCGCGCTTAATTTTAGAAGTTTACGACAAAATAGATATCTACAACCCTAAAATTCAAGTTAAAATATCTAAAAATACGCCGAAAGATTTTGTTTATCAAGTTTTAAAAATGATACAACAAAAAAACAAGAGCATAGTTTTGTGTAACGACGAAATGATTGAGTTAAGTCTTCTTAAAAGCGGAGCAACCAAAGAAGAAGCGCTCGATAGCGGTATAAGCGGTTGTTACGAGTATTTTAACAAAAATAAACACGTTGCAATAAGCGCATTTATGGCAAATGCGTTAAAACCCGTTTCTCTTATATTTGACAATGGCTACGACGCGTACTCTAAAAAGCAAATTAGCATAAAAACGGGCGAAGTAGAAAACTTTAAAACGTTTGAAGATTTTTATAATGCGTACTTAAAACACCTTGAATATCTTATAAAACTTACGTGTACTAATATTTTGCCTATGGAAGAAAAAATAGGCGGAGTAAACCCGTCCTTAATGTTTACGGGCGCAAATAGATACTGCGTAAAAACTATGACCGACGCGCTTGACGGCGGAATACCGAACGCTTCTTCATTATGTTTATCGGCATTAGGCACGGCGGTTGACGCGCTTATGGCCGTTTACGAACTCGTTTACGAAAAGAAAGTAACAACGCTTTTAGAACTCAAAACCGCGCTTTCATCTAACTGGGAAGGCTATGAAATTTTAAGGCGAAAAGCACTTAACTGCTCTCATAAATACGGCGTTGGCGACCACCTTGCCGACCGCTACGCAAAAGATATCGTGCGCAAGGTTTACAACGTTTTACACAACTCTAAAAACGCGCGTGGCTACGCTTGGGAGTTAGAATTGCACTCAGCGCGCGCATTTATTATTCACGGCAAAAAAACTTTGGCAACGCCAGACGGTAGAAGGGCGGGTGAAGAAACTTCTAAAAACGCGTCGGCACATCCGGGTATGGATAAAAACGGCGTAACCGCTTTGATAAATTCCGTAACGAGTGTTGACACTTCTCTTGCAACCGTAGGTTTTTGTTTAGACGTAATGTTGCTTCCGTCTACCGTAAAGGGCGAAGAAGGTTTAGACGTTTTATATAGTATAATGCGTACTTATATGGATAAAGGCGGGCATAGTATTCAGTTTAATATTCACAATAGTGAAACGCTTAAAGACGCGCAACTTCACCCAGAAAAATACCAAAACTTGCAAGTTCGCGTTTGCGGTTGGAACGTTTTATGGAATAATATGCCAAAAGTTGAGCAAGATGCGTACATTTTACGCGCCGAAAATATATCGCAATAGTAACTTATGAAAATTTTAACTCAAAAGCGCGCCGTTATAGGCGAAGGCCCCGTTTTTAACGAGATAGAGCAAAAACTATACTTTACAAACGGATTAGAAAGCGAAATTTTAATATACGATTTTAATAGCGATGCGCTAACCGTTAAAAAAACGCCTTGCGGGGTTTCGGCTATGGCGTTCGATAATAAAAACAGGTTAATAGTTGCTACGCAAAACGGCGTTTTTATTTTAAACGATGATAATTCTTTAACCGAAATTTACGACGGCAAAAAATATCAAATTAAAAACTGTAACGACTTAAAAGTTGCGCCGAACGGCTATATTTTCGTTGGCACTACGTCAACTATTCGTAAAGCGCAAAACAAAAGCGAGTTAGACGGAAAGTTATATAGAATTTCAAAAGACGGCGTCGTTTCCGTTTTGCTTGACAATTTAAGTTTATCTAACGGGCTTGACTGGTCGGTTGACGAAACTAAATTTTACCATACCGATAGCGATACTTGCATTATCAAGGAATATAACTATGATAAAGTTTCGGGGAGTATTACTCCTACAAACCGTCAAGTTGAAGTTCACGGCGTTGACGGGTTTACGATAAGCGAAGACGGTTACTTATATATAGGCTGTTGGGGGCACGACCACGTTATAATAGTTGACACGGCTACTTTAAAAATAGTAAAATGTTTAACGCTATCTAAAACTATAACAACGAGTTGCGCGTTTTGCGGTAAAAATTTTGACGTTTTAGCCGTAACAACCACAAATTTAAACGTTAGTTTAAGCGAATATAAAAACGCGGGTTTTACCCACTTAATAAAATTAGGCGCTAAAGGGAGAAAACCTTACCGCTTTGGAGAAAAAAATGATTAACAAGTTAAAAGGGCTAAAAACAATTTTACTATCACTACTCGTAATGGCGCTTTGGGGTGTTTTATATCCTTTTGTAAAAATAGGATACGAAGCGTTTTCAATAAACGGAAGCGATATTCCAAGCATTTTAATGTTTGCTGGCGTAAGATTTGCTATTTGCGGTTTAATATTATGTGCGATAGCGTTTTTTAAAAAAGACAAAATAGAAGCGCCTAAAACAAAAATAGTTGGCATTATTTTGATAATAGGTTTATTCTCAATAATTTTACATTATTCTTTTACTTACATAGGTTTAAGTTCAACCGATAGTTCCAAAACGGCGCTTATAAAACAACTTGGCGCACTTTTATACGTTTGCTTTGCCTTCTTGTTTTTTAAAAGTGAAAAATTTAGCGTTTTAAAAATAGTGGGCGCAATTATAGGCTTTTTAGGTATTGTTGCAATCAACTTTAACCCAAATGGAATAAACTTTACCACGGGCGATATTTTAATAATTTTAGCGTCTATTTGTTTAGTAGTATCGAGCATTTTAAATAAAGTTATTGCTAAAAACAATTCTCCGTTTTGGATAAACGGCATTTCTCAATTTTTTGGCGGTGTAGTTTTAATAATAGTTTCGCTTTGCTTGGGCGGAAGTATGCTTACGTTTAATTTAAAAAGCACGTTAGTGTTTAGTTTTATTTGCACGGCAAGTATGGCAGGCTACGTTTTATGGAACTACGTTTTAAAAACGTGCGATTTATCTAACTTATTTATAATCAAGTTTGCAGAGCCTTTGTTTGCTTGCTTATTTGGTGCAATACTACTTAAAGAAAATATATTTAAATGGCAATACTTAATAGCGTTTATACTTATTTCGGTTGGTATAGTTTTAGGCAACCGTACTAAAAAGGAAAAGGTAAATGAAATTAAAAATGAAAGCAAAAGTCTTTGAAATTAAGCGCCTTGCCGTTCACGACGGGGACGGTTTGCGAACGACCGTATTTTTAAAAGGTTGCCCGCTAAAATGCGTTTGGTGCCATAACCCAGAAGGCTTGTCAAATAGCCCCGAACTTGCTTACTACGAGCATAAGTGCATAAATTGCGGTGAGTGCATTTCAGTTTGCCCTACGGGCGCGCACAAAATGGAAAACGGTGTTCATAAATACGACCGCTCAAAATGCATAGCGTGCGGTAAGTGCGAAAGCGTTTGTTTAGGTAGAGCGCTCACTTTTTACGGCAAAGAATATACCGCAAAAGAACTTCTACCGCTTTTACTTGAAGATAAAGCGTTTTACGAAAATTCGGGTGGCGGTGTAACGCTTAGTGGTGGCGAGTGTTTGTTATACGCCGATTTTTGCGCCGAACTGTTAGCACTCTTAAAGCAAAACGGTGTAAACACAGCGGTTGATACTTGCGGGTTTATATCAAAAACGGCACTTGAAAAGGTCGTGCCTTATACAGACGTTTTTTTATATGATATAAAAGCATTTAATGCAGAAGTTCATAAAACTTGTACGGGCTACGGAAACGAGCAAATTTTAGAAAATTTAAAATATTTAGATAGTTTAGGTTGTAAAATAGAAGTTAGAATTCCTTTCGTACCAAACTTTAACGACAGCGAAATTGACAAGATAGGCAAGTTTTTAAGCGAGTTAAAAAATATAACCAAAGTTAGAGTTTTGCCGTATCATAACTACGCTGGCTCAAAATATAAAAGTTTAAATATTTTAAACACTTTGCCAAGCCGTTTACCAACAAATGAAGAAGTTGAAAACGCGGTAAGCGTATTAAAACAATACGGCTTAAACGTAATATAAAAACTAAAGCGCAAAAAGTAGTTATTGCTTTTACGCGCTTTTTTTGTTATAATATTTTAGGTGCTAAAATGAAAACTTTAAAAGAAATGCTAAAAATTAGCGAAAGCGAACAAATTTTAATAGATAAGAAAAGTAAAAAGGTTACTTTTCCAAGCCGTGTTACCATTTTAAAAGACGATTTTATTTACAGTAACGAAACAAAAAGCGCAATTTACGTTATTAGCGAAGCGTTAAAAACAAGCAAAAATATTACCGCTCAACTTTATTTTGATAATTTAAATAGCCAAAATTACGAAATTTACTTTGGCTCTACGCTATGCGTAAATATGGCGGAAAGCGCGGCTTCTAAAAATTTAACTTACCTTTTAACTCTATTAAAAAAAGGCGTTAAAACGGTTTACTTTATAAACGTTGATTTTAACGAAAGCGGAACTTATTTTTACGACGCGTGCGGTAAAATGAGCATAGAAAAAATTATGCAAACTAACGCTTTAAGAACCTTTAAACCTACCGTTAAAGAAAGGGTGGTTTTAATGAAACAAGCAAGCGAGTTTAATAAAAAATTAAAAACGCTAAAAAGTTTTACTTTTAATTTTGGCAACGCCTTTTGCGGAATTAAAAAACTTTTAATAACATTTAATAACGCCGTTGAAATAAAAACTAACGGCAACAAAAATTTAGAATTTACGCCTTTAAAAGAAGAAGTTTTAAAAGAACTTGAACTCTTTTACTTTCCAGCGTGGAAAAGTAAATACGGCGAAAACTTAAAACCACAAATTGAAAACGCGTGGACTATAACTCTTAAATTTGAAAGCGAAACGCTTGAATTTTCAGGGCTTGACGATTATCCAAAAAATTGGCAATACGTAGAACACTTTGTTAAAAAATACGGTGGCTTTACCGAAATTAGAGAATAAAAAAAGACGGCAACATTGCCGTCTTTTTAAATATTTAATTAACTACGTTTATTGGGTTGCCGTTTAAAAAGGCTTTAATATTTTTAGCAACTAACTCAACAACGCGTTGCCTGCACTCCGTTGGTGCCCAAGCAATATGCGGTGTAAAGGTTACGTTTTTTAAACCGAACAAAACGCAATCTTCTTGCATTGGCTCTACTTGTAAAACGTCTAAATAAGCGTGCGCTATTTGCCCGCTTAAAAGCGCGTTTTTAAGTGCTAA
This sequence comes from Christensenellaceae bacterium, assembly GCA_045637905.1. Taxonomy (GTDB): domain Bacteria; phylum Bacillota; class Clostridia; order Christensenellales; family Borkfalkiaceae; genus HGM11412. The sequence goes on along the minus strand of JAZUAJ010000016.1, from coordinate 22,454 downwards.
CTCGTCAATAACTCCACCGCGCGCCGTGTTTATAAGCACCGCGCTTTTTTTCATTAAAGAAAGGCTTTTTTCGTTAATAAGATTTTTAGTGTCTTCGTTAAGCGCACAATGTAAAGTTATAAAGTCGCTTTCTTTAAACAGCGTTTCTAAATCAACTTGGCGGTAAGGCATTTCTTTTTTAGTTCTATTGTAAACTAAAACGTTCATATTAAAAGCCGATGCAATTTTACTAACTTCTTTTCCTATATTACCGTATCCTATAACTCCCAAAGTTTTTCCTGCAAGTTCAACAAGCGGAATATTAAAGTAGCAAAAAGTTTTGCTATTTTTCCATAAACCTTGTTTAACGGTTTCGTCGTATTCGCTAACTTTGTTAGTGTAATTTAACATAAAGGCAAAAACGTGTTGAGCCACGTCGCAAGTAGAATAGTTAGGAACGTTGCAAACAACAATTCCTTTTTCCTTAGCGTACGCGCAGTCAACGTTGTTATAGCCCGTAGCGGTAAGCCCTATAAATTTTAAAGAAGGGCATTTGTCAATAAGTTCCTTATCAAAAACCGTTTTATTGCAAACAACGATATCGGTATTTTTTAAAACGCTTGCCACTTCGTTTTTAGGCAAAATATCGTAATATTCAACTTTGCCAAAAGCGTTAAAACAATTTAAGTTAAGGTCGCCGTTAGTAAATGAAATTTTGTCAAGTACAGTAATTTTCATAATTTTTTATTGATTTTGTCCGCCGTTGTTAAGCACGCTTGTTAACATAAAGCGTCCGCCTACGTTTTCAACGGTTATATCGTAGTTGTTGCCGTCAATAGTTGCCGTTTTTTGGATAGTTTCAAAGGTGTTAGAATCAAGGTAAACGCTTCCAGAAAGTTCCATAAACTTATCATTTTTAATTCTGCCAAATACGGCTTTAACAATGTATTGACCTTCGGTTACGTCTGGAATAGCAATTTGGCTATTGCCAACGCAAATAGTTTCTTGCTTGTTATAAGTAAAGTTATTAAATACGCCCGCAATTTCTACGTTATTTGTTCCGTCCGTAAGGTAAACTTTAATTCCGTACGTTTCGCCCTTTTGAAGTAAAATGTGTTTAGGAACGGTAATTGTAACGCCAGAAAAATCAAACTTGCCGTCGGTTACCGTAAAAGTGCCTTTTGCCGAATTTTCAAGGTTAACTAAACCTGCGCCATCTTCAAGTTTAGGCATATTTTTTCTAAGCATTCTTTCGTAAGTAGAGTAAATTGTACGGCAGTTAGAAACAAAGTTTTTAGTGTTTTGAACAATGCTATCTTTTAACGCGCTAATACCTTGCGAGTTAAAGTCGTAATTAAACGCCGCTTTAAATTGACTATTTATCATTGCGTTTCTTTCTACTTTTGCAGTTTGAGTATATTGATAAAGTTCGCCCGCGTCAAAACCGCCAATGGTAAGCCCGTTTTCCTTCATAAATTCAAACGCTAAACTTCTAAGAGATTGTTTTGGTGCATTTTCTTCTTCGCTACCGCCAGAAGAACTTTCGCCAGAGCCACTTGGAGTAGATTCAGCGCCGTCATTTGCAGAACCGCCACCAAAGTAGCCGTAAAGTGAAACCATCATACCACCGCTAACAAGTTTTCCAGAGTCAGCGTTTCCTGGCATATAGAACGGGTTAATAGGAATCCAAGTAAAATGTAAGAATTCGTAATTTGCGTTATTTACGTATTCTTGGAAATCGTTATGCGAAAAAACAGTGCCGTCTTCTTTTGAGTAAGTTACTTCGGGAGTGCCCGCGTTGTTAACGGTAATAAAACCGTCTTCTTTACTCCAAAGCGTGCCTTCTTGAATTTTTTTGCCGTTATTAAGTAAAACGTAGTCGTCGCCACTAATGCTAACTGAATTTTGAATAGTTGCTTCATAGTCGATTTGGTCTATAACGCCATCAAAGTTTTTATCTTCAACGTAGTGAACGATACTATCCCAGCCTTCAAGCATAGTTAAACCTAAATAATCTTCACTACCGTTTTCGGCTTGATCGCTAAAATCAAAACTTCCATAACCTATACTAAACCAGCGGTTTGTTTCGTCAGCAAGGTCTAAAACGTAATATCCGTTGTTTAATTCAACAAAAGCCTCGCCTTTAACAAGCGGATTTGTTTTAGAATAGTCAAATTCCACTTTGCTACCTATAAACTTGCCGTCTTGTTTTACCGCTCTAAATTTAGAACTTGTGCCTTGGTTTTCTAAAATTTCTAAACTTGAAGGGTTAGTGTATAAGGTAGAACGCTCAATAATATATTCTTTTGACGGAACGTTTTTAATATAAGTGTAAAGGTAGTTACCCCTGTCAGAACCGTCGTACGCTTTACCCGTGAATTCAAAAGTTGAAAATTCTACAACTTCATTACCGTCTTCATCGTCGTAAATTTTAATGTACGTTGCGCCTGTAAGCGTATCTTTTGGCAAGAAAGCGTTAGGGTCAACGTACTCACCGCCGTCGGTAGAGCCGATGCCACCCATAATAACGTCGCTATCAATGCCTTCTTCATGATCTTGAATATAGTCGTTATGAATATAGCCTATAAAGCCCGTAACAACGTCGTTTTCTTCATCGTAACCCATATAACGAGCGATAACGCCGTTAAATACAACTAACTTGTTTAAAACGGTTACGGTTTGAGTGAGTTCGTCAATTCTCATACGCGCTTGTGAAGACAAGTCTTCAAGTTCAAAAGTTTGCCAGCCAAAGTAGGTGTGCAAGCCTTCGTCATAATAATAGTCGCCTTCTTCAACCGTGTAAGTTAAACCGTCGTTGTTTGCCGTGTTTAAACTTGCAAGCCTTGCGCCGTTACTTTGACTGCCGTCAAAGTCAAAAGAAAGGTCTACGTTTTCAAGTTTGTTTACGCAGTAAAAATACTCCGCGCTAAAAAGCCCGCCCGTCATATCACAAGTGCAAGCACCGCTAAACGCAATAGTTAGCGAAAGAATAAAAGTTGAAATACATTTTACAAATTTTTTCATAGTTCCCCCTATATAAAAGGTAAATTTATAATATTATTATATTTATAAGTAAAATACTTGTCAATAATTTTTTTAATAAAAAAAAGAGAGCACGCATGCTCTCTTTCGTGTTTTAGTTAAGGTCTTAAACCCATACCGCCTTCAAGCGTTAAGGTTTCGCCCGATAAATATTTAAAGTCAGGGCTGGCAAGTTGAACGCAAACTCTACCAATTTCAAGTTCAGGGTCGCCAAAGTGTCCCATAGGTGGCATTTTAACGTTTGCTTTAAACGCTTCTGGGTACGCCTTTTCAAAGTTTTCAAGTTGGCTCGTCCACGCGATAGGGCAAATAACGTTTACGTTAATACCGTCTGGCCCCCATTCGGTTGCGGCAACGCGTGATAAACCGCGAATACCTTCTTTTGCAGCGGCGTACGCGCATTGACCGTAGTTACCAAAAAGCCCCGCACCACTTGCAAAGTTAATTACGCTACCCTTAGTTTCTTTTAAGTATGGATAGCACGCTTGCATATAGTAGAAAGTTGCGTATAAACCACTATACATTGCAAGGTCGAATTGCTCGGTTGTGTGGTTAGCGAGCGTAACGCCCGAAGCCGATGCTTGCGCGTTGTTAATTAACACGTCAATTCTACCAAACGCGTCGATAGTTTGTTTAATAACGTTGTCAACAACTTGCTTATTGTCTGCGCCCGCGTTAACGTCTGCTTGAACGGTTAACACTTTAATGCCGTATGCACTTTCAAGCGCGTTTTTAGCATCTTCTAATTTCTTTACGTTTCTACCCGTAATAACAAGATTTGCACCTTCTTTTGCGTAAGCAGTTGCAATACCGTAGCCGATAGAACCGCATTTTCCGTTAGATAGCGTTGCAAAGCCCGCACCCGTAATAATAGCCGTTTTTCCTGTTAAAAATCCCATAATAAAACTCCTTTTTAATGTTTGATTTTATTTTAATTTATTTTTTAATTCGTGTCAATACTAAAATAAAATTTTAGTAAATAGTTAAACCCTAATAGAAACGTCGCCAAACAAAATGGTTTGTTTTTTGCCGTCTTTTAAAACTATTAAAGCACCGTTTTTATCAATATCAACGGCGGTGGCGTAAAACTCTTCGCTATTTAAAACTACTTTTATTTGCTTGTTAAGAATTATTTGCCTTTCTTTATATTCTTTTAAATAAGAGTTTGTTTTAATAGAGTTTTCTAAATCAAACAAGTTATTAACAATTTTTGCAATAAGTTCGTTTTTGTTTATTTTAACACCGCTTTCTCTTTCAACGTTTGTGGCAACGTCTTTAATAAAATTAGGGTAAACGTCGTCATAAACGTTTATGCCTATGCCAATAACGGCGTAGTCAAGCGTGCGCGTTTTAGTGTTTATTGCAGATTCCGTTAAAATTCCGCCAACTTTTTTAGAGTTTATAAAAAGGTCGTTAACCCATTTAAGCCCAACCTTTATAGGCGCTAAACTTTCAATAGCGTTTGCACAAATAACGCCCGCATACCCCGTTATTTTAGGCGCGTTTACTATATCTAAATTAGGCGAAATAAGTAAACTTAAATAAACGCCTTTTTCTTTTGGCGAATAAAATTGCCTATTTATTCTACCCCTACCGTTAGTTTGGCTTTCGCTAACCACAAGCGCCGTTTTAACGCCTTTTTTAAAAAGTTCTTTTGCCACGTCGCTAGTCGAGCCCGTTTCTTTTAAAACTACAATTTCTTGAATAGGCGCGCTTATTAAATTTTTAAGTTCAAGTTTTGAAATTTCAAATTCCATATTTTGCCTTTATAAAAACAAGGCGGAAAAATTCCGCCTTAGTTAATTAGAATTTAATTCTTTCTTCAATATATGAAACAAGTTCACTAATAGGAATTCTAACTTGTTCCATAGTATCTCTATCACGAACGGTAACACAATTATCAGTTTCACTTTCAAAGTCGTAAGTAATTGAGAACGGCGTACCGATTTCGTCTTCACGCCTATATCTTTTACCGATAGAGCCAGCCTCATCGTAATCGACCATAAAGTGTTTAGAAAGTTCGTCGTAAATTTCAAGCGCCTTTTCCGAAAGTTTTTTAGAAAGCGGTAATACCGCAGCCTTAAACGGAGCAAGTGCAGGGTGGAAGTGCATAACAGTTCTAACGTCGTTATCGCCAACAGGTTCTTCATCGTATGCGTTAGAAAGCACCGCTAAAACGCATCTTTCAACGCCAAGCGAAGGTTCAACAACGTAAGGTATATACTTTTCGCCCGTTTCACTATCAAAATAAGTTAAATCTTTTTTAGACACGTTTTGGTGTTGAGTAAGGTCGTAGTCAGTTCTATCCGCTACGCCCCAAAGTTCGCCCCAACCAAATGGGAATAAGAACTCAAAGTCGGTAGTTGCTTTTGAGTAAAAGCATAGTTCTTCAGGCGAGTGGTCGCGAAGCCTAATGTACTCGTCTTTTAAACCGATATCTAAAAGCCACTTGTGGCAAAAACTACGCCAGTAGTTAAACCACTCTAAGTCAGTTCCTGGCTTACAGAAGAATTCAAGTTCCATTTGTTCAAATTCTCTAACTCTAAAAATAAAGTTACCAGGCGTAATTTCGTTTCTAAACGATTTACCAATTTGACCTATGCCAAACGGCACTTTTCTTCTTTGAGAGCGTTGAACGTTTACAAAGTTTGTAAAAATACCTTGCGCGGTTTCAGGGCGCAAATATACCGTGTTTTTACTATCTTCCGTAACGCCTTGGAAAGTTTTAAACATTAAGTTAAATTGCCTAATATCGGTAAAGTTATGTTTACCGCAAGTAGGGCATAAAATGTTGTGCTCTTCAACAAAAGCCTTCATTTCGGCGTGAGTGAACGCGTCGATACCCTTTTCTAAAGTGTAGTTGTTTTCTTTAACCCAGTCTTCAATAAGTTTATCTGCTCTAAATCTTTCGTGGCATTCTTTACAGTCCATAAGCGGGTCGCTAAAACCTGCTAAGTGGCCAGATGCTACCCAAGTTTGAGGGTTCATTAAAATTGCAGCGTCTAAGCCAACGTTATACTTGTTTTCTTGAACGAATTTTTTCCACCAAGCCTTTTTAACGTTGTTTTTAAGTTCTGTGCCAAGTGGGCCGTAGTCCCAAGTGTTTGCAAGACCGCCGTAAATTTCACTACCAGGGAAAATAAATCCCCTTGTTTTGCAAAGCGTAACTAATTTTTCCATAGTAACTGCTCTTTCTTTAGCCATAACACACCTTCCTATATATATTGAATTTAATTTTATTAAATTATTTGAATTATGTCAAGCAAAAAGGGCGTAAAGCGCGCTATATTATCTATAATATAAACAAAAATTTATTGATTATTACAAAAAAATGTGGTAAAATAAAATAAACAATATAAAATAGGTTAGTATTTGCAAAATTAAAAAATAGTAAAGCAAAAACTTTCCCAAAAACGGCAGTAATTATGGAAGCAAAGAATTTTATTGAAGAAATTATTAACGAAGAATTAGAAAGCGGAGTTGTAAACTCCGTCCATACGCGTTTTCCGCCCGAGCCAAACGGATATCTACACATAGGCCACGCTAAAAGTTTATGCTTGAACTTTGGCACGGCTAAAAAGTACGACGGGCTTTGCAATTTGTTTTTTGACGATACTAATCCGTCGAAAGAAAAAACGGAATTTGTAAACGCAATAAAGCAAGATATTGAGTGGCTTGGCTTTAAATGGAGCGAAATTCATTACGCGTCAGACTTTTTTGATATTATATACGAACTTGCCGTAAAACTTATTAAAGACGGCAAGGCTTACGTTGACGATTTAAGTGCGGAAGAAATAAGGCTTACTCGCGGAACGCTTACCGAGCCTGGTAAAGAAAGCCCTTATAGAAACAGAACGGTAGAAGAAAATTTGCAACTTTTTACCGATATGAAAAACGGCAAGTATAAAGACGGCGAAAAGGTTTTAAGAGCAAAAATTGATATGGCTTCGCCAAACATCAACATGCGCGACCCCGTTATTTATAGAGTTTTATGGGCAACGCATCACCGCACGGGCGACAAGTGGTGCATTTACCCTATGTACGACTTTGCTCACCCTATTTGCGATAGTCAACAAGGCGTAACTCACTCTATTTGCACGCTTGAATTTGAAGACCACCGCCCACTTTATAACTGGACTATTGAAAACACGGGCGTTAGCCACAAACCGCGCCAAATTGAATTTGCAAGGCTTAACGTTACTAACACCGTAATGAGTAAAAGATATCTTAAAAAACTCGTTGAAGACGGGGCAGTTGACGGTTGGGACGACCCACGTATGCCAACTTTAACGGGCTTGCGCAACCGCGGTGTTCCTGCCGAAGCACTTAAAAACTTCTGCGAAGAAATAGGCGTTGCAAAGGCAAATAGCGAAATTGAAATTAGTTATTTTGAGCACTTTATAAGAGATTATCTTAACCAACACGCCGAAAGGGCTATGGCGGTTGAAAACCCTATAAAAGTTACTATAACTAATTACGAAAAAGAAAGCGAAATTTTAGATTTTGATATAAACCCTAACGACGAAGAACCTAAAAAGCGCCCTATTACTTTTTCTAAAACGGTTTATATTGATAGTGAAGACTTTTCGCTTTGCCCACCGCCTAAATATTTTAGGCTTAAAAAAGACGGTTACGTAAGGCTTAAAAACGCATATATTATTAAGTGTGACGACGTTGTTTTAAACGACGACGGCTCTGTTAAAGAGTTATTATGCTCTTACGTTCCTGAAAGCCGTTCGGGCTCGGATACGAGCGGTATTAAGTGTAAAGGCGTTATTCATTGGGTTGACGCAAATAACTCTGTTGACGTTGAAATTAGAAAGTACGACTATTTGTTAAAAGACGCCGAATATCCAGGTCAAGATTTTAGCGAAAGAATGAACTATAATAGCGTTACCGTATTTAACGGCAAGGCGGAAAAATACCTTGAAGAGTGTTTAGACGGTTTAAGTTTCCAACTACTTAGAAAAGGTTACTATAAAAAAATGGTTAAAAACGGCAAAATAGTTCTTAGTGAAATAGTTTCTTTAAAAGACGGTTTTAAAAAATAACCTTGGGGGTTGTTTATGTATATTTTAATTGATATATTAGTTATAGCCTTTGTTCTTGGCTTTATAATTTACGGAGCAAAGCGTGGCTTTTTTGAATCAACCGTAAACGTTGCACTCGTTTTAGCGTGTGTTGGCGGAGCGGGAATTTTAGCGGTAATAACTGTAAACATGCTTTTTGTTAAATGGGGCTGGCTTAATGAAACGGCAGAAGCAGTTATAGCATTGCTTGGCAATTCTAAAATTGCGGGTATGCAACAAACGGTTTCGCTTGTGGCAACGTATATAGCGTACGGCCTGTTAGTGCTTTTATGCTTTATTGTTTACAATATAGTTTTGCACCTTTTAAGAAAACTTATTTTAAAAATTTCAAAAGGTTGTAGAAAGTGTAAACTTATAAAGTTTTTAGATAATTTCCTTGGCGGTTTAGTAAGTGCAGTTGTAACTATAGGTTTAGTGCTTGTAGTTATGGCGTTTTTCCACACGTTTTTAGAAAACGGAATTTTATTTACGGGCGTAAACGAAGCCTTGCTTGCTACCGACCTTTTAAGTTACGTTTACGAATTCAACCCACTTAACGAAGTTTTCGACAAGTTAGAAATTGCAAAAACGTTAGAAGAATTATACCTATCTTTTATGGGCTAATAAAAAACAAAGCAGAGCATTTTGCTCTGCTTTTTTAATTTGCGGGACGTCAAGTATGTCGTCCCCTACGAAATTGCTTATAGTTTATTTTATCACCGTAGGGGAGCATTCCATATGCTCCCTTTATGCTTTTTATTTTGCATTACTTATTTACCGCTTTGTTATAAGCGCTAAAAAGTTCATTTGAAATTTCAAGCATTTTTTGCTTGTCTACTTTGCACACTTTTCTATCGTAGGTGTATAAGCCGTTAGTTTCGTCTTCAATATCGCTAAGTTGAGTAAGTACGAGCGCGCACAAATTTTCGCCTAAAATGCAAGGAATAACTTGGTTTTTATACAAACTTTCTAAGTCTTGCATAAAAGTTTTTTCGGTGCAAACTTTATAGCCGTAAGTGTTAGACAGGTTAAAACTATGCTCGTTTATTTTATAACTATATCCGCCAAACTCGCTTAATACAAGCGGTTTTTTTCCGTCGCTTTTAATATTTATCTTTTTAAAATAAACGTGCTCACTTGTAACGTCGCTTTCGCAAGCGTTAAACCAGCCCGAAGCCGTGTCGTAAACGCGCGTCGGGTCAAGTTCTTTAAAAGCGTGGTAAAGTTCGCTCGCGTTTTGTTGCCCCCAACCTTCGTTAAAAATAGTGTAATAAACCACGCTTGGGTAGCCGTGTAAATGCTCAACCGTCTTTTTAGAAACGTCTTTAAAAATTTCGCGTTGCTTTTTAGTAGAGCAGTCTATTTTACTCTTTTTAAAGCCTATGGTTGGAAGCGCGGTGTCAACTATAAAACTGTACTTTCCGTTATTTACAAAGTCTTGAAAAACCGCCATACCGTAAAGGTCGCAATAATAATAGAAAATTTCGGGCTCAATTTTAATATGCTTTCTTATCATATTAAAGCCAAGTTCTTTCATTTTTAAAATATCGCACTTAAACCCGTCTTCATTAGGCGGTAAAAATAACCCGTCTGGAAAGTAGCCTTGGTCTAAAACACCGTTAAAAAAGTAGTTTTTACCGTTTAACGTTAAGCCTTTTTCGTTTTTGCCTATTTCTCTAAGAGCAAAGTAACTTTCAACCTTGTCTTCTCCGCTTATAACGGTAAAATTATATAAATTAGGCGTTTCGGGCGTCCATAATTTAGGCTCGCTAATATCAATAGTTATAGAGTTTGTAAACTCGTATTCTTTATTGTTAAAGATAACTTTTTTATTCTCAACACCGCCGTCAACTTCAATTTTAACGCTCGACAACGTAGGTGTAACTTTAATATTTTTTATATAGTTTTTAGGCACGTTTTCAATATAAACCGTTTGCCAAATACCGCTAACGGGCGTGTACCACATACCACCGCGCTTATAAGTTTGCTTGCCGTAAGGGTAGTTTTTATCTAAACCGTCTATAACTTCAACCTTTATTTCGTTTTCGCCGTCTACTAAATACGGCGTAATATCTACGCTAAAAGGAATATAGCCGTTATCGTTTTCGCGCGCTAAATTGCCGTTTATATAAACCTTACTTAAACAGTCAACCGCGCCAAAGTGTAAAAGCGTTATATCGTTTTGCTTTTCTATATTTATTTTGCGCGTATACACGAGCGTTTCGCCTTTTTTAGTAATGCGGTTTACTTTTGAAAGCGCACTTTCTGGGGAAAAAGGAACTAAAATACTTCCACTATAAACGCTTTTTTGGTTTTTATAAACTTCAAAATTCCACTCGCCGTTTAAGTTTATATAATTACTGCGCTTTAAGCGTGGGCGCGGATATTCTTTATTAAAAGGCACGCTATCTACTTTATATTCCGTTTCAAGTTTGTTAAGTTTAGGCTTACCGCTTTTTGCTAAAAGAATAATAAACGGAATTGCAACAATAAGCGCAATAAGTGCCGCCAAAAATATGTTAGAAGACGGAATAAACGAAGTAGTGCCGTCGTTATTAACAATAACGTCTGCTCCCGCTAAAACCAACTTTCCTATATACGGGCCAACAACGCCGGGAACTAAAACTTGCGAAACAATTCTAACGCCTTGAAGCCTTCCCGCCTTACCAACGGGTGTATTATCTCTAATGGTTGCGCCAAAAACCGCCATACCTGCAAGGTAACCGCTCATCATAAGTAGCGAGCCTATAAACACAACCAATTTGTTTGTAAAGAAGTATAAAATTATATAGCCAAGCATAAGCCATAAAAGAGAAAATATTATAGAAAACGAAAAGCCTTTTTTATCGTAAATTTTACCCCAAAAGAAAGTTACTACCGAAGCAAGCACGATAGCGGGGGCCATAACTAAAACGTAGTCTGCCATTTTAAGCGAAACTTCGTAATAAATTATTAGATACGGCATAAATATTTGTATTGAAATATTAAACACTATAAAGGCTATAAGTGCGATATAAAGTTTAGCGTTTTGCTTTATGGTAGACGGTAAAAAACCGTAAATAATATTGTCAAAATATTTCGTGTTTTCTTGCGGTTTTATAGGTTCTTCAATTAAAAATATACCGAGCACGCCTATTAAAATAACTACCGCGCCTATAACTAAAAATACGATAGTCCAACTACTACTTTTATCAAGGTTAAGCCCCATAAAACCGCCAAAAACTGCAAGTATGGCAACAAGTGGCATCATAGAGTTTATGCCTTCGGCGCTACCGCGGTTTGTAGAGTCGGTACTGTCGGTAAGCCAAGCGTTAAAAGCCGCGTCGTTTGCGCTTGAACCAAAAAACGTCATAACGCAGTCTAACACGATAACGAGCGAAACGCCTATTGACGCTACCGATACTGCGGTAGGGAAAAGCGCGTTTAACACGTCAAGCCTAATTAAAGAAAAGCAAAGTATTGAAACGCCCCATAATATATAGCCACCGCAAATAAAAATTTTGCGTTTTCCTATCTTGTCGGACAGAGCGCCAATAAAAATTGACGTAAGCGTTGCGGAAACCGCGCTTAGTGCAACCATAAGCGAAATGTCGCTTGCGGAAGCGTTGAAAATTTTGTAGATAAACACGTTAAAATACATATTTTCTACAACCCAAGCAATTTGCCCAACAAGGCTAAAAATTATTAGCGCAATATAAAAGCGTTTTGAAAGTTTGCTTTGCATAATTACTCCTAAAAACAATTATTATCAATTAAATATAATTATATATTAAACGCACTAAAAAATCAATGGTAAAAAATTTTTTAAATAGTTTTTTATTGACAAAAAATTTGGTGAGAGTATAATAGTAGACGTATAAATTAAAAGTTTAAAGGGCGTATATGAAATCTAAAAAAATGCTTAACAAAAAGGTGATATTGCCAATATTTTTATGCTGGCTTGCTTATACTATTGCTTATATCGGCAGGTATAGTTATAGCGCAAGCATTGAGCCTATAAAAGATTTTTACGGCGTTAGTGAAACTGAAGCGGGTTTTGTTGGCACGCTATTTTTTATATCGTACGGCACGGGTCAAGTTATAAACGGCTTACTTTGTAAAAGGTATAACAAAAGGCTTGTTGTTGGCGTTGCTCTTATAATTTCCGCGCTTTTATCGTTTACGCTATTTTTAAAAATTCCGTTTAAGTATATAAACGTTGTTTGGCTTTTAAACGGTTTTACGCAGTCTTTTTTATGGACTTCTATTATAAATTCCGTTGCATCTACTTTAAAAACGAAAGACTTGCCAACGGCAATAATAGCGCTTGGAACTTCCGTTGGAATAGGCACGTTTACGGTTTACGGCTTAACGGCATTATTTACGCACTTTAACGCTTTTAACTTTACGTTTTTAGTATCAAGCGTTTTAATGGCGTTTGCCGGAGTATTGTGGATTATCGTTTACAACAAAGTTTTTGTAAGCCAACGTGGCGGGGAAGAAGAGTTAGAAGCAAAAACCGAGCCTAATTACGTTATTAAAGGCTCTATCGTTTCGCTCATTTTAATTTTAGTTGTTTTTGCTATCGTTAATAACTTTGTTAAAGACGGGCTTACAACTTGGGCTCCGTCAATACTTAAAGATAGTTTTAACTTATCAAGCAGTTTTTCAATATTTTTAACGATATTATTACCGCTTTCGGCAACGTTTGGCGCGGTGCTAAATACGTTACTTAACAAAAAGATAAAGTCGTTTATAACGCAAGGCGTGTTTTGGTACTTTTTAGCAAGCGTTGCAATGGGTGTAATTTCACTTTTTATAAGCACGAATATATGGCTTGTCGTTTTAATATTTATTGCGCTTAACGCACTTTTTATGGCAAGTATAAACAACTTAGTTACGGCAATAGCACCGCTTTATTTAAGAGATAAAATGAACACGGGCTTTTTATCTGGCATATTAGACGGGTGTTGCTACTTAGGTAGCGCGTTAAGTTCAGTTGGCTTTGCAACGGTAAAAGAAATTTCGGGTAGTTGGAACAATTTATTTATAATTTTAACAATAATTTGTTTAGTTCCCGTCATAATAAGCCTTGTTTACACCACGGCACAAAAACTCAAAAGAAAATAAAAAAAGAGCAACGTAAAGTTGCTCTTTTTTTGTACCCGTTTATTTTGTTTTTGGCGAAGTTCCAAACATTTTAATATATGCTTTATAAAATGACGAGTAGTTAGAATAGCCACACGCTTCGTAAACTTCGGTAGGAGTATGGTTTTCTAAAAGTAATTTTCTTGCGTGTATAAGGCGTTTTTGCACGATATACGAGTGTATTGATATACCCATTTCTTTTTTAAACGAGTGGGTTAATAGCGATGCCGAAAAATTCAATTTTTCACTAATAGTTTGCACGGTTAAATCGTTTGATAAGTTGTTTTCAATATACTTTATGCAATTTGTAATAATAGGTTTTGCTTGTTTTGTATAGCGAAAGTCGTTTGCCGAATTTGAAAATTCGCATAATATGGTTAGCAATGCGCCGTACAAAAAAAGCCCGTCGGCGTTAGATTGTTCTTCTTTATTTAACAAGTCGCACGATTTTTTTAGTAATGATAAAACTAATTCGTTTGGACTTGTTAAAACGTTTACGTCTTCAAAAAATTCTTTTGGCAGTAAAGAAAGACAGTCTTGGTCGGGTATGGAAATTTTTAATCTTTCAAAATCTTGGGTGTTTTCAAGTATAAAAACGTGAAACTTGCCTTTAGGAATAAAAACAAGAGAATTTTTTGAAAGTTTTTCCGTAAACTTTTCCGTTTTTAACGCTATTCCACCGCCTAAATAAAATAAAAGTTCGTGGTAGTCGTGCATTTCACGCTCTTGAATATTAGCACCTTTTACGAAACTAAAATTGATATTGTTAAATAATAAATTGCCCATAAATTTATTATATCACTCTTTTGCCAAATTTTCAATGTTTTATGCTAAAAAGTGTATGTACATTTCAAAAAATATATATTAAGATATATTTAATAGCAAAAGGAGTAATTATGAATATAAATAACGGTTTATTATTTGAAAGCGATTTTCAACAAAGTTTAAAAGAAAAGTTTTGGTACGCCGATGCCGACCCTTATTATGGCGAAAGGCTATTTTTTGAAAATTCAGGCGGGTCTTTGCGCCTTAAAAAATGCGTAGAAAAAAAGGCGGAAATAGAGGCGTTTCCTGATTGTCCAGAGCGTATTCACGCTCGTTCAGTATATCTTAAAGGGCTTGTTGAAAAGGGAACGAAAGAGATATTAGAAATAGTTTTTGGTGCAAAAAGCGGAGCGTTAATAACGGAATTAACCGCATCGCAAACGATGTTTCAAATGGTTGGAATGATAATGGAAAACGTTGGCGGTACTAACGCCGTTGTTTCTTCAATAGAACACCCGTCTGCATTTGATGCAATTGAATATTACTGCAACAAAACGGGCAAAGAAATGCGCGTTGTACCCGCAAACAAAAAAACGGGCGGAATTGACGTTGATGAAGTTATTAAACTCGTAGATAAAAACACAACTTTATTAAGCATAATGGCTGCGTCTAACATTTCAGGAAACGTTATGGATATTAAAGAAATTGTTAAGCGCGCAAGGGAAATTAAGCCCGATTTATATATTATTAGCGATATGGTTCAACACGCGCCACATTGCGAAATAGACGTTGAAGATTTAGCGCTTGACGGTGCGAATATTGCGCCTTATAAATTTTTTGGCGTGCGCGGTTGCGGGTTTGCTTACGTTTCGGATAGGGTTGCAAAATTCCCGCACCATAAACTATTAGCCAAACCGCAAGAAACTTTTGAACTTGGCACAAGCGCCCCTGCAAATTTTGCCGCTATGATGGAAGTTATAAATTACGTATGTGAAATCGGCGAGCATTTTATAGGCAAAAAATCACGAAAAGAAACTTATAACGAAGGTATGCGCCGTATTCATTTACAAGAACGCGCGCTACTTCATAGAATGCTTGAAGGCACGCCCGAAGTTAAAGGGTTACGGTATATTGACGGTGTAACGGTGCACGTTGACACAAAAGATTTAACGCAAAGAGATTTAATTGTAGCAATGAGTATTGACGGGGCTGACCTAACCGAAACGGTTGCCGAATATCAACGCCGTGGAGTTACCGTTTACGAAAGGGTAAACACAAGTATTTATTCAAAGCGCATTGTTGAAGCAATAGGAATAAAGGGCGCAATAAGAGTTTCTCCGCTTCATTGTAACGGGGTAGAAGATATTGATAAATTCTTAAAAATAACCGCAAAACTTGCACAAAATTATAGGAGCAAATTATGAAGCAATCAAATATTTTAAATTTTTCAGTTCAAATTAACGACGGATTAACACAAACAAGCGCAGACGGCGCAAGTTTGGCTTTTGACACAAAATACGGAATTATGTTTTGCGCGTATATGCCGGGGCTTCAAGGTAGTTATGGCGAATCGCGTGGTAAAATTGCTTTAACTTACTTTCCGGCATCACAACCAACAAATTCAAAAACTGTTACCGTTATAATGGAAAAAGACGCTTACGTTCCTAATATAATAAGTTTGGGCGATGGAAAGGTTAGAGTTTTTTATGAAAAAAATAGCCGTGCCGATTGCGACCATTATATTGCATATAAAGACTTTGATTTTATAACCGAAGTTTTAAGCGAAGAAAAAATAGTTTTGCTTAAAAAAGATAGCGGAGAAGTTGTTCCGCTTACGGGTAGCGAGCAATTTGCATACCTTAAATCTCACGGGTTTACAAATCAAGAATATAAGTGTACTGAACAAATTAGTATTGGTAGTCATACTATTTTTAGCGGGCAAGACGGATTTTTTTACGGCGCAATAACAAGTTATTTTGCAGAGCCTATTTTATATCGCTCTAAAGACAATCTTGCAACGTTAGAGTTTTTTGCAGTTTGCCCTTATCCCGCTCAATATGAAATGGATTACAAGTTTTTAAACGGAAAAATTTATGGCGTATTTAGAACCCCACCGGAAAGAGATTCTATCTATTTTGTAACTAGCGAAGATAACGGCAAAACTTGGAGCGAGCCTTATTTAATTAAAGATAGCGTTTCTTGTAGACCAAGATTAATTAATTATTCAAACGGCGTACTTGTGGTTGCAAATCATTATAATAAAGATACGGGCAACCGCCCCGATATTCAACAAGCAAGAACGAGTGTTAGAATGTATTTAGTTAAAGACGGCGAAGTTCCTAACGAAAAGACTATGGTAAAAGAACTATATAGCAAATGCGGAATTGTAAACGTTGCCATTTGCAACGTTTTAGGCGACGCGTATTTGGCGTATAGCACAAGCGAGTGTGCGCTTGAATATCACAACGGCAATCCAAAAGTTCGCGGTAAAGACGCAATTAGATACGTTAAACTTGGCGATTTAGAAGAAAACTAACGCAAAATTAAATTTAGAAAAAAGGCAATCTTATAGATTGCCTTTTATTTGTTTTGGCTGAGCGTGTAGTACGTAAAACTATATACTAAAGTGTAGCAATTTAGCTCACCCAAAAGATTTTACTTTTTAGTTTAAATTCTATTGCTCATTTATTTTTAAAATTAACTCGGCCATCTCCAATACGTTAGTATTAGGTCGTATATTTTGCAAATATAAAACTCTATTGTATAATGCATTCGCCAAGGTTAAAATTTCAGTCTTTAGCCTATTCAGGTCGCAATTATATACTTCCTTAACTAACATGGTTTTTATTTGATAACTATTTTTTGATGAAAAAATTTCCCTTATTAAATAGTTTCTCATACTTACCACGTCGTTAGAATCATAAATTAAGCCTAATGTCCTAATATTATTATTCAAAAAATGAATTTCTTTTTCTTTATTAGCATCAAAGCAAAGTTTATATATTTCTTTTACGATACTCACATAATCACTTGGTTTCATGTTTTCCCTATTGTTTAATAAATTTTTCTTCTAGTGAATATTTTTCTGATAAATTATTGACTTCCATCTTATAAATAGGAATTGAAAGCTCTTTAGCAATTTCTAACAATTTTTCTCTATGGCTTTTCTTGCAATTTATACCAATATAAATCGCCTTTGGTGTTGCACTTATGTATGGCTCTTGATTGTCTTTTTCACCGATTGAACATCTAAATTCATTTTCATATTCCCAACTCAAATGTTTGATATTAGACAAATACTGTTCAATAAAGATTAACGAAATGTCATCTAATAAAATTTCTTTTGCACCTAATTCAATTTGTCTATCCACTTCTGCCGAAATCTTTTGCGCATAATTTTTTATATAAGTTGTAATATCTAAACGTTCTTCTGTGTATTGAATAGGGAAAGTACACTCACTTAGCACAGCATTAGCCGTATCGTTCATATCGTATGCAACACAATACCCCTTATGATTATTTGCATAATGCGCCCACATTGGCATGCTACTAGTGCCATTTTTTGTTAATGCCGACTCTCTATGCCAAGAAGTAAAATCATCAACCAATTTACCATCATGTTTTTTTAACCGTTTAATGTCCGACAGTTTTTTATTGTTGTAAAAAAAAGCTTTTCCATCAAAAGGGTCGTTAAATTCTTTAGCATTCGCCATATAAATTTTTTTATCCCTTAAAGTACCAAATTTTTTCTCATTTAACACATTATCATCATTTAAGGAATAAAATTTATAAAGTGTGTCGGGAATATATAAACGTGTAACCTTGTATATTGCTTTAAACCTAATGCTCATCATTAAATTTTTATCTACATTAGGCGCAATATCCGAAGACGCAAAAAGAACATATATAAATTTAAAATAATCTATAGGATTTTCTTTCAGCCACTTTTCTTTATCAAAATTGTTTTCTGATATTTGCCTTGTTGGCAATTCATATTTTATATCTTCTATTTTCAAAATATCCTCTTAATTAAAATTTACAGTTCTTCTTGTATTTTTATAGTTTCTTCTACTATTGCAACGATTTTCTTTAGGTGGCTGAATTTATCATAATCTAAATCTTCGCCTTTGTGAGTTTTTAACCATTTATCAATTATTTGATAGCCACCTATAAAGTAGTTCCAAACTTCTTCAGTTATACCACTAATGACAGTAGCCTTATTTATATACGCTTTGCCATCCTGATATTTAACTTGTTCGATAGATAAATTTTGCGTTCCATCAAGTTCTAAATCAAGTTCTTTAGAAACGTTTGCTTTCATCAAGTGCAATTCAATCAGGCGTTCACCTGCTGTTGCAAACTTATCAAATTCTTCTTGACTTGCAGGGATAGAAACTTTAGGATAATCAAGTTTTAATAACTCGTTAAACTTTTCTCTATACGCAGGATTATATAAAACACCATAGCAGTAATTAAACACGTCTTTTTCGTTAACGTCTTTTGAAAGATTTTGCGTTAAAGTTTTTAACGGAGCAACGTTATAATTAACAGTGCGTTCTTTAGAAATATCATCAGGTGCAATATATAACGTCGCAATTGAAGCTATACTAGGACCTGCTAAAATATGCGCATCAACAATTTTATCTATCGCTAAAATATTTGAAAATTTCCTCGCCGAAGAATCACCTCTTGAAAAAACAAGCCCTAAATTATTTTCATCGTTTATAAAGTTATCCATAACTTCGCCTCTCGGCATACAATGAAAACCTTTTGATTTTCCCGTATAACTTGTCCACCTGTCATCAAAAATTCTATATGCTACTTTTGTAATTTTGCCAATATCTTGTTCTACTTCTTTTTTTGCACCACTGACAGTCCAATCTCGGCTATCTTTTCCTAAACTATATTTAACTCTTAAATCACTTTCATCTTTAGTCTTAAAGTCTAAAACAACTTTTTCAATATCTTCTTTGCTATTTTGCGCGCACAAAGAGTCTCTGCCCATCACTACACCTGCAGAGTAAATATTAAATAAATCTACTAAAGATACGCCTTTATCATATTCTTCTTTATTAACATTATCTTGTGGAACAAAAACAGCAGTTTTACTATCTAATTTAACTTCTTTAAATTCAATTTCGCCTGTTTGTAATTTCGCAAATTTATCTTCTCTTAAACCATACAAATCTTGATAGTAAACTTTTCCCCAAGCACTATTTTTACTTGTTTTAATAGCAAAAATTATAGATACGCCCACACGAATATCAAACACGTTTTCATCTTTAGAGCCATCAGGGCATTTTTCTTGTTTTATAGAATTGCCGTGTAAATTTAATATGTAAATTTTATCAAACGTTCTTAATAAACTTGCCCTCATACCCCTAAAAGTTGGGTTATCTAAATAGCCGTTATTTGATATAAATGCAAGAACACCTTTGCCATCTTTTTCAATATGCTTTTCAGAAAAGCGAATAAACTTAACGTAGTCATCATTAAGCCATTTAGAATTTTTTTCTTTTAGAGCAGTTATTCCATCGGTTTCAAATTTATAAGCAGAGATATCATATTCATTTGTAGATGACGCTAAATAAGGTGGGTTGCCTATAATAACCCTAATAGGTCTTCTTGCTTTCCACTTATCAGCTTGTTCTGCTTCTTCGTTTATAGCACCTGAGAAGTCAAAGAACGATTGTTGCTCGTTTGTTTCAACAACTGATTTTGGCTTTGCTAAGGTGTTTGTCAAGTAAATATTAGTTTTAATTGAATCATCAGGAATTTCGCCTAACGTATCTTGAATAACTCTACGTAATTTTAAGTGTGCAACAACGTAACTTGTCATCATTATTTCAAAACCTATAAGACGTGAAGTTAAGCTGTTTTTATCTTCTATCCATTTTTTATAGAAAACTGCGTTTCCACCTGAAAAATATTTCTCTTTAACAAGCTTAATTATTTCAGCCATAAAAGTTCCCGTGCCACACGCAGGGTCTAAAATGGCAACTTGAGGAACTGTTATTATTTTTTCAGTTTTCCATTTTTTGCCTTCTTTATAGGGATTAGATTCAACTTTTATATCAAAAGTTCCGTTATTTGCAAAACCTCTATCTAACTTAAACTCGTTTACAAGTATGTCATCCACTTTGTTTACCATATAACGAACTACTTGGACAGGCGTATAATAAGCACCAAAGTTTTTCTTTGCTTCTTTATCGTAATAACTTAAAAAGTCCTCATAGAAATGTACGATAGGGTCTTTTTTCTCATATTGATTTAACAACGTTTGTAAATTTGCAATAGAGAATAATTTGCAAAGTTTTTCAACGGAATTATTAAGCGTTGGGTGCAAACTATCCGAAGTTGTTATATGCATAAAAAATTTCTTTAGCAATACCGATTCTTTTGATAAATTTTCTAATGCTTCACCTCGTGAAAAATTAGTTAGAGACTTATCATTATAGCGTGCAATAAATAAACCATAGGTAATGGTTTGCGCATACATATCAGCAAACTTCTCAATAGTTAAATCGGGTAACAAATCTTCTCTTAACTTGGCAAAAAGAGCGTTAAGTTCATTGAACATAGGTTTTGTATAGTCGGTTTTTAATATGCCATCTATAATCACCTTAATTGTTCTTGCATGCTCTGCCATGTAAAAGGCTAATTTATTTGAACTTTTTATACTCGTAGGCTCTGTTAAAAGATAATCTTTAATAGATTGAATAAACAATTCTATCTTTTCTTCATCTAAAACAAAATTATTATTTTCATCTTTATTTAACAGAACAAACCCATTATACATTTTGGTTTCGCCTTTTTGATAAAAACGCCAAGAAACGTTATCAGTTAAAATAACGTTGCCATATTTGTTTGCTTCAATTAGAATTTGTTTATTTGCTCTATCATCAATGCCATTAACTTTTTTAACTTCAATAGCGCCAAACGCAGGCATATCATTTATATTTTCTTCCAAATGCCACAATTTAATATCAACATTTTCGCCTGCTTCTGCACTTCTACCACCTGAAAAATCTTCAGGCTTACAACCGAAAAGCGAAATTAAGTCCATAATAGGTTTATTATATGAACTCTCAACGTTGCCTGCTTTATATAACTCGTTAACCTTATTGCAGTAGATAATTAACGCTTTTTTAATTTTATTTTCATCAAATATAAATTCAGTCATAATTTTTCCCCTTATTCTACCAAAATCTTCAAGTATTCATCTAATCTTGCGTTTAGGTATTCTGCAAAAAGTTTAGTCATTGCAGATAAGTCTTTTTTAACGTAATAAGCGTCAAACGCCTCGTAATATCTTTTTCTATCAGTAAACTTTATATCAATAGGTGGATAACCTGCCTTCATTAGTTCTAAATTCACCAAAAGCCTACCTGTTCTACCGTTTCCATCAATAAAGGGGTGTATCCCTTCAAACTTAATATGAAAGAGAGCAAGTTTTTCTGCAATATTTCTATCATCACTCTTATAATATATTAAAAGTTCGTTCATTTTGGGCTCAATTAAACAAGGCTCTAAAGGCTCGTGATATGCACCTAAAATTCTAACAGGTACTTTTCTATACGTTCCTTTGTCCATAGGCTTATCAGCAAGAACAAGTGAGTGAATTTGTTTGATTACGTATTCGGTTAGTTCTGCCTTTTCTTTTACAAGGTCTACAATAAAATAGAAAGCGTCTTTATGACCAACGGCTTCCATATGGTCTTTGAGTGGTTTTTGGTCAATAGTTAATCCACGTAAAACCATATCCGTTTCACGTAAAGTAAGGGTGTTTCCCTCGATAGCGTTTGAATTATAAGTGTACTCTATCATAAAATCTTCATAGAGTCTTTGAACTTCACCTTCAGTTAAAGGTCGGCGAGAGTCAAGTTCGGCTTTCTTTTTTTCTATCAAAGAAATCAAACTTTCTTTAGACTTAATTCTCCCGTCTTTTGGTTTCTCTGCACCCTCAGGGATATACCAAATCTTTCCTATTCGATACGCCCCATCAATTTGACCATTAACACACAACGTTCTAACACGCCTATCAGAAATATTCCACTTTTCAGACGCCTGTTTTACATTCATTGCCATAATAAAACTCCTTATACGGAACATTATACTTGATTTGCGGAATAATGTCAATAGCGTATCGGAATATTTTTACAATCTTTTCGGAACAATACTAAAATTAACAATAAACAGGCTTTATTTGTTCGAAAACTTTAATTTGGCACTAGGACGTGTGCATGTTTTGATACGAGTTGGTGTCGCTTCGCCCCACCGAGACAAGCACGCACCAAACTCAAACTTCACTATTCAAAAAAGGCAACCTTTATGAACTGCACCCCAAAAAGTGCACGGATAAAAAAAGGCTAAACAGGAAGGAATTAAGATTTCTTCCTGTTTTTTAATCTTTTAGTGTTGTAAAAAATTAACCAATCTTCAACAATTGCTATGTATTCTTCTAAACTTGTG
>JAZUAJ010000015.1:0-29508 GCA_045637905.1 Christensenellaceae bacterium | reverse complement strand
TATTTCTTTTCTTTGTTCTTGCGTGTATTTGTTAAATTTTTGTCCTTTTTTTGCCATAAAAAACCTCCTATGAAAATTATATCATAGAAGGTTTTTTAATTAGCCTTTTTTATTGTGTGAACTAAATGGGGTTCACTTCATTATAGATTGCCTTTTATTTGTTTTGTCTGCACAAGCGCCAACTTAATTAAACTATTTAGTTAAAAATGGTCAGTTGGCGTGACTAATCGTTGTTTATACCGTTATCAAAAACATATAAATCATCTTCGTTAATCTTCCTAAGAGAAACAACAACGTCTATAGGGTCGTAAGATTTTAACTTTGTCACGCTTTTATTTATTATGTTTGCTAATTCTTTTTTATCTTCACTTGTTAAATCGAACGAGTGTTCTACCATTATAAAATCTACGTCTTCGAAAAATGGGTTAGGCGAATGGAAATTCGTATGAGTAACTATTACCTCTATGTCATTTCCAAACTTTTGTTTGATTGAGCCTTCTGTTTTTCTTACTTCTTTTTGATTATATGGTTCTTCAAAAATATTGTGGTTATAAATTACGTTAACTTTCTTCATAAAAACTCCTTTTTTATTTATTATCTTTTGACTTAACGTTTGGTTTAAATATTTTATAATTTAATCTACAATTTTTCTACCGAAATCTCCTCAACCCTTATCAGTATTTAAAACTTTGAAATACGAGTTTTTGTCGATAGGCTTTTCGGTTGCTAATAACACTAATTGTTTGTCTTTAAAAATCCATTTTTCTAAAACGCTTGTCATAAATATTATACACTTGCTTTAGTTTAAAATCAATACTTTATTTTTTTAAAAAGTTTTGCATTACTCTTCGTTTTGACTACAATAATAATTGCATTCTTTATCTTTTGCTATAAAACCCATAATATTTTCCTTTTAGCAAACATTATTTAAAGTGAAGCTTACTAAATCTTTACCATTTCTCCGTTCACTTTTAAAAACCTAATGGCTTTTAGCGTGTTTATAGTTAGCATACCCTTAGAAGAGTAACCGACCCAATCGTCAAAAAATGATTTTATAAACTCGGAAAGCTTAGTCTTTTCTTCGATTGTTAAATCAAAATTGTATTCTACAAGCGCAAAAGAATCACCTATTATTCTTTCGTTATAAACTTCTTTAAAATATAAATCTACACCTTTTTTTCTTGCTTCTTTACGAGCTTTTTTACATAAATCTTCAAACTCTTCCAAAGATACGTCATGATAATCTGATCGAATTTCCTGCTCGTACACAAAACTAATAATACAATATTTATTCATAAAAATTCCTTACTCCTTAAATAAAATTTCTTTATATCCTTTTAATTTTAAGCCTTGTAAAATAATATCAAAAATTTCTCTACTTACGTAGGTGGAACAAATTTCTACGCCCTCTTCATCACAACCATCTGTAACTAACCAATCTGCAGATTCGTCAACTAAGTATCGTTTATTAACCACGTCAATAGATACTTGGTCTACTAAATTTTCTTCTTTGTTTTGAACGATACTGTTTGTGTAAAACATTTCCCAGTTTTTTGCTAAAAATTTCATATAAATCCTCCTAAACCTTTACTTATTTAAAATTTATGTTTATTATACACGCTTTAATATGACAACTTTAGTCATATTTAATAATTTTTTTATTGTTTTTTTTGCAAAAATTATTCAAAAAATACTTAAAGACAAAAAAGGCCTAATCCTAACAGCTTGGGTTAGGTTGTTTTAGGAGTTGGCTTCCTATCCGTTCAAATCTTAAACAAACCTATAAAAGAAAAAGCAACCTTTATAGATTGCCTTTTATTTGTTTTGTATAAAGGCAACGAAAAAGATATTTTTCGTGGGTTACAATAAGGTTTCGAACTCAAACCGATTTTAGTGAAATATTCGGCGCCCGCCGAACGTGAAATAATTTCCTTGCGGAAATTGTGAAATATCTCACTTTGTTCGATGTGAAATGAAATTCGCCTCCTCACATTTGCGAAGCAAATATTTCACAGCGAAGCTATTTCACTTGGCGAAGTTAAATTTCACTCGCCGCAAGGCGAATTTCGTTGAAAAAACGACAGGTCGAAACCTGTCGTTTTTTCTGGCTGCACAAGCGCTAACTTAATTGAACTATTTTCCTATAAATGGTCTGTCGGCGTAATTTTGAGTTTGTAACCCATAAACATAAAAGGCGAGGAATCCCTCGCCTTTTATACTACTAAAAATTAGATATTATCAAATATAGAAGATTGTTCGCTTCTTGAAGTTCTAACGTTATATAAATCTGGATTCTTCTCATTATCCCACAAAATAACGTTGGGAGCTAATTTTCTCAAGCAAAATTTATAATAAACCTTCTTCATTGCAGGGCGCAAAAGCTCGATGCAATTAAATAAATATTTTTCCCAATCTTGCCATTTGTCAGCACTCTTATAATTGTTAATTTTCCCTATCTTGTAATGATCAACAGAATCGTCTTTTAAAGTTCTTTCAATGAGTTTCAAACTTTCACTTGGTTCAATAGTTGGCTCAAAACTTGCAAAAGTTTTTATTCCGTTATCATGCAAGGTTTTTAATGTGAAAAGCCTATCTTCAGGAAGAGATGCATATGGCTCCCATTCTCTACTTTTATCATTATCTAAAAAAGTGAGAGTCGTGCCAACGGTTATTCTATCTCCAAATGACTTAAAAACGTCTAAATCCCTAAGCATTTTGCTTCCACCTTTAGATAGAACGGCAACGGGGACTTTATATTCGTTTAAAAGTTTTAAAACCTCTCTCGTCGTCGCGCTATTATCTGCGTTGTCGCAATAGACGTCCCCAACGAAAGATATTAAAACTTGTTCAGTATAGACGTTCTTTTTTAGGTCTTTTTCTAAAAGATTTAAAATATCCTTTCTTGGCTCGGGTTTGCCAAAATAATTATTTTCCGTGCGTTGAAGAGTATGCGGAGCATAACAATATTTGCATCTATGGCTACACCCTATGTAAATATTCAAGGCATATGGGCTATATTCCCTTGCCATTCCAGTTGGCTTATAAATAACACTCATATGAATATTTTATCATAAAACGTCAATATCTTCAATAAAATTATTCAGTTTTTGAAAAAATAACCATAGTGTTTTAAGAAATTATCCCTGATTGAATAATAGTAAACTTCCTCAATCCCATATTTTGCAAGAAACTCATAAAAGAACTCAATAGCTCTTGCATTAAAAAGAGAAGGCGCTTTATCATAAAAATCCTTGAAGTTAAACTCTTCTTTTGCAACGTTTTGAATTTTAGTAAATTCGTTGGTTATTGCAGTGTAAATAATAATAGTTCCCTTTTTAACGTCTTTTCTCGTTAGTAATTTTTTATATAAATCAAATGCTATTCCATAGCTATCGCAATCTATAACGTTATATTCGGAAAAGTCTAAAGAATCAAAAGCCTTTCTTGTATCAACGGTTAAGTTTTTTCCTTTATTTGTGGCAATATCTATGCCAAAATATTTATCCGTTCTAATATTATTCCACAAAACGTTTCGTCCAGCAAATAAATCCATTACTTTTATAGTTTTTAATTTTTCAATAGCCTTTTTTCTAATAAAAATTTTATTGGGAATAGATTTGTTATCCGTCTTAGTTGGTTGTTGACTCAATTTCCACTCCTTCAATCTTTTTTAACTTTTCAATATAATAATTAATTACATTGTTTTGATTTATATCACAGCTAATTAAGTAGTGCACTTTTTTTATTTGTTTTAAAATTCTTTTTTGAACTCTAACAATCGTTTCTAAATATTTTCCAACGTCAAGCCCAAAATCCTTAAAATTAAACTCTTGTAATTTTTTTAATTGGTCATATAATATTCCATCGTCAAAACCTGTTTCTAAATTGGTTGAATTGTGTGCAATTACATAAGCGCTTCGTTCCTTTTCAGATAAGTGGTCTAATCTAACACAAGGCAGTTTTTTGATTTTTAAAAGTTTTGCTGCCTCTATTCGTCCGTTCCCCTCAAGAACAACGTTATCTTCCCCCGCAATTCCAATAGGGTCGTTAAACCCAAATTCAATTATAGAGTTTGCTATATGCTTAATTTGTTCCTTAGTATGAATTTTTGAGTTGTCATCAAAAAGTTTTAATTTTTCTATTTCTATATATTCTATTTTTAAGTCATCCATATTTACATCCATTTCGGTTTTCTTGCTTTTGGCGTTAATCTTAAATCTGTCAAAATTTTTTCTAATTGTTTGTTGCTATCTTGTAATATTTTATAGTGCTCGTTTTCTTTAACAACTATTTTGGGCGTTTTTCCATCGCTACAAATCCCCGTTACTATTCTAACGTATTTTTCGGGATTTTCTTGCCACGCTTTCCAAGCATTATCTCTCATAGTTTTCAATTGCACGTATTGAATTAAAAGTTCCTTATCTGCAATTGTTTTTTTATAACTTGTACTTTTTTGTAATATTTCTACTATTTCATCCCAAATAACTTTCTCTTTTTTAGACAAATATTGGGGAGCAATTAAACAATTTTCTTCTCTATCTTCCAAAGTTGTTCTCCTTTATAATATATTAAAAGCCTGAAAGAACTAAAATTCTCTCGGGCTTTTTGCTTCTAGTATAACACGAGTTTTTTAATTTTCAATAGGTTTATGACAATAAAAAACAACCTAATCAAACATTTCGTTCAATTAGGTTGTCACTGGCTGGGGCGGTAGGATTTGAACCTACGAGTGACGGAGTCAGAATCCGTAGCCTTACCGCTTGGCGACGCCCCAATATTAGCGCGCAATGGTTAAACGCGCAATATTTAAAGCCGTTTAATAAAAACGGCTCTTTTATTTTTATCTTTTAGTTGCCGCTCTAAAAAACGTAAAACAGCCTAATTTAGCGTAACTAAAACTTCGTCGTCACTTGGTGCTTTAATTTCGTTAATTTCAACCGCTTCAAAAACGAGTTGTTGTTCGTTTTGACCTTTAAAACTCATATAGTGCGCAATTGCTTTTAATCTAATCCAACTTTTGTTTTTTAACTTTAAGTCGCCTTCGTACGCGCAAAGGTGGCCTATAAGTTGGATATCGTCAACACAACAAGTCATTGCAAGCCTGCCAGCAACGAAACTTTTAGGCGGTAACTTTCTATCAAATACCGCCATACAGTCAAACTCAATCATTTTGCCGTCGTACCTGTCTTTATTTTCAAACGAGTCTATGTAAAACGCGCCAAAATCACTTAATTTTAAAGTTATAGGGTCGTTTTTAAGGCTAAAAGGAAGGTCGGAAACAAGTTTAAGTTCCTTGCCGTTTTCGTCAAGAGCAATAACCGTCATATTAGAGTTTATAATTTTTAAACTCCTTTTCATATTAGAAGTTTCTTCCGTAGGCTTACACCTATTAACTATTGCAATTTCCGTTTCTTTAATCATATCAACGAACTTTTGGCGCATATTGTTAAAGTACGCGTTAAAAGTTGAGCCGTCAATAATGGTCATAACTTGCTGAACGTCAAAGTAAGAAGGGAGTTTAAGCGAATTAAAGTCCCACATTTCATTAACTTCAATAAAAATAACTTGCGGGCGGTAAGCGCGAATAACTTCATTTAAATTCTTTTCGTTCCAGTCGCTTATTTTGCTCATTACTTTAACGCTCGTTTTACACTTTTTAAGCGCCGTTTCGTTAAGTTCAACTTCGCCTTCTTCTTGCAAAAGAACGAGTGTTCTTCCAAGGTCGCCAAAATCGCCGTTTAACAAAGACTCTTCTATAAACGTGGTTTTTCCGCTTTCAAGTATGCCCCTTATAACTACCGTAGGTATTCCCATAATTTACCTTCTAAAATAATTTTTTAATTTCTTCTTTACTAATTTTGCTACCTATAACGCAAGCCTTGCCTATAACGTCAGGCTCGCCACAGCGAATTTCAAAGTCGCCTGCAACAAGGTCAAAATAATGCCATAGGTCGCTTTCGCTTGATTTTAACACGCCTTTTGCCCTTAAAATAGTGCCGTAACTATCACTTGAAAGGGCATTTAAAATATTTGTTAATTCCGCCTTAGAAAAAGCCTTTGGCGTTTCAATAGCAACGCTTTCAAAAACTTCTTCGGCGTGGTGGTGATGATGCCCACAGCAACACTCGCCTTGTTCGTGGTGGTGTTCGTGATCGTGGCAATGGCACTCTTCGTGCTCGTGTTCATGGTGGTGCTCGTGGTCGTGGCAATGGCACTCGTGGTCTTCGTGTTCGTGGTGATGTTCGTGGTCGTGACAATGGCACTCTTCGCCGTGTTCATGGTGGTGATGATGGTGTGCGCCACTCTTTTTAAGTTCCGCAATAAGCATATCGGTTAGCGTTATGCCGTCTTCTAAATTTTCAACAAGCAATTTGCCGTTAAGTTCGCTAATAGGCGTTGTAATAAGCGTTGCGGTAGGGTTGTAAGTTTTAATAAATTCGCAAGTTTCAATAACTTTTTCTTCACTTAATTTATCCGTTTTAGAAATAACTATAACGCTTGCTTCTCTAATTTGGTCAAGGTAGAATTCGCCAAAGTTTTTATGATACATTTTACATTTTCCGCCGTCAACAACGGTGCAAATAATATTAACTTTAACGTCTAAATTAGCGTCGTTTATCGCTTTAACAACGTCACTAAGTTTTCCTACGCCAGACGGTTCTATTATAATTCTATTAGGCGAATATTTCTCTACTAATTCTTTTAAAGACTCCGCAAAATTGCCAACGAGCGAGCAACAAATACAGCCCGAATTTATTTCCTTAATTTCAATGCCGGAATTTTTTAAAAACGCGCCGTCAATGCCGATTTCGCCAAATTCGTTTTCAATAATGGCAACTTTTTCGCTTTTATCAATACCGCTTAAAAGTTTTGTAATAAGAGTAGTTTTGCCTGCGCCTAAAAAGCCTGAAACAACGTCAACTTTAATCATTTTTTTGCTCCTTTTATTTATTTTCAAGGCTACGCTTATAGTAAAAAACGTACTGTTGAACGTAACCTGATAAATTTCCAAATTTATTTAATAGTTCTTGCGAAATTTTAGCCCTATCTTTTTGCTTTCCGTTTAAATTTTGAATATATATTTTTTCTATCCAAGTGTCAACGGGAAAACTGTCTGTTCTATTAAAGCCGAAAAGGGTAATACAGTCTGCAACCTTTTTGCCTATGCCTTTAATTTTTAGAAGTTCACTTGTAATTTCACTTGTTGAAAGGGCGCGTAAATTATCTAAATTATACCCGCCGTTAAGCATTTCGGCAAAGCCTTTTATATACTTCGCCCTATACCCAAGCCCTATGCTTTTATAAAAATCAAGGCTTGCGCTTGCCAAACTTTTTATAGTTGGAAAGGCGTAATATGAGCCACCGTCACACTCTATTTTTTCGCCAAGACCTTGGCACAATTTTTCAACCGAATTTTGTATTCGCTTTATATTATTGTTTTGCGAAATAATAAAGTATAGTGCGGTTTCTATAACGTTTTGCTTTAAAATGCGTATGCCTTTACTTAAAGTGGCAACGTGAGAAATGAACGGGTCGCTTAATTTTAAAACGTCGTTATAAATTTTAGAGTAATCGTTTTTTAAATCAAAAAATTCCGTAAAATAATCAATATCGTCACTTTCTAAATAAGTAAAATTTTCTATCGTGTAAACTTTGCAACGCTTGTTTAAACTGTAAACGGTATAAGCCCCGTCTATATCTAAAACGTATCTAAAAAACTGACCGCATAAAAGCGTGTCTTTTGCGTTAAAAAATTCGCTGTCTACTTTTAATAAGTTCATAGTTTTAATAAATTAGCACACTTGCTTTTATTCAAGTGTGCTTTTATTTTTTTAATCTTCTGTTTTACCGTCGTTAATATAAAGAATGCCAAGTGTATTTTCGCCACAATGTGAAGAAACTATACCGCCGGCAGTCGTTTCATAAACGTTTTTAAAGCCTAAACCGTCAATAACGTCGTGCGCGGCTTTAATCATTTCAGGCGTTGCCGAACTGTACGTTAAAAAGATAACTGATTTATCGGGGTTATTAAACTCTTCAAGTGTTTCTTTACAGTATTTAGAAACGACCATAGGCATAGGCCCTCTAAACTTTTTGTGGCTACCCATTTTACCGTCTTTTAAAATAATTTGCGGTCTAATTTTTAAAATGTTAGCGCCTAATAAAGCAACGCTTGAACACCTACCGCCCTTATGTAAATAGTCGAGCCTTTCAACTACGAAACTCGTTTGAACGAAAGGAACTCTCTCCCTAACTTTTTCTGCAATAATTTTAATATCGCTTTCCGTTTTAGTAAGTTTGCGCGCATAGATTGCTAAAAGAGCAATACCCGTTGATAAGTTCTTTGAGTCAATAACTTCGACCTTGCCGTCAAACTCTTGCGATGCAAGGTAGGCGTTGTTAAACGTACTGCTTATTTCGGAAGAAATGTCAAAGTGGATAATAGCGTCGTACTCTTTTAAAATTTCGCTAAAAAATGCTTTAAAACCTTCGGCGTTTTCAGCACTCGTTTTAGGTAACGCACCGCCGTTGTTAACGTGCTCGAAAATTTGCTCGTTAGTAAGGTCGCCGTCGCGATAAACGTTATCGCCTAATAAAAATTGAAGTGGTAAAATTTTAATATCAAACTCTTGTAAGAGTTCTTTTGATAAGTCAATAGTACTATCCGAAGTAATGGCTATTTTCATAATTCCTCCTATAAAACATAGACATTTTACAATAACGTTAAAATTTTGTCAAGTTATATAGCCGTTTTTGTTGGCATTATAACTTTTTTGTGGTAAAATATATACATTGTTAAAATTTAAACAATCTTATTTTAGCAATTTATTGGAGAGCAAAGATATGTACAAAATTTTAAAGAAACAAAGTTTAAACAGTACGGTTACGCTTATGGAAATTGAAGCGCCGTTAGTTGCTAAAAAGGCAGAGCCCGGTCAATTCATTATTTTGCGTGTTGACGACGAGGGCGAAAGAGTTCCTTTAACTATTGCAGACTATGATAGAGTTCGCGGAACGATAACCATTATTTTCCAAATAGTTGGTGCAACAACGTTACGCCTTAATATGAAAAACGAAGGCGAATATATTCGCGATTTCGTTGGTCCGCTTGGCAGACCTACTAACCTTAACGGTTTAAAAAACGTATGTATCGTTGGTGGTGGCGTTGGTTGTGCAATAGCGTTTCCTATCGTTAAAAAATTAAGCGAGCAAGGCGCAAAGGTTACGAGTATTATAGGTTTTAGAACGAAAGACTTAGTTATTTTAGAAGACGAATTTAAAAAGTATTCAAACAAGTGCTTTGTGTATACAGACGACGGTTCTTACGGCGAAAAAGGCAACGTTTGCGTTCCGCTTTCCGCTATGTTTAACGACGGTGAAAAGTTTGACAAGGTTATAGCAATAGGTCCACTCGTTATGATGAAATTCGTAACGCTTACAACAAAGCCAACGGGTATTCCTTGCGAAGTTTCAATGAACCCTATTATGATTGACGGAACGGGTATGTGCGGTGGTTGCCGTTTAACGCTTATTCGCGACGGTAAGCGCATTACTAAGTTTGCTTGTGTTGACGGGCCTGACTTTGACGCTTACGAAGTTGATTTTGACGAAGCAATGTTAAGGGGCGCAACGTACAAAAACTTTGAGCGCCAAGCATACGAAGAAACTTGTAATTTACAAAAAATGGGGGAAGAATTCAATGGCTAAATTTAATATGAGTTTACAAAAACAAGAAATGCCTATGCAAGACCCTAAAAAGCGCGCACACAACTTTGAAGAAGTTGCGCTCGGCTACACTTTTGAAATGGCTAAGGAAGAAGCAAATAGGTGCTTAGAGTGTAAAAACCCCGCTTGCGTAAACGGTTGCCCCGTTAAAATTGATATCCCCGGCTTTATCAAGCAAATTAAAGAAGGAAACGTTAACGAAGCGTATAACGTAATTGCAAAAACTTCTTCTTTACCTGCTATTTGCGGTAGAGTTTGCCCGCAAGAAAGCCAATGCGAAGCAAAATGTATTCGCGCAATAAAAGGCGAAGCGGTTGGTATAGGTAGGCTTGAAAGGTTCGTTGCCGATAACGTAACGGAAACAAGCGTTGAATTATTACAAAAGAACGGTATAAAGGTGGCGGTTGTTGGCTCTGGCCCTGCAGGCCTTACTTGCGCGGGCGACCTTGCTAAACTCGGCTATGACGTAACCGTTTTTGAAGCGTTACATACCGAAGGCGGTGTTTTGGTTTACGGTATTCCTGAATTTAGACTTCCAAAAGCAATTGTTAAAGGCGAAGTTGAAAAACTTAAAAGTTACGGCGTAAATTTTGAGTGCAACGTAGTAATTGGTAAAACTTTAAACGTAGAAGACCTTTTTGATATGGGCTATAAAGCAATATTTATAGGCTCGGGCGCTGGGCTTCCTAACTTTATGAATATTCCAGGCGAAGCGTATAAAGGCGTTTATTCCGCTAACGAATTCTTAACTCGTAGTAACTTGATGAAGGCTTATAAAAATAGCGCAACGCCTATTATGAAAGGTAAAACGGTTGCCGTTGTTGGTGGCGGTAACGTTGCTATGGACGCGGCTCGTACGGCTTTAAGGCTTGGCGCAGATAACGTTAAAGTTATTTATAGGCGTTCTATGAACGAACTTCCTGCAAGGCACGAAGAAATTGAAAACGCCATTGAAGAAGGCATCGAGTTTAACGTTTTAACAAACCCCGTTGAAATTAAGGCGCATATAAATAAAGATGACCCACGCGACCCTATGAACGGCTTTGTAAAAAGTATGATTTGCATTAAAATGGAACTTGGCGAACCTGATAGCGAAGGTAGAAGACGTCCTATAGCCGTAGAAAATAGCGAATTTGAAATTCCGGTTGACGTTGTTATAATGTCAATAGGCACAAGCCCTAACCCACTTATTAAAGACACTACGAGTGGTTTAGAAGTAAACAAACGCGGTGGCATAATAGTTACGGAAGAAGGTAAAACTTCGCTTGACGGCGTTTACGCCGGTGGCGACGCGGTAACGGGAGCGTCAACGGTTATTTCTGCAATGGGTGCAGGCAAAACCGCCGCAAAAGCAATTGACGAATATTTAAGCAAATAATTAAATTATAAAAAGCCGAGTTTATGTAAACTCGGCTTTAATTTTTTGTTTTTATAAAGGCGGAAGTTTTATACTTTTCCGCCTTTTACGTTATTGTTTTTATTGAAGTGGTTAAAAGATTTTTCGTTACACGTTCACTTTTAATTCATTTTAATATTGCCTTAATTTGCAAGATAAAACGTCTTAAATTCGCGTTCATATTTTAACATACGGTTAGCGTTTTTGCAATAGCAAAATAAAAACTCGGCAAAAGCCGAGTTTTAAATTAGTCGAAATATTTTGGAATTTTATCTTCGTAAAGCGCCCAACTCGTTAAGTTTACGCCAAGTTTTCTAAACGTTTTAACGTCGGCGTGTGGTAAAAGCACCGAAGTGTGCATTTCCATACCTTTAAGCCTTGGAAGTTGCTTTATTGCAAGTTCGGCGTTTTTATTAGTTGCACAACTTGAAGAAAGGGCAATAAGCGTTTCGTCAATATGTAGCCTTGGGGTTTGGCTTTGTAAATACTTAACTTTAAGGTCGTGTATAGGAAGTATTCTTTCTGGAAGTAACAACTTAACTTCATCTGGAATACCGGCAAGGTATTTAAGCGCGTTAAGTAGCATTGCGCTTTGGCTTTCTAAAAGTTCGCTCGTTTTACCAGTTATTATAGTTCCGTCGTCAAATTGAATTGCACTAACGGGAACGCCAACTTCTTCACGCCTATCTTTACAAGCCTTGCAAACGGCTCTATCGTAAACGGAAACGTTAAGTTTATTCATTAAAAGAAGAATTTTTTCACTTTCAATAGGGTCTAAGTTGTTTCTTCTTTCGTTTTCAATAGCCTTTAAATAACGGCGTATAATTTCTTGCTTTGACGCGTTAGAGCAAACTTCGTCGTCACTAATAGCAAAGCCTGCCATATTAACGCCCATATCCGTTGGCGACTTGTATGGCGAAGTTCCCATAAGGCGTTCAAATAGCGCGTTTAAAACGGGGAAAATCTCTACGTCTCTATTATAATTAACCGCAACTTTGCCGTAAGCGGAAAGGTGATATGGGTCAATCATATTAACGTCGTTAAGGTCGGCGGTTGCCGCTTCGTAAGCCATATTAACGGGGTGTTGAAGCGGTAAGTTCCAAATAGGGAAAGTTTCGTATTTAGCGTAGCCCGCTTTTATTCCACGCTTAAAGTCGTGATATAGTTGAGAAAGGCAAGTTGCCATTTTACCACTACCTGGGCCGGGCGCAGTTAACACAACAAGGTCGCGCGTGGTTTCAATGTATTCGTTTTTACCATAGCCTTCGTCACTCAAAATAAGCGGAATATTCGTTGGATATCCTTTAATATGATAGTGAACGTAAACTTCAAGCCCTAATTTTTCAAGGCGTTTTTTAAATTTAATGGCAGATTCGTTAGATTCTTCAAATTGAGTTATAACAACGCTACCAACGTATAAGCCGTAGCCTTTAAAAATATCAATGAGCCTTATAACGTCAACGTCGTAGGTAATGCCTAAGTCTGCACGAACTTTATTTTTCAAAATGTCGCCCGCGCTAATAACTATAACGATTTCCGCCCTATCTTTAAGGTGGCAAAGCATTTGAATTTTACTGTCTGGCTTAAAACCTGGCAAAACGCGTGAAGCGTGAAAATCGTCAAAGAGTTTTCCACCGAATTCAAGGTAGAGTTTGCCCCCAAACTCATCAATGCGTTCAAGTATTTTTTCCGTTTGAACGGAAAGGTATTTACGGCTATCAAATCCAACGTTCATAAGTACACACCTTTAAAAATCAATATAAACATTATACCAAATTAGTTTTAGTAAAGCAATAATAAAACGTAAAAAATAAAAATAAAAATTCTCAACCACTTTTTAGCGGTTGAGAATTTAGGTTTTATAAAGTGATTTTTTCTTGTCCGTTCATAAACGGTCTTAAAACTTCAGGGATCGTTATAGACCCGTCTGCATTTTGATATTGTTCAATAATTGCAGGGAACACGCGTGAAGTTGCAAGCCCAGAGCCGTTAAGCGTATGAACGAAAGCGTTTTTGCCCGTTTGCTTGTTTTTATATCTCGTGTTGTTTCTACGCGCTTGATAATCTCTTGCGTTAGATACGGAAGAAACTTCCTTGTAAATTCCCATTGAAGGAATCCAAACTTCAATATCGTAAGTTCTTGCCATTGATGCAGAGCAATCGCCCGCGGCAAGTTTAGAAAGCCTAAAATGAAGCCCAAGTTTATCCATAAGCGAGCAAGCCTTGTTTACAAGTTCTTCAAACGCTTTATCGCTACCTTCTTGCGTAGTGTATTGTACCATTTCAACTTTGTTGAATTGGTGACCCCTTATCATACCCCTTTCTTCCGCACGCGCAGAGCCCGCTTCTTTACGGTAGCAAGGAGTGTAAGCAAAAAGTTTGAGCGGTAAAATATCTTCGTCCATAATTTCGCCAGCGTATAAGTTTACAAGCGCAGTTTCGGCAGTTGGAAGCATAAATCTATTTTTCTTTCTATCTTCGTCAACGTCAAGCCAGTAAACTTCATCGCTAAATTTAGGGAATTGACCAGCGCCAAAACCACAGTTATAAGAAAGTTGGTGCGGTGGTAAAATAAATTCGTAACCGTCGCCTAAATGCTCGGAAATAAAGAAGTTTAAAAGCGCCCATTCAAGCCTTGCACCGTCGCCACGGTAAGCCCAAAAGCCGTTACCTGAAAGTTTAACGCCCCTTTCGTAGTCAATCATTTTAAGATTTGTGCAAAGGTCAACGTGGTTTTTAATTTCAAAATCGAAATTAGGTTTTTCGTTATAGACTTTAACAACGGCGTTGTTTTCTTTTTCACCAGGGAGCAAATCGTCGTCAGGCATATTAGGAAGACAAGCAACAAAGTCGAAAATTTCTTGTGAAAGGGCGTTTATTTTAGCGTCGCCTTCCGCAATTTTGTCACCAAGTTCGCGCATTTTAGCAAAGATTTCTTCAACGGGTTTGCCTTGCTTTTTAAGTGCGGGAATTTCGCCGGAAACTTTATTGCGAGTTGCCTTTAAACTTTCAATTTCAAATTGAAGTTTTCTCTTTTCTTCGTCTTTTTTAATAACTTCGGTAAAATCAACGTCGTAACCTTTTTTAAGTAACGCGTTTTTTACGTAGTCTGGCTTTTCAATAATAAGTTTAATGTCAAGCATAAATACCACCTAAAAGTTTAATTTAGTAAATTATACTAAATAAAAAACAATTTTGCAAGATTTTTAGCCTACAAAACCGCAAAACAAAATAAAATTGTTAAAAATAATTGCAATTATTAACTTTTTATGTTAATATTAACATACTATAAAGTAAACCGTTAGAAAAAAGAGTAATTTTTTGTGCGTTTTTTAGAGAGCAACGTTAGGTGAAAGGTTGTAGCGTTAAAAAAATGAAAGTGCGTTTTCTTTTTTAAGGGACGTTAATTGCGTACGGGTAGCGCCGTTACACGCTTATAAGTGCCGTATGGAATTAAAGTGGAACCACGTTAAAAGTGAGCGTCTTTAAAGTTAGGGCGCTTTTTTTATTTTTGCGCTACGTTTTATCTGCTTACTTTTTTCTCGCCAACCGCAAAAACGAATTTTTGCTAAAATCAACCGTATTCCAAGGTATTAAGAGGGTATTAAATTATGTTTAAAAATTTAAAATTAGATATAGACGCCGCAATGGCAAACGACCCCGCTGCAAGAAGTAGGTTTGAAGTATTTTTAACTTACTCGGGCGTAAAGGCTTTAAGGCTTCATAGGCGTGCAAATTTCTTTTATAGGCATAATATGAAACTTATTGCAAGAATTATAAGCCAAAACGCTAAGTGGCGCACGGGTATTGAAATTCACCCCGCCGCAAAAATAGCCCCAGGCGTGTTTATCGACCACGGTGCGGGCGTAGTTATTGGCGAAACTGCCGAAATTGAAACGGGCGTTGTAATATATCAAGGCGTAACGCTTGGCGGTACGGGTAAAGATAAGGGCGCAAAACGCCACCCAACCATTAAGCAAAACTGCGTATTAAGCGCGGGCGTAAAAGTTTTAGGCGGTATAACTATAAACGAAAACTGTAAAATAGGCGCGGGTAGCGTAGTTTTAAGCGACGTTCCTGCATATTCTACCGTAGTAGGTATTCCGGGTAGAGTTGTAAAAACGAAAGGCAAAAAAGTTGTTAAAGACTTAGAGCAAGAAAAACGCGACCCTATTTTAGACGAAATAAATGCTTTAAAAGAAAAAATTGCCAAACTTGAAAAGGAGTTAAAAAAATGAAACTTTACAATACTTTAACAAGGAAAAAAGACGAATTTAAAACGCAAGACGGGTCTAACGTTGTTAGAATGTATTCTTGCGGTCCTACCGTATATAACTACGCGCACATAGGCAACTTGCGCACCTACGTTTTTATGGATTTATTAAGGCGCGCGCTTAAATACGACGGTTACGAATTAAAAGGCGTTATGAATATAACTGACGTTGGCCACCTTTTAAGCGATGGTGACGACGGTGAAGATAAAATGGCAAAGGCTTCAAGGGAGCAAAAGAAAGACCCTTGGCAAATTGCCGAAATGTACACCAAAGTTTTTATGCAAGACTTTGAAAAATTAAACATTGAAAAGCCCGAAATTATTTGTAAGGCAACTTCGCACATAAACGAAATGATAGACTACGTCGTTGGTCTTTGCGAAAAAGGTTTTGGTTACGAAACGGAAGACGGTATTTATTACGACATTTCTAAGTTTAAAGGCTACGGCATGCTTTCTGGCAACACGCTTGACGATTTAAAGGCGGGCGCAAGAATTGAAGTAAATAGCGAAAAGCGCAATCCTTACGACTTTGCAATTTGGAAAAAAGCACCAAAAGAACACATTATGCAATGGCCAAGCCCTTGGGGTCAAGGTTACCCTGGTTGGCACATTGAATGCTCGGCTATGTCAAGAAAATATTTAGGCGATGAGTTTGATATTCACACGGGCGGTGTTGACCATATTCCTATCCACCACGAAAACGAAATTGCGCAAAGTGAAGGCTTGACGGGCAAAAACCCTGCAAAATACTGGATTCACGGCGAATTTATGCTTGTTGACGGTGGTAAAATGAGTAAGTCACTTGGCAACACTTATACTATTGAGCAACTTGAAAAAATGGGTTATCAGCCAATGGTATTTAGATATTTTTGCTTAAACGCGCACTACCGCAAAAAGTTAAACTTTACTTTTGAAACGATGGATTCGGCAAAAACTTCATACGAAAGGCTTTGCGGGCTTTTATTAAAGCATAAAAATTCACAAGAAAAGGCCGATGCACAAAAACTTGAGGCGTTTAAACAAGAGTTTAAAGAAGACGTTTTAGACGATTTAAATATTCCGTCTGCACTCGGCGTTTTATGGACTATGCTTAAAGAGCCGTATTCAGTAGATATTTACAACACCGCGCTTGAATTTGATAAAGTTTTCGGTTTAGGTTTTGATAAAATTAAGGAAGAAGTTTCAAGCGATATTCCAAGCGAAATTATTTCAAAAGCCGAAGAAATGCAAAACGCGCGTAAAGAAAAGAACTGGGCTGTTGCAGACGCGTTAAGAGCGGAAATTAGCGAACTTGGCTATATTGTAAAAAACACCAAAGACGGTTACGAAATTACTAAAAAATAAGGCGCGTTAGCGTTTAGGAGAGAAAGTTATGAAAAATTTAACTTCACAAAGTTTAAGGCAACTTTTTCTAAAATTCTTTGAAGAAAAAGGGCATAAAATAATACCTTCGGCATCGCTTGTGCCTGAAAACGACCCGTCCGTTTTATTTACAACGGCAGGTATGCACCCACTCGTTCCATATCTTTTAGGCGAAAAGCACCCTGCGGGCAGTAAACTTACCGACGTTCAAAAATGCGTTAGAACGGGCGACATTGACGAAGTTGGCGACGCTTCGCATTGTACTTTTTTTGAAATGCTTGGCAACTGGTCGCTCGGCGATTATTTTAAAGAAGAAATGATAGCGTACAGTTACGAGTTTTTAACGAGCGAAAAATATTTAGGAATTCCCGTTGAAAAACTTGCCGTTTCCGTTTTTGAAGGCGATAACGACGCCCCGCGTGACGAGTTGAGCGCAAAGTGCTGGCAAAAAGCGGGTATTCCAAAAGATAGAATTTTTTATCTTCCAAAAAAGAACAATTGGTGGATTGCGGGAAATACCGGCCCTTGCGGACCGGATACGGAAATGTTTATTGACCGTGGCACGCCAAAGTGTAGCGAAAATTGTAGCCCCGCTTGCGACTGTGGCAAATACCTTGAAATTTGGAACGACGTATTTATGGAATACGAGCGCCACCAAGACGGCACTTACACCAAGTTAAAGCAAAAAAACGTTGACACGGGCATGGGTCTTGAAAGAACGCTTTCAATATTAAACGGCGTACCTACCGTTTACGATACCGACGTTTTTGAGGGTGCTAAATTAGAAATTGAAAGGCTCACGGGTAAAAAATACGGCGAAAGTGAAGAAGTTACTAAGGCGTTTAGAATAATACTTGACCACGTTCGCACCGCAACCTTTATGCTTGGCGACCAAAAAGGCGTTAAACCGTCAAACGTTGACCAAGGCTACGTTTTAAGAAGGCTTATTCGTAGAGCGGTTAGATACGGCAGGCAAATAGGTTTAGAAAGCGGAAGTTTAGCGCTTATTGCCGTTAAATATATTGAAAAATACGGTAGCGTTTATAGCGAACTAATAGAAAACAAGCAAGTTATTATTGACGAACTTAAAAAAGAAGAAGAAAAATTTAGTAAAACGCTTGTTGACGGGCTTAAAGAATTTAACAAGGTTATAACTTATTTAAAAGGCGATATTTTCCCTGGCAAAACTGCGTTTAGGCTTTTTGATACTTACGGTTTTCCTATAGAAATTACCACCGAACTTGCGCTTGAAAAAGGTTTTACGGTAGATAAACAAGGTTACGACGATGCTTTTAAGGCTCATCAATTAAAATCACAAGCGGGCTCGGAGCAAAAGTTTAAGGGAGGCTTAGCGGAAAATAACGAAACAACGCAAAGGCTTCACACCGCAACGCACCTTCTTAATAGCGCGTTAAAAGTAGTTTTAAACGACCCAAACGTTAATCAACGCGGTTCAAATATTACGGTTGAACGCTTGCGTTTTGATTTTAGTTTTGATAGAAAGGTTACACCGGAAGAACTTAAAAAGGTTGAAGACCTTGTAAACGAAGCAATTTCTAAAAACATTGAAGTTAAAATGGAAGAAATGCCTATTGAAGAAGCAAAAGCGCAAGGCGCGGTAGGCGTATTTGATAGTAAATACGGTAGCGTTGTTAAAGTTTACACGATAGACGGTTACAGCAAAGAAATTTGCGGTGGCCCGCACGCTAAAACAACGGGCGAACTTAAACAATTTAAAATTGTTAAAGAAGAAGCAAGTTCCGCAGGCGTTAGAAGAATAAAGGCAATAATTTTAGATAAATAATTAAAAAGCATAGCGTTAGGCTGTGCTTTTTTAATGCTTTTGTCGTGCGGGCGGATATGGAATCCGCCCCTACGATTATTGCTTAAAGTTTATTCTAACTCCGTAGGGGAGTATTCTATATACTCCCTTTCGCATATAACATTTTACCGCATCTATTCACTATTACCTATAACTTTCATGTTAGCGGGCGGATATGGAATCCGCCCCTACGAATTGTGCGGGCGGTCAAGTATGTCCGCCCCTACGATTATAAAAATAAAGTTTATTTAAACACTGTAGTGGAGTATTCTATATACTTCCTTTTGCATATAAAATTTTACCGCACCTATTCACTATTCACTATTACCTATTACTTTCGCGTTGCGGGCGGCACCGTAGGGGCGCTATTTTTTATGCCCCTTGCAAATCTAATATTGTAGGGGAGCATTCTATATGCTCCCTTTTATTTCAACTCGTGCGTTTTCGTAAGTTTTAGCACTTTCATTCATAGCGTCAATTATTTTGTCGTAAGGCTTGGCGGTCGTTAAAAGCGTTTCAAGTTCTTTTCCTTCTATGGCTTTTGAAAGTTCGCCACCTTTATTAAAAACAAAAAACCTATAATATTTGCCTACTTCCATTAAGTCGTAAAGCGTTTTTAGGGTGGCGGTGTAGGGCAAAACGTATTCGCAAACTAAACTTGGGCGCGTAACGTTTCTAACGTAAAGCGAAAGCGTTTTTATATACGAGTTTTGCTTGTTTTTATCTATTGCGCCAACTAATATAAAGCCCGCAAAAAACAAAACGGAAAAATTAACTTCCGTAAAGCACGAATATATAAAAAGCGCGAGTATTAAAAGCCCTATAATTACGCCTATAATTCGCGTTATTAAAACTGCCGTACTCCGCTTTATAAAAAGGCTAAGCGTTGCACTTAAAAACCTACCGCCGTCAAGCGGGTGGCAGGGAAGTAGGTTAATTACCGCTATTGAAACGTTTGCAAAAACGGCAAGGTCGGTATACGGGTAAATTGACGGAAAAAACCACCATAGCGCTACGAAAAACAATGCGGTTACAACGTTTACAAGTGGACCGCTTAAAGCAATTAGCGCTTCGTCTTTATAAGTAACGTCTTCTAAATTTCCGCTAATTAGCGCGCCGTACGGCATTAAAACTATGCGGTTAAGTCTATATCCTAATTTTTCGCTCGCGTAAAAATGCCCGAGTTCGTGAATAACGGCAACTAAGGTGTACGTTAAAAAAGAAAATACTTTGCCCGTAAAAGCAAAGTATAATCCAAACATAAAAAATAAAGGGTGTATTGTAAATTTTAATTTATCCATACAATATCGTTTCCGTTTAAAGTAAACGAAGTTAAAATAGCGTCGCTATTAAACATACAAACGCTCATTTCACTTTCGCCGTAGCCGATAGGAATTGTTGAGTAAACGCTTTCGCCAAGATTAGCGTAGCATAAAGATAGCCCGCTAATTACGGTTGAGAAAGTTTCGCTATGTTTAATTGTTAACGTGTAAACGCCGTTATCGTTTGAAACGCTTTCAACAACGCCGTCACAAGGCGAATAAATAGAACCTTGCGAAACCGTCATAACGCCGTTTTCAATAGTTACGTCTTGCGTTTTTGAAGGGCAAACCGCGTTAAAACTTGTGTAAACCGCGTCGTTTACGGCAGGTTTTTGAGAAAACACTTGTTTTAATAGGTTATTCATACCGCTATCTTCCCAAAAGATGTTGGTTAAAATAATACCTACAATTAGAGCAAAAATTGCAACCACTTGAACGGATAAAACGTCAATTTTTCTGTTTCTAACCTTTTCTAAAGCGTCTGCGGTTGGCGTTTTAACTTTAACTTCTTTTTCAGCGCTTGCTTTTTTATTACTTTCTAAATTAACCTTTTTAATAACCTTATTAACAACGTCTTTTTTTCTACGCTTGCTATTCTTTATTACTATGTCGCAAGAATTAACGGGAATTTCAAGCATTTTGCAGTATTCAACATCACTCATAAAAAACTCTCCTTAAATTTTCTTCGTTATAACTTATGAAAGGCGCGCCTATTTTAGAACGAATAAATTTTTAAAAATATTGTCGAAAAAAGTATAAAGTAAAAAAAGTGGCGCAAAATATTAAAGGAGGTAAGTTATATATGAATAAAAACACTTCTAAAAATAAGAAATCATCAACAAAAAAGTCATGCAGTCAAACAAAAAACTGCAAGTAAAAAGTGGCTTTAAATCAAGTTTTGACCCAAACGGTAGTTATACGGGCGTTCCCGAAGATGAAAACGAAAGGCCAATTCAAGATGCAGATGATTTATAATTTAAATTTTTAAAATTTAATAAAAACTAAGAAATTTGCCGATATTTTAGTAAAATTTGCTAATTTTGTCGGCATTTTTCTTTTAAAACGGGCAATTCTACCGTGAGTAGAGTTGCTTTTTTAAATTCTACTAAGTTAAAAAATGCGTTATAGTTAAAAAGAGTATAATTAGATAGCAAAAACAAAAAAACAATAGTATACTAAGGCTAAAAAGGAGGCAATTATGCAATACAAAATTTTTACCGACTGCACCGCAGACTTAACTAAAGAAATTATTAAGGAATTTGA
Source organism: Christensenellaceae bacterium (assembly GCA_045637905.1). Taxonomy (GTDB): domain Bacteria; phylum Bacillota; class Clostridia; order Christensenellales; family Borkfalkiaceae; genus HGM11412. The sequence goes on along the minus strand of JAZUAJ010000015.1, from coordinate 8,344 downwards.
CCTAACCATAATTCCGCTCTCATATATATCAAACGGCTGTGTATACTCTTATTCGGCAGGTAGCGAGAAAGACGCTAAAACTTTTTACGACTTTTTGCGCGACAAGCAAAATTTATCAACTTCTTGTGCAAACGCACAAACGTTTATCGACTATTTTGAAAAAGAACTTAAAAACGGTAACGACGTTTTGTATATAGGTTTTTCTTCTGGACTTTCGCAAACTTTTAACAACGCGCTACTTGCAAAAGAAGAACTTTTAAAAAAATATCCAAACCGCAAAATAGAGTGCGTTGACTCGCTTCTCGCTTCGCTTGGCCAAGGTTTAATGGTATACTCAATTTGTCTTTATAGGCAAGAGGGTGCAACCATTGAGCAAGCGGTTGAAAGAATATTAAACACTCGCCAAAACGTAAATAGCATTTTTACCGTAAAAACTCTTGCAAACTTAGTTCGCGGTGGGCGAATTAGCAAACTTACTTACGCCGTTGGCACGGCAATAGATATAAAACCTACTATGTACGTTAGCGAAAACGGAAAACTACTTTCTTACGGCAAAGTTATAGGTAGAAAGCGCTCTATTTTTTCTATTGCAGATAAAGTTGCCAAAACAATTATTAACCCCGAAACGCAAACGTTGTTTATAGCGCACGGCGACTGTTTAGAAGAAGCGCAATATTTAGCAAAACTAATTGAAAGCAAAATAAAAGTTAAAAACTTTGTGTTTAACTATATCGACCCCGTTATAGGCGTTCATAGCGGGCCGGACACTTTGGCGGTTTTCTACTTTGGCGTTAGTCGTGAAGAAGCCGTTAAGCAAGTTGCAACCATAACTTGTTGCGAAGTGCAAAAGTATTAAAAATTTAGCGTGGCAAAACCATTTTTGCCACGCTTTTTTTATATAAACGCTTGAAAAATATTTTACTTTATAGTAAAATAAAATTATGGAAATAAGGCAAGATGAAAATTTAAATAAAAACGTAGGCTTTAACGCCGTTAATGCTGGCAATGCGTTTACGCTGTCAGTTGTTTTTTTGCTCTTTTTTTCTATCGTTTTATCTATTTTAACAATAACGCTAAAAATAGAAGGCGATATTTGCTACTTTTTAAATTTCGTTCCCGCGCCACTTTCGGTTATATGCACTCTTTTAGCGTTATATTTGCGCGGTCAAAAAAACTGCTTTAAATTACTTATTCCAAAAAAGGCAAGCGGTTATAGCGTAATATCAGCGCTTTTAATAATTTTAGGGTTAATGTTCGGGCTTTCTACCTTAAACGAATATTTTGTAAAGGCAATAGAATATTTAATTTCACTTATAAAAGGTTCGCAAGTAGCCATATCCGTTCCCGAACTTCCCGCTTACTCAACTAAAAACTTGATATTTGCAATACTTTTCGTTTGCATAATTCCTACTATTACTGAAGAACTTTTAATGCGAAAAATCGTTTTAGACGGGCTTAAAGAAGTTGGCGAAGTTTTTGCGGTATTTATAGGCGGTTTACTCTTTTCTATTTTCCATATGAACCCTGCGCAAACCGTTTATCAATTTATAGTTGGCTCGGCTTTTTGTTACGTTGCTTTAAAGGGCGGAAATTATTTAGTTACAATGCTTGCGCACTTTATAAACAACTTATTTATAGTTTTAAACTACTATTTCTTTAAAATTACGTTTAATCCTATAATGGAAATTATAGTTACGGTTTTAGGCGTTGCGTGTTTTATTATAGGTTTAATTATTCTTTATAAAAAAGGCGAAAAACTTAAAAGGGGCGTAAATAAAAACGCTATGCGCGATTTTTTAATAAGCGTTGTGTTAGGCGTTATTATTTGCGTTTCTATGTGGATTTCCGTGTTGGTAGGTTAGTATGTTTAAGGTTAAAATAGTTGCCGTTGGCAAAGTTAAAGAAAAATATTTTGTAGACGCTATTTTAGAATATAAAAAAAGGCTTTCACGCTTTTGCGAAGTAACCGTTTGCGAAGTTAAAGAAGAAAACTTTGTAAAAGAGCCAACCGAAAGTGAAATTGAAGAAATTTTAAGGCGCGAAGGCGAAAGTATTTTAAAAGAACTAAAAGGCTACGTTGTTGCAATGGCAATAGAAGGCAAAAAATGTTCTTCAAAAGGCTTGGCAACGATAATTAAAAACCAAGTTGATAAAGGTCAAGAAATAACTTTTGTAATAGGCGGGTCTTACGGAATACATAGCGAAGTTAAAAAGAAGGCGGATATGCTACTTTCTTTTTCGGACGCAACTTTTCCGCACACCCTATTTAGAGTTATGCTTTTAGAGCAAGTTTACCGTGCATTTTCAATAAATGCCGACGCGAGGTATCATAAATGAACGAAAATCAAAAATATATGCGCCAAGCGTTAACTCAAGCAAAAAAGGCGTATGAAAACGGCGAAGTGCCAATAGGCGCGGTAATAGTTTATAACGGAAAGGTTATAGCGCGCGCGTATAATAAAAGAAACGCGAGTAAAATTGCAACCAAGCACGCCGAAATTTTAGCAATAGAAAAGGCGTGCAAAAAACTTGGCGACTGGCGTTTAGACGGCGCAGAAATGTTCGTAACGCTCGAGCCGTGCCCTATGTGTGCGGGTGCAATAGTCAACGCGCGAATAAAAAAGGTGTATTTTGGCGCGTATGAAAGAAAGAGCGGGGCGGTGCTATCTAATTTTAGAATACTGTTTTCAAGCGGGCTTAATCACGAAACGCAAGCCGAAGGCGGAATTTTAAACGAAGAGTGCTCGAACTTATTAAAAAAGTTCTTTGAAAATAAAAGAAAAGGCGAATAGTAGGCTTAAATAAAGTTGACTGTTTAATCGCCTTATTATATAATATATTTGTTAAATGATTTTTTACAAATTTGGAGGAGTTTTATGATAACACACGGAACAGAGATAAAACTTTTTAGCGGTAATTCCAACAGACCTTTAGCCGAAGCAATTGCTAAAGAACTCGATATGGAATTAAGCGTTGTTGACGTTGGCACGTTTAGCGACGGTGAAATTAGCGTTCACCTTGGCGAAACCGTAAGAGGAAGAGACGTTTTCATTATTCAATCTACTTCACAACCTGTAAACGACAACTTAATGGAATTACTCGTTATGATTGATGCTGCAAAAAGAGCGTCGGCAGGTCGTATAACTGCGGTTATGCCATACTTTGGCTACGCAAGGCAAGATAGAAAGGCTCGCCCGCGTGACCCTATTACGGCAAGATTAGTTGCAGACCTTCTTCAAACTGCCGGTGCAGATAGAATTTTAACTATGGACCTTCACGCACTTCAAATTCAAGGTTTCTTCTCTATTCCCGTTGACCACCTTGTTGGCGGTCCACTTCTCTACAAATATTTCCAAGATAAAGTTGACGAAGATTTCGTAGTTGTTTCGCCAGACGTTGGCTCTGTTACAAGAGCGCGTAACGTTGCCGCTAAACTTGGTTGCAATATGGCTATTATTGATAAGAGAAGGCCAAAGGCTAACCAACTTGAAGTTATGAATATTATAGGCGACATTAAAGGTAAAAAGTGCTTAATGGTTGACGATATGATTGACACCGCAGGTACAATTTGCCAAGGTGCAGAAGCACTTTATAAAAACGGCGCAAAAGAAATTTACGCTTGCTGTACTCACGCAGTATTTTCAGGCCCTGCTATTGAAAGGCTTCAAAATTCGCACATTACTAAACTCGTTGTGCTTGATACTATCAATATGCCTGAAGAAAAGAAAATTGACAAGTTTGAAATAGTATCTGCTGCAAAAATATTTGCACTTGCTATTGAAAACGTATATCTTGATAGAAAAATGTCTGACCTTTACAAATAAAATCGGTCGAAAAAGGAGAATATAAAATGATTAACAATAAAGTTGCAGATAGAATTTCAAATATTCACTCTGATATTAGAGGCCCTGTATTTTTCAAGGCGTTAGAAATGGAAAAACAAGGTCAAAAAGTTTTAAAATTAAACACGGGTAACCCTGCGGCTTTCGGCTTTAAAATGCCTGATAGCGTTAAAAACTACTTAATTGAAAACGTAGATAAAAGTTTAGGCTACTGCGGTATTCGCGGTATGATGCCTGCGTTAGAAGCAATTTGCGAATACGAAAAAACAAAAGGTATTCAAAATATTACTACTGACGACGTGTTCATTTGCAACGGCGTTAGTGAAGCGGCTAATATGGCTGTAACCGCACTCGTAAACGCTGGCGAAGAAGTTTTAATTCCAAGCCCTTGCTACTCGCTTTGGACTAACTCCGTTTACCAAGTAGGCGGTAACCCTGTTTTATACGTTTGCGACGAAGAATCTAACTGGAACCCTGACCTTAAAGATATTGAAAGCAAAATTACAAGCAAAACGAAGGCTATTGTAATTATTAACCCAAATAACCCTACCGGCGCTTTGTATCCAGACGAAATTTTAGAAGGTATTGCTAAAATTGCGCGCGAACACAACCTCGTTGTTTTCTCTGACGAAATTTACGATAGATTAGTTTTAGATAATTTACCACACACTTCGTTTGCAAAAATTGCGCCAGACTTAACGGTCGTTACGTTTAACGGTCTTTCAAAATCACATTGCTTATGCGGTTTTAGATGTGGTTGGGCGGTATTAAGCGGTGAAACTGAACTTAGGGCTGAATTAAGAAAAGCGTTTGTAACGCTTGCATCAGTTCGCCTTTGCTCAAACGCAGCAATGCAACTTATAATTCCAACCGCTTTAAAAGACACGGAATACACTAAACAAATGATTTCCCCAGGCGGAAGAATTTACGAACAACGTAAGGTTGTTATGGACGCTATCAATGAAATTGACGGTCTTTCTTGCGTAAAAACTCAAGGCGCGTTCTACTGCTTCCCTAAAATTGATACTAAACGCTATAACGTTACGAGCGACAAAGAGTTTGCTTACGGCTTATTAGAAGCAAAGAAAATTTTAATAGTTGCAGGTAGCGGTTTTGGTTGGAACACTAACGACCACTTTAGAATTGTTATGCTTCCAGAACCAGAACAACTTAAAAAAGCAATGTACGAAATGGGCGACTATTTACAAACTCTTAAAAAATAGGCTCTATCATATCATACGCTTGCTTTTTTGGCTGAAAAATTCTACGAAATACTTTGCGTTTTGTCTAAGTATACATACCTTACAGGTATGCGCCCTCACAAGAACGCTTGTCTTTCTTGCATTTTCCTAGCCAAACCGTAAAAATATATAAATAAAAACTCGGCTTTTTAGCCGAGTTTTTTTGTTACGGGTTTTAGTAAAATTGTTATAATTATATTCTATTTATAGCCAAAATATCACAATAGAACAAAAATTATATCACATATAAAGTAGAAAAGCGCACTTTACAATGTTAAAATATATATAATATTAAAACTTATTATACGGGAGATATAATATATGAAAGTACTTGTATTGCCGTTTGGCTACCCAGGATATCCGCAAAAAGAACTTAATGAAAAAATTGATAATTCCATAGCGTATCTTAAAGATATTGGTATTGACGTTGTGTCTGCACCTGCTGTTATAACCTTAAATGACTGCGATAGCGCAATAAAAGTTGCAAATAGTGAAAATTTTGATTATTGTATTGCTTTAATTGCATCTTGGATAGAGTGCCCTAACGCGCTACGCGTAATTTCCGCAAGCGGTATTGAAAATATGCCAATACTTTTATGGAGCCACGATAACGTTTACGATAAAGAAATTAACGAATATATTTCCTTTGGCTCTATTGCGGTAGCGGCGGTACTTAGAGAAGCGTTTGAAGAATTCGGTTACACTTTCAAGTTCGTTGTTGGCAACGATTACGATAACGAACTTACTAAACAAATTCTCGATTTTGACCGCGCCGCTAAGTGTATTAAAAAATTAAAAAACACGCGTATAGGTATGATAGGGTACGCGTCTATGGGTATGTACACGGGGCTTGGCGACCATATTAAAATTAAAAAATTGCTTGGAACGGAAGTCGTTCAACTTGACCAGTACACTCTTATAAATAAAGCGCAATCAATTAGTAAAGAAAGAATTGAAGAATATAAGCCTATTATGAAAAGCGAGTGGAATATTTCAAGTGACGTTACCGACTGCGACGTTGATAAAACGATAGCCTTTTACCTTGCCCTTCGCGATTTGGCTAAAGAACATAAACTTGACGGCGTTACCGTTAAATGTCAATACGAACTTTCTATAGAATACGGCTTTACGCCTTGTGTTGCTCTTTCAATACTCGGTGCGGAAATGCCCGTTTCTTGCGAAGGCGACGTGTATATGTTGCTCACGCAAATGGTAATGAATTATATATCTAACGAAACCACAACTTACGGCGACGTGCTTGCTTTCCAAGGCAACTCTATTATTTCCGCGGCTTGCGGTTTTGCACCAAGGTGCTTTCTTAATTCGGCGCGCCCTTGCATTAAGCGACACACCGCGCTTTATAGCGGGCTTTTAGTAACGACGGGAATAAAAGGCGATATGACGGCAACCGTTGGTAGAATTGCAAACTGTGGCGACGGGTTTAAAATGCACGTAATTAAGGGTAAAACGGAAGAAATAAACAACTTTCACGAAATAAACTGCCCACCGTATCCAGGCGCAAGAATACATCTTCTTAACAAGACGGGTAAGGAGTTTGCAAATGAAATTATGAGCCAGCACTACGTTATGGTGTTTAACGACTACGTTGACGCGTTAGAACTATTTTGCGAACTTAAAGGAATTAAAAAAGTATAAAATTTGTTAAGGAGCGTTAAATGCTATGAAAAATGAAAAAGCGTTAATAGGCAGCAAAGAGCAACTTTTTAAAGCAAGGCGCATAACTTTTCGTGACGGAATGGCGGAAGGCGTAAAGGCAATAGAACTTCAAAACCAAAACGGTTTATACGCTACCGTTATTGAAGACCAGTGCTTAAACGTTTACGATTTTTCGTACAAGGGAGTAAATTTTGCTTTTCAAACTAAAAACGGGCTTATTTCTAACAACCATTTTAACGGCGGTGTAAACGAGTTTAGTTATTATTGGCCTGCGGGAATGCTTTACACTTGCGGGCTTTATAACGTTGGCGAGCCTACTAATGAAAACGGAGTGTTCCACCCGCAACACGGTAGAGTTGGTATGACGAGCGCAAATAACGTTAGTATTGAATATTTAGAAAATGAAGTAAAAGTAAACGGCACCGTTAAAGAGGCGCTTTTTTGCGGGCATAACTTAGAACTTAAACGCCAAATAGTATTTCCTAAAAACGGCAAGGAAATAACTTTTTATGATAAAATTGTTAATTTAGAGCCAACTACTACTGAATTTATGTTTATGTACCACTTTAATTTTGGATATCCTTTGCTTTCGCCAACTGCGCAAATAGTAAAGGGAAAGGGTGATATTATAGACGTAATAGGTTCGGGAACTAACCCAGGCGAGTGTTTTAAAGTTTTTGCGCCTAAAATAGAAAAGAGCGAAGAAGTTTATATGCACACCGCAACGCCCGATAGTAACGGGTACGGCTACGTTGCTTTAATAAACAACGAATTAAAAGTTGGCGCGTATATTAAATATAAAATGGACACCCTGCCAAATTTAATAGAGTGGAAAAATTTTGTTTGCCACGATTACGCGTTAGGGCTTGAACCGTCAAACTGCCATATTTTAGGTAGAACGAAAGAACGCTTAAACGGCACTTTGCCTACTATTGACGGCTACGGTGAAAAACGTTACGAAGTAACGCTCGGCGTTTTAGACGGCGAAGAAGAAATTTTAAATTTTGAAAAAATGATAAAATAAAAAACTCGGCTTTTTAGCCGAGTTTTTCTATTTGCCAATATTTAAAATATCATCTGCCGAGCAGTCTAAAACTGTGCATAATTTAGAAAACGTTGCAAGCGTTGGTTGCGCTCTGCCCGAAAGATATTGCGAAACGGTTGCTTTTGAAACACCAATGGCGCTTGCAATTTCGCTTTTCTTTAAGCCAGATTGCTCAATTTCTTTTTTTAAATTTTCCGTTATAATTAAATCTAAACTTTTATTCATAATATAATTATATTAGGTAATGCCTAATTATTGCTTGACAATTAGGCAATGCCTAACTATAATATGAATATGCCTTAAAGAAAAGCAAAAAAACTTTAAACTTGTATAATGAAAATAAAAACTCGGCTTTATAGGTCTCTTCTATTAGGGATTTTTAGTTCATAACAAAAGTATAGCCCACTATACTTCGCTTTAAGGCGAAATATGGTGGGCTTTTCTTATCCACAAAAGATTAAGATAATTTAGTTTTATTTTTAGCCTTGTGGCTAAAAGTTGTATTGCTTGTTTTACAAGCAGTTTTATTTTGGCAAAGC
>JAZUAJ010000014.1:0-157211 GCA_045637905.1 Christensenellaceae bacterium | reverse complement strand
GGTAGGTGCAATTTTATTCGGTCACGAAGAAATTAAAAAACTTTGTGCTTTCCAAGAAGAAATCGTTAAAGAAATTGGTAAACCAAAGAAAGAAATGGAACTTTACCATATTCCAGAAGAAATTGATAACGCAGTAAGAGAATTTGCATCTGAAAAACTTGATAAGGCATTAGATACCTTTGATAGACAAGAAAGACAAGCAGGTCAAGATGCTGTTGAAAAGGAAACTTTAGAACACTTTGCTGAAATTTTTGAAGGCAAAGAAAGAGAAATTAAAGATTCACTTTACTACTTAACAAAAGAAAAGGTAAGAGCAAAGATTACTAACACCGGTATTCGTCCTGACGGAAGAAAACTTACCGAAGTTAGACCAATTTGGTGTGAAGCAGGCGTACTTCCAAGAGTACACGGCTCAGGTGTGTTCACTCGTGGACAAACCCAAGTTATGAGTACTTGTACGTTAGGTATGCTTTCAGAAGCACAAAAACTTGAAGGTCTTGATGGCGAAAGTTCAAAGAGATATATGCACCAATACAATATGCCTGGTTATGCATCTGGCGAAGCAAAGCCATTAAGAAGCCCAGGTAGACGTGAAATCGGTCACGGTGCACTTGCTGAACGTGCATTAGAACCAGTTATTCCAAGTGAAGAAGTATTCCCATACGCAATTAGAATTGTTTCAGAAGTATTATCTTCAAACGGTTCAACATCACAAGGTAGTGTATGTGGTTCAACCTTAGCACTTATGGATGCAGGCGTTCCTATTACAGCGCCAGTAGCAGGTATTGCAATGGGTCTTATTAAAGACACCGAAACAGGTAAAGTTTCAATCCTTACCGATATTCAAGATTTAGAAGACTTCCTTGGCGATATGGACTTTAAGGTTGCAGGTACTGAAAAGGGTATTACTGCAATTCAAATGGACATTAAAATTAAGGGTATTGACGAAGCAATTTTAAGAAAGGCTATTTCTCAAGCAAACGAAGGTAGACAACACATTTTAAATAAAATGCTTGAAGTTTTACCAAGCGTTAAACCAGAACTTTCTAAATACGCTCCAAAAATTATTTCGTTTAACATCGACCCAGAAAAGATTAAAGACGTTATCGGTTCGGGCGGTAAAACTATCAACAAAATTATTGCTGAAACGGGCGTTAAAATTGATATTGACGAAACGGGTAAAGTATTTATTGCTACGTACGACGAAACTATGGAAAGGGCTAACCAAGCAAAAGCAATTATTACTGCTATCGTTAAAGACCTTGAAGTTGGCGATATGTTTATTTCTACCGTTGTTAGAATTTTACCAAAAGTTGGCGCATTCTGCGAACTTGCCCCTGGTAAAGACGGTATGATTCACATTTCAAAAATGAGCAAGGAAAGAATTAACAGCGTTGAAGACGTTTTATCTATTGGCGACACCGTTAAAGTTGAAATCATTAAGATAAGCGAAAAAGGCGTTGACCTTAAATTACTTGAAAAGGTTGAAGAATAATTAAATAAAATTAAGGCGGAAGTTAATTCCGCCTTTTTTATTTTTTCTTTTTGCCTTTTTATTTTTTATATAGAACGTGTGTGTGCAAGCGCGCACACACGCACACACACGAGTACACGCATACGCTCGCGCACACGCGCGTACACGAGCATAAAATTACAAAAGAAAACGGCTAAAAATTACCCGTTTTTTTATATGTCTGCTCTTCCTAATAAATAATCAACCGAAACGTTTAAAATATCCGCTATTTTTACTAAATTTTCAAGCGAGGGCTCGGCAGTACCGTTTTCGTACCTTATATACGAAGGTTGCGTTATGCCAAGTTTGTTTGCCATTTCGCGTTGTGTTAAATTAAAAGACTTTCTTTCTTCTTTTAGTTTTTTTTGAAATATTTTCATTTTTTTCCACCTTTTCATTGACAATTATAACAAACTGCTATATAATATATTCAAAATATAGCAAACTGCTATCAAACAAAGGAGAAAAAGATATGAAATGTAGTAGACATTTAAACAAAGACGTAGTTGCAATGTGTGCAAAATGTAACGCAGGCGTATGTGAAGACTGCGCAAAAGCCACTCAAAGTTTGCGTGACGAGTACGGCACGTTATGCGTATCGTGTTATCAAACGGCGTTAGGGGAAGCAATTGGCTATTATAAGCAAGATAATTCTAACAAATTAAAAAATATAATTATAAGTTCAATTTTATATTTGCTCGGTATATTTATAATGCTTATTAACGTAGCCGGAGAAATGTATATTTCAATTGCGTTAGGCATATTCTTTTGCGGTTTTTATAGTGCGCTTGCAGGTTGGAAAAAAGGCGAAAAAATGCACGACGAATACGAAAGAAAGCACGGCGTAACCTATAACGTAACGAGCGACGGTATTGAAAGAGACAACGGATTTTTCAAAAAGTTATTAGTTGCTGTAATTTCAACGGTTTTAGGCGTTGTTATTACGCTCTTTAACATTATTAAAAATATTATAATAATAGGCAAAAACAAAAAAACAATTGAAAGTTTAGAATTAGAAGTTGAAGCAGTAAGCAAAATTTAATAAAGCGTAAAGAACTTAAAAAAACGGCTAAAAAATAGCCGTTTTTTGTTTTTTATTCTAATTTTACTAATTTTTATTAAAAAAAGCGACTTTGTCGCAAAAATTATTTTTCTTAAAATTTGCGATATTTCCTTAAATTTTGAGCCTTGCTAAAAAAAATTAAAAAAATTTTTAAAAAAGTAGTGAAAAACGCTTTACAACTTTAGCGTAATGAAGTATAATAGCATCATTAAAAATACTTTAACACATTAAAGTGCTAAATTAAAAGGAGACTTAATTATGAAAAAACTTATTACTTTATTATTATCGGCAATTTTATGCTTTGGTGCTTGCATTGGTTTAACTGCTTGTCAAAAAGACAGTTTTACCGGCTTTGATATTGAATTATCAAGAAAGGTAGTTAAATATCTTAACAAAGAATATAAAACTGACATTGAAATTGAATTTACGGAAATTGACTGGGATTCAAAAGAAGCATTACTTGAAAACGGAACTATCGACCTTGTTTGGAACGGTATGACAATTACACCTGCTCGTTCAGCAGAAATGACTATTTCAGTTCCTTACTTATACAACAAACAAGTTGCTGTTATTAGAAAGGCAGACGTTTCTAAATATACAACTGTTGCTTCTATGGCAGACGCAAACGTTGGCGCAGAAGCAGGCTCTGCTGGTGAAGGCGTTATTGACGCACAAAGTATTGGTAAAGAATACATTTCTTCAAAGAGCCAACTTGATGCTTTAACTGCTCTTGACAACGGCTCTATCGACGTTGCTGTTATTGACTCAGTTATGGCAGGTTACTATACTTCTACTGGTACTTATAAAGGCAAACTCGTTATGGTTGGAGACCTTGTTCTTGCTCAAGAAGAATACGGCATTGCTGCTAAAAAAGGTAACGAAGCGTTAATTTCTAAAATCAACGAAGCGCTTATTGCATTAAAAGATAGCGATTACAAAGCAGTTGCAAAAGACTTTGGTTTAACTGAATCTTTATCTATCACAGCAAACACTACTAATCCATTTGCAAACGCTACTGACGCAAGTTGGGACAACGTTGTTGCATCTAAAAAATTAGTTATTGGTTACACAGTATTTGCTCCTATTGCTTATACTGCTGAATAATTAAAGGATAAGGGATAATGTTTATAAATATTATTATAGAACTTTTAGAGGGTTTCGGCATAACGCTTGCGTTATTTGCCGTAACCCTTATCCTGTCTTTACCGCTTGGCTTAATTATATCGTTTGGCTCAATGTCAAAATTTAAGCCGTTATCGCTACTATGTAAAGGCATTATTTGGGTTATTAGGGGTACTCCCTTAATGCTTCAAATTTTACTTGTTAGTTTTTTACCAAAGTATTTGTTTGGCGTTCTTAATAAAGACGTGGCTATTTTCTTCGGCATATCAACAAGGGCGTTATTATTCGTTTTTGTTGCCGTAGCATTTATAATTAACTATGCTTGCTATTTCTCGGAAATTTTCCGTGCGGGTATTGAATCTATTTCACAAGGTCAATACGAAGCGGGCAAAGTTTTAGGGCTTACAAAAAGCCAAATTTTCTTTAAAATTATTTTAATGCAAGTTGTAAAAAGAATAATTCCACCTATGTCTAATGAAATTATAACGCTTGTTAAAGATACTGCACTTGCTCAAATTTTAGGCGTAACAGACTTACTTAACGCCGCTAACCACGCCGTAAACGCTTACGTTATTTTAACGCCACTTGTTTACGCTGCGATTTTCTATTTAATATTCAACGGTATTTTAACGTTGTTATTTGGTTGGGCAGAGAAGAAACTTTCGTATTATAAGGTGTAATTATGGCATTTTTAGAAGTAAAAAATTTAACAAAAAGTTTTGGCGAACTTCAAGTTTTAAAGGGTATTGACGTTGCTATTGAAAAGGGCGAAGTTTTATCTGTAATAGGCTCGTCTGGCAACGGCAAAACAACTTTTTTAAGGTGTTTAAACAACCTTGAAACGCCTGACGGTGGCGAAATTATAGTTGACGGCAAAACCGTTTTTCCTAAAACTAATAACGATACCGACGGCGAAAATTTAACCTTTGGCTTAGTTTTTCAAGGCTTTAACCTTTTTCCACAATACACCGCGCTCCAAAATATAACTTTGGCGCTTAACGCAAGGGCGGAAATTAAGTTAAAGAAGCAAAAAGTCGGCTTTTTTGAAAGAAAAAAGCAACTTAAAGAAATTAAAAAGCAAAACGAAGAATACGGCTTAGAACTTTTACAAAGCGTTGGTTTAAGCGATAAGGTAAACTACTATCCTTGCCAACTTTCGGGCGGTCAATGTCAACGCGTTGCAATAGCAAGGGCAATGGCACTTAAACCTTACGTTTTATGTTTTGACGAGCCAACTTCGGCTTTAGACCCCGAACTTACGGGCGAAGTTTTAAAAGTTATTAAAGAGTTAAAAGAAGTTTCAAAAATAACTATGATTATAGTTACGCACGAAATGGAATTTGCAAAATCAATTTCAGACAAAGTGCTTTTTATGGCAGACGGCAAGGTTTGCGAATTTGGAACTCCAGAAGAAGTTTTTGATAACCCTAAAAACGAACTTACAAAGCAATTTTTAAAAAATTATAACGAATAAGGAATAGTTATGGGAATAAGCGATACTAACGTTAAAGAATTTTACAACGTTATTTTAAAACTAAAAACACAAGAAGATTGCGCTTTATTTTTTGAAGATTTATGCACTTATAAAGAACTTGAACAAATGGTACAAAGAATAGAAGCGGCAAAACTATTACTTAAAAACAAAACGTACGAAGAAATTATTGCCGAAACTGATATTTCTTCCGCAACGCTTTCAAGAGTTTCAAAATGCGTTAAATACGGCAAAGGCTACAAAACGGTTTTAAATGAAACAAAATAAAGTTAACTACCATTTGCTTTATAAAAATCAAATAAGCGAAATTGAAAAAAGCAATATAAAGCCAACGCTTCTACTTCATAGTTGTTGTGCGCCTTGTTCTTCGCTTTGTTTAGAGCGTCTTACTAAATATTTTAGCGTTACGGTTTTTTACTATAACCCTAATATTACGAGTAATGAAGAGTATTTAAAGCGTTTAAACGAGCAAATTGAATTTTGCCGTAAAGCATACGGCGAAAGCGTAAAGGTGATAGCAGGCGAGTATAACCCAAGCGAATTTTACTTGGCTATTAGCGGGCGCGAAAACGACAAAGAAAGGGGACTTCGCTGTAAACTTTGTTACGGTTTGCGCATAGAAGAAACGGCAAAAAAGGCAAAAGAATTAGGTTTTAACTATTTTACCACAACGCTTTCCGTAAGTCCGCATAAAAACGAACAATGGATTAACGAACTCTTAAAAGATTATTCTAAAAAATACGGCGTAGAGTGTTTGTTTAGCGATTTTAAAAAAGACGGTGGATATTTAAGAAGCATTGAACTTTCAAAAGAGTATAACTTATATAGGCAAAATTATTGCGGTTGTGAGTTTTCAAAAAGGTAAACGAATAAAAAATATAAACTAAAAACGCTTTTTAAAAGCGTTTTTTTATTAAAAAAAATTTTTATAATAATAAAAGTTAAGTGTGTATACGTATAATTAGTATAATAAACGCTTGTAAACAATTAAAAAACTTGCAATTTTTAAAATAGTATAGTATAATACTATATGTTTAAATTTTAGTTAAAGAGAAGTGTTTTTATGAATTGTATTGAAAAAATGTACAAAGAAATAGAAGAAATTAAGGCAAAGGAAGCGTTAGAATTTGCTAAACTTCAAGTGCCTAAAAAAACTATTCAAAATGCTTTTTTAGATACTAAAACTTTTATAGAAGAGCCCGTGCTTATCAACTATTTAGAAAACGTTAAAATTGACGAAAGTTATGAAAAAAAGTATTTTTCAATAGAAAAGGCAAGGGACTTTATAGTTTTTATTTTCAAAAAGTTTTTATGCTTTAATAAGCACTCAAACGCCGAAGTTGAATTCGTTGAAAACTTGAAAAAAGAAGTTTTAGAAAAGGAAGACTTATTAGACTTTTTAACAAAAAAACAAAACGAGTTTGATTCGCTTATAAATAGCGATAATTTAGTTACTTTTTACGAAAATCCGTACAACGCGCTATTTAAAGACGAAAAGGGTTACTACGCCGTTATTAAAGACGGTAAGTATAGTGACGTGCGCCGTCCGTTTTCTTATAACTTAAACCAATTAAAAAAGGTTGTAAAGGAAACGGTAAACGCTTATACGGAAGACTTTTCTTCTTCATTTGCAAGCGAAAAAGAGCGTAGCGCGTTTATAAATTCGTTTAACGCAAAAATGAACAAGGCAAACGGCAACAGTTTAGAAGAAGTTCAAACTCTTGGCGAACAAGCGCTTTATGAATTTTTATCTAAAAAGGGCGTAAGTAAAGATAGTTACGAGCAATATTTAGAAGAAAAAGGCTTGCGCTTAATAAAGCAAGGCAACTACTACTTTAACAAAAAACCGTATTTAGAATACGGCGAATATAAAAAAATAGAGTTCCGTTACTAAAAGGCTTAGTCACAATATTTGTTTGTTACGTCGCCAAATAAAAAAAATATCAAACGGAATCAAGGAGTTAATAAATTACTATGCCTGACGGCACACCGTCGCTACTAATAGCGATAATTATTTTAGTATTACTTTCAAGTTTCTTTTCATCAACAGAAACGGCTTACACAAGTTTAAACGTAATAAAAGTTAAAAGTTTAGCACAAAAAAATAAAAATTATCAAAGGGTGCTTTCTTTATACGAAAGGTACGATAAACTTATTTCAACTATTTTAGTTGGCAATAACATTGTAAATATTTCGGCATCGTCGCTTTCCATTTTATTTTTCCAAAAAGTGCTTACGGAAGGTGCAAACTATTCGCTTGTTTCAACCGTAGTTATGACAGTTGCCGTTTTAATATTCGGCGAAATTACGCCTAAAATGCTTGCAAAAGCAATGCCTGAAAAAATGGCGAGTTTTTCATATCCGTTAATGATTTTATTTTACTACGTTTTATATCCGCTCACACTTGTTTTTGGCGGTATAGGCGCGTTAGTTGGCAAAATTTTTAAAGTAAAAAATGAAGACGTTATTACGGATGACGAACTTATTACGATAGTAAACGAAGCCGAAGAAGACGGTACTTTAAAAGAAGAAGAAAGCAACCTTATTCGTAGCGCCATTGAGTTTGACGATTTAGAAGTTAAAGACGTTTTAATTCCAAGAATAAACGTCGTTTCCGTTTCGTTAGACGCAGAAAAAAGCGAAATTAAAAAACTTTTTGAAAACGAAAGGTATTCGCGCTTACCCGTTTACGACGGTAATATTGATAGCATAGTTGGCATAATTCACCAAAAAGACTTTTATAGGAACTATTCTAAAAAAGACTTTGATATTAAAAACATTATGCAAGAAGTTGTGTTCGTTGTAGAACACACTAAAATTTCCGCGTTACTTAGAAAACTTCAACTTAAAAAAATGCACATGGCGGTTGTTTTAGACGAGTACGGCGGAACTATGGGCATAGTAACGGTTGAAGATATTATCGAAGAATTAGTTGGCGAAATTTACGACGAGTACGATGATTTCGACGAAGAAATTGTTAAAAATGAAGACGGCACGTATTTGGTAAACTGTAAAATGAGTTTAGACGATTTCTTCGAGCACTTCGATTTAGTTGACGAAGTCGAGCAGTTTGACGCGAACACGGTAGGTGGCTTTGTTGCCGAACAATTCGGCGAACTTCCTATTGCGGGTAAAGAATTTAACTACCAAAACTTAACCGTTAAAGTTTTAAAAGCAACGCGTAAAAAAGTTATTGAAGTTAAAGTAACCGTAAACGAAACGGTAGAAGAAGATAATAACAAAGAAGAATAAAAAATCCCGTTTAGCAATTTTGCTAAACGGGTTATTTTTTAGTTTTCTATTTTAGATATATAGTTTTTTAACGCGTTAAAACTCTCGTCGCTTATAACGTGCTCTATTTTGCACGCGTCGCTAATTGCAGTTTCGTTATCAACGCCTAAATGCAAGAGCAATTTTGTTAAAACGTTGTGCCTTTCGTATATTTTTTGCGCGTAATTTTTGCCTTCTTCCGTTAAGGTTATGTAGCCTTTTTGGTCTATATTTATAAAACCACCGTTTTTAAGTAGACCCATAGCCCTACTAACGCTCGGCTTTGAATAATTCATATATTCGCTTACGTCAATTGCACGCACCGCACCCGTCTTTTTTGATAAAACGAGTATCGTTTCTAAATACATTTGACCCGATTCTTGTAATTTCATACTCCACCTTTTAATTATACTATAATTATACCACATATTTTTTGTTGTTTCAACCTTTTGTTATTTTTTTTAATTTTTTTGTATTTTTTGTTGACAATACTCATAAATTTAGATATAATTATTACAGTTAGCAACCGCTAACTATATTTAAAATCGTTAAGTTAGCCTTTGCTAACTAAAAGGGGAATATATGCAAACAACGTTAGACAAGTTTTCAATAGGCGATAAAGGCGTAGTTGTAAACGTAATAGCAGAGCGCAAAATTAAAAGGCGTTTATTTGATATGGGCATAACTCCGGGCGTTGAAATTTATTTAAGAAAGTGTGCTCCGTTTGGCGACCCTATCGAAATAAATTTGCGCGGTTATGAACTTACCCTTCGTTTAAGCGAAGCAAACTGTGTTTTAATGGAGGTTAAAAAATGATTACGGTTGCACTTGTAGGTAACCCTAACTGTGGAAAAACTACGTTATTTAACTCTTTAACGGGTTCAACGGCGCACGTTGGTAACTGGCCTGGCGTAACGGTAGACAAGCGCGAGGGCGTTTATAAAAAATGTCAAGAGCCAATACAAATAGTGGACCTTCCGGGCATATATTCGCTTTCTCCATACACTCCCGAAGAAGTTATTGCAAGAAATTACGTTTTAGATGAAGCGCCTTCTTGCGTTATAAATATAGTAGACTCAACTAATTTAGAGCGAAACCTATATTTAACCACTCAACTTATGGAAATTGACGTGCCTATAGTTATAGCGCTCAATATGATTGACGAAGTTGAAAAGGCGGGCGACAGTATAGACGAAGCCTTACTTGAAAAGAAAATAGGCTTGCCCGTAGTTAAAGTTTCTGCTTTAAAGGGCGTTGGGCTTGACGCGTTAATGGAAAAGGTTTTTTTGGCAAGCAAGAGCCAAAGAAAGGGCGTAACCGTTTTAAGCGAAACGGAACTTGACCACGTTATAGGCGACGTTAAAATTGCTTTAAAAGGCCACGGCGTTAAAAATCCGCTTTTCCACGCCGTTAAACTTATCGAGGGCGACGAACTTGAAGTTGAAATGCACAAAGAAACCGTTTCTATGGTAGACGACTTTAAGGAAGTTTACACTCACCAAATTTTTGGTACGGACTACGAAGCACTCGTTGCAGACGGTAGGTATAAGTACGTAACTAAACATTTTTCGCCGGCGTATAAAAGAAGTAATAATAGAACTTGCGTAAGTGAAAAATCGAACAAAATTGATAGAGTTTTAACTAATAAATATTTAGGTTTACCTATATTTTTAGTAATACTATTTTCAATGTTCCACCTTACTTTTTCGGAAGATTTTTTATACCTTGGCGCAATATTCAAACTTCCAACGCTTGAAAGTTTAGGCTTAATAGGGGAAGACGGCGAATTTATAAACTACTGGGTAAAAATACTTTCGTGTTTTTACGACGGAGCGGTCTTTTCGTTTGGCTCAATAGTAAACAACCTATGGAACGAAATTATCGTTGGCGAAGTTTTCGGCTTAATTCAAGGTTTAGTTGAAAATAGCGGTTTATCTACTTGGGCGGTTGGCTTAATTAACAACGGTATTTTAGACGGCGTTGCGGGCGTTTTATCTTTCCTTCCTTGGATTTTAACTCTATTTTTATTCTTCTCAATTTTAGAAGATTCGGGCTATATGGCGCGCGTTGCGTTTATTTTAGATAAAATATTTAGAAAATTCGGGCTTTCGGGTAGGTCTTTTATGCCTATGATTATGGGCTTTGGTTGTTCCGTTCCCGCTATGATTAACACTCGAACTCTTGCAGACGAAAAGGAAAAAATAGCCACTATTAGAGTTATTCCGTTCTTCTCGTGTAGTGCAAAACTTCCTATTTTAACGGCAATAGCAGGCGGTATAGTATCGTTTTACGGCGTAGGCAACGCAGATATTATAACTTACTCTATGTACGTTTTAGGTATGCTCGTTGCCGTGTTAAGCGTGCTTTTAATGCGCTCTACGAGTTTAAAAGGCGATGAATCTCCGTTTATTATGGAACTTCCGTCTTATCGCTTGCCACAATTTAGTAGCACTATGCGCTTGCTTTGGGATAAGGCTAAACACTTTATTAAAAAGGCGTTTACAATTATTTTAGCGTCTACTATCGTTATTTGGGTGTTTACTCACTTTGATTTTAGTTGGAAATTTTTAAGCGACGAGCAAATTAACGAAAGCATTTTGGCTGGGCTTGGCAAACTTATACAACCATTATTTACTCCGCTCGGCTTCGGCTCGCAACTTGGAACTTACGGCTGGGTATTCGTAGTAGCGTCTATTACGGGGCTTATTGCAAAAGAAAACGTTATAGCAACGTTCTCAACGCTTGCAGGTTGCTTAATTGCGGTTGCAGGCAAAGATTTCGGCTCGCTCGACATATTAAATGAAGACGGTGTCGACGCCGTTCAAGCAATGATTTTAGCAACGAATATTTCCGTTCCTGCTTTACTTTCGCTCATTGCGTTTAATATGACTACTATTCCTTGTTTTGCGTCGGTTGCTACGGCAAAAGGCGAGTTAAACTCAAAAACTTTTAAAGCAACAATGGTGTTTTGGATAGTTATTTCTTACGTGGCATCTTCCGCGGTATATTTAATAGGCACTTGGTGGTGGACTGCGTTTATTTATCTTGCAACGTTTGTAGCGCTCGGCTTAATAATTAGGCTTAAAAATAAAAGGAGTGAAAAACAAGTTTAATGGGCTTTTACGAAATTTTAATTATAGTTTTGTGTTCCGCTTTCGTTATAGGCGTAATAGTAAAATCAATAGTAGATAGAAAAAACGGCAAGAACTCTTGCGGGTGCGATTGCGCTAATTGTAAGAGTAATTGCAAATCAAAAAATAAGTAAATATTAAAAATACCCCGAATATTTGGGGTATTTTTTTATTTTTTATAAAAATAAAATTGAAATTATAGTAAAAATAGTATATAATATATTTTATTATGGCAAAAGTAAAAAAGTTGTTTTCAATTATAATACTTTTAATAATGCTTTCGTTTTCCACGTCTTGCATTACGCTTGCTCCAAATGAAGAAAAGCAAATTATTAACGATTTTACTTCTAACGCTATAATTTCAGCAACGTTTTCAATTAACGTGTATAAGCAAGTAGTTTTAAAAGAAGAGCGCGTAGCACAAGGTAGTGGCGTAATTTTTTCAAAGCAAGAATATTATGGAAACGTAAACACTTTTTATTTGCTAACTAATAATCACGTTGTGTCAAACGGCGTTTCTTATTCCGTTAGCGACTGTTACGGTAAAGAAATTCCCGCAACGCTCGTTAAAAACGATAGTAATTACGACCTTGCTATTTTAAAATTTAATTCAAGTGAAGATTATAAAATTTTAAACTTTGTGAGTAGCGACGTTCAAAACGGCGATAAAGTTATAGCAGTAGGCACGCCTAACGGGCAGTTAAACGCCGTAACTTTTGGCAAAGTGCAAAAATACAGTTTCGTTACCGTTGAAGGTGGCGAATTAGATAGTAACGTAAATTTTAAAGTAATTGAACATAACGCGCCTATATATAGCGGGTCTTCGGGCGGGGTTTTGCTTAATTATTCATTTGAAATTTGCGGTATAAATTACGCAACGTATATTGAAAACGAAAAGTTCGTTTTAGGCTATGCTATAAGTGCAAGCAAAGTTTTAGAGTTTATAGACGGGTAACCGTTAAAATAAAAATTTAGGAGTTATTATGACAAGTTCTCAAATTCAAATTATGATATCTATGATAGCGTATATGCTTATAGTTATAGGTATCGGCTTGTTTTTTGCTAAAAGGGCAAAACAAAGTTCAAGCGAATATTTCTTAGGCGGGCGTTCACTTGGCCCTTGGGTTGCCGCTATGAGTGCGGAAGCATCGGATATGAGCGGTTGGCTTTTAATGGGCTTACCAGGTTTAGCATATTGGTGCGGTATTGCCGACGCTGCTTGGACGGCTATCGGCCTTGCAGTAGGTACGTATATTAACTGGCTTATAGTTGCAAAAAGATTGCGCAACTATTCCGTAGTTTCGGGTAACGCTATAACTTTACCTGAATTTTTTAGCAATCGTTTCAACGAAAAGAAAAAGATAATTTTAACAATTTCGGCATCGTTTATTTTAATTTTCTTTACCGTTTACGCGGCAAGTTGTTTCGTTACTTGCGGTAAATTATTTAGCACGCTTTTTGGCTTTGACTATCACGTTACTATGCTCGTTGGCGCGGCTTTCGTAATTTTCTACACGCTTATAGGCGGTTTCCTTGCCGAAAGCGCGTCTGACTTTATGCAAGCAATAGTTATGATAATTGCCTTAACGGTAGTAGTTATCGTTGGCGTAGTAAACGTTGGCGGTATTAAAGAAGTTATTGAAAACGTTAAAAATATTCCAGGTTTCTTATCACTTTTTGAACTTTCCACGCCGTCGGTTGACGCAAACGGCGTTCAACAAGTAGTAAACGGCACACCACTTTTCGGCGATGCAAAAGGTTATAGTTTCTTAACTATTTTATCGGCTCTTGCTTGGGGTCTTGGCTACTTTGGTATGCCACAAGTATTACTTCGCTTTATGGCAATTAGAAAGCCAAGCGAACTTACCGCGTCAAGAAGAATTGCAACCGTTTGGGTAGTTATTTCACTTTTCGTTGCCGTTATGATAGGCGTTATAGGCAGGGCGCTTTTCCCTTATAACGACGCGCTCAACTCGGCTTCTAACGCGGAAAGTATTTTCTTATTCATTTCACAAAGTTACTTACCACCGCTTTTAGCAGGCGTTATTATGGCGGGCGTTTTAGCGGCTACAATAAGTTCTTCTGACTCGTACCTTTTAATTGCCGCATCGGCTTTTTCTAAAAACATTTACGGCGGTATAGCAAGGCGCAACGCAAGCGATAAAGAAATTATGCTTGTTTCAAGAATTATTTTAATAGTTATTTCAATTATAGGCGTAATTATTGCTTGGAACGAAAATAGCGTAATTTTCAAAATCGTATCGTTTGCTTGGGCAGGCTTTGGCGCAACGTTCGGCCCTTTAATGCTCTTCTCACTTTTCTGGAAGAGAACTACGCAAATAGGCGCAATAGCGGGCATGCTCGTTGGCGGTGTAACGGTTTTCGTTTGGAAACTTTTACTTAACCCACTTGGCGGTATTTTTGCAGTTTACGAACTTTTACCAGCGTTTATACTTTCGTCTATTACGATAGTTGTTGTTTCGCTTTTAACAAAAATCCCTGAAAAAGACGTTTTAGATAAGTTTGACGAAGCAAAAATGCTTTCAAAATGAAGTAAAATTTGTTTTTTTGAATAGACTAAAAAGATAAAAAATTTAGCGCGTAGCAAGAAAATTTGCTACGCGTTTTTTTTGCATATAAACTAAAATTTTAAACAAACTATACGATATAAAGGAGTTTAAAATGATAGGAATTATTCGCAGAATTGACGAACTTGGTAGAATAGTTTTGCCAAAAGAAATAAGAAAACTTTTAAATCTTTCTACGGGCGACGCGCTTGAAATTTATTTAGAAAACGGTGTTGTAAAAATGCAAAAATACCTTCCGCTATCTAAAAATTTAAGCGAAATTGAAAATATAGCAAACGGAGTTTTAAACGCTATAAATAAATGCGTTGTTATAACCGATAGTGAGCGCGTTTTAGTTGCAAACGGCTCTCTTTCATATTTAAAAGGCGAAAAACTAAGTAAAAGCGCACTTGAAATTATAAACAAAAAAAGTAGTTTTAGTCTTTCTAAAAAAGACGGTGCAAGCCCTATAAAAATAACTGAAAACGAAAAAGAAGACTGTTTTTTGCAAATTATTATGCCTATACTTAGCGGTAATAGTAACGCCGTTGGTTTAATTAGCGTTTGCGGTTTAAGTGAAAACGAAAACTTTGACGTAACCGACGTTAAACTTTTAAAGTTCGTTAGCGAAATGCTTTACGGATATTATTTAAAGGTGTAAAAATTTACCCCCGTTACATAATGAAAAAACTTGAAAATTCCCTAATAAAAGGCGCGCTTTTTTTATCAATAGGCGGTTTTATAACTAAGGCGATAGGCGCAATTTATAGAATTCCATTAACCAACTTGCTTTTAGCGGAAGGCATAGGATTATATCAAATGGTTTTTCCGCTTTATTCGCTACTTTTAACGGTTTCGTCAACGGGCGTTCCTAACGGTATGGCAAAACTTATTGCCGAAAAAAATGACGGCAACGTCGTTTTAAAATCTGCGTTGTGTTTTTTTGTTCCTTTAAGTTTAATAGCGTCAATATTTTTAGCCGTTTTTAGTTATCGTTTAGCCCTTTTACAAGGCAACGCGCTTGCAAAGTCGTGCTATGTTGCAATTGCACCGTCGGTTTTGCTCGTAAGCGTAATTAGTTGTTTTAGGGGCTATTTTCAAGGTAGTTCAAATATGAAACCAACGGCAATTTCACAAATTTTAGAACAGGTAGTTAAACTTGTTTTTGGGTTGTCGCTTTGTTATATTTTTAAAGGTAGCGTAGTTACACGCGCAATGCTTGCAACGCTTGCCGTTACCATTTCCGAACTTGCAACGGTCATTTATTTTATATTTTTAAAAAAATATAAAGGCGGTAGTTTTAAAGGCTTTTTTAAATTGCAAACTAATATTAAACTCGTTTTAAAAACAGTTTTACCCGTAATGCTTTGC
Organism: Christensenellaceae bacterium; assembly: GCA_045637905.1. Classification (GTDB taxonomy): domain Bacteria; phylum Bacillota; class Clostridia; order Christensenellales; family Borkfalkiaceae; genus HGM11412. The sequence continues at coordinate 141,682 of JAZUAJ010000014.1, read as the reverse complement.
ACCTTAATTTTGCCGTCGGCAAGAACTATTGAAAGTTTTTTAATAGTTAATATTTTAAACAAAAATTTTAGAAACGCCACTTCTTTATACGGCTTGTATTCTGGCGCGGTTGAATCGCTTGTAGGCGTTCCCGTAGCGCTTTTATACGGTATTGCGGTTAGTAGCGTTCCCGTAATAGCGTCCAAGAAAAAAGAGGGCGGAAATTACAAAAAAAAGATAGCGGAATCGCTAATTTTAACGCTTGTTTTTTCACTCTTATTTGCTTTGGCGTTCTTTTTATTAAGCAGATTTGCAGTTACTTTGCTTTATAGCCGTTTTTCTCGTATGGAAATTGAAACGACGGTTAAAATGCTTAAAATAGCGTCGCTATCGGTATTTAGTTTACCTTTAATGCAAACAACGGCGTCAATACTAATTTCGCTTGGAAGATATTACGTTCCAACAATTTCAAGCCTAATTGCAATGCTTATAAAAATTCCACTTTCTATAATATTACTAAATATTCCGTCGGTAAACATTTTTGCGGTAGTTATAACGGATATAGTTTGTTATTTTGTTGCTTGTTTTGTAAATTTAGTATATATTATAAAAGACGGAGCAAGTAAAAAGCACTCTAAACCCGCTTTAACTTGAATTTTTTATGAATAATTTAACTCTAATAGGTCTTGGCGTTGAAAAGGGCGACCTTTCATTAAAAGCAGTTGAACTTATAAAAAGCGCACAAACGGTAGTTTTAAGAACTAAAAACGCACTTTCTTCAAAATCTGTTGAAGATTTTTCAAACAGCGTAATTTACTTAGACGACGTTTATAATAAAAGCAGGAATTTTGACACGCTCAATAAAAATTTAGCAAAAAGCGTTATAAAACTACTAAAAACGGGTGACGTATGCTATTGCGTTGACGGTAGCGTTTATGAAGATAATTCTTGCAAAATTTTATTAAAAAAGTTTAAAAATGCAAAAGTTTTAAGCGGTGTTTCTATGGGCGCAAAATGTTTAGAAAGGGCTAAGGTTGCTTTATCAAACTGTACTTTTTGTTCGGCATACGACGTTAAAAACGGTTTTAAGCCAACGCTTCCTTTCGTAGTTTACGCACTTGACGGAAAGGCTTTGGCAAGTGAAATAAAGTTAATTTTAAGCGACCTTTACGGCGAAGAATTAAGCGTTGTTTTAACGAGCAACAAAACCGTTAAAAAACTTAAACTTTACGAAATTGATAGAGTTAAAAATTACGGCTATGATACCGCGCTTTATTTTGAAAATCAAACTTTAACACAAAAATCACGCTTCAATTTTGAAGATTTAACAAAAATTTTAGAAGTTTTAAGGGGCGAAAACGGTTGCCCGTGGGACAAGGCTCAAAACGCCACGTCTATTCAAAAAAACTTAATAGAAGAGTGTTACGAACTAATTGACGCAATAAACTTAAACGATGACGACGCTATTATTGAAGAGATAGGCGACTGTTTGCTTCAATGCGCCTTCTACCTTCAAATTTACAAAGAGCAAAACCGTTTTAGCGTTAGCGACGTTTTAAGCGTAATTTGCTATAAACTCATTTCGCGCCACACTCATATTTTTGGAAGCGACGTTGCTAATGACGAACAGTCCGCTTTAAACACTTGGAACAATAACAAGGCAAAAGAAAAGGGCTATAAAAACGGCTTTGAATATTTAGATAGCGTTCCGCATTGTTTACCTGCAGTAATGCGCGCACAGAAAGTAGGTTCACGCGCGGGCAAATACGGTTTTGATTTTGAAAGTTATCAAGGCGCAATAGACGCGCTTATTAGCGAAATTGAAGAAGTAAAACAAGCGTATAACAAGGGAAACGAAGAAGAATTAGCAAAAGAGTGCGGTGACCTTTTATTTAGTGCGGTAAACGTTGTTAGAAAGTTAGGCGTTGACGGCGAAACGGCGTTATACGGCGCAATAAACAAGTTTACAAGTAGGTTTAAAAGGCTTGAACAGTTAATTTTAAACGACGGTAAAAGTTTTAACGAACTTAATTTAAACGAGTTAGACGACTATTATAAAAAAGCAAAGGAAGTAGAGTAAAGTGGAAATAAAAAGCATAAAAATAGGAAGCGTAGAAGTTCCTAACAACGTTTTTTTAGCCCCGCTTGCAGGCTATTCAAGTGCCGAAATGCGCGTAGTTTGTTCCTTACTTGGCGCAGGGCTTGCCTTTACTGAAATGGTTAGCGCAAAAGGGCTTAAATATAATCCTAAACAAACTTGCGAATTTTTATATACCTATCCCGAAGAAAAAATTAAAGCGGTGCAACTTTTTGGCGAAGATAGCGAAGTTTTAAGTTGGGCGGCAACAAGCGAATATTTACATAAATTTGATATAATTGACATAAATATGGGTTGCCCCGTTCCTAAAATTTTTAACAACGGCGAAGGTAGCGCGTTACTTAAAGACATAAACAAGGCGTCAAAAATAATTGAAAGCGTTGCAAAATGCGGAAAACCCGTAACTGTTAAGTTTAGAATAGGTTTAGAAGAAGGCAAGTTTATAACCAAAGAATTTGCTAAAATGTGTGAAGATAGCGGAGCGTCGCTAATAACTATACACGGGCGCGTTAGAACGGCAATATACTCTGGCGACGTAAACTTTAAAGAAATAGAAAGCGCAAAAAACGCGGTAAAAATTCCCGTAATTGCAAACGGTGGTGTATTTAGCGAAAAAGATGCTAACGTTTTAATGGATAGAACGGGTGCAGACGGCGTTATGATAGCGCGCGGTGCTATGAACAACCCTTTAATTTTTAAAGAAATAACTAAAAGCGAAAGCGCAATTAGTTTTAAAAACGCAGTTTTAATGCACCTTGATTTGCTTGAAAAAAGGCTTGGATCTAAAAGGTGCGCCGTTATTTTTAGAAAGCAAATGGCGTTTTACTTAAAAGGCGTAAGAGATAGCAAAAAATTAAAAGAAAAGGCGTTCAAGGCAACGAGCGCAAGCGAAATGCGCGATATTATTTTAAATTGCATAGAGTAGTAACTCTTATATAAACTTTTAAATATAATGTATAAGGGTAATTATGTTTAAAGTTTATTGCAATTTAAAAAGTCAATGTATAGAAGAAGATATCCAAAACTACCAAACGTCAAATTTGGCTATTTTTGGTTTTAACGGAATTCCTAACGTAAATTATAAAAGCGAACTTAGCGGAAAAACTAACGTTTTGCACGATTTTGCAACTATTTCAAAAAAAACTCAAAAGGTGATAATTTCCGGCGCTATAACCGATAATTACGGCATAATTAAAAAGTCTTGCGCGGTGGCGGATAAGGGCAAACTTTTAGGAATTTCGGATATGTGCTTAAATTTTAATAAAAGCGAATATTCCTTAGGTTGCGGTTACAAGGTTTACTACACGAGCGCGGGTAAATTAGGCGTAATAGTAGGTAGCGACCTTCTCGATAGCGACGGTATTAAGGCAATGGCTTTATGCGAAGCAGATTTAATTGTAAACGTTAGCGACTTTAACTCAAAAGAGCAAGACCATTTTTTGCTTAGGGCGTATTCGTATTTATTTGGCGTGCCTATAATTTCAGTAACGTCAAATTGCGTTATGGCAAGTACAATAAACGGCGAAATTTGCGCTAAAAGTCCGCTAAAAGATTTAGAAATTTCTATGCCTTTAAAAAAAGTTTATAGGCTTGTAACAAATAAAAGAAGGGGTGTAAAACCACAATGAAATTTAATATAGTTTTAGTAGAGCCCGAAATTCCGCAAAACACGGGCAACATTTCGCGCACTTGCGCGGCAACTAACAGTTCGCTTTTTTTAATTCGCCCTTTGGGCTTTGAAATTACGGACAAGCATTTAAAAAGAGCAGGGCTTGATTACTGGCAATTTTTGGACCTACATTATTTAGATAGCATAGACGAACTTTTTGAAAAATATTATAACGGCTCGAACTTTCATTTTATGTCAACCAAAGGTGCAAAAGTGTATAGCGACGCCAACTTTAAAGACGGCGATTTTATTATTTTTGGAAAAGAATCTCACGGGCTTCCAGAGCCATTGCTTAAAAAATATTACGAAAACACTTTAAGAATTCCTATGTGGGGGAATTTAAGAAGTTTAAATTTATCAAATTCCGTTGCAATAACTTTATACGAAGCGTTTAGGCAACACGGCTTTGAAGGGCTTAACGAAATAGGTCATTTGACGGGTAGAAACAACTAAAATTTCTTTTACCCCTTGACACGCCCTTTTTTATAGGCTAAAATTTATATATAAATTTTGCGCATGTTAGCGCGGTTAAAAGGAAATTGCTATGAAAATCTGTTTAGAAAAAGAAAAATTTTTAACTCAAAAAGAACTTTTAGTAGAAGGGCACTCTCTTGTTGTAAACACTTTTAAATACGAGTCTGGCGTAGAATCAATTGAAGTTACAAACGGCATTTTATCGTTTGAAGTTTTACCTTACGACGGGCAACAAATTTGGAATTTAGCGTATAAGGGTAAAGGGCTTTCAATGATTAACAAACCCGTTAAAATGCCACTTAAAACCCACGTTTTTGGCGACTGTTATTCTCCGTTTTTAATGCATTGCGGTTTTTCTGCAATGGGCGTTCCGCAAAGTGACGACGACCACGTTCAACACGGCGAAATTACTATGATTGACTATAATTCGGCTTACGTTATTTGCGATAAAGACGATAGCGGTTATTTTATTGCGGTTGGCGGTAACGTAGAAGTTAAAATTGAAGATAAGCATTACGAATTTAACCCAGAAGTAAGGCTTTATGAAGGCGCAAGCACTATAAAGGTAAACGTAAATCTTAAAAACTTACTAAATATTCCGCTTGAATATATGTATCTTTGCCACCTTAATTTCCGCCCGTTTGACGGCGCAAAACTTATTTATAGCGCAGATTATCAAAAAGTTAAGCCGTACTACCTTAATACTTGCGACAAGCGTGACGAGTATTATAAAATTTTAGATAAAGACCCTTCTATTCACAACCAAGTTGGTAACGCTTTTGAGTGTTACGACCCAGAAATGTGCTTAAACGTTAAATATAAAGGCGATAGCGAAAACAAAGCGTACTCGCTTCAATATGAAGAAGGCGTAGGCGCGTGCTATATTTGCCACCCGATTGACTATTTGCCAGAAGGCATTAGGTGGATTTCAAGAACGGAAAATACTCAAGCAATGGGCTTAGTTTTACCTGCCACGGCAGAGCATTTAGGGCGCGCAAGGGCAAGGCGCAACGGTCAAATTAAAGTGTTAGCACCTTTTGAAAGTTTATCGTTTACTATTGAAACGGGATACTTAAGTAATGAAGACGCTTTAAAAGTTATTAAAAAAATTGAAGAAATAAACAAATAAAAACAATTAAAATAAAAGCGCTACAAAGCAATTTGTAGCGTTTTTTTCATACTTAAAAAAGCCTTTGCATAAGTTTATATAAATGGTTTTATTATGAAAAAAGCACTTTCAATATTTTGCCTAATTTCACTTTTAATATCTTTTATATTATTGCCGTTTTTTACCGAAGAAAGAAAGGTTGAGTTATCTAAAAACGACTACAAGGCAATTTTAAGAATTTGGCATATAGATACTTTTGAAGGCGGTACGGGGAGCAGAGCGTCGTTTTTAAAAAGCGTTAGCACTAAATACACTAAAAAGCATAGCGGAGTGCTATTTTTAGTTAGCAATTTTACCGAAGAAACTGCAAAGGCAAAAATAGAAAACGGCGAACTACCCGACGTTATTTCTTTCGGCGCGTGTTCAATAAACGTTTTTAATAAGTTAGTTTGCTTGCAAACTACGAGCGTTAAAGACGGTGGCGAATACGCGGGCAAACGCTACTTATCGGCTTGGTGTAAAGGCGGTTATTTTTTAATTAAAAAAAGCGAAAGTAGCGAGGAAAAACTTATTATTAGCCAAGGTCAAAACAACTTATCTACCGTAAGCGCGTGCATAGAAAAACTAACAGCAAAAACGGTGGAAATTAAAGAACCGCTTGAAGCGTATTCTTCGTTTTTATCAAGTAGTAACGCTTGCTTGTTAGGAACACAGCGCGATATAGTTAGGCTTAATAGTAAAGGCGTTTCTTTTACCGCAACTCCGCTAACGAAATTTAGCGACCTTTACCAGTATATAGGCGTTACGTCAACTGATGAAACTAAACGATTTTACGCTTTATCATTTATAGATTTTTTACTTAGCGAAAGCGTGCAAAAAACGCTTGTAAACGTAAAAATGTTATCGCCTAACGTAAAGGGGCTTTATAGTGAAAACGAGCATTTTACCGCGCTTGAAAACGCAAGCGCAACTTATACAATTTCGCCATTTTTATTAAAAAGCGAAATAAACGATATAAAAAACAAGGCAAAAGAGCAAATATTAAGCCAAAATTTTAACGACGACCTATTAAAATTTCTTAAACAGTTGTAAAAATTACGTAAATGTTTTATAATAAGGGGGAGTATAACTTGATAGATAATTACGCTAACTTACAAAAACTTTTAGGTAGTATACCTAACGCCTTAAATTTTTCACTAAAAACGCTTAACAGTTACGGTACGGGCGGTTGCGCTAAACTTGCAGTTTTTCCGCGTTCAAGCAAGGAACTAATTGAAACGCTAAATTTAGTTAAAGGAAACTTTAATTACGTTGTTTTAGGTTTAGGTAGCAACGTTTTAATTGCAGATAGCGGTTTTAACGGCGTAGTTATTTCTACTAAAAACGTAAACGAAATAACGGTAAAAAGCAATTTATTAACGGCGGATTGTGGCGTAAAAATTTCAAGCGTAATTAAAGAGATGAGTGACAACTGTTTTAGCGGTTTAGAATTTTTAGTAGGCGTGCCCGCAAGCGTTGGCGGTGCTACCGCTATGAACGCCGGTTGCTATAATAAAAGTATTAGCGACGCTATAAAGTACGTTACCACCGAAGTTAAAACGTATGCAAAAAGCGAGTGCGACTTTTCTTATAGGCACAGTAGGTTTTTAAACGGCGAAACTATTATAAAAGTTTGCTTTTTAATGGAAAGTAGCGAAGAAGACGTTATAGTAGAAAAGTTAAAATCGTATAAAAACGCAAGGCGCAATCCAAAAGGCAAAACTTGCGGTTCTGTTTTTAAAAACGAAGGATATTTTGCAGGCAAACTTATTGACGAAGTTGGTTTAAAAGGCTACAAAATTAACGGCGCGCAAATATCAAACGAGCACGCAAATTTTATAGTTGCAAATAACAATGCAACTTCAAAAGATATATATGACCTTATAAAAACTGTAAAAGAAAAAGTTTACAAGGAAAAACAAATACTACTTAATGAAGAAGTTATTTACGTAGGTAAATTTTAAATGAACGTTACGGTAGACTATCACACTCACACGCGTTATAGCCACGGCAAAAGCACCATTTTAGAAAACGCTATTGAAGCAAAAAACAAGGGTGTTAAACAAATTGCTATAACCGACCATAGTTACGGGCATTGGAACTTTGGTATAAAGAGTAAACAACTTAATAAAATGCGCGCCGAGTGTGAAAGCGCAACCAAACAAACGGGCGTAAAAGTTTTGCTTGGCGTTGAGTGTAATATTTTAGGCGTAAGCGGTAAACTTGACTTAAAACAAAGCGACGCGTTAAAATTTGACGTGTTGCTTGCAGGTATTCATAAATTTATTAGATACGATAAATTATACGAGTGGAAAAAACTTCTTTTTAACAATTTATTAGTTTCTAAATTAGGCGTAAAACCAAGTAAAGAACTAATTAAGCGCAACACTAACGTTTATATAAACGCAATAAAAAATAACCCGATAGATATTTTAGCACACCCTTGCTACGATATAACGGTTAACGCCGTTGAAATAGCCAAATGTTGCCGTGATTACGGCACGCTTTTTGAAATTGACGCGCGCAAAACACAACTTAGTGACGACGAGTGGACAAGCGTTTTTAACACCGGCGCAAACTTTATTATTAGTAGCGACGCGCACGTTTGTAGCAACGTTGGCAATTTTGAAAATGCGCTTAGCCTTGTTAAGCGTTTAAACTTAAACGAAAACCAAATTGTAAACTTAGGCGGTAAAATTCCAAATTTAACCCGCTTTAAAGAATATAAAAATAAATTGTAAGGACAAGCCCTTTATTATGCAAAAAGTTTCTTTTTCGGAACAAGTTAAAAGTCAAATATTAAAAAACAGTTTTGAACAAACTTGTTGTAAAATTTCCGCACTATCCGCATTTGTTCGCGGTGCGGGAACTTTATGCGTGGAAGGCGGACTTTTAGGCTTTGAAGTGGTTACAGAAAACAAGTTGGCGTGTTCTTATTTTAACAGCATTATTTTGAGCGTTTACGGTGAAAATGCTAAAATTAGCACTATAAACGACAAACTCACCAAACGCCAAAAGTATATTTTAAGGCTAATTAGCAATAACTCTTTTAACGTTTTAGCCGACTTAGGAATTGTTGAAAGCGGTTTAAACGGAACGACGGTAAATCTTTCAATAGATAAATATTTAATTGAAAATCAATGTTGCAAAAAGGCGTACGTTATAGGCGCGTTTATAGGTAGCGGTAGCGTAACCGTGCCAACTAACGAGTCTAAAATAAAAACGCGCTATCACCTTGAATTCGTATTTTCAAACTATCAAACGGCGCAAGATTTTTCCGTTTTAATGTCGAGTTTAGACTTTATGCCAAGGCAAATACAGCGCAAAGAAAGCCACGTTGTTTACTTTAAAAACCGTCAAGAAGTTTGCGATTTACTCTTTTTTATGGGCGCTAAAAAAAGTTACTTTGACGTTAGCAATTTAATGATTGAAAAAGACATTAGAAACGAAACCAACAGGCGAATAAACTGCGAAATGGCTAATATGGAAAAACAAATAAACGCATCGCTAAATAGTATTGCAAGTATCAATCTTATTGAAGAAAGCGTCGGGCTTGACGTGTTGCCACTTCCTTTAAAAACTGTTGCTATAATGCGTAAAGAGCATCAAGACGCAACTCTTAGCGAACTTGCAACAATTTTAAATATAAGCAAAAGTTGTTTAAACCACAGATTAAGAAAAATAGCAGAAATAGCAAAAAATTTATAATAGTATTATGAAACTTTTAAAAGACAGTAAAATTTTAATAGACAAATTAAATTCTTGCGGGTACGAAGCGTACGCCGTAGGCGGTGCGGTGCGCGATTTTTTAATGGGCGTTGAAAATAGTGATATAGACCTTACTACAAGCGCAACCCCAAGCCAAATGTTTGAAGTCTTTAAAGATTACAAAATTATTTTAACGGGCGCAAAGCACGGCACGGTTACGGTAGTTTTGAACGGCAAAAATTACGAAATAACTACTTTTAGAAAGGAAGGCGGATATTTAGATAACCGTCACCCAAATTCCGTTGAGTATATTACCGATTTAAAAGAAGATTTAAAGCGCCGTGATTTTACTATTAACGCTATGGCGTACAGTCAAAAAGACGGTGTTATTGATATTTTTAACGGCAAAAAAGATTTAGAAAATAAAATTATAAGGGCGGTAGGAAACCCTGACCTTCGTTTTAAAGAAGACGCTTTAAGAATATTACGCGCTTTAAGGTTTTCGTCAACTTTAAACTTTAAAATTGAAGAAAACACCGCAAAGGCAATTATAAAAAACGCAAGTTTACTTAAAAACGTTGCCGTTGAAAGAATTTATACGGAACTTAACGGAATTTTAGTTGGCAAAGGCGTTGAAAACGTGCTTTTAAACTTTAAAGAAGTGTTCTTTACAATAATTCCCGAACTTAAAAAGTGCGATAGGTTTATGCAAAAAAGCAAATACCACGCTTACGACGTATATACTCACACAGTTAAAAGCGTTGCGCTTTCGCAAAGCGATTTAATAGTTAGGTGGTCGCTACTTCTTCACGATATTGAAAAGCCGAATTGTTTTTCAATTTCAAGCGACGGAGCAGGGCATTTTTACGGCCATCAAGTTAAAAGCAGTAAGACGGCGGAAGTTATTTTAAAGCGCTTTAAAGCCGACAATAAAACTATAAATTTAGTTACTAAACTAATATATCTTCACGATACTAAAACGGAACTTACCCGCGCTCAAATAAAAAGGCAAATGGCAAAATACGGCGCTCAATTTTTAGGCTATTTAACTTTGGTTAGAATAGGCGACGCTAAGGCTCACGCAGAAAAATATATCGAGCCGAGAGTTAAAACGGCAACTAATTATATTATGCAAGTTGACGATATTTTAAATAAAGGCGAGTGCTACACCTTAAAACAACTTGATATTGACGGGCAAGACGTTAAGAATTTAGGCTATAAAGGCGAACAAATTAGCCAAAAATTAAACTATTTACTTGACGCGGTTATCGACGGAAAAGTTGAAAACAACAAGGCAAAACTTTTGGAGTTACTTAATGCAAAGTGAAACTTTAAAGCAAAAAATTGCGTTACTTCCTAAAGAGCCCGGCGTTTACGTTATGCTTGATAAAGACGAAAAGGTCATATACGTAGGCAAGGCAAAAGTTCTTAAAAATAGGGTAACTCAATATTTTCAAAATAGTTATAAAACTCAAAAAGTTATGGCTATGGTAAAAAATATTGAAGATTTTTACTATATTTTAACAAGCACGGAAACAGACGCGCTTTCTCTTGAAAACAACTTAATAAAAAAGTATAAGCCAAAGTATAATATTTTGCTTAAAGACGATAAAAGTTACCCGTATATTAGGGTTAATTTAAAAGAAGATTACCCGCGCTTTACTATCGTTAGAAAAGTTAAAAAAGACGGAGCAAAATATTTTGGCCCGTATATGCTTGGCGTAAAGGCAAGCGATATTTTAGCAACTCTTACCGAAGCCTATAAATTGCGTCCTTGCGCTCACAAATTTAATAAAGACAAGCAAAAAAAAGAGTGTTTAAACTATCATTTAGGCTTGTGCTTAGCCCCTTGCGCTAAAAAATGTAGTCAAAAAGAGTATTTGCAAAACGTTAAGGGAGCAATAGATTTTTTAAACGGTAACACCGATAGCGTTATTGAAATTTTAACTAATAAAATGCTATCGTACGCCGAAAACCAAGAGTTTGAAAAGGCAACCGTATGTCGCGACCGTGTAAAAATGGTTGAAAGTTTAAAAGATAAAAAAATAACTTCACTTAGTAGGCTTTTAACTTGTGACGTTTTAGCCGTTGCGAGCGACGGTATTTACGCGTCCGTAAACGTTTTGTTTATTCGTGGTGGTAGAACAACCGCCGTTAAAAATTATACTGCCGAAACGCTTTCGCAAGGCGATAGCGATAAAATTGAAGAATTTATAAACCGTTTTTATAGCGATAATAGCGATATTCCCGATGAGTTAATTATTGAAAATTGCGGTGTAGATACCGTGCTTTTATCAAATTATTTAACGAGCCTTAAAGGCAAAAAAGTTAGCGTAATTACACCCGAAAAAGGCGTTAAGCGTCAACTTTTAGACCTTGCAAATAAAAACGCGCAAGACTATTTAGATAGGCAAATAGATAAAGTTAAGCATTATGGCGATATGACTAAAATTGCTTGTGAGCGTTTAAAAGAAATATTAAACTTAAAAAATTATCCAAAGCGCATAGAGTGTTTTGATATTTCGCATATAAGCGGAACAGATAAAGTTGGCTCTATGGTAGTGTTTATTGACGGAGTTCCGTCAAAAGACGATTATAGGCGTTTTAAAATAAAAACGGTTGCAGGAAACGACGATTACGCATGTATGCACGAAGTTTTAAAGCGTAGGCTTGAAAGGCTAAAAAACGGCGACGAAAAGTTTGCTATTCCAGACCTTGTCGTTATAGACGGTGGCAAAGGTCAACTTAGCGCGGTTAAAGAGTTGTTTAAAGAATATGCGCCTACCGTCGATTTAATTTCGCTTGCCGAAAGGCTTGAAGAAATTTTTACGGTAAATAGCAAGCAGTCTATTATGCTACCTAAAACGGACTATTGCTTAAAAATGCTACAACGCCTTCGCGATGAAGCGCACCGCTTTGCAATAACGTTTAATAGAAATTTAAGAACTAAAACTTCGCTTAATTCAACGCTTTTAAAAATAAACGGTATAGGTAAAGAAAAGCGAAACGCGCTTTTAAATAGGTTTAAAGACTTGCCGTCAATTGTTAGCGCGAGCGTTGAAGAAATTGCTAAAACGCAAGGCGTGGGAATTAAACTTGCAACAAAAATAAAGGAGTATTTACAAAATGAACGTAATTAACACGGAAAAATTCGACCTTAATTTACACAGCGAAACCGTTTCGGTAAATAGTTTTGCCGATTCGCTCAGTTTAGAAGTAGCCTACGAAGGCAGAAAAACTATTACGCTTAGTTCCATTTGCGTTGCAAGGCCGGGGCTACAATTAACGGGCTACTTTACGCATTTTAGCCATAACAGAGTTCAAGTTATAGGCAATGCGGAAAGCGAGTATATTAAGGCTATGCCAGAGAGCGCAAGAGAAAGAAATTTAGAAGAACTTTTTAGGCGTGATATTCCTTGTATTATTATTGCCAACGATTTACCAGTTCCGTCCTCGCTTTTAAAATACGCGCAAAAATACGAGTGCCCCGTTTTACTTTCAAAGCAAATAAGCGCGGTTATAGTTCACGAACTAATAAATTATCAAAGCGAACTTTTATCGCCAACCAAAGTAGTTCACGCCGTATTAGTTGAAGTTTACGGTATAGGCGTTTTAATTACGGGTGATGCGGGCATAGGTAAAAGTGAAACTGCGCTTGAACTTATAACGCGCGGTCACCGCCTTGTAGCCGACGATAGCGTCGTAGTAAAAAATATAGGCGAAAGTTTAATAGGAAAGTCGCCAAACAATATTCAATTTTTCTTAGAAGTTAGGGGCTTAGGCATTATAAACGTTCAAAAAACGTACGGTCCAGGTTCGGTAAGGCTCTCTAAAACGGTTGATATGGTTGTTGAACTCGTTGACTGGGACAAAACGCGTGATTATAACCGTTTAGGCACTAAGCAATACGAAGATATTTTAGGTATTCAACTTCCTAAAATTACGATGCCTGTAAAACCGGGTAGAAATATCCCCGTTATTATTGAAACGGCTGCAAGAAAATACCGCTTAGACCAATCTGGTTACGACGCTACCGCTGAACTTATTGCAAAAGTTTTTCCTAACGAAAAAAAGTAGTTAGATAAACGCTTCAACCACGAAGCCGAAGTTGTTTATAAACGCTAAAATTATTAGATAGATATTAAGCACTATTAAAATAGGCATTAAAACCATTAGCGGTAAGTTTTGTAGGCGATACGATAGTGAAAATAGAGCAATATATACGCCAAGCGCACCGCCTAAAAGCCCTGCAATAAACAATTTTGAATCTCTAACGCTACTTTTTAAATGCTCTTCCTTTTGCTTTTTTTGAGTTAAAACGAGCATATAAGAGTATACGTTTATTGCTAAAACGTAAGTAATTAGTGCAATTCTTAAAAAAATTAACATACTATAAGTATGTTTAAACGTTAAAAAATTATGTTTTTACCTATTTCAAAAAAAGAAACGGGCAACCAAGTTTTAGATTTCGTTCTAATTTCTTGTGATGCATACGTTGACCATCCAACTTACGGCCACGCGGTAATTTCACGCCTTTTAGAGAGCGAAGGGTTTTCAATAGGAATAATTCCGCAACCTTTAAAAGACGAAGACTACTACGCTTTTCCTACGCCAAAATACGCATATTTAGTAAGCGGTGGCGTTGTTGATAGTATGGTAAACAATTATACCGTTGCCAAAAAAAAGCGCGAAGAAGACGTGTACAGCCCAAAAAGCAAAGAGGGTAAGCGCCCCGATAGGCAAGTTACCGTTTATACAAAAACTCTCAAACGCTTATTCCCCGAAAGTTTTGTTATAGTTGGCGGAATAGAGCCGTCGCTTCGCCGTTTTTCGCATTACGATTATTGGGCAGATAAAATTATGCCGTCGTTACTTACCGAAAGCGGAGCAGATATGCTTATTTACGGTATGGGCGAAAACGTTTTTTGGGACATAAGCAAACTTTTAAAAAAGGGTATTCCTATTTCTAAAATTAAAGACGTAAACGGCACTTGTATAGCATATCCAAAGGAAAAAGAAAGCGAATTTATAAAGAAAGGCTACGTAAGGCTTCCGTCGCATAGCGAAATTTTAACCGACAAGTTAAATTACGCTAAATCGTTTAAAGAAGAAAGCAGAAATACCGACGCGCGAAACGCAAGCGTTTTATTCCAAGAGCAAAATAACGGTCAAATAGTAGTTCAAAATAAGCCTGCATATCCGTTAACTCAAAGCCAAATGGACAAGGTTTATTCGTTTAACTATATGCGAACTTATCACCCTATATACGAAAGTGAAGGCGGAATAAGGTCGATTAGCGAAGTTAAATTCTCCGTAACGAGCCACCGCGGTTGCTTTGGCAGTTGTTCGTTTTGCGCAATAAACTATCATCAAGGTAGGGCAATTCAAACGCGTAGCGACGAAAGCATTTTAAGCGAAATTGAACTTTTAACAAAAGACAAAGATTTTAAAGGCTATATTCACGACCTTTCAGGCCCGTCGGCAAATTTTAGAAAGCCGTCTTGTAAATATCAAGAAAAATGCGGAGTATGTAAAGATAGATATTGCATAGGCACGTCGCCTTGCAAAAACTTAGAAGTAGACCACACGGGCTTTTTGAATTTACTTAGAAAAGCAAGGGCTATAACGGGCGTTAAAAAAGTGTTTATTCGTAGCGGTATTCGTTACGACTATATTATGTACGATAAAAACACCGCCGTTTTAAACGAACTTGTAAAGCACCATATTAGCGGTCAACTTAAAGTTGCGCCCGAGCATATTTCCGATAACGTTTTAAAGGTAATGAACAAACCGCCTTTTAAAGTGTATAAAGAATTTGCAAAAAGATACGAGCAAATAAATTTAAAAGAAGGCAAAAAGCAATTTTTAGTGCCGTATTTAATATCTTCGCACCCAGGTTGCAAGTTAAACGACGCTATTGAACTTACAGGCTATTTAAAGAGCATTAACTATATGCCTATGCAAGTGCAAGATTTTTACCCAACTCCGTCTACACGCGCAACTTGTATGTATTATACGGGAATTGACCCAGACACGCTTAAAAGCGTATATATTCCGTCTTCGCCACTTGAAAAGCGTATGCAACGCGCACTACTTCAATATAGGCTTCCTAAAAATAAGGAAATTATAAAAAAGGCGTACGTTTTAGCAGGTATAGAAAAGCAAGAAAGTAAGCAAACTACGGTTAATAATACTAAAAAAACTAAGCGACAAAAAAATAATGACGCTCAAACGTTTAACGGATTTAATAAAAAGGGTGTGTATCACAACAAATTGTCGTCAAAAGGGCGTAAAAACACAAAATAAAGTGTATTTTTTGTTAAAAAAGTAATTTTATGCTTGCAAAATTATATAAATGTGTTAAAATTAAAAAAAAGGCTTTTGAGGTATATTTATGAAATGTATGTATTGCGGATGTATAGAAAGCAAAGTTATTGATTCGCGTTCTACAGACGAAAACACTATGATACGCCGTAGGCGTGAATGTATTAAATGCGGTAGGCGTTTTACTACTTACGAAACCGTTGAAACCACCCCTATTTTAGTTATTAAAAGCGGTGGCAATCGCGAAGTTTTTGACCCAAGCAAAATTAAGAGCGGTATTATAAAAGCGTGTGAAAAACGCCCCGTTCCTATGTTTAAAATTGACAAACTTGTTGAAGACGTGCAAAAACAAGTTTACAACACGCTTGACCAAGAAGTTACTTCAAAAGAAATAGGCGAAATGGTTATGAACGGTCTTAAAGAAATTGATGAAGTTGCATACGTTAGGTTTGCTTCCGTTTACCGTTCTTTTAAAGACATTTCTACCTTTATGCGCGAACTTGAAAAACTTGCAAAAGGATAATTTTATGACTAAAAGAGAGAAAAGAGAATTAGAAAAAAGCAAACAAACAACTGCTAAAAAAAAGTTTACGTTTAGTGCTTTTCAAATAAAATTAATTTCGGTTATAGCCGTTTCACTTATATTTTTGTTTGCGGTGGGATTTTTTGTAGATAGTTTTGCACCTGCAAATCCAAAAAGTTATCATAGGTGGCTACTTTCAACGTTTAACGGTTCGTATAATAAAGAAGGCTTGCCAAAAACTTATATGCAAATTGAAACTAAGGCAAACAACGAAACGGCAGAACGCGCAACGAGTTACGTTTGGTCAACCGTTTCCGTTACCGAAGGTGCTGGCGTTAACGAAATTTGGGTAAACGTTTCAGACCTTTACGAAGAAGAAGTTTCAATTAAAGTAAGAACGGGCAAAAGCGAATTAAATACCGTTTTATTAAAAACTTATAAACTATCTAAACAAGAGTTAAAGAAAAGTAAAGACGGTTGGATTAAAATTTACGACCTTGACAATGGCGACAAGCCACATACTGCCACCTACGGCCAAACTTTTGCAATAGGCTTTGAAGCGGGCATAAGGCTTAGAGAAATAGGCTTTGTAGGTAACGGAGATTACGAAGTGCTAATTGAAGAGTGCGGAACTGCTATTGACGATATGGTTGACGCCGTAACTTCAAAAACGGAAGGTAGTGAAGTTTCTAAGGTTTGCGACGAGCAAAATACTTTCAAATACGCTCCACAGCCTCTTGAGCCGTAATAACAATTTTACAATAGACAAAAAAGAGTACGAATTTACAAAATGTACTCTTTTTTTATTGCCTTTTTATTATAAAATTAGGCGTAATGCAAGTGTACGTTGAATACGTTATAATAGACAACTTAATAATTGATTTTTTGCTTTTAAAACTGTCAACGAAAACGGCGTGCGTGCGCTCTACTTTTTTTAGGCTTTTACTATCTTCTATTTTAGGAACGGGCGTTGCGGTTATAATGCCACTATTTAAAATAAGCGCCTTGTTGCAACTAATAATAAAAGTAATGCTTGCTATTTCTATGTGTTTAATAAGCGCAAAAACCGACAGTTTAAAAAAGCATTTTTACAACTTTTGTTTTTTTATTTTATATACCTTTTTAATGGGCGGGGCTATAATTGCTTTATTTTATTTATCGGGCGTTGACTATAAAGTTTATTTTTCGCTCCACTATAATTCATTTATGCCTATTAGTATAACCGTTTTATTAGTCTATTTAACGTATTGCTTACTAACACGGCTTGTAAAACGTTTGCTTGTAACAAAAAGTATTTATCCTTTTTTTAGAAAATGCGCGGTAGTGGTAAACGGCAAAAAATTTATTGTAAACGGCTATATTGATAGCGGTAATTTGCTTTTTGAAACAAAATACAACTTGCCTATAATAGTTGCGTCTAAAAAACTAAGCCAAAAACTATTTGACGGCAATATAAAAATAAAAAATAACGGAACTATAAAATATCAAACGGCGGGCGGAGAAGGTTATATGCAAATTTACGTTATTGATAAACTTATTATTTATAGCGGAGTTAGCGTTGTAACTTCAAAAAACGTTTTAATAGGCAAAAGTAGCCAAAATTTTTACGGTGGCGAGTGCGACTTACTTCTTCACCCGTCGCTACTATAAGGGGGCAAAATGAACTTTTTATCAAAGATAAAACTGCTAATTAAAAAACTTATTAAAAGCGATAATTCGCTTTACTATTTAAGCGGTGGCGAAGTTTTGCCAAAAGCCTACACTACAAAGGAAGAACAACAAAAAATAGAAGAACTTTTAAGCGGTAAAACTTCCGTAAAAGGCGAACTAATAGAACATAATTTAAGGCTTGTTGTGTACATTGCGCGCAAGTTTGATAATACGGGCGTCGATTTAGACGACCTTATTTCCGTTGGCACCATCGGCTTAATTAAGGCGGTAAATACTTTTAATTCAAATAAAAATATAAAACTTGCAACGTACGCGTCAAGGTGCATAGAAAACGAAATTTTAATGCATTTACGAAAAGTTTCTAAGTTAAAAGGCGAAGTTTCGCTTGACGAACCGCTTAACGTTGACTACGAAGGCAACAAGTTGCTTTTATGCGATATTTTAGGTACTGACCCTGATATGGTTTATAAAAAGAGCGAAGAGAGTGCCGAGCAAAGAATTTTAAGGCAAGCAATATCTAAACTAAGCGAGCGTGAAAGGCAAATAATGTGTTTGCGCTTTGGTTTAGACGGCGAAGAAGAACTTACGCAAAAAGAAGTTGCCGATATGCTTTCAATTTCACAGTCGTACATATCGCGCCTTGAAAAAAAGATAGTGGAAAGGCTTAAAAAAGAGTTTAAAAAACTTGGAATTTAATATTAGGGTATTGACATATTTTTTTTCGTATTTTATAATTATTTTATAATAAAAAAAGGAAAAATTTATGAATAATTATAAAATAATTGACTTTCACACTCATCCCTTTTTAACAAACGAAACTAATATATGTAAATATATTAGTAGTGCTAATATGAGTGTTGAAAATACTAAAAAAGACCTTCAAAAATTAGGCGTTGAAGCAATTTGCGGTTCGGTTACAAAGGCGCTTGGCGGTCCCGTTGGCGAAATTTTTGAAGTTAGTTGGCAACAAGTTAAAGCCCTTAACGACGAAGCGCTTAAATTAAAAGAAATTTACGGCGATTTTTACTGTCCGGGCTTTCATATTCACCCCGCACATAAAAAAGAGTCTATTTTAGAAATTGAAAGAATGAATAAATTAGGCGTTAAAATTATAGGCGAATTAGTTGCGTATATGCAAGGCTGGAACGATTACGGTTCAAAAGAAATGACTGAAATTTTAGAATGTGCCGAGCATTACGGTATGATAGTTAGTTTTCACGGCGCGGGCGGAGATTTTAGGCTTGACGGTATGGATAAAATGGTTAAGCGTTTTAAAAATCTTAAAATTGTTGGCGCGCACCCAAATAGCGGTGATATTTTACAGCGCCACTTAAACCGCTTTGAGTATAGCGACAACTACTACGTTGACGTTTCTGGCGGTGGTTTAAGTTCTCACGGTACGGTTAGGTATTTAATTGATAAAGTTGGTAAAGAAAAAATACTTTTCGGTTCTGACTATCCAACGTGTAATATAGGTATGTTTATAGGCGGAATAACTAACGACTTTTTACTTAGTGAAGACGAAAAAGAGCATATTTTATACAAAAACGCAAAAAAACTACTTCAAATTTAAGAGAGAGCATATGAAAAAGCAAAAACTTACTAACGAGCAAATTATAAAACTTAAAAAAACTAAAAAACCGCCGCACCTTATATACAACGTTCTTGGTGGAATTTGGAAACTACTATTTTTTAAAAAATACGGCGTTAGCGTAAAATTTAACTACGATTTTAGAAAGGAAAAAGGGCCTTACTTCTTTTTTAGTAACCATACTTCGCGCCTCGACTATATTTTCGTTGGAGTTCCGCTTCTTCCAAACACGTACAACTTCGTTGCGGGGCATAACGAGTTTTACAGGTCGCATTTAAAAGGCGTTTTTAATCTATTAAACGTTATTCCTAAAAAGAATTTCACACCCGATAGTTATACTTTAAAAGAAATTAGCCGTATTATAAAAAACAACGGCAAAATTATACTTTTTCCAGAAGGTATGAACTCTATTGCGGGTATGAACCAACCCGTTGCAATAGGAACGGGCAAACTCGTTAAACACTTTAAAATCCCCGTATATTATTCCGTAATTTCCGGCGGGTATATGACCACGCCTAAATACGCCGAAGACGAAAGATTTGGAAAGGTCGAAGTTGTTTTTGACAAAATGTTTAGCGCGGAAGATATAGAAAAATTATCGCCAGAAGAAATTGAAGATATTATAAACGAAAAATTATATCACGACGATTTTGCTTGGAACGCTCAAAGAAAAATTCGTTATAAAAACGATGGAAATATTGCAAAAAATATGCACCACTTGCTATTTTGGTGCCCTAAATGCAACTCGCAATTTTCAATGGTAGGCGAAAAAGACAAAATTTACTGTACTTCTTGTAAAAACGGCGCTACGCTTGACGATACGTACACTCTTTTACCGTTTGACGAAAACTGCGTTATTCCAAGCACCGTTAGCGCTTGGTTTAACGAGCAAAGGGAACTTATTAAAAACGAAGTTAAAGACCCTAACTTTTCGTTTAGCGCAAAAGTCAAACTCGGCGTTTTGCCACAGCACGGGCCGTTGACGGACGGTAAAACTTCTTTAATAGTAGGCGAAGGCGTTGCTAAAATTGACAGAAGCGGTTTTAGTTTTACCGGCACGAAAGACGGTAAAGAATACTCCTTTTTTATAAAGAGTAGCGACGTGCCAACTTACGGTATGTGCACGGATATGTCGCGCTTTTACACGTTCATAGACGGAAATTTCGTTGAATTTTACCCTTACGAGCCTTGCGTTGAAAAGTTCTTTTTAGCAACCGAAGAAATTCACCGCTTAAATGGTGGAAGGTGGCAAGATTTTAAATTTAAAAAATAATGGCGATTTTAAAATATTAGTCAAATTTTTGTTTCGTTGCAAAAACAATAATTAAAAGCCTTGCACTATCAAGGCTTTTTCTTTTTAACGCTACTTTATTTACTTTACAAAACGGCTTATAACATATATAATAAAATATATGTTAAAGGTAAAAAGCGTTCAAAAAAACGGAATAGGCTATGAAATAGGCGTAAAAAAAGGCGACCAAATAGTTAAATTTAACGGCTTTGAAGTCAAAGATATTTTAGACTATTTGTATTACGACAGTTTAGAATTTTTTACCATTGAAGTGCTTGATAAAAACGGAGTTTTATCAACTGCCGAAGTTGAAAAGGAAGAAAGCGAAAGTTTAGGTTTAGTTTTTGAAAGTGACGGTTTAGAAATTAAAAACTGCCACAACAACTGTATTTTTTGCTTCGTTGACCAAATGCCAAAGGGTATGCGCCCGTCGCTTTACGTTAAAGACGACGACTATCGCCAAAGTTTTTTATGCGGAAATTTCGTAACGCTAACTAATTTAACGGATAGCGATATTGAAAGAATTATTCGCTTAAAATTAAGCCCGCTTTACGTTTCCGTTCAAGTTACCGACCCTAAAACGCGTGCCTTTATGCTAAACAACCGCTTTGCAGGCGATATTATGGAAAAGTTAAAAAAACTTGCAAACGGCGGTATTTATTTAGAAACTCAAGTAGTTTTAGTGCCAAAGGTAAACGACGGGGCTTTACTTGAAAAAACCATTTTAGATTTACATAGTTTAAGTCCTTTCGTTAAATCCGTTGCGGTAGTTCCTTGCGGAATTACGGCTTTTAGAAAGGGGCTTTACGAAATAGAAAACGCTTCAAAAGAATACGCTAAGTGCGTTATACAGCAAGTTAGAGAAATCAACTTAAAACTCAATAAAAACTTCGTAGTTTTAGGCGACGAGTTTTATTTTAAAGCAGGTTTAGAAGTTGAAAACTATAAAACTTACGGCGATTTTTCACAACTTGGAAACGGCGTTGGAACAACGGCAAAATTTAAAGAAGAAGTTAACGCTTGCTTAAAACCTAAAAAGCATAAAGGCAAATACCTTATAATTTCGGGCGAAAGCGCGAGCGCGTTTATTAAAGAAACCGTTGAAAAGGTAAAAGGTTGCGTTTTAGGCTTACAAGCCGACGTGTTATCTGTAAAAAACAACTTCTTTGGTAAAACCGTAAACTGTACGGGGCTTTTAACGGGCGGAGATATTTTAAACGAAGCGCTTAAAGTTATAAATAATTACGACGCTTTAATTTTACCCGACGTATGCTTAAAACAAGATGAAGACGTTTTTTTAGACGGAGTTACACTCAAACAATTTAAAGAAAAACTAAACAAAAAAGTAATTATCACGCTTGGCACGGGTCAAAGTTTTGTTGATGCGTTAAGCGGTGGTAAAAACGTAAGGAAGATATTATGAGTAAACCTATAGTTGCCGTTGTTGGCAGACCTAACGTTGGAAAATCAACGTTTTTTAATAAGGTTACGGGCAAAAAAATTTCAATTGTTGAAAATATGCCCGGTGTTACAAGAGATAGAATATATTGCGACGCGGAGTGGTGCGGTAAAGAATTTACGCTTATTGATACGGGCGGTATAGAACTTAAATCGCAAGACGAAATGTGGGTGCACATTAAAAAACAAGCGGAAATTGCCATAGAAACTGCCGACGTTATTATTTTTATGTGCGATATAAAAGGCGGTTTAACCGCCGCCGATAGCGACGTTGCAACTATTTTAAGAAAATCAAACAAGCCTATCGTTTTAGCAGTTAATAAACTTGATAACTACAACGAAATGGCTTTAATGGAATATTACGAATTAGGTTTAGGCACGCCTTTCGGCATTTCTTGCGAGCAAGGAAAAGGGCTTGGCGATTTGCTTGACGAAGTATGTTCGTATTTTAACGAAATTGAAAGCGAAGAAGACGGCGAGTGCTTAAAAATTGCAATAGTAGGCAAGCCTAACGCGGGTAAATCAAGTTTAACAAATAGGCTACTTGGCTACGATAGAACTATCGTTTCAAATATTTCGGGCACTACGCGCGACGCTATTGACACGCCTTTTGAATACGGCGGAAAGAAATATATTTTAATTGATACCGCGGGCATAAGAAAGAAAAAAGCGGTCAATGAAGACGTTGAGTATTATAGCGTTGTTAGAGCGCTTGGCGCAATTAGAAGGGCAGACGTATGCTTAGCCGTTATTGATAGCGTTGAAGGTTTAACCGAGCAAGACGTTAAAATACTTGGATATATACACGAACAAGGTAAGCCTTCGCTCGTTATTATGAACAAGTGGGACGCCGTTGAAAAGGACACCTTTACCGTTGAAACCTTTAAAAAGAAACTTAATTGCGATCTTGCTTTTATGGACTATTTTAAAGCGCTTTTCGTATCGGCAAAAACGGGTCAAAGAACGGAAAAGATTTTTAACGCCGTAAACGAAGTTTATGAAAATAGCCAAAAGCGCATAACCACGGGTATGCTTAACGACGTAATAAACGATGCCGTTAGGGCAACCGAGCCACCTACTAAAAACGGTAGAAGATTAAAAATTTACTACGCCGTTCAAGACGGGGTGTGTCCGCCAACTTTCGTAATTTTCGTAAATTCGCAAGACTTAATGCATTTTAGTTACAAACGCTTTTTAGAAAACACTTTAAGAAACACGTTTGATTTTTCTGGCACGCCTATAAGAATTTTTGTAAGGGAGAAAACGGAGGAATAATTTTTTATGCAAGAACTAACTTTTGCTTATGCTTGGTGGCAATTTTTGCTACTTATTATAGGCTCTTACTTACTTGGAAGCGTCAATTTTGCAGTTATTATTTCTAAACTTAAACATAAAGATATTCGCACCGCGGGTAGCGGAAACCCTGGAACTTTAAATATGAGCCGTACTTTCGGGCTTAAAATAGGCGTATTAACGCTTCTTCTTGATATGGTAAAGGGTGCGGTTCCAGCGCTCGTTGGTTGGTATTTATACAACGGCTTTACTTTTCAAGGCACGGAACTTAAAGTTTCAATGCTAACGGAAGTAATGTGCGGTTTTTTTGCAGTACTTGGGCACGTTTTTCCTATATTTATGAAGTTTAAAGGCGGTAAAGGTATTGCAACAACGATAGGCGTATTTGCCGTATGTAACTGGAAAGTTGCGCTTATTAGCGGTGCAATTGCTATAATTTTTATATTATTTACGGAAATAGGCTCAATGGGTTCGTTTATAGCAACAACCCCTGGTGCAATAGAAGCGTGCTTTTCCGTATATATAAGATATATTGCAGTAGCAAGTGCAACAACGGCTAAAATTTTAGTTGCAGGCTTTACTAATTTATTTATAGTTTTAATAATAGTGCTTACTTGGTACGCTCACCGCAAAAATATTGAAAGGCTAATTGCCGGCGAAGAACATCCAACCAACTGGCTACAAATGATTAGGGAATCAATAATTAAGCGTAAGTTAAAAAAGAAAAACGAGCAAAGCCAAAAAAAAGACGAAGAATAATATCATAATTTTAAATTTCCTTCCATATACTTTAACTGTGTATGGGAGGAATTTTTTATGGAAAAGTTCGATATCTATAAGGACATCGCCAAAAGGACGAACGGCGACATTTATATAGGTGTTGTAGGGCCTGTTAGAACGGGCAAATCGGCGTTCATCACAAAGTTAATGGACCTTATGGTAACGCCCAACATAATAAGCAAAACTAAGCGTCAAATTGCAATAGACGAAATGCCACAATCGGGCGAAGGAAAAACGGTTACTACCACCGAGCC
This sequence comes from Christensenellaceae bacterium, assembly GCA_045637905.1. Lineage (GTDB taxonomy): Bacteria > Bacillota > Clostridia > Christensenellales > Borkfalkiaceae > HGM11412. The sequence goes on along the minus strand of JAZUAJ010000014.1, from coordinate 117,422 downwards.
TAAATTCGTTCCGGGCGAAGCGGTTAAAATTTCAATTAAAGGAAAGGCGCAAGCAAAAGTTAGAATTATAGACTGCGTTGGCTTTATGGTTGACGGCGCAATAGGCGATAGCGAAAACGGCGAACCGCGCTATTTAAAAACGCCTTGGAAAAACGAGCCTATGCCGTTTGAAGAAGCGGCAAGTTTTGGCACGGAAAAAGTTATTAGCGACCACTCTACCGTTGGTATTTTAGTTACTACCGACGGCTCAATTTCATCTATTCCGCGCAGTAGTTACGTCAAAGCGGAAGAAAAGGCGGTAAATAAACTTAAAGAGTGTAAAAAGCCGTTTATTATAATTTTAAACTGTAAAGACCCAAGTAACGAAAGCGCCAAATCTTTGGCAGACGAAATTTCTAAAAAATACGGCGTTAAAGTTTTATGCTTAAACGTTTTAGAGTTAAATGAAGAGGGCACTTCCGCCATTTTAGAAAACTTACTTTTAGAATTTCCACTTCGCTCTTTTGATATTAAACTTCCTAAATGGATGCAAGTTTTACCACCTTCAAGCGAAATTATATCTAGCGTTATTTCAAGCGTTAAAAACGTTTGCCAAGTTGCCGAAAAAATGAAAGATAGCACGCTTATTGAAGACGCGCTTTTAACCGTTGACGGCATTACGGGTTTTGAAAAACGTATACTTAATTTAGGCGAAGGCAAAGCGGAATACGTAATAAAATGTGAAAACGGATTATTTTATAAATTGCTTTCCGACCTTTGCGGAGAAAGCGTTGAAGACGAGTTTAAACTTATTAGTTACGTAAAAGAGTTAAACGTTGCCAAGCAAAACTATAAAAAACTTAAAGACGCGCTTTTGCAAGTTAAAAACAACGGTTACGGCATAGTTATACCCGAAGAAGCCGATATGAAACTTTGCAAGCCCGAAGTTGTAAGGCAAGGCGGTAGGTACGGTGTAAAAATTAAGGCGGATACTTCTTGTATGCACCTACTTAACATCAATTTAGACGCCGAAGTTTCGCCTATTTCGGGAACTAAAAAACAATGTAGCGACTTTGCTTCTTTCTTGCTTGAAGAGTATGAGCGCAGTCCGGAAAACGTATGGAAAACTAACGTTTTTGGCAAGCCTTTATCAACGCTTATTAACGAAGAAATAGTTAATAAAATTAACTGTATGAAAGAGCAAACGAAGTTAAAAATGCGCAAAACCGTTACGAGAATAGTAAACGAAGGCAGAGGCGGAGTTATTTGTATTCTTTTATAAAATGCTACAAAATATCTCAAAAAACGTTACTTCTCACTTAAAAAAGTGGGAAGTAATTTTTATTAAATAATAAAAAAATGAAATTGAGTATTGAAAATGCTTTTAAATAATAGTATAATAAAAGAGCGGACACTTCCGCAAAATAACTTTATGGAAGGAAATTATATGGATGTAGACAGATTAAGGAACGTAGCACTTATTGGACACGGTGGCGAGGGTAAAACGACTCTTGCCGAAGCAATTTTATTTAATTGCAATGCAATAGATAGGCAAGGCAAGGTTGAAGACGGTAACACCGTTATGGACTTTGACCTTGAAGAAATAGCAAAGAAGTCGTCTATTAGTTTAGCGTGCGCTTATTGCGACTATAAAGGTTATAGGTTTAACCTAATTGACGTACCAGGCTTTGCCGACTTTGAATGTGAAATGGCCGAGGCACTTGCCGTGTGCGACTCTGCAATTATAGTTGCGGGCGCAAGCGGAAGTTTAACGGTTGGAACGGAAAAGGCTATTGACTATTGCGTTTCACGCCGTATTCCCGCTATGCTCTTTATCAACGGTCTTGATAAAGATAATTCTAACTTTATAAAAACGGTTGACGCTATTAAGGAAAAATACGGGCATAAAATTGCGCCTATGATTATTCCTAATATGGTTGACGGAAAAATGAAAGGCTTTGTAAAAGTTGCGTACGGTGTTTTGCGTGACTGGGAAAGAAACGAATACCCTATACCTAACTATTTGCAAGAAGCGTATGAAAACGCTAAACTTTCAATGATGGAAGCCGCCGCTGAAAACGACGAAGCGTTGCTTGACAAATTCTTTAACGAAGGCGAACTTACGCCAGAAGAAATTGAAAAGGGCGTAAAACTTGGTATAAGTTCTTGCTCAACTATAACCGTATTAGGCGGTAGTGCGCTTAAAAATCACGGCGTTTTCAACTTGATGGATAAAATAATTTCTACTTTGCCAAGCCCTAAAGACGCGGGCTTACAAAGAGCGATAGTTGACGGCGAAAAGGTTGCTATTGCGCCCGATGAAAACCAGCAAACTATAGTAAGAGTGTTTAAAACGGTGGTTGACCCTTACGTTGGCAGGCTCAACTATATTAAAGTAGTTTCCGGTACGCTTAATTCTGGTGACGTTTTAAAAATTGCGGGTAGTGGCGAAGAAGAAAAAATAGGCGGTATTTACCTTGTTAAAGGTAAAAAGCAAGACGCAGTTGAAAGTTTAAAAGCGGGCGAAATAGGCGCGGTTAATAAACTTAACAACGTTAAAACGGGCGATACGTTATATCAAACTAAGGAAGCAATTTTCAAAGGTTTTGAAGTTCCGCCTGCAACTTATAAGCGTGCCGTTTACGCAGTTAAAAAGGGCGAAGAAGACAAGATTTTTGCAGGTTTAAGCAAACTTAAAGACGAAGATATTTCGTTTAAAGTTGAAAAGAATAACGACACGGGCGAAATGCTTATTTTAGGCGTTGGCGCAACTCAACTTGAAATTATTAGAAAGAAACTCAAATCAAAATTCGGCGTTGAAGCGCTTTTAGAAAAACCAAAAATTGCCTATAAAGAAACTATTAGAAAGCAAGCCGAAGGCGAAGGTAAACATAAAAAACAATCGGGCGGTGCGGGTCAATACGGCCACGTTAAAATCCGTTTTGAAAGCGGTGCGGAAGACGGTTATTACGAATTCGTTGACGCAGTCGTTGGCGGTGCAGTTCCAAAATCGTTTATTCCTGCGGTTGACAAAGGTTTAAAAGAAGCAATTAAAGAAGGCGTTTTAGCGGGCTATCCGCTCATAAACTTAAAGGCAACGCTTTTCGACGGTAGTTCTCACCCTGTTGATAGTAAAGAAGTGGCTTTCGTTTCCGCCGCTAAACTTGCTTATGCCGAAGGCATAAAAAATGCAGACCCCGTTATTTTAGAGCCTGTATTAACTATAACAATAACCGCGCCAGACAGTTTTATGGGCGACATTATGGGCGACCTTAACAAGCGTCGCGGTAGAATTTTAAGCACCGACCAAGTTGAAGATAAAACCGTAATAGTTGCCGACGTTCCTGAAAGCGAAGTTTTAGAATATTCGGTTGACTTGCGTAGTTTAACACAAGGTCGTGGTGTTTACACAAGTGAATTTGCAAGGTACGAAGAAGTGCCTTACGACCAACAACAAAAAATAATTGCGGAAGCAAATAAAAACAAAGCGTGATAAAATGATATTAAATATTTGTCCTAACCCGAGTATTGACTGTACCGTAGAGTTAGAGCAGTTAAACGTGGGTAGATTAAATAGAATTTCAAACAAAACGGTTACGTACTCAGGCAAGGCGTTAAACTCTGCAATAGGCGTAAGTAGGCTTGGTGGCGATAGTTACGCCACCGGCTTTATGTACGAAAACGACGGTAATTTATTCGTTCAAAGGCTCGATAACGAAGGCGTTAAAAACACTTTCGTTTGGAATAAAGGTAGCGTTAGAATAAATTACAAGGTTGTTGATAATAAGTCAATGCTAACCGAAATTAACGATATAGGCGAAGAAGTTTTAATAGCAAAGCAACAAGAACTTTTAAGCCTTGTTTCTAACCTTTCTAAAAACGCTTCGGTAGTGGTTGTAAGCGGTTCACTTCCAAAGGGTGTTGACAACGATTATTATCCTGCATTATTAAACGCCGTTAAAGGAAACGCCAAAAAAATAGTAGATACGGAAGGCGAAAAACTTCTTTCTTCGCTATCGTGTGGCGTATATATGGTAAAGCCTAATTTAAGCGAACTTGAAGGTGCGGTAAAAACGAGCCTTCAAACAAAAAGCGATATGTTAAAGGCGTGCTATAAACTCATTGATTTGGGCTCGGAAAACGTTTTACTTTCGCTTGGGCGCGACGGTGCAATATACACAAACGGCACAACTTCATACTACTGTAAAAGCGCAAACGTTGCCGTAAACTCAACGGTAGGCGCGGGCGACAGTATGATTGCCGCCGCAAGTTTAATGATAGAAAACGGTGCTGAAAACTCACTTGTTTTAAGGAGTGCGGTTGCAGCGGGCACGGCGTCTATAACGACTTCTGGCACGAACTTATTTTATAGGGACAAATTTGAAGAAATTTACGCTAAATTAAAAGTAGAAAAAATTTAATTTAAAATACAAATGTGAAAAAACCGTAAAATTTTGCGGTTTTTTTCTATTGCTTATTACTTTAATTGACACGTTATATTTTATTTGCTAAAATATAAAAGTTATAATTTTACGTTTTATAGCGTGCTAAAAAATTGTTTTAGCGCGATACGGTGCAAAATGATTAAAAGATTATTAGGTTCTATAAGAGAATATAAAAAAGAATCTATACTAACTCCTATTTTTATAATAGTTGAAGTTGGTATGGAAGTTTTAATTCCGCTACTCATAAACTGGTTTGGCGCTTGCTTGCAAAACGGTGACGGAAAGGGTATGTTAACGTACGGCTTGCTTATGGTTTTATCGGCGGGCATTTCTTTAATGGCGGGTATGATAGCGGGCAGAACGTGTGCAAAAGCCGCAACCGGCTTTTCAAAAAATTTAAGGCACGATATGTTCAAAAACATACAAGGCTTTTCTTTTGCTAATATCGACAAGTTCTCAACTTCGTCGCTCGTAACGCGCTTAACTACAGACGTAAGCAACGTTCAAATGGCGTTTATGATGATAATTAGAACGGCAATAAGAAGCCCTTTAATGTTCATATTTTCCGTTGTAATGAGTTTTTCAATTAGTCCAACTCTTCCTGCAATTTTTTGCGTAACTATTCCCGTTTTAGGCTTTGGCATTATTTTTATTATTAAAAACGCAATGCCAATATTTAAAAAGGTATTTAAAAAGTACGATAACCTAAACGAGTCGGTGCAAGAAAATATAAAGGGTATGCGCGTAGTTAAAGCGTACGTTAGAGAAGATTATGAAACCAAAAAGTTTAAAGACGTTTCCGGTGACCTTGCTAAAGACTTTATTAAGGCGGAAAAAATCTTAGCCTTAAACGGTCCTTTAATGCAATTTTGCTTAAATATTGCCCTTATACTTATAGCCTTTTTCGGCTCTAAAATAATAATAGGCAAAACTCAAAACTTAAACGTTTTTGGCTTAACGAGTTTACTTACTTACTCTCTTCAAATTTTAATGTCTTTACAAATGCTTTCAATGATTTTCGTTATGATAACGCTTTCACTTGAATCTGCAAGGCGTATAAACGAAGTTTTAGAAGAAAAGAGTTCTTTAACGAATAAAGAAAACGCAATTACGGAAATTAAAAACGGCGATATTGAATTTAACAGCGTTAATTTTAGTTATTACGAAAAAGCCGAAAAGAACGTTTTATCTAATATCAATCTAAAAATTAAAAGCGGTCAAACCGTTGGTATTATAGGCGGTACGGGCTCGGGTAAAACTTCGCTTGTAAATTTAATTTCAAGGCTTTACGACGTAAAAGACGGTGAAGTTAAAGTTGCCGGCATAAACGTTAAAGACTACGATATGGAAGCGTTAAGAGAAAGCGTTGCGGTAGTTTTACAAAAGAACGTTTTATTTTCCGGCACTATTAAAGAAAATTTAAGGTGGGGTAATAAAAACGCTACCGACGAAGAACTTATTTCCGCTTGCAAAATGGCTTGCGCACACGAATTCATTTCTTCTTTTCCAAACGGTTACGATACGTTTATTGAGCAAGGCGGTGCGAACGTTTCGGGCGGGCAAAAACAAAGGCTTTGTATTGCGCGCGCTATACTTAAAAATCCAAAAGTAATTATTTTTGACGATTCTACTTCCGCCGTAGATATGAAGACGGACGCTATGCTTCGTAATGCCATTAAAAACGAACTTCCGTCGGTTACCAAAATTATAGTTGCACAACGTATTGCTTCCGTAATAGACGCCGACTTTATCGTAGTTATGGACGGTGGCCAAATTAACGGCATAGGCACGCACGAAGAACTTTTACAAAACAACGAAATATATAAAGAAGTATATAATTCTCAACATAAAATGGCTGACTTTGACGAAAACGGAGGTGAAAACTAATGAGTAAAATGCGCAACAGTTTTAAACCTTCAAATCAAAAAGGTCCTATCAAAAAAGGCATTAAAAATTTAGATTTTAAAGCACTTTTTAGAATTTTAAAAATTCTTTTTAAAGACTATAAAGCAAGTTATATAGTAGTTTTATGTAGCGTTGCAATTAGTGCGGTTGCAAGTTCCGTTGGCGGTTTATTTTTAAACAAGGTTTACACCGCGCTTGAAAATTTCTTGGCGGGCGCGCCCGAAGCGGAAACTTGGAAAATAGTTATTACGGCTCTTTCAACGCTTGCATTTATTTACGTTATAAACATAATATTTTCCTATACGTTTAACGTGCTTGGCGCAGTTTTAACGCAAAGGTTTTTACGCGATATGCGTATAAAACTTTTCTCTAATATGCAAAAGTTGCCAATCAAATATTTTGATACGCACACTCACGGCGATATTATGAGTACTTACACAAACGATATTGACGCGTTAAGGCAACTCGTATCTCAAAGTATGCCACAATTACTTTCAACCGTTATAACGCTTATAACTCTTACTTTCGTTATGCTTTATATTAGCGTAATATTATTTTTAGTTGTAGTTTTAGGTTTAGTATTTATTACTTTCGTAACTAAACTCGTTGGCGGAAATAGTGCTAAATACTTTATGGCGCAACAAAGAGCAGTTGCAAAAACGGAAGGTTATATTGAAGAAAGTATGGCAGGGCAAAAGGTTGTTAAAGTATTTTGCCACGAAGACGAAAGTTTAGAAAAATTCGACGCTTTAAACGAAGAATTATTTAACGTTTCAAATAAAGCGAACGCGTTTTCTAACATTTTAATGCCAATAATTCACAATATAGGCAATATTTTATACGTTTTAACGGCGTTTTTAGGCGGTGGCATAGTAATATTTACAAACGGCACGGGCATAAATATAAGTTTACAAAACTTAGTTGAAAACGGCTCTATTATAGGCGTAATGAATATTGCAACCGTAGTTTCTTTCTTGGGCTTAGCAAGGCGTTTTGCAAATAGTACGGGTATGATATCTAACCAAATAAATTCCGTTGTTATGGCGGTTGCAGGCTCTAACAGAATTTTTGAACTTTTAGACGAAAAGCCTGAAGAAGACAATGGCTACGTAACGCTTGTTAAAGCGGTAAAAGACGAAAATGGCAACTATCAAGAAACGCTTGACCAAAGCGGTATTTGGGTATGGAAACACCCACATAAAGAAGACGGTAGCGTAACGTACACCGAACTTAAAGGCGACATTCGATTATTTAGCGTTGACTTTGGCTACGTTGAAAATCACATAGTTCTTCACGACGTAACTTTATACGCTAAGCCAGGGCAAAAAGTTGCCTTTGTTGGCGCAACGGGTGCGGGCAAAACTACTATAACTAACCTTATAAACCGTTTTTACGATATTGCCGACGGTAAAATTAGGTACGACGGCATAAATATAAATAAAATTAAAAAGGCGGATTTAAGGCGTTCGCTTGGCATAGTTTTGCAAGACGTTAGTTTGTTTAGCGGAACTATTATGGATAACATTAGATACGGCAAGTTAGACGCTACCGATGAAGAGTGTATAGCAGCCGCAAAACTTGCTAACGCTCACGACTTTATTATTCGTTTACCAAACGGCTATAACACTTATATTTCGGGCGACGGTGCAAACTTCTCGCAAGGGCAACGCCAACTTTTATCAATAGCGCGCGCCGCGGTTAAAAACGCGCCTGCTATGATAATGGACGAAGCAACTTCGTCAATAGACACGCGCACCGAACTCTTAGTTCAAAAAGGCACTAATAGGCTTATGGAAGGTAGAACGGTTTTCGTTATAGCACATAGGCTTTCAACCGTAAAAGACGCCGACGTTATAATGGTTTTAGATAAAGGTAGAATTATAGAGCGCGGTTCGCACGACGATTTAATTAAGCAAAAGGGAACGTATTACCGCTTGTACACGGGTAATTTTGCCGAATAAAAATAATAAAGTGGATAGTAAAAAATGCTATCCACTTGTTTTTTTTAAAACGTAATTTTTTTAATTTTTACTCTTTTTAATTAACTTTTTTTATTAAAATTGCAAAAAGAGTTTGTGCGCGACAGTCAATATAGTGTTTTTTGTACGCCGACAAAATATTTTTTGTTTTTTACTCGCAAACAGTTGTTTTTTTTAAGATAATATATTATTATATTATCATTATAAAAACGGGCTAAAAGGAGCAAGTTATGTACGTTAGCACAAGGGGTGGCGAAAAATTAACTGCAAGCAAGGCAATACTTAAAGGTTTAGCGTGCGACGGCGGTTTATTTTTACCAGAAAACATTAAAAAACTTAACTTAAACGAAAAGTATTTAGATAAGTCTTATATCGAAATTGCAAAAGACGTGTTTTCTTTGTTTTTAGACGATTTTACGAGTGAAGAAATCGACTACTGCATTAGCGGTGCTTATAACAAGGAAAATTTTGCAAATTGTTTTACAAAACTTTCTACTTTTAACAATTTGTCGTTTTTAGAACTTTATCACGGGCCAACGCTTGCGTTTAAAGATATGGCGCTTACCATATTGCCGTTTTTAATAGAAGTTGCAAAAAAGAAAAATAACGTTTTAGATAAATCGCTTATTTTAGTTGCAACGAGCGGAGATACGGGCGGTGCGGCTTTATCAAGTTTTATGAAAAACGACGCGTTCGATACCGTCGTTTTATATCCAGACGGTGGCGTTAGTGAAATTCAAGAAAAGCAAATGCTTTATTATACTAATGAAAGAACGCACGCGTACGCAATAAAGGGCAACTTTGACGATTGTCAATCTTTTGTAAAAAGCGTGTTTAGTTCGTATCCAAGTGATAACGGAATTTTACTTTCTTCGGCAAACTCTATAAATATAGGTAGGCTTGTTCCGCAAATTATTTATTACGTTTACGCGTACTGTAAAGCGGTTAAAAACGGCTCGTTAAAATTAAACGAAGAATTTGCAATTTGCGTTCCAACGGGTAACTTTGGCGATATTTTTGCGGGATATTTAGCGTCTTTAATAGGTGTTCCTATTTCTAAATTTATTTGCGCTTCAAACGTAAACAACGTTTTAACCGACTTTTTTAAAACGGGTGTATATAACAAAAATAGGCAGTTTAAAAAATCTAACTCTCCCGCTATGGACATTTTAATTTCTTCTAACCTTGAAAGGCTCGTTTATATGGCAACGGGCAGTAACGGTGAAAGGGTAAAAGAGTTAATGCAAAGTTTAAACGAAACGGGCGAGTATTCGCTTACTAAAAGCGAAATGCAAAACTTATCTAACTTTGATGCAGGCTTTACCACCGAAGAAGAAACTATCGTTGCTATTAAAAAGGCGTACGACGAACTCGGTTATTTAATTGACCCACACACCGCCGTAGCGTACGATTGCTATAAAAAGTTAAATATTAGCGAAAAAACTTTAATTATTTCAACGGCAAGCCCTTATAAATTCCCTTACACTATGGCAAAAGCACTTAACTTACCTTGTGAAAAGAGTGAGTTTGAAATTATAAAAGAAATTTCTTCTTTTACGGGCGTTAAAATTCCTTACGGAATTAAAAAACTTGAAAAGTGCAAAAAGAAAACTATTTTAAAAACTAAGCAAGATATTTTAGATATCGTGCTATACAATACTAATAAGTACGAAGTTATAGTTCCTTGTTCTTCGGCAAACTTAGGGTGTTCGTTTGATTGTAGCGGTGTTGCGTTAAGTTTATATAACTCTTTCTTCTTTGAAAAAAGTGAAAAGGACGAAGTTGAATACGGCACGCTTGAAAACAACTTAATGTTAAAGGCGTATAAATATACTTTTGAAAAGTCAAACAAGCCGTATATTCCCGTTAAAATTACGCAAGGAAGAAACGAAGTTCCGTCTGCACGCGGTTTAGGTTCTTCTTCAACTTGTATAGTTGCCGGTGTAATGGGCGCAAACCTAATGCTTAAAAACTATTTTAAAAAGCAAGAACTTTTAGAAATTATGACGGAAATTGAAGGTCATCCAGACAACGTTGCACCTGCATTTTTAGGCGGTTTTGTAACGAGTTGTATGGCAAACGGCAAAGTGTTTACGGTTAAAAATCACGTTAGCCCTAAACTTTCAATACTCGCGCTTATTCCCGATTTTGAGTTGTCAACTAAAAAGGCAAGGGCGGTGCTTCCAGCCACTATTCCGCTTAAAGACGCTATTCATAATTTATGCCGTAGCGCAATTACGAGCGAAGCCTTTTTAAAGGGCGATATGAATATGATAAAAGCGGTGTTTGACGATAAAATTCATCAACCTGCGCGCTTCCCGCTCATTAAAGGCTCTCAAAAAATTATTGACTTAATGAGCAAAAAGGGCTACGCGGTAGCAATAAGCGGTGCTGGTTCAACGCTTTTAGCGGTTGGTATAAAAAACGATAGTGAAGTTTCTTCTATGGTTATTGACGGCGTTAAGTGGACGGTTAAAAAACTTCGCGTAGACGATAAAGGAGCAACTTTTAAAAAATGTTAAAAGAATTTTTAATGATTCATAAAGACGTTTTACCCCCTTGCTACGAACAAGTTATTAAAGCAAATAAACTTATAGAGCAAGAAGGAAAAAGCGTTAGCGACGTTTGCAAGGAACTTGATATTAGCCGTTCAACCTTTTATAAGTATAAAGATAAGGTTTTTGAACTTTCTTCAACTTACGCAAAAAAGGCTATTATTTCGTTTAGAACGGAGCACGAAAAAGGTGTTTTATCTAACATTTTAAACACAATTTCAAGTTTAAACGGCAACGTTTTAACAATTAACCAAGATATGCCACTACACAATATGGCGTACATAACCATTGCGCTTGAAACGGGCGAATTAAGCGTTTCCGTTTACGAACTTATAGCGCAACTTAAAAAATTACCAAAGATAAAAGAAGTTAATTTATTAGCATTTGAATAGGAGATATTATGAACGTAGGATTACTTGGATGCGGTGTAATAGGCGGTGGCGTTTTAGAACTTATTGACAATTTGCCAAAAGAAAAAAACGTTAAACTTCTAAAAGTTTTCGACCTACCTATTAAAAAAGATATTTTAAAAGAAAGATTTGCAGGCGACGCTCTTGAAATTTGCGAAAATAAAGATATTGACGTTGTTATTGAAGCAATGGGCGGTAACGATTTTCCATATAACTGTATTAAAACGGCACTTAAAAATAAAAAGCACGTTATAACGTCAAATAAAGAAGTTGTAAGTTTACATATTGAAGAGTTTTACAATTTAGCAAAAGAAAACGGCGTGTTCTTTATGTGCGAAGCGTCAGTTGGCGGTGGAATTCCTTTAATTTGTTCGCTAATAGATAGCGTTAAAGTTGACAGCGTTGACCATGTTTACGGTATAATAAACGGAACGACTAACTATATTCTTACGCGTATGCAAAAAGACGGTGTTAGTTTAGAAGAAGCGCTTGACGATGCTAAAAAATTAGGCTTTGCCGAAAGGGACGCAACCGCCGACCTTGAAGGCTTGGATATGACGAGAAAAATTTGCATACTTTCGTCAATTGCGTACGGTGGCGTTGTTAATTATAGTGACGTTTATCATTACGGCATAACCAACTTAACAAAAGAAATTTTAAAAGATATAAATTCACTTGGCTATAATATTAAATTTATTGCTGAAAGCAAGTTAAACGGCTCTGCCGTTCAAGTTTCGGTTGAGCCTGTGTTAATTACAAGTGAAAATCCTTTAAACGGTGTAAGTTACGAGTTTAACGCGGTATATTTTAACTGCAAAAACAACGGTTTACTTGGTTTTTACGGCAAGGGCGCGGGAAGATTTCCTACCGCTTCTGCAATGGTAAACGACCTTGTAAGAATTAGCGACCTTAAAAACGCGTACTATTTTAAAAACGAAAAGGCGTTTAAGGTTATCAATTTTAAAAATGAGTCTAAATACTACGTTTACGACGGGGTTAAGGGCAAAATTATAAATGAACTTATGGACGCGTCTAACTATAAGTTTGTAGCAAGAATATTTTAAGGCGAATAAATAATAGGAGAGAAAGATTATGAAAAAATATAAAGTTGCAGTAGTTGGCGCTACGGGTTTAGTAGGTTCTACGTTTTTAAAAGTTTTAAAGGAATATAATTTTCCTATCGCGGAGTTAACGCTCTTTGCTTCTGAAAGAAGTGCGGGTAAAGTTTTAGAATATAACGGTAAAGAATACGTTTTACAAAAATTAGAAAAAGGTTGCTTTGAAGGCATTGAAATTGCTCTTTTTAGCGCGGGCGGAAAAGTTAGTGAAGAATGGGCGTTAGAAGCCGAAAAAAGCGGTACGGTTGTAATTGACAATTCAAGCGCTTGGCGTATGGTTAGCGACTGTGCTTTAATAGTTCCAGAAATCAACCTTAGCGCATTTGATAACGCGCGCAAAATCGTTGCAAATCCAAATTGTAGCACTATTCAAAGCGTTTTACCACTTAAACCATTACAAGAAAACTTTGGTTTAAAAAGGGTAGTTTATACAACTTATCAAGCAGTTTCGGGTAGCGGTCAAAAGGGTAAAAACGACTTGGAAAGAACTTTAAGGGGTGAAGAACCACAATTTTACCCTTACAATATTTCAAAAACTTGTATTCCACATATCGATAGTTTTACCGATAACGGCTACACTAAAGAAGAACTTAAAATGGTAAACGAAACAAGAAAAATTTTAGGGCTTCCTAACCTTAAAGTTTCGGCAACTTGCGTTAGAGTTCCCGTTGCAAATTCACACGCCGTTTCAGTTATGGTTGAACTTGAAAAAGAATTTACGCTTGAACAAGTTAGAAAGGCTTTTGAAAATCAAGACGGCATCGTAGTTGTTGACGACCCTCAAAACTTAAAATACCCTGTTGCAACAATGTCTAACGGAACTGACGCCGTTTACGTTGGTAGAATTAGGCGTGACCTTTCTTGCGACAACGGCTTACTCTTCTATGCAGTAAGCGATAACATTAGAAAAGGTGCGGCTGCAAACGCCGTTCAAATAGCAAAAGCGTTGATAGAGGCAGATAAAATATGATTACAGTAGTAAAATTCGGCGGTTCATCAGTAGCGAGCGCCAAACAATTTAACAAAGTTAAAAACATTGTAAAAGGCGATGAAAAGCGCCAAGCAGTAGTAGTTTCCGCTCTTGGAAAAAGAACTAAGGAAGATAGTAAAATTACAGACCTTTTATACGTTTTATCTTCACACATTAAATACGCGGTAGATTATTCTAACGTATTTAACGAAATTTATTTTAGATATAACGAAGTTAAGTGCGATTTAGGCTTAAAATACGATATTCAAGGCGATTTTGACGCGTTTAAGGACACTTTAAAAAACGGCGCAACAGAAGAATTTATTGTTAGCCGTGGCGAATATTTTTGCGCTAAACTTATGGCAAATTATTTAGGTTACGCTTTCGTTGACGCGGCAGACGTTATTAAGTTTAATTACGACGGCTCTTTAAACTATGAAAAAACTAAAGAGTTAGTTAAAGCAAAATACGAAGAAGTTGGTGCTATGGTAGTTCCAGGCTTTTACGGCAGTTTCCCAACCGGCGAAATTAAATTGTTTTCTCGCGGTGGGTCAGACATTACAGGTTCGCTTATAGCAATGGCGCTTGAAGCCGAAAAATACGAAAACTGGACTGACGTTTCAGGCGTTTTAATGGCAGACCCAAGAATTGTTGAAAATCCAAAGAGAATTGCCGAAGTTACTTACGACGAACTTAGAGAACTATCATATATGGGCGCAAGCGTTTTACACGAAGAAACTATTTTCCCTATAAGAGAACTTGCAATTCCTATCCACATTTTAAATACTAACGCACCTAGCGACGAAGGAACGGTTATTTTACAAAATTCTTCTATAAGCGACGGTATTATTACGGGTATTTCAGGCAAAAAGAATTACAAGGCGTTTACAATTACAAAGGCTATAACGGCTAATAAATCGGTTGTAATTAGAAAGTGCTTGGAAATTTTTGAACATTTTAAAGTTGCAGTTGAACATATTCCTACCGCTATTGATAAATTCAACGTTATTGTTGACGGTAAAAAGGTAGAAAAGAAACTTTACGACATTATAGGTAAGTTAAAAGAAATTGAAGGCGTTTTAAGCGTTGACGTTGATAGCGACCTTGCCTTAGTTGCCGTTGTTGGTAGAAATATGGCGCTTAAACCAGGTATGTCGGGTTTAATTTTCTCAATATTTGGTAAAAATGATATCAACATTAAAACTATTGCGCAATCAACTGAAGAAATTAGCATTATAGTTGGCGTTGCCGAAAAAGATTTTGAAAAGGCAATTAACGCAATTTACGACGGCATTGTAAGATAATTGCGCCCTATTAAACAATAAAAGAGTTTAGAAAAGTTTTCTAAACTCTTTTTTAAAAAGTATAACTTTTAATATTATTAAATTCCTATATGGAGTTCCGTTAAGGTGTAACTATGAATATAAACGACGCTATAATAAAAAGAATTGAAGAAATTTGTGAAGAAAAGGGCATAAACGTATGCGGTGCAACGTTGAACGGTGGAAAATCACCGTCTGCTATTTATGACTTAATTAAAGGAAGAACGAAATGTTCTAAAGTTTCAACAATAAAAGCATTTTGTCAAGGAGCGGGCATAACGTTAGCACAGTTTTTTGATAAAGAGTATTTTAACGATTTTGAAGACTAATTTGTAAAATTAAAACCACGGAAAAACCGTGGTTTTTTTATAATACTTGGCAAGTATTAAGCGCGTTTTTTATTATATATGCGCATACGTTTCTTATTAAAAACGCTATTTTTTAATATAAGTGCGCATACGTTTAAAATAAGTTTTGCGGTGCTAAAATGTACATTTTTGGTATTTGCTCGCTTAGTTCAATAACTACGTCTATTTTAGAAAGGGCGTCTAAAAACTCTTTGTTTTCAACTAAGGTGCACGCTTCGGCTATCCAAAGTTCAACTTCTTTTATGTCGTTATGCGGAATAAAAAGGTGCAAAGTTTCTTTTCTTTTTAGCCATTGTTTTTGTAGCGACAAAATATCTTCTTTAACCGCCGTTTCTTCTTCTATTTTTTTATAAACTATAACTGCGCTTTCTTTAAATTCGCCAAAGTTTTTTTTAAGTAAATACTGTTCGCCTATTGATATCGAAAATAAAATTGCAATAACAACAAGCCCCGAAACTATCGACCTTACCAACTTATATTCTCCTTCAATTTTAAATTTCCTATAACGTATTTTTCGTTAAAGCGTTGAAAATAATATCTTCCGCTTCCGTCTATCGTTAAAACGCCAACGTCGCTTATTTTTTTAGCACCGTGTTTACGCGCCAAATCGTTAAGTTCTTCTTCGCTAATT
The DNA here is from genome assembly GCA_045637905.1 of Christensenellaceae bacterium. Taxonomy (GTDB): domain Bacteria; phylum Bacillota; class Clostridia; order Christensenellales; family Borkfalkiaceae; genus HGM11412. Next base: position 101,740 of record JAZUAJ010000014.1, on the reverse strand, counting down.
TTAGTAAGCGCCAAATTTCTTTTAACAGTTTTTCCGTTGCTAATTAGCAATAAAGGCATATCCGCGGGCGGAGTGTTACTTTCTTTTTCTATTGCGCTTAAAGTGCCGTTTGCTTCGTATATTGCATACTCAACCGCATCGAGCGAAAAATATCCTAAATTCCGCATACTTTCTATTAAGTCGCTAACGTCTAAGTTATTTTTTTTAAGTTCTTTAAAATCAACGCCTTTTTTGTTTATTACAACCGACGGCTTACCGCTAATAACAAGTTTAAAAAACGCGCCAGACTGCTGTAAAACAGTCATAAACTGGTGTAAAACGAAAACCGCAAGAACGGCTAAAACGCCGTATAAAAGGGGAACGGAAATGTCTGACATAGGTATGCAGGCAAGTTCACTAATTAAAAGGGTAACGATAAATTCAAAAGGTTGCATTTCGCCTATTTGCCTTTTACCCATAAAGCGCATAACTACAAGTAGCGTTATATAAATAATTATTGAGCGTATAAAAATTATAGCCATAAAGTTATTGTTTGTTAAAATTAAAAAAATATGTAATTAACTAATTGCAAAAATAGGCGTTATATGGTATTATATACTTAATTACAAGCAGAGTAGCCCGAAAGCGTTAAGTGTCTTAAAATGGGATGTTGTTTAAGAACGAAAGCGTTATGCGTTGCGGTTTGAGGGCGCGTCCGTTGCTATGGTATTTAATATCATTTTTTAGCGGACCTCTATTTAGGAGGTTTTTTTATGTTAAAACGTAATTTTACGGCGTTAAATTTACTATTTTCGCCATTTTTGCAAAGTAAAAGCCACTCAAAAAAAGTGGCTTATATAGGTCTTTTTACAGCGTTTTTAATAGTTGTAAACAGTTTTATTTCTTTCCCTATCGGCGACGTGCAGTTTTCATTAACAATGCTCGTTTCTATGCTATCAGGCATTATTTTAGGCCCTTTTGCAGGGTTTTTATCTTGCTTTGTTGCCGATTTAATAGGATATTTTATAAATTCTGGCGGTCTTTTTTATTACTTTTGGGTAGGAATTTCAACTTCGCTTTTTGCTTTTATTGCAGGTTTAGTTTTTAACTTTAATAGGCAAAAAAACGGCACTTTACACCTTATTGTAAAGGCTCTTATTACAATTTTAACAACGTTTGTAATTTGCACCGTTTTTATAAATTCAACGGGATTTTATATTTATAATACGAATATAGGCGCGCTAACAAAGGCAATAGAGTACGCTAAGCAAACTTTTGGAAGCGAAATTTCGTTTTTAATATATCTTGCATATAGGCTTATTTTTAAAGGTCAAATTTTTAATAGTTTGTTTAATTACGCGCTGTTTTTTGCCGTAATTCCAGCACTTAAAAGGCTTAAACTTTTATAATTATTTTTTTAAAAGCACCTTAACATCGTAAAGGTTAAAAATTTTATAAAATAAATAGCAAAAAATTACCACTATAAAAGAAGATATACTAATTGCAAGTAGCGACGGCATAAATTTTAATAATACGCCTTTTAAAAAATATCCAAACAGCGATGACGGAATAATAAACAGCAAACTAACTAAAATAAACCTTTTGTAATTAGGCTTAACTTTACAAGTTTTTTGAATTAGAATAAGGTTTAGAACCGCCGTTGTAACGTAACTTAATAAAAGCCCTAAAACAAGCGAATAAACGCCTAAATATTTAGGTAAAAAATAAATGCAAATCATTAAAAAACTTGCGCCTATAAGGTAATAAATTAGCGTGTGTTTTTCAAGGTTTAAACTATTTAAAATGCTTGTTGTAATCATAGTTATACTCATAGGAAACATTATAATGCAGGCATTTTTAACGTAAACGCCTGCATTTACGTTATTATAAAGCAAAAATCCAAGTTCTTTTCCCATACTCAAAAAAACGGGAATTATTAGTGAAGATATAAAAACCGAGCATTTTATTGCTTGTTCAATATTGTTTTTAAGCGTTAAGTTGTTATTTTTGTAATAATTTTCCGAAAGTTCAGGAACTAAAACTAAGGCAATAGAGCCAATAAGCGTTGACGGTATGTATATAAGCGGAATGCTCATACCCGAAAGTTCGCCAAAACTCGAAAGGGCAACTTGGTTAGAAACACCGCTTAAAACGAGCCTTGCGGGAAGCACAATTGCAATAAGCGTGTTTATAAGCGAAGTTGTAGTTCGCATAGTGGTTATAGGCGCGCTTGAAACTATTAGCGGTTTAAATTGTTTTGCGGGGTTATTAAACTTTCCGCCGTGCAGAAAGTAAAAAACGCTTGCAACTATAAAAGAAAGCGCGTAAGAAATTAAAACCGCGTATGACGCGCGCTTAACGCCGTCAAGCGTGTTTTGCATATTTAAAATTAACGCTATGCCAAAAACGAGCATAACTATTTCTTCAAAAAGTTCAATTAAACTGTAGGTTAAAAACTTTTTTTGTCCCCAAAAATAACCGCGAATAACTGCGTAAATAGAAGTTATAACAATGCCGGGAAGTATTATTTTTAACACTTCGTAGCAACGCTTATCGGTAAAAATAAACGAAAAAGTGTTAGGAAATAAAAATAGCAAAACGGTTATAGGTAGCGAAATTGCAAGGCTTAAAAATACTCCTGCAAAAACTATGCTACCGCTATCGTTTTTTCCGTTTTCCGCGCTATTTTTTATCATTATACGCGAAACTGTTATAGGTATTCCCGAAGCCGTAATAGTAATTAAAAGCCCTACTACCGAAAGCGCAATTTGGTATATGCCAACGCCTTCTGCGCCGAGCGTTCTTGATAAAAATATTCTATATACAAAGCCAAGCGCCCTTTCAATTAAAGATAGCATAGTAACGGTTGCCATTGTTTTAACGAGTTTATTGATAATATCACCTCAAAAAAATTTAGTCTACCTTATTTTATTAAAGTGCACTACAAAATAGAATACGATTAAAAAACAAGCCATATAATTAAAATATGAGTAACCTAAATTATCTATTAAACGAAGTTAAAAACGGCGAATACGTCGTTTTAGAAGGCGACACGCTTGACAAAATAGCGTCAAAATTTAGCACCACTAAAAGGCTTATAATGCTCGACAATTTTTTAGAAGAAGACCCCGCGCCTTTTAGCGTAATTTTTATAAAAAGTTATAGCGTAATACACACCGTTTTGCTAAACGAAACGATAGAAGATATATCTAAAAAATACGGTGTTTCAAAAGAAGAAATTTTAAATTTGAATAAAACAAGTTTTATTCACCCTTATCAAAAACTTGTTATAAAATAGGTATGAACAAAAGATTAGAAAAGTTTTTAAAAGAGAATATTTTTAATTTAAAGTGGACGTGCAACGCTTGCGGTGAAGAAAATTTTAACGGCGAATATTTTTGCAAAAGTTGCGAAGAAAAGTTTACTTATATTTTAAACGATAAATGCGACCATTGTGGCAGGCTAACGAATAAGCCTTGTTTATTTTGCGATTCTTGCACGGGTAAAAACGTCGAGTTCGATTTAGCGCGTAGCGTTTTTGAATACGGCGAGCCTATAAGCCGTGCTATAAAGGCGTTTAAATACGACGGCAAAAAATATTTAGCCGAAGTATTCGTTAGTAAAATGCTAAGCACGTTTTTAGCAAACTTTTCTTCGGCAAATATAATAACTTTCGTTCCTATGACGAAAGCAAAACTTAAATTAAGGGGATATAATCAGGCCGAACTTTTAGCAAACGAACTTTCGCGCATAACAAAAATTGAAGTAAAAGAACTTGCCGAAAAGGTAAGTGAAACCAAGGCGCAAGCAACATTAAACGCAAGGGAAAGAAAGAAAAATTTAAAATCTTCTTTTAAAATTAACAAGAAACTTGTTAAAGATAAAAATATAGTTATCGTTGACGACGTTTTAACAACGGGCTCAACAGCCGACGTTTTAGCCAAAGGTTTTAAAGACGCGGGCGCAAAAAGCGTTGGCGTTTTAACCGTGTGTTCCGTTTCGTTTTTGAATAAGAAAAACTGTTAAAAATAGCAAAAAACAACAAAAAGCGCCCTTTTAAAGCGCTTCTAACAATAAAATATCTTAAAAAAAGTTTACTTACAGTAAAAAATATTGTACAATAGATAAAGCATATAATATTAACTATTTATATTTTGGAGATTTTGTATGGGACTTATTAGTTACATTTTAAACCACGATACAAGGGTTGGCCTTAGAAACATAGGCAAAATTGCCGATAAAGTTTTAGAACTTTCACCTATTTACGAAAAAATGAGTGAAGAAGAATTAAAAGGTCAAACTTCAATATTAAAAGGTCGTTTACAAAACGGCGAAAGCCTTGATAAAATTTTACCCGAAGCGTTTGCTACCGTAAGAGAAGCAAGTTACAGGGTTTTAAATATGCGCCATTATAAAGTTCAAATTATGGGTGGCGTTTGCGTGCACGAAGGCCGTGTTGCCGAACTTAAAACGGGTGAAGGTAAAACCTTAATGGCAACGCTTCCAGCATACCTTAACGCGTTGACGGGTAAGGGCGTTCACATAGTAACGGTAAACGACTATCTCGCCTCGCGTGACGCGGAGTGGATGGGCAAAGTATATAGATATTTAGGCTTAACCGTTGGCGTTAACGTTCACGATTTAACCGACGAGCAAAAGCGCGAAGCATATAAGTGCGACATAACTTACGGCACGAACAACGAATTCGGCTTCGACTATTTGCGCGACAATTTAAAAGTTAATTTAGAAGATATGGTTCAACGCGGTTTAGAGTTTGCAATAGTTGACGAAGTTGACTCAATTTTAATTGACGAAGCGCGTACACCGCTTATTATTTCGGGCAGGGGCGTAAAATCAAGTGAACTTTATATCAAAGCAAATAGGTTCGTTAAAACTTTGAAAAAAGACGAAGACTTTACCGTTGACATTAAAGATAAAAGCGTTCAAATAACTGAAAGCGGTGCGGAAAAGGCTGAAAAATTCTTTAACGTTCCTAACTTTGCCGACATTGAAAATGCAGATTTATCGCACCACATACAACAAGCGTTAAAAGCGCATCACATTTTTAAGCGCGATAACGACTACGTTGTTAACGACGGCGAAATTTTAATAGTTGACGAGTTTACCGGTCGTTTAATGATAGGTAGGCGCTATTCGGACGGGCTTCACCAAGCAATTGAAGCAAAAGAAAACGTGCCTATTAGAAACGAAAATAAAACTCACGCAACAATAACTTTCCAAAACTATTTTAGGCTTTATAACAAACTTTCGGGTATGACGGGTACTGCTAAAACGGAAGAAGAAGAGTTTAGAACTATTTACGGGCTTGACGTTTTAGAAATTCCAACCAACAAACCTATAAAAAGAATTGACGAGCCTGACGTTATTTATTCAACCGAAAGGGGCAAACTTCGCGCAATTATTAAAGACATTATTGAAACGCACGAAAAAGGTCAACCTATCTTAGTTGGTACGGTTACGGTTGAAAAATCGGAAGAAATTTCAAGGCATTTAATTAAAAACAAAGTAAAACACAACATATTAAACGCTAAAAACCATTTAAAAGAAGCGCAAATTATTGCGCAAGCGGGTAAAAAAGGCGCGGTTACTATTGCCACTAATATGGCGGGCCGTGGTACAGACATTTTGCTTGGCGGTAACCCAGAATTCCTTGCTAAGCAATATTTAAAAAACAAAGGCGTTCCAAGTGACGTTATTGAAAGCGCAACTTCTTACGTTCAAGACGTTAGCGAAGAAATTTTACAAGTTAGAAACGAATATAGAGAACTTTTAAGTGAATATAGCGAAGAAACCGAAAAAGAAAAGCAAGAAGTTATGGCTTTGGGCGGTTTAAGAATTATAGGTACGGAAAGGCACGAATCTCGCCGTATCGACAACCAACTTCGCGGTCGTGCAGGCCGTCAAGGCGACCCTGGCTCTACGCTATTTTATATTTCGCTTGAAGACGATTTAGCAAAGCGTTTTGGTGGCGATAGGCTTATGTCTATTTACAATATGTTTAAAGTAGACGAAGACACGCCAATGCAAGCAAAAATGCTTGCAAGGCAAATTGAAAACGCGCAACGTATGATAGAAGGTAGAAACTTTGGTATTAGGCGTCAAATTATTGAATACGACGACGTTATGAATACTCAACGCCAAACAATCTACGAAGAACGTATGCAAGTTTTAAAAGGCGCAAACACTCACGAAAAGATTTTAAATTTAATACCTGATATCGTTTATTCAATAATTGCAAACACCGTAAACGTTGCAGTAGAGCCTATCAAGTGGGATAGCGAAAAACTCAACAAAGCACTTGAAGATAGAGTTTTACCACAAGGCACTAACTATATAACTACTGCAAGGCTTGAAAAGTGGGACGTTGAAGAAATTACCAAAAGAACTACTAAAAAGGTAATTGAACTTTACGAAGAAAAAATTGCAAGATATAAAGAAATGGGCGTCAACTTTGAAGAAGTTGAAAAGTTCGTTTTACTCAAAAACGTTGACACTAAGTGGATTGACCATATCGACGCTATGGACACGTTAAAACGCGGTATTTCACTTCGCGGTTACGCTAACGAAAACCCTATTAACGCATACAAGCGCGAAGGTTTAGATATGTTTAACGATATGACCGATAGCATACAAAACGACACCGTTTCACTTTTATTAAAAGCGGAAATTAAAACTAACCCCGTAATGAAAAGAGAAGAACCTAAGGACTTAACCGAAGGTGGCGGTGGCACGGAAGTTGAAAAGAGAAGTGCTACGATAGTAAAAGGAAAAAAGATAGGTAGAAACGACCCTTGCCCTTGCGGTAGCGGTAAAAAATACAAAAACTGCTGTGGGCAAAATCAATAATAACGGAATTTTATGTTAAGAACAGATTTATACTGGCAAAAAATAAGCGACCTTAAAGTTACGCTAAAAGAAGCGGGATATTCGCTCGATATCACTCTTGCAAAAACGCAACTTGAAGATATTGAAAAAGAACTTGAAAAGGAAGAAGTGTATACTAACCTTTCTTTATCAACTGAATATTCTAAAAAAGCGCAAGCACTTCGCAACAAAATTGAAGTTTTTGATAGGGCGGAAAAGGCGATAGTTGAAGCCGAAGAAATGGTTAAACTTTCCGAAGAATTTGGCGACGATTCTTTTATGGGCGAAGTAGAAGCCGAACTTAAAGAAGCCGAAGAAGACATTGAAAAAATGCGTTTACAAGCCCTTCTTCGCGGTAAATACGATTCTTCAAACGCTATTATGACTCTTCACGCGGGCGCAGGCGGAACGGAAGCGTGCGACTGGACTGAAATGCTTTATAGAATGTACATTTGCTACGCCGAAAAACACGGCTACACTATAACCGAGTTCGATAGGCTTGCGGGCGACGAAGCGGGAATAAAAAGCGTTTCGTTTAAAGTTGACGGCTTAAACGCTTACGGCTATTTAAAGGCGGAAAAGGGCGTTCATAGGCTCGTTAGAATTTCTCCGTTTGACTCTAACGCAAGGCGTCATACTTCGTTTTCTTCCGTTGAAGTTATGCCCGAAATAGATAGCGATAACGAAATAGAAATTAGGCCCGACGAGTTAAAGGTTGATACTTTTAGAAGTAGCGGTGCGGGCGGTCAACACGTTAATAAAACGGAGTCGGCAATAAGAATAACGCATATTCCAACGGGCATTATAGTTGCGTGCCAAAACGAAAGGTCGCAAATACAAAACCGCGAGCAAGCAATGAAAATGCTTATTAGTAAACTCGTTGAAAAGCGCGAAGAAGAAAGAATGGCGGAAGCGCAAGAAATTAAGGGCGAAATTAAAAAAATTGAGTGGGGCAGTCAAATTCGCTCGTACGTTTTTTGCCCTTACACTTTAGTTAAAGACCATAGAACGGGGTCGGAAAATTCAAACGTTCAAGCGGTTATGGACGGCGAAATTGATTCGTTTATAATCGATTACTTAAAGAAATCATAATGACTTATTTTGAAAATTCATTAAAAACACAAATTAAAAAAGACGCTTTAATTTTAGCAATAGAATCAAGTTGCGACGAAACTGCCTCAGCTGTAATAAAAGGCGGTAGAACTATTTTATCAAACGAAATTATAAGTTCCGTTTCAAAACATATTCCGTTTGGCGGTGTAGTGCCCGAAATTGCTTCGCGTGCGCATACGTCTGCTATATCTATCGTTGTTGATAAAGCGGTAAAGAGTGCGGGCATTAGTTTAAGCGACCTTGACGCCATTGCCGTTACTTACGGCGCAGGGCTACTCGGCGCGCTACTCGTTGGAGTATCGTATGCAAAAGCGCTTGCTTTTTCGCTTAATATTCCGCTTATTCCCGTTTCGCATATTCGCGGGCATTTATCGGCGTCTTACTTAAATAACGAAAGTTTAGAGCCACCTTTTATAAGCGTTTTATGTAGCGGTGGCCATACTGCTATTATCGAAGTTAAAGACTATTACACCTATAACGTTTTAGGCAAAACGCTTGACGATGCCGTTGGCGAAGCCTTTGATAAAGTGGCAAGGGTTTTAGGCTTAGAATACCCGGGCGGACCGAATATTGAAAAACTTGCAAAAAGCGGTAACAATACTTTTGACTTTCCTAAAATGCCTATGTCAAAATTCGGTTATAATTTTTCGTATAGCGGTTTAAAAACGGCGGTAATTAACACCGTAAACACGGCTAAAATGAAAGGCGAAGAATTAAATAAAGCCGATATTGCTTGCTCGTTTCAAGAAACGGCAATTGATATGATTGTAACGCGCGCAATTAAAGCCGTTAAAGAAAGCGGTTATAAAACACTTACCGTTGGCGGTGGCGTTGGCGCAAACGGTCTTTTAAGAGAAAAACTTACAAACGAGTGTAAAAAATTAAATATAAATTTAGTTTTACCACCAAAATCGCTTTGTACCGATAACGCTTGTATGATAGGTGCGGAAGGGTATTTGCAATATCTAAAAGGCAATTTTGCAAATCTTGACCTTAACGCGTCGGCAAACGTAAATTTACAATAAGGCTAAAAATAAAAAAAGCGCCAAAAAGGCGCTTTTATATATAGTAAGGATAAAATGTTTAATAAGTTATTTTCAATTTTTATAAAAGATAGTAATAATATAGAAAGCGAAGAAGTTAGGTCAAAATACGGCAAGGTAACTAACGTTTTAGGCATAATTTTTAACGTTTTACTCTGCGCGTTAAAAATTTTAGTAGGCGTTTTAACGGCGTCGGTTGCCGTTATTGCGGACGCTATCAATAACTTGGCGGACGCGTCTTCAAACATAGTTGGCTTTATAGGTTTTAAACTTGCCGAGCGCCCCGCTGACGAAGAGCACCCTTACGGGCACGGTAGGTACGAGTATATTGCAGGCTTAACGGTTGCCTTTTTTATAATGGTTATAGGCTTTGAACTTTTAACGAGTGGCGTTGAAAAAATAATTAGCCCTACTATCGTAAAAATAAGCGTTTTGTCGGGCGTAATTTTAGGCGCGTCTATTTTAGTTAAACTATTTATGTTTTTAATGTATAGATACGCGGGTAAAAAAATAAAGTCGAGCGCGCTTTTAGCGTCGGCAATAGACAGTAGAAACGATGCTATTTCAACCCTTGCAGTTTTAATTTCGCTTATAATAACCAAATTTACAAACGTGGTTATAGACGGCTACGTTGGCGTAGTTATAGCAGTTCTTATTTTGATAGGCGGTGTAAAGGTTGTTAAAGATATGATAACTCCGCTTTTAGGTCAAGCGCCCGATAGAGAGTACGTTGAAAAAATTAAAAATAAACTTTTAAGTTACGAGGGCGTTTTAGGCGTTCACGACCTTATCGTTCACGATTACGGCCCCGTTAGAAAACTTGCAAGCGTGCATTTAGAAATGTCGAGCGAAGAAGACGTTTTTAAAAGCCACGAACTAATCGACGCAATTGAGCGCGAGTTTAGCGAGCAAATGAACTTGCATTTAGTTATTCACTACGACCCAATTTCCGTAAACGACGAACTTGCAAGCGAGTTAAAAGAATTTATATCAAACGCCGTTTTAGAAATAAATAGCGAGTTTAGTATTCACGACCTTAGAATTGTTAGGGGAGTAGACGTAAACATCGTGCTTTTTGATTTAGTAGTTCCGTTTAACGTAAAGTTTAGCGAAAAAGAGTTAAAGGCAACTCTTAACGAAACGGTTAAAAGTAAATATTCTAACTTTACAACAAATATAACTATTGATAGAAGTTACGTTTCAACTAATTAAAATTTAAGAAAACACCGCTAAAATTTTGTACGTTTAGCGGTGTTTTGTGTTTTGCTTAGTCATTTTTTTGCTCGTTTTTTTTAGAAAACCACTTTCTTTGGCGTGGTCTTTTACTGTTAAAGTGCATAAAATGAATAAAATTATAGTTTTATGCACTAAAATTTGCATAAAAATGAATAAAATAAAAAAATATAAAAAAATTTGCAAATATTATGCAAAAATAGTTGACAATAAAAAATTAAAGGTGTAATATAGGCGTATCAAAGTTGAAAACGGCTTTGAAATCAAGTTAAAAATCATTTTTAGGAGATAAAAAAATTATGAAAAAGTTAATCACACTCATTTTAACTTTAATGCTCGGTGTAACCGCTTGTTTAGGTTTTACAGGCTGTGCAAAAACTACTAAAATCGGTGTACAAGAAGGAACTACAAGTTTAATGTACACAGAGTGCTTAAAAGGCGTTTCTGTAAGTTCGTATACTACTTTCCCACTCGCTGCGGAAGCAATGAAAAACGGTAACGTTGACTACGTTGTTTGCGACAAGGCAACTGCAATGAGCATTTGCAACACTATGGGCGGTATTAAGTATATTGATATTGCTTTATCAACAGAATTCTACGGCATTGCTATGGATAAGGCTCAAACTCAACTCAATGCTTCAATCAATCAAGTATTAGCAGACAAAGCAGACGAAATTCAAGCAATTATCGACAAATACATGGCTGGCGATAGCGAAAATTACGTTGGCGTAACTTCAGCAGAAAAAGATATTGATAATAAAGAAGGTCAATTAGTAGTTGCAACTAACGCAGAATTTGCACCTTGGGAATACGTAAACGGTGATAAATACTACGGTATCGATATGGAAATTGCGCAAATTCTTGCCGATGAACTCGATTTAGAATTAGTAATTGACGATATGGCTTTTGAAAGCGTTGTATCTTCCGTTGGTAATCACGGTGTTGACATTGCTATGTCTGGTATCACTATCACGAACGAAAGAAAAGAAATAGTAAACTTCTCAACTAGTTACTATACAGAATCAATCGTTCTTCTTTGCAAAGAAGATTGCGACGTGTTTGCTTCTGCTGGTACGGTTGTTGATATGTTAAACGTTCTTTGCAAAAACAAATAATAAATAAAAAACGTAAAAAAGGTTGTAAAGGCTTAGTTTATTACTAAGCCTTTACTTTGGTAATAGACATGAATAATAATTACGCGTTGTTATGGGAAAAGTTTATAGATGCTCTCATATACAAAAACGGCTATAAAAAGGTTCTTGAAGGCTTATTTAATACTGCTCAAATTGCCGTAGTAGGTTTGTTGATAGGTATTGTTATCGGTACGTTTATAGCAATAATAAGGGTTATGCCTAAATATAAAGTTTTGCCAAGAATTTTAGATAAAATTTGCGGTTGCTACGTAGAACTTTTTAGGGGAACGCCAATGATGGTGCAACTTCTTATAGGTTATAACGTTTTACTTCCAATACTTGGCATAAGCGTTGATAGCGGTTTACCGGTTGCTATAATAGTGTTCGGTTTAAATAGTGGTGCTTACGTTAGCGAAATTATGCGTAGCGGTATCAACTCCGTTGACTACGGTCAAATGGAAGCAGGTAGGGCAATGGGCTTAACTTATGCAACTACTATGCTTAAAATAGTTATTCCGCAAGCCGTTAAAAATATTTTGCCAACGCTTGGCAACGAGTTTATCGTTTTAGTAAAAGAAACGTCTATAACGGGTTACGTTGCCACTATCGACTTAACGAGAGCGTTTACTAAATTAGGTAGCGACAGTATGTCTTACGTAATACCATATTTAATGCTTGGCGTTGCTTATTTAGTTATAGTATTGCTTATTTCTTGGGGCGTTAGGTCGCTTGAAAAAAGATTGAAAAAAAGTGAGAGATAGTATGGAAAAGAAATTGATTTTATCTGTTAAAAACTTAAAGAAAACGTTTAATAATCTTGAAGTTTTAAAAGGCGTTGATTTAGACGTTTATGAAGGGGACGTTGTTGCCATAGTCGGTCCGTCTGGTTGCGGAAAGTCAACTTTTTTAAGGTGTCTCAACTGTTTAGAAGACCCAACAGGCGGTTCAATTTTATTTAACGGCGAAGACCTTGCCGATATGAAAGTAGATATTAACGTTCACCGCCAAAAAATAGGAATGGTTTTCCAACAATTTAATCTTTTTAACAATTTGACGGTGCTTCAAAACATTACGCTTGCTCCAATAACTATTGCTAAAAAGAAAAGGTCAAAATTAAAAAACAAGAATTTCTTTATTAAAATTGCAAATCTTTTTAAAGGAAAAGACAATAAAAAACCTTTATACGATTTAGGTAAAAGTATTGCTCAAATTAAGCAAGAAGCCGAAAACAAGGCTATTGAACTTTTAAAAACGATAGGTCTTGAAGATAAGGCAAATTCTTATCCGTCTCAAATATCCGGCGGGCAAAAGCAACGTGTTGCAATAGTAAGAGCACTTGCTATGGAGCCAGACGTTATGCTTTTTGACGAGCCAACGAGCGCATTAGACCCTGAAATGGTTGGCGAAGTTTTAAACGTTATGACGGCACTTGCCAAAGAAGGTATGACTATGATAGTTGTAACGCACGAAATGGGCTTTGCAAAAGAAGTTGCTAACCGCGTTATCTTTATAGACGGTGGCGTAATCGTTGAAGAAAACGAGCCGAAAGAATTCTTTGAAAATCCTAAACACCCAAGGCTTAAAGACTTCTTGTCAAAAGTTTTGTAATATGTTCGTTCAAACGATTTTTTCTCTCGCCAAGAGTTAATAACAAAAAAATTTGATTTTTTATATTTTTAAAACCGCTTTTTTAAGCGGTTTTTTTACGCCTATTTTTTAATTTTTTTCTCCCACAATTTGTCAAATCTATTTTTATGCATAAAATTATGCATTATTTTAATATTATGCAAAAATAATAAAAAATATTTTAAAAATATTCAAAAATAGTGAATAAAATGCTTGCAATAAAAAATTAAAAGTAGTATAGTATATATGCAATAAAAAATAAATAATTTATAGGTGATTATTATGAATAAAAAAGACATTAAAAAAGTAGTACTTGCATACTCTGGCGGTTTAGATACGTCAATCATTATTCCTTGGCTTAAAGAAAATTATAACAACTGTGAAGTTATTGCAGTTTCTGGTAACGTTGGCCAAGCGGACGAACTTGAAGGTTTAGAAGAAAAGGCAATTAAAACGGGCGCGTCTAAACTCTACGTAGAAGATTTAACCGACGTTTTTGTTGACGAATACATTATTCCTACAATGAAGGCGGGCGCTATGTATGAAGAATATTTACTTGGCACTTCGTTTGCACGTCCTATCATTGCAAAAAGAATTGTTGAAATTGCAATCAAGGAAGGTGCAGACGCAATCTGCCACGGTTGCACGGGTAAGGGTAACGACCAAGTTCGTTTTGAACTTGCTATTAAAGCACTTGCACCAGATATGCAAATTATTGCGCCTTGGCGTGAATGGTCAATTAAGAGCCGTGAAGAAGAAATTGAATATGCCGAAAGCCACAACGTTCCTTTAAAAATTAACAGAGAAACAAATTACAGTAAAGATAAAAACTTATGGCACTTATCTCACGAAGGTTTAGACCTTGAAGACGCGGGCAACGAACCACTTTACGAAAAGAAAGGCTTTTTAGAAATGGGCGTTTCACCTATCGATGCGCCAGATAAACCAACTTACGTTACGCTTGAATTTGAAAAGGGCGTTCCCGTTAAATTAAACGATAAGGCTATGAGCGCAAAAGAAATTATTTTAGAACTCAACAAACTCGGCGGTGAAAACGGCATAGGTTTATTAGATATCGTTGAAAACCGTTTAGTTGGTATGAAATGCCGTGGCGTTTACGAAACTCCGGGCGGAACAATTTTATACTTTGCACACAACTACTTAGAAACTTTATGCTTAGATAAAATGACTGCGCATAAAAAGCAAGAACTTGCAATTACTTTTGCGGACCTTGTTTATAACGGTCAATGGTTCACTCCGCTTCGTGAAGCGTTAAGTGCTTTCGTTGACAAAACTCAAGAAACGGTTACAGGTAAAGTTAAACTTAAACTTTACAAAGGCAATATTATTAAAGCGGGCGCTTGGAGTGATTATTCGCTTTATAGTGAAGAATACGCAACGTTTGGCGAAGATAACGTTTATAATCAAGCAGACGCAACGGGCTTTATTAACTTATTCGGCTTACCACTTAAAGTTCAAGCACAAGTAAATCAAAAAAACAGTAAAAAATAATTATGGCAAAATTATGGAGTGGCCGTTTTAACGGTGCTATTGACAAAAATGCCGACGACTTTAACTCTTCAATTAGTTTTGATAAAAAAATGTTTAAGCAAGATATTATGGGCTCGCTTGCTCACGTTGAAATGCTTGCAAAGCAAAACGTTATTGAAAAGCAAGATTATTTAAAAATTTCGGCATCATTAATTTCTATTTTAGAAGACCTTTTAGACGGTACTTTAGTTATAGGCGACGATTACGAAGATATTCACTCGTTTATTGAAAGTGAACTTATTTCTCGCATAGGCGAAACGGGCAAAAAACTTCACACGGGCAGAAGTAGAAACGACCAAGTTGCATTAGACCTTAGGCTTTATATGCGTGACGAAACGCAAAAAATAAACGCGCTTTTAAAGTCGCTTATCGAAGTTTTAGTAAACAAGGCGGAAGAAGAAAAGCAAACTATAATGCCAGGTTACACGCACCTTCAAAGGGCACAACCTATAACGTTTGCTCAGCACCTTCTTGCTTACGCGCAAATGTTTATTCGTGATAGCGGTAGAATTTTAGACGCTCTTAAAAGGCTTAACTATTCTCCGCTTGGCTCTGCCGCTCTTGCAGGCACTACCTACGAAATAGATAGGCAATTTACCGCTAAAAAACTTGGCTTTTTAGGTGTAACGCCTAACAGTTTAGACGGTGTTTCGGATAGAGATTTTTGCATTGAAATACTTTCCGCGCTTTCAATCGTTATGATGCACCTTTCAAGGTTTAGCGAAGAAATTATTCTTTGGTCAAGTTGGGAATTTAAGTTCGTTAAGTTAAGTGACGAGTTTACAACGGGTTCAAGCATAATGCCACAAAAGAAAAATAGCGATATGGCTGAACTCGTGCGTGGTAAAACGGGCAGAGTTTACGGCGATTTGTTTGCTCTTTTAACAATTATGAAAGGCTTACCGCTTGCATATAACAAAGATATGCAAGAAGATAAAGAAAGCGTTTTCGACGCGCTTGAAACGGTTGAAAAGTGCTTAACGGTATTCACGCCAATGGTTAAAACTATGACCGTTCTTCGTGAAAACATGTATAACGCTTGTAAAAACGGTTTTATAAACGCCACCGACCTTGCCGACTACGTTACTAAAAAAGGCGTTCCTTTTAGAAAGGCTTATCAAATTACGGGTCAAATTGTTGGTTACTGCGTTGAAAACAACTTGACGCTTGAAGAAGTTTCACTTGAAAAATACAAGGAATACTGCGAAGAATTCGACGGCGGTTTATACGAAGCAATCAACTTAAAAACTTGCGTTGAAAAGCGTATTAGTGAAGGCGGAACGGGTTTAAAATCCGTTGAAAAACAAATTGAAGATATAAAAGCGTATTTAAAACAATAGTTTTACGCGCAAAAAGGGGATTACGTTATGGGTTTTTTAAAAGGAAAAGATTTTTTAAAACTTTTAGATTTTACGCCAAATGAAATTGAAAAACTTATAGACCTTGCAATAGATTATAAACAAAAGAAGAAAAACGGCGTTTTTCACGACGATTATAAAGGTAAAAACGTTGCGCTTATTTTTGAAAAAACGAGTACGCGCACGCGTTGTAGTTTTGAAGTTGCCGCGCACGACCTTGGCATGCACGTAACTTACCTTGACCCAACGGGCTCTCAAATTGGCAAAAAGGAAAGCATTGCCGACACCGCAAGGGTGCTTTCAAGCATTTACGACGGAATTGAATACCGCGGTTACGGTGAAGAAATTGTTGAAGAACTTGCAAAATACTCTAAAGTTCCCGTTTGGAACGGGCTTACAAACGAATTTCACCCAACTCAAATTCTTGCCGATTTTATGACTATTAAAGAGCAGTTCGGCTATTTAAAAGGCATAAAACTCGTTTATATGGGCGATGCAAGATACAATATGGGCAATTCTTTAATGGTAGGTTGCGCTAAAATGGGCATGGAATTCGTTGCTTGCGCGCCTAAAAAATATTTTCCAAATAGCGAATTGATTGCAACTTGCCAAGAAATAGCAAAAGAAACGGGCGCAAAACTCTCGTTTATTGAAAGCGTTGACGAAGCCGTTAAAAACGCCAACGTTATTTATACTGACGTTTGGGTTTCTATGGGCGAGCCTGATAGCGTTTGGGAAGAAAGAATTAACGAATTAACGCCGTATAGAGTTACTACTTCCGTTATGGAAAAGGCGGATAAAAACGCCGTGTTTATGCATTGTTTACCAGCGTTCCACGACCTTAAAACCACCGTTGGTAAAGAGATAAATAAAAAGTTTAATATAACTGAAATGGAAGTTACTAACGAAGTGTTTGAAAGCGAGCGTTCAATAGTATTTAAAGAAGCAGAAAATAGAATGCACACAATTAAAGCCGTAATGGCGTCAACTTTATAAATTTAAGCGATAGGTAAAACCTATCGCTTTTTTCTTTAACACAACACTTTGTAAAAGCCTAATATAAAAATAAAAACAGGCGCAATTCGTTTAATAAATGCGTGCCGTTGCAAAAATTCTGTTGAAATACTTATTGAAACGTATAGCAAAAAAACGTGCAAAATAGTTATAATAAACGTAACTAACGCGGGGTTATAGCCTAAAAGCGAAAGGGTAAAAGAGCCTACAAGCCCGTCTAATCCAACGGCAAAGCCCGCCAAAAAATAGTCAAGTAAAGCGTGTTGTTTAACGTTTACAAAACAATCTTCTTCTTTTTCAAAACATTCTAAAAAAGCAATTAGTATAAGTATAGCGCCCGCAATTTTGCTTGCAAATTTAGATAATATTATTCCAAGTTTTAAGCCTAAAAAAGCACCTATAAAGCATAAAAACAAAACGGAAACGGCAATAATTAAAACGGCTTTAATTCTATCTTTTGTTGGCACGAATAACGATAGTCCGCACAAAAAAGAGTCTAACGAAACTGAAAGTGCTGTAGATATTAAAAATATAACGTCCATTTTATCGTCACCACTACTTATAATATTAAAAAACGGCAATTTTTGTGTGGAATATTCCATATTCGCTTTATTTTTTGCTTTATTGCTATTGACAATTTTTAATATTTATATTAAAATATAAAAAGTACTATGGCGTATTATTGCTTAAAGGCTTTGCCTTTATTCAATTTACATATTTCGTGGGAGTTTTTATATGCTAAATAAAATAGTTAAAAAATTACTTGTATTTCTTCTTTGTTTTGCTTGCGCAATGCCTTTTTTAAGCGCACCCGTTTCGCTTGCATATGCTAATAAAAATTACGACGCTTCTAACCCAAGTGATAAAATTGCTTTCGTTGGAACGGAATATAAGTTAGAAATAACAGGTTTCCAAAATAAAGTAGTTTCTTTAAACGACGTTGTTGTTTACGCTAAAACGTCTATTACCGAGTACGGCAACCCCGTTTTCAAAGACGGTAAAGACGTTAGCAGTAGCGACGATTACTATTTATCTTTCACAACGTCTGGCAACGTTTTAAGCGTTACGTTTACAAAAACGGGCGTTTACAACTTAAAAGTTCAAGAAAAATTAGAATCTCCTGAAGTTGTAGAAGAATATAACTTTAAAGTTGAAAATACAACTAACAATATTGAACTTAAATACGTTGACAAAACTGCTTACGGCACGGCTTATACTAAATACCTTGAAAATATCAATACGGAAGTAAACGGTGTTGAAGGTGCAGATAAATTAAAACTTGGCAAAAACTTTGAAGTTCCAAGTGTTGACGATTTAATTAGCACTCAACTTCCTTACAATGCGTTAAACAAGCAAGTTTACTATTTAGTTCCAGGTAGCGCTACTTACTCTTCTACTTCTGCTTTATCGGGAACTCCTAAATTTAAAGTTTCGGCTTACGGCAAGTACGTTTACTACGTTTTACTTTCTTCTGACAATTTAACTGATAATAAAAAAGACGCGGTTAAAATGACCGTTGATTATTTAAAAGAAGAACTTGACGGTTTCTATCAATACGTTGAAGAAGGTACTAATAAAAACGTTTTCTATAACGGCGAAACTAAAAAGTTCTACGCATCTAAAGACGAGGCAAAAGAAGGCGAAGGCACCGAAATTGCAAACGCCGTAAAAGGTAAGTTAATAGTTCCTAAATTCACGTTTGAACTTGAAAACGAAGGCCCTGTTATCGACATAACTTCGGCTTACCAAGAAAATGGTTATATAGGCGCGTCATATAGAGTTTCTTCTATTACGGTAAATGGTAGCGAAAGCACTACTTACACTCTCTATTATAAAGAAAGTCTAAACGCCACCGCAATTGACGTAACTGAAGAAGAAAATTTTGACACTACGAATTTAACTTTCACACCAAGCAAAGCGGGTATTTATTACGTAGAAGTTACCGCGGTTGACTCTGTTGGAACTCCTGCGCACGGCAAAACTGCAAACATCAAAGTTTCTTCTAAATACTCAACGGTTACTTACAAAGTTGGCTTTGCAGACTGGCTTGAAAAGAACACTCTTCCTTTCGTTCTTTTATGCGTATCGGGCGCGTGCTTAATTGCAATTATTTGCTTATTATTCATTAAGCCAAAAGACGCTACCGCTCAAAAAGTTCTTAAAAAAGTTGACGAAAAAGACGCTGACAGATAATTAAAAAATATATTTAGCCGTTTAAGTTTTTCTTAAACGGCTTTTATTTTACTTAGCGTTAAAAACTCTTGCTTAAACGCGATAAACGGGTTATAATTAAATTATGAAAAGTTTTTACTGTGAAAAGGAAGCAAAATTAACTAAATTTATTTTAGAAAAATACGACGGCGAAATTTCGTTTTCTACTTTGCAAAAACTACTTAGGAATAAAGACGTTAAGGTTAACGGCAAAAGAGTTAATAGTGACGTTTTAATTTCGGCAGGCGATAAAATTGACGTTTATTACGACGGTAGCGGTAGTTTTAATAGTTACGAAGTGCTTTTAAACGAAAGCGGTGTTTTGGTGGTTTTTAAACCAAGCGGAATAACCGTTGAAAAGTTTGAAGAAATTATAAATAAAACTTATAAAGGTGCAAAACTATGCCACCGCCTTGATAGAAACACTTCGGGTTTATTAGTTTTGGCAACAACTAAACAAGCCGAACTTGAACTTTTAAAAGCCTTTAAAGAGCGCACAATTAAAAAAGAATATTTATGCGAAGTTTACGGCAAGTTAAAAGAAAAACAAGCCGTTTTAACAGCGTATTTAAGAAAAGACGAAAAAATTTCAAAAGTATTTATTACGCCTAATAAGGTTGAAGGTTCAACAAAAATAATAACGGAATATAAAGTTTTAAAAGAAAGCGAAAATTCTTCTATTTTAAGCGTTAATTTAATTACGGGTAAAACTCATCAAATAAGGGCGCATTTAGCCTTTAACGGCAACCCGCTTATTGGCGACGGCAAGTACGGGCAAAACGCCGTAAACGAAAGATTTAAGGCAAAAACTCAAAGGTTAATGGCGTATAAACTAACGTTTTATTTTGATAAAAATAGTCCGCTTTACTCTCTTAACGAAAGGGTAGTTGAAGTAAATAAAGAATTTTAAAAAATAAAAAAGATGCAATTTTATTGCATCTTTTTTAAGTATTCGTGTTCGTTAGGCGTTACAATAACGGTTTTAAAATCGGTATAAGTAACCGCGCCAAGCGCGCCACCGCTTTGTTTTTTAACGTGTTTTTTTAAAGTGTAGTCAACTTCAACTTTTTGCTCGTTTTTAGCCTTAGAGTAATATGCGCAAATTTCGGCAACTTTTAAAATGGTTTCGATTGAAACTTGGTTATTATTAGTTAAAATATATGCGTGGCAAGACGTTTGATTTTTAACGTGAAACCAAATATCAGGTGAGTTAGTTTCTTTAAAAAGCCTATCGTTTTGCACGTTATTTTTGCCTACTATTACGCTAAAACCGTCAATTTCATACCTTAAATAACTGCTTCTTGCAACTTTTTTAGGCTGTTTTTTATCGCTTTTTTTAACTTGAACGCTTGTGTTTGTTGCTAATTCTTCTTCAATTTCTAAAAATTCCAACTTGTCTTTTGAAATAGAAATTGATAGTTTAACCGTTTCTAAATATTTTAGTTCTTGCTCTATTTTATCAAGTTGCGGTTTTGTTTTAAGCACCGTATTTTTATGCTTTGAATATTTTTTATAGTAACTTTGCGCGTTTTCTATCGCACTTAAATTTTCGTTTAAAGGTATAGTTAAAACTTCGCCGTTTTCGCTATAATAATTAACCAAATTAGCCGTCGTTTGCCCCTTTTTAACCGTGTGCGAATAAGCGGTTAAAAGTTCGCCGTATAATTTAAAAATTTCGCTATTTTCACCGTCTTTTATCTTACCTAAAAGGGCGGTTTGCTTTTTTAAAAGCTTCTTTTCTTGAGCGGAAACTTTTTGCATTAAAGCGTTTTGTTTTGCGGTAATAAACAAGTTGTTTTCGGCGTTAGAATAATGGTAATTCATAGCGTCTAAAATGCAAGAAAAACTTAACTTTTCGCCTTGCAAATGCTCGTAGTTAAAAGGGTAAAAATCGCTTGAATTTTTGCTTATAATTACGGTAGGAGCGCTTGTTTCATTTATAAAATTTTGAGTTTCCGTTATGGCAATTTCGCTATTAAAAACGCCGTTGTTTTTTGTTAAAATTCGGTGCGCTAATTCCTTTGCGGTTACAGGCGAAAAATCGTAAAAACTTTGCAAAATATATAAAGATAAATCACCGCTTTTAAAGGCGTTAAAACATAGTTTTAAATTCTCTAAATTACACGCCGATAACTTGTTTTGTTTTTCGGGCAAAACGTACTTGCTTTTTACTAAGTTTACACGCTTTAAGTCAAGCGTTTGTAGTGGGGGTTTTAACGTGCCTAAAATTATACCGTTTTTAACCAAAAACACGTTTGAATATTTGCCCATAATTTCCGCAATTAAACTAACCGTTTGATTATCAAATAACTCGCTTGTGCTTTTAAAATTTATTGCTATAATTCTATCGTCGTTTAGCGTTTCAACGCTTAAAACGGTTGCAGAAGTTAAGTGCTTTCTAAGTAGCATACAAAAGTTAAATGCAACGGCGGGATTTTCTTTAAGGAGATTAGTTAGCGAAACTCTACAAAATTTAGCCGAAGCGTTTACCGTTACGTTAAACGTTTTACCGCCGTAAAGCGATAAAATAACTTCGTCAGGGTTAGGCTCGGTAATTTTATTGACCTTTGCGCCAGTTATTAAATTATTAAGTTTTGAAGCGTAGCGCTTAATAGTGAATAAATCTTGTGGCATAGTAAACCCTTAAAAATTTTGTGTATTTTTAAATAATTATATATATTTTTTTGATTTTTGTAAATTAAATTATGTAAAATATATAATAAAAGTATATTAAAACCTTTACATAAAAAGTTATTAGTGCTAAAATATATAAGCAACTTAGAAAACTTAGTAGGAGAATAACTATGAAATACACTTTTGAAAAAGCAGAAAAAAGCACAGTAAAAATTAACATTACACTTAACGCGCAAGAATGGGCTGAGGCTCAACTTAACGCATATCAAAAAACTAAGAACAAGTTTAGCGTTCCTGGTTTTAGAAAGGGCCACGTTCCTAAGCACATTATTGAAAAGCAATACGGTGCGGGCGTTTTCTTTGAAGAAGCAATTAACCTTGCTTTCCCTAAATATTACTTTGATATTTTAGACAAAGAACCAACAATTGAAGCAATTGACCGCCCTGAACTCGAAATAGGCGGTTTAGACGAAAAGTCTATTACTTTAATTGCCGTTGTTCCTGTTAAACCGGAAGTTAAACTTGGCGAGTATAAAGGTATAAAGTTTGACAAGATTGAGTATAATGTAACTGACAAAGAAGTTGAAGACGAACTTGATAGATTAGTTAAGAGAAACGCAAGGGAAATTGCAGTTACCGATAGACCTGCAAAACTTGGCGATATCACGGTTATTGACTATGCTGGCAAACTTGACGGCGTAGCGTTCAACGGTGGTACGGCTGAAAAACAAAACTTAGAACTTGGCTCTAACACCTTTATTCCTGGTTTTGAAGACGGCGTTGTTGGTATGAATATCGGCGAAGAAAAAGATATTAACGTAACTTTCCCATCTGACTATCACGCAGAAGACCTTAAAGGTAAGGCGGTAGTATTCACAGTTAAACTTCACGAAATTAAAGAAAAAGAATATCCAGAAGTTAACGACGATTTTATTAAAGATTCAACAGGTGAAGAAAGCGTTGAAGCGTTCAAAACTGCAACGAAGGAAAGATTGCAACAAGCAAACGACAAGCGCGCTAAAACCGAACTTGAAGACAAAATTATTAAAACTATTGCAGAAAAATGCGAAGTTGAAATTCCAGAATCTTTAATTGAAAGGCAAGTTGATGCAAACGTTCAAGATATGGAATATAGAATGATGTATCAAGGCTTAAAACTTGAAGATTACTTAAAGTACACTAACCAAACTATGGAAGCGTACAGAGAAGGCTTTAAGGCACAAGCAAAAGAACAAGTTAAAATTCAACTTGTTATCGATAAAATTTTAAACGTTGAAGAAATTAAGGCTACCGAAGAAGAAATTGACGCTAAAATTAGCGAACAAGCAATTGCCGTTGGTAAAGACGCAGAAGAATATAAAAAGACTTTAAATGAACGCCAAATTTCATACTTTGAAAACAACGTTCAAATTGATAAACTTTTTGCTTTCTTAACTGCAAACAACAAAATTGACTAATTTTTAAGGAGAATTTTATGGCTTTAATACCAATGGTTGTAGAACAAACCAATAAAGGTGAAAGGTCGTACGACATATATTCACGCTTACTTGAAGATAGAATTATAATGCTATCTGGCGAAATTGACGATGCCGTTGCAAACACGGTTGTGGCCGAACTTTTATACTTAGAAGGCAAAGACCCAGAAAAAGATATTTGCCTTTATATAAATAGCCCCGGCGGGTCGGTTTCTGCGGGTTTAGCAATTTACGACACTATGAATTATATTAAGTGTGACGTTTCAACAATTTGCATAGGCTTAGCGGCGTCTATGGGCGCGTTCTTGCTTTCAAGCGGTAAAAAGGGTAAAAGATTTTCACTTCCTAATAGTGAAATTATGATTCACCAACCACTTGGCGGAGTTAAAGGCCAAGCAAGCGACATTAAAATTCAAGCCGAGCAAATTCTTAAAATTAAAAGCAAACTCAACAAAATTTTAGCCGAAAACACAGGCAAAACCGTTGAAGAAGTTGAAAAAGACACGGATAGAGACAATTATTTATCTGCCGAAGAAGCGCTTGATTACGGAATTATTGATAAAATTTATAAAAGCAGATAATAAAAAGGAGAGTTAATGGCTGTAAATAGCGAAAATAAAAATAACGGGCTATACTGTGCGTTTTGCGGAAAGCCAAAAGAACTTGCTAAAAAGTTAGTTGCAGGCCCTAACGGCTTGTATATTTGCGACGAATGTTTAGACATTTGCAATATGATACTTGAAGAGGAAGAAGTTGAAACGCAAGGTTTTAGCGTTGAACTTAAAAAACCGCAAGAAATCAAGCAAGAACTTGACAAGTTTATAGTAGGGCAAGAAAGCGCAAAAAAGGTATTATCTGTTGCCGTTTATAATCATTACAAAAGAATAAATGCAAAAGCAAAGGAAAAGGACGACGACGTTGAAATTGAAAAAAGCAACATTTTGCTTTTAGGTCCAACGGGTTCGGGCAAAACTTTGCTTGCAAGAACGCTTGCTAAAATTTTAAACGTTCCTTTTGCCGTGGCAGACGCTACAACTTTAACCGAAGCAGGCTACGTTGGTGAAGACGTTGAGAATATTTTATTAAAACTTATTCAAAATGCCGATTACGACATTGAACGTGCCGAGCGCGGTATAGTTTATATTGACGAAATTGATAAAATTGCAAGAAAGAGCGAAAACGTTTCCATCACGCGTGACGTGTCTGGCGAAGGCGTTCAACAAGCGCTTTTAAAAATTATTGAAAGCACGGTTGCATCAGTTCCGCCACAAGGTGGTAGAAAACATCCGCAACAAGAACTTTTGCATATTGACACAACTAATATTTTATTTATTTGCGGTGGCGCTTTCGTTGGTCTTGACAAAATTATTGAAAAGCGTAAAGACAGTTCAAGTTTAGGCTTTGGCGGTGGGGTAAGCGGTAAAAACACGAGTGAAAAAGTCGTTTTGAACGACGTTCAACCGCAAGACTTAACAAAGTACGGTTTAATTCCAGAATTTGTTGGCCGCGTTCCTATAACCGTTTGCTTAGAAGCACTTGACGAAAGCGCGCTCGTTAAAATAATGACCGAGCCTAAAAACGCTTTGGTTAAGCAATATAAAAAGTTAATAGGTATGGACAATTGCGATTTAGAAGTTACCGAAGACGCGGTTTTAGAAATAGCGCGTAAGGCAATTTCATTAAAGACCGGCGCAAGGGGACTTAGAACAATTTTTGAAAATTTAATGCTTGACAGTATGTACGATATTCCAAGCGTTGAAAACGTTGAAAAAGTTGTAATTGACGCCGAAGTTGTAAAGGGCAATAAAAAGGCTCAAATTATAAACAAACAAATAGCGTAAAATAAAAGTGTGCGTATAAAACGCACACTTTTTTATTATAATTTTTTGCTTTTTGGCTATACTAAAAGTATGACTTTTTTAGGCTTTAACTTACTTGAATATTCAAAATTTTTGCGAGCAAAAAAGAGTGCAACGCTATCTGGCGCAATAGTATATTTTACACTTATAGGGTTAGTTCCTATGGCGTATTTATCAAGCCTTACGCTATCTATAATAGGTAAAGAGTTAAGCGACGTTTTAACCCCCTTTATCTACCCCGAGTTAAAAGAAGTGTTTTTATACGTTATTCAAACTTCAAAAAATTTAGGCGGTGTAGGAAATATTATAGTTGCGGGAGTTGCGCTTTACTCGTCTGCCAACGTATTATTTCACTTAAAATCAAGCGGAGAAGTAATATACAATTATTACACTAAAAATTCGCTTTTTAAAAGGCTAATTTCAATAGTTTTAACGCTTATAATAATTTGCCTATTTTCGCTATTTTTTGCATTATACGTTGCCGTTATACCTATTTTATTTAAAAATTTAAACGCGTACGCGTCGTCGGCACTAAACATACTCGTTTTGCTTGTTGCCGTGTTTTTACTTTCCGTACTTTTAAATTTTTACGTTTGCCCGTATAAAATTTCCTTGCGCGAAGTGGTTTATGGCAGTATGTACACTTGCGCATTTAGCCTTTTATCAAGCGCGGTATTCTTTATATATATAAAATACTTTGCCATTTACTCTAAAATTTACGGCGCAATAGCCGTTATTTTAGTGTTTTTAAGTTGGCTTTATTTAATAGTAAAATCGTTTATAGACGGAATAGTTTTAAACGTTTATTTAATGGGAAAATTCAAAAAAAGCAAGACTAAACTAAAAAAAGCAAAATTACTCAAAGCAAATTAAACATAAATATAAAACCGCCTTCATATAGTAAAGTAAGGTGGTTAAAGTGATAAATTTTTTTGAGAATAGAATTATTAGCGAAGCGCTTTTTATAATAAGAAATAACGCTACGGTTAGAAGAACGGCAAAAGAGTTTGGCGTTGGAAAATCTACCGTTCATAAAGACGTAACTAAAACGCTAAAAGGAATAGATATTAGCCTTTATAACGCCGTTAAAACCGTTTTGCAAACCAACTTAAAAGAAAGGCATATTCGCGGTGGAATAGCCACTAAAAAGCGATATCAAACACTAAAAGAACTAAAAAAAGAAATAGCAATAACAAAATAAAAAAAGCACACTTAATTTAAGTGTGCTTTTTACGTTAAAAATACTTTTAAAAATTAAATATGCAAAAATTAAAAAGCGTTAGTTTAAAGTTGCGCCGTTTTCTACAAGTTTTTTATATTTAATTATGCGTCTTTTTCTAAAAACGCCATATATTGATTATAAAGAAGTTCTAAATAATTGTTCCACTCGTTAGCATCAATAAACGGGTTTTTATTAGCATTTTTTAGCATTTCAAGCCGTTTTTCAAGCGTTTTATTATGCGGTGGGTGGTTGCCAAGCATAACGTCAACTTTTATATCTTTAAGTTTTTTTATAGTTTCAATAAATTTAGTGCGAAGGCTTAAATCTAAGCCGTATTTAGTAAGATAGTCTTTATATAAAGTTAAAAATCCCGTTCCGCCAAAATATCCCACTTTATACGTTTTTTCGCCGTCTAAAACGTCAAAGAAAAACGACGTTGTTCCCGGCGAATGCCCCGCCGACAAAACGCATTTTATTGTAGTGTTGCCAAGTTTTATAATTTCGCCGTCTAAAAATTCGTGGTCAATAATAGGTAGCGATGCGTAAGGGTTAGGGCTAACGCTTAACAAACTTGCGTCTTTATGATTTCGTAGCATATCGCAATCTTCTTTACTCATAAACGTTTTGCAATTATATAAAGCCCTTAATTCGTTAGTAGCGCCAAAATGGTCAAAATGCCCGTGCGAAATAATTAAGTATTTAATATCTTTTGGGTTAAAACCTAACTCGTAAATTGAATTTATAAGCAAGTGAATTGTGTGTTGATAGCCCGCGTCAAAAAGTATTAAACCGTCGCCCGTGTCTATTAAATGCGAGCAAACTCTTTTATCGCCAACGTAATATAAATTATTTAAAATTTTAAACGGTTTTACGTACGCTTCGCTTGGGTTTTTATAATAACTTAGTAGCGACGGTAAAAGCCCGTTTTCAACTTCGTTATATGTTTTGTTATATAAGCCTAAATCTATTTTACTTTTCATTTTATTCCTTTATAAATTTAGTTTTGCCATAAAAGTGCAAACGTTGCAAACACTATGCTACCTTTATGCAAAACGCTTTCGTTAACGTCAAACTTAGGGTGGTGAAGCGGGTAACAAGAGTCTTTTGGAATAGTGTGTAATTTAAAATATAACCCTGGAACTATAGAAGAAAATTCGGCAAAGTCTTCACCAATTAAATCTCTATTTTTTAGCGTTACGCATTTTCTTTCGGGATATACCGCGTTCACAATACTACAAAAACTGTTATATATATCTTCGTTTATTTCCGTTGCGGGAACTTCGTAATTTATTTTTATATCAACAGTACCGCCTGCTAAAAGGGCAGAGTTGTTTATAATGCTAAAAACTTGCTCTTTAGTTTTATTTTGAACAATTTTATCAAAAGCGCGTATAGACCCGCAAATAGTGCAGGTTTCGGGAATAATATTGTTGCGCACGCCACCGTGCACCATAGAAACGGCGTTAATTATATGGTTATTGTCTTTTTGCATTTGCGCAATTTTAGTTACCGCATCACACGCCATATATACGGCATTTTTTGCGGTGTTTGAAAGGCATATATGCGAAGTTGTTCCGTAAAAAGTTGCTTCGTATGCTAAAATGTTTGCAGATATTGGCTCTTTTGCAACTAAAACGTCGCCAACAAGGTAGTCGCTATCAGGGTCGCAATGGTTGTGTAAGCCTATTATAGCGTCAACGCTCGGGTTTTTTAAAGCCCCGTCGCTAATCATAAGTTTAGCACCGCCCCCGCCTTCTTCAAAAGGTTGGAATATAAATTTTACCGTACCTTTTAATAGGTGGCGGTTTTTAATAAGTAATTTGCAAGCGCCTAACGCCATAGCGGTATGGCTATCGTGCCCGCAAGCGTGCATATTTCCGTTTTGCGAAGCAAACGAAAGCCCAGTTTCTTCTTTTATAGGTAAACCGTCACAGTCGGCGCGAATTGCTAAACACTTGCCGGGCAAGTCGCCTTTAATTACGGCAATAACACCGTGTCCGCCAACGCCTTTACGAATATCGCTTACGCCTATTTCGCGTAAAAATTCTATAATTAAGGCTTCGGTTTTAGGCGTGTCCATACGGAGTTCGGGCGTTTTGTGAAGTTCACGGCGCCAACGTATTATATCGCTTGAAATTTCATTATCTAACGTTTTAACGTTTTTAATTAAATTGCTGTTCATTATAATTCCTTTTATGCTTTTGTTTTATTATAACACATTATTTTGCAAATGAAAATTATTAAAAATAAAAAAACGCTTAAAATTTAAAATATATTTTTTAATGCCATACGTTTGTTTTTTTATATTTCTTGCAACGTTTGAAATTTGCAAATATTTTACACGCCACTTTTGTAAAAGAAAAAGCAAGAATTTTAGAAAGTGTTGTTAATAAAAAAAGAGTGGTTTTTACCACTCTTTTAGTTTGCTTTCAATTATTTATTCATAGCCTTTTCAATAGCAACGGCTACCGCTACGGTTGCGCCTACCATTGGGTTGTTACCCATACCGATTAAGCCCATCATTTCAACGTGAGCAGGAACGGAACTTGAACCTGCAAATTGCGCGTCGCCGTGCATTCTACCCATAGTGTCAGTCATACCATACGATGCAGGGCCTGCAGCCATATTGTCTGGGTGTAAAGTTCTACCAGTACCGCCACCAGATGCTACCGAGAAGTATTTAACGCCGTTTTCGTTACACCACTTTTTGTAAGTGCCTGCAACAGGGTGTTGGAAGCGGGTAGGGTTAGTAGAGTTACCAGTAATAGAAACTGAAACGTTTTCAAGTTTCATAATAGCAACGCCTTCGTTTACGTTGTCTGCACCGTAGCATTTAACTTTAGCGCGGTCACCTGTTGAGAAAGGTTTTTCGTAAACAACTTTAACAGTTTCGCTATATGGGTCAAATTCAGTTTCAACGTAAGTAAAGCCGTTAATTCTTGCAATAATCATAGCCGCGTCTTTACCAAGACCATTTAAGATAACGCGTAAATCTTTAGAACGAACTTTGTTTGCGTTTAAAGCAATTTTAATAGCGCCTTCTGCAGCGGCGAAAGATTCGTGACCTGCTAAGAAGCAGAAACAGTCAGTAGCGTCGTTTAAAAGCATTGCGCCAAGTTCGCCGTGGCCTATGCCTACTTTACGGTTGTCTGCAACAGAGCCTGGAATACAGAAAGATTGTAAGCCAACGCCGATAAGTGAAGCGGCTTCGTAAGCCTTTTTAGCGCCTTTTTTAATAGCGATAGCCGCGCCAACGGTATATGCCCAAACTGCGTTTTCAAAGCAAATAGGTTGAGTGCTTCTAACAATTTCGTCACAGTCAATACCTTTTGCAAGGCAAATTTCTTTACATTCTTCAATTGAAGAAATGCCGTATTCGGCTAAAACTTTATTGATTTTATCAATTCTTCTTGAATAACCTTCAAATAATGCCATAATTTAGTACCTCCTTATTCCTTGCGTGGGTCAATGTACTTGAACGCATTTTCAAATTGACCGTAGTGACCCATTGCTTTGTTGTATGCTTCGTTAGGGTCCATACCTTTCTTAATAAAGTCAGTCATTTTGCCAAGAGATACGAATTCATAGCCAACAACTTGCATATCTTCGTTAAGCGCCATTTTAGTAACGTAACCTTCTGCCATTTCAAGATATCTCGTACCTTTTGCTACCGTGCCGTACATTGTGCCAACTTGTGAACGAAGTCCTTTACCAAGGTCTTCAAGACCTGCGCCGATAACTAAACCGTCATCACTAAACGCAGATTGTGTACGACCGTAAACGATTTGTAAAAACAACTCTCTCATAGCGGTGTTAATAGCGTCGCAAACAAGGTCGGTATTAAGTGCTTCTAAAATAGTTTTGCCAGGTAAAATTTCAGATGCCATTGCGGCAGAGTGAGTCATACCCGAGCAACCTATAGTTTCAACGAGTGCTTCTTGAATAATGCCGTTTTTAACGTTGAGCGTAAGTTTGCACGCGCCTTGTTGTGGAGCGCACCAACCGATGCCGTGTGTTAAACCGGAAATATCGCTAACTTCTTTGGATTTAATCCATTTACCTTCTTCGGGAATAGGTGCTGGGCCGTGGTTAGGGCCTTGTTTAACGCAAACCATATTCTCTACTTCGTGTGAATATTGCATATTGTTTCCTCCAATAATTTTTTAAACAAATTTATATAAGTATAACACACCTAAAACTATTTTTGCAACCGCATTTATACTTTAAAATTAAAAATTTTAATTATTATTTCAAATAACGGGTTTAAAAAGTGCGTTTATTGTTTTTTTGCTTGACAAGTATAGGCTTTAATGCTAAACTTTTAATATATAAATATTAACGCGTTGAAAAAGGCAAGTAGCAAAAGTTTTGTTTTTTTAGAGAGAGTGCGGGCGGTGTAAGCACTTAAAACGTCTTTTAGCGAATACTCTTTGGAGCGGTTGGCTGAACTTTTAGTAGGCTTAAACGGGTCGCGCCCGATATAGCGCATAAGTATTTTACTTTATAAGGGGTAGTTTGCGAAAACTACTTGAAAAGAGATGGTACCGCGAAATTCGCTCTCTACAATCAAACGATTGTAGAGTTTTTTATTATATTTTGGAGTGTGAATTATGAAAATTTACGAAGAATTAGTTGAACGTGGGCTTATTGCACAAGTTACTGATGAAAATGAAATTAAAGAACTTTTAAACAACGGCAAGGCAAAATTCTACATAGGTTTTGACCCTACCGCCGATTCTTTACACGTCGGTCACTTTATGGCGCTTTGTTTAATGCGTAGGCTTCAACTTGCGGGCAATCAACCCGTAGTGCTTATTGGCGGTGGCACGGGGCACGTTGGCGACCCTTCCGGTAGAACGGATATGCGCTCTATGATGACTAAAGAGCAAATTGACCACAACTGCAACTGCTTTAAAAAGCAAATGGAAAAGTTTATTAAATTCGACGGCGAAAACCCTGCAATTATGGTAAATAATGCCGACTGGCTTTTAAAACTTAACTACGTTGAACTTTTAAGGGAAGTAGGCGGTTGTTTTTCGGTAAACAATATGCTTAGGGCAGAGTGCTATAAGCAACGTATGGAAAAGGGTCTTTCTTTCCTTGAATTTAACTATATGATAATGCAGTCGTACGACTTTTATCACTTGTTTAAAGAATACGGTTGCAATATGCAATTCGGTGGCGACGATCAATGGTCTAATATGCTTGGCGGTACTGAACTTATACGCAAAAAATTGGGTAAAGACGCGTACGCTATGACCATTACTTTATTGATGAATAGCGAAGGCAAAAAAATGGGTAAAACTGCAAAGGGCGCGGTTTGGCTTGACCCTAATAAAACTTCTCCGTTCGAGTTCTATCAATATTGGCGCAACGTTGCCGATAGTGACGTTTTAAAGTGTATTCGTATGCTCACGTTTATTCCGCTTGAAGAAATTAACGCTATGAATTCTTGGCAAGGTGAGCAGTTGAATAGGGCAAAGGAAATTTTAGCCTTTGAACTTACTAAACTCGTTCACGGCGAAGAAGAAGCGTTAAACGCTGAAAAGCAAACTAAGGCGGTTTTTGGTGGCGGTAGCGTTGAAGATATGCCGGTAAAAGAAATTGACGCTAACACCGAAAGCGTTATTGACGTTTTAAATATTATAGGTTTATGCAAGTCACGCGGGGAAGCAAGAAGGCTTATTGAAGGCGGTGGCGTTTCTATAAACGACGGTAAAGTTAGCGTAGATAACCTTTCTATTGCGCAATATAAACAAGACGGCGAATTTATACTTCACAAAGGTAAAAAAGTACATTTTAGAGTAGTTTTAAAATAATGAAAGACAGTTTTTATAGCGTAAAACGCGACTTTGAAAATGAAATTATAATAAAAAAATCGCGTTTTATTGCAACCGTTAAAAGAGTTTACGGTGAAGACGAAGCAAAAAACTTTGTTTTAAGCGTAAAAAATAAGTATAGTGACGCAACGCATAATTGCTATGCCTATATTGCCGATGAAAACGGGTTTTTTATAAAATTTTCCGACGACGGCGAACCGCAAGGCACGGCGGGGCTTCCTATGCTTGAAGCGTTAAAAGGGCGCTCGCTTTTTAATACTGCGGTAGTTGTTACAAGATATTTCGGCGGTATTAAACTTGGTACGGGCGGTTTAGCGCGCGCTTACGGAGATAGTGTTTTAGAAGTTTTAAACAAAGCGGGCATTTGCGAAAACGTTTATTCTTGTATTGTAAAAGCCGAAGTTTCTTTTTCGCTTTACCCTATAATTTTAAAGTATTTGCGCGGTCAAAAATGCTCGGTTTTAGAAACTAATTTTAACGGCGAAGGCGCAATTTTACGCTTTGCAATTCCTAAACTAAACGAAGAAAAAGTAAGGCAAGATTTTTTAAATTATTCTTCGGGAAAGTGCCAAATTTTAATTGAAAAAAACGAATATTTTGAGTATTAAAAATGAAAACTATAACTCAATTAAAAGTTCAAGTAAAAAATAAAAAACGCGTTAGCGTTTATTTAGACGGGGCGTATTATTGCGGTTTAGACCTTGAAGTTGCGCTTTTAAATAGGCTAAAAGAAGGCGCTTTAATAGATGAAAAAACGCTTTTAAATATTCAAATTGAAAGCGAGTTAAATTCGGCTTTTAACAAGGCGTTAAAATACCTTGAAAAGTCGGTTAAAACGGAAAAGTCTATTAGGCAAAAACTTGTATCTTACGGGTATTTAGACGACGTTGTTAATGCCGTTATTGACAAGTTAAAAGGCTATAATTTTATCGATGATAAAAATTACGCGGAAAGGTACGTTTCAACGTACTCTAAAAATAAAGGAAAGCGACTTTTAAAGGCGGAATTAAAGCAAAAGGGCGTTAGTGAACGCGATATGGAAAGTGCCATAAACGATATTGATAGCGAAGTTGAAACTGCAATAGATTTGGCAAAAAAGTATTCAAAAAATAAGCAAAACGACCAAAAAAATAGGGCAAAATGCTATAAATATTTGCTTTCTAAAGGGTTTAGTTATGAAGACAGTTTAACTGCGGTAAAGCAAGTTTTTACCTCAGAAGAAATTGAATAAAAATAATAAAAAAGCGTTGAAAATCAACGCTTTTTTTGTTGTGTAAAAGTTGTAAAATTACGCTATAACGTAGTCGTCGTAGGTTAGTTCATTACCGTTTAAAGTATTGTTTGAAATTGTTAAAACGGTAGATAAATCAACGTTTGAAAGTTTAAAAATTTCGTCGCTACCAACGGAAGAAAAAGCGTTATTTGCAATGGTTATTTTAGAGCCTTGTTTAACGTCGTCAATACGGAGCGCACGGCTACCTGTAAACGAAGCGGTTACGTTATTTATAGTAAGTTCGCCTTTAAATTTATTTACTTGAATTGCATTGTAATTTACGCCCGCAATTTTACTGTTTTCAACCGTTATTTTTTCAATGCCTTGACTGTTGTTAAAATGTATTCCGCTTGCATTTTGAGAGTTTACGTTTATTATTTGGCAATTTGTAAAAGTTACGTTTTTAATAGCGCCACAGTTCGTGTCAAAACTAATTCCGTGCCTACCGTTTACGTTAGGCATATTTTGGTTGTTTATAGTAACGTTATCAAACACTAAATTTTCAATTACAACGGGCGAAAGTTCGCTTGAAAGCGCGTTAAAAATTAAGGTTGTGTTCTCGCTAAAATTAACGTCTTTAAATTTTAAAGTTTTAATTGTCGTTTTAGTTATAACGCTAACCCCGTCAACAGCGCCTTTCGTTTCTATTTTAAAAGTTTTCAAAAACGTAGTTTTTGAAGTTCCGTCTAATTTACCTTGAATTATAACGTCGCTTAGTTCGCGTTTATAAAGCGGTTTTCCGTTTAGCGTTTGACCGCTATTTGCACCTATTTTTATAGTTAAAACGTCAAAATTTCCAGAGTCGAGTTTAAGCGTTTCGCTTTCGGTTATTGCGTCAACTTTTGCTTGCATTTCGGCAGGCGTTATAAGTGAATTTTGAGCGGGCGGATTGCTTCCGCCACCACCGCTTTCGCCACCGCCTTCGCCTAAGCCACCGCTATTTCCATTGTCGCTTGGGGCGCAAGCAAAAAGAAAAAAGCAAAGCGTAAACGTTAGTAAAATCGTTAATAATTTTGATATAAATTTTTTCATAATTTATTCCTTTTATTCTAAACTATTTAAAAAGTCTTCTTCGGTTTTTTCGTCGAATAAATATTTAATTGCTTGGCTTAAATATGAAACGGCAACTATTTTTATAGAGCCCTCGTATTTTTTAACGGCTTCGTAATTGCGCTTTGGCAAAATTACCGTTTTAAAACCAAATTTTATAGCGTCGCTAACGCGTTTTTCCGCGCTTAAAACGGGTCTAACTTCGCCCGTTAAACCAACTTCGCCAAACGCGGTTACCGTTTTTTCAATAGGAACGTTTTTATTTGCGCTAACGAGTGATAAACATATTGCTAAATCTACCGCGGGCTCGTTGAGTTTTATTCCGCCCATAGCGTTAACGTACACGTCTTGATTAAAAAACGGAACGTGGCATTTTCTTTCTAAAACGGCAATAGATAAAATCATTTTGTTATAGTCTATTCCAAGTGGCATACGGCGTGGCATACCAAACACCGTTTTTGAAACTAAACTTTGAATTTCAACGGGCATACATCTGTTTCCGCTAAGAGAAGGGGTTACTATGCTCCCCGCTACTTTTCCGCGGTTATCGCTCATAAAAATTCCGTTGTAGTTATTTACGCCGAAAACGCCTTTATCCGTCATTTCAAAAACGCCAACTTCTTGTTGAGAACCGAACCTATTTTTAACGGCGCGCAAAATTTTAAAATTGTCGCCCCCGTCGCCTTCAAAATACAAAACTGCGTCCATAATATGTTCTAAAACTTTTGGACCTGCAATTGCACCGTCTTTAGTAACGTGGCCTATTATAAATATTGTTTTTTGTTTAGTTTTTGCAATATTCATAAGTTTAGATGCACATTCTCTCACTTGTGCAACTGAACCTTGCGAGCCTGCTACGCTTTCTAAATAAACCGTTTGAATAGAGTCGATAACGATAAATTCATAGTCGGCAATAACGGCTTCTATATTTTCAAGTTTATTTTCGTTTAACACAAAGAAATTTTCGCTATCCACCATAAGCCTACTTGCGCGTAGTTTTACTTGCGATAAACTTTCTTCTGCCGAAACGTAAAGAACTTTTTTAGTTTTTGCAACGTTGCCGAAAACTTGCGTTAAAATGGTTGACTTGCCTACGCCTGGGTCACCGCCTATTAAAACGATAGAGTAGGGAACTATGCCACCGCCTAAAACGCCGTCAAGTTCGCTAATACCCGTTGAAACCCTTTCAAACTTTTCGTTTTGTATCGAATTTAAAGGCGTTGGTGCTTTTGCGTTTATTTTAACCTTTGCGCCAACTTGTTCTTCTACTTCTTCTTGCAAAGTTCCAAAAGTTCCACAGTAAGGGCATTTTCCAAGCCATTGCGGGCTTACGCTACCACACTCCGTGCAAACGTATTTACTGTTCTTTTTCATTAGTTCTCCTTTTTAATAAGTGATACGTACGCTTGCGACGCAATACCTTCTTCTCTACCAACAATTCCTATACCTTCAAGCGTAGTTGCGGTAATGCCTATTTTATTTTCTTCAACGCCAAGTGCTTTGGCAAGGTTTTTAGTTATGCTTAAAATATGACCGCTAAGTTTAGGTTTTTCGGCCATAATAACCGCAGAAACGTTGTTTACTTTGTAGCCTTTATTATCAACTATTTCAAGAACTTTGTTAAGCAAAACCATACTTGAAATATCTTTATATTTTTCGTCTTTATCGCTAAAATGATAGCCTATATCGCGTTCGGAAACCGCCGAAAGTAGCGCGTCCATTATAGCGTGAGTTAAAACGTCGGCATCGCTATGGCCTAAAAGCCCTTTTTCGTAAGGGATAGTTATACCGCCGAGTATAAGTTTGCGGTTTTCGGCTAAAACGTGTAAATCAAAGCCCGTGCCAACCGCAAAACCGTTTTGAAAATTAAAATCGCTTTTATACGTTAGTTTTACGTTTTCAATTTCGCTTTCAACTTGCTTGCATTTTCCTATAAAGGCACAGTAAATACCGGCATCGTCGGTAAAATCTAAACCGTCGCCCGCCAAATTGTAGGCGCGCTTTAAAGCCGAAACTTCAAACGCTTGCGGGGTAAGGGCACTACACCTATTTTTTCGCGTAGATGCTAAAATGTTTCCTTTGCCGTCAGTTTCTAAAACCGTGTTTACACAAGGCGCGCTCGCAACGCCACTTCCGTAGGTAAGCGCGCTTTTTATGCACGCGTTTATCGTTTTTAAAGTTACGAAAGGTCTTGCTCCGTCGTGAATTATCGCTATGCCGTTTTCAATAGTTTGAAGCGCGTTTTTTATAGATTCAAAACGCGTTTTTCCGCCTTCAACAAAGGCGAGCGGTTTTTGTAAAACGGAAAGAATTTTTCGTATTTTTTCCTTTTCGCCTTTCGCGTGTACTATAACTATTTTATCTACGCGCTTAACACCGTCGAATTGAAGGGCGGTTTTTAAAACGACGGGCACGCCGTCAACGATTTCAAATAATTTATTTTGTTTAAAGCCTGCGCGCGCTCCTTTTCCAGCGCACGCTAAAACTGCCGTAACTAATGTGTGCTCCATAACTATTCTCCAACTATAGAATAAAGCGTTTGCGCTTCTTCTTTTTTAACGGTTTCTTTTAAAACTTCCACTTTAAATTTAAGTTCGCCCGAATTAAAATTGATTGAAACTATATCTCCAACCTTTAATTTAAAACTTGGTTTTACTTCTTTTCCGTTTACTAAAACTTTGCTGTTTTCACACGCTTCTTTTCCAAGCGTTCTGCGCTTTAAAATGCGCGAAATTTTCAAAAATTTGTCGATTCTCAATTTTAGCCCCTTATTTTATATATAAAAAAAATAAAAAAATATAAATAAATGCCGTTTTTTAGTTGACTTATTTGCACGAATAAATTATAATACTAAAATATTAAAATGTAATAATATCGCCTTTTTTATGAATTTTACTTAAAAAAGCGGTTAAAAACGCAGGTTATAAATTACATTTATAAGCAAAAAGCGTCAAAATTTAACGCTTTACGCGGTCTATTATACCGCAACCTGCAAAAATAATCAAGGTGTTTTTCAATTTTTTTAAAGGAGTGTAAATAATGCGTAATTTACAAACAGTAAAATGCGGTAACGTGGAAAGAAAATCTTTTGCACAAATCAAAGAAATTCAACCAATTCCATATCTCGTTGAAGTTCAAAAAGATTCGTACGACGCTTTCATTGAAGAAGGCATTGGCGAAGTATTAGAAGACTTTTCACCTATTACCGACTTTGGCGACCACTATGAACTCTACTTTTTAGACCATAACTTAAAAGGTAGCCCAAAGTATACTGAAAAGGAATGTAGAGACAGAGATGCCACTTATGCCGTTCCGCTTGAAGTTAAAGTAAGGCTCAACAACAAAGTGACGGGTGAAATCATTGAGCAAGACGTGTTCATGGGCGAATTGCCTAAAATGACTGATAGTGGTTCTTTCATTATCAACGGTGCAGAACGCGTTGTAGTTTCTCAACTCGTACGTTCACCAGGCGTGTACAATACTTACAAGCAAGACAAGTCCGGTAAAAAGTTATACGAAACAACGGTTATGCCTAACCGCGGTGCTTGGCTTGAATTTGAACAAGATTCACAAGGCGTTTTATGGGTTCACGTTGACAGAACGCGTAAAATTGCCGCAACAACTCTTCTTCGCGCACTCGGTTTTGGTAGCGACGAAGCGTTTAAGGACCTTTTTGGCAACAGCGCTATGATTAGTGCAACGCTTGAAAAGGACAATACGCACAGCGAAAGCGAAGGCCTTTTTGAACTTTACAGAAGATTAAGGCCAGGTGAACTTCCAACGGAAGACGCTGTTAAACAACATCTTAAAAATTTATTCTTCGATTCAAGAAGATACGATATTGCTAAGGTTGGCAGATTTAAGTTTAACAAAAGGTTATGTCTTGCAAACCGTATTGAAGGCATAGTTTTAGCAGAAGACGTTATTAGTGAAGACGGTGAAGTTATTGCAACCGCAGGCACTACGGTAACGGAAGAACTTGCGTTCAATATTCAAAATAGCGGTGTAAACGTTGTAAGCGCTAAGTTAGAAGACGGTACGGTTCACAGAATTATTGCAAACAATACCGTTAACTTTAACGCAGTTGCAGGTGCACGCGCAAAATCTTTAGGTCTTTTAGAAACGGTTTACTATCCAAACCTTAAATTCTCAAAAGAAATTTATGAGATGACTAAAACTATGGCCGTTGAAGACGTTGCCGAACAAATGCGCACTCAAATTAACGACCTTTACTACGTTGAAGACCTTTCACAAGAAAGACTTGCCGAAGAAAAACCTGAAGACAAGAAGAACGAAGAAATTAGAAAAGAACTTCGTAGAAAATTCGTTGAGGCTTGTAAAGAATTTTACACCATTTTAGAAAGTGGCGAAATTCCAAGCAAACTTTCTGCAGAACAAAAGAAAACGGTCAAGCCTTTAATTGAAAAACTCAACCACAAGCACGTTACGGTTGACGATATTATCGCGTCTATTTCTTTAAACGACGACCTTAACTACGGTATAGGCTCTATCGACAATATCGACCACCTTGGCAACCGCCGTGTTCGTAGCGTTGGCGAACTTTTACAAAATCAATTCCGCATAGGTATTGCAAGGCTTGAAAGAGTTATTAAAGAACGTATGTCTACTCAAGACACTAAGGAAATTAACCCTAAAGGTCTTATTAACGTACGCCCTGTAAGTTCGGCTATTAAAGAATTCTTTGGTTCATCACAACTTTCTCAATTTATGGACCAAACGAACCCTATTGCAGAACTTACGCATAAAAGAAAACTTTCAGCGTTAGGTCCTGGCGGTCTTAACAGAGAAAGAGCAACGTTTGAAGTGAGAGATATTCACTATACTCACTACGGCCGTATGTGTCCTATCGAAACACCAGAAGGTCAAAACATCGGTCTTATAACTTCTCTTTCTACTTATGCAAAAGTAAACGAATTCGGTTTTATCGAATCGGCTTATAGAAAAATAGACAAGGCTCGTGGCGTAGTTACCGAACAAGTTGACTACCTTACGGCAGACGAAGAAGATAAATATATCGTAGCGCAAGCAAACGAACCGCTCGACGCAGAAGGTCGTTTTGTAAACGAAAGAGTTTCTTGTAGAAGGCGTGACGAAACTGCCGAACTTCCAAGAGAAGAAGTTGATTATATGGACGTTTCGCCAAAACAACTCGTTTCGGTTGCTACCGCGCTTATTCCTTTCCTTGAAAACAGCGATACGAACCGTGCGCTTATGGGTTCTAACATGCAACGTCAAGCAGTTCCACTCATTAAGCCTGAAAACGCAATAGTAGCAACGGGTGTTGAAGCAAAAATTGCCGAAGACAGCGGTGTAATGATTATTGCTAAAGAAGACGGTGAAGTTAAAGCCGTTTCCGGCAAAGAAATAGTAGTTAAAGAAAACGACGGCAACGAAAGAGTTTATACTCTTAAAAAGTTCGAGCGTTCAAACCAAAGCACTTGCTTAAACCAACATCCTATCGTTTCAACGGGTGACAAGGTCGTTAAAGGTCAAACTCTTGCAGACGGTCCTGCAACGGCAAACGGCGAACTTGCACTTGGTAGAAACATTTTAATAGGTTATATGACTTGGGAAGGTTACAACTACGAAGACGCTATTTTATTAAGTGAAAAACTCGTTCAAAACGACGTGTTTACGTCAATTCACATTGAAGAACACGAAACCGAAGCAAGAGATACTAAACTTGGTCAAGAAGAAATTACTCGCGATATTCCAAATTTAAGCGAAGAAGTTTTAAAAGACTTAGATGAAGACGGTATCATTAGAATAGGTGCAGAAGTTACGAGCGGTGATATTTTAGTTGGTAAAGTTTCACCAAAAGGCGAAGTTGAACTTACGCCTGAAGAAAGGCTTTTACGCGCAATATTTGGCGAAAAGGCAAGAGAAGTTAAAGATACTTCACTTAAAGTACCACACGGCGAAGGCGGTGTAGTAGTTGACGTTAAAATCTTCACTCGTGAAAATAAAGACGAACTTGAACCAGGCGTAAGTAAACTCGTTAGAGTTTATATCGCTCAAAAGAGAAAGATTTCCGTCGGCGATAAGATGGCGGGCCGTTACGGTAACAAGGGCGTTATTTCAAGAATACTTCCTGAAAGCGATATGCCTTTCCTTGCAGACGGTACTCCACTTCAAATCGTACTTAACCCACTCGGCGTTCCTTCTCGTATGAACATTGGTCAAATACTTGAAGTACACTTAGGTTTAGTATGTAAACAACTTGGTTGGAAAGTCGTAACGCCAGTATTTGACGGCGCAAGAGAAAAAGATATTCGCGAACTTTTACAAGAAAACAATATAGTAAACCCATACGGCGAAGTTGACGGTAAAATTCAACTTTACGACGGACGCACGGGCGAGCCTTTTGAAAACAGGGTAACGGTTGGTTGTATGTATATGATTAAACTTCACCACCTTGTTGACGATAAAATCCACGCGCGTTCAACAGGTCCTTACTCACTCGTAACTCAACAACCACTTGGCGGTAAAGCGCAATTTGGTGGACAAAGGTTTGGTGAAATGGAAGTTTGGGCACTTGAAGCGTACGGCGCAGCGCATATCTTACAAGAAATGCTTACAGTTAAGTCAGACGACGTTGTTGGTAGACTTAAAACTTACGATTCAATTGTAAACGGCGAAGATATTAGCGAGCCAGGCATACCTGAATCTTTCAAGGTATTATTAAAGGAACTCCAAGCGTGCGCGCTTGATATGAAAGTTTTAACCGAAAACAACGAAGAAATTTCGCTTAAAGAACTTGCTGAAGAAGACGAAATCGACCATAGCGATATCGACAATAAAGCAGTTCGTGAAGAAGTTGAACTTGACTTTGGCGACGATGACGATGAAGACAACTTCGATAACGATAGCATCTTTGACGACGGTTTAGACGAATTTGATAACGACCCTAAATACGAGTTTAATTCAAAAGATTTATTCGACGATTTTGACGACGTAGACAGTTTAGAAGATTTAGATGACGATATGTGAGAGAGGTAAATAAATGTTTGAACTTAACAATTTTGACTCTATTCAAATTGGCGTAGCATCGCCAGAAAAAGTTAGACAATGGTCATATGGTGAAGTAACTAAGCCTGAAACTATTAATTACAGAACTCAAAAACCTGAAAAAGACGGTTTGTACTGTGAAAGAATTTTCGGCCCTGCGAAAGACTACGAGTGCCATTGTGGTAAATATAAAAGAATTAGATACGCAGGCATTATCTGTGATAAATGTGGCGTAGAAGTTACTAAATCAAAAGTAAGGCGTGAAAGAATGGGACACATTGAACTTGCTGCTCCCGTTTCACACATTTGGTATTTTAGAGGCGTGCCTTCTAAAATAGGCCTTATGCTTGATATGAGCCCAAAACCGCTTGAACAAGTATTATACTTCGTAAGTTTCGTCGTTTTAGACCCAGGCACTACAGACCTTCAATATAAGCAAGTTATTAGTGATAAAACTTACAGCGAATACGTTGAACAATACGGTGCCGACGCGTTCAAAGTTGGTATGGGTGCAGAAGCCATTAAAGAACTTTTAATGGCAGTTGACCTTGAAAAAGAATCACAAGAACTTAAACAAATTATTAACGATAACCAATCGCATCAAAAGAAAGTAAAGGCAATTAAACGCCTTGAAATCGTTGAAGCGTTCAAAAAGGGCGGTACAAGACCTGAGTGGATGATTTTAGACGTTGTTCCTGTTATCCCACCTGATTTACGCCCTATGGTTCAACTTGACGGCGGTAGATTTGCTACTTCCGACTTAAACGACTTATATAGGCGCGTTATTAACAGAAATAACAGATTAAGAAAACTTATGGACCTTGGCGCGCCAGACATTATTATTAGAAACGAAAAGCGTATGTTACAAGAAGCCGTTGACGCTCTTATCGATAACGGTAAGCGCGGTAAGGCTGTAACGGGCGCTGGCGGTAGAGAATTAAAATCGCTTTCTGCGTTCTTACGCGGTAAACAAGGCCGTTTCCGTATGAACCTTTTAGGTAAGCGTGTTGACTATTCCGGCCGTTCAGTTATCGTAGTTGGTCCTGAACTTAAAATTTCTCAATGCGGTCTTCCAAAAGAAATGGCAATTGAACTTTTCAAACCTTTCGTAATGAAAAAACTCGTTGAAAACGGAACTTGCCACAACATTAAGAGCGCAAAGCGTACCGTTGAAAGAATGAAGCCTTGCGTTTGGGACATTTTAGAAGAAATTATTAAAGACCACCCTGTACTTTTAAACCGTGCTCCTACACTTCACAGACTTTCTATTCAAGCGTTCGAGCCAGTTTTAATCGAAGGTAGAGCAATTAAACTTCACCCACTCGTGTGCGGTGCGTTCAACGCCGACTTCGACGGTGACCAAATGGCAGTTCACGTTCCACTTTCTATTGAAGCGCAAGCAGAAGCAAGATTTTTAATGCTTTCTTCTAACAACATTTTAAAACTTTCTGACGGTAAGCCTGTTATGTCGCCTACTCAAGATATGGTTTTAGGTTGCTACTACTTAACTATCGTATGTAGAGCAGAAGGCAAATACTACGGCGATAATAATCATATAGAATTTAGTAATATAAATAATAAGTTCTATATATTAAAAGAAGACGAAAAGGGAAGAAAGAGCGAAGTTGTTGAAGAAGGCGCGGAAGAATTCGTTGCATCTAATATCGTTTACAATGCTGAAGGCGGTATTGAAGAATGCACTTTAACGGGTTCGGTTAGCGGCAAAGTTTACGAAAACGTTAAAAAATACCACGCTCCTGCGTTTATTTCTGAAGAAGAAGCCATTATGGCTTACCAAACTAAACAACTTACTTTGCAAGACGAAATTTACGTTAGAAGAACGGTTACGCTCCCTAACGGCGAAACTATTACGGGCAAGGTAAAAACTACTTGCGGTAGAATTATCTTTAACGAACAAATCCCACAAGATATCGGCTTTACAAAGAGAGTTAAAGACGAAGACTACTTAAAGTATGAAATTGACAAACTCGTTGCTAAAAACGACCTTAAAAAGATTGTTGACGCTTGCTTTAAGAAAAAGTCTGCTAAATGCGCTGCTGAAACGCTCGACTATATTAAATCACTTGGTTACAAGTATTCTACGGTCGGCGCTATTACAACGTCAATTTTCGATATGCACGTTCCAGAAAAGAAACGTCAAATCTTAGAAGACGCGCAAAACGAAGTATTAAAAATTGAAAAGAGATTCAACCGTGGTTTACTTACGGAAGACGAAAGATATAAGTCTGTTGTAAACGTTTGGACTAAGGCTACGAGCGACGTTACGAGCGAACTTAAAAAGACGCTTGATAAATTCAATCCTATTTGGATGATGGCTAACTCTGGTGCGCGTGGTTCTATCGACCAAATTAAGCAACTTTCAGGTATGCGTGGTCTTATGACCGACCCAAGCGGTAGAGTTATTGAAATTCCGGTTAAATCTTGTTTCCGTGAAGGCTTAACTGTTCTTGAATACTTCACTTCTTCACACGGTGGTAGAAAAGGTCTTACCGATACGGCTTTAAAAACGGCTGACTCGGGTTACTTAACAAGGCGTTTAGTAGACGTTTCTCACTCGGTTATCGTTAAAGAAGAAGACTGTTTCGTAACTTTAGGCGAATCGCCAAAAGGTATTGAAGTTTCGGCAATTAGAGTTGAAGGCGAAGATAAACCTATTGAAGAACTTAAAGATAGGCTTTCTGGTAGATACACAATTAACGACGTAGTTAACCCAGTTACGGGCGAAGTTATCGTTCCTGGCGACACTATGATTAGTGAAGAAAAAGCCGAAGAAATTCAAAACGCAGGCATTGAAAAAGTTCTTATTAGAAGCGTGTTCAGTTGCCGTTCAAAAGTTGGCGTATGCGCTAAATGTTACGGTAAAAACATGTCGAGCCTTTCACCTGTTCAAATCGGTGAAGCGGTTGGTACTATTGCCGCTCAATCTATCGGTGAACC
Organism: Christensenellaceae bacterium; assembly: GCA_045637905.1. Classification (GTDB taxonomy): domain Bacteria; phylum Bacillota; class Clostridia; order Christensenellales; family Borkfalkiaceae; genus HGM11412. Next base: position 57,254 of record JAZUAJ010000014.1, on the reverse strand, counting down.
TGGTACGCAACTTACAATGAGAACGTTCCACACCGGTGGTATTGCATCAACGGGCGATATTACGCAAGGTCTTCCAAGAATTGAAGAACTTTTTGAAGCAAGAAAACCTAACGGTCAAGCAGTTCTTTGCGACGTTGGCGGTAAAGTTTCTATCGAAGTTAAAGAAGGTATTAGACATATCGTTGTTAAAAACGATAAAAATACTAAGTCTTATCCTATTCCGTTCAGCGCTGAAATTAAGGTTAAAGAAGGCGATATAGTAGAGCCTGGTACGATTTTAACAAGCGGTTCGGTATATCCACAAGAAATTTTAACTACTAAGGGCGTTAAGGGCGTTGAAGATTACATCTTAAAAGAAGTACAACGCGTATATCGTTCACAAGGCGTTGATATCAACGACAAGCACGTTGAAATTATCGTTAGACAAATGCTTAGAAAGGTTCTTATTCAAGCAAGTGGCGACACTTCGTTCTTACCGGGCGAATACGTAGACGAGTTCGTTGTTCGTGAAGAAAACAAGCGCGTTATTGAAAACGGTGGCAGACCTGCAATGAGTGAAAGAGTGCTTTTAGGTATTACTAAGGCATCACTTGCAACGGAAAGTTTCTTATCTGCCGCATCTTTCCAAGAAACTACGCGCGTTCTTACCGACGCTGCTATTAAGAATAAAATCGACCACCTTGTTGGACTTAAAGAAAATATTATTATCGGTAAACTTATTCCTGCGGGAACAGGTGCGAAAGAATATAAAAATTTATTGCCACAAGCAAATTCTACGCAAAACGTTTGACTTAAATAGTTAAAAATGTTAAAATATTAAAGTTATAATGCATAAAAGCGCGTTTTTGCCAAAATAACGGCAAAAAATGCGCGTTTTGTGCTGTAATTACGCTTTCTTTAAGTAGGTAACTACTTATAGATATTTTCCGAAAAATTACAAGGAGGTAAAAGTATGCCAACAATTAACCAGCTTATTAAACACGGCAGAACTGTAGGTGCAGAAAAAAGCAAGTCTCCAATTTTAGATTCTTGCCCACAAAGAAGAGGCGTTTGCCTTTCAGTTACAACAACTTCACCTAAAAAGCCTAACTCTGCGCTTCGTAAAATTGCAAGAGTACGTTTAACTAATAAGCAAGAAGGAACGGTTTATATTCCAGGTGAAGGTCACAACCTTCAAGAACACAGTTCCGTTCTTATTCGTGGTGGAAGGGTTAGAGACCTTCCAGGTGTTCGTTATCATATTATCCGTGGTACACTTGATACTGCAGGCGTTGCAAAACGTAAGCAAGCAAGAAGTAAATACGGCGCAAAAAGACCTAAATAATTAAGTCAAGAACACTAAAAACTATCCCTACTTGTCGGAAAGTATTTATAAGCCCGATTTGTAGGCAGTATGTCGCTTATATAGCGACAGAAGGTTCACCGCAAAATGCGTGTGATAGCTGTACAAGGGGAAATCCCTTAAAAATTTAAAGGAGGAAATTATTATGCCAAGAAGAGGCAACGTCCCAAAAAGAGACGTTTTACCAGACCCAATTTACGGTAGTAAAGTAGTTACTAAACTCGTAAATCAAATTATGCTTGACGGTAAAAAAGGTATTGCGCAAAACATCGTATATACTGCTTTTGAAAAAATGCAAGCAAAAACAGGTCAAGATGCAATGGAAGTGTTTAACCAAGCAATGGCTAACGTAATGCCTTTACTCGAAGTTAAAGCAAGAAGAGTAGGCGGTTCAAACTACCAAGTTCCAATTGAAATTAGACCAGAAAGAAGACAAACTCTTGCAATTCGCTGGATTGTTATTAACGCAAGAAAGAGAAGTGAAAGAGAAATGAGTGATAAACTTGCTAACGAATTACTTGATGCTATGAACAACACGGGTGGTTCTGTTAAGAAGAAAGAAGACACACACAGAATGGCAGAAGCCAACAAGGCGTTTGCACATTATCGTTGGTAGGAGACAATCGTTATGCCAAGACAATACGACCTTTTACACACAAGAAACATCGGTATTATGGCTCACATCGATGCCGGCAAAACAACAACTACGGAACGTATACTTTTCTATACGGGCAAAACTCACAAACTCGGCGAAACTCACGACGGTGAAGCAACAATGGACTTCATGGTTCAAGAACAAGAACGCGGTATTACAATTTGTTCTGCCGCAACTACTTGCTTTTGGAAGGGTAACAGAATTAACATTATCGATACCCCAGGCCACGTTGACTTTACTGTAGAAGTTGAACGTTCTTTAAGAGTTTTAGACGGTGCTGTTGCAACGTTCTGCGCAAAAGGTGGCGTTGAACCACAATCTGAAACCGTATGGCGTCAAGCAGACAAGTATAAAGTTCCAAGAATTGCATACGTAAACAAAATGGACATTAACGGTGCAAACTTCTTTAACGCAATTGATATGATGAAAACACGTCTTCATACAAATGCAGTTCCTATTTGTTTACCTATCGGTAAAGAAGATACTTTCAAAGGTATTATCGACCTTGTTGAATTCAACTCTATCATTTATAACGACGACCTTGGTAAAGATTTCGTAGTAGGTCCAGTTCCAGAAGATATGATGGACGTTGCAAGCGAATACAGAAACCAACTTATGGAAGTATGCGCTGAACAAGAAGACGAACTTATGGAAAAATACTTTGAAACGGGTGAACTTTCTATTGAAGAAATGAAACGCTCAATTAGAAAGGCTACAATTTCTATGCAAATTACACCTGTTTTATGCGGTTCTTCTTATAAAAACAGAGGTGTTCAACAACTTATTGACTCTATTATTGAATACCTTCCAAGCCCACTTGACGTTGAACACGTTAACGGCGTAAACCCAAATAGTGGCGAAGAAGAAATTAGAAAAACCGACGATAGCGAACCATTTGCAGGTCTTGCATTTAAAATTGTTGCTGACCCGTTCGTTGGTAAACTTGCTTTCTTTAGAGCGTACTCTGGTACGTTAGAATCAGGTTCTTACGTATATAACGCTACAAAGGGTAAAAAAGAAAGAGTTGGTAGAATTATGCTTATGCACGCAAACCACAGAGAAGAAATTCCTGAAATTTACTCTGGTGACATTTGCGCGTTAGTAGGTCTTAAAGATACTACTACGGGCGACACGCTTTGCGATGATAGCCACCCAATTATTCTTGAACAAATGGAATTCCCAGAACCAGTTATTAAAGTTGCTATCGAGCCTAAAACTAAGGCTGGTCAAGATAAAATGACTATGGCGCTTTTAAAACTTGCAGAAGAAGACCCAACTTTCAAATTCTACACGGATAAAGAAACGGGACAAACTATTATTGCAGGTATGGGCGAACTCCACCTTGAAATTATCGTTGACAGACTTTTAAGAGAATTCAAAGTTGAAGCATCTGTTGGTAAACCACAAGTTGCATACAGAGAAACGTTCCGCAAAGAAGTTAGCGCACAAGGTTTCTACAAGAGACAATCTGGTGGTAAAGGTCAATACGGTGACTGTCGCGTTACGTTCACACCGCTTGAACCAGGTACAGGTTTTGAATTCGTTGACGAAACCGTTGGCGGTTCTATTCCTAAGGAATACATTGAACCTGTTAGAAAGGGTATTGAAGAAGCATCTAAGAACGGTACGCTTGCAGGCTACGAAGTAGTTGACTTTAGAGCAACCGTTTACGACGGTTCTTACCACGAAGTTGACTCGTCTGAAATGGCGTTCAAGATTGCAGGTTCTCTTGCATTTAAAGAAGCAATGAAAACTGCAAACCCTGTAATATTAGAACCTATTATGAAGGTTGAAATTGTAACTCCTGAAGATTACTTTGGCGACCTTATGGGTAACGTATCTTCACGTCGTGGTACTATCCAAGGTACTGAAGATAGAAACGGTTCAAAAGTTATTGACGCTCAAATCCCACTTTCAGACATGTTCGGTTACGCTACTGACTTACGTTCTCGTACGCAAGGCCGTGGTCAATACACAATGCAATTTGACCACTATGCAGAAGTTCCAAAATCAGTATCTGAAAAGATTATTGGTGAAAGAGCGGTTAAAAACGACTAATTTTTATTGTTTTTCAAGTTAATACTTGACATAAACGAAACAATATTATATACTTTAAGTATAAATTTAAATAAAATTTAAAAAAATAAAAATATAAAAACAATCATAATTTTTGGAGGAAACAAAAAACTATGGCAAAGGCAAAATTTGATAGAACAAAACCACACGTAAACATTGGTACTATCGGTCACGTTGACCACGGTAAAACTACATTAACTGCAGCTATTACTATGGTTCTTGCATCTCAAGGCTCTGCTGAAAAGATGAGATATGACCAAATCGATAAAGCACCAGAAGAAAGAGCAAGAGGTATCACGATTAACACTTCTCACGTTGAATACCAAACTGAAAGCCGTCACTACGCTCACGTTGACTGCCCAGGCCACGCTGACTACGTTAAGAACATGATTACAGGTGCTGCTCAAATGGACGGCGCAATCCTCGTTGTTGCTGCTACAGACGGTCCTATGGCTCAAACTAAAGAACACATCCTTCTTGCAAGACAAGTAGGCGTTCCTTACATCGTTGTATTCTTAAATAAATGTGACGAAGTTGACGACCCTGAATTACTTGAACTCGTTGAAATGGAAGTTAGAGATATCCTTAACAAATACGAATTCCCTGGTGATGAAATTCCTATCATTAAAGGTTCTGCTCGTGACGCTCTTGAATTCGCTTCTAACAACGATGGCGAAGCAGTTAAAGCATCTGAAAAATGTGCTTGTATCTTCGAACTCATGGCAAACGTTGACTCTTACATTCCAACTCCTGAACGTGAAGAAAGCAAACCTTTCTTACTTCCTGTAGAAGACGTATTCACTATCTCTGGTCGTGGTACAGTTGCTACTGGTAGAGTTGAAAGAGGTATCGCAAAAGTTGGCGACCCTGTTGATATCGTTGGTATCCGCCCTGAAAAGAAAACTTCAGTTATTACTGGTCTTGAAATGTTTAGAAAATCTCTTGACGAAGCATACGCTGGTGACAACGTTGGTGCTCTTTTAAGAGGTGTTGACAGAACTGACATCGAAAGAGGTCAAGTAGTTATTAAGCCAGGTACAGTACAACCACACACAGAATTCAGCGGTCAAGTTTACGTATTAACTAAAGAAGAAGGTGGTAGACATACTCCATTCTTCAACAACTACCGTCCACAATTCTATTTCAGAACAACAGACGTTACTGGTACAATCAAACTCCCTGCTGGTGTAGAAATGGTTATGCCTGGTGACCACGTTACTATCGACGTAACACTTATTACTCCTGTTGCTATGGAAGAAGGCCTTAAATTCGCTATCCGTGAAGGTGGCAGAACTGTAGGTTCAGGCGTAGTTTCTAAAATTGTTAAATAATTTTAACTTATAAAATTGTCCGATGCTATTTTTAGCATCGGACTTTTATTAAACTGTAAAAAATTAGCCTAAAACGGTAAAAAATCGCAATAAAAAGCGTAAAATGTATATTTATGTAATTAAACAAATTGACTTTTAAAAAAGTTTTTGTTACAATAGTAAAAATATAAAAAAGTTATACTTAGGAGTGTAATATGGCATATTTAAGCGATATTGAAATTGCACAAAGCGTTACTGCTAAGCCTATTAGCGAAATTGCAAATAACGCGGGCATAGCAAATAATTATTTAGAGCCTTACGGCAATATTAAAGCCAAAGTTAATTTAGATTATTTAAATAATTCCAACAAAGAAGGTAAACTTATTTTAGTAACGGCAATAACTCCAACTTCTGCGGGCGAAGGTAAAACAACAACTACTATCGGCCTTGCAGACGGGCTTAAAAAATTAGGCAAAAAAGTTGCGGTTGCTCTTCGTGAGCCATCACTCGGCCCTGTTTTTGGTGTTAAAGGCGGTGCTACGGGCGGTGGATATGCGCAAGTTATACCTATGGAAGATATAAATTTACACTTCACGGGGGACTTTCACGCTATTACAAGCGCAAACAACTTGCTTTGCGCTATGATAGATAACCATATTCATCAAGGCAACGCGCTTCAAATTGACGCGCGCAACATAACTTTTAAACGTTGCGTTGATATGAACGATAGACAACTTCGCTCTATTGTAAACGGACTTGGCGGTAAAGCAAACGGCGTTCCAAGAGAAGACGGTTTTGATATTACCGTTGCAAGCGAAATTATGGCGGTGTTATGCCTTTCAACGTCGGTTAGCGATTTAAAAGACAAACTTTCTAAAATTATTATAGGTTATAGTTATAGCGGTGCTCCCGTTACCGCGGGCGATTTAAAGGCTCACGGCGCTATGACGGCTCTTTTAAAAGACGCTTTAAAACCAAATTTAGTTCAAACCTTAGAAGGCACGCCTGCATTTATTCACGGCGGTCCGTTTGCTAATATTGCACACGGTTGCAACTCTTATTTAGCAACTAAAATGGCATTAAAAACTGCCGATTACGCCGTTACCGAAGCAGGTTTTGGCGGTGACTTAGGCGCGGAAAAATTCTTAGATATTAAGTGTAGAAAAACGGGCTTAAAACCATCTGCCGTAGTTATAGTTGCTACTGTTAGAGCAATTAAAATGCACGGTGGCGTGTTAAAAGCCGATTTATCTACTGAAAATTTAGACGCTATTAAAAAGGGTCTACCAAACCTTTTAAAACACGTTGACAATATTAAAAACGTATTTAAACTTCCTTGCGTGGTTGCGGTAAATAAATTCCCAACAGATACGGCGTTAGAAGTTGAAACGATTATTAGCGCTTGTAAAGAACTTGGCGTAAACGTAGTGTTATCTAACGTTTGGGCAGAAGGTGGCGAGGGTGGTAAAGAACTTGCAAGCGAAGTTATTAGGCTTTGCGAACTTGAAAACGACTTTACTTTTGCTTACGAATTAGAAGATAGCATTGAAAACAAAATTAACGCCATAGTTAAAAAAGTTTACGGTGGCACGGGCGCGGTTATTACGCCAACCGCTAAAAAACAAATTCAAAAACTTAACGAACTTGGCTATCAAAATCTTCCTATTTGTATGGCTAAAACTCAATACAGTTTTTCTGACGATGCTAAAAAATTAGGCGCTCCAAGCGGGTTTGAAATTACTATTAAAAACGTAAAAGTTTCCGCTGGTGCAGGCTTTATAGTTGTTTTAACCGGCGATATTATGACTATGCCGGGCTTACCAAAAATTCCGTCTGCCGAAAATATCGACGTAGACGAAAACGGTGTAATTTCAGGATTATTTTAAAAATAAAGGAGGCATTTATGGCTAAATACATTAACGAACCATCACATACTTTTAACGAATATCTTTTAATTCCAGGTTATTCTTCAAGCAATGCTATACCGTCAAACGTATCGCTTAAAACTCCACTCGTTAAGTTTAAAAAGGGCGAAGAACCAAAAATTTCTATGAATATTCCAATGGTTTCGGCAATAATGCAATCGGTTTCGGGCGATAAACTTGCTATTGCGCTTGCTATGGAAGGCGGTGTTTCGTTCATTTACGGCTCACAATCAATTGAAAGCGAAGCAAATATGGTTGCACGTGCTAAAAATTACAAGGCGGGCTTTGTAAAAAGCGATTCTAACCTTTCGCCAAACAACACGTTAAAAGACGTTATTGCTCTTAAAGAACAAACCGGTCACTCAACCGTTGCCGTTACGGAAGACGGTACGAGCGAAGGTAAACTCGTTGGTATTGTTACAAGTAGAGATTACCGTGTTAGCCGTATGAGTTTAGACGAAAAAGTTGAAACTTTTATGACTCCGTTTGACAAACTCATTACCGCAAAAGAAGGCACTACTTTAAAAGAAGCAAACGATATTATTTGGGATAACAAGTTAAACTCTTTACCTATCATTAGTGAAGACCAAAAACTTTGCTACTTCGTTTTCCGTAAAGACTACGATAGTCACAAGCAAAACCCTAACGAACTTTTAGATAGCGAAAAGCGTTACGTTGTAGGCGCAGGCATCAACACGCGCGACTATAAGGAAAGAGTTCCCGCTCTTGTAAACGCTGGGGCAGACGTTTTGTGTATTGACAGTAGCGAAGGCTTTAGCGAATGGCAAAAACTCACTATCGAGTGGATTAGAAAAGAATATGGCGACTCTGTTAAAGTTGGTGCGGGCAACGTTGTTGACGCTGAAGGTTTTAGATTTTTGGCAGACTGCGGTGCAGACTTTATTAAGGTTGGCATAGGCGGTGGCTCAATTTGTATCACTCGTGAAACGAAAGGTATTGGCCGTGGCCAAGCAACCGCTTTAATTGAAGTGTGCAAAGAAAGAGATAAATACTTTGAAGAAACCGGCGTTTACGTTCCCGTTTGCTCAGACGGCGGTATCGTTTACGACCACCACATTACCTTAGCGCTTGCTATGGGTGCAGACTTTGTTATGCTTGGCAGATATTTTGCCCGCTTTGACGAAAGCCCAACAAATAAAGTTGTTATAGGTGGCAACTACTATAAAGAATATTGGGGCGAAGGCTCTCAAAGAGCAAGAAACTGGCAACGCTACGATATGGGTGGCGATAAAAAGTTATCGTTTGAAGAAGGTGTTGATAGTTACGTTCCATACGCTGGCAAACTTAAAGATAACGTTGCGTTAAGTTTAAGTAAAGTAAAATCTACAATGTGTAACTGTGGCGCATTAACTATTAAAGAACTTCAAGAAAACGCAAAACTCACTCTTGTTTCGGCAACGAGTATTGTTGAAGGTGGCGCGCACGACGTTATCTTAAAAGAAAAGACTCAAACTGTTAAATAATAGGCTTTTAAAACCGCAAAACAAATTTTGCTAAACTAACCATACTCATTGAAATGGCCTTTAATAAATAAAAACACGAATAACCGCAAGTTTACGCTTGCGGTTTTATTTTTACCCAATTTTGCGTGTTTAGGCAATTTGCACATAAATTATTGACATTAAAGGGTTATAATGCTATACTTTAACTATAATTTTAGTTAAATTGCACAAAGGAATTATTATGGAAAAAGAATTGTTAGGCATTTTAAATACCATAAAAAACAAAACAAGCGTAAACGTTTCGGTGCTTTCGGAAAACGGGCTTATAGAAGTTAACACTTACGGTGAATACAAAAAAGTTCCAACCGTAACTTTTAACGAGCATAAAGACCCCGTAATATTGCAAGAAGAAAACTTAACTTGTTTTAATTTTTCGTTTAACGGCACTAATTTTACGGGCGCGATAGAAGGCACTACTAAAACCGAGCAAAACTATGCAATTTTTATAGCGTCGTTTATAGAAAATAGTCAAATTAAAAACTTGGAACTTACTTTTAGCGAGCAATATTTAACTATAATATTAGGCGAGTCAACAAAAAGTAAAATTTTACACTTTCAAGAAAAGTATAGTGTGCCTAAAAAGCCTTGCGCTTGCATATTATTTAAAGTAGTTAAAGGCACAGCAAGCGACTTTGTTTCATTTTTAAACGATTACGCACTAAGTGGCGACACGGCAGTTAAAATAGACGACGAGTTTGTTTGCTTAGTTAAGTTTAACGACTACGACGTTGACGGCAACTCTACTTCTAATATAGAGTATAGCGAATATATTATAAAAAGCGTTTTTGAAGAACTTGGTTACGAAGTTGTTGCCTACGTTGGCAGTACGGTTTCAAGCATTGTTGAACTTTCAACTTCGTATAAGCAAGCCGTTGAAACGGTTAAAATGAGCAATTTGTTTAACGTTACAAGCAAGGTAAACGCATATAAATACTATTTAATTTTAAAAATGGCGGAAGACTTGCCTGCGGGCAAAATTCAAGAGTTTTTATCAATGCTTTTAGAGCCGAGCGCGGTTGAAATTTTAAAAGACGAAGAAATTATGACTACCGCCGAAGCGTTTTTAAACAACGACCTTAACGTTTCAGAAACTGCAAGGGCGCTTTACGTTCATAGAAACACTTTAATATATAGAATAGAAAAAATTAAAAAAATAACGGGTATGGATATTCGCACCTTTAACGATGCGCTTGCGTTTAAAATTATTTCCGTACTTGCAAAAATCAAATAAAAAGGGGAAATAATATATTTATGACTAATAAGGCAAAAAGGGTTGTTACGTTGCTTATTGCATTACTAAGCGTTTTATGTTCGTTTGCATTAGGATATGGCGCGCGCACGCTAACGCTTAACGGTGATTTAAGGCAAGCCTACGACCTTCTTTATAAATATAGAAAATACTATTATTTTGACGACGGCGATATTATAACCGACGTTGAAAACGCGCTTTTAGATAAATATTCTTCATATTATACTAAGGAAGAATATTCCGCTATTAAAAAGCAAGCCACGGGCGAAAACGTTGGAATAGGCGTTGCCGTGTTTAGCGGAACTACAACCATTGCCTATTTAGTAGGCAATTCTCCTTGCGAAAAGGCGGGCGTAAAAGCGGGCGGAAATATAGTTGAAGTTAAAGAAAACGGCGCTTTTAAAGCGGTTTCTAATTTTAATGAATTCGTAACAGTTATTAACGCAACGAGTTTAGGCGATAGTATAATTTTTAAAGTTGACTACGACGGCACTTTGCAAGAATATAGCGTTGTAAAGGAAAAATATTTAACAAGTTACGTTACTTATTGCGATAGTAATAGCACTTACGGCTTTACCGATATTTCAGGCGAAATGAAAGCAACGCTTAAAAATAGCGTGCCTTTGTTTTCAAACGGCGACGTTGGCTATATAAAATATTCTTCATTTAGCGGTACTAAAAGCGGGCTTAACGGTTCGGTTGGGCAAATGAAAGACGCTTTAAGAATATTTAAAGAAAACGGCAAAACTAAACTTATTTTAGACCTTCGCGGTAACGGTGGCGGTTATATGGATATTTTAAGCGATATAGCAAGCCATTTTATAAACGTGGAAGACGGTAAAACCGCGCTTGTATCTGTAGCGGTTGACAAAAATGGCAATAAGCAAAAATTTATTTCTAAAAAAAGCGATTACCACTCTTACGGCTTTCAAAAAATAGTAGTTATGTGCGACGAAGGCACGGCTTCTGCCGCGGAAGCGCTTATTGGCGCAATACTTGATTACGATAGCGAAAATATAGTTAGCGTTGTAGTTTCTTCTTCAACCCTTAACGGCGAAACGGTATATAAAACTTACGGCAAGGGCATAATGCAAACAACTTACGCTAATTTAGACGGTAGTGCCGTAAAACTTACCACAGCGGGCATTTTTTGGCCTGTATCTAACGTGACTATTCACGATGTTGGCATAACTACAAACGTTTCAAGCAAGGTCGTAAACGCTCAAAAAGAAACGGCACTTGAAACCGCACTTTCACTTATGAATTAAAAAAGGCGGATATGGAATCCGCCCCTACAAATATATAATAGAGTTAATTTAACACCGTAGGGGAGCATTCAATATGCTCCCTAAAAATAAAAACTTGGCTAAAATTTAGCCAAGTTTTTTTAGTATTCGGTTAAACCAAGTAAATAGTCGGCAGAAACGTCTAACACCTTACATAAAGCGTAAAGAGTTTGCAACGACGGAACTGTTTTACCAGTTTTATAATCATTAACACATTGTTTAGAAATATTTAATTCTTTTGCAATTTGGGTCTGGCTTTTAGCGCAAGTTTTTAAAACTTCATTAAATCTTTTCGTAAATTCCATAGTATTATTATATACCGATTTGTCAGTTTTTACTTGACAGTCAGTTAAAAACTGACTATAATTAATATAAAAATCATAAAAGAAGATTTCTTATGAAAAACATACTAAAATTTTTATCACTTTTTATTATAATTATAGCAACATTTTTTACATGTGTAGCATGTGATGATTCTTATATTAGCGACGATGGAGAAAATAATGATAATTCTTATACGTTAGATTATACTAATGCAGAGATGCTTGAAGAAGCCTTAAATAGCGGTGTTAGCGCAAATGGAAAATATATCTGCTTCCAAGTGACTGAATATCATCCAGAATCTTTTTATGGTTATAATTGTTGGGCAGGAGAGCATTTAAATTGTATTTCCGAGAATGACGTTAATGCTGTTGAGGGTGATTACATAATCGGACGTATTACAGAAGAGCCGTATAGTAGTTTTGGGTCTTGGAAAATATATTATAAGTTTATTGAACTTAAAAAAAATTTTGATGACCCTAATAAAGAAGATGAAAATCTACAATTAAAAGAAAATGAAGTTAAAACTCCCAATTCCGCATCTTATTATTATGGAAAAAATTATAAAGACGTAATTAACGAATTGCAAAATGCAGGTTTTAACAATATAAAAACAGAGGTTTTATATGACGTTGTGTTAGGACTTTTTACGACAGCAGAAGATGTTGAAACTGTATCTATAAATGGTAAAACAGATTTTAAGAAAAATGCAATTTTTGAAAAAGACGCACAAATAGTAGTTACTTATCACGATTGGTGGGATAATGAGCCTAATGAAGATGACCTTGAAATTATGGATGAAAATGGTATATATGCACCAATTTCTTCAAAAGATGCAAAAGGGTTAAGTTACGAAAACGTTAAAAATCAATTTATAAATGCTGGTTTTACTAATGTTAAATATTCTAATGTTACAGGTTACGATAGGGAAGAGTCTATTGATAGCGTCTTGTATATTGAAATAAATTACAGTCAAGAATATAAAACAAATTTAAAACTAAAAAAAGACGTAAAAGTTGTAATTTATAAGTATATAGGCACTTATAATGAAGATAATTGTGAAGATTTAGTAGAGTTATTAAATGTTAAAGACCCTGGCGGCGATATAGTAGAGAGTTTTGCAAATAAATATGATAATGAATATATTGAATTTGATGGTTGTGTGAGGGCAATAAATAAAACTGACGGCTACAATACGAGATACGATGTTTTATTTGGGGCAAAAGATTTTGATATGAATCATGCTTGGGGTCCAAATTTTAAATTGATATGTGTATATCTTGGTGGAGAAACTTATAAGGTTGGGCAAAATATACACATGGTTGCACGTGTCGATAAATATGATAAGATTCGCGAGTGGTTTATAATAGACCTTGTACACATAGAAAAAAGAACGGTAAATAATGAACAACAAAAACCGGACAATGAAAATGATATTAACAATGTGGGAAGAGCGCAACTATTAAATTATGAATTGAATGAAGATAAAAATTCTTACAAGGTAATAGAGTTGATACGGTTATCTAATACAAATTTAGATATACCAGATACTCATAATGGAAAACCAGTTACAATTATTGGCAGTGGTGCTTTTTACGGAAAAAATAATTTTAACACAGTTAATATAGGAAAAAATATAGTTGAAATAGAAGATTCTGCTTTTAATTCGTGCGATTTGTTAGAAAGTGTTGTTTTTGACAATGATAGCAAATTGCAGACAATAGGCAAATATTCTTTTGCTTATTGTGACGAGCTTAAAGACTTTGTTTTTCCTGATAGTGTAATAAAAATAAATGAAAGCGTGTTTTTGCATAGTTCCAAAATAAAATATAATGTTAAAGATAAACTTAAATATTACGAAAGTAAAACAAATCCTTATTTTTATTTGGCAGGTTCGACCATAAGCGAGATGGACAATGCTTGTGTAGATGAAAATTGCAAATTTATAGGAGCAAGAGCATTTTATTTTCAAAAAAAGCTTACAAAAATTCATATACCCGATAGGGTAATAGGCATATGTTATCAAGCGTTCTATGATAGTGCACTTAAAAATATTTCACTGCCTAAAAATCTTAAACATATAGGTTACAATGCTTTGCATAGCACTAGCGGGGTAGAAAAAGTTTATTTTAGGGGAAGTATAAATGATTGGGTACAAATCGATTTTGATGGAGGGACACTATCCTATAAAACGGAATTTTATATTGATAATATTTTAGTAACTTCTATTAATATTAACACTGCAACAAAAATTAATCCGAGTGCTTTTATTGGATATAGTAAATTATCTAGTGTGACCATCGGCTCTACCGTTAAAAGCATTGGAGATTTCGCTTTTTATGAATGTGACAATTTAAGTGATATAGTTATTAATGAAGGGGTTGAGTTTATAGGAAATAGCGCTTTTGAAAAATGTGTTTCATTAAATAATATGGTGTTGCCTAGTTCTGTCAATAGTTTGGGTATTAATGTTTTTAGTGGATGTAACTTGTTAAATAGTATTACATTTAACGATATTTTAAGTTGGTATGTCACAGATTATGGCGGTTATTGGGAAGAAAAAACAAATGGCGTACTTATAGATGTCTCAAATGCAAATAATAATGCTAAAAAATTTAAGCAAGATTATAACAACTATTTTTGGTATAAAAAATAATTTGTTATATTGCACGCTTATCTTTAAATAAGGTAAGTCTATTTTTTTAAAAGCATAGTGCACTGTACTTTCCTTTACAAAGTCATATAGTTTTACAAAGTAAAAAAGTAAAGAGTAGCAAAAATTTTGTACTCTCTTATAGTGTTTTAAAAAATCCCTATGGAAAAAGCGGACGTTAACGTCCGCTTTTAGTTTGCTATTAAATTTCGTTAATGTCGTATGGTGTAATTTGATATACGTAGTAGTTAAGCCAGTTTACGTATATAAGGTTTGCAACGCTTGCCCAGCACATATTTATTTTGCCGTTGCCGTTTTTATAACCGCCAACAAAATAATTTTCTGGCTCTAAAATAGGCAAGCCTTTTGATAAATCGCGCTCGTATTCGAGTTTTAAAGTTTCTCTATCATATTCTAAATGCCCCATAATAAAAATAAATTTATTATCTTTGCTTTTTACGATAGATGCGCCCGCTTTTTTAGAGTGGCATAAAACTTCTAAATCGCTAACTTTTTCAATATCTTTTTTATAAACGGTTGTATGGCGTGAGTGTGGCATATAAAAAGTATCGTCAACACCTTTAAGTAAACTTTCATAAGCCGTTGTTTTTTCGTGCTTAAACACGCCGAACAACTTGTTTTTAAGCGGGTGTTTTTTAATGCCGTAAAAATAATTAAGTGCCGCTTGTGCGCCCCAGCAAATAAAAATTGTGCTTGTAACGTTTGTTTTTGTAAACTCTAAAATTTCGGTAAGTTCTTTCCAGTAAACAACGCTATTAAATTCCATTGTTTCAACGGGTGCGCCCGTTATAATCATACCGTCAAACTTCTTACCTTTAACCTTTGAAAACGGCTTGTAAAACTTTTGCAAATGTTCAAGCGGAGTGTGAGTTCCCGTGTAACTATCAAGCCCAACGAGCGTTACGTTTATTTGAAGCGGTGAGTTAGAAAGTAAGCGCATAAGTTGCGTTTCCGTAACCACCTTTGTTGGCATTAAGTTTAAAATTGCAATTTCAATAGGACGTATGTCTTGATTTATCGAGCGTTGTTTGCTCATTATAAAGATATTCTCGTTTAAGAGCGTATTAAACGCGGGAATATCTTTTGGAATAACTATAGGCATTTTTAACCCCCTATAACTGCGTTAAGCGCTTGTTTAATGTCTTCAATAAGGTCGTCAGCGTCTTCAATGCCAACGGAAAGCCTTACAAGGTCAGGGTAAACGCCGGCTTTTATAAGTTCTTCGTCGCTCATTTGTCTATGAGTTGCGCTTGCAGGGTGTAAACAGCAAGACTTAGCGTCCGCCACGTGAGTTTCAATAGAAATGAGTTTTAAGTGTTTCATAAACTCTTCGCAAACCTTTCTACCGCCTTTAACGCCAAAACTTACAACGCCACAAGAGCCGTTAGGTAAATATTTGAGTGCTAACTTATGGTATTTATCGTTTTCTAAACCGCAGTAGTTAACGTAACTAATGCGCGCGTCGCTTTCTAAAAATTTAGCAACTTTTAACGCGTTTTGACAATGCCTTTCCATTCTAACGTGTAAACTTTCTAAGCCTAAATTTAATAAGAACGCGTTTTGTGGCGAAGGTGTAGAGCCAAAGTCACGCATAAGTTGTGCGGTCGCCTTTGTAATAAACGCTCCGCCTAAGCCGAATTTTTCAGCGTAAACAATGCCGTGATAACTATCGTCTGGCGTGGTAAGGCCAGGGAATTTATCGGCGTATTTAAGCCAGTCAAACTTACCGCTATCAACTATAGCACCGCCAACTTGTGAGCCGTGCCCGTCCATATATTTAGTAGTTGAGTGAGTAACTATATCTGCGCCAAACTCAAACGGACGGCAATTTATAGGCGTTGCAAAAGTATTGTCAACGATTAGTGGAACGCCGTGTTCGTGTGCCACTTTTGCAAAAAGTTCAATGTCTAAAACGGTAAGGGCAGGGTTTGCAATAGTTTCGCCAAATACCGCTTTCGTGTTAGGTTTAAACGCTTTTCTTAACTCTTCTTCGGTCGCGTCTGGGCTAACGAAGGTAAAGTCAATGCCCATTTTACGCATCGTAACGTTAAAAAGGTTGAACGTGCCACCGTAGATAGCGGAGCAAGCAACGATATGGTCGCCACAGTTGGCAATATTGAAAACGGCGTAAAAGTTTGCCGCTTGGCCAGACGACGTAAGCATTGCCGAAGTTCCGCCTTCAAGTTCGCAAATCTTTTTAGCAACGCTATCACAAGTTGGATTTTGTAAGCGCGAGTAAAAATATCCGCTTGCCTCTAAGTCGAATAACTTGCCCATATCTTCGCTCGTGTCATACTTAAAAGTTGTGCTTTGAATAATAGGAAGTTGCCTTGGCTCGCCGTTTTTTGGTTCGTATCCACCTTGAACGCATATCGTGTTTTTTCTCATAAAAATATACTCCTTAAAACAAAAATGCGAAAGAGTTAAGCCTTCGCAATTAGTAGTAGTTTAGCAAAAGATTGCACTTTTTATTAGTTTATCACTAATAAAGGTTTATGTCAATAATTTTGTAGTTAATTTATGCGCTGTAAAACGGCAAAAAAATAAGTGTGGCAATTTGCCACACTTAAATTTTAATTAGATATTTTATCTTTTATCAAACGACTTGCAAAAATGCGGAACTGTCATAGAACCTTCAAAAGTCTTTTCGTGAGAAATTTCAATAGTGTCTAAGTTACAAGTGTTACAATTTGAGTTATGCACGCATTCGCATACGTTACATTTAACTCTGCAATTACAATTATTCATAATTTTCCTCCTATTTTAAGTATTGCCAACCGCTTTAAAAATTATTCTTATAAAAACTTTTTAAGTTTTTGCTCGTAATTTTCTTGTAGTTCTTTTAATTTTTTGGCGTACTCGATAATTTCTTTATCGGTAACTACTTTCGAATTGTTTATAAGCGCGCAAAGTTCGGTAATGCCCATAACCGTGCCTTTTATCATAAGTTCGGCAATATGATGCGGAGTGTTGTCAAGCGCCGTGTTCATTTTAATGGCTGACGCCATCATTAGTTTTTTCATTGCGCCAACTTCCTTTTTTTCGTAGCCTTTTTCAAGCATATAGGCGGAAATTTCGCCAACGAATTTTTCGTAGTATTCGTATTGAGTTGACATTTCCTTTTTTAGCGGACAGTCTTCAAACTCGTCAATAACGTTGCTAATAGACAAAAGTGCAATACTCGCGTTGCGGTAAACTTCGTTTATAGCGTCTAAATTCATATCGTTTTTAATCATTTTAATCTCCTTTAAAAGTAGTTTAGGTAGTTATAAAAAAAGTATGCTTAAACAGTTGACAAATTCGTTAAAAAAATGTAAAATCATAAAGAACCGCTCGAAAAAGGCTCTAAGTTTGCCTTGCAACGCCTTTATTATTCGGCGAGATTAGACAGGAGGTACAATATTGATGTACGCAATTATTGAAAACGGCAATAAACAATACAAAGTTGCAGAA
Organism: Christensenellaceae bacterium; assembly: GCA_045637905.1. Classification (GTDB taxonomy): domain Bacteria; phylum Bacillota; class Clostridia; order Christensenellales; family Borkfalkiaceae; genus HGM11412. The sequence continues at coordinate 39,440 of JAZUAJ010000014.1, read as the reverse complement.
GGCGACGTTGTAAAGTTTGAAAAAATCGATGCCGAAGTTGGCGCTAACGTAGAATTCAACGTATTATTAGTGTCTAACGAAGAAGGAATTAAGGTAGGCGCGGATGCTCAAGCATTCAAAGTAACTGGCGAAGTAGTTAAGCAAGATAAACTTAAAAAAGTTATCGTATTTAAGTACAAGGCTAAAAAGAACGAAAGAAAGAAAAAGGGTCACAGACAACCTTTCACTTCCGTTAAAATTACAGCAATTGCATCTAAATAAGGGGGAAAGTAAGTATGTTTTTAATTAAATTATTTGCTCATAAAAAGGGTGTAGGTAGTTCGAGAAACGGTCGTGATAGCGCGGCAAAACGCCTTGGCATTAAACGTGCTGACGGTCAAAAAGTTTCCGCAGGTTCTATTTTAGTTAGACAACGCGGTACTAAATTCTATCCAGGTAACGGCGTTAAAATCGGTAAAGACGATACTTTATTTGCAACCGTTAGCGGTGTTGTTAAGTTTGAAAGACTTGGCAAAGACAAAAAGCAAGTTTCAGTTTACGAAGCATAATTAAAAAATAAGAAAGCATAGCCTAATACGCTATGCTTTTTTTAACGGAAAAATACTACAAAATACTTCGCGTTTTGTTTAGTTACATACTAAAAAGTATGCGCCCTTACAAGAACGCGGGTCTTTTTTGTATTTTTCTTGTTAAATCGCAAAAATACTGCAAAATACTTCGCGTTTTGCTTGGTTTACATATATAAAAATGCCCTTTTTTAAGGGCGTTTTTTTATAGTAATTTTCCGCTATTTGCGCATTGAAAAATTAAGTAATATCCGCTTTTTCCGTCAAGTGAAGTAGGAATAAATTTACAGTAATTTTCTAAATTTTTAGGCGGATTTTCGCCTATTTTAGGAACGCCGTAACAAAGGTATTTAACGGCGCTATTTTCGCTTACTAAACCAACTATATAGTGGCTATTTTCACTATAATTTATGCGCGCGAATTTTGAATAGGGTATAACGCTATTAAATGCGCTAAAAGGCTCGTAATTTGAAAATATTTCGTCAAATTTTTGCTTGTTTTTTAGGTAGAATTCTTGGCACTTGCAAGGGCTTTCACTCTCTTCATTTTTAAAAGCGTCAACTTGTTTGTTCGTGCTTTTTTCTTGGCTTTTATCGTCTTTAAATTGGTTGTCATTTTCAATAAATAATGCGTCTTCATTTTCCTTAATTTCGTAATAATTTAAAGTTGCAAGTTGCTCGTCGTCATAACTAAAAAAGTCGTTTTTTACGTCGTTTTTTTCTTCAAATTGCTTTATAGTTAAGTCGTTAAGCGTAAAATTCGGCTCACCGCTTTCGCCGTATAAAATAGGCTCGTTATCACCTTTAATAAGCACGGAAACGCCGTTTATATTTCCGCAATTTCCTATAAATTCGCTTTCAAAAACGGCTTTTTTATCTACCGTAAGGCTCAAAATTTTTTCGTTTGCGCCCAAAATTAAGGTAAAACTTTTATAGGGCATTAGGTGAGTGTTAAAAATTTCAACGCGCGCTTTTATAAAACTACAAGAAACTTCTACCTTAACAACCGCCTTATAATTATTACTTATTCCGTTTAATACTACAAATTTTTTTGTATTGTTCATAACTTACCGTTAGTAACAAAAAATGGTTACCTTAATTATATATATTAAAGCGTGGCGGTAAATATGTTTTTAAGTAAGTTTATAGCGCATTTTGCCAAAAAAGTTCAAGATTATATCGTACGATATATTTAAAAAAATATCGCTAAAAACTATTTACAAGTTGACTTATTTATGCTAAAATAATATAGGCGAATTTTTGGATTTATTTTCAAGTATCGGTTTTTTACTTAAAAATGGCAAAAAATATACTAAATTCTTTCAAAAGTTTAGTAAAATCTTTCAAAAATAACTAAAAAAATTGTAATTTTGTAAACGATAGTTTAAAATTAACTTAAATATAGATTATGGAGGCAAAAAATGACAAATAACAAGCAAGTTTTAAAGTTTGTAAACGACGCGGTTGAATTATGCAAGCCAGAGAAAGTGGTTTGGATTACCGGCGAAGAAGCACAACTCGAAGAATTAAGGCAAGAAGCACTTAAAACGGGTGAACTTATTAAATTAAACGAAGAAAAACTTCCAGGTTGCTATCTTCACCGTTCTGACGTGAACGACGTAGCGCGTGTAGAAGGCAGAACTTTCATTTGTTGCAAAAACAAGGAAGATGCAGGCCCTATCAACAACTGGATGGACCCACAAGAAGCATATTCTAAAGTAGGCGCAATTTTCGACGGTAGTATGAAAGGCAAAACGATGTACGTTATTCCTTACTCTATGGGTGCGGTAGGTTCAACTTTCAGTAAAGTTGGTATCGAAGTTACAGACTCTATTTACGTTGTTGTAAGTATGAAAATTATGACGAGAATCGGCAAAGCCGTTTTAGACGTTTTAGGCGACAGTAACGACTTCGTTCGTGGTCTTCACTCAAAAGCAGACCTTGACGCTGAAAAGAGATATATTCTCCACTTCCCAGAAGACAATACTATTTGGTCGGTTAACTCTGGTTACGGCGGAAACGTTTTACTTGGTAAAAAGTGCTTTGCACTTCGTATTGCATCTTACCAAGGCAAGAAAGAAGGTTGGATGGCTGAACACATGCTTATTTTAGGCGTTCAAAATCCTAACGGCGAAATCAATTACGTTTCAGCAGCGTTCCCATCTGCTTGTGGTAAAACAAACCTTGCTATGCTTATTCCACCTGCTCTTTATAGAGAAAAGGGTTATAAAGTTTGGTGCGTTGGCGACGATATCGCTTGGATAAGAGTTGGTAAAGACGGTAGACTTTGGGCTATCAACCCAGAAAACGGTTTCTTTGGCGTTGCTCCTGGTACTAATATGCACTCTAACCCTAACGCATTATTATCTACTAAAAAGAACGCAATTTTCACAAACGTTGCGCTTGACGAAACAGACAATACTGTTTGGTGGGAAGGTATGGAAAAAGACGTTCCTGGTAAAGTTAAACCTGCAAACCTTATCGACTGGAAGGGCAACCCTTGGACTCCTGACACGGTTGACGCTAACGGCAACCCTGTAAAAGCGGCTCACCCAAATAGTAGATTTACTGCTCCTGCAATTAACTGCCCATGCATTTCAAGCGAATTTGAAGCACCAGAAGGCGTTCCACTTACTGCAATAGTATTCGGTGGTAGACGTGCTAAAACTGCTCCGCTCGTATACGAAGCAAGAGATTGGAACAGCGGTGTATTCGTAGGCTCTATTATGGCATCTGAAACTACTGCTGCTGCAACGGGTGCGGTTGGTGTTGTAAGGCGTGACCCTATGGCTATGCGTCCTTTCGTTGGCTACAATATGGCAGACTATTTTGCTCATTGGATTGATATGGGTAAAAAGACTGATAAACTTCCAAAAATCTTTAACGTTAACTGGTTTAGAACCGATGATAACGGCAACTTCATTTGGCCGGGCTTTGGCGATAACTTACGCGTTTTAGAATGGATTTTAAAGAGATGTAAAGGCGAAGTTGACGCAAGAGACGTTGCTATTGGTTATATCCCTTACGCTAAAGACATTAACGTTGAAGGTTTAGATATCGATACGAGCGTTGTTGAAGACCTTTTATCTGTTGATAAAGAAACTTGGCTTGAAGAAGTTAAGGGTATTAAAGAATTCTACGCTCAATTTGGTGATAGAATTCCAAGTGAATTACTTGAAAAACTTAACGAACTTGAAAATAACCTTAATAAATAAGGCTCTGGCATCTCATCTGGTTGATTTTTGATGGAAAAATACTGTGAAATACTTCGTGTTTTTCTCAGTTACGTACCTTACAGGTACGCGCCCTCATAAGAACACTTGTCTTTCTTGTATTTTTCTTATCAATCGCAAATAAATTTGCTAAATTCAACCATATTCAATGTCATCGCCATTAAAAGTACAAAATGCCGTTTTTTAACGGCATTTTTTTTACGCAAAAAAACTTTAAAAAAATTTGTTTATACGGTGTTGAATTTTATAAAAAATAGGTTTATAATAAAATAAAAGGAGTAAGGCTATGGCTAAAAAATTATGTTTTTTATTAGGAGCGGGCGGTGCGCGTGGCATTGCTCACGTTGGCTTTTTAAAGGCTATGGAAGAAGAAGGCATTAAGCCAGACTGTATTGCGGGCTGTTCTATGGGCGCGGTTGTTGGCGCGTGCTACAGTAAAGGCGTTTCACTTGAAAAAATGAAAGAAGTGGTTGACACCATAAAAATGAAAGACATAGTTGACCTTAACTTTATGCCTTTTAACAAAAAAAGTTTGTTTCGTTCTTTAAAAATGCGCCAACGCATTATAGACCTTTTAGGAAACGGAAATATTGAAGATTTAGATATTCCTTTCGAGTGCGTGGCGGTTGATATAGTTAAGGGTAGAGTGGTAACTCTTAACAAAGGTTGCTTAATAAACGCGGTTTGCGCAAGTTCGGCAATACCTATGGTGTTCAAGCCTGTTGAAATTGACGATATGGAACTTATTGACGGTGGCGTTTTAATGCGAATTCCGTATGCGAGCGCAACTCATTTTAAAGCCGACGTTACTATTGCAGTTGACGTTATAGGCGGTCTAAAAGATTTTAAGCCAACGCGCAATATTTTTTCACAAGCGATGCGCGTAATTGAAGTTGCCGACACTTTTATTGCCCATAAAAACCACCACTATCATAAACCTGACCTTTTAATTACTCCCGATATGGGCGATATGAGCCAGTTTAAAGCGCAAAATTTAGACGTTGCTTACGAAGCCGGTTATAAGGCGGGTAAAGAAAACGCTCAAAAAATTAAAGACTTGTTAAAAGAATAAAAAAAGCCCGTTAGGGCTTTTTATTATTTTCGTCTATTTGCTTAGAAAGTTCTTCGTGCTTTTTTAAAACTTGTAAAATTGCGCTATGAGAATATTTCGGCTTTTTAGAGTGGTCGTTTTTTTGAACGGTTTTTTTCGTTATACCGTTTTCGCTTAAATTTTGAGTAGTTTTTAAATTGTTGGCAACGGTTTTTACCGCGTCTATAACGCCGTCGGTTGCCAAATTGTTGGCGGTTAATTTAGTTAAAATGTCAAATATGCCGAATTTATCCAAAATTTTCCCCTTTAAATATAAAATATGTTAGGTAATTTAAAAAAAATCGTTGATTATTAAATAAAATTAGTGTATAATATCAAAGTGTATACGTTTATATGTATGCGCTCAAAATTTAAGTTATTCACAATTTTACTTGGAGTGATATAAATGAAAAAACTTATTGTTTTAATGCTTACGGTAATACTTTCGCTTGGCTTATTTACAGGTTGTGCCGACACAACTAAACCGCTTTCTAACGTAGATGGCGAAGTAAATCAAGCAACCAACGGTTCATTTTTAGTTGAAAAGGGTAATTACGTTTACTTTATTAACGGTAAAGACGCGGTTTCGGCAAATAACAAATTCGGCAAGGTTGAAAAGGCTTCACTTGTTCGCGTTTTAAAAAGCGATATCGGTAAAAGTGACGCTACTATTGAAACGGTTATTCCTAAACTTTTAATTTCGGCAAACTATAATACCGGTTTTTATATGTACGGCAACTCGGTTTACTACGTTACTCCGTCTATTGAAAAAGACAAGGCTGGTAAACTTTTAAACACTCACAACGAATTTTATTGTTTTGATTTAGAAAAGGGTAAAAACGTTGGCGGTGCTATTTTAAGGCTTGAAAACAACAACTACGAATATAGGTTTATTGAAAATGACGGCGTTGTTTATTTAGCAACTACCGTTTCAAAAGACGTTGACGGTCAAGTTAAAACCGACCTTGCTATTTACAATACAAAAACGCGCGAAAAGGTGTTTACTTCAAACTATGCAAGCGTTCTTATGCCGGAAGATAACTCAAACGTTATTTTCTTTACTAAAAAAGGCGTAACAAAGGCTCTTGACGATGCCGAACAAGATTTTGAAGAATTGTTTAGATACGAAGTTGGCAAAAAAGAAGCAACGCTTGAAATTAGCGGTGCAGGCTATGCCGATTTAAGTTTTGATAACAGAGCACAAGAGTTAGAAGGCAAACTTTTAGAAGAATGCGGTACTAACGGCGCAACGTTTACTTTAATTAAACATACGGGCAAAGTTTTAGTTTATAAAACCAACAAATTAGATGCCGACAATACCGGTTCTTACTACTACGGTGCAACTAATGCTGACGGGTTTAACCAAAAAATTAAACTTGGCGCTCAAAACGAATATATCAATCAAGCAATGGCAAAAACTTCTTACTTTAAATCATTAAACGAAGTTTACTATATTGAAAGCGGTGAAGGCTTTATTTCCGCTCTTATGAAGTTTGACTATTCTAAGCAAAACGACCCTGATATGCTTAACGGCAGAACTATCGTAACGGAAAACGTTGAAGGATATTCTATTTCATTTGTAAACGGAAACGATATGTATCTTACTTCCGCGTCAGACGGTTTCTATTACGCTTGCAAGTTAGACGGAACTACTGCAAAACCAAACAAAATTAACGCGGTAGCAATGCAAACCGCAACAGACTGGTATAAACCAACCGTAGTAGGCAACTACTTTATCGGTTCATATTCCGCTAACTACTACGCAAATTACGTTTATACTATTGATATTAGCAAGTTAGGAACGGAAGATTACGAAGATTATTTAAAAGAGTACGAAGTGGAAAATAGAGAAAATATTTTAAAATTACAAGGTACTCTTTTAGGTAAATACTCAACGGAAGAAACTACTGTACTTCAAGAATTACTTGATACTAACTACCCAGAAGAAACTGAAGACGAAGAATAAAAAACAAGCGTCCGCTACTAAATGGTGGCGGACTTTTTATTGAGTTATGCAAATATTATCTTTTGACATTGAAAGTACAACGGGCAGTCATAATGACGGCAGTATGTGTACTTTTGGCTATTGCCTAGCCGATTACAATTTTAATATAACAAAGCAAAAAGATATCGTTATGCGCCCAAAAACCAAGCGTATTGAAAGTAAAATTAAACTTCATTACGATAAGGCGTTTATTAAAAGCAGTCCGCAATTTCCTACTTTTTATGGCGAAATTAAGGAACTTTTTAAAAACAGTTACTGCGTAATAGGTTTTTCTATTATGAACGACGTGGAGTTTTTAAACAACGCTTGCGAAATTTTTATGCTTGATAAAATAGAGTATGAGTTTTTAGACGTGCAACTTATTTATAAAACGGTTTATAAAAAGCCAACGCTTTCCGCTCTATCTACTATTGCCGAAGAATTAGGCATTGAGTATGAAGCGCACCGCTCCGATGAAGATGCAAGGGTAACGTTACTTGTGTTAAAACATATATTAAACGATACTAATTTAACGCTTGCCGAACTTTTAAAAAAATACCATATTACGCACGGCGTAAACAACAACACGGAAATTTCGCCTTGCCAAAACGGTATTTTTACTCATAAGGAAATTAACTATTTAATTTTAGAGTTCGTTAAGGCAAACTATAAACATAAAAGGTATTATAGGGGCGGTTTATCAAGTAAAACCTTTGCTTTTAGCGACAGTTTAAGGTATGACGACGTTGATAAATTTAGGCAAATTATAAAGAAAATTTACGACCTTAACGGGCGCATAGGCTCTATTGAAAGTTCTAACGTTTTAGTTTGTGATAAGGAAAATATAACTGAAAAAATAAGCCGTCAACTTCAAGAGCGCAACAAAAATAAAGAGCGTATAAAAGTTATTTCTACCGCCGAGTTTTTTGAAATGATAGGCGAACTTCCTAAACTTGATTTTTCAAACGATATCGCGCTTTTAAGGGCGCATAGAAACGAAGTTAAGCGTTTAAGAAAGTTGAGAAAACAAGAAGAACTCAAAATTATGGTAAACGCTAAAAAACCGTATAATAACAGCAAAAAAGGATAGCAAATATTTGCTATCCTTTTAATTTTTATAAAATTGTTACGCCTAATTTTTCGGCTTCTTCTTCTAAGCCTTTAGGCCAAAGCGAAACTTGAACTTCGCCAATGTGCGCCTTTTGAAGTATTAACATACATAAGCGCGATTGACCTATGCCACCGCCAATAGTAAGCGGTAATGTTTCGTTTACAATGCCTTTATGATAGTCGTATTCAATCCTATTTGTTAAACCGCTAATTTCAAGTTGGCTAATAAGCGATTCTTTATTAACTCTAATGCCCATACTTGAAATTTCAAGCGAATTGCCTAAAACTTCGTTATAAAAGAGTAGGTCGCCGTTTAAAGACCAGTCGTCGTAATCTGGCGCTCTACCGTCGTGACGGTTGCCACTTTTAAGCGTTTTGCCAATTTGCATTAAAAATACCGTGCCGTATTCTTTAGTAATAGCGTGTTCACGCTCTTTTGCTGTTAACGTAGGGTATAAATCTTCAAGTTCTTGCGATGTTATAAATTTAACAGTTTTATTAACGTTTAGCGTTAAACCGTCAAATTCCTTTTTAGCAAGTTCGTTTGCTTCGTAAACGGCTAAAACTATTGCGTTAACCGTTTCTTTTAAATATTCAACAGTTCTATCGCTTTTTGTAATAACCTTTTCCCAGTCCCATTGGTCAACGTAAATTGAGTGGATATTATCAATGCTATCGTCACGCCTAATTGCGTTCATATCGGTATATAAACCGCTACCTGCTTTAAAGCCGTATTTTTTAAGCGCCGTTCTTTTCCACTTTGCAAGGGAATGCACGATTTCTGCATCTTTACCGCCAAGGGCTTTAATATCAAACCTAACCGCTCTTTCAACGCCATTAAGGTCGTCGTTTAGCCCTGTGTTAGATAAAACTAAAAGGGGAGCGGAAACTCTAATTAAATTTAACTTTTCGGCTAAAATGCGCTCAAAATTATCTTTTACGAACTTAATAGCCTTTTCAGTTGTAATTATATCGGTTTTGCTTTTGTAACCTTTTGGTATTATTAACCCTTCCATTTTCTTAACTCCGTAAAAGATTTTTTATTATATGTTAAATAATATCAATTTTTTTTATTTAAGTCAAGTAAACGAATATGCTTAATGAATATATACGATAATAAAAAAGTATAATATAGGGGTATTAGTTATGGGATTTTATGAAAGTATTTGTAAAATTATAAACGGCACGGGCGTTGCAACGTCTTCACATAGAATAACTTTAATTTCAAATTGTGGCGCGTATATAGAAGGTGCGCTTAAAATTTTAGACGTAAATTCTAAAGAAGTTGTAATTGCCGTTAAGGAAGGTAAAATAGTTGTGAGCGGTAAAAACTTATCGCTCGGTTCTTATTCGGAAAAAGACGCCACCGTTTTAGGCGAAATTGTAAAAATTGAAAAAAGGTAAAAGGTATGAAAAGCGGGCTTTTAAGATGCGTTTATAGCGTTAGCGGTAAAAATATAGATTATTTAGTTGAATTTTTGCATAGAAAGGGCGTTTCGGTATATTCTTTTAATAAAACGAGCCAAACTACTGCAAAAATTTGCATTGATTTTAAACAAAGAAATAAATTATTTGCCATTTGTAATAATATGAGTTATAATATAACAAAAGTATATTATAAAGGTTTGCTCTCACCGTTTAAAACGGCGCTTTGTTATATCGGTTTTTTTATAGGCGTTTTACTTTTTACGTCTATATGCTTTTTTTTAGAAGACGTTATTTTTAGCATAGAAGTAACGGGTAGCGGTGCGTGTTTTTCAAACCAAACGATAGCCGAAGTAACCACCCTAAACGTAAAGCCTTTAAAAAAGTTTTCTTCGCTTAATTTTAAAGAAGTTGAAAGCAAAATTTTATCTAATAACAAAATGCTTTCTTTCGTTAGCCTTAAAAAGCAAGGCAATAGGCTAATTATAAACGCTGAACTTAACGAAAGTTATTTAGAACCGCTAAATAAAGAAAGTGGCGATATTGTAAGTAACGTTAACGGCGTAATTGAAAGCATAGTAGTGTTGCGCGGAACTCAACTTAAAGCGGTGGGGGATACGGTTTATAAGGGCGAGCCGATTGTTAAAGCGGTTATAACGGATAATAGCGGTAACGAGTATCCAACGTTTATAGTTGCGCGCATTTTGGTTATTGAAAGCCAAACGTTTACTTTTAAACTTAAACAAGTTGACGAAAATTCCGTTCTTTTAGCCAAAAAAACTGCGGAATTTAACGCTAAGGGCGAAGTTGTAAAAAGTCAAGCAACAGTAGAAAACGGCACCGTTACTGTAACCGTTTACGTTAGGCACGTTTTATACGGTGGATAATTTAAAAAAATACCAAAGATTTATATAAAAGGAAATTTAAAATGAAAAGTAAAAAACTTCAATGGTCAACTGCCGATTATTTTAGAACGGTAGCATTATTTGTAGGACAAGCCTTGGTTTTAGCCGTAATTTATTTGGGCGCGCTTGCTTACAAATTAAACGGAATAATAAATTTACCCGCGTTTTTTAGCGATAATGGTAACGTTATTGAAAGCGCGTATATAGTTTTGGCGGTAGTTTTACTATCCGTTTTAGTGTACGCTTATTTTTATTCGGAAAAGCGTGAATTTTTAAAAAAGAGTTCAAATATTATAATGATTTCAACAATCGTTAACGTGTCGCTTATAGCGTGCTTTATGCTTGGACAAGTAAACACTTACTTAAGACCTTTTGCATTGTGCGCACTTTTATCACTTATTTTAATTGACAAGCGCACGGCGGTATTTTTAAACTGCGTTTTTTGTATTTTAATGCTACTTTGCGATATGTTCGTTTTAACTCATACCGAGTATAATAGAGAAATTTACATTTCGCTTATTATCAACTTTATTTCGGGCATTTTAGCAGTATTTATTGTTGATGGTAACGGGTCAAGAGCAAAGGTTGTTGCAAGTGCATTTTTAATTTCACTTCCCGTTATAGTTAGCGCAGTTTGCCTTGAATTTACAACTGACGTAAACAAACTTTTATTAACTGCACTTTGGGCGCTTGGTAGCGGTGTTTTGGCGGACGGCATTATGATGCTTTTACTTCCGCTTTTTGAACTCGTGTTCGGCGTATTAACTAATTTTAGGCTTGCCGAACTTACTGACCATAAGTCAAAACTCGTTAAATGCTTAATAGAACTTGCACCGGGCACGTTTAACCACACTATTATCGTTGCAATGCTTGCCGAGGCTTGCAGTAACGCGATAGGCGAAAATCCACTTCTTGCAAGAGCGTGCGCATATTATCACGACGTTGGCAAAATTAAAAAGCCTACTTATTTTACTGAAAACCAAAGCGGACGCAACCCGCACGACGAACTTTTACCCGAACTTTCAACCGATATTATACGCGCTCACGCAAAAGACGGTTACGATTTAATTAAAAAATGGCGCTTGCCAGAAGTTTTAGCAGATAGCGCAAGCCAACACCACGGAACAATGCCTATACGCTACTTTTATATGAAGGCGTCAAAGTTTACCGACGGCGACCTTAGCATTGACCAATTTTGCTATTACGGGCCTAAACCGCAAACTAAAATTAACGCAATTATTATGATTTGCGACGCTTGCGAAGCAAAGGTTAGAACGGTAGGCAACCGCACTCACGAAAACGTTGACAAGGCGGTTAAAGAAATTATTGAAGAAAGAATGGATATGGACCAATTTACCGATTGCGACATAACCTTTAAAGAACTTGACGTTATAAGAAACACTATAACTAACACTTTGGCGGGAGTATACCACGAAAGAGTTAAATATCCTAAACTTAAAACGGGCGGTAAAAATGGAAAAAACGCTTAAAATTATAGGAAAAAGCAAATATATAAACCTTTTTTCGCTAACGGAGTGCACGCATAAAGTTTTAAAACAAACCGACGCGCTTTACGCCGAACTTACCTTTGTTTCACGAAACAAAATAAAAGAGTTAAACGCTCAATTTAGGGGCGTAAATTCGGTTACCGACGTGCTTTCTTTTCCTACGCTTGACGGTGTTAGGGGAAAGGTTTTAAAGCATAAAAATTTTCCGCTTGACGTAACGGAAAACGGCTTGTTTTTAGGCTCAATAGTTATTTGCTTAGCAAGGGCGAAAGAGCAAGCAAAAGAGTACGGGCACACTACAGAAAGGGAAGTTACTTATTTAACCTTACACGGCTTACTTCACTTGTTTGGCTACGACCATTTAACAGAAAGTGATAAAGCCGAAATGCGTAAACTTGAAGATAAAATTTTAAAAAAGATTGAGGTTTTTAGATGAAAAGCGGAATAGTTGCCGTTGTTGGTAGAGCAAACGCGGGTAAATCGACGCTTATAAACGTATTAGTTGGCGAAAAGGTAGCAATAGTTTCGCCAAAGCCACAAACCACGCGTGAAAAAATTCTTGGCGTTTTAACGGAAAAAGATTATCAAGTAGTATTCGTTGATACGCCGGGGTTTTATAAATCTAATACCGCGCTTGGCAGAAAAATGCAACGCGACGCTAAAAAAAGCGTTGAAGACGTTGACCTTGTTTTATTCGTTTTAGACGGGCACGACGGGGTTAAAGAAGAAGATATAAATCTTCTTAAAAACGTTACTAAAAGCGGTGTAAAAACAATAGCACTTCTTTCAAAAATTGATATTATGCCAAAAGACAATATCCCCGAAGCGCTTGTAAAGGTGGCGGAAGTTGACGCTATTTGCGACGTTATGCCTATATCTTCACGAAAGGGTAGAAACGTTAAAGAATTATTAAATTTAATAGTAAGTTATCTTCCAACGCAAGATAAAATTTTTAAAGAAGATATCGTTTCAAATAAATCTGAAAAATTTATGATTAGCGAAATAATGCGCGAAAAGATTTTGCTTGAATTTGATAAAGAAATTCCGCACGGTATTGCAATAGTAGTAAACGAGTTTTTTAAACAACCTAACGGCGTTTACAATATAAATTTAGATATTATTTGTGAAAAGCAAAACCATAAGGCAATACTAATAGGCAAGCAAGGCGAGGCTATTAAAAAAATTAGTAGTTATGCGCGTGGGTCTATGGAAAAGTTTTTAGGTGCAAAAGTCTTTTTAACAACGTACGTTAAAGTTAAGGAAGGCTGGCGCGACAAGCAAAATATGCTTGAAGAATTTGGTTACGGAGATAATCAAGGCTTATGAGAATGCGCAAAAAAAGCAACCTTGAAACAAGGCTTGAAGGTTGCCAAAACGAAATAGTTGTAACAAAATCTACAAGTATTTATAGAAAGCCCGAAAGCGAAAGGTACAAAATTGTTAATTTAACTAATCTTTTTAATAACGATAACGAAGTTTACCTTGAAATAGGCTCGGGTAAAGGCGGTTTTATTTTAGAAAACGCTAAACGAAATCCGCAAAAAAATTACGTAGGCGTTGAAATTATAAGTAACGTTTTAATTTCGGGTGCGGAAGAACTTAAAAAATTAGGCTTAAAAAACGTTAAGTTTTTTAATATGGGCGCGGAACTACTTCAATACACTTTGCCAAAAAATTCAATTTCCGGTCTATATTTAAACTTTTCTTGCCCGTATCCTAAAAAGCAATATGAAAACCATAGGCTAACTTATAAATATTTTTTAGAAATTTATAAGCAAATTTTAAAAAAGGACGCAATTATTGCGCTTAAAACCGATAACGACGGGTTTTTTGAATATTCCTTAAATTCACTTAAAGAAAACGGTTTTGAAATTTTAGAATACACGCGTGACCTTTATAGCAATTTACCAAGCGATAACGTTGCCACCGAGTACGAGCAAAAATTCGTTTTAGAAAATAAAAATATAAATATGTTAAAGGCTAAAATAAAAGGGTAATTATGAAAGTTTTTACAGTTGACCTTTATAAAGAATTTAATATTGAGCGTCAAGAAGGCGCAAAAGGCTATCTTACTTGCTATTTAAAAGAAACTTGCGATAGCATAGGTGATAGTAGGCTTTTTCCGTCAATTTTAGTTATAGCGGGCGGAGCGTACACTAACGTAAGCAAGCGTGAAACCGAGCCCGTGGCTCTTAAATTTATAGCGGAAAACTACAACGCTTTCGTTTTAGACTATTCTTGCGCGCCTTTTAAATTTCCTACGGCTTTTATAGAAGCGAGTATGGCAACGTGTTATATTAGAAAAAACGCTTTAACTTTAAGTGTAAACGAAAACTGCTTAGCAACCATAGGGTTTTCGGCAGGCGGGCATTTAAACGGTTGCCTTTCTAACCTTTTTGATAGCCCTTTACTTGACTTTTTAGGTCAAGATAAGGCGCTTGTTAAACCTAACGCTTCGCTTTACTTATATCCCGTTGTAACGGCTTATGAAGAAAAAGGCTCGCACGTTTCTTCGTTTGAAATGCTTTGCGGTGATAACGAAGAATTAAAAAAGCAACTTTCCATTGAAAATTGCGTTACTAAAAATTCTCCGCCAGCCTTTATTGCAGGCACTTGTGAAGATAGTTGCGTTCCCGTTTCTAACGCTTTGCTTTTAGCAAGCGCTTATCAAAAAAACGGCGTTCCGTTTGCGCTTCATATTTTTGAAAAAGGTCCTCACGGTGGTTCAATAGGAACAAAAGCCGTTTATAAAAACCAAGATTTAAGCGCTTTATCAAGATTTTCAACCGACTATAAATTATGGCCTTCTTTAGCGCTTAACTGGCTTAAAGACTTAGGTTTTGAGTGTAAAAATTAAAATGCTTACAAAAAAAGAAATTCGCGCAAAAATGTTAAAAAAGCGCGGGGAAATGACAAAAGAGCAAGTTAAAACTTTAAGTAAAATTATTGAAGAAAAGGTTTTAAGTTTAAAAGAAATTCAAAATAAACAAAACTTTTTTATATACAATAGTTTTAAAAACGAAGTTGAAACAAGCGGTATAATTAGCGCGTTAAAAAAGAGTGGTAAAACAGTTTCTTGCCCGCTTGTAAACGGCGAAACTATGCTTGCGGTAATTCCAACTTGTAGTGATTATTTTGAAGATAAATTCGGCGTTAAAACGCCTAAAAATTACGCTTTGGCACAAAATATAGAAGTTGCCATAATTCCGCTTGTAGCGTGCGATAAGCGTAAAAATAGAATAGGTTTTGGCAAAGGTTATTACGATAAATTTTTAAATGATAAAACAATTTTAAAAATAGGCGTTTGTTATAACTATCAAGTAGTTGAAAGAATAGAAAACTCCGCTTTTGACGTTCCGCTTGATATAATAATAACCGAAACTCAAATAATAAAGTAAAAAAAGCGTTGCTTAAAGCAACGCTTTTAGTTTTTAACTTGCATAGTAGCACAAATTTAGTTTTTTTTGCGGTTAAGTTGCAATAAGCGTGTATATGTGATATAATTTATAAATAAAATTATTGCTTAAAGCAATTTTAACCTTTGTACAAAAGGAGATATTTTATGGCTAAATCAACGGAAATGAACGTAAAAGTTAAGTTCGGCCTAAAAAGTTTTATAACCGTAGTTATAATTTTATTTGCGGTTTTAGTTGCGGTTGGTATTCTTACCTACGCAATACCTGCGGGTAGGTACACTATATACACTACCGACGCGCTAAAAGGCGAGTTGCCGTTTTTTAAATACACGGCGGACGCGTCTTTAAATAAGCAAATAGTAATAGACTCTTACCGCGTGCTTACAGATGCGGAAAACGCTTCGCGCTTGCCGTTTTATCGCTGGTTAACTTCGCCGTTTGAAGCGTTATTGTTCGGTAGTAGCAACTCTAATATGATAATGATTATTGCGCTTTTATTAGTTTTAGGCGGTACTTTTAAAGTTTTAGAAGAAAGCGGTGGCTTAGTTTCTCTCGTTAGAGTTATAATGGTTAAACTTCAATCAAAGCGCTTCATTGCTATTTGGGTTATAACTTTGGTTATTATGATATTGTCGGCAGTTTTCGGGCTTCAAGAACAACTACTTATTTTATATCCCGTTTTTGCAATGCTTTGTACCGCGCTTAACTGGTCGCGCTTTACGGCTATATCTTTCGTTTTAATAGCGTCTGGCGTAGGCTTTACAACTGCAATTACTAATCCGCTTACGATAGGCACGGCGTCAATAGCCGCAGGCGTTTCTATTACTGACGGTATGTGGTATAGATGCATAATTTTTGCGGTTATGTACGTTGTAACTTCGCTATTTTTAACTTTCTTAGCCAAGCGTGATGAAAAACAAGCCCTTGAACGTTTTGACGTTGAAGGCTTCGTTATGGTAAGCGATGAAGAACGTAAAAGTGACGTTAAAAAGGCTATTATGATTATAGTTTTATTCTCAATAGCGCTTTTATCGGTTATTATAACAACGTCAATTCCGTCGCTTAGGTCGCTTGCAATGGTGTTTATGGCGGTTGCTTTTATTGTTGGAACGGTGGTTATAGGTCGAATTTTACTTGGCTCGTATAAAAGCCTTGGCATAAATTTTGTTAAAGGCGTTAAAGACGTGTTGCCGTCTATCGTTATAATAATGATAGCGTTTGGCATTACTTATATTGCAGAGCAAGGCAATATTTTACATACTATCTTCTATTATTTCTACAATTCCGTAACTAACATTTCGCCTTACGTTGCAGTTATTATTTTATACGCTTTCGTGTTAATTATAGAATTCTTTATTCCTTCGGCTTCGGCAAAAGCGGTGTTAATTATACCTATGCTTACGCTCGCACCTATTGAAGGAATTAGCAAAACCGTTATTATTTTAACCTACTTGTTTGCAGACGGTTACACTAACGTTTTATATCCAACTTGCGGAACGCTCTTAGTTGGCTTAGGCTTGGCGGACGTAAGTTTTGCAGAGTGGTTTAAAAAGACTATTTTATTCCAAGCAATACTTTTAGTTTTATCGGTAGCGTTCTTAATGCTTGCGGTATTTATAGGTCTTTAATATTAAAATATTAAAAAGCACTTCGTTACGAAGTGCTTTTTTTTGTGAGTAATCTAAAATTTTGATACCATTTTACAATGGGTGCAAATTTTAAGTTATGGGTGCATTTCGGTGAAAGGTTTGCACCTAATTTGATAAGTTAAAATTTGTTTTATTATTCACTCTATCTGCAGAATAACTATGTCTGTTTTCTTTGTTTTTTGAAAAAACATTTTTGATTTATCGGCGAATGGGCGCTTTTAAATACTAAGTTTTTATTCTAAAACGATCCTTATTTATCACATTGCATAATACGAATCCCAAATACAAAACCAATATTAATCCAGAAAAATAAATTAGTGCTGATAAATATGAGTTATTTACCAATACCATGTTATAAATATTATGCTTTCCATTTAAAGATAATCCGAAAAAGGCAGTATCAAAAAAAATATTCAAAACCAACATTACGGTTGTTACGCCAAGTATTATAGAACCACTGATAATGCCGTTTTTAGCAGTAATCTTTACTTGTTTGGTTCTAACCAAGTATATGCCAAATGCCGATAATGCAAAATGAGATAAATAATCAAGCATAAAGTGAAAATGAAATTTATAACATCTAATGGCATTCCCTATACAATTAAATACTGTTGAAAAAAACATTCCGACAACCAACATCGAGATAAGTAAATATACGTGTTCTTTGACTTTCTTTGGCAAAATCAACAGTATGGGCATAATAGAGAACATGAACGGACTTATGTTCGCAACCGGAAGTGTATTCAAAAAATTCCAACGCGCAGGATCTGTATCGGTTTTGTAAATGTAAACGCACGAACAAACATATGTAATATATATGAATGCTATAAATATTAAGTTAAATAGTTTGGTAGTGTGCATGCGCTTCATAAAAAAAATGCACGCCGTATACAAAAGGCAAAGCACAAATAGCGCTAAAATATACTCAAAATTCATCAAATCCTCCGCGATAGTAGAAATAGAGAACAAAAAACACCACAAAAAGATATTGCCAAAACAGTTATTTCGTTGACTCGTATACAATAAAAGCAAATTTGCAGGCTAATTTTATTTCATAACTATATTTAGGATTTTAATTATACGCCTTTTTAGAAAATATTTCAATAGGGTTTAAGTAGAAAAAAGCAATTTTAATAAAAAATCAAAAATTGAACGATACCCCATAAATTGAACGAAATGGGTATAAAGTGAACAATTTATATTTTACGGCTAAAAACAAAAAAGGCTTGAAAGGATGAAAACCACCCCAGCAAGGTGCGCAACTTTAATGAAATCCAAACGAGTTTGGATGAAATCTTCAGCCTTCGGCTTCAGATGAAATCAAATCCGCCTAATTTAACCTGCCGTAAGGCAGATTTCATCGCTTAGCGATTTCATCCACGAAGTGAATTTATTCCGACGAAGGCGGATTTAGTTAAAAAAGACTGCAATTTTGATACAAAATTGCAGTCTTTTTTTGGTGCGGGTAGCAGGATTTGAACCTGTAAGGTTTCCCACGTGAACCTGAATCACGCGCGTTTGCCAGTTTCGCCATACCCGCATTTTTAATTATTTTAGCATAATTTTACGTAAATTACAACTTATATTTATTAAAAAAAATTTATCAGTTTTTAATAATTTATCATATTTTTTCGTTTAAAAAACTATATAAATATATAGGTAAATTATTATGAAAAATTTAATTAAAAACTATAAAACTAAATATTTTGGAACTGACGGGTTTAGGGGTGAAGTAAACGTAAATTTAACTTCTTTAAACGCGTATAAAGTAGGCAGGTTTTTAGGCTGGTATTTTACGTCTAAATTAAACGGCGAAAACCCAAATAATTACAGGGCGAAAATTGTTGTTGGTAAAGATACGCGCCGTTCAAGTTATATGCTTGAATATTCGCTCGTAGCAGGCATTACGGCATCTGGTGCTGACGCTTACTTACTTCACGTTACCACAACGCCAAGCGTTTCTTTTATAACCAAGCAAGACGGGTTTGACGCGGGCATTATGATAACCGCTTCACACAACCCTTATTACGATAACGGCATTAAAATTTTAAACCGCAACGGCGAAAAACTTGACGATTTAACCACTTTTTACATAGAACAGTATTTAGACGGCAACCTTTCCGTTTTAGGCGTATTAGATAGCGATTTACCCCTTGCTAAAAAGGAAAAAATAGGTTTTGTTGTAGATTACGTTTCGGGTAGGAATAGATATTTAGGCTACCTTATTTCTTTGGCAACAAATTCTTATAAGAATTTGCGAATAGGTTTAGACTGTGCTAACGGAGCAAGTTTTAAACTTGCAAAGTCGGTTTTTGATGCGCTTGGTGCAAAAACTTACGTAATAGGCGAAGAGCCAAACGGCTTAAACGTAAACGAAGATTGCGGTTCTACAAACGTTAAAAATTTGTGCGAATTAGTTAAGGAAAAACGGTTAGATTTAGGCTTTGCTTTCGACGGCGACGCCGATAGGTGCATAGCCGTTGACGAAAAGGGAAACGTTGTAGACGGCGATAAAATTTTATACGTTTTGGCAATGCGGTTAAAACGTCAAAACAATTTAAACGAAAACACAGTTGTTACAACCATAATGTCTAATAGCGGTTTAGAAAATTGTTTAAAAGAAAAGCAAATTTCTTGCGTGCAAACAAAGGTTGGCGACCGCTACGTTTACGAAAAAATAAAGGAAAGTGAATATTCGCTTGGGGGAGAGCAGTCGGGGCATATTATAATTAAAAAATACGCTACCACGGGCGACGGTATTTTAACCGCAATTATGCTTACGGAAGAAGTTTGCGAACAAAAGGCAAGTTTAAGTGAACTTGCGAAAAACGTAGTTTTATACCCACAGTTCGTAAAAAACGTAAAAGTTATAAGCAAAAGTGCCGTTACGAGCGATAAAACTATTCAAAATGCCGTAAACGACGTTAAAAAAGAGTTTTCAAGCGGTGGTAGAATTTTAATAAGAGAAAGCGGAACTGAGCCCGTAATTAGAATTATGGTTGAGTGCGAAAGTTTAGTTTTGGCTAAAAAATATGCTAATTCTATAGCAAATTTAATTAAAGAAAGGGGTTACAGTATAGACTAAAAAAAGTGGCTAAGCCACTTTTTTTAGTTATTCAAAATAATTTTCAAAAGCGGTTGTTACGTTTTGCCCTGCAATATCTTTTATTAGCGAAAAATTTTCATAGTTATTATAAGAATTTTGATTTTCAAAAGGCTTACTACCGTTTTTTGTAAAAGAAGTTATTAACGGCATAATAACGGGCAGTATCGTTTTAAGGTCTAAATTTCCGTTTAACGCGTTTTTTAGTTCGTCGCTATTAAGCGCGTTTATAATAGACGGGTCTACGTTTAAAAGTTCAAAAACGGGTGCTAAGCCGTCAACGTCGATGCCGTTTAATAATGAAGAAACGTTAAATTTATCTTTAAGTAGCATAAATAATAAAATTATTATTGGTAAAATATTCATAAATCACCTTTATTTAACATTATATTTTATGTCGGCATACAATTTATTGTATCATAAGGAGATAAAAATGCGTAACTTTAACAATTTTGAAAATGAAAACAACTTAAACAAGGGCGATGCTTTTAACGTTTTAAAAGGCTTTGCTAAAAAGTATGAAGGTGCAAGCGAGCAAGATATCGTTAGTGCAATTTTAAAAGAAGCCGAAAAGGGCAGGCGAAACGGCACGCTAAAAGATAGTGATATAGATAATTTTGCAAATATGCTTTATCCTATGCTTAACGGCGCGCAACGAAAGCAACTTGAAAAAATTGTAAAAACAATAAAGCAAAAATAACTATTTTATTATTTCTTTAACGGCGTTTATTAGCGAAAAAAACTCGCGTTTTTGATTGTGCGGAGAAAGTGAAACCCTTACAAGTCCGCCATCTTGCGTGTTTAAAAACTCGTGCATAAGCGGAGCGCAATGATAGCCACCGCGCACGCAAATTTCATATTCACTCGATAGAATTTCCGCAACTTCGGTTGACGGAATTTCTTTTATTAAAAAGGCTACTATTCCGCACTCGTTTTTTTTGCTAAAAACGGTAACGCCGTCAATTTTTTTAAGTTCTTCAATTAAAAAATTAGAGTAGTCAAGCAATGTTTTAGAAATTATATCAAAGCCGTTTTCAACGTATTTAACCCCGTGAAAAAGCGAGCAAATTGCAGGCAAATTTAAAGTGCCGTATTCTAAACGCTCTGGGTAAAATTCGGGCTGAAGAAAATTAAAAGTTTCTGTTCCCGTTCCGCCCTGAAAACTATCTAAAACGTCGGTTTTTTCGTTAAAAATTAGCGCGCCACTACCTTGAACGGCGTATAAACCTTTATGCCCTGCAATAGTTAAAGCGTCAATATTAAGCGCTTTCATATCAATTTTAACGTGCCCTGCGCTTTGCGCTCCGTCAACTAAAAAAACGGCGTTTTTTTCCTTTAAAAACTCGCCTATTCCTTTTACATCGTTAAATGTTCCGGTAACGTTGCTTGCGTGGTTTACTACAACTAATTTAGTGCTATCGGTAAATGCGTTTTCAATATCTTGCTTGGTAATAAACCATCCGTTAGTTGGCTTTACAACCGTAAGCGTTATAACGCCTTTATTTTGTAGCGTAAAAAGAGGGCGTAACACGCTATTATGCTCAAAAACTGTGGTTATAACGTGGTCGCCTTCTTTAACTAAGCCGTAAATAGCCGTGTTTAGTGCTTCGGAACAGTTTTTTGTAAAAATAACTCTTTCTACGCTTTCGTTATTAAATAGCAAAGAAAGAGCCTTTCGCGTTTGATAAATAATTTCCGCGCCCGCTTTTGAAAGTTTATGTCCGCTTCTTCCCGCATTAGCGTTCAAGTTTTTAATAGTGTAAACAACGTTGTTTATAACTGTGCTCGGCTTGTAACCGCCCGTTGCGGCATTGTCAAAATATATCATAAATTTCACCTTTTTACCAAACTTTAAATATATATAATATGGCGTAATTATTATTTTTACGCTATAACATTTTATTAAAACGTTATTTTTTTTATGATAACAAAGGAGAAAATTATATGAGAGTTTGCATCGCCGTTTTTCGCTCGCGCACGCAAGTTATAGAGTTTATTGATTATATGCAACAAATAGGCGTTAGCGCAACTTTAGTTTCTACGCCTAAAGAAGCAAAGTTAGGTTGCGGAACGTCTGCAAAAATACCGATTTCAAAAATGAAAGAAGCACAGTTTATAATAAATAAATATAGGCTTAATGCGTTTTACGGTTTTTTTGTTATTACAAAAAACGGAAATAGAACTACAACGGTTAGATTTTAGTTTTTAAACGTTTGATTTGTTTAAAGTTTTATGCTACAATAAAAAAAGTGGCGTAAAATAAAAGCACCAAAACTTATGCCACCTAACAAGTGGCATAAAAGGTGTTAATTATGACAAAAAAACAAGCGGATATAGTTATAAAAATTTTAAGTTCGCTATACGAGGGCGCAAAACCCGCGCTTAGCTTTTCAAGTGAATACGAACTTTTAGTTGCCGTAATGCTTTCCGCGCAATGTACCGACGAGCGCGTCAATAAGGTAACGAGCGTTTTGTTTAAAGAATATAACACGCCTTTAAAAATGGCAACTTTATCGCAAAGTGAACTTGCAAAAATTATTTTTCCTTGCGGTTTAAACAACTCGAAAGCAAAAAACATTTTAAGCGCAACTAATTCTATTATTAAAAATTATAACGGACAAGTTCCTAATAGTTTTGAAGATTTAATTTCGCTTGACGGCGTTGGTAGAAAAACGGCAGACGTAATGCTTAGCGTTGCTTTTAATAAAGACGCTATCGCGGTAGACACGCACGTTTTTAGAGTTAGTAACCGCATAGGCTTAGCAAACGGCAAAACGCCTTACAAGGTAGAAATGCAGTTAATGCAAATTCTTGATAAAGACGTTTGGTCAAAAGCGCACCACTACCTAATTTATCACGGGCGTAGGGTATGCAAAGCGCAAAAGCCTAATTGTCAAAATTGCGCGCTAAACAGCCATTGTAAATACTATAAAAAAAGTAGGATAAATAAAAATGATAAATGAAAATTTTACCGATAAAGAGAGTATACTTATAAAATCAGGCGACGGGGGCGACGGTGCAGTTTCCTTTATTCGTTACAAGGGCGTTTCTAACGGCGGTCCAGACGGGGGCGACGGTGGTAACGGCGGTAACGTATATTTTGTTGGCGATAGGCACAAAACCAGCCTTGCAGACTTTATGTACAAGCATAAATTCGTTGCCGAAAACGGAGATAAAGGCGACAAGCAAAATAGCCACGGCAAAAACGGTAAGGACTTATTTATTAGCGTTCCGCTTGGCACGGTTATTAGCGATGCGGAAACGGGCGAATTTATTTGCGATATTTTTAGCGACGGTGAAAAACGCCTTATAATGACGGGCGGTAAAGGCGGTAAAGGTAACGCTAAATTTTGCACTTCAAGAAGGCATTGTCCGCACTTTGCTCAAAAAGGCGAAAAAACTTTAATTAAAAGGGTAAACTTAGAACTTAAAATTATTGCAGACGTAGGCTTAATAGGTTTTCCTAACGTAGGAAAGTCTACTTTGCTTTCAAAAATTTCTAAGGCTAAGCCAAAAATTGCAAATTACCACTTTACAACGCTTTCGCCAAACCTTGGCGTAGTTAATTATTACGACAATACTTTCGTTGCCGCCGATATTCCAGGTTTAATTGAGGGCGCGTCGCAAGGGGCGGGCTTAGGGCACGACTTTTTAAGGCATATAGAAAGAACGCGTATGCTTTGCCACGTCGTTGATATTAGCGGTATGGAAGGCAGAAATCCCGTTGAAGATTATAAGCAAATAAATAAGGAAATTAAAGAATATAGCAAAAAACTCGGTGCGTTAAAGCAAGTTATAGTTTTAAATAAGTGCGATATTTTTGGTAGCGAAGAAAATATTAAAGAGTTCAAAAAACGCGTTAAAAAGTACAAGATTTTTGAAGTTTCGGCTATTGACGGCACGGGTACGGAAGAACTTATTAAAGAATTGTTTGAAAATTTACAAGACCTTCCTAAAATAGAGCCAAAGCAAGATAGTGGTTTTGTTTACGATATTAAAGAAAGCACCAACTTTGAAATTGAGCGCGATGAAGACGGGGCTTACGTTGTTATAGGCGACCTTGTTACAATGCTTTCAAGAAACGTAGTACTCAACGATATGGAAAGTATGGCGTATATGCAAAAAACGCTTCGTAACGTAGGCGTAATTAAAAAGTTAAGGCAACTTGGCATAAAAGACGGCGACACCGTAGTTATTGGCGATATTGAGTTTGATTTTGTAGATTAAGGAGTAAATATGGATAAAAAATTTAGAACAAAACTTAGAAGTATGGCGCAAACTATCGACGCTATAGGTCAAGTAGGCAAAGGCGGTATAAGCGACAATCAAATTGAAAGTTTTAAACAAGCAATTGAAAAGCGCGAACTTATTAAAATTACCGTTTTAAATAATAGCGAAGAAACTGCAAGCGAAATTTCAACTGAACTTGCTAATAAAATAGGCGCGGAAGTAGTGTGCGTTATAGGGCATAAAGTGGTTTTATATAAGCGCAGTAATAAAGACGGGGTTAAGCATATAGAACTTTAAAGTTCTATGTTTTTCGTGCTTTCAAAAGGTGCAAAAAATTTTAAAACTATTGCAATTATTATTAAAAGTAAACCAAACAAAACGTAATATAGCGGAAAAAACGTTACGGTTGAAAATAGTAAAGTTAATACGCCAAAAAGCAGGAATTTTCCTGCTTTTTGTTTTTTAAATAAATTTTTAAAAATAGGAATAAGTTTAATTTTAGGCTTTTTAGGAATTTCAAGAGAAGGTAAAAGTTCGTTATTTTTTAAGCAAAAGTAAACGCTGTTTATATCAAAAAGTTCTATTCTAATTTTTAAAGATTGCGAAAGTAGCAAAACTTCGCTTGTTGCGTTGTTATATAAAATTTTTGTTTTGTAGCCTTTTTTAGTGTTTTTATAGGCGTTTATAACTTCTTTCGTAGTTAATTTTTCCATTGTAAAAATAGGAAAAACACAAGTTTTATTTTTAGTTAAAACTATTTTGCCGTTTTCAATTTTAGCGTCTTTAAAAATATGAGAATAATAAGTTAAAAACAAGGCTAAAACTTCGTTTTCATCTAAAAACGAAAGGTAATTTGCAAGCGCTTTTTTATATTCCTTTTCTTCAAAATCACTAAGTTTTTTATCGCTTTTTAAAATAATTAAAATTGTAAAAATTAGCGTTAAAATAGCACTAAATAAACTTGAAAGAAAAAGCGCTATTAAAAACCTTAAACCGTTGTATTTTAAAACGGCGTAAAGGGTAAAAAACAATGCGGTAAATATAAAAAACGAATCAAATATTAAATAAAACTTTATTTTTTTCATATTTAAAGTATTGACTATAATTTTTGTGTATAAACTTGTAAATTTTTAACTGTTGTGCTAAAATATAAGTATGAAAAGGGTAGGCATATTCGGCGGTTCTTTCGACCCCGTGCATAAAGAACATTTTAATATGGCTAAAAGCGTTATAAAAGAACTTGGTTTAGACCTTTTATACGTTATTCCAACCTTTAAAGCCCCGCATAAAAAGGGCGCGGTTGAAAGCGATAAAGATAGGTTTAATATGCTTTTAAAATGTTTTGAAAACGAGCCTAAAATTATCGTTAGCCCATTTGAAATTGAATCGCTTGGCGTTAGTTACTCTTATTTAACGGTAACCCATTTTAAAAATTTGCACCAAGATGCCGAACTGTTTTTTTTAGTTGGCACGGATATGTTATCTTCTTTTTTAACTTGGAAAAACCCGGAAATTATAGTTAAAAACGCAAGTTTAGTTTTAGTTAGCCGTAGTGGCGAACAGTTGCTTGATGAAAGCGCAATAAAAGCCGTTGAAAGTGCGCTTAACGTAAAAGTTAAAAAACTAAACTACGTTGGCGGTAACGTTTCAAGCACAAAAATAAGAGTGTATAGCGCGCTTAAATTAGATATAAGCGATTTTGTTTTAGAAGGCGTTAAAAACTATATTTTAAAAAACAATTTGTATAGCGGAAATTATTTATATAACTATATAGCGTCTTCTTTACCAGAAAAGCGCAAAATTCATACTGCGGGCGTAATAACAACGGCTATAAGCCTTGCAAAAAAACTTGGCGTTAGCGAAGAAAAGGCGGAAATAACCGCACTACTTCACGACTGCGCTAAATATTTAGACGCAAGTAGTTTTAATGGTTTTACTCTTAAAGAAGGCGTTCCAAAGGCAATAGAGCATCAGTTTTTAGGCGCTTACGTTGCTAAAACGGTGCTAAATATTAACGACGAAGAGATTTTAGACGCTATTCGCTATCACTCAACGGGCAAAGAGAATATGAGTTTACTTGCTAAAATCATATACGTTGCCGACCTTATAGAGCCTAACCGCAAATATTTGGGCGTTGAAATTTTAAGAGAAAAAATTAGCCAAGATTTTAATAGCGGTTTTGCATATTGCACGCAAGAAGTGTTAAATTTTTTAAAAGAAAGCGGTGAGCCTATTTATCATTTGGCTTACGACGTTGCAAATTATTATAAAGGAGATTTAAAATGAATTCATTAGAACTTGTAAACGTACTTTTAAATGCGTTAAAGCAAAGAAAGGCAAGTGACATAGTTAAAATTGACGTTATGGAAAAAACGTCCGTAACCGATTATTTCGTTATAGCAAGCGCGCGTTCAAGTACGCAAGTAAAATCGCTTTGCGAATTTTGCGAAGCCGAAGCCGAAAAGAAAGGCGCAAAAATTTTAAGAAAAGAAGGCGTTAGCGACGGTAGGTGGGCAATAGTTGACTTTGGCGACGTTATACTTCACATTTTCAACGACGAAACAAGGCTTTTCTATCACTTAGAAAAACTTTGGGGCGAAGGTGAAAAAATTGAAAATCCAGACTAATTTTCAAGTTCGTCTTTTTGAATAATCGTGCCCTTAATTTGAATTTTTGGGCTCGCAATTTTTACCTTGCGCTTTTTTGGCGCAACGTTTTCAACGTAATAAATTTTTTGAGTGGTTATTTTGCCACTCTTTTTATTTTTTTTAAGCATATTAAAAAGTAATTTAACTAAAAAGCAAGTTAATAACACAACTAAATAAATAATAAAAACAAACAATAAACCTTTCATACCTAAATTTTAACAAAATAAAAATGTAGAAATTTAAAATATTTGCGCTAAATTTTATAAAAAAGAGCGTAAAAACGTTTCTAACTTGTATTAAAAGGCAAAAAAATTGCAATAATACTAATAAAAAAAGGTGGGTAAAAAATGGAAGTTTTAAAAGAAATTGAAAACGAAGAGTTAAAACAAGAAAGTGAAGAATTAAATAGCGTTAAAGAAAGTAGCGTAGAGCCTACTCAAGTTATTTTAGAAGAAGAACTTGATAAAAGCCAAACTATAGGCATAATAAAAGAGTATTTTACGCCTAATCCGTCACCGCAAGAACTTGTTGAAATGTCTTTAATTTTTGGTCAAACGGAAAGCGAAATAAAAAGAGAGTTCGGGGCGTATAAAGCAAAAAAACTCTTTTTAAAAATGGACTATTTGCTATCTAACAACTGTTTAAATAAAAGGGAGTTAAACTCTAAACTTAGCCTTGCACTTCGCTACGGTTTTAAAAGCGTAACCGTTATGCCTAATATGGTGGCGTTTGTAAAAAGCCTTATTGCATTAACCCCGCTTGAACTACGCGCGCTAATTTCATATCCTTTCGGTGAAGACGTTTTTAAAAGCAAGGTTTACGCCGTTAAAAAAGCGCTTTCGCTTGGTGCAAACGCGGTTATAGTTTGCGTTTCGGTTTCGGCAGTAAAAAACGGCGATTATAAAATTGTTGCTAAAGAGTTTAAAAAACTCGTTAAAATTGCTGGCACAAGAAAAGTTTACGCGCTTATCGATACCGACAGTTTAAATTTAGAAGAAATTGAAAAAATTTCAAAAGAGTTGGTTGAAAACGCTAAAATTCACTCTATAATTTTATCTTCAAAGCATTTTAAAGGTAAAATTAGTTTACAAACGCTTAAAAACTTGGTTGACGTTGTAGACGGCAGGTGTTTTATTGACGGCGGTGGCGATATTTCAACGCCCGAAGAAACCGTTGCTTTAATAAACGCGGGCGCAAACGTCGTTACAACTGAAAACTGCGTTGAAATTGCCGAAAACCTAAATAGGCGAATAAGCGCTGAAACGTAGCTCATGGCACGGGTAGTGCAGTCATCTACGTTACTATTCGTTTGTTTTAAGCGACCACTTAAAACTTATAAAGTTTTAGAATTTAAAATAACTTGACATTATATAAAGTATGCGTTAAAATAAAATTAGTTCTTTGAGGCAGAGTGAAATTCTCTACCGGCAGTTATAGTCTGCTAACGTGCTAAATTTTTTATAGCACGCCGATGCGGTGTAATTCCGTAACCGACGGTATAGTCCGGATGAAAAAAGAAAAGTACGCATACTTTTTTTGTTTCGGGAATTTTCCCGTTTTTTTATTTTATGGAGTATGAATAAAACAAGTTTATTTACAACTAAAAAATTATGCCTTTGCGCCATTTTTTGCGCGCTTTCCTACGTAGTATCTTTATTAGAAATTCCTATTTTTCCGCATATAGGGCAAAAATTAGATTTTTCGTTTTGCTTAATGCTTATTGCAGGCTATATGTTAGGTGCTATTTATGCTGAAATTATAATAGTTACCGTTTCTTTATTAGGCTGGATAATATCTTCTTCTTTCGGCATAGGTCAACTTGCAAATTTTATTTTTGCAAACACTTACATAATGTTGCCTATTTTACTGTACAAGAAAAGAAAGGGTATTAAAAACGTAATTATATCTTTAGTTATATCAAGCGTTATAACTATAATAGTTGCTCTTCCGTTTAATAGGTTTATAACGTTTCCGCTTTACGAAATGTTTTTACCGCTAACCGCAGAACAAACTTTTAACGCTTCTTGGTATTTAATTATAATATTTAATACTTTAAAGTGCGTATCAAACTCTATTATAGCGCTTTTACTTTACAAAAGGCTTAAAAATATACTTCACATTTTTATAGGGTAGGTATATAATAAAATTTATGGAATACGTATCAAATTCTTTAAGTGAAACAATTGAAATTGCCAAAAACTACGCAAAAACTTTGCGCGGGGGTGACGTTGTTTTATTAAACGGCGAAATGGGCGCGGGCAAAACGGCTTTTACAAAAGGCGTTGCTCTTGGCTTAGGTATAAAGAGTGAAATTACAAGCCCCACCTACGCCTATTTAAACGAGTACGACGGCAAGTTATATCATTACGACTGTTATAGGCTTACAAGCGGTGAAGACGCCGAAGCGCTAGGACTAACCGACTATTTTTATTTAGACGGCGTTTGTATTATAGAGTGGGCGCAAAATATTGAAAGTGCGCTTCCTAAAAAAGTAAAAATAGTTACTATTGAAAAAATAAACGAAACCACAAGGAAAATAACGCTATGAAATGCTTAGCAATAGATACGTCTGGCTATCATTTAACGGTCGCTTTAATAGACAAAAAAGAAGTAAATTCAATATTTATTGACAACTGCAATTTAAAGCACTCGGTTGTTCTTATGCCAAAAATTGAAGAATTGCTAACTTCGTTAAACGTAAAAATTAGCGAAATTGACGTTTTTGCTTGCTGTGTTGGTCCAGGCTCGTTTACGGGTATAAGAATAGGTGTTTCGGCGGTAAAAGCGTTTGCTTACGCGCACGGTAAAAAAGTTTTAGGCGTAACTTCTTTTGAGAGCCTTGCATATAATAACCTTAGTGGTAACAATTTAGCAGTTATCGACGCGCGCCACGATAACTATTACGCTTTACTCTTTAACGGAACAACGCCTGTTGATAGTCCGTCGTTTATAAACGGCGAAACTTTAACAAATTTAAAAAGTCAAGTAGACGCCGTATTAAGTTTCGAGCAAACCGAAACGCTCGTTAAAAACGCAGATATTAAGCAAGGGTTTATTAGTGCTGTAATTGATAAGTTGAGTTTAGCAACCTTTGATATTGAAAGCGTAAATCCGTTATACGTTAGAAAAAGTCAGGCGGAAGAAAGTTTATGACGGTTCGCAAATGGCTTTTTAGCGATATTAAAGAAATTTTAGAAATTGAAAAAAACTGCTTTAAAGACGCTTGGTCTATGGAAATGCTTGCCGACCTTTTTTTATCAAACGGTTTTTACGGTTTAGTTGCGGTTGAAAACGATAAAATTTGCGGATACGTAGCAATAAAATACGTTTTAGACGAAGGCGAAATAAACATTGTTGCCACAAACTTAGAAAGTAGGCGAAAAGGCGTTGCAACGCTTTTACTTGAAAGTGCGGAAAAAGAACTTTTATTAAAAGGCGTTAAAAAACTCTTTTTAGAAGTAAGGCGTTCTAATTTAAACGCTCAAGCACTATATGAAAAGTGCGGTTATAAATACGTTGCCGTTCGCCAAAATTATTATCAAGGCGAAGAAGACGCTTTAATTATGAGCAAAATTTTAAAGGAGTAATTATAAATTATTTAGTAAACGGATTATCGGTACTAATAGAAGGGCGTGGTGAAGATATAATTTTACTTCACGGCTTTATGTCAAGTAAGGAAAGTTTTTTAAAGCAAATAAACTTTTTAAAAAATTTTAGGCGCGTAATTGCCATTGACCTAACGGGTTTTGGTAAAAGCAAAAAAATGGAACGCGCATACTCTCTTGACGATTACGTTTTTGACGTGTTAAGCGTTATAAACGAATTAAAAATTGAAAGTTACGACCTATTAGCGCACTCTTTTGGCGGTAGAATTGCCGTCAAATTAGCACTTTTAGACGAGCGTGTTAAAAAAATAGTACTAACAGGTAGCGCAGGGTTAAAGCCTAAGCGAAAACTAAGTTATTATTTTAAAGTTTATTACTACAAACTATTAAAAAACGTTTTTAAAAGTAAACGGCTTAACAACTTTGGTAGTCCCGAATACAAAATGCTTAGCGGGGTAGAAAAACAAAGTTACGTTAAAATTGTCAACACTTTTTTAGACGGTTTAATTCCAAAAATAAAAAACAAAACGCTACTTATTTTTGGTAAAAACGATGGTGAAACACCGCTTTATATGGCAAAGCGTTTTAATAAAAAAATAAAAAATTCTTATCTTTACGTTATAAATGACGCGGGGCATTTTTGCTTTATAGAAAAGGCGTATGAATTTAACGTAATACTAAGTGAGTTTTTAAACGGAGAATAAATGTTACCGCTTAATTTAGAACAAATTTACGAACTATTTACAATAAATCGTCTTCTTGGTTTTTTACTCATAGGTTTAATTAACGCTATTGTAATGTCGCTTGTATCGTACAAATTTTTCCAAATAGTGCAACAATGTGGGTATAAAGGCGATGAATATTTAAAGTGGCTCTTTAATAAAGATAATGCAAGCGTAACAAGGCTTACTATGCTTTGCCTGCTTTCAATTCTTGGCTTTTTACTAACTAATATGGCGCTTTCCGTTATAGATAACCCTTTAATTCCTTATACGGGTTTCGTTGTTAGTTTAGTGTTTATGCTTATTTATTTAAACGGCGAAAGGAAAAGAAAAAGCAAAATTCCGCTTGTTTTAACAAGGCGTATGATAAGGCTTTTTGTAACGTTTACGCTTTTAGTTATATTGCTTAGTTTAGTTTTAATTATAGGCGTTAATTTAATTGCAATACCACTTAAAAACGCTTTAATTTTTAATTTTAGATACGCGGTTTTATGTATTTGCCCGTTACTTGTTCCATATTTAGTTTTATTTGCATACTATATTAACGAGCCGTATGAGCGCGCAAGCAATAAAAAATATTTAAGAAAGTGCAAGCAAAAACTTTTAGAGCGCCCTGACCTTATAAAAATAGGCGTAACGGGAAGTTACGGCAAAACGAGCGTAAAAGAAATTTTACACGCTATTTTAAGCCAAAAATATAGCGTTTTATCAACGCCTAATTCGTTTAACACTCCGCTTGGAATTTCAAAAACGGTTAAAAGGCTTGAAAACTCTCACGAAGTGTTCATTGCCGAAATGGGCGCAAGGCATATAGGCGATATTAAAGAACTTACGCGTTTAGTAGAGCCTAATATTGCCGTTATTACGGGCGTAACTAATCAACACGTTGAAACGTTCAAACTTCTTGAAAATATTGTTAGAACTAAGTATGAAATTATTGAAAATATGAACGGTGGAAAGGCTGTGTTTAATGCCGACAATAAAATTTCCGTTGATATGTTCAAAAAATGCAAGTTAGAAAAAACTCTTGCAGGCGTTGAAAAAAGTAAGTTTTCTTCCGTTTACGCAACGGATATAATCGTAAGCGAAAACGGCACTAAATTTACGCTACACGTTGGCGAAACGGAAATTGAAACTTCAACTTGCTTAATAGGTAAGCATAACGTTTCAAATATTTGTTTAGCGGTGGCGGTTGCAAAATATTTAGGCTTAACCGATAGCGAAATAGCGCTTGGCATAAGTAAAATTAAGCCTATTAAACATAGGCTTGAACTTATAAAAAGCGATAACGGCGTAACCGTTATAGACGATAGTTATAACGCTAACGTTGAAGGAATTAAAAGTGCACTTAGCGTGCTTAGTAATTTTAACGGCAAAAAAATTATAGTTACGCCGGGGCTTGTTGAACTTGGTATTTTAGAAGGCGAAGAAAACTATAAATTAGGCGCTTTAATGGCAAAGGTCGTTGACGTTGCCGTGCTCGTTGGTAGGGCAAGGGCGTTAAGAATTAGAGAAGGTCTTTTAAGCCAAGGGTTTAGCGAAAACCAAATTATAATGGTTAAAAGTTTAAACGAAGCAAAAGAAGAACTTAAAAAACTTTTAAGTAAGGGCGACGTTGTTTTATTTGAAAACGACCTTCCCGACAAATATTTATAAACAAATGAAAAAATAAAAAAAGCACCAAAGTTAAAACTATTAACGGAGGTGTTTTTATTTTGAAAAATATAGCGGTATTTTTTGGCGGTAAGTCGTGCGAGCACGATATTTCTATTATAACGGGCGTTTTAACTTTAAATTCTATTGATAAAACCAAGTTTAACGTAGTGCCCGTGTACGTTCACGGTAACGGCAATTTCTACACGGGAAATCTTCTTTTTAACGTTTCTAATTATAAAAATTTAGACGTTAAAAAACTTAAAAAAGTTATTTTTTTAATAGGAAGCGATATTCTTTACGAAGTTAGAAAAAACAAACACAAAAAACTTTATAAAATTGACTGTGGGGTAAACTGTTTGCACGGTTTAAACGGTGAAGACGGCACTCTTTCGGGTTACTTAAAACTTTGCAACGTTCCGCTTGCAAGCCCAAATCTTTTTGCAAGTTCTTTTTCAATGGATAAAGATTTTACAAAAATAGTTTTAAGCGGATTAAACGTTGAAAAACTGCCGTACGTTCGTTTACATAGAAGTTCGTTTTATTTAAAGCGAAACACCGCAATAAAAATGATTGAAAAAAAGTTTAAATATCCTGTAATTATAAAACCTTGTTCGCTTGGAAGTAGCATAGGAATTAGCACGGCTAAAAACAAGCAAGAACTTGAAAATGCGCTTATTTTAGCCTTTAATTACGACGTTAAGGTTATAGTTGAAAAAGCGCTTGAAAATTTTAAAGAAATAAATTGTTCGGCTTATAAAACGGGCGAAAGTATAATTGTTTCAAGTTGCGAAGAGCCTATTTTAGCAAGTGAAATTTTAACTTTTAACGATAAATATTTAGGCTCAAAAACGGGCTCAAACAAAAACTTTCCTGCCGATATTCCAAGTGAAATTTCTTTAAAAATTCAGTCCATAACCGAAAAAATTTATAGAAAGTGTGATTTTTTAGGCGTTATAAGAATTGATTTTTTAGTATCTAACGGCAAAGTTTACGTTAATGAAATAAATACCGTGCCAGGCTCGCTATCGTACTATTTACATTGTAAAACTTTAAAGGAATTTACAAACCTTTTAACTAATTTAATTAGCGAAGGCATTAAAGAGTTTAATGAAGAAAATAGCCGAAATTACGTTTTTAATTCAAGCGTCCTTAGTCAAGATTGCTTAAATAACACAAAGGGTAAAATGCTTTGACAAAAGCGTTTTAGCGGTGTATAATAAACGGGCAAGACGGCTGTACGGCTGCGGGAATTTTATTCACGAGGAAAGTCCGGACTTTTTACGACGGCGTGCTGGTTAACGGCCAGTAAAGGTAACTTTAAGGAAAGTGCAACAGAAAACTACCGCAACTTTTTAGTTGTAAGGATGAAAAGGCGAGGTAAGAGCTCACCGCACTTACGGTGACGTAGGTGGCTGTGTAAACCCCACGTGAAGCAAGATAGGAATAAGTAACAAAGGCGTCGTACCTACTTATTCGCTTTATTCGCTTGAACTATGCGGTAACGCATAGTCTAGATAGATAGCCGTATTAAACGACAGAATCCGGCTTACAGGCCGTCTTGTAATTTAATAAAAAAACCACCGAACTTTCGGTGGTTTTTTTAATATTTTAAACGTTAAATCTAAACAAAACTACGTCGCCGTCTTTCATAACGTAGTCTTTACCTTCTAAGCGTACTTTACCAAGTTCTTTGGCTTTCGTGTAGTTTCCGCATTCAAGTAAAACTTGCCACTCAACAACTTCCGCGCGTATAAAGCCCCTTTCAAAATCCGTATGAATTTTGCCCGCCGCTTGCGGTGCTTTCGTGCCGTTAGTTATAGTCCACGCGCGCGTTTCAGGCTCGCCCGAAGTTAAGTAACTAATTAAGCCTAAAAGTTTGTAACTTGCTTTAACAAGCCTATTAAGTCCGCTTTCTTCTAAACCTAATTCGGCTAAAAACAATTCTTGCTCGTCTGGCTCTAACTGGGAAATTTCTTCTTCCGTTTTAGCGCAAATAACCAAAGTTTCGCTACCGTCTTTTTTAGCAAATTCTTTAACTTGCTTAACAAGTTGAATTTCGTTTTCATCTTTACCCATATCGCTTTCCGCAATATTTGCAGCGTAAATTACGGGTTTATCGGTTATTAAAAACAAACCGTTTACGTATTTTTTTTCTTCTTCGGTAAACGTTAAACTTCTAACGGGTTTTTCGCTTTCTAAACAAGCAACTATGCGTTTTAAAAGTTCGGCTTCAACGGCGTACTTTTTATCGCCAGTTTTAGTCATAGAAACTGCTTTATCATACTTTCTTTGCACGCTTTCAAGGTCGGCAAGTATAAGTTCTAAATTTATAGTTTCAATATCTTTAACGGGGTTAACTTCATTATCTACGTGAATAACGTTTTCGTCTTCAAAACATCTAACGACGTGAACGATAGCGTCAACTTCTCTAATATGAGATAAAAACTTATTGCCTAAGCCTTCGCCTTTCGACGCGCCTTTTACTAAGCCCGCAATGTCAACGAATTCTATCGTTGCAGGGGTAATTTTTTTACTGTTATATAACGAAGCAAGTTTAGTAAGCCTTTCGTCTGGCACGGCAACGATTCCTACGTTTGGTTCAATGGTGCAAAACGGAAAGTTTGCCGCTTGTGCGCCCGCGTGAGTAATTGCATTAAATAATGTTGATTTGCCTACGTTTGGTAAGCCAACAACGCCTAATTTCATTTTTAGACCGCCTTTTTAAAAGTTATAGCATAATTATATACTATTTTTTAAATTCTTTCAAACTTTTTAAGGCTTTTTACATAAAATAATTGCGGTTAAATTTAAAGTATGTTAAAATTATATAAATTAAACTAAAAGGATAATTATGTTTTACAAAAATCACATTGCAAAAAAATTAAATATTCAAGGCTTAAATGAAAGTGACGTTGTTTCACTTTTTACCACCCCGCCAGACACTTCTATTGGCGACTATGCTCTTCCTTGTTTTAAATTTGCGCAAATTTTTAGAACTTCGCCGATTATTATTGCAAATAACTTGGCAAATAGTTTTGAGTGCGACGAGTTTATTTCAAAATGCACGGCATTAAACGGTTACTTAAACTTTACCGTAAACCGCGTCAATTTGGCAAAGAGCGTTTTAAGCGACGTTTTGCAAAACAAGCAAAATTACGGTTCTTCAAATTTAGGAAACGGCAAAACCGTGGTTATAGACTATTCTTCAATAAATATAGCAAAGCCGTTCCACATAGGCCACCTTTCTACAACCGTTATTGGCGGTGCGCTTTATAGAATTTTTAAATTCCTTGGCTTCAACGTTGTTGGCGTAAACCACCTTGGCGATTACGGCACTCAATTTGGAAAACTCATATACGCTTATAAAAACTTTGGCAATAAAGAAGACGTTGAAAACGGCAGAGTTAAAGAACTTATGCGCCTTTACGTTAAATATCACGAAGAAGCGGAAAAAGACCCGTCGCTTGACGATAAGGCAAGGGCTTACTTTAAACTTATTGAAGACGGCGATAAAGAGTGTAACGAACTTTTTAACTGGTTTAAAGAACTCACTTTAAAAGACGTTAAAAAGGTTTACGAAGATTTAGACGTTACTTTTGATAGTTACGCAGGCGAAAGTTTTTATAACGACAAAATGGAGCCCGTTATTAAAGAACTTAACGAAAAGGGCTTGCTTAAAGAAAGCGAAGGCGCAAAAATAGTTGATTTAGAAAAATACAATATGTCGCCTTGCTTAATCTTGCGTTCAGACGGCGCTTCATTATACGCCACGCGCGACCTTGCCGCCGCAATTTATAGAAAGCAAACTTACGATTTTTACAAGTGTTTATACGTTGTAGCATACCAACAAAACTTACACTTTAAGCAAGTGTTTAAAGTGTTAGATTTAATGGGCAAGCCTTGGGCAAAAGATTTAGAACACGTTGCCTTTGGTATGGTTTCACTTGAAGACGGAACGATGTCTACAAGAAAGGGCAAAGTAGTATTTTTAGAAGACGTTATAAATAAGTGCGTAGAAAAAGCGTATGAAATTATCAACGAAAAGAACGCTAATTTAGAAAATAAAGAACAAACTGCAAAACAAATTGGCGTTGGTGCGGTAATATTCGGTGCACTTTCAAGCAGTAGAATTAAAGATATAGTATTCTCGTTTGATAAAGCACTTAATTTTGACGGCGAAACAGGCCCTTATTGCCAATACACTTACGCAAGGTGTAAAAGCGTACTTAATAAATCAAACGGCTACACGTCTTACACCGTTAATTCTCTTAATGAAGACGAGTATAATTTAATTAACGAACTTAAAAAATTCCCGCAAATAGTTATGAGCGCTATGGAAAAATACGAGCCAAGCATTATTACGAGATACGCCGTTGACGTAGCTTCAAAATATAACAAATTCTACTTTGAGCATAAAATTTTAAACGAAACCGATAACGTTAAGAATTTTAGGCTTGCATTAACCGATGCAACCAGCATCGTTATTAAAAACGCCTTATCACTTTTAGGCATTAAAACACCGGAAAAAATGTAATGAAAACAACTATTTTATTCGACTTAGACGGAACTTTACTTTACACAATTAAAGATATTGAGTATTGTTTAAACCAAATTATAACTAAATACGGCTACGATGCCGTTGACGAGCAAACCACTTTAAAGTGCATCGGCTACGGCGCAAGGGAACTTATTAGGCGCGCAACGCGTGAAGA
Organism: Christensenellaceae bacterium; assembly: GCA_045637905.1. Classification (GTDB taxonomy): domain Bacteria; phylum Bacillota; class Clostridia; order Christensenellales; family Borkfalkiaceae; genus HGM11412. The sequence continues at coordinate 1,879 of JAZUAJ010000014.1, read as the reverse complement.
AAACGCCGAAGTTGTTGACAAAATGCTTAAAGAATATTTAGTAGTTCAACAAGCGTGCGACAATTCTAAAACCGAATTATACCCAGGGCTTAACGAACTTTTAATTACGTTAAAAAAAGACGGGTATAAGTTAGGCATAGTGTCAAACAAGCCGGACTGTGCTACCCAAGCGGTATACGAGCAACTTTTATCAAAGTATAATTTTGATTTCGTAACCGGTTGCGTAGATAGTTTAAGCCCAAAACCAAGTGCCGACCTTGTTAATTTGTGTTTAGAAAATTTAAATTCTACCAAAGAAGAAAGTTTATACGTTGGCGATAGCGAAGTTGACGTTAAAACTTTTATAAACGCGCAAGTAGACGGCATAGGCGTTTTGTGGGGGTATAGAAAAAGGGAACTTTTAGAAAGGGAAGGTTGCACGCGTTTTGCTTTAAACGCAACCGAACTTTACGATATTATAAAAAGTTTTTAGGAGAACGATATGAGAGGATTTTTTAGAGATTTTAAAAAATTTATTACCAAAGGCAACGTAGTTGATTTAGCGGTTGCGGTAATTATAGGTAACGCGTTTAACGCGATTGTTACAAGCCTTGTTAAAGACGTTATAACCCCTTTAATTTCACTTGCAACGGGCAACGTTGACTTTACAAACTTGCATTTTGTGTTAAGACCGGAAAGTGAAACTCTTGCCGCTCTTACGCTCAATTACGGTATGTTTTTACAAAAGATTATCGACTTTTTAATTATAGGTTTAACGATATTCGTTATGATAAAAATTTACGGTAAAATTACGAGCAGTATGGACGTGAACGCTAACTTTATAAAGACCGTTCAACAAAAACTTGATAAAGACGAGCCTTTAACTAAAATTGAAGAAAAGTGGCTTAAAAGTTTTAGCAAGCGCCACCCAGACCTTGCGCCTAAAAAGCAAGAAGTTGTAGAACAAGCACCAAAAGTTGAAGAGCCAACTAAAACCGAAGCGTTACTTATGGAAATTTTAACGGAATTAAAAAAGAAAAATGAAAGTAACGATATTAAAAAGTGATAGTTACGTTGCAATTTTTGAAGACTTTATAGCCGTTCCCGTAATTGCAAATTCGCAAGGCGAACTAAAAAAACAAGTAGTAAACGAAGTTTATCGCACCTGCAACTTTTTAGAAAAACGCCTTCCTAAAAGCGCGAACGAAGTAGAAATTTTAAAGACGGTTAGCGTTAAAGAAAGCGTTAAAAATTTAGACGAAAATTTGTTTTACGTTGGTTTTAGCAAAAAGGCGTTTAGAGAATATAAAACGCTTTTTATTCAAAGCGCGTTTTCACTAAAAGCAATGGTAGATAGTTTAAAAAATGGCAACGATTATTTAAAAAACGCTTGCAGTTTAATAAACGGCGTTATTTGTTTAAAGGGCGAAAGCGGAATAATTGAAAAGGCTTTTACAGCGGTAGAAAATTTAGAAGAATTGTTTTTAAAAAACGAACTTTTAGCCTATAAGCGCATAGTTAAACTATGCTGTTTATTAACAAATTACGCATTAAGCGTATATAGCACGGAAAAGCAAAACAACGTGCAAGACGCTTTCTATTTTGACTAATAAAACTCAAAATTAAAAACGGACTTTTAAGTCCGTTTTTTTGCTTGCGGGCGGATATGGAATCCGCCCCTACGAATTGTGCGGGCGGTCAAGTATGTCCGCCCCTACGAATATATAATAGAGTTAATTTAACACTCGTAGGGGAGCACTTGGTCTGCTTTCGCAGACAGTTATATAAATCCTATCGGATTTGTGAAATTCGTGTAACGACGAGTGAAATTGCCTAACGGCAGTGAAATTCGCCTACGGCGAGTTATAGATTAAATTTTTATATAACATTTATATGCTCC
>JAZUAJ010000013.1:0-15467 GCA_045637905.1 Christensenellaceae bacterium | reverse complement strand
CAAGTTTAGAAGAATACATAGCAATTGTTGAAGATTGGTTAATTTTTTACAACACTAAAAGATTAAAAAACAGGAAGAAATCTTAATTCCTTCCTGTTTAGCCTTTTTTTATCCGTGCACTTTTTGGGGTGCAGTTCATTTTTCTAACCTTTTTTATTTGAATTATAGTTTGATTAAATTTCTACAACTTCAAACGAATTTCTAACAACCTTTCTTGCTTCTTTAACGTTTGCAATTTCCTTAGACGCCATTGCTTGGCAAAGTAGGTTTCCTACCGCAGTTCCTTCCGTTGGACCTACCATAACGCGCTTATTAGTATATTTTTTAGTAAGTTCGTTAAGGTACGCGTCTTTACTACCGCCACCAACGATATTTAAAACGTCAAAAGTTTGCCCCGTAACTTCTTCCGTTTGCTTAATAACGCTTGCGTAAGTAGTTGCTAAACTCTTATAAACAACGTCCATAACTTGACCTATGGTAATAGGAACGTTTAAGCCGTGAGTTTTGCAGTAGTTTTTAACGGCTTCAATCATACTGTCTGGCGCTAAAAAAGAATTGTCGTTAAGGTCAACTACCGAGCCAACGTCTTCAAGTTTTGCCATATTCATAAGTTCGTCGTAACTATACTTATTGTTAAGTTCTTTTTTAATATTTTGGAAAGTCCACATACCCGTAATATTTTTTAAGAACCTTATAGTGTTTCCATAACCGCCTTCGTTTGTTGCGTTAAACTTATACGCCGTTTCGCTTGTAACGGGCTCTTTAAGTTCCGTGCCAAGAAGCGACCACGTTCCGCTTGAAATGTAAAGTGGCGTTTCGCTATCGCTTGGAACGGCAACAACCGCGCTTGCCGTATCGTGAGATGCAGGCATACAAACGCGCGTTTCATAACCTATTTCGTTTGCAATTTCTTGTTTAACTTTGCCTATAACAGTTCCAGGTGCGGTTAACTCACCGAATAGTTTTTTAGGAAAACCTAACCTTTCAATAATTTCAGTTGACCAAGTGCGCGTTTTAGCGTCAAGCATACCCGTAGTTGACGCGTGCGTATATTCGTTTGTTTGAACGCCACATAATAAGTAGTGAAGATAGTCAACCACCGAAATCATTTTTTCCGCTTTATCAAGTTTACCACTTAATTTGTCGCAATAAAGTTGATAAATAGTGTTGTACGGCGCGCGTTGAATGCCCGTAATTGCGTATAATTCCTTAAACGGAATAATGGCTTCAACCTTATCCATAACGTCTTGCGTGCGCGAATCTCTATAAGAAAAAACTTCATCAATTAAATTGCCGTTTTTATCAAGTAAAGCGTAGTCAACACCCCAAGTGTCAATACCAACGGAATATGGCTTAACGCCAAGTTTTTTGCACTCTTTTAAACCTTCTACTATGTTTTTAAAGAGTTTTTCAACGTTCCAAATAAGTTTGCCGTCCTTTTTTTCAGCACCGTTTTCAAAACGATAAATTTCCTTTAAAGTTATGCGCCCGTTTTCAAGGTGGCCTAAAATATGCCTACCGCTTGACGCGCCTATATCAATAGATAAATAATACATAAATTACTCTCCTTTTTCTCTTATACATATTAACACTTTTTAACCGCGTTTTCAATAGTTATTTTTATGGTTTTTTAAACAAGTTAGTTCTATCTTCGTTAGTTAAAGCCTTTAAAACGTTTTCGCTTGCAAAAGGAATTTCCTTTCTAACGCCACTCAAAAGGTCTTTTATATACTCCCTTTGCGTGTGTTTGTTTGCTGGGCAAGGGTTATTAAGTATAGGAAAATTTTTAGTAAACGAATAAATATCTCTTTCGCGCGCGTAAATAAGCGGGCGAATAACGGTTAAATCTTGGCGGGTAAGTACGGTTACGGGGTGAAAAGTTGAAATTCTACCTTCGTAAAACATTGATAAAAAGAAGGTTTCAATTAAATCGTCGCCGTGATGACCTAAAGCAACCTTGTTACAGCCAAGTTCCTTTGCCTTTCCGTTGAGCGCTCCCCTACGCATATTAGCGCAAAGTGAACACGGGTTCTTTTCCTTTTTTTCGTTAAAAACAACTTCGGCAATTTGAGTTTTTTCAACAAAGTACTCTACGCCTAAACTTTCAACGAACTCTTTTAAATTTTTCTTTTCAGTTTCATCGTAGTTTAGCCCCATATCAACGGTAATTGCAACTAAATCAAATTTGTTTGGATAAAAACGCTTAATTCCGTTAAGTGCACATAGAAGCGCAAGGCTATCTTTTCCGCCGGATAAGCCTACGGCAATTTTGTCGCCATCGTCTATCATTTTATAATCGTCTATCGCACGGCGCACGGGGCTCATAAGTTGTTGAAGCGTCATAAAAAACTCCTAAATTTTTAATAATTATATTTTACAAAAAAACAATAAAAATTTCAACTTTTTTTTAAGCAAATAAAAAACTTAACGCTAAAAAACGTTAAGTTTATTTTTTATTATTTTTTCATTTCCCTTTTTGCCAAGTAGTTAGCCACTATAAATCCCACAACGAATAAGACGATAGCAAGCACTAAATCTAAAACGTAAACTCCGCTTAACTTCCACGAAAGGTAAATTTCATAAGAGTCAGGATTAAAAAACATTGAAATTATTGAGCCGAGCGAAAGCCCTACAATAAACGTAAACGCCAAGCCTTTACACTTTGCAAATATATTAGTAAGCAGTTTTGAAAAAGTTATTAAGCCTAAAACGAAGCCTAAAACTATTGCTATATAAATTAAAAACACGCTAAAATGTTCAAGCCAAAACGAAAAACTAATACTATCAACAAGTGCTTTAAACACACCAAGCATCATAAGTAGCGCCGTTGCGCTTAACCCTGGAACTACTTGCGTTACGCCCATTAAGTAACCGATAGGCACGCACGCTAATAAAAAGTACCAAGGCGGTGATTTAAAATACTCTTCAATACCTAAACTAAACTCGCCGTTTGAAATAACTACGCTAACAATGCCAAAAACCACGGGCACAATAGCGCCAAATAGCATTAAAATAAAGCGTTTTAAGGTAAATTTTTCGCATTTAACTTCGTTTAAAACGGCAGGGAACGCTCCACACATAAGCCCCGCAAATAAACAAATCATAGCAAACGGCAAAACGTTTATTAAACTTTTTACGAATAAAAAGCCAAGGAGCATACCAAGTGCCATACCAAGTAAAATAGGAAGTAAAAAGGTTACGCACCGCTTAAAATCTTTTATTACGTTTCCTATGGCGTAAAGCATTTGCTCGTATAGCCCGAAAATTATAGCAATTGTAGAACCGCTTATACCTGGAACTACGACGCCTATTCCTATTAAAAGACCGAGAAGCGCGCTTTTTAGCCACGTTTTTTTATTATATTTTTCAAGTTCAATATTTATTGAGCAAGTTTCCATAAATCCCCTTTTAATATTGCCTTAATTTTTTAATAGAATAACATAAAACAACGTTTTAGTCAATAACTTGACAATATCGACAAATCTATTTAACACATTTTACAACTATTTCACTCTTTTGTTATTGACAAGAGTTTTAAAACCTTATATAATATTTAATACGTTGTTATATTATAATATATAACAATGAATTAAAATTTGGAGTAAGTAAATGAAATTTTATTTGCACGACAGTAGCGAAGTTTTAGCCGAAGTAAAATCAAGCATTGAAGGCTTTACAACAGAAGAAGCCAACAAGCGCCTTGAAGAAAACGGCAAAAACAAACTTGCAGAAGGTAAGAAAATGTCTATTATTAAAAGATTCTTCCTTCAACTTGTAAACCCAATGATTATAGTATTGCTAATTGCAGCGGCAATTAACTTGGCAACCGTAATTATCGAAAACTCAATGGGTGGTAACGAATCTTTTGCGGAATTCTTTATTATCGTTGGCGTAGTATTGTTAAATGCGATACTCGGCGTTATTCAAGAAGGCAAAGCAGAGCAAGCCATTGAAGCGCTTAAAGAAATGACGGCTTCTACTTGTAAAGTATTGCGTGACGGTACTTTAAAAGCAATTAAAAATGAAGACGTTGTTGTGGGCGACATTATTATTTTAGAAGCGGGTGACGCTGTTCCTGCCGACCTTAGAATAATAGAGTGCGCATCACTTAAATGTGAAGAAGCGGCGCTTACGGGCGAAAGCGTGCCTGTTACTAAACAACAAGAAGTTTTAGAACTTGGCGAAAATAAAGACATTACGCTTGGCGATAGAAAAAATATGCTTTATATGGGCAGTACCGTAGTTTACGGTAGAGCAAAAGCAGTTGTTGTTGCTACGGGTATGAATACCGAAATGGGCAAAATTGCAAACGTTCTTGCTCAAACGGAAAACGAAGTAACGCCACTTCAAAAGAAGTTAAACTCTCTTTCAACAATTTTAAGTTTCTTGGTGCTTGGCATTTGCGTGTTCATATTCATATTTAAAATTATTATGGACATTAACCTTGGCATTACCTTTGAAACGATACTTGAAAGTTTCATTTCCGCCGTTTCACTTGCAGTTGCCGCAATTCCTGAAGGTTTAGCAACAGTTGTTACAATAGTTTTATCTATGGGTATGACTAAAATGGCTAAAAACAAAGCCGTTGTTAAGCGCTTAACCGCAGTTGAAACGCTTGGTTGTACGCAAATAATTTGTTCTGACAAAACGGGAACTTTAACTCAAAACAAAATGACCGTAGTTGAACACTTTGGCGACAATAAAGAAAGAATTGCAACCGCTATGGCTCAATGTTGTGACGCTGTTTTAGATAAAGAAACTCTTTTAGCAAAAGGCGAACCAACCGAATGTGCGCTTGTAAACTTTGCATATTCTTGCGGTATTAACAAAAACGAAGTTGACGCTTCACACCCAAGAGTTAGCGAAGCACCGTTTGATAGTATGCGTAAAATGATGTCTACCCTTCACTCGTACGACGGTAAGGTTACTCAATTTACAAAAGGCGCGCCAGACGAAGTTTTAAAGCGTTGCACTCATTATATGGAAAACGGCAAAGCCGTTAAAATGACTGACGAAAAACGCGCAGAAATTTTAAACGCTAACAAACAAATGGCAGATAAAGCACTCCGCGTGTTAGCCGTTGCCGAAAAACAATACGACGCCGTTCCTACCTTTAACGAACCAAGCGAAATTGAACAAGACCTTGTATTCCTTGGCTTAACGGGTATGATTGACCCTGTTAGACCTGAAGTTAAAGACGCTATTAAACTTTGTAAAGAAGCGGGCATAAGACCTATTATGATTACGGGCGACCATATTGATACCGCCGTAGCAATAGCAAAAGAACTTGGCATTATAACCGATAAAAGCGAAGCGTTAATGGGCTCTCAAATAGACGAACTTAGCGACGAAGAATTTGAAAAGAAGTTAATGACTTTATCAGTTTTTGCAAGAGTTCAACCTGAACACAAAGTTAGAATTGTTACAACGTTTAAAAACCTTAACTACATTACGGCTATGACGGGCGACGGCGTAAACGACGCTCCAAGTATAAAATGTGCCGACATTGGCGTTGGTATGGGTATTACGGGTACTGACGTTACAAAAGGCGCTGCCGATATGGTACTTCAAGACGATAACTTTGCAACTATCGTTGACGCGGTTGGCGAAGGCAGAAGAATTTACGAAAATATTCGTAAAGCAATTCAATTCTTACTTTCAAGTAACCTTGCCGAAGTTGTTTCAATGTTTTTAGCAACTATGCTTGGCTTTACACTTTTAAGGCCAATGCACCTTCTTTGGATTAACCTTATTACAGACACCTTCCCTGCTCTTGCACTTGGCATGGAACAAGGGGAAGACGATATTATGAAGCGCAAACCAAGAAACCCAAGCGAAAGCATTTTTGCGGGCGGTATTGGCGTAAACGTTGTTTTACAAGGCGTGTTTATAGGTTTAGTAACGCTTATGGCATTCTTAATTGGTCATTGTATTGAAAATGAAGGCGTTTGGGAATGGTTCTTCCACGACAACGGCGAAATTGCTAACGACGGTATGACAATGGCGTTCTTAACACTTTCACTTACAGAATCGTTCCACTCGCTTAACGCACGCTCTATTAACCGTTCTATATTTACAGTTAAAAAGCAAAATATTTGGCTTTGGGGCGCGTTTGTGTTATCACTTATACTTACAATTTCGGTTATCTACGTACCGTTCCTTGCAAGCATATTTGAATTTACCGCAATATCGTTTACAGAATTTATGATTGCGCTTGGCTTAGCAGTTTTAATTATTCCGTTCACGGAAATTTCAAAACTTATTAGAAACGCTATCGTAAACAAAAAACAAAAATAATAAACTATAAAAGAACTGACTTAAAGTCAGTTCTTTTTTTATGCTTTCATATTTTTAACCTTGCGGTTAAAAGTTGTGGTTGTTTTTTATATATAAAATTTTACCGCACCTATTCACTATTACCTTTAACTTTCGTGTTAGCGGGCGGATATGGAATCCGCCCCTACGATTATAAAAATAAAGTTTATTTAAACATCGTAGGGGAGTATTCTATATACTCCCTTTTATATAACAAAAAAAGGACTAACAAAATAAATTCGTTAGTCCTTTATCTTTTATTATGCAACGCTAATTTTAGTCCACATAGTGGTTATTTTTTCGTTTGCAGTATCGTTAAAGTAATTCATTAAAACGCATCTATTTATAACGTCTTTTTCAGGGTATTGTGCAGAGAATTGCCTACCTAACGTGTCGGTTTTAACAACGTAGTTGCCGTTTCCAAAAAAGTAAGTAAGGTCAACTATATATTCGCCTTCGCTATCGCCGTAAGTATCTACAACGTAGTCAAAAATCTCTTCGCCTGCAATACAACTAACGTAGCCTATATAGTCCATATTTCTTTTAACGGCGTTTGGCGTAGAAATAAATTCAATAAATTCGTTTGCAATATCTTCGTTATTTGAAGTTTGTGGAATACACCAACCGTCAAGCCAAAGGTTTGAGCCTTCTTCTGGAACTTCGTAACTTAAAATTACACCGTCTTCTTCGGCTTCGTCCATAGCGTAAACGGCGTCGCCACTCCAAGCAAAGTAAATGTCGGTATTGCCAAGTACTATATCGTTTTTACCGCTATCAACTTCTAAACCCCAACTTTTTGCCTTTAAAGTTTGAAGTTCTTGTTCAACTGAATTTATAACGCTTGTTTCGCTATTATTAAAGTAAGCACTTAAATTTGCTCTATACTCATCAAGCGTAATTAAGCCCGTTGAATATAAAAGTTTTTGCGCAATAAGTTCGGTTTTAAAGTGTTTTGCAAGGCCTATAAAGTAAGTATCGCGCATACTGTTTTTAATGGTGAACTTATCTTCGTATTTATCGTCCCAAAGTGAAGACCAACTCTTCATATCGTTCTTATTAGAAATTTTAGCGTTGTTATAAACTAAGCCAAGCGTTCCCCACATATAACCTGCGGAATAAGTTGCTAAACTGTATTCGCTATTTTCGCCCCACTTAACGCTTTCAAGAGTGCTTTTAATAAACGGAGAAACGCTTGTATTATAAACGCCCGTTTCGCTAAGAGAAAGCGGTTTAAGCATACCTTCACGCGCCATTTTTTCTATCATATAGTCAGACGGGCAAACAAGGTCGTATTTATCGCCCCTTTTAATGTTTGTGTAAAGTTCTTCAAGCGTGCCAAACGTTGTATATTCAACCTTTATTTTAGTGCCCGTTTTTTCTTTGTAATAATCTTCAAATTCGTCAAGCAAATCTTCGTCGATATAGTCTTCACAGTTTGATATTCTAAAAGTAACTGCGTCGCTACAACCCGTTACTGCAAGTACGGGTAAAGTGAGTGCCAAACTTAAAATAATTGATAAAATTCTATTTTTAATTTTCATAAGCCTATCCTACTTTTTAGATTTTTCTAATTTTTTTGATGCTTGTATATTCATAACTATAACAACTATTATCATTATAATTAAAATAATTGTGGTAAGTGCCCTTAACGCCGGAAGTGCGGAGTTTCGTTGGTTTTTAACCGCGGAGTAAACGTAAGTTGAAATAGTATCAAACTCGTATGGGCGGGTGTATGCCGTAATCATATAGTCGTCAAGCGAAAGAGTAAGTGCAAGCATAAATCCGCTAAATACGCCCGGCATAATTTCTGGAAGTACTACTTGCCAAAGTGCTTTTGCAGGCGTTGCGCCAAGGTCAAGCGCGGCTTCGTATAAACTGCCGTCCATTTGTTTAAGTTTTGGAATAACCGATAAAACTACGAAAGGCGTGCAAAGTGCAACGTGGCCTATAATTAGCGATGCGTAACTACGGTTAATGCCTATAAGTGCAAAAGTTAGCGCAAGCGAAATTGCCGTAACTATTTCAGCGTTAATAACGTTAATTTGCGATGCGCCTTTTACGGTTTTACCAAACAAGCCTTTGTTATAATAAATACCTATTGCGCCTATCGTTCCAAGTATTGTTGAAATTAAGCCTGCAACTATTGCTAAAAAAAGCGTGCCTAAAATCATTTTAGTAAGTTTTTCATCGGTAAACAACTTTTCGTAAAGTTCGAGTGAAAAACCGTTCCAGTCGCCTATAATTTTACTGTCGGTAAAACTGTAAATTACAAGCACGAAAATAGGAACGTAAATAAACGCTAACGCAAGCACAAGGTAGCAACCTGAAAATACTTTTTTCATAAATCTTCCTCCCTTGTTTTAGCGCGTTTTGTAAACCCGTCGGTTATAAGCGTTGTAACGAACATTATAATAAGCATTATAAGTGCTATAACCGAGCCGTAATGCCAGTTGTCGCCTTGACCAAACCAAGTTTCTATAAGTTTACCTATAATTGTAACTTTGCCGTTACTAAACGTGTCGCTTATAACGTAGCAACTCATTGAAGGTAAAAATACCATTGTAATACCGCTAATTATGCCCGAAGTTGAAAGCGGAAGCGTAACCGACGTAAACACTTTTAAAGAGTTTGCGCCAAGGTCGTAAGCGGCTTCTTCATAACTTTTGTCAATTTTAATTAAAACGCTATAAAGCGGTAAAATCATAAACGGCAAATAGTCGTAAACCATACCTATTACGGTATTTAAAAAGTTATATTTACCAAAAATTCCTATAAGCGTTAAAATTTCTTTCATTGCCATTGCTCTTAACACAAAGTTAATCCACATAGGCATTATAAATAAAAGAAGTAAAATGGTTTTTCTATTGCTTTTAATTTTAGATAAAATAAGCGCGATAGGATATCCTATAAGCAAGCAAACGGCGGTTGTTATTAAACCTAAAAGCATACTAAAAAGCAAGTTTTTAACCGAAGTCCAGTCGCTAAAAAACCAAATAAAGTTTTTAAACGTAAATGCGCCCGTTTTAGACGTAAACGCATAGTAAACGACTAAAAGCAACGGAAACACTACGAAAAGAACTAAAAATACGCCGTAAGGAATACACAAGTCTTTTCTTGAAAAGCGAAGTCCTTTCATTATTTAGTTTCCTCCACTTTTAATTTAAGTTTAATTTTGTCGCTTGGAATTTTGACGCTAACTCTGTCGTTTTCGTTCCAAGTGTATTCGGTATCGCAAACGAAATCTTCCTCTTCTTCGTCAGTTCTAATAATAACTTGGTAGTGGTCGCCTTTATAAACTATTGAAATAATAGAACCGCAAGCGTCACCGTCAACGTCGTTATCAATAATTTCAATATCTTTTAAGCCTACTTCAACTTTAACGTCAACGCCAGATAGGTCTAATTTTTCGCCCGTTTTGGTTATTAAATAGCCTTCTTCGTCAAGATACGAGCCTTCGTAAAGTTGAGTAACGTCACACTCAAATTCGCCGTCGGCAAAGCAAACTTTGTTGTTTTTGTTAATATAGCCGTCGTAAACGTTAGAAACGAACTCTTTGTGCATTATGTGAATATTACTTGGGTCTATAACAATGCCTACCTTTTCGCCTTTTTCATAGCACTTAGTAGATTGAATTTCAACTTCGGTTTTGCCAACCATAAGCGTCATTTGATAGTGAACGCCTTTAAATATTGAACTTATAATTTCGCCCGAAACAGCGCCTTTGTCGCAAGGGACAATTTCAACGTCTTCAGGCCTTACTACAACGTCAACTTTTTCGTTCTTTTCAAAATCGTCAATACAGTCGAAAACCTTGTTCATAAACTTAACTTTCTTTTCGCCAACCATAGTACCGCTAAAAATGTTGCTTTCACCGATAAAGTCGGCAACGAAAGAGTTTTTAGGCTCGTTGTAAATATCTTGCGGAGCGCCTATTTGTTGAATTTTACCGTCTTTCATAACAACAACGGTATCACTCATAGAAAGTGCTTCTTCTTGGTCGTGCGTAACGTAAATGAAAGTTATGCCTAATTTTTCGTGCATTGCTTTAAGTTCAATTTGCATTTCTTTACGCATTTTAAGGTCTAACGCGCCAAGCGGTTCGTCTAAAAGTAAAATTTCAGGCTCGTTTACAATAGCGCGCGCAATTGCAATACGTTGTTGTTGCCCGCCAGAAAGCGTTGTAACGCTACGTTTTTCAAAGTCTTCAAGGTCAACTATTTTTAAAGCCTTTTTAACCTTTTCTTGAATTTCGGCTTTCGTATATATTTTTTTAAGTTTTAAGCCGTACGCTATATTTTCATAAACGTTAAGGTGCGGAAAAAGCGCATACCTTTGAAACACCGTGTTTACGGGGCGTTTGTATGGTGGCAAATCGGTTATGTCTTCATTATTTAAATAAATTTTGCCTTGAGTTGGCTTTTCAAAACCGGCTATCATTCTAAGCGTTGTAGTTTTACCGCAACCGCTTGGGCCTAAAAAGGTTATAAATTCGCCCTTTCTAACGTATAAATTTATATCGTTTACCGCAGGCGTACCGTCATAATTTTTTGTTACGCCAACAAGTTCAATAATTTTATTTGTTATAACTTCTTTTGCCATACTTTCTCCTTTTTATATTAAAGGCGGTTTTACGCCTTTTTCTTTCGTATTTTTTAAACTTTAACCGTTAAAACGTTGGTGGTGATGATATCCACAAAAACTTTGCCGTTTGCTTTCTTACGTTTATTATGTAGTGGCTTTTATCTGACGCAAAATAGAAACTTTCGCCCTTTTTAACTGTGTATTTCTTTTTACCTATATGAACTACTATTTCGCCTTCTATAACGTAGCCGAATTCTTCGCCCTCGTGCGGAACGTCTTCTTCCGTAGCGGAATTTGCGCTAAGTTCTAAAAGCATAGGCTCCATCATATTTTTTTGCGCGTTTGGAACAAGCCAGTTTGCCACGCTATTTTCCGTGCGCTTTTCAATAAAATCGTTTTCCGTAAAAACAATTTTTGCCTCTTCTTCTTCACTAAAAAAATCTTTAAGCGTTGTGCCGAGCGCCGACAATATATCTATAAGCGTTGCTATTGACGGGCTTGTTAAATCGTTTTCAAGTTGAGAAATGTAGCCCTTTGTAAGTTCACACCTATTTGCAAGTTCTTCTTGCGTTAAATCGCATTGAAGCCTTAACTCTTTAATTTTATCGCCTAATACCATAATTACCTACAAGATTAGAGAATTTAAACTTTTTGTTTAATAAAACTAAACAAATTTATTATATAAATACAAGTATTTATTGTCAACTGTTTTTACGTATATTTTGCGTAATTATATAAAATATAGTAAAAACAACCTATCGCGCGCGCAATTTAAAAAAATAAAGGCTAACAGTTTGTTAGCCTTTAAAAGTTTTTTGTCTATTTAGTTTACACTTTTTTAAAGTTTTTAACGGTTATAACGGTGTTAGGAATAACAACGAAGTCAAAGTTGTTTGCTTCTGTTAATTTTGTAAATAACTCGTAGTCTTTTCCGCCTTCTTCAATTTCCATTTTGTCTGTTGCCATAACGCCGTTTTCATAAGCGTATAACTCGCCTTTAACGTTATCGTGGAAATATTCAAAAGTTTTAGTGTAGTCTATTTTATCTTCATATTCGCCGTTCTCATTTAATTCAACGTAGCGGTCGCCAACGTATTTAACGTGGTGCATACCGTTGTTAACGGTTTCAGTTTCATCGCGAAGAGCAACTAAATTCTTTAAAGTGTCAGTACTTGCTTTAACCTTGCCAAAAACACAATATTCATCACTATTAAAACCTGCATTACCGTCAAGTAAAATTGCAAATTTAACTTTTGCCGTATCGTATTTAGGACCACCCTTATTAGTATCTGGTTCTCTAAGCATTACAAGAGAGCCTGCTTCTGCCTTTAACTTGCTTTCCATAGAGCCTTTTGTAAATTCGCCAATTAACTTGTTTATATTACTATTGAGTTCTTTGTAAACAGAATTTTCTATTTCATACGCGCCTAAAACGATATACGAACAGTCTTTACTATAAACGAGTGCGGTATCGTTATAAAACCCGTCTTTAATTAAAGAAAGCACTTGATTGCACGTTTTTGGTGCAAAAGTTTTATATAAAGTTATAGTAGCGTTAATAGTTTTATTTTCATTTTCCGCATTTTTATAAGTGATATCAAAAGTCACGTCTTGACAAACGCTACCTTCCGCCCTATAAGTACAACCGCCAAAAGAAAGCGTTGTAATAACTATAAGGCATATAACCGCTATTTTTGTTAATAAATTTTTCATAAAGCCTCCAAGGTTAAGCAAATTAACCTAAATAATAAACTAAATATTTAATCGATAAAACAGATAAAAGAAACCTGCAACAACCGCAAGCCCAAGCACTATCGCGCCTAAAACGCGAAGCGCAGAAACAGGGGTTTTCCCCGTAGATTTTCCCGTATTTCCGTTTACGCAAACGGCGTAATCTTTCTTTTTATATCTAAAATGAAGTAAGTGCACCGGAAGTAGCGCGTACTTGTACGTTACCGCCTCGTGCGTGGTGCTAACGTCTAAATAACTAACCACGTCGCAATGTTGCCTTGCAATAATATCTCTTCTAATGCTTGCGTCCATAACGGATTTAGCGTCTAACCACGCGTCTTCAATAGGTTTATCGTACCTACGAGCAACGTATCCCGTTAAGAACTTTTTTTCGTACACTTTTATAGTATCGTAATTAAAAGGCAACAATTTATCAAGCGTTTTTTGGCTATAAGTTGTTCCTGCGTTAATCATAACGTCGTCAAAACAAGACGAATACGTGCCCGAAACGTTGCGCCAAACTATGTAAGTTTCCGTTCTTCTATTTTTTCCAGAGCCTACCGTGCGCGTGCGCCTATTGCCAACGCGACCGTGATAGGTTGAAAACGTTTTGCTATCAAAGGTAAAGCAAGGCTCGTAGATAGAACGAATATTTTCGGCGGTTAAACTCTTTTTAAACTTTCTTGGAGCAAAAATTTGCTTTCTTGCCCATTTTTTTGCTTGTTCAACGCCTTGTTCTTTGGTAATTGTAAAAGGATAAACTACGTTAGGTTTAAGCCCCACGAGTTCTTCACTTTTTAAAATGTGTGAAGTTGAGCAGTACGGGCAAATAGTTGCCGTTTCACCGCGCGGTAAAACTACTACCGCACCGCAGTTGTCGCAACGGTAACTGTCCGCCTCATCGTCCCAATTCTCTGCACATTTAAACGCTTCTTCTATTTCAAGTTCTTTAACGGCGCTACTCTTTTCAAAATCGCTAAAAAAACCGCAATGCTCGCATTTTAACGTTTGAGTTTCGGGGTCAAAAACCATATTAGAACCGCAATTTTGGCATTTAGTATAAACTGTTTCGGCGGTAGATTGTTCTTCGACGTATTCCTTTTCAAACTCTCCTGCCATAAAGCACCTACTATGCGTTAAGTTCTTTTAAAAGTTCGTCAACATCAATGCCGTGAACCATTGCCGCTTCTTCAATAGTTTCGCCGTGAGCAATTGCACAACCTAAGCAATGCATACCGTGGCTCATTAAAATATCAGGCGCGTTAGGGTTTAATTCTACCGCTTCCATAATAAGAGTGCTTTTTGTAATTTTTTGATTGTTTTCCATAATTCTATCTCCATTTATTAGTTAAGTTTTGCTCCGCAGTTAGGGCAGAATTTTGAAGTTGCGGATATTTCTTGACCGCACTCCGTACAAAATGCTTTTTTTGCTACTTTTTGCCCGCATTCTTGGCAAAATTTAGCATTTGCACTTATTTGAGCGCCACAGTTTGAACAAACTGCACCGCCTTTTACTTCTTTTTTCTCTTCACTTTTAGTTGAAGAAGAACGCATTGCTTCTGCGAACATTTGACCCATGCCAAGCCCAGCGCCTAAACCAACGCCTGCGCCTGCCATACCGCCACCTGGATTTTTTGCCGCTTCTTTCATAGCCTCTGCTGCGGAAACTTTCATTAAAACGTCCGTTTTGTCGCCTAAAATGCCAAGTTTAGTTCTTTCATCAAACGCCTTTTCAACTTCTTGTGGAACGGACATGTTTTCAATAACTAAATTGCAAAGTTTTAAGCCTATTTTATTAAAGTTAGATTGAACGCCACGTTTAATAATTTCGTTAAACTCTAACGTGTTACCCGCTAAATCAAGCGCGGAAATTTTGCTTTCGCCAATAACGTCTGTAAGAGCGGAAATAAGCATTGATTTTAAGTAGCCCGTAATATCGGTTGTAGAGTAAGAAGAATTTGTGCCGAAAAGTTCTTTTAAGAAAATAGTTGGGTCGTCAACCTTAAAAGCAAACGAGCCAAAACCGCGAACTCTAACCATACCAAATTCTGGGTCACGCATAATAATAGGGTTTTGAGTGCCCCACTTAATATCGGTAAATTGCTTGGTGTTTATAAAGTAAACGTCTACCGTAATAGGCGTTTGGAAACCGTATTTCCAAGCGGTAAGTTTAGAAAGTATAGGGAATACTTGCGTTTTTAAATTGTATAAGCCTGGACCAAAAACGTCTGCAACTTCGCCTTTATAAACGAAAACTGCACATTGTGATTCACGAACGGTAAGCGTTGACTTATCATTCACTTCGCGCCCGCCTTTTTTAAACGGGTATTTGTAAACTAAAGTGTCTTTACTTGGGTCTGCCCACTCAATATTTAAACGAAATAATGCCATAAAAGCCTCCTTTACCCCTAAAAATAAGGGGAGAGTAATTTTCTTTTATGTTAGTATAACATAAACGCTCGCTTTTTACAACAATTATTTAAAATTTTTATTTGCTATACGAGCTATTTTTACAATTTTTTAATAAATTATACCTACTACTGAAAAATAAAAAGAATATATCACAAAAAAATAACGAGAAGTTTTTGTTATATAGTCAAAAAAACAAAAAAACCGCTTGGCAAAAGCCGAGTCCCTCATAGGGATTCGGCAACTAAATAAATCCGCAAACGGATTTGTTATATCCGTCTAACAACGGATGATATCGCCTACGGCGGTGAAATTTGCCTAACGGCAAGTTGTGGATTTATTTAATATAACTTTGGCTTTGCCAAAATAAAACTGCTTGTAAAACAAGCAATACAACTTTTAGCCACAAGGCTAAAAATAAAACTAAATTA
>JAZUAJ010000012.1:0-22474 GCA_045637905.1 Christensenellaceae bacterium | reverse complement strand
TTTGATTATTTAGAACAACAAGTAGATGCGTATATCAAAATGAAAAAATAAAAAAGAAACTCATATCGATGGATATGAGTTTTTTAGTGTAAAATTTGTTCCTCTTCAAATGGTTGTACTGTATGTTTTCTCAATACTTCTTGTACAATGTGCATATATTTAATAATTGGTTGTACAAGTAACATATCTTGTTGAAATACATAGTCTTGTCCTTGTTGATTTAAAATCCAGATAGAGTGTTTGCTTGGTTTTGGATTCATTTTAATGTATCCATTCGCATAGACTTCACCATCTTCATCATAGGCATAGGTTGGAAGTTCTTCTTGTGATAGTTCTTTCCAAACGGCTAATACTTCCTCATCTTCTTCATCTTCTGGATGAAATTCATAGTGCATAAGGATTTCGATGGCATTTGGTAGTTTACTAGTAGTCACTTTGAAATAATCTGGTAATACTTCTTTTTTAAAATCAATTTGTTCAAATGATGTAATGTATTGATAGCTATTGTAGTCATGGTTATAAACAATAGCACCATAAGTAATTTGTTCATTAAATTCTTCTACAAATTCAGTTTGTCCTTCATTGTAATCAATAATTTGGTTGTTATAAAGCTTACGCATATTCTCACCTCGCTTTATTAGTTTACCATATATTTAGGGGAATCTACCATTCTTTTGTATTTCGTGTTAAAATGTACTAGCAAATTTGCCTCCTTAGTTAAATGGATATAACAAGCCCCTCCTAAGGGCTAGTTGTGGGTTCGATTCCCGCAGGGACTACCAAAATTTAAGGCTACATTTATAATGTGGCCTTGATTTATCTCAGGAATTATTTATGGAAATAAATATTGAAACTTTTAGGAATGGTGATTGGTATATTAAATACTTTTCTAAAGAAAAATATGCCCAGGCCCTTTATGATTTGGGACAAATACAGGTTTGCCCCTTAAGTTATTTTATTGGTTTAGAAAAACAAGGACGTGGAGACAATAATGAAGGTTTTATTAATGGTCCTGGAATATTGTATTGTAAGGAAGAAGGAGAAACAAAATATAAGAAATTAGTGGATTATACCGTTTTACGTGCTAATACACAAAGTCTTATTTTTTGCATTTCCGACCCACCTAGGTTTGTTTATGAGGGTGAAACTTTTATAATAGACCCTAAAATTTATGACGATTTTGGAGAAAACACAGCCGAATTATTTGTAGTATTTGTTAATAAAAAGTTTTTTGAAGAAAAATTATTGCAATATTGTAAGATAAAAGGAATAGGTCTAATTTATGGACATGTTTGTTATAGCGACAATGAATTGCCTCCAGAAGAAATAGGTAAAATTATTGGAAACGAATCTCATAAACATTACTTTAAGAAGGGTACGAAGTTCCACCATCAATGTGAATATCGTTATGTAATACAAAACACGTTAGAAAGTTTTTTGGCCCGAACCAACGCAACAAAGACTGCTAATGGTTATATATTTGAAATAGGAGCTCTTCAAGAAAGAGCCTTTCTCGCTAAAATAGTTCGATAAATAAACGACCGATTTCTCGGTCGTTTGCTATTATTAAACATCTTCTAAGTCAGTTTCAAACATTACTTCAAGAGTGCGTCTAGCTGTTGCAATCATCGTTTCATAGCTCATAACATTAATTTTGTTTGTTTGCAGTAATGATAAATCGGAAGCATTATCATGTAAATGTTTCATCGCCTTAGTACCACAAACAAAATAGGCTTTTATATCTGTTGGTTGACAAATCGTCCCTTCTGTTTGTTGATATTTCTCACAAATCGCTCTTCGATATCTAAATATTTGAGTATTGGCATCAACTGCGTCTGGAGCAGAGTATTGAGTTTTCTTTTCTCTTTTTAATTCGACAATTACTGGCATTCTTTCATCTGAAACTTCTAAAATAATATCAGTCCTTAATCTTTCAGGGTTAGTATTATTTATTCCTAAATATTCATACCACTGCTGCGTATAAATTGTTTTATGATTTTCCCAATGAGGATTAATTAACCAAGGGTTTTTGGCTAACAATTCTTCAAAAGCACTTTCAATCTCGTCCTTATCCATAAATTCTTTAAGTTTAGCAATTACAGCAAGTTTACCTTTAACACTATCTCTTAATCTTAAAGAATGATTTATTTCATTTAGGTTAAATATTGTTGAAATATAGTCCATTAATTTTTGATCGTCAATTGAATCTTGTTCAAGTAGTTTCTGAAATTCCTCGTTATTTACTATTTGAATTAAAGCTGAAAATAATAAATCGGCAAGTTTTTCTTGTTTGTCTATATTGATTCCAGGTTTATCGAACAGTTTTTGAGCATATTTGTTAAATCTTTTTTGAGATGTCTCGTTTAATTTCTCGTAGTATTTTTTATTTTCAGGCTTTTTTATAACGCGGGTAATATATTCTTGTTTTGACAAATCTCTATCCGCTCGCATATCATCCCAGGAAGCAACAATATTTTTCTTAATGTTTTCTAGATAATCTTTTAATTCACAAACTTCTGGAGCATCTAAAAATAAACCTTCTCTGCTACTTAAAACAACGTCTTCGTCTAATGCTGCAATATAATCTGCATTAACTTCGCCAATGATATAAGCGTCGGCAATCCTGTCTTTTTTTGAATTTCTTAAAATATCCTCATCGACTAGTTTGCCATTTACATATATGCTTATACCACGTATAGCAACCTCATCTGAAACTTTTAAATCGGCGGGGATTTCTACGGACGCAACCCAACCAGAAATGTCTTTAGAAAAGTTGTCTTCTTTAATTAAATATTTGTCTGGAGCGTTTGGGAATACACTCTTTACCCAAGCCTTTTCTACACCAAAATAATGAACGTTTTCAATTTTTCCATAAAAGAAGTGCTTGGAAAAATCAACAGCCGTCTTCTCATCGTTATGTATTAATTGAACCGTAAAATTCCCATCATTTAAAATAGTAGTTATGGAAAACCTTTGAGAAAGTAATTTATTTAGGGAGTCTAGTGTGGATTTCGTAATTTCTCTTTTTAATTTTGGGAAATAAATAATTGTACCTGTTAGAATATCGTCGAATTTGTAATTAAATTCTGTTTCTAATTCCTCTAATAAATTAACGTGCTCAACAGGAATATTAACCTTGGCGTCGTCTATTTCCAACAACAGCTTATTTAATTTAATTTTTTTCCATGCGTTATCAGTTTCACTTTTTGTAAATAAAATAAACTCATCTGCAAGACTGAATGCGGAAAATTTTCCGATACCTTTTTTCCCCATATATGGACGTAACGACATATCTGTTGGTTTTCTAATGTTTGTGTCTTTAGGCTTCCCCGATGTTGCATATCTTTTTTGGAATTCCTCATCATTCATTCCAATTCCGTTATCCACAATTAAAAGGGAATTGCTTGTATAGCAAAGATCACATTTTCTTGCATAAGCATCCCATGCGTTAGCAACCAATTCAGCAATGGCTGGAGGATTAGTTGTGTATAAGTTTCTACCAAAATGCCTTACTGCTCCAAAAGCAATTTGAAACTCTAAAGTGTTTAATAAATTGTTAGTAGACATTATAATTCTCCTTTTAGAACGTCTAATATATTCACCAGTATATATTGTAAAACATCGACAACGACGCTATTACCGAATTGTTTGTAATTTCTTTCTTGTGTGTTTGCTAATTTAAATTCATCGGGAAAACCCATAAGTCGTGCACATTCACGAGGGTACAATTTTCTTACTGTTTCGTTAATTAAATACATGCCAGTTTTTCCACCCAAACCACCGCCTTGTGATGATAATGTAACCCCTTGTCCAAATATTGAATAAATTCTTTCGCCTTGACGTCCTAAGCCTATAGAACCTATTCTTTTTAAATGAGCTGAAGGGGTGTCATTATTTTTTTCGGGATCTATTACATATTCTCTTGTTATTATATAGTTTCCATCAATCTCATTTTCTTCTTCTGCTAATAAAATGTCGTTTAAATGTTTATTTGAGCTATGTTTTTGAGGAAAGGAAAAATTATTAATTTCCAAATCATTTCTAAAAGCAACAATATAAATTCTTTTACGTTCTTGCGGAATATTATAGTCTGACGCACAAAGTACTTTTGAATAGACTGTGTAACCAATATTTGCTAACTCTTCATTAATCCTGGTTAAAGTTTGGCTATTATCATGTTTTTCTAAATTTTTAACATTTTCCAATAAAATTATTTTAGGTTTATGATGCTTTGCTATTCTAATAATTTCAAAGAACAGCTTTCCACGACCTAACTCATCGGAAAACCCTTTTCTGTTTCCAGAAATACTAAATGGTTGACAAGGAAATCCAGCACAAAGTATATCATGATTAGGAATATCTTCGTTTTTGATTTCTAATATATCACTTTTAGGGGTAATTCCAAAATTATTCGTATAAACTTTTCGTGCTTCCGAGTCAATGTCACAAGCAAATACACATTCAGCACCAAACGATTTTAGTGCTAAATGGAAGCCACCTATCCCGCAAAATAGGTCTATAAACCTATAGTTTTTTAATGGGTTTTCCTTTATTTTAATCATCGTAACATCCTTTAATTTTACTAAAAATTAATTATTTTAATTCGTCTAAAGCCTTTTTCATGCTTTGAGCTAAAGCCTTTGCCATTAGAACGGGTATTGCATCACCGATTTGCTCATATTTGTCTTGCAACGGGTCGCTGTGGAATTTTACATACGGTCCATTGATATAGTACCAATCGGGGAACGCTTGCAATCTAGCGACTTCGCGTGGTGTAGGCTGTCTATCGTATATTGGGTGTATCATCTCATCCAAGCAATGAGACGTAACGGTGTAGCTGGGTTCATCAGGTTTTAATCTTCTATTTCTCGATGCATAGATTTTATTTGGGAAGACTTCTTTTACCAAATCTTCCTTGCCTTCAGAGATTAGTCTATCAACAGCCGATTGCATACCTTCGCCTTGTTTAATTTCGTGTAAACGTCTTATCATTTTAGGGTTATGATTAAGTGCTTTATGGAGCGTTATAACATTCGGTGAGTAGTTTGCATTACCAGAGTGCGTAGGGTCGAATATAAATTTATAGTAGTTATAAGCGGCTTCAGTAATTATCCCGTTTTTATAATCTTCTTCATAGGTGGGATAGTAAGGCATCATTTCATAGCCTTCGCCACTACGAATAGGGGGAAGGTATCTAAATGCATCTTCTACAGTTACATAATCATAGCGTCTTCCTGGACCGTGGGTCTTTTCGGGATAAACGAAGGGGTTTTCGGCATAATTACTACTGCAGCCTACGATGAATATTCTTTCTCGTTTTTGTGGTGTTCCGTAATCGGCTGCAACACACTTGTAGTCAGCAACATTTTTGCTTGCCAAGCGGTAGAATACACCAGTTTCTTCATTTACGCGTTCGAACTCATTGAATACATATTCGATTTGTCCGCCTTTTTTACCGTTACGTTTTTTGGTCAATAAACCAGGCACATTTTCGAATAATGTAAATTTTGCTTTTACCGCATGGGCAATTCTCAATATGTTAGAGAACAGGTCGTTTCTATCGTCAACCTCTAATCTTTTACCAGCCATTGAGAAGCTTTCACAGGGTGCGCCGCCCGTGACTACGTCAACGGAATCTTCTCCGAATTTCTTTTTAAGAATTTCACGAATCATTTCATTGGAGACTTTGTTGATATCGCCGTGAATCAAACAAGTGTGTTTATTTTTTACAAGCACATCTTCAAGGTGGCCTAAATTTTCAAGCAGGTCGTTTAATTCGTATATTTCGGCATTGTGAGATTTTGCATAGGTTTCAATAGTTGTATCGCTCCATTCAACAGCGATTCTAGGAACGAATCCTTCACTAATAAAACCAGTGCATAATCCGCCTGGGCCCGAGAATAAGTCAATATACGTATATTCTTTTTTCATCTATTTAGTCTCCTTTAAAATTCGCTCCATGGCAAGTTGACAATAATCTATTTCAAAATCAATGCCTATTCCGTGTCTGTTATTTTGTTTTGCTGCTATTACAGTTGAACCGCTACCCATGAATGGGTCTAAAATTGTGTCGCCGACATAACTGAATAGTTTTATACAGCGCTTTGGCAATTCTACTGGGAATGGTGCGGGGTGACCGATTTTTCTTTTGCTTTCACCCTTAAATGTCCACACGCCATTTGTCCACGAAATGAATTCGTTTCTAGTTATATTAGATTGTTTGCTACCACTTCGTTTTTTCCATTCACCTTTGTACAACAACACGATTAGTTCAACAGGAGCTATTACATAGGGGCAGGACGCACTCATCCAAGAGCCCCAGGCTGAACTTTTAGAAATATTGCCTTCGTTCCATATAATGGTGGAATGGTATTTGAATCCGACTTTTTTGGCTATTTCAATTATATCTGGACCTACGCTTTGATGACCGCCTTTATTTTTATCTAGAGGGATATTAAGGCACATTCTGCCGTCGTTTTTCAACCACTTTAAGCAACGCTTAAGCCATGTTTTGGTGAACTTTAGGTATTCTTCATAAGGCTGAGCGTCATTGCAAGATTTATAATCTATGTTCAAATTGTACGGTGGTGAAGTGACGATTAGGTCAATACTTTTTTCCGCAATCAATCGTGTTGTAAGCGTGTCCGCATATAAAATTGTTGCGTTTTCTTCTTCGAAGTATTTTCTGTTTCTCATTTATAACTCCTTGAGACAATTATACTGGAAATAAATTTATATATCCAGCGAAAAGGCCTCGAAAGAAGAATTAACCCTTAAACTGAATTTTCTTGCCTTTAGAACCTGTAGCGTAAGTCCATAAAAGTCCTGTTCCAAAGCCACCAGCTTTTATGTTTCCTTTTTTGTTTAACATAATGGTGTCGATATATTGGTCAATTGTATAAACTTTGTAAGTTTGGAAAGAAAAATCACCATTTTCAACGTCAATATCATATCTACCACGTGGTTTACGTAAATCGAATTTAATGATTGATGTTGGAATACAAATGTTATCAGGTGCTTCAACAGGACTACCTGTTACTACCCAACGAACAAAATTTCGAGCAATGGGGCGTAGCAAGGTTGCAAGTTCTTGTTTTTCCGCAGCCGTAAAATTAATAGCCGAAGCATCACGTTGATGTTTTTTCATTAAGCATTTTAATCTTCCTTCTGGAATACCTATTTCACTGCATATGGTATCTACATCAAATTCCGCAAAAGCAACCTTGGGAACAGTAGACTGTTTGCAACTAATAGGAAAGCGTTTATATGTGCCGTCATTATAAACAACTTTCATAATAACGTCTGTTTTGGATAATCCGTGGCTCATTCTTGGAGGAATAGGGTCACTCGCCTTAATTTCCTTGATGTTAAAAACATCAGACAAAGTACCAATGCCATTAATTGCAAGCAATTCCAAGAAAATCTTGTATTCTTGGTCGGTGTAGTAGTTTCCTGTTTTTGACATTGTTAAAAATTGAGGATTTTCCAAAATTTCTACGCAATATTTCTCATAAACATCGCCTAGCTTATCGTGAACAATGCCAAAAGGCAAGTTGGCTATATCAAATTCTTCGTATAAGTTATTAAGATGTTCCGTATTCATAATTTTCTCCTTGGTTAATCTTGAATTTCATCATCAATATGATAATTTCTATATACTTCTAAAATGTCATTTATAAAATTTAACATAGTTTCATCGTTCGCCTGTATAGCTTTTGATCTTAAACGAAAAAAGATTCTTTTACCAAACGCCGTCTGTCCGTAAGTATGCTTTAAATTATGACAGCTACCGCAAAGCGTTTGCGCATTATCGAGTGTGGGGAGACCGCCGTTTTGTCTTGCTTTAATGTGGTCAACCATAATATCAGCTCCTTCAGCTTCTCCCTTGCCGCAGACAACACACTTGCAATTATCACGTTGTTTTGCAGCATCAATAATTTCTTGGGGGAAAGTTAGGTCTTCGTTATTCATAACGGCATCAGGATCGTACTTATAGAGACCTTTTCGTATTTTTTGTAAAAAACCTTCGCCAAAGAGTGTGCGAATTTGCCTATCAGGGTCACGAAAAGTTTTTCCTTCTACACGTTCATATTCTTGTTTTGCCCAATCTACAACTTCTGCTGTAGGGAGCTCAACATTTGGATGAGTTAAAAAATATTGTCTTACTGTTTCCTTTTGTGTCATTTTAATCTCCTTAGTTGTCAAAAGAAAAGGCCCTTTTTAGTCATTATACCATACCAAACATGACAACAGCCTGTCGTGATTCTTAAATTTCTTCCTCGGTAGCGTCCATAATGTCGCCGATATTGCATTGTAATACCTTGCAAATGCGTAGCATTACATCCATTGATACGGTTTCGTTTTTGCTCATCTTTGCCATAGTGGAAGAAGACATCTCAGCCTGCACACGTAGCGCGTTTTTAGTCATCTTTTTATCTATAAGTTTTTTCCATAATTTGTCGTAACTTACTGCCATAAAAATTCCCCTTAAGCGGTATTTTTACATTATACCACAAATAAAAAATTTAATCAAGTAGGTTCTTCGCATACCTAAAGAATTTCTTTAGAAAAGGGACAATAAAAAATGACCCCAACAGCGTTCGTTAGGGTCTTTTGTTCAGTTGAATATTTCTTCGAGTTTTTGGGCGGTGTCTTCGTTACACATCATGCTGTAGGAGAAGTGAGTGTTTGCGTCGGTATATGTGACAAGGCAGGAGTAGCCTTTTTTGACGGCTTTTTTGTATTCCTTTTCGTCATCCATCAGTTGCAGGAGTTCTGCCATAAATAAATCTTCGTCACCGTCTAGCTCGCCGTACTCCGTGATTATCGGTCGTTCCTTGAAGTAGCGCTTAATCGTTTCTTCCAGGATAAGAGCGTAGGAGTTGTCGTAGTAGACGATATCGCACGAACCGCCGTTTCCGCTGTCGTTATACCAAGCAACTTTTTTGCCTTTATAGTGTAGGTCGCCTTGGTTTCCTTGCCAGTCGAGCCCTTAAAATGTTTTTCTTTTCTTTAATGTAAATCCGTATATACTTGCCATTTTTGCCTCCGTATATGATTGTTAAGCAAAGTATACCGTAAAGGTTTTCAAGAGCCCAGCGAAAGCACTTGATTTTTTTATGAAAAAGTAATAAAATAATTTTATAAACTTTTTGATTTATTTTACGGTGGACAAAATGAAAATTGATTTATTGGAAAATGGGATGGATTCTTTGGGAATGGGTTTTGCTTCCTTCTTAGAATTTGAAAAAAACACAGTCGAAAAATCGCCCCAAAAAGCTGATTACTTGGATCTTAAGCATGCAATATTATTTACTCATCACGGGGTAGAAATATTGTTAAAATTTATATTAAGACAGGTAAACGAACTTTTTATTATATCAAAAATAGACAATGCTTACTTGGAGGCGTATCAAAAACAAAAAAAGGACCCTTCTTGTAATATTTTTGATTTTTGTGAATTGAGTCCTATTCATACAATTACTTATGAAGAAGCTCTTAACCGAGTTGAAAAAATTTGCGACTTACAAATGCAGAAACCTTTAATTGACAAATTAAAGAAACTTAATCAAGTAAGAAACGCTTTAACTCATGCTGAACTAAATATAGACGATGCTGTGCTGACTGATATATTCCAGTCATTATTAAATGATTTAGATATTTTATTTTATAAAGCTATTGGAGCCCGATATAAAACTCTAACAGGCTATAGTGAATTAGTCCGTAATTATGATGCTTACATGGCATTTTTAACTGCTCATGGCATGGAACTTAAGAAAAAGACAACACAAGTGTTTAAGCAAGCAATAGAAGAAATTGGATTATCATTAGGACAGAATGAAATAGCGAGAATTACGGATTTGGCACTTGCAAAAAAGTTCGTCAGAATACTAAACTGTTCAGGGTTGCAGTTTGGCATGGATATGTTTGATGGCTGTTGCTCTGGTAACACAGAAATTAAAATTTTGGATGAAACTCATTTTTCTTTATGGACAAAAGACAATAAAAGTGATTTTAGGTTTAAATTCAAAAGTTTAATTTTATATATTCCTGAAGTCACTAAAAACGCTTCACCTATTTTAATGTTTGAGTCTGACGACGATACTGTTGAAGAAGACTATAAGAACTATCTTCATGTTGATGAGTTTAGTGGAAGGCATTTGGAAGGGTTGTGTTTTACTGGTGAGCCACAAAAAAGAGAAACCTTCAACTATGAGGAAATTTGCGAATTCTATTCTAGGCGTGATTATGATGAATATTTTGTTATACCTCCTTATTATTCTATTAGACGATATTTCGATAGAAAAATTTTTGCTTGTTTAAATGTTCAAGGGCTTGCGTATTGGAATTTCCGTCAATTACTGTTAGATATGAAGGAAAAAAGCGGGCATGAAGTAGAAGTTTACTTTAAGAACTTATAAACCTTAGGTCACCAAATTTGGTGACCTTTTTGGTTGCCTTGATTTTTTGAACGCTATAAAAGTTATCAAACGGTGTGAAAATGACGCAAAATACGGCGAGTAAACGGCGAAAATGGTGCAAAATATGCATTTTAGGTATTTTGCAAACCCTACATTAGCGTCAGATATATCCTCCTAAGGGTTAGTTGTGGGTTCGATTCCCGCAGGGACTACCAAAAACAGCCATTTTTAGTTAAATGGTTGTTTTTTATTAATTATTTTTTTCAATCGGTAAACGAATTTCAATGTATCGTTCTTTTTCCCATTCGCCATTTGGTCTCCAATGCATAGCAACAACTTCAGGCTTATTTGTAAAGACATAATTCGTTGATGGCAACCACTCGGTAATAATTTTCTTTCGTATCCCTGCATAATCAGCGATTGGGCGTTTTTTCTTTTCCGTCTCAAAAACGACGTATGTTTGTTTAGGAATAACAATTATTTCAAAATCCATTTTATCCATAAAATCAACGCCTGTCACTTTAGGATTAAAAAGTTCTTTCCTTGTCCATTCGTCTAATTCATACGCAACATAGAAATCATAACCGTCATCATCAATGTTTGTTACAACCATATAATCGGTAGAATAATCACAAGACGCACCAATTAAGAGCCATTGTTTAGCACGCGTGGACGTTAAAAACGCTTCTTCTTGTTTTACGCGCTCTTCACCGTAGGGAACACCCGTAAATCTTTTTTTGTATCCAACTAAAATAATTTCAGATTTCTCTTCAATTTTATATGTCATTTCACTTCCTCCAATAGAATCAGGTTTGACGGAAAGACGAGAAAAGGATTTTAAGTAACAACCGTTTTCCACTTGAGATGGCATTATAGCGTGAAATTTATAAAATGCGCGGGAAAAGCTTTCGGACGTTTCGTAGCCATATTTAAAAGCAACATCAATTACTTTCATCTTTTTAGTTAATAAGTCGCTTCCCGCAAGTGTTAGTTTTCTCCTACGAATATATTCGCCAAGGGTTAAGCCCGTCATTATACTAAACACTTTTTGAAAATGAAAACTTGAAGAATAGGCTCTTTTTGCCACTTCCTCATAATTAATTTTTTCAGTAATGTTTTCTTCGACATAATCAATTGCGTTTTCTATTCTTTGAACCCAATCCATCTTTTTTCCTCCGCAATTATATTATAAACGAAATAAAATTATAAGTCCTGACTTTTTATGCGATATTAAATTTATTTTTTGCCCATAAATTTTATCGCGAAATTCAAAACTAATTGAGAGAAATAGAACAATGTGATATAATAATTAAACAAAATGTTTCAATAGGATAGCGGAGAAATGCTTACAAAAGTTAAAAATTCATTAAGTAAAATCAATTATAAATTATTTATATCGTTGTTGGTATTAGGTTTAGTGCCTACTATTTATACCACGGTTAGAGTTTTCTTTTTAGGGCAACTTCCAGGCGAATATTCTTTCTCAATTGCGGGGCAACTCTCTTGGGTAAACCTTTTATATGAGATATTGAGTGAAGCAATCGTTTTGCCGTTATTCTTCTTTATCGGCAAAGTATTAACCGATAAAAATGAGTTCGCAAATCGTATAAGAACGGGTTTGCTTGTTTCAGTTAGTGCTTATGCGATATTATCAATTATAGTAATTACTTTTGCTGAGCCACTTTTATTGCTAATGGCAACGGATAAAGCGATTATCAATGCGTCGGCAACCTACATAAGAATTGAAAGTGTGGCAAGTATTTTCTCGCTTGCTTTCAACTTTATCATGGTTGGTATGGTAACACTTGGTAAAGAAAAATACGTTTACTTTCTTACGGCAGTAAAACTTGTTTTGTGTTTGCTTGTCGATACGTTTATGGTTTCAACGCTTCCTATTTCATTAAATCTTGGTGTAAATGGAATTGCTATTTCAAATATAATAGTTAACGTTATTTTAGTAGCGACGGCGATTATTTTATTACTCAAAGAGGGGATTGTTCTTTTCAAAAAAGCAAAACTTTCTTTTGCTTGGATGAAAGACTTTTTGAAAGTGGGCGGAATATCTGGTTTAGAATCGCTTGTTAGAAACGTTGCCTATATGCTAATGATAGCGCGTATGGTAAATATGGTTGGAGAGCAAGGAACGTATTGGGTAGCAAACAATTTTATATGGGGTTGGTTATTGCTTCCCGTTCTTCAGTTAGGCGAACTTATTAAGCGTGAAACGGCAACAGATGAAAACGCAGTTAAAAACAATTTGCTTGGCTATTTCGTTATCACGTTGGCGATTTGCGTTCTATGGTGTGTAACTATTCCACTTTGGAAACCATTTATGACTCACGTATTGAATTTTAGCGACGTTGATAAATTGTTTGAACTTGTTATGGTGCTTTTAGGTTTTTATATGCTTTATGCTTTTCAAAACGTGTTCGACTCAACTTTTTACGGGCTTGGTAAAACCAATTATATGTTGTTTGAATCAGTTGTAACCAACTCAATTTACTATGGAGGAGCATTTATTTTATACCTTTGCGGAGTATGGCAACCAACACTTATAGGAATAGCGTTATTATTTGGTACAGGTAATGCGTTTGATAGCATTGTTTCGCTTGTGGCTTATGCTTTCTTACTCAAAAAGAAGAAAATAAATATACTAGATATTGAGTAAATCTTTACTTATAAACTAACAAAACACCCGAAATCTTTACTTTTGGCTAAAATTGGCTTTTAAAAGTAAAGATTTTTGTTTTTAAATGCAATATTCAAAACAATTGAAAAAAGTGGCAAAAGGGAGTATAATATAGTAAAGGAGATATGAGTTATGAAAATCGTAATTGTGGGTGGGGTTGCAGGTGGTGCAACTGCTGCAGCAAGAATAAGAAGACTCAACGAACGTGCAGATATTATTATTTTTGAGCGTTCGGGCTTTATTTCATACGCAAACTGTGGTTTGCCGTATTATATCGGTGGCGTTATTGAAGATAAGGAAGATTTGACACTTCAAACTCCCGAAAGTTTCTTTCGCCGTTTTAGAATAATTGCTAAAGTTAATCACGAAGTAACCGATATTGACCTCAAAAATAAAAAAGTCCAGGTAACTGACCTAAAAAAGGGAACGAGTTTTACGGAAACTTACGATAAACTCATTTTATCACCTGGGGCGAAACCGATATTACCCGATTTCTATACTGAAAACGAAAGAACTTTTACTCTTCGCACCGTAGAAGATACGCTTAAAATCCGTGCGTTTGTAGAACAAAAACAGCCTAAAACGGCAGTTGTTATAGGTGGTGGTTTTATCGGTCTTGAAATGGCAGAAAATCTTGCTGAACTTGGCATTAAAACCACTATCGTTCAACGCTCTAATCATCTTTTACCGACGGTTGACTGTGATATGGCGTCGTTTATCCACGCTAAAATGCGTTACAACGGCGTACAATTATTACTAAGCACGAATATAACCAAAATGAGTTTTACAGGCGAACAAGTTTCGTTTAACCTTGATAACGGCTCAAATATAAGCGCTGATATGGTTGTGCTTGCAGTTGGCGTTACGCCCGAAAATTCGCTTGCTAAAAAGATAGGTTTAGAACTTGGCGTAAAAGGTGCAATCAAAGTCAACGCCAAAATGGAAACTTCAATCCCCGATATCTATGCAGTAGGGGACGCAGTAGAGGTAAAGCACTTTATAACCGATAAAGATTCGGTAATTTCACTTGCAGGACCTGCCAACAAGCAAGGTCGCATAGTTGCCGATAATATTTGTGGACTAAACAGCGAATATAAAGGCACGCAAGGCTCGTCTGTTATTAAACTTTTTGATATGACTGTTGCTACTACCGGTATTAACGAACGGCAAGCAAAAGCAAACGGCATAGAATACGAAAAGGTTATTCTAACGCAAAACTCACACGCTGGCTATTATCCAGGCGCAACTGCAATGACCCTTAAACTTATTTTTGAAAAGGCAACCTATAAGATTTTGGGTGCGCAAATCGTTGGCTATGACGGGGTTGATAAACGCATTGACGTTATTGCAACGTGGGTTAGGGCAGGTATGAAAGCCGATGAACTAAAAGATTTAGACCTTGCTTACGCGCCACCTTATTCTTCTGCAAAAGACCCTGTAAATATGGCAGGTTTTGTTGTTGAAAATATCAAAAACGGCATAGTTAAGCAGTTTTATTATGAAGATATTCCATCTTTAAGAGAAAGAGATGACGTGATTTTGCTTGATACTCGCACATCTTTTGAATATATGCGTGGACACGCTGATGGTTTTATTCATATTCCACTTGATGATTTAAGAGAGCGTTTAGGTGAACTTGAAAAAGATAAAAAAATCTACGTTATGTGCCAAAGTGGACTTCGCAGTTATCTTGCAACACGCATTTTAATGCAAAACGGCTTTGATGCCTACAACTTTGCAGGTGGTTTTAGGTTGTATAGCAGTATCAAAAACGAAGAAATGCTATCTAAACAATGCTACACCTGTGGTATGGAGAAGTAAAAACGCGGTAACGGGAGCGTCAACGGTTATTGCTGCAATGGGCGCAGGCAAAACCGCCGCAAAAGCAATTTACGAATATTTAAATAAATAATTTATAAACAACTAACTCCACGGTTTGTGCCGTGGAGTTTTTATTTGATAAAAAAATAAAAGCCGAGTTTTTTGAACATAAACAAAGCCGAGTTATAAAACTCGGCTTTTTTAATTTAAAAATGTTTTTTAGCACCATACGCTATAAGTATTAGTGATAAATTTTTTCAAAAGTTGATATGTCTGGCTTGCTTATATTGCAAGAAGTTGATAAGTCAACCTTTTCCATTCTGTCATACGTTTCAGTTATCATTCCAACGCCGTTTTTGTTAAACTTTCTTGTGCCGGAAGAAGTGTCGTTATACGATTTTAATATTCCGTTTTCAAAAACGTAATTTTGGTCATCGGAAAATTTAATATCAAGAGTAGTGCCGTCGTTTGTAATAACGGTAATATATGGGTCTAATTCGTTTATTACTCTTTCACATAAATTTGAAGCCGTTAAATAATAATCGGTACAATACTTTTCTGGAATTTCACAAATTTCATTATATAAATAATAGTACCAGTCTTCAAACTTATCAATGTATTTTGGTGCTTCTTCTAAAAATCTTGCTTGTGCGCCTTCGTAAGAATTGAATTCTAACATATCGTATCTCTTCGTGTCTTTTGCAGACGTATGGCTATACGTTGCTAAAATTAAGTCAGTTCCGTCAATATATAACCAAGTTTCTTTAAATGCAGTTTCTTCTTCTTGATTTTTGTAATAGAGATATCCGCTATCGTCGTAACTAATTGTAAATTTGCGGTATTTATCAATATCATCAATAAGGTCGTGGTTGTATTCGCAAACGTTAGAATATTCACTAGTTAGCGTAAATTTAGAAAAGTTTGCGTTTTCTAAATTGGTTTCGTAAGTAGAAATAACGCCTTTAATTTCGGCAGCAACGTCCGCTTCACTTTCACCGCAAGCAGTTAATGAAAACATAAACGCAAGCGATAATAAAGCACATATTATTTTTTTCATTTTTTAATACCCCTCCATTTGTTCTTAATTATAATTTATATGATAAGAACGCAAAATTATTATATCACGCTGAAATTATTAAAGCAACAAGAAAAGAGCGCGGAGCAAACTTGCTCCGCGCGGTAAAGCGTTAACGATATTTATTTAACGTCTATAAAAAGTTCGCCGTTTAGGTAGTCTACAACTAAAACGGAATTAGGTTTTAAGTTGTTTGCAATAATGAATTTTGCAACGAGCGTTTCAATTTTGCTTTGAATAAAGCGCTTAAGTGGGCGCGCGCCGTAAGTTGGGTCGTAACCGTTTTCAATAACGTATTCAACGGCAGGTTTTGTAATTTCTAAATAAAGTTCCTTATCTTTTAAGCGGTTTTTAAGCGACTTAATTAAAAGTTCAACAATTTTAGAAATTTCGCCTTTCGTAAGCGGTTTATAAAACACTATTTCATCAAGGCGGTTTAAAAATTCCGGTCTAAAACTTTGTTTTAAAAGGTTTTCAACTTGCTCTCTTGCAACGGTTGAAATTTCGCCGTTTTCGTTAATACCGTCTAAAATATAAGGCGAGCCTATGTTAGAAGTTAAAATTATAACCGTGTTTTTAAAGTCTACCGTTCTACCTTGGCTATCGGTAATTCTGCCGTCGTCAAGCACTTGAAGTAAAACGTTAAAAACGTCTGGGTGCGCCTTTTCAATTTCGTCAAAAAGCACTACGGAATAAGGCTTTCTTCTAACGGCTTCGGTAAGTTGACCGCCGTCTTCAAAACCAACGTAGCCTGGAGGAGCGCCTATTAAGCGAGATACGCTAAACTTTTCCATATACTCGCTCATATCAATTCTAATTAAATTCTTTTCGTCGTCAAAAAGCGTTGAAGCAAGCGTTTTTGCAAGTTCCGTTTTACCAACGCCCGTAGGCCCTAAAAATAGGAAAGAACCAAGCGGTTTGTTAGGGTCTTGAATGCCCGCGCGAGAGCGTAGTATTGCGTCCGCCACTTTTTGCACCGCTTCGTTTTGACCTATAACGCGTTCATGTAGCACGCTTTCTAAATTTATTAGTTTTTCCTTTTCGCTTTCTTTTAGTTTTGAAACGGGAATACCCGTCCAACGCGCAACTATCTTTTCAATTTCTTCCGCCGTAACTTTGTCGCGAAGAAGGGTAGTTTTTTCAACCTTTTCCCCGCCTTTTTCGGCTTGTTCAAGTTGTTTTTTAAGAGTTGGCAAAGTGCCGTATTTTAACTCGCTTGCGGTAGAAAGGTCGTACTCGCGCTCGGCTTTTTCAATTTTATTGTTTACTTCTTCAATTTGCTTTCTTAAATCTTGAACGGCGTTAATGCCTTTCTTTTCGCTTTCCCAAACTGACTTCATATTAGCGTAACTTGCGCGTAAATCGCTTAACTCGTCGGTAAGTTTTTTAAGCCTTGTTTTAGAAAGTTCGTCGCTTTCTTTTTTAAGTGCAGTTTCTTCAATTTCAAGTTGAATAATTTTTCGTGAAACTTCGTCCATTTCGCTTGGCATAGAGTTAATTTCCGTTTTTATATTGGCGCACGCTTCGTCAACAAGGTCTATTGCCTTATCTGGCAAAAACCTATCCGTTATATATCTATTTGAAAGCGTTGCCGCGCTAACCAAAGCGTTATCTTGAATTTTTACGCCGTGGTAAACTTCGTATCTTTCTTTTAACCCGCGAAGTATTGAAATAGTGTCTAAAACGGTTGGCTCGTTAACTAAAACGGGTTGAAAACGCCTTTCAAGCGCGGGGTCTTTTTCAATATATTTTCTATACTCGTCAAGCGTGGTTGCGCCAATACAATGAAGTTCTCCGCGCGCAAGCATAGGTTTAAGCAAGTTGCCCGCGTCCATAGCGCCGTCGGTTTTGCCCGCGCCTACAATGGTGTGAAGTTCGTCTATAAAAAGTATAATTTTGCCGTCGCTCTTTTTAACTTCTTGTAAAACTGCTTTAAGCCTTTCTTCAAACTCGCCACGATATTTTGCGCCTGCAATTAGCGCGCCTATATCAAGTGAAAAGAGTTTGCGTTCTTTTAACTGCTCGGGAACGTCGCCTTTCATAATTCTAATAGCCAAGCCTTCGGCAATAGCCGTTTTACCAACGCCCGCTTCGCCTATTAACACGGGGTTGTTTTTAGTTTTGCGCGAAAGAATTCTTATTACGCTTCGTATCTCTTCATCGCGCCCGATAACAGGGTCTATTTTTTGCTGGCGCGCACGCTCAACAAGGTCTTGCCCGTACTTATTTAAAACGTCGTAGGTAGATTCTGGATTATCGCTTGTAACGCGCGTGTTACCGCGAACGCTCATAAGCGCTTTTAAAAAACTTTGCTTATCTATATTAAATTCTTTAAATATTTTTTGAACTTCGCTTGCGCCGTTTTCTATTAAGCCGTAAAACAAATGCTCAACGGAGACAAACTCGTCTTTCATTTCGCCAGCCTTTCGTTCGGCGGTTTCTAACGCTGAACTAAGGTCGCTTGCAAGATATTCGCTCGTGCTACCTTTAACTCTTGGAAGCGCGTTTATAGCCCCGTTTACCTTTGATTTAAAATTAGTTAAGTTAACGCCTAAACTGTTTAAAATGCTTACTATAACGCCGTTTTCATCGCTTATAAGCGCGCTTAATAAATGCAAGCCGTTAATTTGACCGTTTTGGTTAGAACGTGAAATTGAACTTGCATTGTTTATTGCTTCAATTGATTTTTGAGTTAGTTTTTGACTATTCATATTCCACTCCTTTTTAAATTACTATTTCGCCACTTTTAAGTGCTATAAATCTTTTTTCAATAAGTGGCAACAAGTTTTTACTGTCTAAATTATTAAAGTAAAGGTTTAAAAGTTCGTCAAAATGCTTAACGTAAACCGTTAAACTTTCGGCAAGTTCTTTTGTGGTAATAGGCGTTTTTGGAAAGTTAAAAAGCCTTGTAAATTTATTTGCTTCGTAAATGTGTAGCGCGTTTTCGTTATAATGCGTTTTTTCTATATAGGCGTAAATGTTAAAAAAGTCGCTTAAAAGGTCGATGAGTATTGAGTTTTGAGTTCTAAGCGTTACCTTTAATTGCCCTAAATGTTTAGAATTTGGAAACAACTCTACGCTATATTTTATTGCAGGGTTATACCTATAATCAAGCGCGCTTATAATTGACGCCATATATTGCGATTGGTTGGCAAGATATCGCATACTACCGCTTGTTGAAAGCAATTTTTCAATTTCTTCAAAAATATTTCCCGCGCGCATTTTAGGCGTTTCATAGCCAACCGCGCCAGCAAGCACCGTTTCTATCATATTAGAACGGCTCATACCGTTAATTCTTGCCATCTTATCTATTTTTTCTACAACTTCGTCGTCTAAAAGTAAACTGTATAACGATTTTGACATAATATTTTGCTCCTTTACTAATTATATTGTAGTATCGTTTTTTAAATTTGTCAACACAATTATATAATTTTATTTACAAATTATTGAAAATTAAACACAAAATTAAAAAATTCCGCTAAAAAGCGGAACGTAAATTTAATTAGTTATTCGTTAATATATCTTTTAAGCCAGTCTAAGTTTAGTGCCCAACAGTCAACTTTGTTAAGTTCTTCGTTTTTAAGGTTTGCTTCTTTTAAAGCGGTAGTGTAGGCGGAAAAATCAACGCCGTTTACTTTTTTAAAGTGCTTAATTGCCACGTTTTCATCGCCAACAAGTTGAGTTCTTCCTATATGAATAACGCTATGGCAAAGGTGGCAAACGGAAATTACGTCTTTTAAAGTTTGAGTTTTTGTTTCAAGGTCAAAATGCCAAACTTCGTGCGCTTCTAAACGCTTAGGTTTTGCACCGCAAATAGCGCAGGTGTGAGCATAGCGAGAGTACGCGTCTTTCCTAATAAAATCCCACGCCTTTTTAGAAAGTACCGTGCGCAAATTGCTATAAAACGCGCCTGTAGGCAATATTTCAAAGTTAAGTTTAAGTTCTTTCATAATAGCATTATACACTAAAAATAAAAAAATTGCAAAATTTTCCGTTTTAAATTTTAATAAAAGGTCAATAATGGTTATATGGAAAATAACGGCTTAAAAGTTGCAATAATAGGCGGTGGCGTTGCGGGGCTTACTGCGGGAATATATTTACAAAAAGACGGCTTTAACGTGGAAATTTTTGAAAAGTGCGGTGTTGTTGGCGGAAATTTAACGGGCTGGAAAAGAAACGGGTATCAAATAGATAACTGTATTCATTGGCTAACGGGCACTAACCCTAAAAGTCCGCTTTATAACGTGTGGAAAACGGTTGGCGTTCTTGACGGCGTTGCCGTATACTGTGCCGACGCGTTTTTTACCGCTAAACAAGGCGAGCAAACGCTAAGCCTTTATAAAGACGTTGATAAAACGCGCCAAAAAATGCTTGAATTAAGCCCTTGCGATAAGCGTCAAATTAACAACTTTATATCCGCCGTAAAAAGCGTTATAAATTTATGTGATATGGCGGGTAAAAATAACGATAAATCAACTTCGCCCCTAACAAAATTAGCATCGCTTTTAACGCTTTCAAAATATTTAAATTTGAGCGTAAAAGACCTTTCAAGCAAGTTTAAACACCCCCTTTTAAAAATGGTTATGGCGGGCTATATTCAAAATCCGTTTTCTTCGCTTGCGCTAATTGTTTCTTACGCTACTTTTGCTTGTGGAAACGGTGGAATACCGGAAGGTGGTTCGGTAGAAAGTGCAAATAATATGCGCAACAAATTTTTAAGTTTAGGCGGTAAAATAAGCGTCAATAGTGAAGTTATAGGCGCAAAAATAAACGAAAATAAGGTGAGTGAAATTATGATTAAAAATAAGCAAGCGGTTAGCGTTGATTACGCTATTTTTTGCACCGATTTAGAAACGACGTATTCAAAAATTTTAAACCTAAAAGCGCCAAGTAGTTTAAAGCCAGAGCCTACGTTTTCAAGTTTTCATACCGCGCTTTTAATAGACGTAAACGCCTTGCCGTTTAGTGACGAAACTTTGCTTTTAGTTTCACCGCCTTATTCAAAGTATATAGGCAAAACGCTAACTATTAGAAATTTTCCGTATATAAAAAACACGGTAAAAAACGGCAAAATTTTAGTTGAAACAATGTTTTGCTGTTCGGGCGCTACTTCGCTTAAATGGATAAAAATGCGTAAAACTAATATGCAAAAATATCAAAAGCATAAGCGAGCCGTTGCAAGCATTTGCATTAAAACTATAGAAAAAGAGTTTCCTATGCTAATAGGCAAAATTTCACTACTTGATAGTTGGACACCCGCATCGTATAACCGCTATACGGGGCATAAAACGGGCGCGTATATGTCAAGCGTAATTAAAAAGGGTGAACTGCCTATTAAAAAAAGTCAAAAAATAAAAGGTGTAAAAAACGCCGTAACCGCAACTCAATGGAACAATGCTCCTGGCGGACTTCCTATTGCGTTAGAGCAAGGCGTTTTAGCGTATAAAGCCGTTAAAAAACGTCAAAGGGCAAATAGTAAAACGGCAAGTAGGCAAGAGTTAAAAACGTCAACCGTACAATTAAATAAAATATAATGTAATCCCCTATTTTTTAGG
The DNA here is from genome assembly GCA_045637905.1 of Christensenellaceae bacterium. Lineage (GTDB taxonomy): Bacteria > Bacillota > Clostridia > Christensenellales > Borkfalkiaceae > HGM11412. Next base: position 913 of record JAZUAJ010000012.1, on the reverse strand, counting down.
GGATTTTAATTTTTATAAAGGTATTGTTTTTATAAAAAACTTGTGATATAATTTTTTTATAAAATAAAAATATAGGAGTTTTTATTATGTTTAAGTCAATTAAAGAACTTATTAAAATGAAGTATTTAAACTTGCAAGCAAAGTTGTTTGGCATTAAGCCTGTAAAAGCGGTTAACGAATTAAAAAGAACACTTTCTACCTTTAACCTTGCAAAAGCACCGCGTTCTTATAGAAGAAGCGGTATCGACTGTAAGGTTACAGACGACGGTTGGTACGCAACGTATTCAATAACACACCTTTTTGCAACGGCGTATAAAAACACGTTTACTTCTTCCGTATCGTTTAGTAGAGATAGGTATTTTTACAAAACTAAAATTTTTGGCAAGGAGCGTGAAGGTTTAGGTCCTTACGTTTACCACACCACCGCAAAAGTTACGTTTGGCGGTTTACCTATGAAAGATTACGTTAAAACGCAAGCGCATTTAAAACAAACGTATCCGCAAGTAAATTTTTATTTTAATAAAAACGACGTTGAAGTTTATATAAACCGCACCGTTAAAGATTTAAAAGAAGCAAGAGCCGTTCTTTACGAGTTTAACCGCATTTATAATAAAATAGGTGGCGACCTTGTTTCAAACTTCAACTATATTCACGACGAATTGCATAAATAATTAAAATAAATATTAAAAGGACTTCAAAGCCGAGTCCCTACAAGGGGTTCGCGAACTAAATAAATCCGTAAACGGATTTGTTATATTCGTCTAACAACGGGTGATATCGCCTACGGCGGTGAAATTTGCCTAACGGCAAGTTGTGGATTTATTTAATATAACTTTGGCTTTGCCAAAATAAAACTGCTTGTAAAACAAGCAATACAACTTTTAGCCACAAGGCTAAAAATAAAACTAAATTA
>JAZUAJ010000011.1:0-65756 GCA_045637905.1 Christensenellaceae bacterium | reverse complement strand
TTTGAAGTGAACCCCATTTAGTTCACACAATAAAAAAGGCTAATTAAAAAACCTTCTATGATATAATTTTCATAGGAGGTTTTTTATGGCAAAAAAAGGACAAAAATTTAACAAATACACGCAAGAACAAAGAAAAGAAATATTAGAAAAATATTTTACGGGGAAAGGAAGTTCTCGGTCTCTTGCTAAAGAATATAATATTTCGCACAAAACCATTGAAACATGGATAAGGGCAAGTCAGCAAAATATCCCATTGGGATATCAAAAGAAAGGTAGACCTAAAGAAGAAAATATTGACTACAAAGAAAGGTATGAAATACTAAAAAAATTCCAAGCCTTCATAGAAGCACAACGAGAGAAAAAGTAATCTTTATCAATATGCATATCAAAGATTACAAGTTAGATAATATGTGCGCTACTTTAGAAATTAGCAAAAGAACGTATTACAAATATCGTAACGCAGAAGATAAAGACTATTACGACTATCTCTTAATTAAAGAAATCTTTGATGAAAGCAAGAAAACTTACGGTTATCGTAGGATATGTGATGGCTTACTAATTAAATATGGTGTAATATTTAATCACAAAAAAGTTCAACGAATAATGGCGAAATACGCCTTAAAACCTGAATATGTAAAGAGAATTAAAACAAAACCTAAATATCGTCAAATAGTAGAAAACGTTAAGCCTAATTTAATAAAACGTAATTTTAATTCTACTGCTCCAAACAAAGTTTGGTTGACTGACATAACATATTTAATACACAACGAGAAACGAGCATATTTATCTACAATAATAGATTTGTATGATAGAAGAATTGTTGCATATAGAATAGGCAAATTTAACAATATTTCCCTTGTTACAGACACGTTAAACGAAGCAATAGCAAAAGAAAAAGACGTGAAAAACCTAATCATTCACAGTGACCAAGGGTTTCAATACACGTCCTTTGAATACAAAGCCATCTGTGAAGCTAATGGAATTACCATTTCCATGAGCCGTAAAGGTACGCCCATCGATGACTCTCCAATGGAGAGTTTTCATAGCATACTCAAAAAAGAGACTTTGTACAATAATTATATCACAAGTTTAGAAGAATACATAGCAATTGTTGAAGATTGGTTAATTTTTTACAACACTAAAAGATTAAAAAACAGGAAGAAATCTTAATTCCTTCCTGTTTAGCCTTTTTTTATCCGTGCACTTTTTGGGGTGCAGTTCACTTGCGATAGCCTTTTTTTATGCAATAATTCCAAATAAACCTAAAATATAATAAACTAAACCCGTTGCAACGCTACCTATTACGCCAAAAACGATAATAGGCCCTGCCACAACGAACATTTTAGCCGCTAAGCCGTAAATAAAGCCTTCGCTTTTAAATTCCATAGCGGGTGAAACAACTGAGTTTGCAAAGCCCGTTATAGGCACTATAGAGCCACCGCCCGCATACTTACCTATTCTATCGTAAACGCCAAGCCCCGTAAGAAGCGCGCCTAAAAATATCATAACCATAGAAGTTGCACCCGCTAAAATATCACCGTATAAATTAAACCAAAACATTAGCATATAGCGAACGAATTGACCTATAAAACAAATTAGACCGCCTACCCAAAACGCGTGAAAAAGCGTTTTTGCTTCGTTAGTTTTAGGCGCAATAGACGCAACTAACTGTAAATATTCTTTATTAGTGTTTTCCTTATTTTTGCCTGTCATTTTTGCCTTCCTTTATTAAAATTTCGCTATATATAATAGATTTTTCTTCTTCACTTATAAAAGGTTTAAAACTTTTCATACAACTATTATTTTCAAACTTGCAAAAAAAATACGCTAATAAATAAAAAAAGCGAAAGGTTAAAAAGCCTTTCGCCATTTTCTAATTTTATTTTCTATCGTTATAATAATTTACGCCGTAAAGTGATTTCATATCAACGTCAAACTTCTTAACCTTTTCATATTGCTTAACTTCAACGCTTTCGTCAAACTCATCTAAACTTTTTCTTTGCGCGCGTGAGAGCCTTGAAGGAACTTCAATAACCACGGTAACGTACATATCGCCTACAACGCGTTTTGTTTTTATACCTTTACCCCTTACTATAAACGTTTTGCCACTTTGCGTGCCTTCTGGAATAGTAAACTCTAAAGTATCGTCAAGCGTAGGAATTGTAACTTTACCGCCCATTACCGCAAGTTTATATGGTATTGGAAGTTCAATATAAAGGTCGTAATTTTTGCGCTTAAATATTTTGTGCGGTAAAACTTTAAACACAACTATCAAGTCGCCCGCTTCGCCACCAAGCGTTGATGCATCGCCGTATGCACGCTTTTTCATATATGAATTCGTGTCCGCTCCCGCAGGGATATCTAAGGTTACGGTAGTTGATTTTTTATTATAGCCCTTACCGCTACAAGCATCGCACTTTTCAATAATTTTCTTACCCGTACCGCCACACTCTGGGCACGCCTTAACGCTAATTGAACGGAAAATTCCACCGCCCGATACGTATTGAACTTGACCGCTACCTTTACAGTTTTGACAAGTTGAGTATTGCGTGCCGTTTTTAGCACCCGTGCTTTTACACTTTTCGCAAGGCTCTTTACGCGTATAAGTTATGTCGCGCTTACAGCCTTTTGCGGCGTCTAAAAAGGAAAGTTCAACTTCTAAGGTTACGTCTTGCCCCTTTTTGTTTTGCTCGCTATAAGATGCGCCACCGCCCGTAAATTGACTAAATATGTCGCCAAAAATATCGCCAAAACCGCCAAAGCCACCGTCTCCGCCAAAGTTAAAACCGCCCATATTAGGGTGTTCTTGCTCGTAGTCGTATTGCCTACGTTTTTGCGGGTCGGATAAAACTTCGTTTGCTTCGTTTATTTCCTTAAATTTAGCGGCACAAGTAGCGTCGCCAGGGTGAAGGTCTGGGTGATATTGTTTTACAAGTTTTCTATATGCACTTTTTATTTCGTCTTGCGTGGCGTCTTTTTTAACGCCTAAAATATCGTAGTAATTTGCCATAGTTTTAACCTTTACTTAAAGTTAATTAAGTGAAGGGCTATTTTTGCCCTTCACCGTTTTAATTTTGTTTTGCTATATCACAAAAGATAGTTATTTTGCAATACAACTTATTTTATTGATGGAATTCCGTGTCGCCGTCGGTAGTAGTGCCGTTAGCGTCGCCGTTAGGTGCACCACCCGCTTGCTGATAAATTTTAGCAAAAATTGCTTGCGCTTCGTTTGAAAGTTTTTCAGTTGCCGCTTTAATACGGTCGTTATCGTTAGATTCAAGTTCAACTTTTGCTTCTTTAATAAGGTCTTCAAGTTTAGCCTTGTCTTCTTCTGGAAGTTTGTCACCATTTTCTTTAAGTGCTTTTTCCATTTGGAAAATCATACCGTCTAAAGCGTTTCTATTGTCAACCGCTTCTTTTCTCTTTTTATCTTCTTCTGCGTATTGTTCCGCTTCTTTAACGGCTTTATTGATTTCGTCTTCAGAAAGGTTTGTTGAAGAAGTAATAGTAATGTCGGCAGATTTTTGAGTGCCAAGGTCTTTTGCAGTAACGTGAACTATACCGTTAGCGTCAATATCAAAAGTAACTTCAATTTGTGGTATTCCGCGTGGAGCAGGAGCAATACCCGTTAAGTTAAATTGACCAAGTGTTTTATTATCTTTAGCGAACTTTCTTTCGCCTTGTAAAACGTGAATTGTAACTTCTGGTTGATTGTCAACCGCGGTTGAGAATACTTGTGATTTTTTAGCAGGAATAGTAGTATTTCTTTCAATAAGTGGAGTGCAAACACCGCCTAAAGTTTCAATACCAAGTGTTAAAGGAGTAACGTCTAATAAAAGCACGTCTTTAACTTCGCCACTTAATACACCGCCTTGAATAGCCGCGCCGATAGCAACGCATTCGTCTGGGTTGATGCCCTTGAACGGTTCTTTGCCCGTAACTTGCTTAACTCTTTCTACAACGGCAGGAATTCTCGTTGAGCCACCAACTAAAATAACCTTTGCAATATCGCCGTAACTTAAACCCGCGTCTTGCATAGCCTTTGTTAAAGGCTCTATAGTTTTTTCAACCAAATCGCTTGTTAAAGCGTCGAACTTTTGTCTTGTAAGCGTAACGTCAAGGTGTTTAGGGCCGTTAGCGTCCGCCGTAATAAACGGCAAGTTTACGTTTGTGTTAGACATACTTGAAAGTTCAATTTTAGCCTTTTCTGCCGCTTCTTTTAAGCGTTGCATAGCCATTTTGTCTTTAGAAAGGTCAATGCCTTCTTTTGACTTAAAGTCTTCAACTAAGTAGTCCATAATCTTTTTATCAAAGTCGTCACCACCAAGGAAACAGTTACCGTTAGTTGCTAAAACTTCAAATACACCGTCGCCAATATCTAAAATAGACACGTCAAAAGTACCACCGCCAAGGTCGTAAATAATAACTTTGTGTGAAGAAGTGTCTTTATCAAGGCCGTAAGCAAGTGCAGCGGCAGTTGGTTCGTTAATTACGCGAAGAACGTTTAAGCCTGCAATTTTGCCCGCGTCTTTAGTTGCTTGACGTTGCGCGTCGTTAAAGTATGCAGGGCAAGTAATAACCGCGTCTTTAACGGTTTCGCCAAGGTATGATTCCGCGTCTTTTTTAAGTTTTGCTAAAATCATAGCCGAAATTTCTTGTGGCGAATACTTTTTATCGTCAATAGAAAGTTTGTAATCGCTACCCATATGTCTTTTAATAGAAATAACTGTTCTGTCGCTATTTGCAACCGCTTGTCTTTTTGCTACTTGACCAACAAGTCTTTCGCCGTCTTTTTGAAAACCTACTACCGATGGAGTAGTTCTTGCGCCTTCCGCGTTAGTAATAACAACGGGTTCGCCACCTTCCATAACTGCTACGCAAGAGTTTGTTGTACCTAAATCTATACCAATAATTTTACTCATTTTAAAATCTCCTTTTTTTCTATATATTATTATGCACGTTAGCCTATAACTACAACTTGTGCATACCTAATTACCTTTTCACCGCACTTATAGCCTTTTTTAAATACTTGCTTTACCGTGCCTTCTACTTCCCCTTCGCCCTTTGGAACTTGCATAATTGCTTCTTGAGTGTTAGGGTCGAAAACTTCGCCAAGCGGGTTAATTTCAATAAAGCCTTCCGCTTCTAAAACTTCTTTAAATTGACGCGCTATCATTTTCAAGCCTTCTTTAGTTTTATCGTCTAAATTCATTGAAAGTGCGCTTTCTAAATTGTCGCCAATAACTAAAAGTTTTGAAACAACGTCAAATTTACCTTCTTTATACGCGTTAATGCGCGTTTCTTGGTTTCTTTTTCTAAAATTGTCAAAGTCGGCGGCAGTTCTAACCCAACTATCTTTATAAGATAAACTTTCCTTTTTTAAAGTTTCAATTTGAGTTTTTAACTCTCCGTTTTCCTTTAAAAGTTGCTTTGTGTTAGTCTTTTTTGCCGTTTTTTCTTCAACTGTTTCGTTTATAACGTTTTCTTTTTCGCTCATTTTTATCTCCCTGCTAAAATACTTTCTAAAATTTTGCCTACGTTTTCAAGTACGGCAACTACCTTTTGATAGTCCATACGCGCAGGGCCTATTACACCGTAAGTTCCTATTTTGTTTCCGTTTACCGAATACGTTGCGGAAACAACGGAACAGTCTTTTGGAATTGCGCCGTCGTCGTCAATACCGATTTTAACGTTAAACTTAATGTCTTTATTATCTTCCGTTAAAATGCTAAACACCTTTTCTTTTTTGGTTACTACCGATAAAAAATCTTTAATTCTATTAACGTCTAAATACTCGGCGTGTTTTAAGAACTTATCTTCGCCTTCCATTAAAACGGATTGCTCGTCTTCTTTAAAATATGTTTTGAGCGCTTCAATAACGTTTATAAATATCGTTTTGTAACCGATAAAACTTTCGTTAAAATCTATTTCAATTTTGCAAATCTCTTTAAAAGTTTTGCCAGAAAAAAGTTTATTTATAATAGAACTTGCTTCTTCTAACTGTTCGTCTGTCATAGACGGCGGAATTGAAATGTAATTGTCTTTTAAAAGTTTAACGTCCGTTACTATTAAAACGAGCGCGGTTTCAGGCTTAAAGCGGAAAAATTTGATTTGTCTAAACTTATCGTCTTCCCCCTTAGTGTGAACGCCAACGGAAGTATAGTCGGTAAGTTCGCTAATAACTTTAACCGCATTTTTAAAAACGCTTTCAATATTGTCCGTTTTTTCAAGGAAAATACTTTTTATATAGTTGAGTTCCTTTGTGGTAAGTTTATCTTTTATCATAAGTTCGGAAACGTATAATTTATACGCGTCCGGCGATGGAACTCTACCCGAAGACGTGTGAAGTTGCGTTAAATACCCAAGTTCTTCAAGTGCGGAAAGTTCCGCTCTTACCGTTGCCGAACTTATACTTGACATATATTTTTCCGTTATTGCTTTTGAAGAAACGGGAACGGCTGTGTCAATATAATCGTCAACCACAATTTGAAGTATTTTCTTTTTTCTTTCGCTTAATTCCATATTTAGCAAACCAACCCTTTGACTGTTAGCACTCTTTTTATGCGAGTGCTAATTTTCACTTAAATTGTACAACCAAAAAAACTATTTGTCAATAGATTTTGACTTATTTTTTTAAATATTTTTAAAGCAAAAAAATATTTTGTTTTTTAGCATTTAAAAACGCTTGCAAAATTTTTAGTATATGTGTATAATACAAATGTATTAAGATATTTATATATGGATACTTAATTTTTTTATAGATGCTGGTGTGGCTCAGTTGGGGCGACGCGTTACTTAAACAGTTCGGTGAACTGTTTGTAGCCAAAGCCGACGAGTGCTATGCACGCAGTCTGGAAGAGCCTTTGGCCTACCGACACTTGTATTCTTTTTATAATTTAAACAGGTGCATAAACAATTTAATAACTATAAATGCTGGTGTGGCTCAGTCGGTAGAGCGAGTGATTCGTAATCACTAGGTCGCAGGTTCAAGTCCCGTCACCAGCTCCATAAAAAAGCACTTGCAAAATAGCAAGTGCTTTTATTTAATATTATTATAAGGATTATTATGGGTAAATTCGACGGCATTTTAATTTGTACCGACCTTGACGGCACGCTTTTTAAAAACGACAAGACGGTTTCAACTAAAAACGTAGAAGCAATTGAATATTTTAAGCGCGAAGGCGGTTATTTTACCATTATTACGGGTCGTACGCCCGCGCAAAGCGCAAGCGTTTTTAAAAGCGTTACGCCTAACGCGCCCTACGGCGCAATTAACGGCGGTGCGGTTTACGACGGAATGTTAAACGAGTACGTTTGGAAATATAGTCCGCTTAAAAACTACTATAATATCGTTAGCGAAGTTGAAAATAGGCTAAACGACGTAGGCTTTATAATTTCTACCTACACTAAAACGTATTATTATAGGAATAACGGCGCTATGGAGCGTTATAGAAAGTCCACGAACACGCCTAACCTAATTTGCCACTACGCTAACGTTAACGAGCCCGTTGCAAAAATTTTATTTTGCACCGATAGCGAAAGCGAAATGCAAAGCGTTATAAAAATTCTTAACGAGCACGAAAATAAAAACGATTTTGACTTTATTCGCTCCGAAAAAATTTTATACGAAATTTTGCCAAAGGGGCAAAACAAAGGCTTACCGCTAAAAATTATTGCGGATAGCCTTAACGTTGATATTAAAAAAACCGTTGCCGTGGGCGACTATTATAACGATATTCCTATGCTTAAAAGCGCGGGAGTTGGCATAGCCGTTTCTAACGCGGTTAAAGAAGTAAAAGACGTTGCAAGTTATATAACCACGTCTAACGAAGAACACGCTATCTATCACGTAATTTGTGATATAGAAAGCGGAAAAATAAAATTTGAATAAAAAGTAAAGACTTGCAAAATTTATGCAAGTCTTTTAATTTGTTTTAAGCTTTGTAAACGTATTGTGGTAAAGTTACCGAAACAGTTTGCTGAGCCGTAGTACCGTTTTTAACAACCGTAAATTTAACAACGTCGCCTTTTTTTAAGGTTTGAGAATTAAAGAACGAAACAACGCCTTGTGCGGAAGTTACTTCGTAAACGTCGCCGTCGTTTATTTGAACGGACACGAGTTTATCAAGGTATTCAAGCCCCGCAACCGCGTAAATGCTACCCGCTTTTACACCGAACAAGTAAGTGGCGTAAGTGTTTTGGTTAAACGGATTTGAAGAATAGTCGAGAATAGCAAGGTCGTAGTCGCCGTAAACTTGGCTTGAAACAACCGCCATAACTCTCGCTCTATTTAAAACGTAGCCGTAACCGCTAACTTCGTCGATTTGTTCCATAAGTTGAGTTGCTATATCAAGTGCTAAATCAGACGGAATTGCAAAGTTTAACCCCTCGATATCGCCCGCGTAGCCCGCGTTTACTATGCCTATAAGGTTTCCTTGCGCGTCAAACAAACCACCGCCCGAGTTACCGCTATTTATTGCACAGTCCGTTTGTATAAGCGACATTTTTTTGCCTTCAACCACAACTTCTCTATTAGTAGAAGAAACTATACCTTGCGTAACCGTACCGCCAAGCGTTCCAAGCGGATTGCCTATTGCGTAAACACTTTCGCCAACTTTCAAATAGTTTTGAGTTGTTTGGTTAGTTATTCTTATTGTTGCAACGGAGAGCGCGTCTGTTGTAATAGTTCCCTTTTCATCACTTGGACAAAAACGCATAACGGCTATGTCGGACTCTGGGTCGCCACCAATCAACGTTAAGGTTGTGTACTCGTTGCCGTAAATATCTTTTGCCATAAACGCTTGCATACCGTCAATAACGTGGTGGCAAGTTAAAACGTAGTAGTAAGTTTTTTTATTTTCGCCCTCGCCCATTTCGGTAGCGCTGAATATCACACCGCTACCCGCGCTATAACTCGTTGCAGTTTCTTGACCTGCGTAAATTTCTAAAACGGACGGTCTAACGTCGTCAAGCATTTCGGTTAACGAGTTATAAGTTGAAGCGTTAGTTTCAACAACGTTAATTTTTACTTCTTGCGCGCCGGAAGGCACGTCACGAATAATTACGCAACCTGTTAAAAGCGTTAAAGTTAGCAATAGCGTAAACGTAAGCGTAAATAATTTTTTAAAATATTTCATAAGTCACCTTTAAATTTTGCTTAAACTTTTGCCAAATTTTGTTTTTATTATTTTAGCACAAAAATTTTTCTATTACAATAAATAAATGCTAATTTTTATATATTTATCACATTATAAATTAAAAAGACCGCTTTTAAACTTGTTAAAATCGGCCTTTAACCGCTATTTAAGCGGTATAAAAGCCAACTTAAAACAGCGGATTATATAAACAACGGCTATAAAAAAAGAATTACGATAATTAAAAATTAAATTATTCTTTTACCGTTGTAATATTATTTTTTACAACTATTTAAAATTTATACGTTTTGCTTTTAAATTGTTTACTTTATATTAAAAATAAATTATAATTAAAATATGAAAGTTACAAAAAACAACAAACAAAGCGCAAGCACGCGTTTAAGAATTAAAAAAGCAGTTGCCGTTTTATTAAAAACTACCGCCGTTGAAGATATTAAGGTTACTGAAATAACTTCACTTAGCGGTGTTTCGCGCAATACTTTTTACACTCACTACTCAAAAATTAGCGACGTGTTAAAAGACATTACCGCCGATTTAATTTTAGACTTTGAAAGCGTTTTTATAAAATACAAGTATAGCGAATTTTCAACCGACCCTACACCGCTTATAAAAGAACTTATAGCAATATGTAAAAAGTCGCCTGCATTTTTAGAATACGTTGTATTTTCAAATAATTCCAACGGCGTTTTGCAAGGCACTATCGACGCGTTAAGCGAAAAATTTTACACTCTATACAGTTTAGAAAGGGGCAACAATAATTTAGTTCCATACCTAATTAACTTTTTAATTTCGGGCGTGGCGCAATATCTTTACAAATGGTTTAAAGACGGGCAAAAAATTGACTCTACTGAACTTATAAACCAACTTTCTTCACTTATTAAAAACACCGTTTCAGTACTTCGCGAAGTTAAAAATGCAAACGGATAAAATTTAAAAGGAGCGTTATTATGCAAAAAAAATTACGCGTGGGCATTATAGGCTTAGGTAGAATTTCCGTAATGCACTTAGACCCCGCTACCCAACTTGAATATTCTAACTTAGTTGCCTGTTGCGACATTATAAAAGAAAGAGCCGAAAGCGTTGCTAAAACCTACGGCATAAAGGCATACACTAACTATAAAGAAATGATTGACAATGAAAATTTAGACGTCGTGCACGTTTGCCTTCCGCACCATATTCACACGGAAGTTAGCGAATACGCGTTTAAAAAAGGCGTAAACGTTTTATGTGAAAAGCCTATGTCAATAGACTATGAAAGCGCAGAAAACGCCGTAAAAGTAGCAAAAGAGTGCGGTGTAAAATACGGCGTTATTTTTCAATGCCGTTACAATAATTCCGCACAGTTTGTTAAAAAAACTTTGCAAAGTGGAAAACTTGGCAAAATTATATCCGCCCGCTCTGTTTTAACGTGGATAAGAGACGACGAGTATTATTTAGAAAGCGACTGGAAAGGCACTTGGGATAAAGAAGGCGGTGGCGTTATTATTAACCAAACCATACACACAGTTGACTTGGTAAACTGGATGATAGATAGCCCTATTAAAAAAGTTTACGCTACAATGAGTAACCGCCAACACCCTATAATTAAGGTTGAAGACACAGCCGAAGGTTTAGTTTTATACGAAAACGGCGTTAGGTATAGTTTTTTTGCAACTAACAACTACGGGGTTGACGAGCCTATTGAAATTAAACTCCATTGCGAAAAAGGCGACGTTACTTTTAATTATAACGACGCGTATATCGTTTATAAAAATGGAGAAAAAGAAGAAGCACACCAACTAACTACGGCAACTTATAAATGGTCAATGGATTACTGGGGAATTCAGCATATAACTCAAATTGAGCAATTTTACAAGGCTTGCTTAGGGCTTGAACCGTTAGATTTAAGCGGTGAAGAAGCGCTTAAAACTCATAAACTCATTTGCGAAATATATAGACAAGGAAAATTAAATTTTCATAACTAAAATAAACTACGGGCGGAATAATTTTCCGCCCTTTCTTTATAATAACGCAAAAAGACGCTTGCAAAAAAGCGCCTTTATGGTTTGAAATAATTATACGTTTTTAATCAAACTATTTATTGAGTATAAATTACTTTTTGAAAACGGAAAATAAGGCATAAAAATAACCTTCTACGATAGATACCGTAGAAGGTTTTATTTTGTTATTTAATTATTTGTTGTGCGTTCTACTTTTACGCCGTCAACTGTATCGTATACGGTTACACCGTCGTAAGTTTTAAGACCAGCAATACCTTGACCACCACCGAAAAGTTGGTCAAACACAATAAGAACGTTATGAGACTCGTCTTCACTATGATTACAGCTTGAAATATCTATGCCGTTAGTACCCGTTCCTGCTTCAACACGAGCATATTTATATTCGCCAGGACCATTATAACTACCCGCGCCAAGTTCTTCAAATTCGCAATAATGATAGTTTACCCAATCATTATAAATTACTTTTACGTTTTCACAAGTAACGTAACCAGTCGGGTCAGCCACACCATTAACACCATCAACATGACCGATTAACATGCCACAGTAACGATAAAGCCAATATTGATAGTTAGCAGCAACGTCGTTAATAGCGTCTAACTTACAAGCAACGGTAATATCCTTAAAGCTTACTTCGTTGCCTGCATGAACTAAACCAACAATACCCCCAAGACGAACGTCATACGTGCCCCAAAGCGGACCAATAACCGTATTTTCGTCAACGGTAATATTTTCAAATGAACAATTACCATAGCATTCAGAGGCAACACCACCAGCCGAGTTATTGTACGCAATTAAAGTTGAATTTGTAATATTAATGTTAGAGAACGTAGTATCTTTTGCATTACCAACTACACAAGCAGCTTCGTTTCTACCACTTGAAATATAAGCGCCGTCTATATTTACGTTTTTAATTGTTGCACCATTAGTATAAGCAAAAAGTCCGTAATATTCTCCCTCGTATAACCAACCACCATTGTTTGAGTCTAAATTACTTTGCATATAGATGTTTGATAACGTGTGTCCTTGCCCATCAAAAGTACCTTTGAAAGATTTACCATTTGAGCTATGTCCAATTGGGTTAAACTCTAATCTGCCAAAGTCGAAGTCACCTTCAAGTTTTATAGTTTTACCCTCAAAAGTAACTGGCAAAGTAACGTCTGAGCGCACATTAGCATTATTATTACCATCTACAAGTTGAGCTAACCCTGCAAATTGCTCTGCGGTAGATATTGTAAATTCAGTATCGGTATCGTTATACCAACTTGCATCGGACGTTCCGTCCCAAGTATCATCAAAAGTTTTAGCGTTGCCTTGAATTGCTTCAACCATATAAGTAATTGTGCAAGTTTTTTCTTGATATGTATTACCTGCAGTTTCTGGAAGTTCAATTGTTACTGGAACAATTGCATCGTTAGCACCAACTGCAAGTTCATCCCAATTAGATACGAGCGTTACACCGTTATAGCCTTGGTTGTTGCCAATAGAAACGTTAAGCCCGCTAAATAAACCGTTATCGCTACTGCAAGAAATAATAGTGCGATATTTAACCGTTACGTTGCTTTCGTTATTAACAACTATATTAAACTTAATTCCGTCGCCAGCAACAAACTTTTCAAGAGTTAAACCGTCTTGATTAAAAGTAACAACACCTTCGTAAGTGTTATTAGCACCTTGCTTGTAATCGGCATCATACAATTTTTTTGTTTGTACCGAAGTTTCGTCAACGTTTGCAACAACATTTACCTTACCCGACGTAACCGCAATATTAACTTTACTTTCGCTTGTAAATAAAGCAAAAGTAGAGCCAATAAGCAAGTTTAAACAAAGCGCAATTGTTACAAACGAAGAAATTATAATATTTTTCTTTTTCATTTTTATCTCCTATTATTTAAGTAATTCCGTAAAAGATTACGTCATTACAACAAATTTAAAGATTACGTTATTACAATAAATTTAAATTTTACGTCTAATGCAGTTGGCTTACTTTACTGTCAAAGTGCTGTTAGAGCCATATTTTTGTGTACCACAGTTGGTAAATTTGCAACCAACAAGAGTAACCGAAGTAGCATATGCTGGTTCACTGTAAGAGTTTACAGCGTTCCACCTTACGTATTGGTTGCTACCACTTGTACTACCAGCAGTGTAGTCAAACGTACAACCTGTAAAGATATGTGTTCCACCCATACAGTTTACGTAGCCTTGTTTCATAAACGCATAGCCAAGCTTAAACGTACATTCATTAAACTGCGCAGTTCCGTCTGCCTTTTCGACAAAGTTAGGAGCAACTGGCCCCTCAAACACGCATTTATTAAACACCATATCCGATGCGTTTGCGTTAGCGCCAATAATAAGCATACCCGTTTCGTAACGAGCAAAGGTACATTCTTCAAAGACAATCTTGCCGCCCTTGTCGCCGATCAACTTGATGTAGTCGCCACCTCTACTTGTATTAGTAAAAGTAACACCCTTAATTGTTACGTCAGTTGCAGTAATATCAAAATGTTGGTTGTTTTCAATCGTCGCTTCAACGCCTGTTGCGTCAATTTTGTCGCCTGCACTTGCGTTTACCAAAGCTGCGATAAACTCTTCTGCGCTAGAAGCCTTAATTTCGTTGAAAGTTTCGGCATTGCCTTGAACGGCTTCTACTTTATAAGAAATAGTGCAAGTTTTTTCTTGATATGTATTACCTGCAGATTCTGGAAGTTCAATAGTTACAGGAACAATAATATCTTGCGCCCCTACTGACATTAATTCCCATTTGCTAGCATGTTCTTTGCCGTTGTAACTTTGTTTATCTGCTATATTAACTAATAAACCAGCAAATAAACCATTATCGTTTTCGCAAGAAATAATCGTACGATATTTAACCGTTACGTTGCTTTCGTTTTTAACGATTATGTTAAACTTAATTCCGTCGCCAGGAACAAATTTTTCAAGTGTTAAACCGTCTTGATTAAAAGTAACAACACCTTCGTAAGTGTTATTAGTACCTTGCGTGTAATCTGTATCATATAATTTTTTTGTTTGTACCGAAGTTTCATCAACGTTTGCAACAACACTTACCTTACCCGACGTAACCGCAATATTAACTTTACTTTCGCTTGTAAATAAAGCAAAAGTAGAGCCAATAAGCAAGTTTAAACAAAGCGCAATTGTTACAAACGAAGAAATTATAATATTTTTCTTTTTCATTTTTACACCTATTTATAGTTAGTTTCCGCAAAACAAATTGCGAAAACTAACTAAATTTTATTTTTAATAGTTTACGGAAAAACAAGTCCGCCATTGCCAAGGTCGATATCTCCGCCAAGAATTATGTTACCTTCTCCGTTGTTAATAGCATCTTGAAGTTCATCACCACTATTAACAACAGTACCAACCTTTGCCTTATCTGTATCAGCAACTAAATCTCCTAAATTATCTTTTGTGATTTTTACACCGTTAAGTTCACAATCATATAAAATAATTTCGGCTCTTGGGTCAATTACGTGTCCTTCTTCAAAAGAACAATTAATGTATGTAGTTGGTGCATAAGGACGGCTATAATTGTAGCCAGAGCCTTTACCAAATACACAGTTTGTAAATTTTACTTCACCAATCGTTGCAGCAAAACTCGTCCAACCTTTAAACGTACAATTAGTTGCTTCTAAACCGTTACCAGTACCTTGGTCACAACTAATTGTATAAACAGTACCGTCAGTTGTAACGTTTTCTAAATAAACTTTACCTGCTTTTTCACTATTATGGTTAATAAAAATTCCACGGAAAGAACCAGTTACTGTTATATTTTTAATCGTGCCACCTGTTATATTTATACCACTATCCCAAGTACCACCAGCACCTTTTACGTCAAGAATGAAACCGTTACCGTTAAGCGTTTGTAAGTTTTTAATATTGATACCCGTTGTACCATAAGCATTACTCATGTTTGCAGGGTCAATTTTAATATCATTTTTAAATACTATTTCTTGTGCGATTTTACCTTCTAACGCATTGACTAATTCGTCAGCAGTTCCAACAAATTCAACGTTTTCTAAACCAGAAACAAGCGTAAAGTTACTAAAATTTTTAGTTGCAAAAGTGATTTTGCCGTTGTCTTTATCATAGTAGAATTCATGATGTTCACTTACTTCATCAACATTTTCAACAGGAGTCATAACACTTCCTTTATGGAAAAATGCTACGTTTTCAAGATTTTTAGGCACTTCAATCGTAACAATTATAGCAGCGTTATTGTTAGAATCAACTTCTGGTATATTTACGTTAAATGCATACGCATTGTTACCTTCTTTAAGTTCAAAATAACCAGTTTGAACGTTGCTTTCAGTTGCTTCTAACTCTTCAACTTTTAAAGTAAACGATTTTTCGCCGTTAGAAATTGTTGCTCCAACAGGTATTGTTGCAGAATTTCCCTTTACATCATTAACAGTATTTGGTGTTGTAGTAATGCCATTAGCATCTACGTTTGCAACGTTTGCATTACCTTGTACTGCTTCTACTTTGTAGGAAATTGTGCAAGTTTTGTCTTGATAATCGTTGCCGGCAGATTCTGGAAGTTCAATAGTTACGGGAACAATTGCATCGTTAGCACCAACTACAAGTTTCTCCCAATTAGATACGAGCGTTACACCGCTATAGCCTTGGTTGTTGCCAACAGAAACGTTAAGCCCGCTAAACAATCCGTTATCGCTACTGCAAGAAATAATAGTGCGATATTTAACCGTTACGTTGCTTTCGTTTTTAACGATTATGTTAAACTTAATTCCGTCGCCAGGAATAAACTTTTCAAGTGTTAAACCGTCTTCATTAAAAGTTGCAACGCCTTCGTAAGTGTTGTTAGCGCCTTGCGTGTAATCGGCATCATACAATTTTTTTGTTTGTACCGAAGTTTCGTCAACGTTTGCTAATACTTTAACTTTACCAGAAGAAACGGAAACGTCTACTTGACTTTCACTTGTAAAAAGAGCAAAAGTTCCGCCAACTGATAGGCTTAAGCACATAACAATCGTCAAAATTGACGTAAGTAATGTTTTCTTTTTCATAATTATCTCCTTTTAAAAAATTTTTTTATTACGCTGTAACTTAATTTGTTAACTGCGTAGCGTTAACTAATAAGTCAAATTTTACTTCTTTATTTTGTGCATCGTTGTTTATAGCATTGTCGTTTACGAATTCAATTTTTACCGTAAACTCTTTTGCTAAATCGTTTTTATTTATTGTTTGCGTAGATATAACGGCTTTTCCGTCTACCGCATAGTCTTTTAAAGTACCCGAATCTATGCCGTCGATATAAATTTTAAGTTGCTCCGACAAAGCATTGCTATTTCCGTTAAGTTTTATAATAACGTCGTAGGTAAAAGCAACGTCGCCGTTGTTACTAATTTTTAACTTTGCTTCATACTTTGAGCCTGGAACTAACTTTTCGCCGTCGTTAATGCCAAAAACGTTTGCGTTTGAAGTGTTAGTACTCGAAAAATCAACCACCGTTTCGTTTGCGTTTGGCGTAACTAAACAACCTGTTTCGTTATCAAGATAGGTTTTTGAAAGGCTAATTCTTTCAAGTTTTACTTTCAAACTACCTGCAATTAAATGGTTTTCAACGTTAACGCTATCACTCCATAATGAAAACGTTGCGCCAACCACCATTGCAACGCATAAAGTCATCATAACGCACGACATAAGCAACGTTCTAACCTTATTTTTAAACATTTTAACCTCCTTTTAAAATTTATATATTACGCTTAAATTTTAAGCAATATATTTAGTTTACTTGTTTTCTTCGCCTTTGTTTTCACGCGCAATTTTACGAAGTTCTCTACGACGGAGTTTAACTTGTTCTTTTTTATACGCCTTTTCTTCTTCAATAGCCTTAACTGCAATGTCAATACTATCTTTAACGGCAATAAGCGTTGCATCGTCTAAAACTTTAATAGTAGTAGGTGCTTGCTTCATACTAACTTTATTGTCCGCTAAATAAGTTTTAAAAGTTAAGTTTGGAATAAGCAATTCGCTTATAACAACACCGCGCCTAATTTTTAACCTTACAATGCGGTTTTTACCTACCTTATACTCTTCATAACTTTCGTTTTTAACTCTTTTACTACCCTCAACCGCCATTGCATATTTAACGATTTCGTCATAGTACTTTTTGTATTCGGTAGATAACTCTAAATACTTTTCATCAAGCGTTTGATTTGCTCGTGAAAAGGTAACTGCGGAGTCTTCACTTTCCGCTGTTGCTACGAGTTCGTCGTTTGCAACGTTTGTAGCCGTATCAACCGCTTCATTTAAAGTTTTAGGCTCTTCTTTTGTTTCAGGCTCTTTTATAACAACCTGTTTTTCTTCGCTTTTGTAATTTTCTTTTTTATTGCGTCTTTCGTTTCCCTCAATAAAAACGTCACGCGCAACAACGAACATACAAAACATTTGCATTAAAATTGCCATAATAATAAATACGTATATTAGTGCCGACATTTTTTTACTCTCCTTAATATGTTTTATATAAAAATTTTATAGTTATATATAGATAGCGTTTTAGCGCCGTTTATTAGTTAAAATCTTTATTGCTTGACTGCAATTCTTCAATTTGTCGCTTTAATTTTTCAATTTCGTCTTCTTTCATTTTCTTTTCTTCTTCTATTTTAAGTTTCTTTTCCTTTGAAAAGATATTTACAAGTTTTAGTATTTCAAACGTTATAATTACAAAGCAAGGAATAATTATTAAAAACACAATGCCAATAGGCGTTTTAAACGCATAAACGAGCACGCCTAAAACGTAACTTTGCCCTGTAACCTTTCCTATAACGTAATTTGGGCTATCTTCTAAGGAAGTGTCTATCGTTTGTTGCAGTAAATTAGTTTCGGCGTTTTTATTATCGCCTTCAAGGGTTATAATATAGCCTCCGCTTTCCTTTTCTTTAATATCTACAATGCGGTGAGTGATAGTTTCTTGCTTGGTGTAAACGTATTTAAAAGTTAAAACGTCGCCTACCTTTAAGTTTTTATACCATTCCGCCTTTTCTTCTTCCGCTTGCGGTAAAACTTTGATAAAAATGCAAGATTTTACTTTAATACTCTTAACGTCATATTCGCTAACGTCTGTTAAAGCGCACTCTTCCATAGAATTAGTTTTTACAAATCTAACTTGATAGCCAAAAACCGTAGCAGTTCCGTCACTATCTTTTTTAGAAACTATGCTTATTATAAGAACGAATAGCGCAATGAAAATTATTAGATATAACGCAATAGTTAAAATTATATTTAATACCTTACCTACCGTTTTGCCATTATGTTTAATTAAATTTTTACTCATTATTCAACGTATTTAGCATTTAGTTCAACAAAGAACGAAACACTTGCCCCCTGTGCTTCATCGCCCGTTTCAATAGGCATCATATAAGATATAGTAATTTTTTTTACGCCATTTCCCACGTAAATTGAATTGCCCGTTAAAAAATCTTCAAGCGGTTTTGTTAAGGTCTCGTTATTTGCTGTAATTTTTACGTTTAAATATTTTTTAAGCGCTCCACCGTTATCGTTGTAAAATTTTAAAGAAACGATATAATCATTTGTAGCGTCGCCATTTAACGTTATATTGTAATCAACGGTTTTACCCGGATAAAAACCGTCAATATCCATTTTTAGGGTTTCTACGGTTTCTCCATTTAAGTTTATTGTAGTTTGATTATTTAAATCGCTATTATTTTTAAGCGTGCCTAAAATGACTATACCAAACAAGGTTAAAACTATTGAAAATATAATTGTTAAAAATTTTAATTTGTTAACATTTATAATTCTCATTTTTTCCTCCACGCACAATTATTAAGTATAAGAATATATTTTATTTGATTTTAAAAAAGGCGCAACATATAAAGCCTATAATAAAAGCAATATCAACTGCTATTAAAAGAACGTACCAACTAACCATTTTTTTCCTCGTAGTAGTTTATAAAATTATGCTTAACGCCACTTTTGTATATAACAAAACTACCAAGTTAAAAAACTATTCTCTATTGACAGCGTAAGTTTAAAAAAGTATAATTTAAAATGTATTATTTAATAAACTTTTAAAAAAACGGTATATTACACGCGTATAAGCCAATAATATTAGTAAAATTAGAAAAGCATAGGATAATACACGTGTAAATACCTAAGTAAAGTAACTTAAAGTTACCGTTACTGTCATAGTTAACTCTATGGCTATAAGGCAAAGAGTTTATTATATATATGTAAACGCCATTAAAACAGCGTTTTAAATTGTTATATTTTAAATTTATTACCCAACTTTGACGTCGCATTAATTTTATAAAAAAACATGCCTTATTAGCATGCTCCTACATATTATATGTGTATTGCACATATTTGTCAAACAAATTTAAGCCATTTGTTAAAATATTTTTATATGCTTTTTGGGAATAATTTTAAACGACTTAGGCGCGAAAACGGATTATCGCAAAAAGACGTAGCAGGGCAACTTGGTATACATCAGTCTAACGTGAGCGATTGGGAAAATGACGTTTCACGCCCAGAGTATGAAAATTTAATACAATTATCTAAAATTTATCAATGCAGTATAGCCGAACTATTAGGCGTTGACGAGAATATTCAAGGCTAAAATTTTACCTTTACGCTATATCTATATATAACACAACCATATAAAAATCACGCTAACCTATAAAACTGGTTAGCGTGTTTTGTTTTTTATTTGTTTTTTATTATTTTATACTGCTCTTCGGCAAGTAGCCTTGCCTTTGCAACGGGATAAGGCGTTTTTGGTATACAATAAAAAAGTTTTTCTTTATCGCCTATACAAATAACGTCGCCAAGTTCGTACCAAAAAAAGTCAACGTTAAGTGAGTGTGAAGACGCCGGCGGTAATGAAAATATTTCTTTGCCGTTTTCATCTTTTAAAGTAAAACCACTTTCGCCGTGGGTTAAAACTCCATTGCCAACGCTATAAAGCGCTTTATGGTCGCTTAAAACTAAAACGTCAACGTCTAAACGGTAAAATTCACTACTATTTAAAACTTCGCGCCTTGCTTCTTCCCTTTGCCATAAATACCAAGACGGAATATGGTCAAACTTAGTTTCAAAATTTTGGCATTTTAACTTGCCGTTTTCTAAAAGTTCGTATTTAGCACCGCATTTACTACAAGTTAAAAAGGTTTTTTCGCCTTTCATTACGCCGTCATGGTAGCAATGCGGGCATTTATAAAGTACTCTTTCAAGCCCTTCGGCGCGGTATGGCTCTTTTATTAAAACACCGCTATTTAATTGCGACTTAAACGCGTCGAAAGAAAATTCTTGGTTTATAAGTTCATCAATTTCTTGAACGGTTTTTGTTTTAACTTCTTCTTTTGTTAAAAGGCATTTTACGGTTGCAGTAACTTTTGTTTTGCGAATTTTTAAGTTATTGTAAAGTGGCTGGTATAAATATGCGCCGTCCGTTATAATAGTTACGAGCGGAACGTTTAATTTTTTAACTAATAAGCCAAGTCTTTTTGGTAAAATTGTAGAAGTACCGTCAAACGAATAACCCGCTTCGGGAAACATTAAAACGCTTGTTTTTAAGTTGTTTAAACAGTAGTTTATGTTAGAAATAGTATCTAAACTTGAAACGTACTTATTAGTTCCAACGCAACCAAGTTTTTTCATAAGCCAACTTTTTCCAACGAAAGCGTCGTTCGTAGCAACTATAAAATACTTATTAGGATATAGTATTTTAGACGCAATTTTAAGGTCTAAAAAGCAAGAGTGGTTCATTAAAATTAAACACGGCTCTTTTAAAATTGCTTTATTATTTATAACGTAAGAAAAACGCGTACTAATAAGGTCTGGAATAGCAAGCAAGCGAATAAGCGTTGAAAATAAAAAACTTGGTTTTTTAATAACCGTTTTTTTAACGCTTTTAGAAAGCGCTTTTTCAAGCGGTAGTTTTACTACTTTTATTTTCATTTTTACCCTTTTTGGCTTTTTACTAAGCCTTAATTTAACTTTTCAATTAAATTTTTAAGTAACGGCTCAAATTTTGCTCCGTACCAATGGTTATTTTCAAGTGCGGTTGCTTTTATACACTCTACAACGTAGTCAGCCGCTATTTTTGCGCTTTCATACGCCGTTTTGCCGTTAAGCATAGCACCAACGAAAGCAGAAGCGTAAATATCGCCCGTGCCGTGACAACTGTTTGGAAGTTTAACGTGTTCGTAATAAGAATAATTGCCATTTTCATAAACGACTACGCCCGTAGTTTCCTTTTTATACGAAACGCCCGTTAAAATAACGTTTTTAGCGCCTAAACCTATAAGTTTACTAACTAAAAGGTCAATATAATCTTTATCGTATTCTTCTTTATACTCAACGCCCGTTAAAAAGCAGGCTTCGGTAATGTTTGGAAGCAAATAGTCGGCACTTTTACAAAGCCTTACCATAGCGTTAACGTAGTCCATATCAAAAATAGGATATAATTTTCCGTTATCTGCCATAGCGGGGTCAACAATAAACAAACCGCCTTTATTAAGAGTTGTTTTAACAATGTTTAAAACGTAGTCAACTTGGTCAATAGAGCCAAGGTAACCCGTGTAAATTGCTTCAAACTTAATTCCTTCATTTTTCCAATGTTCGTTAATTTTTGGCATATCGCCTGCTAAATCTCTAAAAGTAAAACCTTTAAAGCCCGCGGTATGTGTTGATAAAACGGCAGAAGGAAGTATTGCCGTTTCTAAACCGCACGCTGAAAGTATAGGTAAAGCAACGGTAAGTGAGCATTGCCCTACGCAAGATATGTCTTGTATAGTTAAAATTCTTTTATAATCCATAAGTAACCCCCAAAAAAGAAAATTTTTATTTCATATTAAAATAGTTAATTGAGTTGTTAAACGAAATATCTTCAACAACTTTTCCAACGAACTTAATATCCGTTGTCATTTCGCCGTTTTCCATCATTTCGCCAAGGTACGAGCAAAGTATGCGCCTAAAATAGTGGTGGCGTGGGTAAGATAAAAGCGAACGGCTATCCGTAAGCATACCAACGAAAGCGCCTAAATGCCCCGTTGCAGTTAAATCTTTAAGGTGCTTTTCCATACCAACTTTATTATCTAAGAACCACCAAGCAGGGCCGTATTGAATTTTGCCACGGCAACTTGAATCTTGGAAGCATCCCATTAAAGTAACCATTTCGCTATTCATTTTAGGGTTTAAGTTAAATAAAATGGTTTTAGGAAGTAAATTTTCGTTGTTGAGCGCGTCTAAAAGCCTTGAAAGTGCCGTCATTGAATTTGTATCGCTAATGCTATCAAAGCCCGTGTCAAGCCCTAATTTTTCAAGCATTTTAGAGTTATTGTTACGCATTGCGCCAAGGTGAACTTCCGTTCTAATATCGTATTTAGCGTATAACTTCATTAAAAAGTAAGTTAAATAGCCTTTGAAAATTTCCGTTTCTTGTTCGGTAACACCGCCCTTTGTAATTGCTTTTACAAACACTTTGTTAGCGTCTTCTTTGTTAGTTATAGGAAGCGCCTTTTCAAGCGCGATATCACTTGCCGTTGTGCCAACTTTAATAAATTCTTTTAAGCGAAGTTCTATGGCGTTTTCAAGCGCGTCAATGTCTTTAATTTCGGTGGTTAATTCTTCTAACTTTTTAATAAAGTCTTTATATTGCTTAGCGTCACAGTTCATAATTTTATCTGCTCTAAATGCAGGAATAACTTTGAACTTATAGTCTTTTTTAGCAATTTCAACGAAAGTTGAAAGGTCGTCAAAAATTTCGTTAGTCGTAAATAAAATAGCAACGTTGCTCTTTTCAATTAAAGACTGCGGGGTGATTTTATTAAGCGCAATATAGTCGTTACACCAATTCCAAATAGTTTCGGCATTTTCCTTGTTAATTTCAAGTTCGCAGTTAAAGAATTCTTTTAATTCCACTTGCGACCAATGGTATAAAGGATTGCCAAACGCGGTAGAAAGCGTATCGCAATAAGCAATAAACTTTTCTTTATTTGATTTTGAGCCCGTAATAAACTCTTCGTCTACGCCGTAGTTGCGCATTAAACGCCATTTGTAATGGTCGCCTGCAAGCCAAATTTCAAAAACGTCATTAAATTGTTTGTTTTCTAAAATTTGCTTTTCTGGTAAGTGGCAATGATAGTCAAATATTGGCATTTTTGAAGCGTAGTCAAAATATAACTTTTCTGCCGTTTTGTTCTTTAATAAAAAATTTTCTTTAATGTAACTCATAATTGTCCCCTTTTAACTTCTATTGGTTGATTTTTATTTGCTCTAAATTTACCAAATACGCCTTGAACTTCCGTGTAATATATAAACGTGTTTGGATATTTATTTATTATTCTAATAAATTGTGCTATTTGCTTTCTACTAATTAGCACAAAAACGATAGCGTTGTCTTCTCCGCTATACATACCTTTACTATTAACTATGGTTGCGCTATGCCCAAGTTCGTTAACGATATCGTCGTGTAGTTCGGTTGGATTTTTAGTAATAATTTTAACTTCAATTGCTTCACGGCTATCACGCATAACGAAAGTTACGGCTTTTTCGTAAATAAACAAGTGAATTATTGAAAGCAAAATACTTGTTAACTCACCGTAAACGAAATACGAAACACCCATTAACGCAATGCAAATTACTGAAACTATGCGCTCGCAGTTTAAAAACGGATATTTTTTTTGAACTACGTTTGCAACAATTTCAATTCCGCCCGTAGAACCGCCCATTTTATACATATAGCCCGCTCTCGCGCCTAAAATTACGCCCGAAAATATTGACGCTATTATTCTTGCGCTTTCATCGTTATTTAAATATTGCGGTGCTTTTAAAAGTTCTAAAAGCGATAAAAATAACGAATTGCAAATGCTAAATAGCACAACGTAAATAACGTATTTTTTATCAAGTTTAAAATAGGCAAGCACAAGTAACGGCGCGTTTAGTGCAAGAGTTATTAAGCCTAAATTAACCTTGCCTTTAAACACGGTAAAAAGCATAGTTGCAACGCCTTCAACACCTATTGGCGCAAACGACGCAGGCACTATAAAAAAGTAAATTGCAAATGCCGAAAAAAACGAAATTAACACTACAAGTGCGCAAGTAATAAAAAATTTAGCGTTAAATAATGAAGATTTCATATTTTTTATACCTTTAAAGCGTTACGCCCGTTTTGTAAAAGGCAATTTCTCTAACGTCTTCCGACTTACATTTGTATTCGCCGTTTACCGTTTTTAAAATTAAGTCAAACAACCCGTCTTCATCCATTGAAAATGCGTTAAAGTCAATCCAGTTTTCTTTAAAGGAAGAAAGATTATTATTAGTTGCAATTTTCATTGTAGGAACAAAAGTTGAAAACGGAGTTCCCCTACCCGTTGTAAATAAAACTATTTGGCAACCAGCCGCGCCTAATGCAGTTGATGCAATAAGGTCGTTACCCGGAGCGTTAAGCGCCGTTACACCGCTTTTAGTTGCAATATCGCCGTAGCCCAAAACGTCAACTATCTTAGTAGTTCCAGCCTTTTCAACGCAACCAAGCGACTTTTCTTCGAGCGTAGTTATACCGCCCTTTTTATTGCCCGGGCTTGGGTTTTCGTATACCGGAAAACCTTGCGAAGTGTAGAAATTTTTAAAGTCAACAATCATTTGCTTGTATCTTTCGTAAACTTCTTGACTTTCGCATTTATTCATTAAAAGTTGCTCTGCACCAAACATTTCGGGAACTTCCGTTAAAACGGCAGAACCGCCGTAACTTACAATTCTATCCGAAATTTTGCCAACGAGCGGATTAGCGGTTAAGCCCGAATATCCGTCTGACCCACCGCACTTTAAGCCTATACATAACTCGCTTAAAGAAACGTTTTCACGTTTAAACTCACTTGCCTTTTTAGCAAACTCTTCTATTATTTTTACGCCTTCTAAAACGTCGTCTTTAACGTCTTGACAGTTAAAGAATTTAATATTATCTCTACCGTACGGCGCTAAATATTCTTTAATGCCGTCAAGCCCGTTGTTTTCACAGCCTAAACCCACGAACAATACGAAACTTGCGTTAGGGTTAAGCGCAATAGAACATAAAAGTTTTTTAATGTTTACGTTATCTTCGCCAAGTTGTGAGCAACCGAATTGATGAGTAAGCGTAAAAATACCGTCTATTGAGCCTGTAACGAACTTTTGGCAAGCCTTTTCAATACGCATACAAACGTTATTTACGCAACCAACGGTTGGTATTATGTAAATTTCGTTTCTAATACCCGCCCTGCCGTTTTTACGCTTAAAACCTTTAAACGTGCCTTGCTTTTTATCAACTTCAACTATTTGTGGGTTGTAGGAATATTCAAAACTTTCGTCTAAATGCGATTTTACGTTATGAGTATGCACCCACTCGCCTTTTTTAATATCGCATTTTGCCCTACCTATAACTTCGCCGTACTTTATAACGAATTCGCCCGCTTTTATATCGCAAAGCGCAAATTTATGCCCTGCGGGGATATCGTTTAAGCCTGTTAAAGTTATGCCAACGTTGTCTTTTTCATTTATAATTACAGTATTTTTCATATAAGATTTTTTCCGCTTTTAATAGTTTTTACGTTTTCAACAACGGTTTTTACAAAATCGTTATAGTTGTTAAGGTCTTCGCCCCAAACGTCAACGTTTTGCATAAATTCTTCAATAGAACCGCCGTTTGCAAAATATTCTAAATATGGCACGTCGTCAATAATTTGAACTTTTCTTGATGGAAGTTCGCAGTAGAACTTGCCGTCTTCACCCTTTTTAAGTGAAGAATAAATTGCCATTAAGTATGAGTAGCCGATAGTTAAGTTTGTAGGAATTTTACCAAATTTTTCGTAATAGTCTTTAAAAGATGGTAAATCTCTTGCACGCCATTTAGAAATACTGTTAAGCGAAATGCTTAAAAGTTGGTGATTTAAGAAAGGATTATAGAACCTTTCAACAACCGAATTTGCAAATTCCGTTGTAGCGCTAACATCGTTTGATACGAAAGGTATAATTTCTTCTTTTAAAGTTTCGTTTAAAAAGTTTAATAATTTACTATCGTTCATACACTCGTCAACGGTAATTTTTCCCATCCATAAACCAACGGGAACAAGGTTTGTGTGGCTACCGTTTAAAACGCGAACTTTTCTCTTTTTATAGTACTTAATATTGTCGGTAACGACAACGTCAATACCGTTAAAGCCTTCAACTATGTATTTAGCAATTTCGCCTTTCTTTTCAACAGCCCATAAGCCGAAAGGTTCGCCAACGCTCATTAAGTTATCTTCATAACCTATTAAATTAGTTAAATGCTCTTTAGTTTTAGGGTCTCTTGGATAGCCCGAAACTATACGGTCAACGAGAGTGTTAGAAAAATAGCATTTTTCTTCAACCCAAGTTTTAAATTCGCCTTCTAAATTCCAAAGGTCGATATACGCCTTAACGCATTTTTCAAGTTCTGTTGCGTTGTTATCAATAAGTTCAACGGGCATCATATAAACGCCGTCAAGCCCAGCCTTAAAGCGCGCGTATAAGAACTTAGTTAATTTTGCAGGGTAAGTAATGCCTTCAAAATCATCGAATTTATCTGTGTCGTGATAGCAAATGCCCGCTTCGGTAGTGTTTGAAACCACTATTTTAAGGTCTTTATTTACGGCGAGCGCGTAGTACGCGTCAATATTTAAAAACGGGTCGATAACTTCGTCAACACAAGTTACTTTATAAACGTTTTCAACGGCTTTGCCGTTTTCCATACCGCGAAGAATTACGTTATACTTATTGTCTTGCTTGTAAAAATTGTCAAGAGAGCCAAAAGTAATAGGTTTAATAATGCTAACGCTATATTTTTTACCGTCTTTATTTAAGTTGTCAAAATAATAATCAACGAAAGTTCTTAAAAATCCGCCTTCGCCAAATTGTGCAATTTTAATCATAGTTTTATACCCCTTTTAATTTATTTCCACCAACCCATTTCGGTTGTTTTATTTTTAATTTCGTTCCAAATAATGTCTTTACACCACCAATGACCTTTTGGCGTAACAACAAGTTTGCAATTTTCCGCTTTGCCCGCTTTTTTGTAAATCTTTTTAATTGTGTCAAACGCGTCGTAAGTGCTTTGAATAGGGAAGATAGAGTCAATACTACCCGTAACAACTATAAGTTGGCGCGGTGCAAGCATACACGAAATATCTGCCATTTCAAAATATCTATACGCGCTTGGAATAAAGTTGCAAGCACAATGGAATTGATTTAATATTGATTTTTTATAAGTAGAAACTGCGCAAGACGGAACGCTTAATTTAATGCGGTCGTCAAGGCAAGCCGCGTAATATGACGTAGTTCCGCCACCAGAGTTGCCCGTTATTAAAATTTTGTCAAGGTCGCAAACGTCAAAGTTTGATAAGCAGTCAATAGCCCTACTTACGTCCCAACACCTTGACGCAACTAACGTTCTACCAATCATAAACATTATGTCAGCACTATACACACACATTTGACCGTTTCTATATCCGTTGCCGTCAGGCTTAACTTCGCCCATACCGCGTTGCTCTATTGCGAGCGCAACGTAGCCTTGTTTTACGGCTTGAACGGCAAAATCGCCCCTGTCTTCAATATACGCTTTATCTTGTTCAAATTTTGCAATACCAACGGAATTGTGGAAACCCGTTGAGTGCCCTTGCAAAGTTATTGCCACAGGGTATTTTGACTTTCCCGTGTTAGGAATAAGTAAATACGCCGGAACAACTACGCCCTTTTCACTATTAAACGTAAAGCGTATGCGCTTATAACCGTCACACTCGACTTCTTCTTCAATTTTAATATTTAATTCGCAAGCGTTTTCTTTAATTAAGTTGTAACCCGTAAGGTCAAAAAACTTTTCTTTAATTTGGTTTTTCCAACTTTCAAAATCAACGCCTTCATTAAAAGTCATTTTAGGGGAAGTAATATCCCTTAAATAGTCAATAGCACGGTCCCCGGCATTAACACTTCTTACCATAAGTAAAAATCTCCTTATTTTTTGTTTTTTTGCGTTTTTAGTTTACTAAAACGGTTTTTTATGATAAAATTTTATAAAAATTAGTTTGTAAAGGATTATATTATGCAATTTTTAGAAGTAGCGCTTTCAGATATTAAGACTTATAACCAAAAACTAAACGCGCATAGCCACGAATATTACGAACTTCACTTTTTGCTTGAAGGCGAAAAACAATTTTTTATAGACAATAAAATTTACAATTTAAAGCCTATGACGCTTGCAATTTCAAAACCGCTTAAACTGCACCACTTTAACGGCGGACCACACAAGCGCATTTTGCTTACTATTATGCCAAACTTTTTATCACTTTCACAAGCAAAGTTTTTAGATGAACTTTCTAAAAAAGCAGTTATTACTTTTAGCAATGATATTTGCCAAAAAGTAAACGACACTCTTTTTAAAATGCTTGAAGTTGAAAATTCGCACTCTATAAATAAAGAAGTTGAACTTTCGCTTTTACTTGGCCACTTTTTATATCTTATTAGCAATTCAAACGCGCACGATACGCTCTTTGATAAAAGCGATAGTAGCGAATTTATACACCCAAGATTTTTAAATATTATTGAATATATAAAATCAAACTACTCAAATCAAATTACGCTTGAAGAACTTTCTAATAAATTCTTTTTATCTAAAAATTACATTTGTAAACACTTTAAAAAAATAATGAATTGCACTATTATTGAATATCAAACGAGTTTAAGAATAGAACAGGCTAAAAAATTATGTTATTACACAAATAAACCTTTAAACCATATTGCAACTTCTTTAGGATTTAAAACGGAACAATATTTTATTTCTTGTTTTAAAAAACACGTTGGAACAACGCCCTATAAGTACCGCAATCAAGTTATTAAAAACGTTTAATTAAAATACAACGTGCCATCACTAAAAAAGTGATGGCTTTTTGTATAATTAGTGCTAAAACGCCTAATTAGTCTTTATTATAATGCTTTTCTCTATACTTTCTTATTGCGTACAAGAAAATTTCACGGTGGTCTTCACACTCAACGTGGTTAATTAAGTGCGCGCGCGATTTCTTTTGAAGCAAGTATTTAATGTGCTTAAAGTCGCCTTCGCCCCAAGCCTTAGCAACTTCTGGGTTATCCATAGCGCCCGCAAATACGTATAAGTAGTATTTAAGTTTTTGGTTTGCAAATTCTTCGTAAACCTTGTCAATATACCCAGGCTTTTTAATTGCTTCCGTTCTTTCATAGAAACCGTCAATAATAGACTTGTCGCCTAAAGTTACGCCGTCTTCCGTCATTTGAAGTGGAATATAATCAAACTTTAAAGTATCTAAATCAAGTTCAATAAGCATACCCGTATGCCATTCTTCACTATCACTATTAGACACGAAACAGAAGTTGCCTTGACCGTAAATAATTTTACCGCCGTTATAGTCTTCCATACAGCCTACTGCGTGAGTGTGTTGGCAAACAACTAAGTCAGCACCCTTGTCAACGAACTTTCTGCAAAGTTTCATAACTTCTGGCGAGCCGTATCTAAAATACTCTTTACCGCCGTGATATAAAACTATAAGATAGTCAACTTGCTTTTTAAACTCCATAATTTCGTCTGGCGTTTCTAAATAATCAACCGCGTAAGCGCCCATTTGAGTTTCGGTAGCAAATGAAAATTCGTGAGCACAACAAGTAAAAATACCAACTTTTTTATCGCCAAGTTCAACGATTTTTGGTTTTTTTGCTTCTTCAATATTTTTGCCAACGCCTATGTAATCAATGCCGTTTTCTTCTAAAACTTTCATAGTAGAAATTAAGCCTTGTTCGCCTTGGTCTAAAGTATGGTTGTTGCAAAGAGTTACCATAGAAGTATTTAACGCTTTGTAGCCGGCAATAGTTGAAGTTTTTGCAATTAACGCAGGGCCTGCTTTGTCAATAGGAGCACAAACGTCAGTTAAAGGAACTTCCATATTGTAAAGACAAAAATCCGCTTTTTGTATTCTTTCTAAAACTTCCTTGCCAACTATGGCTTCGCCGTTACCGTCAATAAAATATTGTTCTGTTGCTTTTGTTGGCACAAGGTCTGCACCGATAATAATTTTCATAAAAATTCTCCTTGTATAAATATATATATATTTATTACTCATATTATAAAACTTTATTTAGCCGTTGTAAATAGTAAATTAAAAGAAAAACAAAATTTTATAAAATATTAAAATGTAAGACTAAATTTTGTAATTTTTTATAAAAATTGCACGCTTTTTTTAAAGTTTTTAGTCTTTTTAATTTTATATTGCAAGCAATATAAAAAAGTTTGCCTATTTTTTAAGCAAACTTTTAAAAAATTAGTTATATTTTGAACGCGGTTTACTCATTAAAGCAATTAAGTAGCCTATAACTACCGCCGCCGTAACTCCCGCAGAAGCCGAGCAAAGCCCGCCTGTTATTGCGCCGAAAAGCCCCGCCTTTGCGCCCTTTATTGCGCCTTCGGCAAGCAAATAACCAAAGCCCGATATAGGCACGGTTGCACCCGCGCCCGCAAAATCAACGAGCGGTTTGTACAGCCCAAAGGCTTGCAAAACTATGCCCGAAAGCATAAAGTAAACGAGTATTTTTCCGCTTGTGAGTTTGGTTTTATTTATGATTAGTTGAGCAATTGCACATATCAGCCCGCCAACTAAAAAACTCTTTAAAAACATAAGTAACATATCTAACATATTAGCCCCCTTTTATAAGATATTATCTTAAATTTTAAAATTTTAAATTTCAAGCACTACCGCGTGCGATATAGACGGTATAGACTCGCCTTGTTGCGTTGAAAGCGTTGAAAGTAAAGCGCCCGTTGCCGAAAAAAGCACCCTTTTAATTTCGCGCTTTACAAGTTTAGGATACACGTAACTTGCAACCACAACGGTACTGCACCCCGCACCGCTACCGCCTTGATAACTGTGCTCGTCCATATTGTAAATAAGTTCGCCACAGTCAACGTGGTTAGGCTCTAAATTATAGCCCGATTTTTTTGCTAAATGCTTTAAAAGTCTACTGCCGAGCGCGCCGAGATCGCCCGTTACTATAAGGTCGTAATCACTCGGTTTCGTATTCGTATTTTTAAAGTGTTTTACGATAGTATCACACGCAGACGGAGCCATTGCAGCACCCATATTGTTAGCGTCCGTTACGCCAAAATCTACAACTTTTCCTATCGTGGCGCAAGGAATATACGGCTTATTAGTTTTGTTATTCGTTATTAAATACGCGCCCGCGCCCGTTGCCGTCCATTGCGCTTGCGGTGGACGTATTGCACCGAGTTCTAAGGGGTATCTATACTGCCTTTCCGCCGTTGCAAAGTGGCTTCCTGCCGAGCAAATTGCGTTATTTGCGTATCTTCCGTCAACCAGCAATGAGCCTATAATTAAACTTTCAGTTATAGTTGAACACGCGCTATACACGCCTAAAAATGGAACGCTAAAATCGCGCGCCATAAAGTTTGCAGATATTATTTGATTGAGTAAGTCGCCCGCAATAATGGCGTTTATATCGCTTTCTTTTAACCCGCCCTTTTTAATGCACTTGTTTATTGCCGTTGAAAGCATTTTACACTCGGCTTTTTCGTAAGTTGATTCGCCGAATTTATCATCGCTAAGCGCAAGGTCGTAAAGCGAGCCGAGCGTCGAGTTTTTTTCCTTTGGACCAACAACCGTAAAGGCGCAGTCTACTTGCGGTTTGTTTTTAAAAAATATAGTTCCTTTCATAATAATTTTATTGTTACTGTTAATGTTTGCAAACAAAAAATTAAAATACGCAAAGTGCAAAAATATTAAAAAAAGGCATAAAAAAAGCGGTTTAAAAAGCCGCTTTTTACGTTCTATTTAATTAAGTTCCAACAGGTTTATCTAAAAATAACGCTTCCTTATACTCTATTTCTTCATTTATTTCAAGCGCCTTTGCTATATGTTTTAAAACTTGCTTTGTAAAGGCTTTAGTGGCAATAGGCGTGTAGTAATGGCACGCGTCGCTATGCGCTTCTTCGTTATTAAGCGATGCGGAAAGCGCGTAAAGGTCGTTTACGTCAAAACCGTATTTTTTAACTATTTCAACCGCAACACTATTATACTGCGCAGTTTCTTCGTTATATCGCATAAAGTTTTTGCTCATTTTTTCACTCATAACCATTGTAGACGTAGCAAAAATGACCTTTGCGTTTGGATAAAGCCTTTTAATGCGCGCGCAAATGCGGTCTATATAATAAGCGTATATATCAATAGGAGTTTGCGGGTCTTCTTCATACATTCTTAAACAGTCCCAAAGCCCGGCGTTCCAATGCAAAACGTCAACTTCGCCGTTTTCAATAAGGTTTCCGTATTCGTTTAAATGCCTTAAAACGTAGGACGCAAAACGGCAGTTTTCTTGCGGATAATAAACGTTTGCAATACCTTCAAGTGATTTTTTAACGGCTAAATCATAGCCTTGGCGTGTAGAGTCGCCAACAAGCAACACGTTTTTCATTTTTAACTCCTTTAAGATTAGTTTTTATTATTTTAGCATACGCAACCGTTAAAATCAACGGTTTTACTTAATTTTACACTTTAATTATTGCTTACTATAACGGTTATATCGCCCGTGTCCGTTTCTATAACGAAAGTACCGCCCGTGGTTGAAGACGGAACTCTAACCTTTCCCGTATTGCTTTTAGCGTTAAAAATTTTGCCCGTTTTAATAGAGCCTTCAACGTCGCCCGTGGAAGTTTTTATAAAGATATCAGGCGCGTCAATACGCTCAAACTCAACGTCGCCCGTTGTTGACTTAACCGTAATACTTTTATTTGAAATAAGGCTATCTATCTCAACGTCGCCCGTGGAAACGTTTATTAAAACGTCGTTTGATATAAAAGAATTTAAAACTTCAACGTCGCCCGTTGACGTAGATATTTCAAGAGATTTTGAGTTTACGTCCTTTACAAAAACGTCGCCCGTGCTAACCTTTATTTTAACGCTTTCAGTTGCGCCTCCTATTATCTTTACGTCGCCCGTTTCACCTAAAACGTCAACCGTGGTAAAGGAAAAGTCTTTTGAAACTTCAACGTCGCCCGTGGCGGTTTTTACTTGTAAAGATTGATAATCTGTTTCGGTTAAATAAAGCGTTACTTTCGGTGCTTTAAAACTTATGCCTATATGGTCGTACCATTTGCGCGTGTCGGTAGCCGAAATTTTAAGAGTATTATTATCAACCACCGCATTGTGCCTTAAATTTTCTTGCTCTAAAAATACCGCCTTCGAGCCTTCTTGGCTTTTAACGATTTTCACGTCGGCAGTAGTTGTTTCAACGTAAATATTATTAAAAGGCTCGCTTAAACTAACTTCGTTAGTTACGTATTTAATAGTTGAAAGTTTTGAAAAATTCCAACCGTTTTTTGCCATTGCCACCGTAAATATAGAAGAACCTAAAAGTATTAAAACCGTTGCTATAATAAGCCAAATTTTTATAGATTTTTTCATACTAATTCTCTCTCCTTATAAACGCTTTTTTTACTAAAACGCTTAACGCTTTTATTAAATATATTGCCCCTTTTGATACAAGTGCGCTAAAATAGTATAATAGTATTGAAACTCCGCAAAGCGCTAAACCTGCGCCTAAAACGGAAAGCCCAGTAACAGCGCTATTCGTTATAAATAAAAGTACGCTATAAACTACTGCGCCAACGCCCGAAATTGCAAGTGCAAAAACGCATGCGTAAAGTGAAATTATTACCGCCCAAAGCGCAGCGTAAAGCGATATAACCACCGAAAACGCCACTATTAAAAGCGAAACCCAAATAGGAGCTGTACAAATAAGTAACACCGCTTCAAAATCAGTTAAACTGCGTTTAGAAGTTATTTTTCCTTTTGCTATTTTTATAAAAGGCGTATCTTTAATAATTTGATAAGAAATTTGCTCAACGTCACCTATTTCTAAAACGGCTTGTTCTTCACTTTTGCCGTCTTCAATTTTATCGTCAATCATTTCGCTATAAAAGGAAAGGCGGTCTTCTATATCTTGTTTTGGAAGAAAAGATATATTATTTTTAAGTTTGTTTAAAAATTCTTTTTTAGTCATTTTGCTTTCCCCCTTTTATTACGTATTCGTAAATTGACATAACTTCACTCCACTCGTTTTTAAAATCTTTTATGCGGTTTAGCCCTGCGCTTGTTATGCGATAATATTTTCTTAGCCTACCGCCGTGCTCTAAACTGTAAACCGTTAAAAGCCCTGAAAGTTCTAAACGCTTTAATATTGTGTATAGCGTAGATTCTTGCATTTCTATATAAGGTTTCATATCTTTTATAATTTTATAACCGTAAGAATCTTCGTTTTTAATTGCGGTTAGCACGCACACGTCAAGTAAACCGCGTTTTAATTGAACGTCCATTTTAATACTCCTTATTACATAATACATCATAACACGAAGTATTGTGCCCGTCAATACTTTTTTTTTATTTTTTATAAAATATTTGTAAATTTTAAATTTTTGTTGTATAATACGCTTATTAAAATTTTAAGGGGCAAAAAAATGAGTAAATGGCAAATAGCGTCGGCACTTGTGCAAATGATAATAGGTTTTTTAGGCGTTGTAGCATATATAATTTTGCTTGTTAGCAAAGAGCCTATGCTTAAATGGACGGTAACTTTAATACTTTCAATAGCCTATTTTATTATAGGGCTTGTAAACTTTTTGCAAATTATAAAAAGAAAATAAAAAAAGCACTTGCAGTTAAATAGCAAGTGCTTTTTAATTGTTTAATTTTTTAGTTTTCTTCTACAACTTCTTCTTTATCAGCATATTTATTATAAAGAACTTGTTTTTTGCCGTTAGAAATACCTACAAACGCAAGAATAATGCCTACAATCATAGGAATTACAAGCCAAAGTGATGATATAACACCCGCAAAGAAATCAAAGAATAGCGTAATAAAAAGAGTAAATACGCTTAAAACAGCCGCAAGAGTTATAGCGCCGGTACTTTTTGCTTTTAAACTAAACAATACGAGTAAGAACGTTAATGCGCTAAAACCAATACCTACGCCTAAAATTGCTGCAAGTAAACCTTCTTCCATACCGAAGTAAATAGCAGCCGCTATATAAAATGCAAGTGTAAGTAAAGAGCCGATAAGCCTTAACATTACGCCGTTGTTTTTAGGTGCTTTATTAGGTATTTTAGTTGGAATTGAACAATAAATTAAGTATAAAAGACCTGGAAGAAAAGCACAAACAAAAAGTAAAACAAGTAATAAACCGTTAACCTTCTTTTTAATAAATTTTGCCATAGTAAAAATACTCCTATAAATATAATGATATATATATTATACTCTTGTAAAATATTAAAGTCAAGCGGTTTTTAATTTTATATAGACAATAAAATTACCATATTAAAAACGTAGAGCCTTTGAGTTTTAAAATGGCTTCAACGATGTAGGGAGTTGCTCTTGCTTTTTTGCAACCATTTGTTTTTTTACTATGCTTGGTGGTTGCAAAAAATCTTTAGTCAGCCACTAAAAAACTTGCCACAGGCAACTTTTTTGCGCTTACGCGCCGTTCTCGTTCAACTCCCTCCTACCAACTACACAATGCAAAGTAAATGGTGAATGGGATACAAAATCCTAATGGGTTCATTTTGCAAAAGGGTTAAATTTTAACGATTCCTCACAATTTTAACGAAATACCATAAATTTAACGAAAGCAAAAAGAGCCCATCCACCGAAGGCGCAAATACCTCGGAAAGATAGGCTCTTTATATGTTACATGTTTTGTTTTGTGGTGTTAATTGAAGAAATCAGTATTCTTCTGATAGCGCCGCAATCGTGCAGTAAAATTTTTACAACATCATCAGTCAAAATCTCGGACTTTTGCATAAGCTCAAGCCAATACTCTGTTTCGTAGCACTCTTTCAGTGCAATCTGTAACTTGGAAACAAAGTCTGCTTTGCTATGTGCATATTTTGCCTCTCGTAAATTCGCCCCCATAGATGTTGCACTACGCTCCAATTGATTTACAAGGGAATAATGTCCTTTTATACCGTCGGTCATTTTTAATATTTTGACTGCAAAATTCATAGATAAATCTGCGAGCTTGTTTTCTGACATAATAATTACCTCTTGGTATAAGCATAACATAAATTCAAAATAAAAACAAGAATGAAATCGCTATGCGATGAAATCTGCCACAAGCAGATGAAATCCAAGCAATGCTTGGATGAAATTAAATCCACCCACCCGCCGTCGAGGCGGATTTCACCCCACGCAAGTGGGATTTCATCGTGAATACGATTTAACCCACCTAAAAGGGTGGATTTAGTTGAAAAAGACTCAGAATTGTATCCAATCCTGAGTCTTTTTCTGGTGGAGATGGAGGGAGTTGAACCCTCGTCTTAATCGGGTCTTTTGCGCTTTCTACGTGTTTATTTTGCTTTAATCTTTTACCACAATACTAAACAAACGAACTTTTGCAGTAGCATATTGCTAAATGACTTTTAAAAGAACGCAATAACCTTCTTAAAAAAGTTCCGCCTAAAAATGATGCCCTTTATAGAACGGCGGAGTTCTATATTAGACAACTGCTTTAATTAAGCAGCAAATGCTAAATTTCTATTATCAGCATTTAAATTTAAATTCCCGTTTTTACGAAGCACGCGGGAAACTTCGACACGCTTACGTCAACTTAACCGACCAATCAAATCCGGTGCATCCCCATAATTTTAATATTCATTTATTTGCCTTTCGGCATATCTTTGTAAATCTTTTTCCTTTATAGAATTCTTTTTATCAAAGGTATGTTTACCTTTGCAAAGCCCCATTTGAACTTTAACTAAACTGCCTTCAAAATAAACTAAAAGCGGAACGAGCGTATAGCCGTTTTGACTAACTTTTCCAACAATTTTGTTAATTTCGGCGCGCCTAAGAAGTAATTTTCTATCCCTTTTAGCGTCACGGCTATTAAACGCGCCTTGTTTTTCGTAAACGGAAATATGGGCGTTTTTTAAAAAAACTTCGCCCTTATAAATAGAACAAAAACTATCTTTTAAATTGATAGCACCGTTTCGTATAGACTTAACTTCCGAGCCTTCTAAAACGATACCACAAGTATAAGTTTCTTCTATAAAATATTCAAATTTTGCTTGTCTATTTTCCGTTACTACTTTCATAATTTATTTTGCTTTGTAAAATATTTATCTTCCGTTATTTTCATTTCAATGCGCCTTGAACTTGTTTCCGCGCTTAAAATTTTAACGGTTACAGGCTCGCCAAGCGCGTAATACCTACTATTAGAATACAACGAAAAAGTTTTTTCGTCAAACTTATAATTGCCTCTTGGCAAAGTTTCCACTTTTACAAGACCTTCAACCGTGTTTTCAAGTTCAACAAACACGCCAAAACTCGTTACGCCACTAATAATTCCGCTAAATTCTTCGCCTATGTGCGCGCGCATATAACGGCATTTATAATAATCGTCCATAGTGCGCTCAACTTCGTCGGCTTTCCTTTCGTTTTGAGAAGATATTTGGCAAATTTCTTCAACCTTTTCTTTACTAATATTTTCAACGTTTTTACCCTCTATTATAGCCTTTAAAATTGCGTGAACGGTAAGGTCGGGAAAACGCCTTATAGGCGAAGTAAAGTGGCAATAACACTTGCTTGAAAGCCCAAAGTGCCCTAAATTGTTAGTGGTATACCTTGCTTTTTTAAGCGAGCGAAGCATAACTTTATTAACAACACCAAAAATAGGCTCGCCTTTAATACTTTCTAAAAGGTCGCTAAAATTTTTTGGATAGCAAGTTTCGGCGTTCCACTTAACCTTTATTCCAAGCGCGTTTAAAAACGCCTTAAAAGTATCTAACTTTTCGCCTTCCGGGCGCTCGTGAACGCGGTAGCAAAGCGGTGCGCCTATATAATAAACGTATTCGGCAACGCACTCGTTTGCTATTATCATAAATTCTTCAATAACTTTGTACGCGTCTATACTCGTTCTTGGCTCAACGTTTATTTTGCCGTTTTCTACCGTTATGTGGCTTTCCTTTATATCCATTTCAATAGTGCCGTTTTTTAGGCGCTTTGAAACTAAAATATCTTTGAGCCTTTCGC
This sequence comes from Christensenellaceae bacterium, assembly GCA_045637905.1. GTDB lineage: Bacteria > Bacillota > Clostridia > Christensenellales > Borkfalkiaceae > HGM11412. The sequence goes on along the minus strand of JAZUAJ010000011.1, from coordinate 27,497 downwards.
ATTGTTTTATAAACGGAACTAAACTTTCGTATTCTTTTAAAAACTGTTCGTTACCGTCAATTATGCCTTGCACGGCAGTATAAGTCATACGCTTTTTAGAAGTTATAACCGACTTAACAATATCAAAACTAACGATATCACCGCTTTCATTTATATCCATAATAACGGAAAGCGTAAGCCTTTTTTCGTTTTCGTTAAGCGAACATATACCGTTTGAAAGTTTTTTTGGTAGCATTGGTATAACGCGCTCTGGAAAATACACGCTCGTTGAACGCTTTAACGCTTCGTTATATATTGCGGTGTTAGGCTTTACGTAGTTAGTAACGTCTGCAATATGAACGCCAAGCGTAAACGTACCGTTTGAATTTTCTTTTATAGAAATAGCATCGTCAAAATCGCGCGAGTCTTCACCGTCTATAGTAATAATAAGGTCGTTTGTAAAATCTTTTCTGCCGTCAAGTTCGCTATCTAAAACTACGCTACTAATTTTTTCAACTTCTTTTAAAACTTCTTTTGGAAATTCTAAGTCAAGCCCCGCGTTTTTAATTATAGATAATTCTTCCGCTTTTAAATCGTATTTTCTACCTAAAATTTCTAAAACTTTACCTTCGGGGTTTCTTCTGTTTTCGGGATAGCCAGTAATTAAAACCAAAACTTTGTCGCCCGTTTTTGCGCCCATAGTTGATTTTACGGGAATATAAATATCAACGAAAAAACTTTTATCGTCGGGAATAACAAAACCAAAACCGTTTTCGCCTTGAAAAGTTCCAACAAGCCTTTTAATTCCGCGTTCTAAAATTTTTACAACTTCAACTTCGTCGCTTTCGCCACGCTTATAAGGTGATTTTTTTACTAAAACGGTGTCGCCGTCAAATGCGCCGTGCATACTGCGGTTTGGAATAAAATAGTCACCACTATCGGTAATTAAAAAGGCAAAACCGCGCTCGTTTGCTTTTATAACGCCCTTAATAAAAGAACTGTTTTTAAGCGTAACGAACCTACCGTTATCGTAAACGATATGACCTTCGTCAATAAGTTCGGTTACTGCCTTACGAATAACGTCTTTTTCAAAATTAGAAGTTGCCGAAAAAACTTCAAATATACGTTTGAAGCCTAAATTTTCAATTTCACCACTATTAAATTTTTGTAAAAGAACGTTTTTAATCATAATACTAAACCGAATAAAAAAACGGCTTTTAAAAGCCGTTTTCGTTTGTTAATTAAAAGAATAATAATGGCAATAAGAAGAAAACAATCATACTAACTGCCAAAATTGCTATTGCAATTATTGTAAGTTTTTTCATTTTACTTTCAAGTGTTTTAGACTTGTTTTTACCGTAAAACGTTTCACTATGACCGCTTATTGCGCCAATGCCGTTTGAACTGCTTGGTTGCATAATTACTACAATTATAACGAAAATTGCTGATATTACTGAAAGTACTATGCTCACAATGCTAAGTGCTAAGTACCAATCGTATGAAGTTACCGCAAGTAAATTTAACATATTTACACCTACTTTATTTTTAATGCTAAAGTATTATAGCATATAATTTTAATTTTTACAACTATTTTTAATAATTTTCAAAAACTATTTAATAATAAGGCTTTTACCCGTCATTTCGCTTGGCTTTTCTTCGCCTAACACTTCTAAAAGCGTTGGAGCAATATCGGCTAAAACACCGCCAGATGCGAGTTTAGCGTTTTTATATTCGTTTGAAACGAGTATAAGCGGAACGTCGTTTGTTGTATGAGCGGTAAAAGGCTTTTTAGTTTCTTCGTCTTCATACATTCTATCGGCGTTGCCGTGGTCGGCAGTTATTAAAACGCTACCGCCTTTTTTAAGTATAAGTTCAGTCATTTTTTCAACGCATTCTTCAACCGTTTTAACGGCTTTAACGGTAGCGTCAACAACGCCCGTATGCCCTACCATATCACAGTTTGCAAAGTTTAAAATAATAACGTCAAACTTATTAGCGTTAATTTCTTCTATAACCTTATCTAATACGAGATATGCACTCATTTCTGGTTGAAGGTCGTAAGTTGCTACCTTTGGCGAAGGAATAAGGTCGCGCTCTTCGTTTTTTTCAGGGGCTTCAACACCGCCGTTAAAGAAGAACGTTACGTGAGCGTATTTTTCCGTTTCCGCAATTCTAAGTTGAGTATACCCTTTATCCGCTAAAAACTTACCTAAAGTATTGTTAAGCGAAATTTTTTCAAACGCTATTTTAACGTTTTTAAAAGTAGCGTCGTATTTAGTAAAGCCAACGTAATTAAGTTCAAGGTAGTTGCCACGGTCAAACCCGTCGAATTCCTTTTCGGTAAAGGCACGCGTTATTTCCCTTGCTCTATCTGGACGGAAGTTAAAGAAAATAACCGAATCGCCCTTTTCAATTAAGCCAACCGCTTTTTCGTTTTGAGTAAAGTTAGTTGGTAACATAAACTCGTCGGTAACGCCGTTATCGTAACTATTTTTGATAGTTTCAACTAAATTAGTTGACTTTTCGCCGTTGCCTTTAGTAAGCATATCGTACGCTTTTTGAACTCTATCCCAACGGTTATCTCTATCCATAACGTAGTATCTACCGCAAATAGAAGCAATAGTGCCAACGCCAATTTCGTTAATTTTTGCTTGAAGTTCTTTAACAAAATCAATACCGCTCGTTGGAGCAACGTCACGCCCGTCTAAAAAACAATGAACGAAAACGTTTGAAAAGTTTTTTCTTTTGCAAAGTTCTAAAAGCGCGTAAAGGTGCGTGTTATGGCTATGAACGCCACCGCTTGATAAAAGACCGAAAAGGTGAAGTTTTTTACCGCCGTTTATTGCACTATCTACCGCAAAATTTAACTCTTTATTTTCATAAAAAGTTCCGTCTTGAATTTCTTTTGTAATGCGCGTTAAATCTTGATAAACAATTCTACCCGCGCCCATATTTAAGTGTCCTACTTCGCTATTGCCCATTTGCCCGTCTGGAAGGCCAACGCTCATACCACTTGCGCCAAGTAAAGTTGACGGATAGTTTTTAGCGTAATTTTTAATAACGCCTGCATTTGCAATTTCAATAGCGTTGCCAAGCGCGTTTGTAGTTATGCCGTAACCGTCTAAAATTAAAAGACATACTGGTTTAGTTTTCATTTTATACCCCTAAAAATTTAACCACTTACGAAGTGGTTAAAAATCAATATTTTACTTATTGTAATTAACGATTTGAGAAAAATCAACCGCTTTAAGTGAAGCACCGCCAATTAAACCGCCGTCAATTTCTTCCATAGCCATAAGTTCTTTTGCGTTGCTTGGTTTCATTGAACCGCCGTATTGAATTCTAACTTTTTGCGCGCAATCTTCACAGAAAATTTTTGCTAAAGTTTTTCTAATAAAGCCGATGGTTTCGTTTGCTTGTTCGCTCGTTGCAGTTTTGCCCGTACCGATAGCCCAAACAGGTTCGTAAGCAATAACTAATTTAGTTAAATCTTCAACACCCTTTAAACCTTCAACAATTTGAGTGTATAAAACTTCTTCGGTTTTATTAGTTTCTCTTTCTTCAAGTGTTTCACCAATGCAAACGATAGGAATAAGACCTTTTTTAAGCGCTTGTAAAGTTCTTTTATTAACAGTTTCATTTGTTTCGTTAAAATATTGCCTTCTTTCGCTATGGCCAATAACAACGTATTCAACGCCAAGTTCTAAAAGCATATCGGCAGAAATTTCGCCCGTGTACGCACCGCTTTCTGCAAAGTGCACGTTTTCCGCACCAAGTTTAATATTAGAGCCTTTAATAGCCTTGCCTACCGCGTCGATATCCGTTGCGGGAACGCAAACTACAACGTCACAGTCCGCATCCTTTACAAGCGGTTTAAGTTCGTTTACAAGTTCTACGCCTTGGCTTGGCGTTAAGTTCATTTTCCAGTTACCTGCAATAATTGCCTTTCTCATAATAGTAAATTCCTTTTTTTTATTCTTTTTCGTTAAGGCAAGCAATACCTGGTAAAACTTTTCCTTCAAATAATTCAAGAGAAGCGCCACCGCCCGTTGAAATATGAGTCATTTTATCTGCTAAACCAAATTGAGCAACCGCAGCCGCGCTATCGCCACCGCCTATAATCGTAGTTGCGCCTTGTGCTTTTGCAAGTGCCTTTGCAACCGATATAGTACCGTTAGCTAAACTTGGGTTTTCAAATACGCCCATAGGGCCGTTCCAAATAACCGTTTTTGCGTCTAAAACAACCTTTTCAAAAAGTTCAACCGTCTTTTCGCCAATGTCTAAGCCCATTTCAGTTGCAGGCATATTGTCAACTGAATAAGTAACGGTTTCAATAGGCGCGTCGATAGGGTCTGGGAAAGCCTTAGCAACTTTTGCGTCAACAGGTAAATATAAGTTTTTGCCTAAATCTTTTGCTTTTTTAAGCATATCTTTGCAGTAGTCGATTTTTTCATTGTCTACGAGTGAAGTGCCTACTTCGTAGCCTTGTGCTTTTAAGAAAGTGTAAGCCATACCACCGCCGATAATTAAAGAGTCGCATTTTTCTAAAAGGTTAGAAATAACGTTTAACTTGTCTGCAACTTTTGCACCGCCTAAAACGGCAACGAAAGGTCTAACAGGGTTTTCAAGCGAGTCTGCCATAACTGAAAGTTCTTTTTCAATTAAGAAACCGCAAACCGCAGTTTTAACAAAGCCGTATTCAACTATTGCAGCAGTTGATGCGTGCGAGCGGTGAGCCGTGCCGAACGCGTCGTTAACGTAAACGTCACAAAACGATGCTAACTTTTTGCAGAATTCTTCTTCACGCTTTTCTTCGCCTTTATCAAAACGTAAGTTTTCTAAAAGAACAACTTCGCCTTCTTTAAGCGCGTTTACTTTTTTAGTAGCGTCTTCCCCAACGGTGTCAACAGCGAAAGTAACCTTGCCGTTTAAAAGTTCGTTGAGCCTATCTGCAACAGGCTTTAAAGAATATTTAACGGCGTCTTTTTTAGCCTTTTCAATGTATTCGTTAATAGCGTTTTGCCTATCTTCTTCTTTAAGTGCTTCAACGGCTTTCTTTTCTTTTTTATTTAAAGAAATAGTTTCGTTAAACACGTTGTGAGGTTTGCCCATATGTGAGCAAAGAATAACTTTTGCACCGTTTTCCATTAAGTATTTGATTGTTGGAAGTGCGCCGTTAATTCTATTTTCGTCTGTAATAACGCCGTTTTTCATAGGAACGTTAAAGTCAACTCTCACAAGGCATTTTTTACCTTTTACGTCAATATCGCGTATAGTTTTTTTGTTCATTTTATTACTCCTTAACTATTTGTTTACATTTTATAATGTAATTTTAGCGTTTTTAACAAAAATTGTCAATTACATTATACCCCTTTTAGCGAGTTTTTTGACGTTTGCTTAAATTTTAAAAATAAAAAGTCGATAAAAGCCGTAAAAAATTTTAAAAACGGCAAAAATACCACCGTTACAAACAAGTTAAATAGCGTGTGAAAATTTGCAATTTGTTTCTCTATTCCACTTGAAAAAAAGTTGAAACAAAGTGATATTTGCCCTTTAAATACCGTGAGCGGAAAAAATAAAATAAGCACGCCAACAACGTTAAATAAAAGGTTAAAAAACGCAGTTTTAAGCGCGTCTTCACTCTTGTTAAGCGACGCTATTATTACTGGTAAACAAGTTCCTATATTTGCGCCTAAAATTAAAAATATTGCGCTTGAAAAATCAACTAAACCGTTTGACGCAAGTATTATAATTACGCTTGAAACAGCCGATGAACTTTGAACTATAGCCGTTATAACAAGACCGTTTAAAAAAAGCAAAACGTCGTTTTTAACCAAAAAAATTGCTCTAAAAAATTCATAGTTTTTAAAAAATTCAACGCCGTTGCTAATAATTTCAAGCCCTAAAAATATCATACAAAAACCCGTTAAAACGTTACCAAATAGCGAGGCGTTTTTATTTTTTGAAAATGAAATTAAAAAGCCTATAAAGCCAATTAGCGAACCAAGTGCCGTAACGTTAAAAATAGAACTTTGTGAAAGCGAAACAAGGTGCGCGGTTATAGTAGTTCCTATATTTGAGCCCATAATTACGGCGCTACCGCTATAAAATGTCATAAGCCCGCTTGAAACAAAGCCAACAACTATAACGTTTGTTGCAATACTGCTTTGCACGAGTGCCGTTACGCCAGCGCCCGTCAAAACTCCAACGTACTTGTTTTTTGTAAAATTATAAATTAAATTTTTAACTTTTTTAGAAGACAATTCTTCCATATTTTCACTAATAAATTTAAGCCCGAGCAAAAATAGAGTTATACCGCCGATAGAAAGTAAAATATGTTCAAAAATACGCATAAAAAGCCCCTTTTATTATGTATATTAAATAAGCGCTTTAAATATTTATAAAAATCACGTTAAAAAATATCACTTTTTCAATCCCCCACCGCTTAAACGCAAAAGTTATAAGTAATAGTTAATAGTGAATAGGTGCGGTAAAAATTTAAGTATAAAAAAAACCGAAACTTTTAACCGAAAGGTTAAAAATAAAACTAAATTATCTTAATCTTTTGTGGACAAGAAAAGCCCACCATATTTCGCCTTAAAGCGAAGTATAGTGGGCTACACTTTTGTATTAAATTAAAATTCCCTTATAGGAACGCCCTTAATAAGGGTGTTTAATTTTGTAATTTTTGCTTAAATATCAAGCGTTCTACGTTTAAAGTTTTTGCAAAGTTCTTTATTCTTTTCAATAACGTTTAAACCGCTAATAGCGTCTTGCTTAGTAAGTGACGCCGTTGCGCAAACGGTTGCCGTTTCTAAAATTTCTAAATCGCTTTTTTCGTAGTAGATTGCCGTTAACGCCCCCGAACAGAACGCGTCGCCCGCGCCCGTTGAGCCTGCTATAAAGCCTTTTGGAAGGTCGTAAGAAGGTAATAGAGTAAAACCGCTGTTAGAGTAGCATACACCACACTCTGGGGCGTGAATAATTACCCTTTCTCTTACGCCGTATTCTTTAAGTTTTTTAGCAATTTTTTCTAAGTTCTTAACGGTAGGTTCAATACCCGTTATTTTACCTGCTTCTACTTCGTTGATAATTAAATTATCAACGTATTTAAGGCAAGGAATAACGAGTTTGTATCTGTTAGCGTTTTCACTAACTAAGTCGATAGAAGTTTTAATACCGCACTCAACCGCTTTTTTAAGTATTTCCAAACCTTCGCCTCCGTCAACTTTTTCTAAAAGTAAAAAGTAGCCAAGGTGGAGCATTTTATATTTATTGCTATCAAAATCTATATCGTCTATGCCGAATTCCGCATTTGCACCGTTGTAGGTAAAGAAAGTTCTTCCGCCCGCCTCAACGCTTATAACGGTGGTAAAACTCGTTGTTAAATTATCGTCGAATTTAATACCGCTCGTATCAACGCCGTATTTTTCAAGATTTTCTTTAACGTATTTACCGTCGTCGTCGTTACCGACTTTACCTATAGCGTAAACGCCAATTTCGGGCGCGATTTTTTTAATACCGCAACCGCAGTTAGGAACTAAACCGCCAGACGCTTTTGATAGACCTTTTACAGGCGCTAATTCACCAAGTGATGGGTAAGCCGTTATAACGCTAATTTTATCGACTATAACGCTACCCGCAACCGCAATACCTTTCATATTAGTTTGCTTCTGGGCAAAGTGGGCCCGCAAGTTCTTTTAAGTAGAATAATCTACCAGGAATTGTAGGAATAAACGTTGACGTGATGTGACGGCTTACACCATATCTTAAAGTCATCCAAAGCGACATACCTTGCCATTGCATACCTCTACCTAAAACGCCGTCTGCACCGCCGATAGCGTAGTCTGCCGAGAACATAAGGCCAGGACCAATAGTATTTGCGCGACAAGGAACTAAAGTAGTTCTTGACTTAAATGAAGTGAGCGCGTTTTGTTCAATAGTAAGTGGGTGAAGTTGAACGCCAATTCTATAATTTTGCTTTCTCCATTCTTCATCGCTATTAAATTCAGCACCGATTTGTGGTTCCCAGAAAGCAATGTGGCACATTCTACCAATACCGTAAACTAAAACGAGTTTTGCGCCTTCTTCTCTTAATTTAGCCATTTTTTCAGGGTAAAGTGGCAAATTATCTTTCGTTGCAAAGTTTCTGTGGTCAACGGGAACGGTAAGTTCGCCAAGCGGATTATAAAAAGCGTTTTCCATAGCGTTTTTAAACGATGCTTCGCCTGTAATTGTGTTACCTTCAGCGTCAGCCCATTCGTCCATATTAAAGCAGTAAACGTTCTTGCAAGATACGTTCCACTCTTTAATAAAGTAAACCGCCCATTTGTACATACCCATAGGGCCTACGGGTAAAATGAACATAATTTTTCTATTTTCTTCGTTAGCCTTTTTAATTTCAAGGGCTATTTCGTGGCCCATTTTAACGTTGAATTCTTCAATGTTATCGCAAGCGATAGGAGCAAAGTCTTTGTTCCAATAATCTTGCCTTTCGTTAATTGATTCTGGTGCGTTAGAGCAACATTTATCAATTTTTACCATATCCCAACCAGCAGGATAAAAGCCTTCAAGCATACTGCCTTTAACTGTTGAATTAAAATCCATAATTTATCTCCTTAAAAATATATATTTTTAATTTTTTTAATTTTGCTCGTAAACCGCGTCAACAACCTTTTGAACTTGTACTGCGCGATATGCCATTTTGTAGTTCGTTTTACCGCTACTTACTTGCTTTGCAAACTTTTGAATTTGTTTAAGGTACATATTGCCGTTTTTACCCTTAAACTTTTTAGACTTGCCCGCAACTCTGTTTTGTTTAGCAACGTATTCGCCTTGTGGTGAATATAAGTAGTTTAAAACGCCCTTTTCTTCTTGCGCAAGCGTTCCGTTACAAATAATATAGCCCTTAGTGCCGTACATTTCGAACTTGCTTTCACTTGCTTCGTCAGGAATATTAAAGTTTACGTCAATATGGCCTAAAACACCGCTCTTTGTTTTGAAAACGATAATTGCGGTATCTTCAACTTCGTAATTAAACGTTTTAGTGTTTATTAAACCTTTTACGTCTACAATTTCTTCGTCTAAAACGTATTCGATAAGTTCAATACAATGAACGCCTAAATCCATAAGCGCACCGCCACCGCCAAGTTCTTTGTTTTGACGCCAAGCACCCGGAATATCTGGATACCAGCAAGTAAATTGCAATCTTACGCTGTTAACGTCACCAATAGCGCCGGCTTTTACAAGTTTTTTAGCCTTTTCGTGAAGGTTGTGGAATTTCATCATATAGCCAACGGAAATTTGTTTGTTAGCCTTTTTATAAGCGTCAACAATTTCTTTTGCTTCTTGGCTATTTCTACCAATAGGCTTTTCAATGAATAAATGCCTATCATACTTTAAAACTTCCATTGCTTGCTCGTAGTGTAAAAATACGGGAGTTGCAACGTAAGCACAATCACACTCGCATTCTTTAAGCATCAACTTATAGTCGGTATAATACTTAACGCCGTACTTTTCGCCTACCGATTTTGCTAAACTTGCGTTAGCATCGGCAACGGCAACTATTTCGTTAGTTTCGTCTTGTAAAATTGCAGGAATAGTACGCCTATCGGCAATACCGCCCGCGCCTATAATACACCATTTCATAATTTATCTCCTTTAAGGTAATAACCTTTTAGTAGTCATTTTTAAATATGCTTGGCACATTCTAAAACCTTCTGCATATTCCGCACCGCCTTGATAACCGCGGTAACGGCTACAAGTTTTAACCATATCTGGAAAATCAATTCCGTCGTGGTCGAGCATCCACTTAATTTGACTTTCGTGGCAGTTAAGCATTTCTAACTTTTTGTCAATTTGGTTAGTTATGTCAACAAACTCGGTTGGAACGAAGTTTACGCCTGCAAGTGTGTCCATATAATAAATAGGAACGCATTTAGCAGGTTCGCTATACTTGCTTTTATAGTTTGGAAGCGTTGCTGCAAAACTCGCGTCGAAAACAAGGCGCGAAACTGCGGTGTGGTCCGGCATATAATCGTCTGGATTATGAGTGATTATAAAGTCGGGGTTGGCGTACTTTATAATATCGACCATCATATCGCGCGAACGCTTGTTATTGTCAAAAATGTCAAGGTCGTTAAAACCTGCGGAAATAACTTCAATACCTGCAAGCGAACCCGCTTTTTTTGCTTCGTTTGCGCGCATTATAGTAAGTTCGTCCGGCGGGATGATAACGTGGCCTAAGTTACCAGTAGATGCGTGGCAAGAAATAACCGTGTCGCCACGTTCTACACATTTGATAAGCGTACCAGCGCACGCTATCTCAATATCGTCAGGATGGCATCCTATTGCTAAAACTCTCATATTATACTCCCCTTTTTATTTTGCACTTTTATTATATTATTTTAATATAATTAAAACAATGCTAAAAAATATCTTAAAAATGTAAAATACTATACTACTTTTATTTATAAATTATTTGACATTTTATTAAAATAATATTACAATTTTTATATGAGATATTATAAGTATAAAATAGAAAACTTAGTAAAAGTTAATAAAATTGTAACGGTGCATAACTTTTATTTTGATAAAAACTTTAAAAGTTTAACAGAGCGCCACGACTTTAAAGAATTAATTTACGTTGAAAACGGGTCTATTTTTTGCGTGCAAGGTAGCGACGCTTTCTACTTAAAGCAAGGCGATATGTTTTTTTATAAAACTAACGAAACGCACTTTTTATATACCGATGAAAATAGCGGTGCGAAAATTATAATAATTTCGTTTGAAAGTAAAAGCGAGCCGTTACGCTTTTTAGAAAGTAAAAAGTTTGGTTTAGACGACAGTTCAAAACAAGTTTTAGAAAGTATTATAAAGGAAACTAAAAGGACGTTTGACGTTGCAAAATCTAACCAAGCAACTAAAAAAATGCAACTTTTAAATTCGCCAACGCTTGGCGGGCTTCAACTAATTAGAAACTTTTTGGAAATTTTGCTCGTTAGAATTCTTCGTGGCGAAAACGAAAAAGGCGGAAATAATAAAACGTTTATTATGGTTGATAGCGAGCATAGTTTATCTAATAAAATTGACGGCTATTTAATTAAAAACGTAAGCGGAACGCTAAAAATTAAAGATATTGCCGAATATTTAAACTATTCGCCGTCGTACCTATATAAAACGTATAAAAAGCAAAAAGGTCAAACTATTATGGACACTTTTATGAAGTTAAAAACCGAAAAGGCAAAAGAAATGCTAAAAAGCACTAACCTTTCCGTAACCGCTATTGCAGAAGCGCTTAATTACGATTGCCAAAGTTATTTTACAAAATCTTTTAAAAACCACGCGGGCGTAACGCCAACGGCTTATAGAAAAAATTACGAAATTAAAAATTAAAAGTATTGAAATTAACCGTTTTTAGTGCTAATATAAAAGTTAAGGTGAAATATGTATAAACTTAAACCAAGCGTAACCGTTAGTTTATTTGGTATAAACAAATTTGAAAACGGCGGTTACGAAATAATAAAAAAGAAACAAAATTTTATAAATTCTTTAACCGAAGCGTTAAAATTCGACGTTAAAAACGTTGAGTTAGATACTGCAGCCCCATGGAATAAGGAAGAAGAAATTTTAAACTTCCCTTTCGTTAAAGAAGCGTGCAAAATTGCCCTTGATTTAGGCGTAACGGTTAGTAGCGCGCATTTGCCGTTTTCCGTTTCGTGGTGGGATTTTGCTTCGCCTAACGAAACAAATAGAGTGGACGCTGTAAACTCTTTTAAACGCGCCGTTGATAGTTTTGGCGAATTTTTACCGCCTATTTTAGTAGTTCACCCAAGCGCTAAACCAAAGGAAGGCGAAGAAAGGCAAATTAGGCTTAACTCGCTTACTAAATCAATGCAAGAAATTTGCAATTACACGCCGTCTTATATTTGTGTTGAAAATATGGTAAACGACGGGCTTTTAAACAAAATTAGCGAAGCAAAAGAACTTTTAAACGCCGCTGCTAAACTCTTTATGACGATAGACGTAAACCACTCGCTTTTACAACCGCCTGAGGAATATATTTTGCAAATAGGCTCAAAAGTTAAAAATTTGCATATTAGCGATAACGACGGACTAAAAGAACAACATTGGCTACCTAAAAAAGGCGTTATAAACTTTCAAAAAGTGCTAAGCGCGCTTGAAAAAGTAGGTTATAACGGCACTTTTAATTACGAACTTAGCCTTGATAAAAACGGAATAACTTATAAAGATATAAAAGACAATTTTGAACAATTATTTAACGAATATAACGAAAAAACACGCTAAACAATTTAGCGTGTTTTTTTATTAAACGTTGTAATTTATACATTTTTTTATTATTTTAACAATTTCATCAATTTCCGTAACGCAATCACGTTCAAGCCACTTATTTACAATGGCAATAACTCCGCCCGTAAAAAATTCAAGATAATAAATTCTTTCGTTTTCGCTTTGCAAAAAACACGAAACGGCAGGATAAAAAACGGTGTCGTACATATTTTTATACTTTGTTTTTGCGTTAAATACTTGCGGTTTTTGATGCGCTAATTTAAACAATCGCTTGTTATCCTTTACAAAATTTAAATAAGGCACTATAAAGGCGTCGTTTATTAAATAAGCGTCTTCTTTTCGCTCGATTTTTAGCGGTGCTTTTACGCTAAACGACTGCATAAATTCTTTACTTAAATTTTCAAGCGTTTCTTCTAAAAGTTCGTAAACGTTTTCGTAATGAAGATAAAAAGTGGACCTATTAACCCCTGCTTTTTTAGCAATTTCGGTTACGGAAATAAACTCTATATCTTTTTTTTCAAGCAAAGAAAGTAGAGCCTTATTCATAAGACGTGCAGTATAAAAATATTTGCTATCGTTTTTAGTCATTTTTTATTTTCCTTAAATCTAAAATTGATTTTCGTATCATTAAAATAGCGCAAACTATTATAAAAATTGATATTCCAGCGCATAAAAGTGGCAAAATAACACTTCTTAAAGTTACGTTTTCTTTACCCCAAGTTACAAGCATAGTATTTGTTAAAGTAAGGAGTGAAACGCTTGCCGAAGTTAAACTTATTAGTTTAGCACTCATAAAAACGTGGTTGTTTATTTTTATAGTTTTTACGCTACCTATTATAGCGTCGCCAAGCAAAAAGAAAGTGTAAGTTGCAAGCGAAATAACTATAATTTCGTGATACTTTGATTGTGGCGTTTCGTTTATTAGAATAAACGACATTATAGAAAAAATTATATTTATTGCCAGCAAAAAACAACCGCAAGTGCGCATAGTTAAAATTTTAGAACGCAACTTGCTTTTTGAAGGCGTTTGTTTAAAAACCAAAATGCGCGCAACGCATAATAAAGCGTAGTATACCGACAAAACAAAAAACCAAGTTGAGCGATATATACAGCAAGTTACGTACAAAAATATAGAATACACCATATTAAAAATTATGGTTAAATACAAAGTAAATTTTTGCTTGTAAACCGCGTCCGTTTTTAACCTTTTTGCTAAATTTTTAATCATAAAACTTGTTAATTTTCGTTTGCAATTTCATTTGCAAGTTTAATAATATCGCTTGCATATTTATTTTTACTATTTGTTAATATTTTTTTATAGATAGCGTAATTAACGCTAACGCCTAAAATACCAAGGCAACCTATAACGATGCCAAGCGCAATTAGTAAAGCCTTTCCACCGCCTAAAATACCCATTGCAAAGCACATTCCCGTGCCAAGCACTAAACTTGAAATAATGCCGAAAGTAAATGCAAAAATTAAAGCGGGTTGCTTTGCCTTTGCATCTAATCTCTTAAGAGCCTTTACCTTTGAGGCTTGCTTTGGTGCGTATTCGTTTGCTATTTGTTCTGCGTAAATTTTGTCTGTATTCATTTTCTTTTCTCCTTTCAAATTGAATTTTGTAACATTATAATATCACGGCAAAAAGATAATTACTACAACAAAATTAAGCAAAAACGTCTATTTAAAAAACTTGGACGTAAAAATCCAAGTTTTATTTTTTATATAGTTTTTACAGTTACGGAAGTGTCAAAGAATTTCCAAGGCGTTTTGTCTTTTGGCGGTTCAACTTTAAACACAAGCCTTTCCTTTGTAACAGGGTGGCTAAATGCTAAGGACGTTGCAAAAAGCGCTAAATTACCTTTAACCGCGTCAGCCCCGCCGTAACGCATATCGCCGAAAATAGGCGCGCCTATATGGCTAAGTTGAACGCGAATTTGGTGGCTTCTACCCGTGTGAAGTTTAACTTTAACGAAAGATAAACCGTTATTTTCTTCTAAAACTTCGTAGGCAAGTTCGGCGTATTTTGCACCCTCTACCGTTTGACCGCAAACGTAAACGGTGTTAGTTATGGCGTTCTTTTTAAGATAGTGTTTTAAAGTTTGCTTTTTAGTTTTTAAACTGCCAACAACTACCGCGTGATATTCCTTTTCAAAGTCGCCACTACGCATTTGCTCACTTAATCTTGACGCCGCTTTTGACGTTTTAGCGTAAACCATAACGCCACCGGTTGGCCTATCAAGCCTATGAACTAAGCCAACGTAAACGTTGCCCGGCTTATTATCGCGCTCTTTTATAAATTCTTTAATGCGCGTAAGCATATCTTCGTCTTTACTTTCATCACTACAAGACGGAACGTTTTGCTCTTTTAATACAACAATTATATGATTGTCTTCATAAATAATAAGTGGATTTTCCATACAAAATCTCCTTTTTAATTAGCAGTCCAAAGCCCAGAACAACCGCAAGGTAACGCAATACCTTCGCTTGTAGGTAGTCCTACTTCGTAAGCGTCAATTTTACCGCTAAAATTTTTCATATTAAGCGTTAAAATGTTCTTTATAACTTGTGGTTGAAGCCCCGTTGTGTAACTGTTTATTAAGAAGAAAAGCGGATTGTCGCTTAAAACTTCAGTACAAGTTTTAACAAGGTTAAAAAGTTCGTTTTCAATCTTCCAAGTTTCACCGTTAGGCCCTCTACCAAAACTCGGTGGGTCCATAATAATAGCGTCGTATTTTTTACCGCGCCTAATTTCACGCTTAACGAATTTTAAACAGTCGTCTATAATAAACCTAACGCCCGCGTCTTTTACCCCTGAAAGACGGCAGTTTTCGCCCGCCCTTTCAACCATACCTTTAGACGCGTCAACGTGGCAAACCGATGCGCCCGCCTTTAAGCAAGCAACCGTTGCTCCGCCCGTATATGCAAATAAATTTAAAACGTTAATAGGCCTATTTGCACTTTTTATAAGCGCAGACATTTTATCCCAGTTTACGGCTTGCTCTGGAAATAAGCCCGTATGTTTAAAGCCCATAGGCTTTATTAAAAATTTAAGTTCACCGTAACTTATAACCCACTCGCTTGGCATTTCTTTATAAGTTTGCCATTTGCCACCGCCCGTTTCACTTCGAACGTATTTTGCGTTTAAGCCTTTATAACTTTGCATATCGATAGACGACGGCCATATAACTTGTGGGTCTGGGCGAAGTAACGTTACGCCCTTCCACGTTTCAAGTTTATAACCGTCACCCGTGGCTATTACGCTATAATCTTTCCAATTAGTTGCAAGTTCCATTTTATTCCTTATATTTTTTCTACGCCAAGCGTAACTTTATCGCCTGCAATATCCCACTCTTTTTGATAACCTTTAATTTCGCCTTCGTAAATATTAGACGCTAAAACGTCGCTACAAATGCTATTTGCGTTATTTAATAAAACTTCTTTTGCGTTTCCGCTTGCAACGTAGTAAAGGTTAATTCTATCAACTACTTCAAAGCCCGCTTCTTTACGCATAGTTTGAATTTTTGAAACGATTTCACGCTCAATACCTTCAAGTAAAAGTTCAGGGGTAACGTTAGTATCTAAAACAACCGTTACACCGTTTATTTGTGAAGAAATGTAACCAGCCTTACTTTCGCTTGAAATTAAAAGGTCGTCAAGCGTAAATTCAATAGTAGCACCTTGAAGTTCAACGCTAAACACGTTGCCCGCTTTTACCGTGTTTACAAGCGCGGTAGCGTCGCAAGTTTCTAAATAATTTCTAATAGCACCAAGTTTTGCGCCGTATTTAGGGCCAAGCGTTTTAAGTTGCGGTTTAACTTTATACGAAACTAAATTGCCCGTATCTTTTAAAAGTTCAATGTCTTTTACGTTCAACTCGTCACGCGCGATAGTTAAAAGGTCTTCGCTAAGTGCTAAAACTCTTTCGGTTGCAACGTACACTTTTGAAAGTGGTTGACGGTTTTTAACGTTTGCCGTATTTCTACAAGCACGGCCTGAAACAACTATATCTAAAACAACCGACATACCTTCTTCAAGTTTAAGGTCGATTGCGCTTTCATCACATTTAGGGAAATCACATAAATGAACGGATTTAGGCGCGTCTTTATAAAAGTTAGGCACTAAGTTAAGGTACATACTTTCCGCCATAAACGGAACGTAAGGTGCACAAAGTTTAGAAAGAGTAACTAAAATTGTGTAAAGAGTTGTGTAGGCGGAAATTTTATCTTCCGTCATTTCTTTAGCCCAGTATCTTTCTCTACCACGGCGAACGTACCAGTTAGAGAGTTCGTCAACGTATTCTTGAAGCATTCTTGAAGTTTCAAAAATTTGGTATTTATCTAAACCTTTATCAACTTCTTTAATTAAAGTGTTAAGTTTAGAAAGCGCCCACTTATCCATTAAAGAAAGTTTGCAATCTTCTAAACGGTAATTTGCAGGATTGTATTTATCAATGTTTGCGTATAACACGAAGAACGCGTAAGTGTTCCAAAGCGTGCCCATAAACTTGCGTTGCGCTTCCGAAACGGCTTCTGGATAAAATCTTGATGGAAGCCAAGGCGAAGAACCCGTGTAGAAATACCATCTAACCGCGTCAGAGCCTTGTTTATCTAAAACTGACCAAGGGTCTACAACGTTGCCGATATGCTTTGACATTTTAATGCCGTTTTTATCGTTTACGTGACCTAAAACTATACAGTTTTTAAACGAAGATTTGCCGAACAATAAAGTAGAAATTACGAGTAAAGTATAGAACCAACCTCTCGTTTGGTCAATTGCTTCACTAATAAAGTCTGCTGGGAATTGTTTTTCAAAAAGTTCTTGATTTTCAAACGGATAGTGAAGTTGCGCAAAAGGCATTGAGCCGGAGTCAAACCAACAGTCGATAACGTCTTTAACTCTTGACATAGTGCCGCCGCATTCGCAACTAAATTTAGGCTCGTCGATATAAGGTCTATGAAGTTCAATATCGCCCTTTAATCCGCAAAGTTCTTTAAGTTCTTGGCGCGAGCCTATAACGTGAACTTTACCGCACTTATCACAAGTCCAAACAGGGAGCGGAGTGCCCCAATACCTTTCTCTTGAAAGACCCCAGTCGATAACGTTTTCAAGGAAGTTGCCCATTCTACCCGTCTTTATCGTTTCAGGCATCCAATTTACGGAGTTATTTGAAGCAATAAGTTCGTCTTTAATTGCGGTAGTTTTAATAAACCAACTGCTACGCGCATAGTAGATAAGCGGAGTGTTACAACGCCAGCAGAACGGATAACTGTGCGTAAAGTCCATAGCCTTAAACATTAAACCGCGTTTTTCAAGGTCTAAAATAATAAGTTTATCGGCGTCTTTTACAAAGTAGCCTGCTATTTCACCGCATTCTTCCGTCATTTTACCGCGGTTGTCAACTAAATTAACGAACGCTATATCGTACTTTTTGCACACGCGCGAGTCGTCTTCACCAAAAGCGGGAGCGTTGTGAACGATACCCGTACCATCGTCCATAGTAACGTAATCGTCAACTACGCAAATATACGCTTTTTCGTAACTTGGAATTTGAGCGTAAGTATAAAGCGGTTCGTATTCACAGTATTCGTAATCTTTACCCGTTTTAACTTCTAAAACTTCATAATTTTCAAAAAGTGAAGGCACTAATTTTTCGGCTAAAATATATTTCGTTCCGTCTTCTACTTTTATAGTTGCGTAATTTTCTTTTGCGTTAAAGCAAAGCGCAACGTTAGAAGGAAGCGTCCAAGGAGTAGTAGTCCACGCAAGGAAATATAAATTTTCTTCGCCTTTAACCTTAAATTTAACGTAAACGGATTTTTCGGTTACGTCTTTATATCCTTGTGCAACTTCGTGCGAAGAAAGTGCAGTACCGCAACGTGGGCAGTAAGGAACGATTTTATAACCTTTGTATAAAAGCCCCTTTTTCCAAATTTCTTTTAAAGCCCACCATTCCGATTCAATATAATCGTCGTGATAAGTAACGTAAGGGTTGTCCATATCGCACCAGTAACCTAAACGGTCCGACATTTCTTTCCACTCGCTCGTATACTTAAATACCGATGCTTTACACTCTTTAATGAAAGGTTCAATACCGTAGTTTTCAATATCTTGCTTGCCGTCAAGCCCGAGTTTCTTTTCAACTTCAAGTTCAACGGGAAGACCGTGAGTATCCCAGCCCGCTTTTCTTAAAACGTGCTTTCCTTTCATAGTTTGGTAGCGTGGTATAATATCTTTCATAACGCGCGTTAAAACGTGGCCTATGTGCGGTTTACCGTTTGCCGTTGGTGGACCGTCGTAAAAGCAAAACTCTTCGTTGCCTTCGTTTTTCTTTACGCTTTCTTCAAAAACGTTATTTTCTTGCCAAAACTTAATAATTTCTTTTTCTCTTTCTAAAAAGTTAAGGTTTGTTTCTACTTTTTTATACATTGCTAACTCCTTATAATTTAGGGCGAGCGCCCTATTATGCTTAAAATAAAAATCGACCTATTCGTTTAGAGACGAATAAGCCGTGGTACCACTCTAATTTGCAAAAAAATATTTTTGCAACTTAAAACGTTTAACGCACCGTTTACGAACGCGCTTACTAAAATTCACCGCGTTGGCTATAAAGTGATGTGCTTTAACCTATCGTTTGCCGAATTTCACCAACATCGCGCTCTCTAAAAAACAATTTAATGGTTAAAACAGTCTTTAATAACTGCCTTTAAAAGTATTTTATTGTCGTTTTATATTATTTTAACAAATAAATTATATTAAGTAAAGTAAAAATGCAATATTTTTTAAGTAAAATGCTTGATATTTAATTAAATTTATTATAAAATTATATTACTGCGATAGGCGGGGAGTTAGCGGTGCCCTGTAACTTGCAATCCGCTATAGCAAGGCTGAACACCTTTTTAGGTGTAGTTTATGGAATACAGCGTAACGCAAGTAACGTTGATTATAAGGTCTTATGCAATTGACCACCGCGAACCGTGTCAGGATAGGAATATAGCAGCACTAAACGGAACGGTTGATGTGCCATAAGGAAACTTTATAGGAGTTAACTACGTTAAGTGCGGTTCGGTAAAGTATATCGACATTGGCTCGCAGTATTTTTTTTAAAAGGAATAGGTTTTGGATTTTTAGTTTTGCCAAAGCCTTTTTTAATAGGTATGATAAATAATAATTTACAAGAAATTTTTAACGAAGTTAAAGGTGGCAACAATTTAGGCGAGCCTATAACGGTTGTAGGCGCAACCAAGTTTCAACCCGTAGAACTTATAAACGAAGCAATAACTTGCGGGCTTAAAGATATAGGCGAAAACAAAGCGCAAGAATTTAGAGATAAATTTGATAGCGTACTACCCGTAAACTACCACTTTTTTGGCACGCTTCAAAAGAATAAAGTTAAATATTTAATAGGCAAAGCATACCTTATTCAAAGTGTTGACAGTTTAGAGTTAATTGAAGAAATTAACCGCCAAAGTTTAAACAAACAAGTTTTAACTAATATTTTACTTGAAGTAAATTTAGGCGAAGAACAAAAAGGCGGTTTATCGTTTAGTAAAATTAAAGAAGTTTTATCAAAAATAAACGAATTTTCTGCCGTTAAAGTTTTAGGTTTAATGGCAATGCTACCTGATAGCGATAATGAAGTTTTACTTGTTTCACTTCTTGATAATTTGCGCGCTTTTTACGACGAATTAAAAGAAGAATACGGTTTTAAATATTTGTCGGTTGGAATGTCTAACGACTATAAACTTGCAATAAAGCACGGCAGTAATATGGTTAGAATAGGCACTAAAATTTTTGGTAAAAGATATTGAAAAAAGCGCCCGTAGTAAACGAAGGTTTACAAGGCACTAAAGATATAACGCCCTACTATCCTAAAAGTTTACAGGACGTTGAAGAAGTTTTAACCGCTTTAAAACACGGCGAAATAATAATTGATATTTCACAAGTAAAACAACGCGATAAACAGCGGTTTGTAGACCACGTTTGCGGTGCGTGTTACTCTTTAAACAAAGGTATTTGCACACTTAAAAAAGACGTGTATTTAATAATAGACAAATAAATTGAGCCTTGCTTTTTAGCAAGGCTCTTTTAAATTATTTTTTATAAATGATTTTTCCGTTTCTAATAGTTAATAACACTTCAAAGTTGCTATCTAACACGGCAAAGTTAGCGCGTTTTCCTTCTTTTATTGAGCCAACTTCACTATCAATTTTAAGTTGCTTTGCGCTATTTATAGTAGCATAGTCAACGGCTTGCGTTAAGGAAACACCAACCTTTTCTACCATATTTTTTATAGCCAAATTCATTTTTAAAACGCTACCTGCAAGCGTGCCGTCACTAAGCCTTGCCTCGCCGTTTTTAACGTAAACGGTTTGTCCGCCAAGTTCACTAACGCCGTCGCTTAAACCTTTTGCACGCATAGCGTCGGTAATTAAAATTAACTTATCAAGCGGTTTACACTTAACCAAAAGTTGTAATGCGGGAACGCTAACGTGAATAGTATCGCAAATAACTTCGGTGTAAAGTTCGTCAAGCAAAAGCGCGCTACCAACAACGCCAATTTCTCTATGATGAAGAGCCGTTTGCGCGTTAAAGGTGTGCGTTACGTTACTTGCGCCGTTTTCAAGCGCGTTTGCAACGTCTTGATATTTACAACTGCTGTGCCCAATAGATGCAATAATTCCGTTTTTATTCAAATGCTTAATAAGTTCCATTGAGCCTTCTTCTTCGGGCGCAAGCGAAACGATTTTAATGTTGTTTCCGCTTTCTTTATTGTACGCGTCAAAAGTTTCAACGCTTGGAACTTGTATATATTCAAGTGGTTGCGCACCCTTATGTTTAGCACTTATAAACGGGCCTTCTAAATGAACGCCTAAAAGCCCTGCACCGTCGCCACTATCATTTAAAATATAATCGTTAACCGCATTAAGCGCTTTGTTTATATTTTGTTTTGACTGCGTCATTGTAGTTGCTAAAAATGAAGTTGTGCCTTCCTTTTTAACGGTGTTTGCTATTTGCGAAAGGGCATCTATTGAGCCGTCCATAGCGTCGTAACCGCCCGCGCCGTGAATATGTTGGTCAATAAAACCTGGTAAAACTACGGCGTCTTGCGGGAGAGAAATAATTTCGCAATCTTGTAAAATTTGAGTTGTAGAAAGAATAGTTTCGTTAAAGCAAAGGTCGGTTTTTACAATGCCCTTACCTTCAACGTAAACGTTTGCATTTTTAAACGCTTTCATAATTTTCTCCTTTTGGTTATAGGCAAAATATTATTTACTTTTTGCAAGTGATGCCGCAGCAATACTTTGACCAACGCGCCTACTGCTTTCGTCTGGAAGAGAAATATCAAGGTCGGCAAATTCTTTAAAGTCTTTTGCTAAAACTTCTTTGCAAGTTTCAAAAATTATGTTACCGCCTTTACCGCCCATAACTCTACCTAAAAGTAAAACGTGTTTAATATCGTAGAATTTTGCGTAGAACGGTAAAGTGTTAGCAAGGTAAATACCAATATCTTTAAACACTTGCGTAGCAAGTTCGTCGCCTTCTTCAACTAATTTTTGAATAACTTTAAGTTTTTGTGCAGGCGTTGTAGGTTCTTCAAACACAAAACCGCCTAAATTTGCAAGTTTAATAACCGCGTCTTGTGAAAAATATTTGCAACCAACGCCTATATCGCCACTCCACTCGTCTTGCATAGCGTCTTCACTAAAATCAACGGGCGCAAATGCAAGTTCACTAAGCCAACCGTTTAAACCACCTTGATTATTTATGTAACCAACGGCTTCACTCGTGCCCATTGCAATACCTAAAACGCCGTTGTCGTTTAAGTCAATACTGCCGGCAAGCGCGGTAACGTCACCGTCGTTTGCAACTTCAAGCGGAATATCGCCCATTTCTTTTGCAACGTTAATGTAAATGTTTTTAGTAAAATCATCGTATTTTTCTTTATCTACTTTAATAAATAAAGATGCAACCATTGCTTTATTGTCAACGTAAACGCCCGCAGAAGAAACGCCTATTGCGTCAACTCTCGGCATTTTTGATGCGGCAGTTTTCATAGCCGTTAAAATTTCGCTATAGTGATAATTTGGGTCGCTCGTAGTTTTAGGGTTCCAAACTACTTCTTCGCTGTACACAACTTCGCCGTCGATAACCGCGCTAACCTTTCTATCGCTTCCGCCCGCGTCAAAACCGATACGGCAACCGTCTAAATAACCGCCAACTTTAAGCGAACAACCTTTTTCTTCTATTTCGCTTGCATTTTGAGCGTATATTACTTCAAAAGGCTTTTCGTAAACGCCACTCATAAAGTCAACGTCAAAGGCTCTTGCACCTTGTAAAGTGTAAGCGTTTTTAATATATTCGTAAATAGTTTTGCTACCGCTAATTATAATTTTATAACCGCCCGCAAGCCATAAAATAGTTTTTGCAAGGCGTTCTGCAATACGGCAGTTTAACTCGTCGTGCCCGGTACCGTCTATAAACGCGTCGAATTTATAAACGAAGTTATAACCACCGTTTCTTTCAACGGCAATAACTATTGTTTGCTTTTGACTTTCTTGTTTAACCGCGTTTTCATATTCTTGTAAAACGCGAATCATAGGTTTATAAGTTTTATCAAGTGTAGGTTTAATCATAATTATTCTCCTTTTATAAATATTATATATTTATTGAAAAACTATTTCCATACAAAAAGTTTCGCCATTATTATAAAATATTTCACAAAACCTTGCGCGAAACAATTTACAACTTTAATAAACTATGCTACACTTTTAATATGGCAAACGCAAAAAAATTTTATATGCACAAAATTTCCAACTTAATAAACGTGCAAAAAATAGTTACAATACACTATCAAGAACTTTCAAAAGGCTACTCTGCCGTTTTAGAAAGCCATAACTTTTGGGAACTTATTTACGTTGATAAAAACGAAACTATAGTTGAAATTGACGGGGTCGAAAACATAGTTAAACGCGGGGAATTGTTTTTAATTTTACCTAACGCAACGCACACGGTTAAAACTCAAAATAACGAGCCTAATATTTTTATTATATCGTTTGATTGCAGGTCTGAAAGTATGCAATTTTTTAATAATAAAAAGATAGCGCTTAACTCAAAATATCACTATCTTTTAAAAAATATTATGCAAGAAGCAACCAACACCTTTATCGTGCCGGACTTTAACCCTAACCTAACCAAATTAAACTTGCAAAAAAATGCAAATTTGGGCGGAGAGCAAGCGCTTAAAAACTCGCTTGAATTATTGCTTATTTACTTGCTTAGAGATGAAATACAACGTAGCGAGCAAAAAAAATATTTCGTAACAAAAACTAATTCGCTTAAAGAGTTGGAATTTGAAATTGCAAATTATCTTTCAAACAATTTATACTCTAAATTTTCGCTTGACGCACTTTGCGAAAGTTTATATTACGGCAAAACTTTTTTATGTTCGTTCTTTAAGCAAAAAACGGGCAATACAATATACCAAACCTATTTAAAATTTAAGGTTGACGAAGCAAAAAAACTAATTAGAAACGGGCTTCAACTTCAAGAAATTAGTGAAAAACTTTGTTTTGACTCGCCTTCACACTTTAACAGCGTGTTTAAAAAATACGCCAAAATGACGCCTAACGAATACAAGTTAAGCATAACAACGAGATAAAAAAACGCTACTTTTTTAGTAGCGTTTTTATTGTTTTAATTTAAAAAATAAATATATATAGGTTTTGAAAATGAGTATGGTTGATTTATTAAAATTTATTTTGCGGTTGACGAGGAAAATACAAGAAAGACGAGCGTTCTTGTAAGGGCGCATACTTGTAAAGCATGTAACCGAACAAAACGCGAAGTATTTTAAAGTATTTTTCCGTCAAAAATCAACCAGACGAATTGGAAAAGCCTTAATTATAACCGTTAGGGTTTTTGAGTTGGAAATTGAGCGCGTCTCTACACATATCTTCAAGCGTTTTTTCGGCTTTAAAACCTAAAATTTCGTACGCTTTTGAAGGGTCTGAGTAGCAAGTTCCTATATCGCCTGAACGGCGTGGAGCAAATTTATACGGAATTTCTTTTCCAAGCGCTTTTGAAAAGGCGTTTACCATTTCAAGTACGCTATAACCAACGCCCGTGCCTAAATTTACTATAACTAAACCGCTGTTTTCAAGTATTTTGTTTACGGCTAAAACGTGGCCTTTTGATAAGTCTACAACGTGAATAAAGTCTCTAACGCCGGTGCCGTCTTTCGTGTCGTAATCGTTACCAAAAATACTTAAATATTCAAGTTTGCCTACGGCAACTTTTGTAATGTACGGGCAAAGGTTGTTTGGAATACCGTTAGGGTCTTCACCTATTAAACCGCTTTCGTGCGCGCCAACAGGGTTAAAGTATCTTAAAATTGCAACGTTCCAAGAAGGGTCTGCTTTGCAAATATCTTTTAAAATGTATTCAATAAATAATTTAGTAGAGCCGTAAGGGTTAGTAGTTCTAAGTTTAGCGTCTTCCGTAAGAGGTACGAACTCGGGGTCGCCGTAAACGGTTGCCGAAGAACTAAAAACTAAATTTTTACAGTTAAATTCGCGCATTACTTCAACAAGTGCTATTAAACCGCCAATGTTGTTGTGGTAATATTCAATAGGCTTTTGGCAAGATTCGCCTACCGCCTTAAAACCTGCAAAGTTAATAACCGCGTCAATTTTATGAGCGTTAAAAATTTTGCGCATAGCGTCTTTATCTAAAACGTCTGCCTTATAAAAAGTTAAACTTTTATTTAAAATTGTTTCAACGCGCTTAACGGCTTCTTCTTTACTGTTTGATAAATTATCAACGATAATAGGGTTATAACCTGCGTTTACAAGTTCAATTACCGTGTGAGAGCCTATATAGCCTGCTCCACCTGCTACTAAAACATTTTTCATAATAACTCCTTTTTAGTTAGTTTAGCACAAAAAAAATATAAATTCAACTCTTTTTTATTTAATATTTATATATACGAATTTTTTTTGCATATTATAATATTATGAAATCAATAGTTTTAACGGGCGGTGGCACGGCAGGCCACGTTACCCCGCATTTTGCAATACTTGACGGGTTAAAAAAGCACTTTGATACCATTTATTATATAGGTAGCGAAAACGGAATTGAAAGGGGGCTTATTAAAGAAAAGGGGCTGGAATATTTTTATATAAACCCCGTAAAACTCGTTAGGTCGTTTACTTTTAAAAACGCGCTACTGCCATTTAAATTTATTAAAAGCGTTAGCGATGCAAAAGTCATTTTAAAAAAGTTAAAGCCAAGCGTTGTGTTTTCAAAAGGCGGATACGTTGCACTTCCCGTTGTTATAGCGTCAAAACAACTTAATATTCCCGTTATTACGCACGAATCTGATTTAAGTTTAGGCTTAGCAAATAAAATAGCGTCGCATTTTACAAAAAACGTTTTAACCACTTTTAAAAAAACTGCAAAAACGGTTAAAAACGGCGTGTACGTTGGCGCGCCCGTAAGGCTTGAACTGTTTAATAAAAATAAAGAAGATTGCTATAAAGAGTTTAAATTTTACGGCAATTTACCCGTTTTGCTTGTTATAGGCGGGTCAAGCGGTGCAAAAAGTTTAAACGAAGTTTTTTACAAATCGTTTGACGATATAATAACAAAGTTTTACGTTATTCACGTTGTTGGAAAAGGCAATAAAACTAATTTGACGCACCCGCATTATAGGCAAGTTGAATACGCTAATATGGAAAAAGTTTACCCTATTGTAAACGTTTGCGTTTCGCGCGCGGGGTCAAATACCGCCTTTGAACTTTTAGCATTAAAAATTCCTACGCTTTTTATGCCCTTGCCAAAAGGCAATTCACGCGGGGACCAAATTGAAAACGCCAACTATTTTGACGCGTTAAAAGTAGCAAGAGTTTTAACAATGGAAAACGCAACTCCAAATAATTTTAAAAACGCCGTGTTTGAACTTTATAAAAATTCTAACTTCTATATAGAAAATATAAAAAAGCAAAATATAGTTATAGGAAATAAAAATATATTAGATATTTTATGTAAATATTGACATACGTTTGGCAAGCGTGTATTATATAACTAATACAAACGAAGGGTGGCTTATGAAAAATCAAATTTTAATTGAACTTTTATTTTTACTACTTTCGCGCCAAACGGTAACGGCAAAATATATTGCCGAGCGTTACGAAATTTCAGAGCGCACGGCTTATAGGTATATTGACGAACTTTCTTTATGCGTTCCTATATATAATATTCGCGGTAGAAACGGCGGTTTTGCTATTGCAGACACGTTTAAATTACCTGCAACCTTTTTTACAAAAGAAGAAAGTGCTTTTTTATTAAACGTTTTAACGGGCGTTAATAACGACATTAGTAGCGACCTTTTAACTAAAATTATTGAAAAGTTTAAAGCCGTTTCCAAGCAAAAAGACGGTGATTTTTCGCTTGACTTTGGCAATTTAATTATTGACGGTGGTCCTTGGGGCTCAACGGAAAGTTTTAAGCAATCTATAATATTTTTAGAAAAATGTATTGAAGAAAGAAAAGCCGTTTCAATAGTTTACGTTAATAAAGACGGGTTAGAAAGCACGCGCGTTATAGAACCGCACATTTTAATTTTAAAACAAGGCTTGTGGTACGTTTACGCTTATTGTAGGTTAAGGGGCGAATTTAGGCTTTTTAAAATAGGAAGAATTGAGCGCGCAAAAGACACGGGTGAAACGTTTACAAGGCGAATAACCCCTAACGTAAAAGATATTTTAGACACTTGGTACGATAAGTTAAAAGCCGAACTTATAGAACTTGAAATTTCAAAAACTATTAAGGCAGACGTTGAAGAGTGGCTTGGCATAGATAACGTTTACACGTTAAAAGACGGCAAAATTTTGGCAAGTTGCGAACTTCCGTTAGACAACGTTTTAGCGTCAAAAATACTTTCGTTTGGCAAAAACGTTACCGTTTTAAAACCAAACTCGCTTAAAAAAGCCGTTAAAGAAATAGCAAACGACGTTGCAAAACTTTATAATTAAAAAAAGGCGGATAGCAAAAAAATGCTATTCGCTTTTTTATTTAGGGAGCATATAAATGTTATATAAAAATTTAATCTATAACTCGCCGTAGGCGAATTTCACTGCCGTTAGGCAATTTCACTCGTCGTTACACGAATTTCACAAATCCGATAGGATTTATATAACTGTCTGCGA
>JAZUAJ010000010.1:0-43346 GCA_045637905.1 Christensenellaceae bacterium | reverse complement strand
CAATACAACTTTTAGCCACAAGGCTAAAAATAAAACTAAATTATCTTAATCTTTTGTGGATAAGAAAAGCCCACCATATTTCGCCTTAAAGCGAAGTATAGTGGGCTACACTTTTGTATTAAATTAAAATTCCCTTATAGGGTATCCATAAAGCCAAGCGGTATATTTGGTAAAATTATTCAGCAACTGCAGTTGCGCCTGCTGCTTTAAGAGATTCAACCATTTTGTCTGCTTCTTCTTTAGGAAGACCTTCTTTGATTGTACCCATCTTTTCAACCATGTTCTTTGCTTCAACAAGGCCAAGACCAGTAATTTCTCTAACTGCTTTAATAACTGCAATTTTGTTTGCGCCAACTTCTTTTAATACTACGTTGAATTCAGTTTTTTCTTCAACAGGAGCTGCTTCTGCAACTGCTGCACCTGCAACTGCTACTGGAGCGGCTGCGCTTACGCCGAATTCTTCTTCGATTGCTTTAACAAGACTGTTAAGTTCTAAAACAGTCATACCTTTAATTTCTTCAATAATCTTTGCGATATCTGCCATTTTTATAATCCTCTCTTTAATTTTTTATTTTGATTTTGCCGTTAGGCTATTTTGTTTGGCGAATTATTCGCCCATTTTTTCGGCAACTCTGTTAAGAGCAACCGCTAAGCCGCGTACGATATTTGAAAGCGTACCAGCCACTTGTGCATAAAGTGCTTCTTTTGAAGGGATAGCCGCAAGTGCTTCTACACCTTTCTTATCAACGTAAGCACCGTCAACGTATGCACTTTTTGCAAAAAGTTTGTTTTCAAACTTCTTTGCGTTTTCTACAACGATTTTTGATGCGCTTGTTTCGTCTTGACCGAAAGCAACGGCAGTTGTACCGTTAAGGTCTTGGTCGAACGCGGTTACGCCTAAATCGTTAAATGCCTTTCTTACCAACGTGTTTTTAAGCACTTTGTATTGAACGCCGGCTTTTCTAAATTCGTTTCTAAATGCAGTATCTTCTGCAACGGTTAAACCTTTATAGTCAACCAAAACGACAGATTTGCTTTCGCTAATTTTAGCCTTAATTTCTTCTACAACCTGCTTTTTAGCCTCAATATTTGCTGACAATGATTTTACCTCCATAATTATTTTCCCGTAAAAAACCGCCCCTTACCGAAGAAGCGATAAAGGGCGGACTTATATTATATATATAGTGCGCTATTTAACGAACCTCGGCTGGTGAACTTGCGTTTCTTAAAAACCTGCTTTCTACGGCTGTTTTGTTGTTATGCGGTTATTTTAACACACCGCAAATTATTTGTCAAACGTTTTTACGCGTTTTTGTTTGCTACTTTTACGCCAGGACCCATCGTGCTTGCAACGGTAATACTCTTAATGTATTGACCTTTTGCAGATGCTGGTTTCGCTTTTATAATAGCGTCTAAAAGTGCTTGATAGTTTTCCATAAGTTTTTCTTTACCGAAACTCTTTTTACCTATCGTGCAATGGATAACTGCAGTTTTATCAAGCCTGTATTCAACTTTACCTGCTTTAACGTCTTTAATTGCTTTTTCAACGTCCATAGTAACTGTGCCTGATTTAGGGTTTGGCATAAGGCCTTTAGGACCTAAAAGTTTACCAATTCTACCAACCACGCCCATCATATCTGGAGTTGTAATAACAACGTCAAATTCAAACCAGTTGTCTTTTTGAATTTTAGCAACGATATCTTCTGCGCCAACGTAATCTGCGCCTGCTTGTTGAGCGATATCTGCCTTGTCACCCTTAGCGATAACTAAAACTCTTGCAGTTTTACCAGTTCCGTTAGGAAGAACGATAACGCCTCTAACTTGTTGGTCTGCTTGTTTTGGGTCTACGCCAAGTTTTGTGTGAAATTCAATTGATTCGTCAAAGTTTGCTTTTGCGGTGCTTAAAACAACGTCGATAGCGTCGCTTAAGTCGTAAAGTTTAGTTTTATCGTAACTCTTTATGCTTTCGGCATATTTCTTTCCATATTTCATTATAATAAAATCCTCCTTGTGGTACATGCAAGGCGACGTTAAAATTTTGCGCGCCTCTCCCACTCACCTTTTATTCTTCTACGGTTACACCCATACTGCGTGCAGTACCTTTAATCATGCTCATACATGCTTCTAAAGAAGCAGCGTTTGTGTCAACCATTTTGATTTTTGCAATCTCTTCTACTTGCGCCTTAGTAAGTTTTGCAACTTTGTTCTTATTAGGTGCAGCACTTGCAGTTTCAATACCGCATGCTTTCTTAATAAGTTCTGGTGCAGGTGGCGTTTTAAGAATAAACGTGAACGAACGGTCTTGGTATATTGTAATAACAACTGGAATTACATAACCTAACTTGTCTTGAGTTTTTGCATTGAACTCTTTAGTGAAACCTGGTAAGTTAATACCGTAAGGTCCGAGTGTAGAACCAACTGGTGGTCCTGGTGTTGCTTTTCCGGCTTGTAACTGTAATTTAACTACAGCAGTAACTTTTTTAGCCATAAAAAATTCCTCCTAATGTGGTACGTGCAAGGCGACTTAGAAAAATTTGAACGCCTCTCCCACTATATTCTAACGAATTAAATTCGATAGTTTTAATTTAATACTTTAAGTTGAACGTAATCAACTTCAACTTCTGTTTCCGTGTTAAACATTGCAACTTTAACTTTTGCTTTTTGGTTAGTGTCGTTAAGGTCTAAAATAATACCTTCAAATCCGTCAAGCGGGCCTGAAACGATAGTAATTTTATCGCCTTTGTTAAAGTTAGCGTCTTCAACAACGTCTTCAAGGCGCATGCGTTTAACTTCGTCTTCCGTGAGTGGCAATGCTTTGCCTTGCGGACCAACGAAACCCGTAACGCCACGCGTGTTAGTAATCATAAACCAAAGTTCGTTTGAGTAAACGAGTTTGATAAATACGTAGCAA
Source organism: Christensenellaceae bacterium (assembly GCA_045637905.1). Classification (GTDB taxonomy): domain Bacteria; phylum Bacillota; class Clostridia; order Christensenellales; family Borkfalkiaceae; genus HGM11412. The sequence continues at coordinate 40,435 of JAZUAJ010000010.1, read as the reverse complement.
GGAAGAACCTTTCTTTGAACGACCTTCTTTTTGCCGTTCTTTTCTTCAATGGTTTCTTCCATAGGTATTTTAACTTCAAGTATTTGACCTTGCAAGTTGCTGTTTATAACCATTTTTTCGAGGGTATCTTTTACCATAGCCTCGTAACCAGAATAAGTATGAATAACATACCATTTTGCCGTTTGAGCCATTTTGAATACCCCTATTAAATATTAGTTAAAAGCCTAAGCAATTGGCTAAGACCAAAATCCATTAAAGTTATAACCACTAAGAAAATAAATACTACGCCTATAACAACGCCCGTTTGTTTAACGACCTTGCCGAAAGACGGCCACGAAACTTTCTTAATTTCGGAAAATACTTCTTTAATTTTTTTGCCCATTCTTACAAAGAAATTAGGCCTTTTGTTTTTAGGTTGTTTTTTTACCGCAACCTGTTTAGTTGTTTTTTCTTTCATTTTACACCTCAACGGACTATTTCCGTTTTACGACTTTTTATAAACAAAAAAACGACCGCTATTATTTAGTTTCTTTGTGAGCGGTATGTTTTTTGCAGAAAGGACAATATTTGTTAAGTTCAATTCTGTCTGGTGTGTTCTTTTTGTTTTTATAAACGTCATAGTTTCTTTGCTTGCATTCCGTGCACGCAAGAGTAATTCTAACTGCATTACCTTTTGCCATTTTCAAAATCCATCCTAAAAAATTAACACCCCCTATTTGGAGTGCTTTACTATTTTACATTATCGAATTTTTTTTGTCAACTTTTTTTAGCGTTTTTGCAAAATATTTTTTATTATTATATATAAAAGACAAAATGCGCCATATTTAGACTTTTTACCGCCTTTTAACCACTACCTATTGTGTCTTACAATTATTACCATATCTTCACAGTTGACAAGTTTTTTTAAAAAGAGTAAAATATTTTAAAAGTCCAGCGTAAAATTTAAGGATTTAATAGGAAATTAGTTATGGATATTATTGTTGCCGGATGTGGCAAAATAGGTAAATCAATTATTAAAAATATGCTTAAAGAAAATCATAGCGTTACCGTTATTGATATTGATAGAAACGTAGTTTCAAGTATGACGGACACGCTTGACGTTTTAGGCATAGTAGGAACTTGCACTTCGTACGACGTTTTAAAGGAAGCGGGCGCAAAAACGGCGGATTTATTTATTGCCGTTACGAGTTCAGACGAACTTAATATGCTTAGTTGCTACGTCGCTAAAAAAATGGGCGCAAAACATACCGTTGCAAGAACGCGCGACTATGAGTATAACCGCAAAAGTTTTGACTTTGTTAAAGACCAACTTGAACTTTCAATGACCATTAACCCAGAACTTTTAACGGCTCAATTCATATTCAACCTTTTAAAATTGCCTTCGGCGTTAAGCGTTGAAATGTTTTCGCGAAATTCGTTTGAAGTTTTAGAGTTAAACGTAAATAAAAACTCACCGCTTATAGGAATTTCTCTTGTAGAACTTCGCAAAAAAATACCTGTAAACTTCATTGTTTTTTCGGTTTTAAGAGACGGCGAAGTTACTGTACCTAACGGCTCTTTCGTGCTTAATGAAGACGATAAAATAGGTATAGTTTCCCCTATTACTCAAAGCCATAAATTACTTAAACTTTTAGGCTTTGAACAAAAGCAAGTTAAAGACGTTGTAATTGTTGGCGCAAGTAAAATTGCATACTACCTTTCTTCACTTTTAATAAAGAGTAAAAACTCGGTAAAAGTTATTGAAAAAGATATTAAAAAATGCGAAGATTTTGCTTCAAGGCTCGAAAACGTGCCTACCGTAATTTGCGGTGACGGAACTTCGCACGAACTCTTGTGCGAAAATAGAGTTACCGACGCAAGCGCATTAGTAGCGTTAACTAATAGCGACGAAGCCAACATTTTAATGTCTTACTACGCAAATAGTAAAGGCGTTTCTAAGGTCGTTACTAAAATAAACAATAAAGAACTCGGCTCAATTTCGGAAGAACTTGGCGTTGGCTCGCAAATTTCGCCAAAGTCGATAGTTGCAAACGTTTTAGTAAGATTTGCGCGCGGGCTTGAAAAAGTTAAAGGTAGCAAAATTGAAAACTTTTATAAACTTCTTGGCGGTAAAGCAGAAGCAGTTGAATTTTTAGTTTTAGAAGACTTTAAATTTAAAGATATTCCGCTTAAAAACTTGAAGTTTAACAAAAACACTTTAATTGCGGGAATTATTCGCGATAGGTCTTGCATTATCCCTTGCGGTGAAGACGAAATTAAGGTGGGCGACCACGTTATAGTTGCTACGGCAGGTCAAAGTTTATACGATATTTACGACGTTGTTTTGTCTAAATAAAAACGGTGATTTATGAACAATAAAACGATATGGAATATAATAGGTAGAGTGGTGCGTATTGAGTCTATACTACTACTTTTACCACTTATAACTTCCATTATTTACAAAGAAAATCTTTCTGTTTTAAGTTTTTTAATTACTGCGGTTATAGCCTTTGTTTTAGGTACTATACTAACGTTTTTTACAAAAACTAACAACAGTATAATATACGCGCGTGAAGGCTTTGTTATAGTTGCGCTCGCTTGGATTTCAATGTCCGTTATAGGCGCGCTCCCTTTCGTAATAAGCGGAAAAATCCCTTCTTTTATAGACGCGCTTTTTGAAACGGTTAGCGGTTTTACAACTACGGGTGCATCCATTGTTAAAGACGTTACTTTGCTTGGCTACGGCTTAAATCTTTGGCGATGCTTTACACATTGGATAGGCGGTATGGGAATACTTGTTTTCGTAGTTGCGTTTATATCTAAAACGAGCGATAGGTCTATCCACGTTTTACGCGCGGAAATGCCCGGCCCTATAATTGATAAAATTACACCGCGCTCAAAAGATACGGCAAAAATACCTTATTTAATTTACTCTGGCTTAACGGCAGTTTTAATAGTTATGTTAATTTTAGGCAAAATGCCTATTTACGATAGCATAGTTACGGCTTTGGCTACGGCAGGCACGGGCGGTTTTGGTATTTACGGCGATAGCATTGCAACGTATAGTAGTTACAGTCAATGGGTTATTGCTATTTTTATGCTCCTGTTCGGCGTAAACTTTAACCTTTATTTCTTAATTGCAATAGGCAAATTAAAGTCAGTTTTTAAAAGTACTGAATTAAAAGTTTACCTTTTAATTTTTATATCTGCAACCTTAATCGTTTTATTAAATATTTATGGAACTTGCCAAAATTTTAGCGAAGCGTTAAGGCTTTCGGCTTTCCAAGTTTCTTCTATTATGACAACTACGGGCTTTTCTACCGCAGATTTTAACGCTTGGAACGAAATGGCAAAAAGCACTCTTTTAATTTTAATGCTTATAGGCGGTTCGGCAGGTTCAAGTGCGGGCGGTTTAAAAGTTTCAAGAGTAATACTTTTATTTAAAAAAATAGGCGCGGAATTTAAGCGAATTATAAACCCTAAGCGCGTTAGCACGATAAAACTTGAAGGCAAACGTATTGACGAAGCGTCCGTTAGCGGAGTAACTTCATACTTTGCAATTTACGTTGTTTTAATTATATTTATAGCGTTTTTACTATCCATTGACGGCTTTTCGTTTGAAACGAACTTATCCGCTTCTATTGCTTGCTTTAACAACATAGGCCCTGGTTTTGGTGCGGTTGGCCCGCTTTCAACTTATGCAGACTTTTCACCGTTTTCTAAAATAATTTTAACCATTGCAATGCTTTTAGGCAGGCTTGAAATTTACCCGCTTTTAATTGCACTTGCGCCTTCAACTTGGCTTAAAAAATAATTAAATAAAACAAATAGGCGTATCAACTACCTTGTTGATACGCCTTTTTTATTCTATTATTCTTTTTTACCTTCAACTTTTAACTTGACGGTCATTGTTGTTCCAACGTTTTCTTGACTTTCACATTCTATCGTGCCGTTAGTAAGTTCTAAAATACGCTTCGTTATAGTTAAGCCAAGCCCTAAGCCTTTCGTCGAGTGCAAAACGTCGCCTTGATAAAACTTGTCAAAAATACGTTTTTTAACGTCTTCCGTCATACCCGTGCCGTTATCTTGTATAACTACTATTATTTGACCGTATTCTTTCCTTAACTTAATGCTAATTTTTCCGCCTTCCTTAGAATATTTAATGGCGTTTGATAAAAGGTTTATCCACACTTCTTTAATTAAAAACGGGTCGCTTTTATAATGAACTTTTTTAAGGTCCGTTTCTATTTCAATATTCTTTTCTTTAAGCGCGCTATCTAAAAGCAACACGCAGTCTTCAATTTGACCGTCAACGGAAAACTTCTTTTTTTCTAAAATTTTTGCTTGGCTATCAAGTTTTGCAAGCATAAGAGAGTTTTCTGAAAGGCGCGAAAGCCTTTCGCTTTCTTCTAAAATTATTCGCGCGTATTCCTTTTGTTCTTCCGTTAAATTTTCACTTTCAAGCAACAACTCGGCGTAGCCTTTAAGTGAAACGATGGGCGTTTTAAATTCGTGCGAAAAGCCGGATATAAAGTCGTTTTTTAAAACGGCAACAGAGTTGAGTTCGTCAACCATTTCGTTAAATTTGTTTACAACGCTGTTTATTTGCGGGCTTTTTGTTTGAATAGAAAGTTTGGCGGTATAGTCGCCTTTTGAAACTTTAGTAAGTTTTTCGTTTATATTGTTTATCAACTTCATACCGCTATACGTTATTAAAAACGATATAGGCACGGCAACTAAAAAACAGAGTAATACAAAGCCTAAAATTATAATACCGTATTGAACGTTTTGCTCGTACTTTATAAACCTTGTAACTATCATACTTAAACCAACGCCAAGCGCTATGCCTACGAGCCAAGTTATTAAAATTGCCATAGACAAGCGGAAAGGCGAAAGCAAATATTCGGGTTTTTTTATTTTAATTTTTTTCATTTTTTACACCTTTATAGCCTACGCCCCTAACCGTTTCTATATCAATTTCGCTAAAACGCGAAATTTTGTTGCGTATTTTGTTTATATAAACTTTAACCGCGTCTTCTTCCGTGTCGCTATCAAAATTCCAAAACTCTTCAAAAAGAGCACTTTTTGAAAAAGATTGCTCTGGGTACGACAAAAGTTTAAAAAGTATTTGAAATTCCTTTTTTGTAAAAATCTCTTTGTCTTCACCGTTTGATACGGTTAAAGTGTTATAGTCGAGCACGGTTTTTCCTATAACTATTTTCTTTTCGCTAACGATATTTGCTCGGCGTAAAACGGCTTTCATTCTTAAAAACAGTTCCTTAAAGTCAATAGGCTTTACCATATAATCGTCAACGCCAACGATAAATCCTTTAGACTTGTCTTCAATTTCGCCCCTTGCCGTTACCATAATAACGGGCACTAAATATTTTAACTCGCGCATTTCTTTAACCATTTCAAACCCGTCCATTTTGGGCATCATAGCGTCCGCTATAACTATATCAATATGGTTTTCGGCAAGTTTTTCAATGCCTTCTTCTCCGTTGTGGGCAAGAATACAATTATAACCTTCTTGCGTAAGTTTAATTTTCATTAACTTGCAAATGTTATAGTCGTCTTCAACTATTAAAACGTTAAACATAATTCACCTTAAAAATTTTTATATTTTAATTTTAACATAAATAAATTAAATTTCAACACACTTTAACTAAAATTTGGTACATTTTTTGTAAAAATGCACAAAATAACGCTATACGAATTTTTAATTATGAAAAATACTTCTACTTTTAAAAACATAAACGGCAACGCAAATAGCGTTTCGCTTAAATTTACGGGCAAATTTTTTAATTTGTGCAAAGGGTTTTATAACCGTATTACGCCCAAATATTCCTTTAACGTAAAACCACCACAAGAGCCTTGCGTTTACCTATGCCGTCACTTAAACTTGCACGGCGCGCTAACGATAGAAAAATGCTCAACCTTTGACCTTTCGCCTTACGTCTATCACGTTTTTACAAATAGAAAAACCTGCTTTTTGCATTTTTACAACTACACCTTTTCTAAAAGGCTAAATAAAAGCAAGTTGTTTGCGCTATTGCCAAGTTTTTTATGCAGTTTGTTCGTTCCTTACCTATGCTCTAAGGCGCAAATTATTCCCGTTTATAGAAACAATTGTGAAGCGTTTAAAACAATAAAAGCGTCTATGACCGCGCTAAAAAGCGGGCGCAGTTTAATAATATTTCCAAACGTTGATTACACAAGTAAAAACGATAGTGGCACGCGTGAAATTTACGGTGGATTTTTATGCCTTGAAAAACTATACTTTAAACAAACTAACAAACACTTAAAATTTATTCCTCTTACCATTGACGACGAGTTAAAAACCGTTACCGAAAAACCGCCCGTAGTTTTTAGTGGAAGCGTTCCTTTTGAAAAAGAATTTGGTAAAATTCAAAAGAAAATTGCCGACGCCATATTTTAATTAAAATTTCATTTTACATTGTGCTTATTTTGTTGTATAATAACAGTTAAGAGAGGTTATTATGTATCCAGATCCTATATTTTTTGGTGCTAATTTATATGGAATTTCTATTGCGGTAGGTATTCTTGCTTGCTTTATAGTGTTATTTTCGTACTGTAAGATAAAGAAGTTTGACGAAGGCTTCGTTGACTTTACCTTTTACAACGGAATAGTAGCAATAGGACTCGGCTTTTTATCGGCGCAATTTATGCACACTTTTTATATATATTTAGCAACCGGCGAGTTTGACTTTCCTACGGGAATGTCGGTTTTAGGCGGGCTTTTAGGCGGTTCAATTTCGTTTATTTTAGGCTATTTAATTTTCCGTAAAAAACTTAAACACAGCATTTTTGACCTTACGCCTATTGCAAGTTGCTGTATACTAATTGCACACGCTTTTGGTAGAATAGGTTGCTTTTTTGCGGGCTGTTGCCACGGTAAAGAAACGGATAGTTTTTTAGGCGTAAAATTTCCGCATCTTCCTAACCCCGTTCATCCAACTCAACTTTACGAAGCGGGATTTTTATTTATTTTATTTATAATTTTTTCAATATTATATTTAAAGAAAAACGACAAGTTTATTATTTGCCACTATCTTATAAGTTACGGCGTGTTTAGATTTTTTATAGAGTTTTTGCGCGACGATAATAAGGGGCAATTTATAGGCAATATTACGCCAAGCCAAACTTGGTCTATAGTAATGGTAGTTTTAGGAATAGCACTTTATTTTGTTATTCATTACGTTTACAAAAACAGAAAGAAAAAGGAAGAAATTACGGCGAACGTTAGCGATATAACTTAGCCGTTAAGTGATTATGAAATTATTAAAGGACGCTTTAAAATTATTCTTAACGTTTTTTAAAATAGGCGCGTTTACTTTTGGCGGTGGCTACGCTATGATAGCCATAATGCACGGCGAACTCGTTGAAAAAAAGAAGTGGACCGTTGACGACGAGTTTTACGACGTAGTTTCTATTGCAGAATCAACGCCCGGCCCTGTTGCCATAAATATGGCAACTTTTTTAGGCTATAAAAAAGCGGGCGTTTTAGGCTCTATTTTTGCAACGCTTGGCGTTGTAATGCCTTCGTTTATAATAATATTTTTAATATCTCAAATATTTGATAAATTTTTAAGTTTTACCCCCGTTCAATACGCGTTTAAAGGAATTCAAGCGTGCGTTGGCTACTTAATTTTAAACGCGGGCGTAAAAATGGTAAAAAAATTAAAGTCGCCACTTGAATTTGTGCTTTTTTGCACTTCGCTTGCCCTTTTAATTGCTTTTACGCTATTTTCAATAAACTTTTCAAGCATTTTTTACGTTTTAATAGGCGGTTTAGTTGGCGTTTCGGCTTATGCAATATCACTTGTTATAAAGAAAATTAAAAACAAGGGGGATAAAAAATGAGCGTTTATCTTCTTTTGTTTTTAACCTTTTTAAAAATAGGCGCGGTTTCGTTTGGCGGTGGCTACGGTATGATTTCGCTTGTGAGAGAAGAAGTTTTACTTAACGGCTGGCTTACCGAACAGGAGTTTGCAAACTTTATAGCCGTTGCAGAATCAACGCCAGGGCCTATTGCCATAAATATGGCAACGTTTATAGGCTCTTCGCAAGGTATGCTTGAAAACGGCGTTATCGGCTCGCTTTTAGGCGGAAGTTTAGCAACGCTTGGCGTAATACTTCCATCGTTTATTATCATATTAGTAATAGCGTCAATTGCTAAAAACTTGCTTAATTTTAAAGGTGTTAAAGCCTTTTTATACGGCATAAAACCAACTGTTGCAGGGCTTATTGTTGGAACGGGCATAACTATGACTTTAAGCGCAATTTTAGGAACTAAAACGATTTACACCCCCGCAACTTTTGACTATAAAGCACTTATAATTTTTGCGCTAATTGTTGCAACTTCATTTATTTATAACAAGATTAAAAAAGAAAAAATTTCGCCTATACTTTTAATAATTATTTCGGCAATACTCGGCTTAATTTTATATTCGTTTTAATTAAATAAAAATAAGAGCGTTTGGCTTACGTGCCAAACGCTCTTTTGTTTACTCTACGTCAAGGTTTTCAAATAAAAACGCATCAGTATCTAAAAATTCAACTACCGTCATTCCAAAACCGTTAGCCAAACGCAACACCGTTGATAAAGTAACGGTTTTACTTTTACCGCTCATAATCCATTGCATATGGCCGTGTTGAATGCCCGAAAGTTGCTCTAACCTATACTGCGTCATTTTCTTTTTTGCAAGCAAACTTATAACTCTTTTTGCTACGGCATCATTAACAGTCATATCTCACACCCCCCGAAAGAACACATACGGAAGAACACTTCCATAGTTATTATATTCTTTCTATAAGAAAATATAAGAATGAGTACTTCCCTATTGCTTGCCTTTTATTTTTTTGTTTGTTATAATATGAATGTATACTTTCATAAAGTGGTGGTTAAATGATTGTTGCGTTTTGTGGACATTCAACTTATATAAGCAACGAAAACGACGAAAAACGCTTACTTAATAATTTAGAAGCGGTTATTTGCGGTAATCAAGTTGACTTTTATCTTGGCGGGTATGGTGCTTTTGATTCGTTTGCTCTTAAATGTGCAAGAAAATATAAGGAACGGCACGACAACGCCAAAATCATATTCGTTACGCCATATTTAAATAAATGGTTAAATAAAAGAAAAGACGTTATAGAAGAGTATTACGATGAAATAATTTATCCAGAAATTGAGCACGTACCGCTAAAATTTGCAATAATAAAAAGAAACGAGTGGATAATTGACCGCGCCGATTACGTTTTTGCCTACGTAAGAAGTCATTATGGTGGGGCTTATAGAACACTACTTTACACACGTAAACGTAAAAAGCCTTTTTTAAATCTTTATCAAGGAAAGTACGAATTGTACTAATAAAAATTATGCACGCTCTATTTAACGAATTTCACAAATTAAAAGCACGCTTATAAAAAGCGTGCTTTTTTTGTGGTTTTAATTATGCTTGTTCGGTAAAGAACTCGTTTTTAGTGCCTATTTCGGCTTGAAGTTCTTGATAAGTTAACTTTGTTTGAACGGTTGTAAGCAATTCTTTAAAATTATCAAAGTTTGCGTTTGCCACGCTTACTTTATTAGTTGGATAAGTAGGAGCAATGCTAAAAACGTTTGGATTTTCGCTCTTTGCTTCGCTACCGAAAGTTTCAAGAACTTGGTTTTGAATAAACATTAAAGGAACTAACGTTTCTTTTACTTCGTAAGAAGTGTCTTCGCCGTTTACAACTTCTTGAATATAGTAAGCCGTTTTCATTTCAATGTCAAATCTTCTCGTAGTGTTTACGAAAAGCGCCTTGTTGTAACTTGGTTTAAACGTGGTTGATAATCCGTTTACAAAAACGTCGTAATTATTATAAGTTGTAGAGCCGTTTTCAACTGCTTTTACCGAAGTTATACCGCTAATATCTTTAACGTGAACGTATAAGTTTTCGCTACTATCTTTCATAACTTCTTTACCGCTTAAATATTCGCCCGTTGTAGTTGAATAAACTTCTTCAATACCTTTTGTAAGTAAACTGCTACCCATAACTATTGCGTAATTTTCGTTAAACGCTATTACCGCACTCGTTTTAGTAGCAACGCTTTCTAAACCTAAATATTCGTAAAAATACCCACTAACAACTTCTTCATTTTTAACAAATTCAACTTGCTTTAACGCTAAAACACCCTTTATTAGTACGGACATATTAAATTTAAGATAGCCGTCTTTTATTTCGTAGTTTAATACGCCCGCATTAGCAACGTCAATTCTACCTTTGTTTATAGCGTTATCTTTATCGGCAAAAAGTTCAACTGAAAACGCGTTGTTTCCAACGAGCATAGTGCTTTCGTTTCCGTTCAATACTATTTTAACTTTAAAGCCTAAAACAGTACCCGTCCACTCGGCGTGGTCGTCAGGGTTGTCGTTTATGTAAGTTTGATATGCGTTTGCAATAGTTTCGCCTATAGAGTAAACCACGTCGAATTTAGAAAGGAGCGCGTCCATTTCGTTTACGCCTTCCCATAAAACGTACATATTTTTGCCCATAAACTTTTTACTTATATCGTTTACGTTAACGTTATTTGTAAAGTCTACTATCGGTGCGCTCTTTAACGCAAAATTTTCCTTGTTAAAGGCTTGTGGCATATATTCCCAAGGGTCAGGGCGTTCAAGAAGATTATTTACCGCCGTTTTTGCAACGTCTAAAACGTTTACAATTGTTAACGTTGCGGTTAAAGTTTTATCAACGTAATTAGGGTTTTTAAGCGTTGCCGTAGCAACGTATTGACCGCCTTGTGTAGCCGTGTTGTTAGTATAAGTAATTTGAGTTCCGCTTGGAATATCGCCCATAACTTCAATAACCTTTTCACTACCCGTGTACACTACTTTTTTATTTTCAAACGTAACGGTATTAGGATATTGAATTTTGTTAATTTTAAGTTTAGCAGTTTTTGTAAAAGTTTCGTAGCCTTCAACGTTTACGGTTGCGGTTATAGAGTATTCACCCGCGTTTACGTAAGGTCCTGCGTTTACGTACGTTACGTTTGCGCCCGCAGGAGCGCCCGAAACTTTTATTGTTTGCGCATTTCCGTTATAATCAACGGTTTTATTTGTAAACTTAACCGCGTTTGATATAGTTAAAGTTGCGCTTAAAGTTTTATCAACGTAGTTAGAGTTTTTTAAAGTTGCCGACGCATAATATACGCCTGCGCTTGTTGCTAAGTTACTAAGATAAGTTATTTGAGTGCCAGTAGGAACGCTACCCGTAACTAAAAGTTCTTTTTGCAAACCGTCTTCAAAATACTTTTTACTATTCAATACGATATCGGTTGGATATTCTATTTTGTTTATAGTAAGTTTGGCGGTTTTAGTAAAAGTTTTGTAGCCTTCGCCCGCAACGGTAACGGTAATAGTATACTCGCCCGCGTTTATATAAGGACCAGCGTTTGCGTAGGTTACGTTTGTTCCGCTTGGCGCACCGCTTGCCAAAATGGTGTGCGACTCGCCGTCGTAATTAACCGTTACGTCGTTAAAAACTACGCTCGTAATTTCTACGCCTTGATTTCCGCTACCTTGCTCGCCTAAACCACCTTGACCGCCATCGCCGTTAGAAGCGGTACAAGCAAGTGCTAAAAGCGAAGAAGCGATGCAAAGCGCAATTAAAACTATAAGTTTTGATAATTTGTTTTTCACTTTTTTAACTCCTTTAAATTTTGTTGTAATATAATTTTACTATAAACAAATTGATAATTAAATGGTTTTAACTCAACCGTTGGTTGTATTTAAAGCGTTTTTGTTGTTTTAAAGGTCAAATAAAGTAAAACTTAAAAAATTTAGTGGTTTTTTAAAAACAAACTAAAAAACTTTTGTTAAAAAGAAAAAAGTGTTGATACACGTCAACACTTTTTATTTTTTTATTCTTCTTTTAAAGCGGTTAGGCACTTTTTTTCTTTTTCGGTAAAATATATAGGTTTTCCTTGCTTTTTCCACTCCATAAACTCTGCCGTTGCCGTAAACATAGCGTCGCCAGACGAATTAAGAGCAGTTTCAACCGAATCTTGAATAACGCCTATAATAAAACCAACGCCAACTACTTGCATAGCAACGGTAGCGTCAACGCCTAAAAGCGAACAAGCCATAGGAATAAGTAAAAGCGAACCGCCTGGAACGCCCGACGCACCACACGCGCCTAACGTTGCAACGAAACATAAAAGTAACGCTACAAAAAAGTTTACTTCAATTCCCATTGAAAACGCCGCCGCCAAACTCATAACGGTTATAGTAATGGCAGCCCCGTCCATATTGATAGTTGCGCCAAGCGGAATTGCAACGGAATAATACTCTTCATCTAAACCAAGGTCTTTACAAAGCTTCATATTAACGGGAATATTTGCCGCCGAACTTCTTGTAAAAAAGGCTTGTAAACCGCTTTCTTTTAAACACCTAAATACGAGCGGATATGCGTTTCGTTTAAGGCAAACGCTCATAATAATAGGATTTATTACAAGCGAAAGCACAAGCATACAACCAACAAGTAAAAGTAAAAGCGCGCCGTAATTAACGAATATGTCTATACCAAGTTCGCTAACCGAACTAAAAACTAAGCCCATAACGCCGATAGGTGCAAGTTGAATTATCCAGCCAACTATTTTGCTAACGGCAGTTGCAAGGTCGCCTATAACTTCTTTAGTTTTTTGCGAGCCTACAACTCTTAACGCAAGCCCAAGCATTATAGACCACGTTAAAATTCCAACGTAGTTTCCGTTAATAAGTGCCGAAACGGGATTTTCAACAAGGTTTGCAAGTAACGTTGAAAACACTTCGCCTAAACCCGTTGGCGGAGTGTAACCGTCTGGCTTTTGAGCAAGCGGAATTTCTATTTTAAAAATATAACTACCTATAACCGCAATAACGGCGGCAAGCAACGTCGTAGATAAATATAAGCAAATTACCCTAAAAAATCTTGAACCTAAATTACCGCCCGCAGAAGAAAGAGCGTTTGTAATTAGCACGAAAACTAAAACGGGCGCAATAGCCTTTAACGCCGTTGTAAACACTTTTCCAAAAACGGCAATGAACGTGGCGCTTGGAAGTAATAAAGCAAAAGCAACGCCAACAACTAAACCTATGGCAACTCTTAAAATAAAAGGAATTTTTAAAATTGCCTTTACGGCGCTTTTAAAAAAGTTTCCTATTACGTTGATAAAATTTTTGTTTGATTTTTCCATAAATTTTCCCTTTATATTTGTAATTACTTATATATATTAACATTATTTTTATATAAAATCAATATAAGATATCTTTTTTGCACGTTGTTACTGTATTGATACAATGTGATTGTAACATTTTTGTTATAATCACTTTTTATTTTATGGGTTTAATATGCGTTAAACACCTCCTAATTGAAAAAGTATATCTTTTAAACTTCGCAGTAGCGTAACCGTGCCGTCGGGCTAATAACGGCAACCCTTGTTATAAATGTAAGGCGTCCACTGCCAAAACGGTGGTATAGCGGTGTACTGCCGTTGGACGCTTTACTTTATATAAAAAATATTTTATTAAGTCCTAAAACAATTAGGCAAAGGAGAAAGTTATGTTTGTATTTCACGGAACTTATGCTGGCAAAAGCAAAAAGGACAACAAGCCATATTGGCAAGTAAATTTATTCGAAAAAAGAGCGAATAAAGACAATGAAGTTTACTTCAAGGCTACAACGGTATTTGTAGACGAAGACGTTCACAATAAAATTGTGAAGCAAGGCTTCAGATTTGGTGACGTAGTTGAGTTAGAAAAAGGCGCTCCATTATATTTTGGCGGTGCTGAAGTATTAAAAGGACTCAAACTTGTGTCAGATACCCCTTATTTTGACTAATAACTCTAAACAATAGGGAAAAGTAGGGAAAAATAGGGAAAATCTCTATCTTATTCTACCCTTTTATATATATAAATATATATAACGTGCGGCTTCGACCTTGTCAAAAGCCGCACGGGGTAAAAGGGGGAAAAGTAGGGAAAATTTTTAAAATATAATTGGCAGGTATTTTATGAATTTGAAACACTATTGGTTTTCTATAACTGAAGAATACATAAAGCAAAACAACATAAAAATATTAGACGTTTTGCAAAGTTATAAAACAATTAAGAAATGGGCTTTTATACCGCACGATAAAGATAATTATACAAAATACGACGAATTAGAAAATCCGGAGCATAAAACCGGAACTCATAAACCTAACCACGTTCATATTTATGTGAATTTTGGTGATAACAGCATTAAAAGTTCTATGGTTGCTAAATGGTTTAATATAAATGAGCATTCAATTAAAAAGATAGAAACTAATGCGTCTAACTGTTTATTATACTTTGTACACGGTACGACTGACGCTATAGAACAAGGCAAATTTCAGTATAACTGGAGCGAAGTAAAGCACTCACCTAACTGGAACCCCGAAGTGTTTACGGAAGAAGAACGTTTCAATTTAGGTATAGGCAATTTTAAAGAATACAGTTACAAAGAGCAAATTGAGCGCGTACACCAAATAAAAGACGTTACGTTGCGCATTAAAATGCAAAAGAAGTTAGACGACGCTTTTGTAACCGAACTTAAATATCGTGCAACGTTCATTGATAGGTTTATACAAGTAATGTTTGTTACCGGCGAAAGCGGAACCGGCAAAACAACGTTTGCACGTCAATTTGTAGAAAAACTAAACTATTTTGACATTGTTCCAAAAGAATATTGGCAAAAGAGTTCAAAGTCTGAAGATAAAGAAAAAATGTTTAGGCATTTAGATTATGGCATAAGCGGTTCTTCAAACGACGCGTTTGAGAACTATAAAGGCGAAGACGTATATATTTTAGACGATATGCGTGACGATAGTTTTAGTTTTACGGACCTATTAAAGTTTTTAGATAACCATACTAACAGTCCGGTAAAATCACGATATCAAAATAAATGTTTCTTTGGCGTTCTACTCGTAATAACTTCTAAACAAAAATTAAGCGAGTGGTATCGTGGCGATGATAACGACAAGTTAGACTACGCAACGTTAAAGCAGTTGTATAGAAGAATTTCAAATTACGTCATTGTTAAAGATAAACACATTTATTTATATAACGAACTAAACGAAAAAGGCGAGCCTTGTGGTAATTGTAGTGTTATAGCAAATAACACGAAAGATTATTATAAGGACAAGCCAAAAGCAGTAAACGTTTCAAGTTTAATTTGTGACGCATTTGGCGAAGTTAAGTCCGAAACAGTAAAATTAGGTCAAGTTACTATGACCGAAATGTTAGAAGAAGACGGCTTGCCGTTTTAGAATAAAAAAATAACCGCCCTAAAAGGACGGTTAGAAAAATGGTCGATTGTAATGCATTTTTCGTGAGTTCGAAACCTTAAGTTCAACTCTGTCGTCGAACGACTTTTAAATCGACTGTAAATATATATTACATTGGAGAATAAAAAATGTCAAGTGTTTATCAACCTAAAAGAAAAGAATTAGCAAATGTAAAAGTTGTGTCAAGTCAAACTTATAAAAACAATCGTTCATTGTTTAAATTTGTTGGTCGTGTTAAGCGTGGTTATACTGCTTTTGTAACAACTCAAAGTAACAAAAGAACTGGTAAATGCTCTTTTGTAGATAATACTTCTTCATTAACAAATCGTTCTAAAAATGATTTAGTTAAATTTTTTAGTGATAAAAATAACGCAAAAAAAGACGTTGCTTATTTAGTTGTAGATAAGCAAAAATTAAAGAAAGGTAAATAACAATGCAAGATTTTGAGATTATATATAAACTTGGTATGCTTATAATCGGTTTTGGCGGTTTAGTTTTAGGCTCTATAACGTTAGTAAGAAGCGTCAAAAAAGAACGGCGCTATAATAAAAAAACAAAAAAATAAATAGTCGTGCGGACTTTAAACGTGGAGAATAAAAAAATGACAGCAACAAAAAGAAGTAAGACTTCCCTAGTGGTAAGTATAGTAGCAATGGTTGTTTCGGTAATAACCGTGCTTGGTTTACTTATTGGAATTGGTAATTCTCAAATTACAACTTCAAAAGTAAACAGTACTAATTATAAGAACGGCGCAATAACCGAAGCCGGCAAAGTAATTGAAAGCAACGAAAGCGCAGTTTTATCAAAAGCTCAAACAGTAAACGGTATGAGCATTGAGATTGATGAAGAAACTGCAACCATTACGTATAAAGTAGCGTTCTACGATAAAGACGGTAACTTTATTTCATTAACTGAAGAAAAGACGCAAGATTTTGACGTAAACGAAATTCCACAAGACGCAAGTTCGTTTAAAGTAGTAATTACGCCTAACGAAGTTGACGGCGAAGCAGTAAAACTTAACGCGTTCAACCGTGCAAAATACGTTAATCAATTAAAGGTTACTTTTGCTCGCGAATAAGGAGTAAATTATGGCAAGAATAAATTTAAAAAGAAAAACAACGTGGAAAAAAATAGGCACTATCGTTTTAAGCGTTGTACTTGCATTAGGCTCGGTAGTAGGCGTAACAGCGCTTATTCAAAAAATTGAAGAAGATACGTTAAAAACAGTTACGCCAACTTATTCCGTTGGTGGTTTAAATACATCTGGCGCATGGCAAGAAACCGATAGTAGCATTTATACCAAAAATGCGTTTGAGTGCCAAGGTTTAAAAATTACGCCCAGTTTTGATTCAACTATTAGCTATCAAGTATTCTTCTATGATTCTAATGATACCTTTATGTATTCAACGCAAGAATTGACAAGTAAGTTTGAAAATGCGCCTTTATCTGCGAAGTATGCACGTGTATTAATTATTCCTAAAAACGATGATAAAGTTGCTTGGTATGAAACTTTGAAATATTCAACACAACTTAAAATAGAAGTTAATAAAAGTCAAGTTGTCGATGTTAAAAGTTTAATTAAAGGTCAAGATAACAAATTTAAAGGTTTAGGAACAGGGAATATAGGTTCAAATGGATTTACGTCAGGCGGTTCTAATTTTTATTGTTTTGATAAAATAGACGTAAGAGGCAAATCTACTTTAATTTTTAAAATAAAAACTTCTTCTTTAAAGGAAAATATTGAAATAATAGACTCAACTGAAACGGTTGTTTATAGTATCCCTTGTTTGTATGGAGACTATGAAGGTGACACTGAATCTAAATATCTCGAATACACCAGTACTTATAATACGTTAAACATTGTTGGAGAATATTCTTACATATCGTTTGACGTTACTTCTTTTGATAGTGTTATGGGTTATGTTAATTTTAGCGCTTATCAAAATTTAGAAATTTACGTATTGTAATAGTTATAATTTTTAATTATTAGTAATTTGAAAAAGTAAAAGGAAATCTTTAAGTAATGCTTGAAGTTGTCAAGTTTTTACTTTGTAAGATTTCCTTTTTTTATAGGTAAAAAATATGATAAAAGAAAGAAAAAGTAAAAATTTAATAGTAAGTGTAATATTAGCGATAGTAATGTGTTTTTTATCTATTATAACGTTGCCTATAAATAAAGCATATGCAAATGAAGACGTTAAACCACATTACGAAACATCAAGCATAGAAGAAGATTTAGATAGTTTAGAAATAGATAAAATTGAAACTTATGACACCGTAACGTTGTTATATTTTTTGGAATATGGTTATGGTTATGATAATTTGTATTCAATTTATCTATATACTTACATACCTTTAAATCAAACAAATATTTCAAGTATATTGTATTCAAGTAATAAAAACACTTTGACTTTTGGTTTTACTAATAATGAAAACGACGTGTTAAGAGTTGATTATAGTAAATTAAATATTAGCACAAAAATTTCTACTGAAAGTGAAACTGATAATCTTTGGTGTACATACAACTCTAATAACACTGCCGTATTTGTAAAGTGGAAAGTAGATTTAACTTCTAATGATTTTGTTTTGCCTAATTGTGAAAATAGGTATTATTGTGTTTCGGGCATAGAATTGCATGAAGAAAGACACGCTACGGCAACAGAGTTTTTGGTAGGAAACGTTTATAAATGTTATTCTAATGAAAATAAGGAACATTGTGTTGATAGAATTCCTTTAAATTCTGTTGACGTTGACGTGTATCATACTTTTTATAGGACAGGAGCGTCTGAAATAAATTCAAGTTTAGAAAGTGGTTGGCAAAATCAAATAAGTTCCTGCTACTTTTCTTTGCCCAAATATATTGGCAACGTTGATTCAAGTAGTTTAAGTTCTATTAAAGCAAGTTATATTTATTCTTTTACAACGCCAATTTTAGTATTGTATGATAATAGTTTATATAGACTTTTATATAATTACTTGGGTAAAAATGCTGAAGATACTGAAAATGATATTTATTTTTATTCAAATTATATTTATGACGAAAATAAAATTGGTAATACCGGAGATGTAATTAAACGTTTTTCTTTTGATTTGTATTATAACGAATCTGAAATTTTGCAAAATATTATAGGACAACCTACATTAAGTGGCGAAGTAAATACGTTATCTTGGAGTACAGATTCTAAATATTCTTTTGACGTATTAAGTTGGCTGTTTTATGATAAAGATTTGTCAAAATATATTAAGAATAATCAAATATCTACTGATTATGTTTTTGACGGAAATAATTTATATAATTACTATGAAAATAGCAAAAATGAGATTTGGTTTAGTTCGTTATTTGAAAGTGAAGAAATTGCAAATCGTTTAAATTTATTAGGCACAAAAGCAAATGAAGAAGTTGTGTTAAATTATGGCAATAACAATAATGAGAATTTAGATATTACTAAAATAACGTTTGCAAATCTAAAAACAAATTCTAATGGCGATTTTTGGGAAAATTTAGGTAACACTTTATCAACTTGGTGGGCATCGTTGTTTAATCAACGTGCTTATGATATTAACGAAATTTGCCCTATTGAAAAAGTTGATTTGAACGACGTTTACGCTTTAACTAATGAAGAATTTTCTAATAAATATTTTATTGATATTAACGAAATAAATATATTTAAAACATATTGTAAAGAACAACAAGTTTTAAATAAGGAAGTATGGCTTTTAAGGTATGATGCTTGTGATTATTATTCTAGCGTTGTAAATTGCAGTTATTCTTATGAAGACATTGACGAAGGTAAAATAATAAACAAAACAAACGGTTTTATTGCTAGAGAATCTGTATATTTAAACTTTGATATATTGCAATTTGGCTTTGAGCAAGACGGAAAGACTTATGTTATTCCAGCAATACACTCGCCAGATAATGTGTTTAACGATTTAACGGCACAACAAGACCCGTTAGATTATGAAATGTTAGACACTCTTAAACTTATAGTAGCACTTATTTTAGGCGCAATATTAGTAGTTATTTTATGGCCGTTTATATCGCCTATTATTAGTTTTATAATTAGCCTTTTATTTAAAGGTTTTATATTTCTTTTTAAACTTATTTTTAGTGCGGCAAAACTTATATTTGTATTCCCTTGGAATATCATATTTAAAAAGCAAAAAAAGCGAAAGCGTGAGTAGGTAAAGCGTATGAATAAGGCAAAAAATATAATATTTGTGCTAATAGGTCTTTTAGCACTTTACGTAATAGGTTATTTAATTTACACGGCAAATGCCGTATAGGAGTAAAAAATATGAGAAATAAAAAAATATTAAAAATAGTAACAATAAGTTTATCGGCAATAATGCTTGCCGGTTTAGCTTCTTCAATAGCGGTAAACGCTATAAGAAAGAAACACGTATGTCAAGCGGAAACCGTTATTAGTTATAATAATAATTCGCATTATTATGATTGTAAAAATATATATTGTGGTAAACATTTTGCCGAAAAAGACCACGAACTAACGTGGGTAGTAGATAAAGAAGAAACGTGCGAAGAAAACGGTATTAAGCACCAAGAGTGTGACTGTGGTTATAGGCGCAATATAGGAACTACAATTGATGAGTTTAAGTATGACTCAAATATTCAATTGATAGACAATTTAACGCGCAATACTTACTCTAATGAGTGGGACGACGGAAACCATTCACCAGCGATTTTATTAGACTTGGGTTATTTTGAAAACGAGCGTAACAATACAAGTTTTAAAGCGCACTATCAAATGGCAAGTTATTTAAGTGGCGAATACGTAAACGGCAACTTAAAAAAAGATAGTATAATAAATATTACTCAAGGTTTTACAATTTATAATGAAAACGGCAATTCTTTTGAAATTAGGTTAAGAATAGCGCCAAGTTCTAATGTAGATTATGCTTTAGAAATAGCGACCGAAAACAACGGTATTTATCGTTTACAAAATAATGAAATTACCACATTGTGTAGAGACTACGTAAATAATTACGTTTTAGACGTAGATTTTGGCGTATATGAAACTGACAATTTAGGTTTAGTTTACGGTTTTAGATTTAAAACAAAAAACTATGAAATAACGTATTTAAGCAACAATAGTGGTTCTTTAAAAAGTGATACAACCTTTGTTAAGTGGTTAGATAACACTACTATGTCAGAGCATACTTTTACCTTAAATGACGTTATAGGCTTTATAGGCGAAAACGGCATATACAATAAAGGAACTAATGCAATTACTGTTAAAAGTAGTGCCTATACTGGTCGTGAAACTTATGGCTGTTTAGTAAGTTGCGAAAGTGCTTCCATTTGGCTAATGAATCGTGTTAAATACATAGAGTGGCAAAATAGTTAAGAAGTATGAAAACCTTATTTTTAAAACTAAAAAGGTTAAATTACCGGCACTATATTTGTGCCGGCATTACCTTAATATTTATATTGCTAAATATATTTGTTTTTCCATATTCGTTTCCGCGAATATGGGAAAGTTTAATAGACTTTGGCACAAGTTGCGCTTATTACTTTAAAGAAATAACGCAACTAAATTTTAACGTTGACGCAACAGTCAACAGTTTTTCAAAACTACCGCTTAAATTACCGTTTTACTTACCGGAAACGTGGGAACTGTTTTTAGTAGAGTGGGACAAGTATTGGAAGTTATTTATAACGCTTGAAAACTTTAAGGCGTACAATGCAAAATTAAGTATTATTTTGTATTACGTTAGCCAAGTTTTAATAATTATATTGCCATTTATTTCAATATTTTTAGTTATAGGCGCACTTAAAAGTGATGAAACGAATAACGACTATAACGTAGATACTAAGCCGTTAAAGGCATATAAACGATTTTTACATAAGGTTTACGAACCGGTGCGTGACTGGGTTAAAGATTTTATATGCTTTGTAAGCGAACATAAAGTATATAAAAATATATGGCTTTTGATTTGGGCAATTAACTTTAACGTAGTGGCAATTTTTATAGAGTTTATAGCGTTCTATTTTTATTTTATTGCAAGTTTTGATTTTAAAAACATTTACCGCCAAGTATATAAACTATTCGTTGACTTAGGCGTAGCAATAAACTTTATACCGTGGCCGTTCTGGCTAATTATAGGCTTTATTATCTTTGATAAAATTTGCCGTAAAATAGGCTATGCAAGGCTTAATCACCACGAAGCAAATAACTGTGGCTTTATAAATGAACGACCTATTGTAATGCTTATTTGCGGAACTATGGGCAAAAAGAAAACAACTTTAATTACTGATATTGCACTTAGTGAAGACGTGATACTTAGAGATAAAGCGTTTGAAAAGATTTTAGAGTGTGATTTAAAGTTTCCTTACTTTCCGTGGATTAACCTTGAAAACGAAATTAAAAAGGCTATGAAAAAGCATAAAGTTTATAGTTTGGCAACGTGCCGTAAATTTATTAGTGAACGCTACGATAAGTTTACAAAAAAACCAACGCAAAAGAATTTATTTAACTATGACTTTGCGCGCTGGGGCTATTATTATGACGATAAACTTTCCGTAATTGACGTATGGGAAGTTATAAAGAGTTATGCTCAACTTTATTTTATATACGTTTTAGAGTGCAGTTTTATAACTTCTAACTATTCAATAAGAATAGATACACAAAAACAAGATTTGGGCAACTTTCCGCTTTGGAATAGTGACTTTTTTAAAACTGATAGCCGTTTAATAGACGCGTACAGTAAGCACGCTCATATTTTAGACTACGACGCGTTTAGGCTTGGTAAAAAAATTGTTGAAGACAATAAATATAAGGACTTTTTAGAGTTCGGCGTTTTCAATATGACTGAAATAGGCAAAGAGCGTGGTAACGCGCTTGACTTGCAAGAAATGAAGAAAAAGACGGACGAAGCCAACCAAAAGAACGACCATTTTAATTCGACGTTAAAACTAATACGTCACGGCGCAACGGTTGATAACTACCCTTTTATTAAAATTATAACGGACGAACAAAGGTGTGCAAGTTGGGGCGCTGACGCAAGAGAACTATGCGACATAGTTAATATAGACGACTGCTCTGACTTTGATTTAACTATGCCTTGCTTCAATTTACGTGACCTTATTATAGGCTCGTTATTAAGTAAGTTTGAAAGCGCTTATTATAACCACCGTTTTATGCGTGGTGATAACACGCTAAAAATGTTTTTATACAAGCAAATAATTTCAAGTTTATATAGTTACCGTTTAGGAATTTATAACACGTTTGGCTATTATAAACTTAATTTAGCGGTAGAAAAAGGCACGCAAGACGGCGCAACAAAAAGTAAGAAGTATTATTTATGTACAAAAAAAATCTATGCTAAACGTTTTAGCACAGACTGTTATAACGATATATTTACTGAAAAGGCTTTACGTTCTACGGTGGGCCTTGCAGACGTTCCAGAGTACAAAGGCGTTAAAGCCACGCTTGACGAACTAATGCAACAAAACAGTTATTTCTTTAATGAACTGTTAAAAATAAAAAACAATACTATTGAAAAATAAGGAGTAATTTATGGCAAAATACGTAGGTAAGATTTTTAGGGTAAATAATAAGGAATTAAATATTAAAGGTAATGGATCACATTTTGTAGAAGTAAAATGGTTTAACCCTTTTACAAGAAAATTTAATTGTCGTGTAATAACTTCGTTAGAAGATGTACATGAAAAAAGTAATATTGATAAAGACGTATTAAAATATACTTGTAGATATTTTAACAAGAAAACTCAAAAACATTGTGTTTTAAATAATAATAAATATCGTAAAATGCGTTTTGGTGTGATTACGCCAATACCCTTTAATAAAACTGAAAATTTTGATGTTTGGTCTGCTTATGATAAAAATATTGTATTACATAAAAGTAAATTGAAAAATTTGACTAATAAAAAAATACGGAAAGTTTAACCTTTCCGTATTAATGTCTAAATTACGACTTTGTTATCGCCCAAGTCTACGCATACAATCATTAGACAATATTATTATATTCAATAACTTAAAAATAGTCAACTATTTTTTCAAAAAAACAAGTAGTTTTTTTATTCTGGGTTGATTTCCCCTTTTTTATATGTATTCAATTTTAATTCTAATGCAGTTTCAGGGTCTTGCATATCTTTTTCGTTTGTTTGAATTAATGTTATACCTTTTTCTTTATATTTAGGTAATTTGTATTCTTTTCTTTTGGTATATTCTTCGTTATCTGAATTATATCCCCAATGCTCAATGTAAATATCTAAATCTTTTAAGTAAAAGTCTGGTTTAAATGTTTCTGTTCCTACTACTAATGCTTTTTCATAAGCGTGTGCTATTTTATGGTCAAATAAATAATTGTCTATTTCTCTTTCAGATTTACTTTTAACAATATGTCCATCTTTACAAGTATAAACACCTTCGTAAGACTCATTTAATAGTTCTAATTTTTGATTTTGATCGCAAGTAATCTTCAACAATAAAGTTTTTCCGTGATATTGACTATAACATTTTTTACAAAACAAATATTTCCCGCTATCATTATCGCATAGCAAACATTTATTTTCCTTTTGTTCTGTAAAATCATTATTTTCTTTTTTAATTTTTTTACAATCACAAACAACGTCTTTTTCGTTCCATTTACCACAATCGGCACATTGAACTATTTCGCCTTTATAGGCTTGCATACCGTGTTTACGACATAAACCGTCTTTTCTCGCTTTTCCCATATAAACGCTTGTAGGTTCGCCACAAATAGGGCAACAAAGTTGTTCTGCCATAATAATACTCCTTATAATAAAAAATGCACTCTCCAACGAGAGTGCATTAAACATATCTCCCTTGGAAATTAGTTGCTCATACTCATTTCATCATAGGTAAAGAGAGATACCGTTTTTTAGATAGTATCCCCATGATGAAACTTAATTGTATGAGCAGTTCCATTATATACTTGATACTACAATTTGTCAATATTTTGTGACTTGTTTATTTTTTTAGGTCTACCGCCTCTCGAAATCACTTTTTTGTCTACCAACTCTTTAACGTAACTTTTAAGTTCAATACAATTCCCAGTACAATACGCTTTTTTACAACCTAAACAAAACTTTTTAACAAATATTGAATCATCCGTTCTCATTTCATACTCCTTACAATACAATTAAGTTTCACTTCGAGAATTATTAAAAAAGATTATCGTACTTTTCTAACATATTTATTACTAACAGTTGAATTAAATCGTCTACCTTAAAATAGCGTAGCGCATCACTTATTTCGCAAATATCTAACTTTAAGTTTTCTGTAATCTCTTTAATTTCGATTATCTCTTCGTGCCCGATAATTTGCTCTCTTACTTCTTCTTCGGTTTTTCCTACCATTACGTTTAACAACGCTCTACTGTTAATTACTGTTACTACTCTAAATGCTTTCATTTGTTACTCCTTTGCCTTTACGGCTCTTTTTTATTTACAACAAAACCGTAACTTTTGAGTTGCACGGTTCGCCGTACAACTCTTAATTGTTTCCTTTTACGCGCAATTAAAAAAGTCAAGAAGTGCCGTAGGTAGAGACCGAAATTTGTTTTGATATAAAAAGCAAAGGCAAATTGTCGGAGTGTCTGGGTAGCAAATAGGACTACTGTATTTATTTGACTATTCACGCCTTTACTTTTTTAATGGCGTGTGACACTTATATAATAAAAACAAATCCACTTTTAAAGTAACAGTTTTAAGAGAAACAATTTCGCTTCTTTTCATACGCTCCTTGCCATTATTATGACAGAAGGGCGGGCGGGAAAAAATACTATGTTTGTTGACGAACCGTTCTCTTTCCACCACGTTTAGGAATGATTTTTCTTTCTACAAGACTTTTAGTAAACGCGCGTAGTTCTTTGCAATTGCCGTTACATTTAGACTTTTTACAATTTAAACAGTATTCATTTACCAAATTACTCATAAATTCCCCTTTTTAATTCGTACACTTGTATCAATAACGTGTTTTATTGTATATTCTTTAATAAGCATATATTCTTGGAATAAAGTATTAAAATAACGTATAGTCCAGTGTTCTTTAAATGATTGACTGAACCTTATTTCTTCAATGCAAGAACTATGGCAGTTCTCACATATCCAATATTTGTCTAAATTGCCCCTAAACTTAACGTCTTTGTCGTCAAGGTACATTTCCTTTCTACAGCCTTTGCATATCATAATTATTCTTCTCCCTTTAACTCCTTTAATTTTGCTTCTGCTTCGGCTTTGGTTAGAAAGATGTTTTTATTTTGTTTAGTTATAACATCTACTGCTCCATCGGTATGTATTTCAATACCAAAATTGTTAAAACATATTCCTTGACAAGTTTTTTCTTTGATATATCTTCTTTTAGGTGTTCCACATAATCTATAAACCTTATCTCCTACCTTACAAGGCAACTCAATAAGCGTTCCGTTTTCAATTTTATCTTCTAACTCGGCAAGGCGATAAATTCCTTCTTGAACCGTTTCCATCAATTCTACATCTGCTTGCATTTGCGAATTTCTAAATCTTTTCGTCAATCTTTTATAACTCATTTTCTTTTACCTCTTTTAAGTTTATTTAAGTCTAATTGTGGTATTAGTTCAATAAGTTTATCAGTTATATTGTGTACATAACACGGATAACCTAAAGAGCCTTTTTTACCTATATCAATTTGTTTATAAAAACAACTATTACATAAATTAATACATTTTAGTTCGTTCTTAATTGGGTATAATGTCTCACAATATGATAATTGTGAACCCACAATGCTAAGTATTGCTTCTTTATCTGTCATAAAAACCTCCTTGCCGGTGCAACCGGACTTAAAAAATAAGTTGCAAAGCAACAACCAAACGCCGTAATAAAAAGACGCCGTAAGGTTTCGCCTTACGCCGTCTTAACCAGCAAACTGCATACTCGTTAAAATATAAAAATCAAAACGAAAGAGACCGAAATTTGTTTTGGTATGAAATAGCAAAGGCAAATTATCGGAGTGTCTGTGTAGCAAAAAAGACTACTGTATTTTTTTTGACTGCACGAAAACGTTTGATTTTTATATTCGGGTATGCCAAATAAAAAGTTTATGTTTTACCAAAGTTTAACAAAAAGTAACAAAGTATAGTAATATACATTAAGGGGTAGTGGCTTCGGGGTAGTTGACAAAGTAGTTTTTTATATGCTATACTACTTGCGAAAGGTGGTTAAAGTTCCTTTGAGATAAGCAATATAGCGTAAACTATTTGTAATGTTATGAGTAAAAGTTGCAGTTCTATCATAACGCTTTAACCTCCTTTTTGCTTTCTTTGACAAGCATATAAAAAACGTTAGTCAATGAAGTGGCGTAAAGTTTACATAGTTTTATTTCGCCTCAAACTTTGTTTAATTACGGGTATGGACTTACGCAAGTATGAGGGATTGACAAAGTTCGATTAATATGCTAAACTACTCCTTGGGTGGTTTAGCCGTCGTTTTTTCAATTAGTGTGAGTAATTGATTAGCGATTTGTAAGATTATGAGAACTAGTTTCAGTAGTTCCATAAGGTTAAACCTCCTTTTCTTTTTGTAAAGGAGCATATTAATTCGTACTTAGTCAAAGGGGATGAGATAGTTTTTAATTATCTCTTTTGTTTTACTTGACATTATAACTGAATAGTTATATTATAATAAAAAACAAAGGCAGGCTTAAAATGAAAATACAAGAAAAAATTAAAGTTTTAATGAAACAAACGAATACTACCCAAGTTGACATTGCTAAAAAACTTGGGGTAACACAAGTTAATATTTCTAAAAAATTGAATTGCAAGTCAATTAAAGTTCACGATTTTATTAGTATGGTAAATGCTTGTGGTGGGACGGTAGAAATAAATATAGTTTTACCGGACGGAAATAAAATTTAAAATAGCAAGCAAAAAGGGTCTTTGAAAGTCAGCGGTTTAGCGACTTCAAAGCCCTTTTGCTATTTAATTTATTTGGTAAAACTAATTATTTTATTAAAGGTAATAATATGCATAAATTTGACGAGCGAGAGAAAATAAAAATAATTAAAGCATTAAAAACTTCAACAATTTTAATAATTTGCCGTAGATACAAAATATCAAGGACCACTCTTTGGCGTTGGTGTAAACAATTTGATGGTACGTTAGAAAGTTTAAAACCTAAATTTAGTAGAAAGCATATTTTGCACCCTAACCGTCAAACAGACGTTGAAATAGAAAACATTTTAAATTTAATAAGAAGGAACCCTAATATAGGTTTAAACGAATTGTACGGAAAATTAAGTCGAAATTACGATTATAAAAGAAACCCGGTTACTTTATATAGATTTTTAAAACGTAAAAATTATATAAATGCAAAAAAACGTATTTCTTATAAACCAAAGCCTTATGATACGCCTATTAGTTTAGGTGAAAAATGGCAATTAGACGTCAAGTACGTTCCACGTAATTGTTATACTGGAAATAGCGTTTATGAACGCTATTATCAATACACCGTTATTGATGAAGCAAGCCGCAAACGTTATATAAGAGCGTATAAAGAACAAAGTCAAGATTCGACCGTAGATTTTATTCTTCGCGCTTTTAAGTTCTTTGGTTATCAACCAAAGATTATTCAAACCGATAATGGTCAAGAATTTAGACTTTTAAATGAAAAGACAAAAGACGGAAGAATACATAATTTTGATAAACTCTGCTTGTTTTATGGAATAGAACACAAGTGTCTTAGACCGCGTACTCCGCGACATAACGGAAAAGTTGAACGTAGCCATAGAAACGATAACGAAAGGTTTTATCGTCATTTACAATATTATTCGTTTGAAGATTTACAAATTCAAATGAGAGAATATTTAAGACGTTCAAACGATATTCCTACTACTGTCTTACGTTCTATTAAAGACAATAAGCGTTGGCTTTCGCCAAATGAAAAAGAATTTGAATTAAAAAATATATCTTAAATAAGTAAAAATTTAGGCCGTACTATGTACGGCTTTTCTTTGTGTAATAAAATTGTTTATTTGAAAATTTTAGCCTTAAATTAAAATATTTACTATTATTTTTCATTAAAATTTATGTTGATAAAAATATTTTCAATTTTTTTTGTTACAATGACTTGACAATTCTACAAGATATCTTTTTTGCACGTTGTTACTTACTATAACCTTTCGTTAATTTCTTCGGCGCACCTTACTGCTTCCATAGCGTCTTTTGCGTAGTAGTTTGCGCCTATTTTTAAAGCGTAATCTTTATTTAAAACAGCACCGCCTACCAAGGTTTTACACCAAGGCGCTTTTTCGTTTAGTAGTTTAATTGTTTGCTCCATTGACGGAACTGTGGTTGTCATTAGCGCGGAAAGGCACGCTATAGGCGCGTTTAACTTGATAACTTTATCTAAAATGGTTTCGGGCAAAACGTCTTTTCCAAGGTCGCAAACTAAAAAACCGTAATTTTCTAAAAGAAGTTTTACAATGTTTTTGCCTATGTCGTGAATATCGCCTTTTACGGTTGCAATAACAATTTTGCATTTATTTTGAGCATTGCCACCTTGCATTTTTTCTTTAACACAGTCAAACGCATTTTTTGAGGCTTCCGCGCTCATAAGTAGTTGCGGAAGATAAATGGTTTTATTTTCAAAACCTTTGCCAACAACGTTAAGCGCGGGTATAATTTCGTTTTCAATTACGCTTAAAGGCTCTTCCGTTTTTAAAAGTTCTTTTGTTATTAAAGCGGTTTCTTCTTTAAGCCCTTTTATAATGGCGTTTTGAAGTAAAGACTTTGTTTCTTGAGCGCTCGCGCCAACTTGCACCTTTTGTTCTATGCTTGTAAAAGTTGTTAGAGTGCTTGCAAAATTTACGTAATTTAAAAAGTTTTCGTCTAACCCGTTAAGCGCTAAAAACGCGTGATAAGATTTTAACATTTCAATCGAATTTGGGTTCATAATCGCGCTATTAAGCCCGTTTTGAAGCGCCAAAGTAAAGAACGCGCCGTTTAACACGTCTCTACTTGGAAGCCCAAACGAAACGTTTGAAACGCCAAGTGAAGTTTTTAAACCAAGTTCGTTTAAAAGTTTAAGTGCCTTTAAAGTTTCTATTGCCGAGTTTTTATCTGCACTAACGGTTAAGGCAAGCGGGTCGAATATAAGGTCCTTTTTATCAATGCCGTATTCTTGCGCTCTTGCTAAAATCTTTTTGGCTATTTCCACCCTTCCTTCCGCTTTTTCGGGAATACCGTTTTCATCAAGCGTCAAGCATACGAGTAGCGCACCGTACTTTTTAACAAGCGGAAATACCGCGCTCATACTTTCTTCTTTGCCGTTTACCGAGTTAAGCATTGCTTTACCGTTATATATTCTAAGCGCCTTTTCCATAGCGGTTACGTTTGACGTGTCTATTTGAAGCGGTAAATTTACTATTGCTTGAACTTCTTTTATAACCTTTGTTAAAGTTTCAACTTCGTTAATTTCTGGAAGCCCTACGTTTACGTCTAAAACGTGCACGCCTTTATCTTCTTGGCTAATTGCTTCCTTTAAAATATAGTCTATATCCTCGTTTTTAAGCGCTTCTTTAAGTTTCTTTTTGCCCGTTGGATTTATTCTTTCGCCTATAAGTACGGGCGTTTTATCAAATTCAACGGCGTGAGTATAAGAAGAAATTGCACTAACGCTCTTTTTTGTTATAGGCTTTGCCGTTAAGCCTTTTGCACTTTTTACAAGTTCTTGAGTATGATTTGGCGTAGTACCGCAACAACCGCCGACAATTCTAACGCCTTTTTTAATAAGCGAACAAACGTCCTTTGAAAATTCAGTTTCGGTAACGTCGTAAACAGTTTTGCCGTTTTCAACTTTTGGTAGCCCCGCGTTTGGCTGTACGATTACAGGGATAGAAGAATGTTCTAAATATTTTTCTATTATAGGCGTTAGTTGCTTTGCTCCAAAAGAACAGTTAGCACCTATCGCGTCAACGCCTAAACCTTCAAGCATCGTAACTAACGAAAGCGGATTAGCACCCGTCATAAGTTTGCCTTCTTCTAAAAACGCGTTTGAAACGAAAATAGGCAACGAACATACTTCTTTTGCCGCAACAACCGCCGCCTTTGTTTCGTAACTATCGGTCATGGTTTCAATTAAAATAAGGTCAACCCCGTATTTAACGCCAAGTTCAACGGTTGTTTTAAACACGTTTACGGCACTTTCAAAATCAAGGTCGCCGTAAGGCGCAAGCATTCTGCCCGTAGGGCCAACGTCTAACGCTATCCATTTTTGTTGCGTACCACTACTTTGCTCTCTTGCCGTTTTAGCGTTTAAAACGGCACTTTTAATAATAACTTCAAGTTCTTCTTTACTAAACTTTAAAATATTTGCACCAAAAGTGTTTGTTGAAACGACGTTACTGCCCGCGTCGTAATACGCTTTATGTATGCTTGTAACAACGTTGGCGCTAGTTACGTT
Organism: Christensenellaceae bacterium; assembly: GCA_045637905.1. GTDB lineage: Bacteria > Bacillota > Clostridia > Christensenellales > Borkfalkiaceae > HGM11412. The sequence goes on along the minus strand of JAZUAJ010000010.1, from coordinate 9,668 downwards.
GAAGCGTTCTGGAAGTTCGCCTGCCTTTAAACCACTTTCGTGGAGCATAGTGCCCATACCGCCGTCTAAAAATATTAAATTTTCTTTTAAATACTCTTTAATTAACATAATTTTCCTTTTAGCATACGCCTATAAAAGCCGTAACCGATTTTGAAGGGCTCATTATTAAATTTTCGCTTAGCGTTACGCCAACGTTTTTATGTGCTTGCAACACGTTAAAAATTTGACGCTGTACTAAAACGGGTAAATCGCCGTATCCTGGCGAAAAACGCGGTTTTACGCTTTGATATATGGCTTCAACTTCGCTATTAAATAAATTGCATAAACTTTCTATTCTCTCTGCGCCTAACGCTTGAAAAAGTAAGGCTTTTGCAGGATAAATTACGCTATATTTATTGATAAGCCTATCAATTTTTGCACCTATCGTAGCGCAAAAAACTATACACTTGTTTGCTCCGCTTAAATTTTTTGCTAAGTTTTTAGATTTTATTTTTGTAAACTCTAAGTCAACTTCTTCGCCCGTAATTTTAACGCTAAATTCGGCATAGCAAACGTTAAAACGTAGTTCGTTTTGAACTTCTAAAACACATTCTTTTAGTAGCGAGTTTACGTCGCTAACGCTTTCTTTAACGCCCGCATATCTTAAAACTTCGCTTTCGTCAAGTTTTGGCGGAGAATAACTTTTTTTAAATACTACGCTCATATCAGTTTAAAATGTTTGAAAGGTTCGACATAATTTTTTCGGCAACGTCAGGATTATTCATTGAATAAACGTGAACGTTTTTAATGCCGTTTGCAAAAAGGTCTATAATTTGGTCGGTAGCGTAAATAATGCCCGCTTGCTTCATAGCGCTTGGGCTTTCGCCAAACTTATCAACGAGCGCTTTAAAACGCTGTGGCATAAACGAGCCCGAAAGTTTAACGGCACGCTCAACTTGCTTAGCGTTAGTTATAGGCATAATGCCCGGCATTACGGGAACGGTAATTCCCGCTTCGCGAATTTTATAAAGAAAGTTATATAAAAGGTTGTTATCAAAAAACATTTGAGTAGTTAAAAAATCACAACCCGCCAAAACCTTTTCTTTAAGATATTTAATATCGTCGTTTTGCGACGCGCTTTCCGGGTGAATTTCAGGGTAACACGCACCGCCAACGCAAAGGTCGGGTGCAAGTTCTTTAATTTGTTTAACTAAGTCAATGGCGTATTTATAGTCCCACTTAGAGCGGTCTTCGTTTTCAAGTTCCTTAGGAATATCGCCACGAAGCGCCATAACGTTTTCTATACCCGAATTTTTAATTTCTAAAATGCGCTCTTTGACAGTTTCTTTAGTTGAAGAAACGCACGTTAAATGCGCAAGCGTAGGAACGCCGTGCTCTTTTAAAATATTTTTAGCAATTTCAAGAGTGTACTTACTCGTACCGCCACCCGCGCCGTAAGTAACCGACATAAATGACGGCGAAAGCCTTGCTATTTCTTCCGTTGCACGCTTAACGGTATTAAAATTGCTTTCCGTTTTAGGCGGAAAAACTTCAAAAGAAAGAGTAAAATTTTCTTTAGTTAATAAATCAATAATTTTCATTTTTATTTAGACCTTTTATCTTTTTTTTAAATTATACACCTTAAAAGCCTATTTTGCAATAATAATTGCAAAAGTATTGACTTTGCTATTTTAAAATATTAAAATATTCGTAACCATAAAGGAGATAAGTTAATGTATAAATACTCAATGCCTATATGTTTACGCAGCGTAAACGAAGAAAACATGCAAACTTATTTAGAAATGCTTAAAAACGCTAAGGCGGAAAGAGTTTTTATTTATGGAGTTGGTTACCCTTACTTAAAAAACATTAAACTCCATAACGAAACTCAAAGCATAAAAAATATAATTCGCTTCTTTAAAGAAAACGGTTTGGAAGTTGGCGTTTGGATTGACGGGCTTGGGCACGGCGGTGGCCCTATTCCTGAATTTAAAGAAGATATGGAAAAATATACCAAAATTAGGGGTATAGATGGGAAACGTGCACCTCACGCACTTTGTCCAAGCGATAAAAACTTTGTTTTCGATTACGCTAACGGCATTAAAACAATAGCAAGCCTTGACCCAGACATTATTATGATTGACGACGATTTTAGAATAAACGGCAGGAGTTCTTACTACCTTGGTTGTTTTTGCGATTATCACTACAAGCGTTATCAAGAAATTTTAGGCGAAGAAGTTGAACTTAAGGATATTGAACGCCTTATAACCACGGGCGAAAATAATAAATACCGCACGGCGTACTTTGATATGGTAAAAGAAACGCTAATAAACTTTGCCTTAACTATGCGCACCGCGTTAAACGAAGTAAACCCTAAAATTAGGCTTGGTGGGTGCTCTTCGCTTGAAAGTTGGGACTTGAGCGGAACGACTGTAATAGAAATTGCAAAAGCGTTTGCAGGCAACACTAAACCTTTTACAAGAATTGCGGGCGCTCCGTATTGGAGTTCAAATATAATAGGTGTTACGGAATGCGCAAGGCAACAATTCGCTTACGCCCACAGTAGTGGCGTTGAAATTTTTGCCGAGGGCGACACTTATCCAAGGCCAAGATACAATTACAACTCTTCTTCAAAACAACTTGAACTTTTTGACCTTATGCTCCGCTCAAATAACGACGGCGACGGTATACTTTCTTACATTTTCGACTATTCAAGAAAACCAAATTACGAACTTGGCTATTATAAACGCCACCTAAACAATATTGAAAAGCATAACGCCGTTACTAAAATGTTTGAAGGTAAAAAACCCGTTGGCGTTAGAGTGTTTAACCCTTCTAATAAAGTTAGAAATTTTTCAATGCCAAACACCGCTATAGAAGAAAGTTTTAAACTATTTAATAGCATAAAAGTTTTTACAGTTGCCAGCGCAATTCTTTCTAAAAACTCTATACCAACTTGCTATTACGAAAGCGATTACCCCGTTTTACTTTATGGCGAAAGTGCGAAATATATTGATATTAACGAACTTAAAAACGGCGCGATATTAGATATTAAAAGCGCGCAAATTTTACAAAAAAGGGGTGTTGACGTAGGGCTTATATCCGCAACGCAAAAAGCGTTTAACGAAGAGTATTTTATAAAAGAAAACGACGGTATAGGCGGAATTTCACATAAAGACTTACAAGAAATTGAAGTTAGTAAAAGCGCGGAAGTTGAAAGTTATTTTAAACAAAGCAACTCGCCCGCGTCATATCGCTATCAAAATAAAGACGGTTTAAAATTTTTTGTTATGGCGTTTAACTATTTTAGTTTTAACGGAGAATATAGTGAAAATTATTTAAACAACTATTACCGCCAAAAACAACTTATGGACGCAATTTTATGGCTTTGTGGCAAAAGTTTGCCAATTACCATTACCAAAAACCCTAACCTTTATATAATTGCGTCTAAAAACGAAAAAGGCGATACGTCTCTTGCAATTTCTAACGTTTGTTTAGACGACGTATGTGGCGAAGTTGCCACGCTTGACGGCGAATACAAACTTAAAAACAGTATAGGTTTTGACGGCGAAGTTTTAGGCAATAAACTAATAATTAACAGGATTGAGCCTTACTGCTTTACCGCAATAGAACTTGAAAAGAAAGAGTAAAGTTTTCTTTTGTTAATAAATCAATAATTTTCTTTGCAATAAAATATTATAAATAATAAAATTAAAAAGGACTTGATAATCAAGTCCTTTAATTTTTAATCTGGCGCTTTAAAGTTATAGATAGGTTTTATATGCTTTTCAATTTTTGCCGTAGGCTTAATATTTTTAACTATTTCGTCCATACCCTTATACGCCATAGGCGATTCGTCTAACGTGGAAGAATTTATGCAAGTTGAATAAATTCCGTCCATTTGAGCAATATATTCGGTAATTGAAAGTTTTGCTTTTGCAACGTTTCTTGACATTGCTCTACCAGCGCCGTGAGGTGCGGAATAGTTCCAATTTTTATTGCCCTTTCCAACACATATAAGCGAGCCGTCACGCATGTTTATAGGAATTAAAAGTTTTTCGCCTTTTTTTGCCGAAACGGCACCTTTACGAAGTATCTTTTCCGCAACGTCTACGTAATTATGTATAGTTTGAAAAGTTTCAAGCGGTTTTAAGCCCAATTTACTCAAAATTATTTCAGCCATTTTTTCACGGTTTTTTTCCGCAAATTTTTGGCAAACGTCAACGTCGTGAATATAATCTTTCATATAAGAGCCGTAAAGGTAACACATATCGCGTGGCAAAGTAGGTTTTTTAGCCTTAAATTCCCTTTCTAACCTTTCAAGTTCGCTTTGAATTTCGGCTTTTCTTCCTTCTTTTTTAAATTTTTCAATAATTTCTTCTCTCTTTTTAAACAATTCGCCTTTGCCCAAATTTAAGTCAACGGCAATTTGTTGATAGTGCTCTGCAACTTGCGTTCCAAGATTTCTACTTCCAGAGTGAATTACCAAGTATTTGCCACCATCTTTATCAACGTCAACTTCAATAAAGTGATTTCCGCCACCCAAAGTACCAAGACTTCTTTCAAGCCTTTTGCTATCTTTAAGATTTCTATAACAGTAAAGAGTGGTAAGGTCGAATTTTTCTTTTCTTTCTTTCCAAACGTTTCTGCCCGAAGGTATATAGTGCGCAATTTTATCAAGTTCTTCAAAATTTATTTGAACTTTGCCAAGATATACCGTAAGCATACCGCAACCGATATCAACGCCAACCATTGAAGGAACTATTTTGTCGGTTATGGTCATAGTGGTGCCTATAGTGCAACCCTTGCCGGCGTGAACGTCTGGCATTATTCTTATTTTAGAACGCGAAAAGCACGCTTCGTTACACATTGCTTTTATTTGCTCTATCGCCCCTTCTTCGATTTGTTCGGTAAAACATAACGCAGTATTAAATTTTCCTTTTATTTGTATCATTTTTTACTCCTTTTTAGTTTCAACCAACAAATCATCGTAAAGCGCCGCGTTTAAAGTTTAACTCCGCCAAACTCTTTTATGAGTTCTTCGCAATCGTCTTCTTGAATAATTTGCCTTTCGGTTAAAACCCTGCTTAAATTTTCAATTAGTTCCGCGTTCTTTTCAATTATGCTTTTTGCTTTATTATAGCACGTTTCACATACTTCTTCAAAGACCGCATTTATTTTTTGTTTATAACTATCCGTGTACGACAAAATAAAATCGTTTCTTTCAACGCTATAACGAAGTCCTATTCCAAACATAGCGTTTTTTAGCATTAACTCTATAATTGCATCTATCGCTTTTAACGCACCGCCAACGTTATCGTAAACCTTATGTAAAATAAGTTCTTGTGCAACGTAGCCACCTAATAAAACGGAAATTGTGTTAAGATAATCACTTTTACTATATATCGTGGCATCGCCGTCGCCAACTTTTTCTTCGTCACGGTCGCTATCGATTGAAGAATAATCTTCTTCGTCATCGTTCCAATCATCATCGTCCCAATCGTCGTCGTCCCTTTCGGTAGCGCTAACTATACTGTTAAAAAAGTTGTTACATACGGCGTTTTTTTCAATAGTTAAAGTGTAATGACCGCTATTAAACGCTTTTGCCACAACGAAAGTTCCAACGTTTTTGCAAGCGTTTATATAATCGTCAACGGAAGACCTTTCCCTCGGGATATCTTCGTTTTTAATTTCAAAGAATCGCGTTTTTACAAGTTCTTCACTAACGTTGCCGTTTTCATCGGATTGCAAAATGCATTCGTTTACAAGCGTTTCAAGCGCTGAGCAAGAAAGCCCTACGCAAAGTTTAGCCATATCTTCAATAGCCATTTCAAAACGGCACGAAGATTTTTTTGTGTACATTTTTAAAATTTCCACACGCGAAGAATAGTTTGGTAAGCCAATTCCAATTTTTTTATCAATTCTTCCAGGTCTAACGAGCGTTTCGGGTAAAACACCGTAATCGTTACACGTTGCAACGAACACCACGTTTCCGCTACTGTCCATACCGTCAATTAAGGTTAAGAGTTGAGCAAGCACCGTTTTAGCGCGGTCGGTATAATATCTCTCTTCTTCGTTAGGAACGACCTTGTCAAGTTCGTCAAAGAAAATCATTGTTGGAGTTTTTCTTCTTTCGGCTTTTGCAAAAGTCTTTTTAATAACCTTGCAAACGTGGTTTTCGTTTTCCGCTTCCGCAATGCTTATTTTTAAAACGTCTAAACCGCACTCGTTTGCCATTACCTTTGAAAACAAGGTTTTGCCCGTGCCTGCTTCGCCGTAAAAAATTATCCCCTTTGGAAGTTTTGCTCCTTTCTTTTGATATTTTTCACGATTGTTAAAAATTTCGCACAATCGTTTAAGTTCTTCTTTTTCTTGCTCGTAACCAGCAATGTTATCAAACGTATATCTCATAAATAAAATTCCTCCTAAAAAATTTTTTACGCTACTATTTTTTTATAGCGCTCGCTTTCAACAACTTCCATCATAAACGAAAATGGATTTACAGAACCGCTTGCTACCATTTCAAAAAGTTTAGGCGTGCAACCGGAAACTAAAACTACGCCGTTTTCGTTTTGAGTAACGGGTTGTTGAGCGTTTCTACTTGCAACGTTCCAAAACACTATTGTTGGAAGTTTATAGCCGTTTTCTTCGAACTTCTTTTTAGCGTTTTCAAAATTTGTTAGTTCGCTATTTTCTACCGCTTCGTCAAATTCCATATCGGAAATAAGGTAAATTTTGCTTGGCAATTCGCTTTGCTTAACCTTATTACATACCGCCGCTCTTAAAATTAAGTCGAACACGGCTTCAATATTCGTGTTTGCAACGTCGTTAAACGAAGAAACGTAACGAAGTTTATCATAGAACGTTTCGCCCTTTAAATTAAGAAGTTTAGGTCTATCTGAAAAGATTACGAAGTGGTCTTTAAAATACCCTGTATTGCGTTCTGCAAAATAAATGCCAAGAGAAAGAGCAACGGACGCTGCAACCGGCTTTCCCGTACAATACATTGAGCCCGAAACGTCAACTACGGCAAGCGAATTTTCGTTATTGCAGTAATTTGGAAGTGAATTCCAAGTTGCGTTTAACGCCTCCTTTTCCTTTTTGCATAACGCTCTTAAATAACCGTTGCGCATAAAAGGCTCAATAAGTTCGTAAGGCGCTAACGTTGACGCGTTTAATTTTGCCTTGCCCTTTTCAACGTTTGCTAAAAATTCGCTATACCTTTCTTCATCGTTTCTAATGAACGCGTTTCTATATTTAAACAACGCTTTTGAAGGTTGCTTTTCATAGTCGAAAGTATAGTCTTTTTCGCGCAAGTTGTTTTCAATAATTTGTAAATAAGCGCGAAGTTTAGAAAGCGATTTTCTATAAGTAGCATAGTCCATATTAAAACTCTTTGCCACTTTTTTAGCCATAAAAACGGTTTTGTAATTAGACGTGTTTATAGATGGAAGCCACTTTGCAAGAAGCGAAACTTCACCCAAAGTTTCCATAGCACTCATATCTAAATCAAATTGATTTTTTAAATATTTAAGCGCTTGACTTTCGCAAGGCGTGCCTATGAGCGAAAGCAAATCGTCAAACCTGCCGTATTCACTAATATAAGGAATATTTTTTATAACTGTTTCAGGCTCGTTTTTTGCAAGCCATCTTAATATAACGCGAAAAACTCTGCGCTCGCCAAGCCCGCCCCTAACGTCACGCGAAAAAAACAATATTTTTGTTGCTATATCCTTATTTTCGGTAAACGCCTTTATAAAGCGCGCTATAATTTTATTGTCGGGTTCTCTACGAATAGCACCGATAGTTGAAAATAAATTTAAACAATGCGAGCCCGTGCTTAAATAAGTTACCGCGCCGTTTTCTGTGTGCGTAATATTAGATTGTTCTTTTAAACCTTTTAACATATATAAAATCTCCTTGTGAGTGTGTTTAAAATTAAAAAGGCGCTTTAATTAAACTCAAATGCTTGAAACGTTTTACATTTAACAAAACGCCTTTAATTTATTAGGGCGGCGTGCCAGCCCGTTATCGCTATATCAACTTACCGCCGTCAAAAAAACTACAAGATGCCTTCAAATAATCGGGCGTTACCACCCTTTGCGCATTAAAAATAACACGCGTTCTTCATATAAATAGTTGCTGTAAGCATCTTTTTTAACAAGACACCTTGGGGACTCGATACCCCTCAACCTTAAACGTTTTTCCTAATTTAATTGCTGTAATAGGTGTCTTTAATTTACAAGACGCAACCACGGTTATCAACGTTTTTTAAACGAGTGCCTTAGTGGCGAACCGTTTAGCCTAAATGATTAAAAGTCATATGCTATAAAATTGCTGTGTGCGTCTTTTGTACTTTCATTATAAACCCAAAAACTGGAAATTGTTATACCGCAATATCAAACTTTTTTATGCACCCTTAATTATAAGATAAAATATAGGATTTTTGTTTTTTTTACTTGCTTTTTGACCCCTTTTAGTGTACACTATTTTTTAGGAGAGTGTTTTATGGAACAAAAAATTAAAATTAGTTTATCTAAAACCACGCTTGACGTGCTTAAAAAAGACTGTGAAGATTTTAGAATTATAAAGGAAAACGGCGAGCCAAATTTTAACGCGTTTATCAATACTCTTATAGTTAATTATTATGAGAGTTTTTCGGCAAGCGAAGAAACGCTTTACGAAGAATTAAAGAGCGCAATATCAATTATTCCAGATTATTATAAAAGCAAAGTTTTTGATAACGTTATAAAAATTTTTAATAAAAAAGACGATAGCGTAAATGCAAAAAAGGACAGTACGACCTTTTCGTTTAAACCAACCAAGGTTTCCGAAAAAGCAATACTTCATATAGAACACGTAATTTTGCAAAACGAATCTATTTCTTCATTTTACAGAAGGTTGTTTAATTCATATTCTCGCAAAACTAAAAATGAAAGAGAAAAGATTATACATAAAGAAAATTATGAAATTTTACAAAAAGCAATTAAACTTGGCGTTCAAGTTTGCATGCAACTTGACTCTGGCAAAGTTGTAAACGGCGTTTCCGTGTACTCGATTGCATCTTCAAAAGACGAACTTTTTAATTACGTTTTAGGCTACGATAATCAAAACAACTCAACCGTTCGCCTTGCAAAAATTAAAACCATAACGCTTCTTTCTACTCCAATTTCTATTCCCGAAGAAAATAAGGCGCTTCTTGATAGGCAAATTGCTTGCGCTCCGCAATACCCTATGTTTAAGTCGGATAGGCACTTAATAAAGGTTGAACTAACCGACAAGGGCAAAAGACTATTTGAAAGAATTTACCTTTACCGCCCCACTCCCATAAGCATTGAAGGAAACGTTTACACTTTTAACTGTTCGGCAGGTCAAGTTTTATACTACTTTGAACGCTTTGGAAATAATGCACTTATAACGTCGCCAAGAAAACTTGGCATTGATATGAGAAACTACCATTATTTTGCTCTTAAAAAATATAACGATTATTACAAATCAAGAATTTAAAACAATAAAAAACTCCCCAAAGCCGAGTCCCTACAAGGGATTCGGCAACTAAATAAATCCGCAAACGGATTTGTTATATCCGTCTAACAACGGGCGATATCGCCTACGGCGGTGAAATTTGCCTAACGGCAAGTTGTGGATTTATTTAATATAACTTTGGCGTAGCCAAAATAAAACTGCTT
>JAZUAJ010000009.1:0-64718 GCA_045637905.1 Christensenellaceae bacterium | reverse complement strand
TATTTCTTTTCTTTGTTCTTGCGTGTATTTGTTAAATTTTTGTCCTTTTTTTGCCATAAAAAACCTCCTATGAAAATTATATCATAGAAGGTTTTTTAATTAGCCTTTTTTATTGTGTGAACTAAATGGGGTTCACTTCATAAAATGTTGCCTTTTTGACTTTCAAATATTGACATTATAATTTTTGATTAACTCATTAAAATGTTCATTGTTTACTACTTTTATATCATTACAAATTGGAATATTATTCTTGTCTTGTGTTTTTAAAATTGCTCTTATTTTACTTTCTATTAAAATATTTTCACTAGCTGTTGTAATCTTAAAATTTTTTATTTCTTTAATAGTGTTTTCTTTGTTTTCAGTATATTCACTATCTACCACTATTACATATTCTATGCTTATTGTATTTCTATCTTGCACACACTGAGGCAATACAACATTGTTAATAAAAAATAAAGAATCATAAAGCTTTATTTTTAATATTGATATTAATTCATTTTTTTGCGCTTTTCTTAGATCCCCAAACTGCTTAAAATATTCACTAGTGAAATCTGACAACTTACCACAAGTTTTTTCGTTTTCTTCGCAAAAAACCATTTCTTTTAGTTTGTCTATACTAAAGGTGGTTTTATCAATTTTATCTTCAAACCCCGTTTTAAACTCAATCAAAACAATTTTACTTTCATATGGAATTATTGCATCTACCGAACGAAGCCCTTTATTAAAAGTACTATTCTTCACAATATCATCAAATGAATATGCTTGATTATCGCTACAAACTAACACATTTCCATCTTCTGCTTTTGATAATTCCTTAAATTTTTTTATATAGTTTTTCCCATATACATCTTCAAAAAAATCTTTTATCGTTTCGTACATAGCGCACCAAATTAATTTTCAAATAATGAATTTTTTTTCAATATCATTTTGTCATATGGACTTGATAAATTTTCATATATTTTATTTAATTCATCGTTAGAATTTTTATAATCTACTAGATTAGAATTATAATCATAAATAGTACGATAAAAATTTGTTTTTTCTTCTATTTTATGCTTATGCATATACGTTTCGAGAGCTAACACAAAATTAACACTATGAGTCGTTAATAAAATATTTACATTCAATTTGTCTACCAACATAACAATAACTTGAGCCATTATGTTTTGCCATTCTGGATGTAAATGTGATTCTGGCTCATCCAAAATAAGCATGGTATTATAATTAATTTTGCCTTTCTTTATTAACCCCTTTAATATCGCAAAAAGTTTCGCGCCTGTAGCTAGATTTTCGACTCTTAAATACTTGTTGTCGTTTTTAGATTTATAATAATAGTTTCCATCTTTTTCTTCTAAATCTCCCGGCAAAATCGCATCTATTTCTCTCATTGTTTCATTATAATTTTTATCGTTTAAAAAATCTTCTAATGCCGACATATTATTATCAACTGTTAAATTTTTTAATAAAAGCGTATTATGTGAATAATCATAAACATTTCGCCTATACATGTATAACGGAGAAGGGTTTACAAAATCACCAATTTTATCTATCACATAAGCATCATCAATAAGAAATATGTTTTTAAGCGTTGGTTTTTTACAAATCTTACCACTGCTAACAACACCTTTTTCATCGTTGTATAAAAAATCAAAAACCTTTTCTCCATTATCATAAAGAGTAAATTTGGAATTTCTTTCTTCCGATATATCATTGATAGGGAACACCTGATTTTTAAATTCTTTTTTTAATAAATCATGAACAAAAATCTTGGAAATTTTAATATTTTCTGAATCGTTAAAAATTTCTTTTCCATCACTTGCTATCTTTTTAGCTCTATCTAATACAGTGTTAAAATTGTTGCAATATTTTTTAAATTTATTTGAAGTTTCTGCCTTAGAATTAGTACAAATATATTTTATATAATCAACTGTTACAAAATTTAAAAAATCTAAAATCAAATTGAATTGTTCATTTATAGATTTATTAGAATACTTACTTCTACGCATAAATCCATAATTCTCAACAAGGTCCATTACCAATTCCGAATATCTATCATCCACCCTATCAATGTCTATAAATCTAGCGATCTCATATAACGAAAGCGTGTTTTGAACATCTAAGTATATCCTTGCATAAATATTTACCATCTGTTCTTCTTTTTTGAAATCCATATTATTAAATGCTTCCAAGGTGGCATATAAAGCTTTCCCTATCGTAGATTTACCAGAATTATTGATGCCTGTTATTATGGTTAACCCATCAATAGTTACATTAGAATCATTAATTATTCCTACTTTCTTTATATTAAAATTCACTATAAAAATCCCCCTTCATTGAAAAACAACTAACTGAGTTATGTAATATTATACAATTTTAGTTTTTTTTTGTCAATTGTATTATTATTGTAAAATGTCTAAATGCTTTATTCTTGTTAAAAAATTAGACAAAATACACCATTTATAGCATACCACCAAATATCTATATGTCAATATGTATATGACATATGAAAAGACAGGATTGCAATTTTTATTGCTTTCCTGTCTTTTGCTTTAACTCAATGTTTGCTCATTGCCAATTAGGTATTACATTTTTCTGTTAATCGGTAGCCCAATAACTATATGTGGGCTAAATTATCATTATTAATTTTATTATTAAGTTGTCTTTCTTTTTGCTTTCTACGTTTTTTACTCCATTCTTCAAAGTTTTTTTATCCTTCTTCAGTTTCAAAAAGTTGTACTACGGCTGGCAATATTGCCCTTGCTAACGCTCGAATTATAATCAAATCCTTGCGGATTTGACATAAAAAATAAAAACACCAACTTCCGTTGATGCTTTTATTTTTTGGTGACCCTACCGAGGTTCGAACTCGGGTTACCGCCGTGAAAGGGCGATGTCTTAGACCGCTTGACCATAGGGCCGAATATATTTTAATTTTGCTTTGTAGTTTGTTTTGGTAGCGGCGGTCAGATTCGAACCAACGACCTGCCGGGTATGAACCGGCCGCTCTAACCAACTAAGCTACGCCGCCATAACTCTACCTTGCGGTAGAAAAATTGGTTGCGGAGGTGGGATTTGAACCTCACGACCTTCGGGTTATGAGCCCGACGAGCTACCAAGCTGCTCCACTCCGCGACGATTAGTGCTTGTTTATAATACCTAAATTATTGAGTTTTGTCAACTGTTTTTTACCACCATTTTTAAAAATTTTTATATTTTAGGCGTTTTAACTAAAATTTGCCCGCCACCCACCGTTTTTTATACGTTCTTTTAAATAATTTTTATTGTTTTTATTTAATATTATGTTATAATTACTATATAGTAGGAGCGTTTTAAATTATGAATAATATTTCTTTATGGAAAAACCTTATTGGCACTCCATTATATTCAACCTATAAAAAGTGTATAAAGCACTTATCTACGCACGAATACGACGGCGTGATTTATGAATATTACACTCAAGCAAACGGATTAGACGGCAACGGCAAACCAACCTATCAAGAAGTTGTTTTGTCTCGCCCTATAAATTTAAACGGCAAAGCGCCCGCCATAGTACTCCCCTTTTATTTTGCCGAACATATGCTTGGTTTTAATCCTAAAACGGGCGAAAAAAACGGAACTTTTGGCAAATTTAATTTTGCTCACGAACTTTCTAAACTCGGCTTTATAACGATTACCGCCGAAAGTTACTATTTAACCTATATTAAAAACGACGCTCTTGACCGCTTAGACTATTCGCGCTGGCAAAACTGTGCTAAAAAACTTTTAGCCGACCACCCTAATTGGTCCGGCATAGGAAAACTTGTTAGCGACGCTTTTCTTTTAGTAGATTTTTTGTGTGGCGACGAAAGAGTTGACGCAGAAAAAATAGGCATAATAGGGCATTCGTTAGGTGGCAAAGTAGCCTTTTACACGGGCTGTTTAGACGAAAGAATTAAAGTTGTTGTTGCAAGCGATTTTGGCATTTTATACGAGCAGTCCAACTGGCAAGACGATTGGTATTGGGGCAAAAAATTAGAAAAAATTAAACAACTTAACCTTTCGCACAAAGATTTGCTCGAATACGCCAACAAGCCGTTTTGCTTATTCATTGGCTCGTACGACAACGACGACAGTATAAAACTTTTACGTTCAATTAAAGAATATAAAAACAATGCCGATAAACTACTTATTATCGACCATAAAACAGGACATAATCCGCCACCAAGTGCAAGAGAAATGGCGTATGATTTTATAAAGCGGTGGCTTTAAAGGAGGAAAATTACTATGAATATAGCAATTATTACGGGCGCATCGTCTGGTATGGGTAAAGAATTTGTTATTCAAGCCGACGCGCGCTATAATTTAGATGAAATTTGGGTTGTTGCAAGGCGTGAAGATAGACTTTTAGCGCTTCAACAAGACTGCAAGGCTAAAATAGTTCCACTCGCTCTTGACCTTACTAAAAGCGAAAGTTTTGAAATTTTAAAACAAAAACTCGAAGCCGAAACGCCTAACGTTAAACTCCTGGTAAACGCGAGCGGTTTTGGCAAATTCGCAACGTTTGCGGAGTCTAATATAGAATCAAACGCTAATATGTGCGACCTTAACTTAAAGGCGCTTATAGTAACCACTCAAATTGTTTTACCGTATATTAGCGAAGGCGGAAAAATTATTGAAGTTGGCTCGCTTTCTTCGTTTGAGCCCGTACCGCATTTATCCGTTTACGCGGCAACCAAAGCAGGCGTATTGAGTTTTACAAGAGCGCTTAACCACGAACTTAAACCTAAAAAAATAAGGGCTTTATGCCTTTGCCCTTACTGGGTTAAAACGGAGTTTTTCTTGCGTGCAGACGAAAAAGAAAAAATGCAAAAGTTCGACGCTATGTACGAAGCCGATTTTGTTGTAAAAGTAGCCTACAACGCGCTTGACAAAACTAAAAAAGACTACGTTGTTCCAGGTGCTTATGCAAGAACTCTTAGAATTTTAGCAAAATTCGTTAGCCATAAATTTATGATGAACGTTATGGATAAAATGTTTAAGTTTGAAAAGAAAGAGAAATAAAAAATTATGTTAGATACTACCCTTTTTGAAAAAGGCGACGTTGTTGCGGTTGCGCTTTCGGGCGGAAAAGACAGCGTTTGCCTACTTGACCTTCTTTTAAAAAACGCAAATAGATTAGAAATTAGCGTTAAAGCAATTAACGTTGACCACTCTATTCGCGGTATAGAAAGCGAAAACGACAGTAAGTTTGTTAAAGACTACTGCGACCGTTTTAACGTTCCGCTATACTTTAAAAAAGTTGACGCCGTGGCGTATTCCAAGCAAAACGGCTACTCGCTTGAACAAGGCGCGCGCGAACTTCGTTACTCAGTTTTTAAAGAAGCGGTTGAAAGCGGTTTTTGCACCAAAGTTGCAACGGCGCACCACGCAAACGATAATTTTGAAACGGTACTCTTTAACCTATTTCGCGGTAGTGGCGTTCAAGGGCTTACGGGCATTAAGCCAATATCTAACGGCGTAATTCGCCCGCTTTTAGACGTAACGCGCCAAGAAATTGACGAATACGCCACCTTTAACGACCTTCAATTCGTTGAAGATTCTACAAATTTCGTTCCCGACTACACGCGCAATTATATCCGCCTAAATTTAGTTCCTATAATTTTAGAAAAGTTTGGCGGTGCGGTAAATTCGGTTTCAAGGCTGTCGAAAACGCTTCAAGAAGAAGACGAGTTTTTAAACGACTTAGCAAGTAGCGTTATAAATAAAAAAGACGGAAATTTATGCCTTTCAACAACGCTCAACCCCGTTATTTTTAAGCGCGCAACTATTTTAGTGCTTAAAGAACTTGGGCTTACAAAAGACTATGAAAAAGTGCATATTGAAAGTGTGTTTTCGCTTATTTCGCTTAAAAACGGCAGTCAAATTTCGCTTCCTAACTCAATTATTTGCGTTAGAGAATACGATAGCGTTGTCTTTTATAAAAACCGTGAAATTTTAGACGCGCCTACCTATAATTTTGGCGTTGGCGAATTTGATTTTAACGAAAATATAGTAAGAATTACGCCGTGCAAAGAGCGTCAAAACGGGCTTTATATCGACGGCGACAAAGTGCCTAAAACCGCCGTTATTAGAAAGCGACAAAACGGCGATACTTTTACAAAATTTAGCGGTGGCACTAAAAAGTTAAAAGACTATTTAATTGACAAAAAAATTCCAAAACTTAAGCGTGACGAACTTGTGGTTATTGCAAGCGGTAGCGATATTTTAGCAATTTTCGGCGTTGAAATTAGCGAAAAGGTTAAAGTAGAAAATAACACTACCAACCTTTTAAAACTTGAATTTTTAAAAAAAGAATAACAAAACCGTAAATTTGCGCGTATAATATATTAAATATTATAAAAATGTGCAATTAAAATTGTTGACACAACTATTTTAAGGTGTTACAATAATAGCAATTTAATAAAATTTGAGTAGAGGCGCGCTTGTCAAAATTATTACACGCTAAAAGGTTGCCAAAACCGTGTAAGAAAGGGTCAAGTGCCGAAGTTAGTAGAGTGGCAAACTACTTGCTGGCAATTTAGAAAATATCTATCTTGTTGTCGCTTTTATAAGCGGAGTGCTATTCTGTTTTTTCTTATAGAGTTTACGGAGTAGCGTTTGTTATTCCTTTTTTTATTTTAAAAACGTATTTTGTGGGAGATATATTATGAAAAAAACTATTTTTACCGGCGCAGCAACTGCAATCGTTACACCTATGGACAGTAATGGTGTAAACTACCAAGAATTTGAAAGGCTTATCGAATGGCAAATTGAGCAAGGCATTGACGCTATCGTATCCGTTGGCACAACGGGCGAAGGCTCAACACTTACCGATGAAGAACATAAGCAAGCAATTAAATTTTGCGTTGACGTTGTTAATAAGCGCGTTCCCGTTATTGCGGGCACAGGCTCTAACGACACGGCTTACGCCATTGAACTTTCTAAATATGCCGAAGAAGTTGGGGCAGACGCGTTACTTTTAGTTACGCCATACTACAATAAAGCAACTCAAAAAGGCTTAATTGAAAGTTTTAAAGTTGTGGCAGACGCGGTTAATATTCCTTGCATTTTATATAACGTTCCGTCAAGAACGGGTTGCAACCTTTTACCAGAAAGCGTTGCTATTTTAGCAGAGCACCCAAATATAGTTGCAATTAAAGAAGCGTGTGGCAATATTTCGCAAATTGCTAAACTTGCAAGCCTTTGCGGTGATAAAATTGATATATATTCTGGTAACGACGACCAAATTATTCCCGTTTTATCACTTGGCGGTAAGGGTGTAATTTCCGTTCTTTCTAACATTATGCCTTACGAAACTAGCCAAATGTGCAAACTTTATATGCAAGGCAAAACTCAAGAAGCGCTTAAATTACAACTTGATTTATTACCGCTTATAAACGCGCTCTTTTGCGAAGTTAACCCTATTCCCGTTAAGCACGCCGTTTACAAAATGGGCTTCTGCCAAGATTATTTAAGGCTTCCGCTCACTACTATGGAAAGCCAAAATGCTGAAAAGTTAGAAGCGTTAATGCGCGAGCAAAATCTTATTAAATAAGGTGAATTTATGAATATTTTATTAAGTGGCTTCGGCGGTTTTATGGGCCGTGAAGTTATTAAACTTGCAAATCAAAATTATATGGGCGCAAATATCGTTTGCGGTGTTGACGCGTTCTTTGAAGGCGAAGCGAGCGTTCCTTGCTTTAAATCTTTTGAAGAAGTAAACGTTAAGTGCGACCTTATTATAGACTTTTCTTTCCACACCGTAGCCCCTGCTCTTTTAAACTACGCCGTTAAAAACGGTATTCCAACGGTTATTGCTACAACGGGGCACACCGAAGAAGAAAAAACTGCAATTTATAACGCAAGCAAAACTATTCCCGTTTTTTACGCGGCAAACTACTCTATAGGCGTTTCACTTCTTGTAAACCTTGCTAAAATTACGGCAAAAACTATGGTTGGGGCGGACATTGAAATTATTGAAGCGCACCACAATAGAAAGGTTGACGCGCCAAGCGGAACTGCCCTTATGATTTACGAAGGAATTAAAGAAGTGTTGCCTTCTTCTTTTGCCGTTCACGGCAGAAGCGGTGCAAGTAAGCGCCAACCAAACGAAATAGGTATTCACGCACTTCGTATGGGCAACGTTGTTGGCGAACACCAAGTTATAGTTTCAACAAACAACCAAACCATTACTTTAAAGCACGAAGCGCATAACCGCGCGCTCTTTGCCGAAGGCGCAATAGTTGCGGGCGATTTCCTTATTAAACAAGGCGCTGGGCTTTACGGTATGAAAGATTTATTAAAGGACTAATTTTTTTATGAATATTGCAATTTACGGTTACGGCAATTTAGGTAAAGGCGTTGAAGTTGCCATTAAAAATGCAAGCGATATGATTTTAGTTGGCGTTTTTACAAGGCGCGACCCAAGCACTATTAAAACTTTAACGGGTGCTCCCGTATATAGTGCCGACAGTTTAAAAGACTTTTCAAGTAAAATTGACGTTTTAATTATTTGCGGTGGTAGTGCAACCGACCTTCCTATTTTAACGCCGGAACTTTCTAAAAACTTTAACGTAATAGACAGTTTTGATACGCACAAAAATATCCCCGCACATTTTACCGCGGTTGATAAAGTGGCAAAAGAGAATAAGCGCGTTGCTTTAATTTCGGCAGGGTGGGACCCTGGTATGTTTTCACTTGCACGCCTTTACTCTAACGCTATTTTACCAAATGGCAACGATTACACTTTTTGGGGCAAAGGCATAAGCCAAGGTCATAGCGACGCAATTAGAAGAATTGACGGCGTTCAAGACGCAAGGCAATATACCGTTCCCGTAAAAAGCGCGGTTGAAAGCGTTAGAAACGGCGAAAACCCTACTCTTTCAACTCGTCAAAAACACACGCGCGAGTGTTACGTCGTTTTAAAAGACGGGGCGGACTCAAAAGCGGTTGAAGAGCAAATTAAAACTATGCCTAACTACTTTGCCGATTACGACACTACCGTTCATTTTATTACGCAAGAAGAACTTAACAAAAATCATAGCGGTATGCCACACGGCGGTAGCGTTATTAGAACGGGCGCTACGGGCTTAAACGAAGAGAACGGTTGCGTTATTGAATACAGTTTAAAACTTGGCTCTAACCCACAGTTTACCGCAAGCGTTTTAGTTGCTTATGCGCGTGCGGTTTACAAAATGTACAAAAACGGAAATTACGGCTGTAAAACGGTGTTTGACGTTGCACCTATCGACTTGTTAGACGGCGATTATTTAGACGTAATTTCAAAATTATTATAAAACTATGGAAAATCAAAATTTACTTTATAACAACTTAACGGTTGATAAAAACGGCGTTTTAAACTTTGCGGGCGTTTCCACTACGGACTTGGCGCAAGAATTTAAAACACCGCTTTACGTTTTAGACGAAGAACTTATCCGCAACCGCTGTAAAGAATACGTTAACGCCGTAAACAAGGCGTTTAACGGTAACGCTTGCGTTTTGTACGCGTCAAAAGCACTTTCTTTTAAAAGAATTTATTCTATCGTTAAAGAAGAAGGCTTGGGAATTGACGTTGTTTCGCAAGGCGAAATTTACACGGCTAAAATTGCGGGCTTTCCTATGGAAAAGGCGTATTTTCACTCAAACAATAAAACGGACGAAGATATTGAATTTGCGCTTGATAACGGCGTTGGCTACTTCGTTGTTGATAACGAAGAAGAACTTACGGCAATAAGCGAAATTTCAACAAGGCGTGGCGTTACGTCAAAAGTGTTACTTCGCTTAACGCCGGGCATTGACCCGCACACTTACGAAGAAGTTTCTACGGGCAAGGTTGACTCTAAGTTTGGCACGGCAATAGAAACGGGGCAAGCAGAACAAATTGTTAAACTTGCACTTTCTTTAAGCGGTATAAATTTGGTTGGCGTTCATTGCCACGTTGGCTCACAAGTGTTTGACGGCGAAGTTTACAAAATGGCAAGCGAAGTTATGCTTAACTTTATTGCTCTTATTAAAAACAAGTACGGCTATACGCTAAAAACTTTGGACCTTGGCGGTGGCTTTGGCGTTAAATACGTTTTAGGCGACGGAAATTTAGATATTTACAAAAGCATACAAGACGTTGCAACGTATATTACAAAAAAAGTTGCCAAGTTAAACATTGAAATGCCGTTTATTTGCTTTGAGCCTGGCAGAAGTATAGTTGCCGACGCAGGCATTACCCTTTACACCGTTGGCACGGTAAAAAGAATAACGGGCTATAAAAACTACGTTTCGGTTGACGGCGGTATGACGGACAACCCACGCTACGCTCTTTACAAATCAAAATACACTTTACTTCCCGCGTATAATATGAATAAAGAGTGCGATATGCTTTGCTCGGTTGTTGGTAGGTGCTGTGAAAGCGGTGATATTTTGCAAGAAAACGTAAATATGCCGTCTACAATAAAACGCGGTGATATTATTGCTTGTTTAACAACGGGCGCGTATAACTACTCTATGAGTTCTAACTACAATAGGCTTACTAAACCTGCCGTTGTAATGGTCAACGATAAAAAGGCGGAAATTGTTGTTGAAAGGCAAAGTTTAAAACACTTAACCGAACTTGATAAATAAAAACGAGCCAAGGTGCTAAAATAGCCTTGGCTTTTATAATGCTTGCAAAATTTTTGCTTTTATATTATTATATAGATATAAATTTTATCGGTAGGTAAATATGAAAAAACGTTTATTTAAAATTTTTACTTTATCACTTTGCTTTGCTCTTTGTGTAAGCGCGGTTGCGTGCAAAAAAGCGGACTTCCCTTCCGCAAACGACGATACAAAGTATATTGCGCATAGGGGTTATAGCAACGCCAACGTTGACAATACGGAAGCGTCTTATTTAGAAGCGTCCACCCTTGATTTTTACGGCATTGAAACTGACGTTAAAGTTACGAGCGACGGTTTTTACGTTTGCAATCACGACGATACCGCAGTTTTTGAAGACGGCACGGAGTTGGTAGTTAAAAATTCTACGCGCGCCGAGTTGCTTGAAAAAAGGCTAAAAGGCGCTACGAAAGATACCGAGTATATGTGCACGTTTGAAAGATATTTGGAAATTTGCAAAGAATCGCAAAAAGTTGCAATTATCGAGTTTAAAACTGAATTTACCGACGCGCAAATTGAAGAAATTTTTGAAATTGTAAACACCGTTTACACGCTTGAAAAGGCAGTTGTTATCGACTTTGACTTTGGTCAAATTAAGCGCGCTAAAAAAATTAACGATAGCGTGCCGTATCAATATTTAATAGGTTTTCCTAACTTTATTAACATTGATTACGCGCTTAAAAACGGCATTAACTTGTCGTTTAATAAAACGGTTTTAAACTTATTTCCCGGCTATATTAAAAGGGCGCACAAAAACGGTTTAGAAGTTGGCGTTTGGACGGTTGACGATAAGCAAGATATTGCAAACTTTATAGCAAAAGGCGTAGATTACGTTACGTCAAACGAATTTTACGGAAATTTTAATTAAAAAAATTTAAGGGCGAACTTTAAGTTCGCTCTTTTCTTTCGAAAGCATATTAAATGCTCCCTTACAAAACAATATTTGCTTTGTAGGGGCGGATTCCATATCCGCCCTTTTTGCAAGGTGTCAAGCATATCGCCCCCTACTCGACCGCCTAATATTTAACAATTTAAAAGCACCGCTACAAAGCGGTGCTTTTTTGTTAGTTAAAATAGCCTTTGTATTCAATTTTTATAGGCTCGGTTTTAAACAAGTGATTGTATATTTCAATAAAATAATCGTCGGTCATACTTGCAATAAAGTCAACTACAATTTGGTTTGGCTCTTCACTCTCATAAGGCGCTAAGCGCTTGTAATAAGACTTGTTTATATAGTTTATATGGTGTTTAAATATCGGCGAAGTTTTTTCCTTATTTACAAGGTCGCTATAAAGTTTTTCGTACAACTTTTTAAACGCGGGCTTAATTTCTCGCTCAAAAATAGGCTTACTATCTTCATTATTATATAATAACTTATAGTTTTCGCTTTTTGCTTGTTGAAGCGCCAAAAAGTATGTTTTATCAAGCGTTAAACAGTTTTTGCCGTAACTGTTTTTTATTATATTTACGGTTAAATTGTTTACAATTTCTGCGTTTATTGAGCCTATGGTGCTTGATACAAAGTCGTTTTCGCTATAAATTTTTGTGCGAGTGCCGTCTTGCCTGTCTTTACCTAAATAGGCAATAATGTCCGCCACCCTAACAACGCATCCTTCAAGTGTAAAAGGCGAAAGCGTTTTTGCAAACTCTTTGCTTTCTTTTGCCCTTTCAATATTTTCAAAAAATTCGCTAAAAGTTATAGGGGTTTTAGGCGTGTACACTTCGCTTTCAATTTCGCCGTTATGCCCGAGTATTCCGTCAAGCGTTTGTAGCGTTATATTATAGTTAAAAATGCGCGTTAGCACCCTAACCGACTGCACGTTATGATAAAAATGCTTGCCCGTTTTTTCAAAAAACAACTCGTCTAAATAAGTTTCGCCAGCGTGTCCAAACGGCGTGTGCCCAAGGTCGTGCCCTAAACTAATTGCTTCAATAAGGTCAAGGTTAAGCCCTAACGCCCTACCGAGCGTGCGCGCTATTCTTGAAACTAATTGAACGTGCAAACTGCGCCTTGTAATATCGTCGTTTTTATAAAAGGAAAAAACTTGCGTTTTGTCGGCATACCTATTGTAAAAGGGGCAGTTTAAAATTTTATCAACGTCGCGAATAAAAGGCGGGCGTAAAACGGTAGAACGGTCGTGGCTACTATCGTTTCTAACCGCGCTTTCGTTTAAGCACGCGTATTTACTTTTTAACCCGTTGTTTATATCACTTTCTATTTGTTTAGAAAGTTCAAGCGGTAATTCATAATATTTAGCCATAAAAAATCTCCCTTTACATTTTAGCATAGTATTTTGCCAATGTAAAGGGAGTTTAATTTTATTAAAGATTATTAAATCAGATTTATTACGGTTGTAATAAATTCTTGCAATGTGTAAGAAGTCCAAGTATCGCCAAGTTTGCTGTTAAGTTTATCTTCAACACTTGATAAATCAAGAACGCCACATTTCATTAACTGTGCAAGCGTTGCGTTAGTTACGCCCGCTTTCATACGAACGGAAACTTGGCTAATAGGAATATTTTTGCGCTTTTCAACGACGGTTGAGCCTTCTAAATCTTCGTAGCCGTCGATATGACCTACGTCTAAAAGAGAGAATATAGGAGACTTTCCGTCTTCTTCGTTTTCTTTGTATTCATTGTCATCTTTAATAACGTCGCCAAGAGTAAAGTCGTTTGTGTTAAAACCTGTTGAAGCAAACGTTTCAAAAGTGTAGCCGGCAATTTTTGCGTTAAGCCCGTCTACTTCGGTGCCGTTTTCTCTATGCCACTTGCCCGTGCAACCATCGCCACCTAAGTGAACTAAACAACTTGCATCGTTTGAGCATTTTTTATAGCCCATAACTTCGCCAAGGTACATATTGTTAATATTTTGCGACAACTCGTTTATTTCAGAGCCTTCTAACATTTGTAAAATTTTAGGGTCATCTTCGTCAATAGTTATAACGTCTCCAAGAGTTAGGGTGTTTACTTTTGATTTAAGGTTAAACGAGCCGTCAAAAATTTCTTCAAGTTTAACGTCTGCCATAACGGAATTTAACTTGCTTACAGGCGTTGTGCCGTCATACCATGCGCCTACGCTACCCGTATAGCCCATAAGTTCGCCTACGTAAAGGCCACCTAAAATAGTTTTAAAATCGGTTCCGTCAACAAGGCTTGAAACTTCCGTTTCGTAAAGCGTTTTATCAAACTTTGTAAAGTTTTGTTCTACGCCGTCTTTAAGCCAGTAATAAACATGTTTGTGCCCTTCTTCTTCAATAGCACAGTCGGCTTTACAATATCCGTCTTTTTCGCCTATGGTATAGCCCATAAGTTCGCCAAGTTTAATACCTGCAACAACGTCTTTAAGTACGAGAGAGCCGTTAGAAATGTCGCTCATAGACTTGTCGTAAATGGCAAGCATAATTTTATCCATTGCCGTTTCGTTCTTTACAAGTTCTTCGTGCTCGGCGTCTTCATACCAATCTTCACCGCTCTTGTATTTACCTAAAAGGTCGCCAAGAGTTAAGTCGTCTAAAACGTCTTCAAGTTGCGTTGTGCCGTCAATAAGTTTGCCAACTTCAACGGCGTATAACTCTTTATTAAGAACGGAAAGGGTAACCGCGCCACCGTCTTTAAGCCAGTAGTATTCG
This sequence comes from Christensenellaceae bacterium, assembly GCA_045637905.1. Taxonomy (GTDB): domain Bacteria; phylum Bacillota; class Clostridia; order Christensenellales; family Borkfalkiaceae; genus HGM11412. The sequence continues at coordinate 50,424 of JAZUAJ010000009.1, read as the reverse complement.
TGTTTATGTCCTTCTTCTTCAATAGCACAGTCGGCTTTACAATATCCGTCTTTTTCGCCTATGGTGTAGCCCATAAGTTCGCCGAGTTTTATGCCGTCAAGCAACTCGTTAAGTTCAAGAGTGCCCGTTTTAAAATCGTCAATGGTCTTGTTGTAGATAACGAGCATAATTTTGTCCATAGCGGACTCGTTTTTAGTCTTCGTTTCAAAATTAGCGTCGTCGTACCAAACGTCGCCGTCTTTATACTTGCCGAGTAATTCGCCAAGCGGAAGGTCGTTAAACGTTTCGTCTATTTTAATATTGCCTAAAATAAGTTCGCTAACGTCTAAATTATAAAGTTCTCTATTAAGGCTTGAAAGTTCAAGCGCGGTGGTGCCGTCTAACCAATAGTAGTTGTGGTCATGGTCTTCGGGGCAATCGGCATTACAAAATCCGTCTTTTTCGCCGATAGTGTAGCCCATAAGTTCGCCCATCTTGATGCCTGCAAGCAGTTCGCCTAAATCAATACCGTCGTCACTTGTGATATCCGTCATCGTTTTATCATAAAGAGAAAGCAATATTTTTTCCATTGCCGTTTCATTAGCGGTAGGAATTGTGCAAGCGCTATCGTCGTACCAAACGCCGTCTTTTTTATACTTTCCTAAAAGTTCGCCAAGGCAAGAGCCTTCAATAATGCCTTCAAGGTTAATTCCGCCCGACATTGCGCTTTCAAGGGAAATATTAGCAAAATCGTTATAAAGCGTGCCAACGAATTCGTCCGCGTCGTTTACCCAATAATATTCGTGCTCGTGGTCTACGCTTAACGCACAAGACTTGTCGCAATAATCGCTTGGAATAGTAATTCCGTCTTCACTTGAAGCAATTTTGTAGCCGAGAGAGTGGCCTAAATAAATATCTTTTACAAACGAAATTACTTCTAAACCGCCGGCGAATAAATCTTCGATAGAAATGTCTATAAGGTTTTTAGTTATTAAGCCTTCGGCCGTGTCGCTTGCATATTCTTTATATTCGTTTTCTTTGCCAGCGCAACCGCTATCGCCGTGAACAGGGCAAGTTTCGCTTTCCGTGCACTTTTCATACCACGCGCCGTTACACTCTAAAACGTTTTCGTGAACAGGGCAAGTTTCGCTTTCCGTACACTTTGTATAGCCCATAAATTTGCCGATAGAGAAGCCTGCAAGCAATACTTCGGCGTTAAATTCGTAAACGTCGCCGTCGTCGTTAAACTTAAAGAGTTCTTTTACTAAAACACCGTCGAATAATGATAAGGTTTTAACGGTTTCGCTTCTTGCTTCTTCATCGCCACCCGAAATAAGGTCGGCTAAAAAGTCGACTAAATAAGTTGAGCCAATATCTTTAAGTTCGCCTTCGTTCAACTCGTAGCCGATATCGAATTCACTATCGCCCGAAACGTTGTTTGTAATAAGCGAAAGTTTAAGGTTGCCGAGTTTTTCGAGCGCGGAGTTTTCCGCCGTGTAAACGTACTCGCACTTTTCTTCGCTATAAGACTCGGTAAACGTTTTAGGAAATAACGAGCCGATTTTTAAACCGCTAATTTCGCTAAACAAGCGCATTTGACCGGTAGTTTCGTCGTTTGCAAGCAAATAGCCGAGCGAGTAACCGCGCAACATATTGCGCGCGCCAGCGGAAAATACGGGATACACACCGTCTTCCCCTTTTGGTAAAAGCGCAAACACCGTTGAAAAACTAATTTCGTTTAAGCCGTTTTTTGAAAATAGTAAAATCGGGCTTATATCTTTTATAGTGTTATAGTCGATTTCGTCCGCCTTTGAAAGGTCTACACCCGCGCCTTGTAAAAGTTTAATAAGGTCTATGCCTTGCTCTTCAAGTTTTTGCACGGTGAAAGACTCGGGGTCGGCTTGAGCCATAACTATAAGGGCAACTAAATCTTCAATAGTTGCGTCTTTAAGCCCCGATTCGTCTTCTTGCATAACGCCTATTTTTGATAAGGAAAGGTTTTTAAACGCCCAATACATTGCGCCTGCCATACCGCCAAATAGCGTTACTATGCCAACCACCATACCTAAAACAAAGGCTATTGCTCTTCTTGTAAAATTACCCATACTTGCTCCTTGCCACAAGCGAAAGTGGCAAACCGTTTATTTACAATTGTTTTTTAGTTATACTAAAAAATGAAAATTCGTAATATCATTATACTAATTTACGCGCCGTTTGTCAATGTTAAGTTGCGTTCTATTATGTATATTTACAATATTTGCCGTAAAATGACAAAAAGCCGTATTTTACGGCTTTTTTTAAGCGTTTTCAACGCTAACTTTTATTTTTGCTATAACGTCAGGTAAAAACTTAACGTCAACCGAGTGAACGCCAAACGTTTTGATTGAGTCTTTTAACAAAATTTTCTTTTTATCTACGTTAAAGCCAAGTTCGCTAATAGCGTCTGCAATTTCTTTGCTCGTTACCGAGCCGAACATTTTGCCGTTATCGCCACTCTTAACTTTTATAACTACCGTTTTACCGTTGAGTTTTTTTGCTTCTTCCGTAAGCGCTTTAATTTCTTCACGCTTGTGATAGTCTTGCGCGCCTTTTTTAATGTTAAGGCTATTTATTTTTACGGCGGTTGCTTCTTCGGCAAGCCCTTGCTTTATTAGGCAGTTTCTTGCGTAACCGTCGCTCACTTCTTTAATTTCATTTGCTTTGCCTACGTTTTTAACGTCTTTTAATAGTATTACTTTCATAATAAAACTCCTTAACATTAGTTTAAACTAAAACTAACGCTTTGTCAATATTTAGTGCGGTTTTTGCGTAAAAGTTAAGTGTAAAATAAATTTTTATAATAATCGCTAAAAAAACTAAACATTTTATTGTTTTTATGCTAAAATATTATAAAAGGTGGTTTTTTATGAAAGTTTATAATTCCATTGAAAACTTAATAGGCAACACTCCACTTGTAAGGCTTAATAAAATTGAAAAGCAATACGGCTTAAAGTGTGCCGTTTACGCAAAACTTGAAAGTTTTAACCCCGCAGGCTCGTGTAAAGACAGAATTGCAAAATTTTTAATCGACTGTGCCGAAAAAGAAGGGCTTTTAAAAAAGGGCGCAACGGTTATAGAGCCAACTTCGGGAAATACGGGAATAGGTTTGGCGCTTATTTCGGCAACGCGCGGTTATAACGCAATTATCGTTATGCCGTCGTCTATGAGTGAAGAACGCGTTAAACTTATTAGGGCTTACGGCGCAACCGTCGTTTTAACCGACGGGGCTCTTGGTATGCAAGGCGCAATAGAAAAGGCAAAAGAAATAAAAGAAAACACGCCTAACTCTATACTTGCAAGTCAATTTACAAATCCAAACAATCCGCTTGCCCACTACTACACTACGGGCGTTGAAATTTTTGAAGATACCGACGGTTTGGTTGATATTTTCGTTGCGGGCATAGGCACGGGCGGAACTATTACGGGCGCTGGCAAATATTTAAAAGAAAAAAAGCCAAGCGTAAAAGTTTACGGCGTTGAGCCAAGCGGTAGCCCTATTATTACGAAAGGGTATGCAGGCGCGCACGGTTTACAAGGAATTGGCGCAGGGTTTATTCCTGAAATTTTAGACCTTTCACTTATTGATAAGGTGTTTACTTGCACGGAAGAAGATGCTTTTAACGCGGGTAGAAATTTAGCAAGAACGGAAGGTATTTTAGTAGGCATTTCTTCGGGCTCGGCATTACATACGGCAATAGAAATTGCTAAACAAAAAGAAAACAAAAACAAAGTTTTGGTAGTATTACTTCCCGACGGGGGAGAAAAATATTTATCGGTAGAAAATTATTTATAAAATAAAGGAGATTTTTATGAAAAAATTTATTCGTTTAATTACTACTTTTGTATTAGTTTTAGTATCCTCCCTTTCTTTAACTGCTTGCTTTGGTGGCGACGGGGACTATTCCGCATCATACAAAAGCACGGAAATTACCACGCAAAACACCGAAACAATTAGTAGAGATATAAAAAGTAGAGTTCTTAATAATGATTCTTACTCTAAATACGTTTCAACTTATAAATACGAGTACAATTCTAAAATTTACAACTACACCACTAAATACGACCTTTTAATGAAAGTAAACGGCGAAGCGGAACTTGGCGAGGCTTACGCTTATATGGAATTAAAGAGTTTTTACGAGCAAGAAGACGGCAATTATGGCAGAGACCTTGATTTAAAATACTGCATTGTTAAAACGGGCGACGGCATTATGTTTAGCGATTATACCGTTTATTTGCTTCTTGGCAACAACACGTACAGCGCAACTTTTGAAGAAATGCACGATAAAATTGAAGAAGAAGATATTTACCTTTCGGGCAGTAGATACGATGACGAAATGTCTTGTGCGTTTGACTACGAATTAACACAAGGCGGTTATTTTGAAACTATTATAGGCTACACAATGGCTATTTATGGCGATGACGTTGTTTCAACGTTAGATAATCCTTTTATCTACTGTTTACACGACTTAAATAAGGGTTCGTTTATAGACGCGCTTTACAGTTTAGATTCATCTTCTAAAAATAAGGGTTTTAGACTTTATTCGGCAGACAACGCTTACAAATTAACAAGAAAGTATAGCGACAAAAAGTTCCGTGAAGACTACGATAACGCGTCATATATTAAAATTTTTGAAGACGGCACTTACGCTTATAAATATAGGGGCGTTTACGAAACGGGCAACCCTGCAAGAGCGTTTAAATCAAACACCGAAAAAGAACTTAAACCACTTAACGAAAATATAGAAGTTCCTACTTGGGTTAGATAATAATTTAAAAATTAAAAGAGCGGAAAGCCGAGTCCCTATAAGGGATTCGGCAACTAAATAAATCCTTACGGATTTGTGAGTTAGTGGGTATAAAATGTTTAAATTTGATAGATTGTTTAAAACTATGAACGAAAAAGGCGTTTCTACTTATAGGCTTAGGGAAGAATGCGGTATAGACAGCAAAACCGTGCGCCGTTTAAAAGCAAATGAAAATATAGAAATGAAAACTCTTGATAAAATTTGTTCTTTTTTAGATTGTAATATTGAAGACGTTGTGGAGTTTGTAAAAGATTAAAAATTAAAAGAGCGGTAGTTCCGCTCTTTTTTTATTCTTCTTTAAACAATTCGTCAAGCACCCAAGATTTTGGGTTGTTTTGAATATATTGCAAGTGTTCATTATAATCTTTTTCGTTTCTAATAACGTGGTCGTAAAAAGAACGTTGCCATATGTTTTGTCCATATTCTTTATTGCAAGCACGCTTAAACGCAGAAACTATTTTAGGAACTGTTGCGTGTTGCCTACTTGTAGGGGTCGACATACTTGACGACCCGTCTTTTTCGTAAACCCTTAATAAAATATGTAGGTGATTTGGCATAATAACGTAACTTTCAATGCTTACGTTTTTATAATAGGTGCTTAAATTTTCGATTTTTGTTTTTGCAATAATTCCGTATGAAAACATTTCTATTTTTTGCGGTGCGTCGAGTACGTCGCACCCTACGATTTTGCACAATACGTTTTTTCTATTTTCCGTGCATATCGTTAAAAAATAAACGCCCAAAGCAAACGCCAACTGCGTAAGCAGTTTTATTTTGGCTACGCCAAAGTTATATTAAACAAATCCACAACTTGCCGTTAGGCAAATTTCACCGCCGTAGGCGATATCACCCGTTGTTAGACGGATATAACAAATCCGCTTGCGGATTTATTTAGTTGCCGAATCCCTTGTAGGGACTCGGCAATCGCGCACCTTTTCTTTGTAATAAATTTTTTCTTAGCATTTTATTTACACAAATTTATTATTGCGTTTTTGTAAATTTGGTAGCATTGTTCGTACCTTTCTACCGATATAAATTCGTTAGGGTTGTGGCAAACGCTATCTTCTACGCTACTTGGGCCAAACGCCACGCCGTTTTCAAGAGCGCGCGCGTAAGTTCCACCGCCTATTGCAATAGGTTTTTCGCTTTTTTTAGCAAATTCGTTATAAGTAGAAAGCAAGGTTTTAACTATTTTACTTTCTTTATTATTATAGAGCGGTGCTTTGTGTGAAATTACCTTAAATTTGCCAACTTTTCTTAGAACTTTTTTAACTTTTGCACTACTTAAAGTTGCAGGGTAACGGCAATCTACTTTTATGCAAATTTTGCCGTTTTTAACGCTTATCATATTTGGCGAAAAGGTTAAAGCACCGGTTTCGTCGCTAAGAGAAGAAAAAAGTTCTTCGTTATTAAATAAAAAGTTAAAAACTTCTAAACTAAACAAGCCTTTTTGCGCCAAAAACGAAAGGGCCTTTTTAATGGCGTTGTCGCCTTTTTCGGGAGTAGAGCCGTGAGCCGTTCTTCCTTCAAAAATTAGGTCTTGCTGGTTTTTTAGTTTTAACAAAACCTTGTCGCAAACCATATTTATTCTGTCGCCACCAACAACGTTTAAAACGTCGTCGCTTTTTTCAAACTCATACTCTATATGCAAAATGCCCTTTTCGGCGTAAATAACGGGAAAATCGCCGTCTGGCGAAAAGCCTTCTTTTGGCATAACGGCAACCTTTTTATAATGATTTATGCAACCCCAACCGCTTTCTTCATCGCAACCAAAAATAAGTTTAATTTTTCGGTTAGGTATAAAACCGCTATCTTTTAATTCCTTTAAGGCGTATAAACATAAAACGGCACTACCCTTATCGTCTAAAACGCCACGGCCGTAAAGTTTGCCGTCTTTTACCGTTAAACTATACGGCGGAACGTGCCATTTTTGCTCGTCGCCTTCGGGAACAACGTCTAAGTGGCATAAAATTGCTAACCCGCCAATATCGCTACCGCTTCCATAAACCACTTCGCCTATAAAGTTAGAATAGTTTACCGTTTCAAAGCCTAAATTTTGCGCGTCGCTAAGAGCGGTTAAAAGCATTTCTTTTAAATTTTTACCAAAAGGCGCGTCGCCACTTTTGCGCGCTTTAACACTTTTAATTTTAAGCCATTTTTCCAAAGTTTTTATTGAGTTGTTTAAATATTCGCTGTTAAATAATTTCATAAACTCTATTATATACTAAATTTATTAAAAACTCTATATAAATAATAGATTTTTTTAAAAAATATGTTATAATAATGCTATGAAAGAAAAAGAAACTAAAGAAAATTTGCACGAAGGGCATAGAGCGCGCCTGCGTGAAAAGTTTATGGCGGGTAAAGAAAGTTTTAAAGACCACGACCTTTTAGAACTTTTACTTGGCTACTCTATTCCCCGTAAAGACACGAATGAACTTGCGCATAAACTTATAAACCGTTTTTCTTCGCTTAACGGAGTTTTAAGCGCCGACCAAGAAATGCTTTCTACCATTGACGGCGTTGGTGAAAAAACGGCGTGCTTTTTATCGCTTATCGGCTATATTTCACGCGTGGCTGTTGAAAAGAAAATAGATAAAAAGGCGCTTTTAAATATTAGTGATGCAAAAGAACAAATTACGTCTTTGTTCGACGGTTACGACCACGAAGTTTTTTATATGATTTTTCTTAACTCTAAAAACAAAATTACGGGTTATAGCAAAATTGACTCTAACAAAGAAAATAGCGTAACAATTGACTTTAACGAACTTACAAAAGGCTTAATTGCAAATAAGCCGAGCGCGGTTATAATTGCGCACAACCATTTTGCCGACTTTCCTTACCCGTCTAAGCAAGACGATGACGTAACTAAGAAAATTTACGCGCTCTTGCTTTTACACAAAGTAAGTTTTTACGACCATTTAATAGTTGGCAAAAAAGAAATTTACAGTTATTTTTACGACAATAAACTTCAACAAATTAAAAAAGAAATGAACGATAAACTATCGTTTTAATAGGAGATAAATTATGGCAAAAGTAAAAACGAGATTTGCGCCAAGCCCTACGGGCTTTATGCACCTTGGCGGTTTAAGAACGGCTCTTTACGCATACCTTTACGCTAAACACAACGGGGGCGACTTTGTTTTAAGAATTGAAGATACCGACAAAGAGCGTTTCGTTGAAGGCGCACTTGAAGTTATATATTCTTCGCTTAACGAATCTGGCTTAAAGTATGACGAAGGTCCAGACGTTGGCGGTAACTACGGCCCTTACGTTCAAAGCGAAAGAAAAGAAATTTACGCAAAATACGCTAAAAAACTTATTGAACTTGGCGGAGCGTACTACTGTTTTTGCTCAAAAGAAAGGCTTGAAACTCTTACCGACGAAAACGGGAACAGAAAATACGATAAACTTTGCCTAAAACTTTCAAAAGAAGAAGTTGAACGCAAAATTGCAAACGGCGAACCTTACGTTATAAGGCAAAATATTCCAACGGAAGGCACAAGCAGTTACGAAGACCTTATTTACGGCACTATTGAAGTTGATTACAGCGACCTTGAAGACAACGTTTTAATTAAGAGTGACGGTATGCCAACTTATAACTTTGCCAACGTTATTGACGACCATTTAATGGGCATAACTCACGTTATAAGGGGTACGGAATACTTATCTTCTACGCCAAAATACAATTTAATGTACGATGCTTTTGGTTGGGAAAGACCCGTTTATATTCACCTTCCTACCATTATGAAAGATGCTACGCGCAAACTTTCTAAGCGCTACGGCGACGCTAACTTTGACGATTTTATTAACAAAGGCTACTTAAAAAAGGCAATTATTAACTACGTTGCCCTTTTAGGTTGGTGTCCTAAAAACAACCAAGAAAAAATGACGCTTAGCGAAATGGTTGAACTTTTTGACCTTTCCGGCATTTCAAAATCGCCTTCTATTTTTGACGACGTTAAACTTCGCTGGTTAAACGGCGAATATTTAAAAGAAATGAGCGACGAAGAGTTTTTAAGCGTTGCAACGCCGTTTTTTGAAAAAAGTGCCGTTTACGGTAAATACGATATTCAAAAAATTGCAAAACTTATAAAAACGCGCGTGGAAATTTTAAGCGAAATTCCTGAAAAGGTTGACTTTATTGCTAATCCTTTACCTATTGACAACGCGCTTTATGAAAACCAAAAACAAAAAACGAGCGCAGAACTTGCAAAAATAGTATTGCCTAAATGTATTGAAAAGTTAAAAGAAATTAACGATTTTTCAAATTCTTCGCTATTTGAAAACTTGTCGCTTGTTGCAAGCGAACTTGAAATAAAGTCAAAACAACTTTTTTGGATTTTAAGAATTGCGCTTACGGGTATGCTCGTTACGCCTGGCGGTGCAACGGAAATTGCAGAAATTTTAGGAAAAGAAGAGTGTGTTAACCGTTTAACAAACGCTCTTAATAATTTATAATTAAAGGAGTTTAATATGTGTTTTTTTCTTAAAAATCTTTTTAATCCCGTTAAAACGGAAGACGTTTACAATAAGGTAAAAACAAAAATGCTTTGGTGGAATACGAAAGGTATTCCTGAAAAATCGGTAAGAAATAGCGATAACTACGTTATTAGCCCTTATAACTACTGTGAAAAAGAAAAATGCGGTTTTGCAATTAAAACTAAGTGCGACGGTTTAAGGTTAGAATTCAACTTTTCTTATAACAAAAAAGATAAAGAATGTATGTTTAGAATTTTCGTTTACGATTTAGATTTATCTTTTTCTAAAGACGGAATGGAAATGATAAGAAAAAAATATTCTAAATTTAACTTTACTTTTATGGGTTTAACTCTCGTTGTTTTCCCAAGAAGAACTTGTAAAACGGTTATGGAATGTTTCAACTATCTTCAAGACGGTATGGCGGCTTGGAACACGAGCGATTTATACAACTTGCTTGTTGATTTAAATAAAACCTTAAAAAAATAATAAACGTTTTTTATACTATTAGGAAATTTTTATGGATAATAAAGTTCTTTCGTTAATAGCAGGTTTTATTGCAATGACTTTCGTTGTAATTTCATATTTTGTTAAAAAAAAGCAATTTTACCTTTTATTTCAAGCACTTGGTATTCTTTTTTTGATAATTTCTTACTTTTTTAGCGTACAGTTTTTTGCAATGATAGGTTTGTTGGTTGGGCTTTTTAGGTCGCTAACGTTTTTCTTTTTTGAAAATAAAGGAAAACACGCCCCTATTTACTGGTCGTTTATTTTTTCTCTACTTACGCTTGCTTCGTATTTTATTATAAATTTTAAAATATTAAAAACGGCTCAACCTCTTGACGTTTTATGTTTAATTGCACTTTGTTTATACTCTTTTATTTTTAGAATAAGAAATTTAAAAATAGTTCGATTTACTATGCTTTTTCCAACGGCTTTATCAATACTATTTAACGCTTTAACAAGCGCGGCAATATTCGTAACTCTTTCTTACGTTTTTGAACTTAGCGCAAATATAATTTCTATATTTAAATATCACGTTTTTAAAAAAGAAGATAAAAAAGATAAATAAAAAAGCACCGTTAAGGTGCTTTTTTTAAACGTAAATTATATTTTTATTTTTCTTTTTTGCGTAAGTTTCGGTGTAAAACGTACCCCCTTTATCAACATACTTATAAACAATTACTGTTGATGAGTTATCAACCATAAACCTGTTTCTTTTTTGCATACAACCTATTTTATAACTTTCTTCAAGGTATATTTTTTGGTCAACTTTATCTAAAAGTAAAAAATATTCTTCCCTTTCTTTTTTTGATAATTTTTCCGCTTGGTTTTTACAAGGAATACACGCAATAATTTCTAAAAAATGCTCTTTTTTTAACTCTAAAAGTAGTTTTAAGCATTCAATATCGTATCCTTGCGCCATTCCTACTAAAAAAGTGGTGTATTTTTTATTTATTAAAGATAAAACTTCTTGCCTTGTTTGGTCAATTAAAAAGTCTTTTTTTAATATTCTATGTCCTGTAAAACAGCACGTTTTACTTTCTTCAAAATAATTCATTATAATGGATTTTTCCTTTCTTTGCCGTTTCCACGCGGATATTTAGCGTCAGTTTTTTCAATTTTTTTATAAACGTAGATGTTTCTTTCACCATTGTTGAAAAGTGGATAACTTTCTTTTTTATAAAGCGCTGCTCCAAGTTTTTTAACGGCGTTTTGTGCTTCTACTTCTTCTAAAACGTCACTTCCCTTATAAGCAATAAAAGTTCCGCCTATTTTTATAAAAGGAATACAATATTCACATAAAGTATTAAGCCTTGCTACCGCTCTTGCGGTAACGTGGTCAAATTTTTCGCGTAAATTAACGTTTTTTGCCCCGTCTTCCGCCCTAATATTTAATACTTTTGCATTTAATTTAAGTTTTTTTATAACTTCGTTTAAAAAAATACACTTTTTATTAACGCTTTCAATTAAAGTAAACTCTAAATCGCGCCTTAAAATCATAAGTGGAATTGATGGAAAACCTCCACCACTACCTATTTCAACAACTTTTGCGTTTTCTTTAAAATGTGAAAAACCTTTTAAACTATCGTAAAAATGCTTAATTTCAACGTCTTTTTCATTTAAAATTGACGTTAAATTAAATTTTTCGTTCCACTCTAAAAGTAATGAATAAAAAATTTTAAAATCATTTAATTGTTCTTCTGTTAATAAAAAATCTTTTTTAATAATATCAAACATAAAAGTATTTTATCATATTTTTTTGTTTTTTTCCACCTTTTAAACTATTTTTTTATTGATAACTTAATTTTTTTAAATTTTCCATTTTTTTATTGCTTTTTTATTATTTATTATATATAATATATTTAGTATATAATTATTTACAAAGTTTACTTTTAAACATTTTAAAAAAGTTTTCAACTTTATTTATCAATTCTTTATATTAATAATTTTTTTAGATAAAACTTAAAATTTTATTATTTATTAACATATCAACGTTACTTACTACTATTATTACTATAAAAAATTAAGGAGATTTATATGAAAGTTATAGTGAACGGCCTTGACCTTTCGGATGCAGTTTTAAAAGTTGTTAAAGCAATTTCTAATAAAACAACTAATCCTATACTTGAAGGTATTAAATTATCTATAAAAGGTGATGAACTTATTTTAACCGCAACAGATACTGAAATTTCTATTGAAAAAACTATTAAAGCAACAACCTTTATTGAAGGTGAAACGGTTGTTCCTGGTAAACTTTTTGCGGAATTTATTAAAAGGCTTGAAGATGAAGACGAAATTGAACTTTCACTTGAAGAAAATCAATTAAAAATTTCTTATTCTTCTTCCGAAGGTTATATTCAAACTTTAAACGTTGAAGAATTCCCTATTATAAATAAAGAAATTAGAGAAAAGTCTTTTACAATTAAACAAAAAGATTTTAAAGAACTTATTTCAAAAACAATTTTTGCTTGCTCGCAAGACGAAGCAAGACCGCTTTTAAAAGGTTGTTTACTTGAAATAGAAGAAGATAAAATTTCTTCCGTTGCGCTTGACGGGTTTAGGCTTGCAATTTATAGAAAGAAAATTGAAACTTCAACGGGTGACTTTAAAATTATTGTTTCTTCACGCACGTTAAACGAAATTTTAAGAATTATTGAAAGTGAAAACGAATTATTAACGGTAATTGTTCAAAAGAACGTTTTAATGATAGAAGTAGACGGAACTGTTTTAATTTCAAGGCTTTTAGAAGGCGATTATATTGATTATAAAAATATAATTAAAGATAATTTTGTTTCAACTGTAAGAGTTAATAAAAATCAACTTTTATCTGCTATTGATAGAGCGTCAGTTGTTGCAACCGACGTTAAAAAAATTGTTAAAATTGACGTTAAAGAAAATTATATGACAATTTCCGCAAGTAGTGAAGTTGGTAAAATGAGTGAAAACGTTGTTATTAACTTAGAAGGTAAAGATTTAAGTATTGCATTTAATTCTAAATTTTTAACTGACTGTATTAAAGTTATTGAAGATGAATTTATAAATTTATATTTTAATACTAAAATTAACCCTTGCGTTATTAAACCAAATTACGGTGATGATTATTTATATCTTATTTTACCATTAAGAATAAACGTATAAAAAGTTGACAAAAATAAAAATAAAAAGTATAATACATTAGCAAAATTAGAAATTAGGAGAAATTTACTATGAAAAGAACGTACCAACCTAAAAAAAGACAAAGAAGCAAAGTTCACGGTTTTAGAAAAAGAATGGCAACAAAAAACGGAAGAAACGTGCTTAAAAGAAGAAGAGCAAAAGGCCGTCATAAACTTTCTGCATAAGCAAAAAGTGGAAATAAGACTTAAAAAACAAAAAGATTTTGACCTTGTTTTTAGTAAAGGAAAGCGAATTTATACAAATTCGCTTACTTTAATTTATTTAAAAAATAATAATTTTAAATTTGGAATAAGTTTAAGTAAAAAACACGGAAAAGCAGTTTTAAGAAATAGAATAAAAAGAATATTAAGGTCAATAATAAGACAATCTTTAGATATTATTAAAGATAATTATTATATTATTGTGTTGCCTAAAGTAAGTGATAATTATATTTTTGATAATTTAAAAAAAGATTATTTATATGCTTTAAAAAAAGGTAGTATAATAGATGATTAAAAATATTTTTATTAAAATGATTTTATTTTATAAAAAATATTTAACTTATTTTTTTAGAACAAGTTGTATTTTTACGCCAACTTGTTCTTCTTATGCCTTAGAAGCATTTAAAAAAAGAAATTGTATAGTTGCCATATTTTTAGTTATTTGGCGTTTACTTAGGTGTAATTCGTTAAATAAAGGTGGTTTTGACCCCGTGCCGGATAGTTTTTCGCAAAAAAAATGGTTATTATAAACAAGGAATATTATGAATATTTTTAATTTATTAGGTACAGCCGTTATATACGACGGTAACCTTCAAAACGTTCCTATTAGTGGAATGACTAAAATAGTTGCAGACGTAATAGAATTCTTTTCCTTTGGTGGTTTAATTGCCGTAGGTATTTTATTATTTTCTTTAATTTTAAAAATTATACCTTTACCTTTCGATATTTATTCAAGGGCGGCTTCTAAAAAGAACGCGTTAAAAATGGAAAAAATGCGCCCTGAACTTGAAAGATTACAAAAACAATACGCTAACAATAAAGAATTATATAACCAAAAATTGATGGCTTTTTATAAAAAACAAGGTTATTCTCAATTTGCGGCGTGTCTTCCTTCAATATTTACACTTGTTTTCTTTATTATCGTTATTTCGGCTTTCCAACAATATTCTTCTTATTGTAAAATTGACACGTTTAACCAAATGGCAATTTCTTATAGTGAAAGCATTAGATATGACGACGATATTGTTATTCAAGAATACGGCTTTAAAAATGAAAACGAAGTAGATTTAAATAATTTACTTAACGAATATACAACAAAAGAACAAAAACAAGAGTTTTTTAATAATACTCAAAATAAATTTGGAAACAATATTATTTATAAATACGATTTAACCGAAGAAGAATTTATTGAAAAGGTTAAAAAACATGCACAAAAAGCAGCAGCGGAAACGTATAAAGAAATTTCTAAAAAAAGTTCGTTTTTATGGGTTAAAAACATTTGGATTGAAGATTTACCTTGGAAAAAGGCTTTTATTGACGAAACAACTTATATAAATAGCGTATTTAATTATAGTAAAGGTTGTTCAACAACAAAAATTGAATCTTCTATTAAAGACGTAAACGCTTATAATGATATATTTGGTGACGAATATATACAAGAACAAATGAATAAACCAAACGGATATATGATTTTGGTTGTAATTTCTATTGCTTCAATGCTTCTTTCTCAACTTATTATGAATAAGTCGCAAAAGGCGCAAATGGAACTTCAAACGGTAGACGGTGCAAACGGTCAAGCCGCTCAAACAACAAAAATGATGACTTGGATGATGCCTATTATGTTTGGTGTTTTCTCGTTTATGTATTCTGCGTCGTTCTCACTTTATTTAATTGTAAGCACGTTATTTAGTACAGTTTCTACCGTTCTTATAAATAAAATTGTTGAAAAGAAATTCGTTAAACAAGTTGAAAAAGAACAAGAATTAGAATATCAAAAAAGATATGGACATCTTAAAAGAAATAAAGAGGAAAAATAATGAAAATTTATGAAGGTAAAACAGTAAATTTGGCTGTTGAAAACGCCTTAAAAGACCTTAACGTTACCGAA
Source organism: Christensenellaceae bacterium (assembly GCA_045637905.1). Lineage (GTDB taxonomy): Bacteria > Bacillota > Clostridia > Christensenellales > Borkfalkiaceae > HGM11412. Next base: position 35,353 of record JAZUAJ010000009.1, on the reverse strand, counting down.
AACGATATTATATTTAAAATTATTGACGAAGGCACAAAAGGTATTTTAGGTATTGGCGGAAAAAAAGCAAAAATATCAGTAGAACTTAAAAGTGACGATGCAAAGCGTTCCGTTGAGTTTTTAGACGGTTTATTTGATTTATTAAAAGTTCCTGCTCAAGCAGAATATACGGAAGTTGACGATAAAATTATAATAAACGTTATAACTACCGCTTCTTCTCAACTTATAGGATATCGTGGCGAAACGTTAGACGCGCTTCAAACTCTTGCAGGTGCAGTAGCAAACATAGGCAACGAAGAATATAAAAGAGTTGTTGTAGACTGTGAAAATTATAGGCAAAAACGCGAAGAAACGTTACAAAATTTAGCAAAAAGACTTGCTAGAAAAGCAATAAAGAGCGAAAGAGTAGTTTCTTTAGAGCCTATGAACCCTTTTGAAAGAAGAATTATTCACTCAACTTTAACTGATTTTGAAGGTGTAAAAACGGAATCGCAAGGCGTTGAACCTAATAGATACGTCGTTATTATTCCAGATAACGCAAAACCTAATAAAAAAGATTATTCTAAGCAAAAAAACGGAAGACACGGCGATAAAAAAAGAGAAAACCGTTCGTCTGGTTTTAAAAGTGAAATGATTAAATCTACTAAAAAAACAAGCGGTTTTGGAACTTATTTAGGAAACAGTTTAAAAAATGATTAAAAGATAAAAGACTTGGCTTTTATAGCCAAGTCTTTTTGTTTGTTTAAACAATAAAATTATTAATAATTCCCGTAAAAACCCTACTTTTTTAATAAAAAAAAGGCTAACCTTTTGGTTAGCCGATTTTTTTATTTTAAATTGCTCCGCTTAACAATTTTTGTATAAACGGAAGTTCAAGCGCCTTTGTCATAACTTCGTTAAAGTAGCAAGTTACGCCTTCTGGTTGAAGATATACGTTAAGATTTGTTATAAGCGAAATAATAGTTACAATAATAATCATATTTACAAGCGCTATGGCTATTGAGAACACCATACCAAGTATTTTATCAATAAAGCCGATAAGTTTAATTTTTGTTAAACCGTATAAAATCTTTTTAACGATAGCAAATACGATAAGAGAAACTATAACCGTTACAACGAACACTATTACGTAAAGCGCCCAAGTGGTTAAAACTTTTATAATTTCTAATTCAAAACCAGAGTTTACAATAGCGGTTGCAATTGTTTCGTGTAAGAACGCAGGAATTTGCGAGTTTTGAAGCGAAAGCAATACCTCTTCTTTATTTGTAAACGAGCCCGTTAAATCTTTAAACATATTAGATTTAGCAATTGCGCCCTCTATCGCGGTTGGAAGTGCAGGTATCTTTTCACTAACAAAAACAACGAGTTCGTCGCAAAAAATAACCGCTAAAACTATTCCCGCAACTAAACCAAGCATAGAAAGTACTTGTTTTAAGAAACCGCGAGCCAAGCCAACGAACAAAGCAATTACTAAAATTATTAAAGCAATTATATCAACTAGTGCAACGTTTATGCCACCTATTAAAAACGAAGCAGGTATCGCAAGTAAATTTACCATAATTCTCCTTTTTCTTATTATATTCCAAATAAGACAAGCAATATACTATAAAAATTATATCATAATTTAAATTTATTGTCAATACGGGTTGACAATTATAAACCATAAAATTTTAAATTAAACATCACGTTTAAAACTAAAAAATTTCGTTAATAATTTTTATATGATAAAATACGTGTTTAATAGTACAAACTATTTAGAATTTTACCCATTAAGTTGCTGTTTAAAACGATTTTTTAACGGAAATTTTCCCGTTTTCGTTTGTTTTGGCTCAGACTTATCCGTTGGCGACAGTTTAGGGCCAAAAATCGGCTATAATTTACTTAATAATTTAAACGGCAAGTGTTTTATATACGGAACTTTAAACGCCACCGTAACGGCAAAAGAAGCCGACGTTGTGTATAATAACATTAAACGTTTACACCCAAAGTCGCAAATAATAGCAATTGACGCCGCCGTTGGCAATAAAAACGATATAGGACTAATTAAAGTGTTTGACGACGGCATTAAACCGGGGCTTGGCGTTAACAAAGATTTAAACAAGTTTGGCGACGTTTCAATTATTGCCATTATAGGTGAAAAGGAAGAGTTTAATAAAAATATATTAGACGGCGTTAGCGTAAGTTTTATAGAAAATTTAACAAACGTTATTAGTAAAGGTATTATTGAAAGTTTAAACGTATAGCGCAAAATATTAAATATATGCGCTTTTAAAAAATAAAGCAAAAATAATAAAAGTTGTTTTGTTTTTGCGCTAAAAAATTTTAAAAACAACTTTGTTTAAAATAATTATAACGACGTAGGTAAAAATTTTTAAGACGCTTAAAATTTAATTAAAAACGTTGCGTTAATTAAAAACGTTTGCACTATTGCAAAAAATTGTTTCACGTGAAACATTGATTTTTGGGCGATTTTTACTACCCAAAAATAAAGTGGACAAAGAAGCAAAAATAAAAAATATAAAAAACAAAAAACTCAAAATCGCAGATTTTATCTAACATTTTGGGTTTTTTATAATGTTAAAAGTTTCACGTGAAACAAGATTTTTTAAACACAAAAAAGTAAATATAAAAAATATCGTTGCAAAGGAGTTTTTTAGGTTGTTGTAATTTAAGCGCATAATTATATTTTTTACTATAAAACGTTTACAGTTAGCCCCCAACTTTTATTTTGCTTTTACAAATTTAACTAATTACAAGGGGTGGGTTTTGTATTTTGTTATTTTTATTATTATGTTTTAACTAAATAAACGTTTAAAGCAAAATAGGGTTATGCTGTTTTTTAATTTATTTATACTTTTTGGTTTTTTATTTGTTTTGGCGTTTACGTTAAACTGTTTAACTTTTATTTTAGGCTTTATTTGTACGCTAAAATATAAAAGTTAAATTTTATTTTCGTTTATTAAAAATAGTGCTATTTAAAATAATATGCGCCTACTCATAAATTTAGGCATTTAAGAAAAATTTTGTGAAAATTTCCAAAAATTTGTGTTTATTTTGTAAATTACACATAATATCTATTGTGTTTTTAATAAACTTATGTTAGAATATATAAAAACTAAGTATATTTATATATATTTCATATTTACTTTAATTAAGGAGGCTTAAATAATGAAAAAGAGTAACTCAAAATTTTTGGTTGCAATAATTGCAATTGTTTTGGTTGCCGGCTTAGCGCTTTTCTTCTTTTTACCGCAAATGCTTGTAAAAGACGTGGAAACGAAGGTGTTTTTTGAAAAGGCTGGCGTAACGGTTACCGAACAAGGCAATTTGCAATATACTAAACCCGAAGCAAATAACGGGCAAATTGTAAAAATAATTTTAGACGGTTACAACCTTAAAGGATACGTTAAAAAAGGTGACGTTTATATTGAAGCGTATAAAACAAGTTACGGTCGTGGCGTGGAAAGCGAGTTTTACGGCGACGGTGCTATTGACTTTTTAATTAAAAACGGCGTTGAATACGACGTTACCGACCCTAACGCAGGCTCGTTTTGGTCATCACTTTTAATGCCACTTTTACTTGTTGGTTTAGGGCTTATTGTAATGATGATTATGATGCGCTCTATAAACGGCTCAAATAAATCTGCTATGGATTTTGGCAAAACTAAGGCAAGAGTTAGCCAAAACGTTAAGGTAAGGTTTAGTGACGTTGCCGGTGCGGAAGAAGAAAAACAAGAACTTCAAGAAATTGTTGAATTCTTAAAAAGTCCTAAAAAGTTTAGCGAACTTGGCGCAAAAATTCCAAAGGGTGTATTGCTCGTTGGCCCTCCGGGCACGGGTAAAACTTTATTTGCAAAAGCCGTTGCGGGCGAAGCAAACGTTCCGTTCTTCTCAATTTCTGGTTCAGACTTTGTTGAAATGTTCGTTGGTGTTGGTGCAAGTAGGGTAAGAGATTTGTTTGCTATGGCAAAAAAGAGTATGCCTTGTATAGTGTTTATTGACGAAATTGACGCCGTTGGCCGTCATCGTGGCGCAGGCTTAGGCGGTGGCAACGATGAAAGAGAGCAAACTCTTAACCAACTCTTAGTTCAAATGGACGGTTTTGACGCTAACGAAGGCATTATTATAATGGCGGCAACTAACCGCGCAGACATTTTAGACCCTGCGCTTATGCGCCCAGGTAGATTTGATAGGCAAATTTACGTTAATATTCCAGACGTTCGCGGTAGAGAAGCCATATTAAAAGTTCACGCAAGAAACAAACCGCTTGCAAAAGACGTAAACTTTAAAGTTTTAGCAAGAATGACGGCAGGTTTTAGCGGTGCGGACCTTGCAAACCTTTTAAACGAAGCGGCAATACTTGCGGCGCGTGCTAACAAAAAGGCTATAACAAACGTTGACCTTTACGAAGCAATTAACAAAGTTATTATAGGACCGCAAAAAAAGAGCCGTGTTGTAACTGAAAGCGACAAGCGTATTACCGCATATCACGAAGCGGGCCACGCTATTCTTGCAAGGTTGCTTCCTAATTGCGACCCCGTTCAAGAAGTTTCAATTATTCCGCGCGGTATGGCCGCAGGTTATACTATGACAAGGCCAGACGACGACAGTAACCACATTGAAAAGAGCAAACTTTTAGACGATATTGCTATGACGCTTGGCGGTAGAGTTGCGGAAGAATTAGTTATTAAAGACATTTCCGCAGGCGCATCAAACGATATTAGCGTTGTTACTTCAAGAGCGCGTAAAATGGTTACCGAGTGGGGTATGTCTGAAAAAATCGGCCCTGTAAACTACGGCGGTGGCGACCAAGTGTTTATAGGCAAAGATATGCAAACGAGAGCAACTTATAGTGAAGAACTTGCAAAAATTATCGACCAAGAAGTTGAAACTATTATTAAAGACGCGCACAAGCGTGCAACCGAACTTTTAAAAGCGCACAAAAAAGAACTTGATAATATGGCAAGGTTATTAGTTGAACGCGAAACGATTTATCAAGACGAAGTTGATATGATAATGGACGGTAAAGACGCCGTTGAAATTATCAAAACAATGGAAGAAAAAGAAGGTGTAGACAACTTAAATCCGTTCAAAAGAGCGGAAAGCGCGTATAGTAAAGAATGCGAGCAAGAAAGTGCCAGCGTTGAAAGCGAAACAAAAAGCGAAGAAAACGACGGCGAAAAGAGCGAATAAAAAGTAGAATTCTTTTAAAAAGGACGGTAAAAATTATGGGTAAAACCATTGCTTTTTCAAACCAAAAAGGTGGCGTTGGCAAAACGACGACCTGCGTAAACTTATCGGCTGCGCTTGCTGAAAGCGGAAAAAAAGTTTTAATAATAGACCTTGACCCGCAAGGCAACGCAACCACGGGTTTAGGCATTAACAAGGGCGCGGTTAAAAACTCAATATATCAAGTTTTAACCGAAGAAATGGACGTAAACGACGCCGTTTTAAAAACCGAACAACCTAATTTAGATATTATTCCGTCTGCAATAGACCTTGCAGGTGCGGAAGTTGAACTCGTTTATTTAAAAAATAGGGAAAAGCGTTTATGCACGGCTATTAAAAAAATAGCAAAAAGTTACGACTACGTTACTATTGACTGTCCACCGTCGCTTGGGCTTTTAACTATTAACGCCTTAACTTCGGCAGACTGTGTAATTATTCCTATTCAATGCGAATATTTTGCGCTTGAAGGCTTGTCGCAACTTATGAATACCATAAAACTCGTTATAAAGCACCTTAACCCTAAACTTTATATTGAAGGCGTGCTTTTAACTATGTACGACGGAAGAGCACTCGTTTCAAGGCAAATTGCGGGCGAAATTCGCAAGTTCTTTGGTGCAAAAGCCTACAACACCGTTATTCCAAGAAACATTAGAGTTTCGGAAGCGCCAAGCCACGGTATTCCCGTTATTAGGCACGATATTAAGAGTTCGGGCGCAAAGGCTTACCTTGAACTTGCAAAAGAGTTTTTAGCAAAAGAAAACGCTTCAAAAGGAGATAAAGAAAATGGCAGTAAATAAAGGTTTAGGCGGAAAGGGCGTAATGGCGCTTTTCCAAACGACTGAAAGCGATTACAACAAGAATTTAGGCATTACCGCAGAAGATATTAAAACGGGCGTGTTTGAACTTCCGCTTGAAGAAGTGTACGCAAACCCTAACCAACCAAGAAAAATTTTTGATGAAAAGGCGCTTAACGAACTTGCCGCGTCTATTAAAGTAAACGGCGTTATTATGCCTATCGTTGTTAATAAAGACGAAGACGGTAAGTATATGATAATTGCCGGCGAAAGAAGATTTAGAGCGTCAAAAATTGCGGGCAAGGAAACCGTTCCTGCCATAGTTAAAAACTATGACGAAAGGCAAGTTAAAGAAATTTCGCTCATTGAAAACTTGCAAAGGGAAGATTTAAACCCTATTGAAGCGGCAACCGCTATGAAACAACTTATGGACGACTATAAGTTGACGCAAGAAGAACTTTCGGAAAGAATAGGTAAGAGCCGTCCTACAATAGCCAACACTTTAAGGCTTTTAACGCTTGATAAAGAAGTAATTAAACTTATTGCAAAGGGCGAACTTTCGTCTGGCCACGCAAGGGCGCTCGTTACTTTACCCGTCGAAATGCAAAGAAAAGTTGCTACCGACGCTGTTAAAGGCGGTTTATCTGTTAGAAGCGTAGAGCAAGCGGTTAAAGATTATTTTAATCCGCCAAAGGAAAATAAGGAAATTAAAAAAATTAAGCGCGCGCAAGAAATGAGCGTTGAACTTAAAGATTTAATTTACCGTATGCAACAAACTTTCGGCACTAAAATTTCGGCTATCGGCAACGATAAAAAGGGTAGAATTTACATAGATTATTACACGACCGACGACCTTGATAGAATTAACGACATTGTTGAAATGTTAGAAGAAAAAAACGGGCTTAAATAATATATAAAGGAAGCGTTGCTTCCTTTTTCGCGTTTATACACTTATGCTAAAATTTAAAAAACTTGAAAAAAAGCATTTAAAATTAGTGCAAAAATATTTAAAATATAATACTTATGAACTTTGCGACGCGTCAATAGGCGTAATTTTTATGTGGGAAGAGTATTATAACTTTTATTATACCGTTTTTAACGATACGCTAATTTTAAAAAGCGTTTCAAAAAAAGGCAAAGAAAGGTTCTTTCCGCCTATCGGCATAAATAAAGAAGAATCGTATAAAAAAATTGAAGAATACGCCATAAAAAAATGCTTGCAGTTAGAGTTTATTTGCGTTGACGAGTTGGAACTTTCCGCATTAAAGCAACGTTACGACTTAACTTATACTTTTAACCGCGATTTTAGCGACTATATTTATAGTTTTTTAGAGATTGAAACTTTTGTAGGAAAGAAGTTTAGCGGGCAAAGAAATCATATAAACGCGTTTAAAAAATTATATCCAAATTATAAATACCACTCTTTAACAAATAAAAACGTTGGTAAAATTATAGAGTTTTTAAAAGAGTATAAAAAACAACACGCCGATATGGGCAAAATAGAAAAAAAAGAATATTTAAACACCTTGCTTTTATTAAACAATTTATCGGTTGCCACCTTTTTAGGCGGTTTTATTACGGTAAATGGTAAAATAATTGCCTTTTCAATAGGCGAATACGTTGGCAAAACGTTAGTTATTCACGTTGAAAAAGCACTTAGAGAATATAGGGGCGCGTATCCAACGATGTTTAACGAATTTGTTAAGCATAGTAAAAAAGACGGCATTGAATTTATTAACCGTGAAGACGATTCTGGTGATTTAGGTTTAAGAACTTCTAAAACGCAATATCAGCCTATAAAAATTTCTAACAAATATCACGTTTTAGTAAACAAGCCGTTAAACCTTAAAAAAGTGCCTACTTTAAAGGAAGACGGCGTAACGCTAAGCGCAATTAAAAAAAGCGATATAGAAAACTATTATAAACTCTACACCGCGGTAAAAAACAATAGATACTGGGGCTACAACTACAAAAAGGATATAAAAGGCGACCAAAAAGAAGATTTTTACAAAATGGCGGTGCGCGATTTTAAAAATCAAGATAACGCCGTGTTTATAATTAGAAAAAACAAAGAATTTTTAGGCGAAGTTATACTGCACAACTTTACCTATGACGGACAAGTTGAAATAGGAATAAGGTTACTTAAAAAAGCGCAAGGCAAGGGAATAGCAAGCACCGCTTTAAAAATTATTACTAATTACGTTTTACAAGTGCTTAAAAAACAGCCTTATGCAAAGTGCTTTTTACAAAACGAGCCGTCAAAAAAACTGTTTTTAAAAAACGGTTACAAAATAACTAATCAAGATAAAAAATATTATTATTTTAATATATAAAAAAATGAAGGTTTTCGGAAAACACTTCATTAAAAAGGCTTTATATAAAATTTATTTTTTTAAAAAAGCCCAAATAAAAAAACCGAGGTAACAAAAATGAAACTTAATAACAACGTAACTAAAAAAAGCGCACGAGCAGGCATAATTGCCGCGCTATACGTTATGCTAACTATTATTTTATACCCTATTTCTTACGGGGGTGTACAAGTAAGGATTGCAGAAGCACTTTCAATTTTGCCACTTTTTTACGGCGAGGCGGTGATCGGCTTAACGGTAGGATGTTTGATATCTAATTTGTTAGGAACAAACGGGCTTTTAGACGTGGTTTTTGGCACTTTTGCAACGTTTATTGCGTCTAATTTGACCTATTCAATAGGCAAAAAAGTTAGGGGAAATAGGGCAAGGTTTATGCTTGGCTGTTTTCCGCCCGTAATGGTAAACGCGCTTATAGTTCCGTTTACGTTTTTATTAACTTTAAGTAACTTAAAAAAATTATACTTAATTTCTTGTCTACAAGTGTTTGCAGGGCAAGCCTTAGCAGTTTATTTAATAGGCGCACCGTTTTATTATTCCGTTTTAAAAAGGCAAAATAAAAAAGGTCTATAAAGACCCCTTTTAGTTTGTTTTTATTAAAATAAAACCTTTCGTAGCGTTTAGTTTTTAATAGCCTTAAACGGCTTAAATACAAACGCAAAAAATATCATCCACAATCCCGCTAAGCCTACGAGCGCGTAAATTGTGCGTGAAACAAAAGTCATCGGCCCAAAAATTAAAGCAACAAGGTCCAAGTTAAATAAGCCTATTAAAAGCCAGTTTAACGCACCTACGATAACTAAAATAAACGAAATAATGCTTGTTATTTTCATAGCCCCTCCTTACAAAAAATATGTGTAAAAAACGGGCGTGTTATGTATTATCTATCAATATTTTCAAGCAAAAGATAGTCAAAGTTTATTTTGTCAATAAAATCGCTTGAAGTAAATTTAACAAAGTTAAATTCTTCGTAACTGTTTTTATAAAAGTCAATTACGATAGGCGTTGAAATGTCAAGCCTACGGCAAATTTCAACTAAATAAGTATAAAACATATTGCTTTCATACTCGTTTACGTTGCTATAAACTATATTTTTTACGTTTTTATGATTTTTTACGAGTGTTGCGCTAATTTTTACCATAAAAACATTGTAACATAAAAATAAAATTAACTCAATTATTTAAAGGAAATTATGAACAAACAAATTTCAACAAACGTAGTTGTAAGGCTACCAAAATATTATAGGTGCTTAAAAGAACTTTGTGAAAACGGCGTGGCGCGCGTTTCTTCTAAAACTATTAGCGAAGCGCTCAATTTAACGGCATCACAAGTTCGCCAAGACCTTTCTAACTTTGGTGGTTTTGGTCAACAAGGTTACGGCTACGATACCGAATATTTAATGAATAGAATTCGCGATATTTTAGGCTTAACAAAAAAACATACCGCAATAATTATAGGTGGCGGTAGAATAGGTCAAGCCCTTGCAAATTACGGCGGTTTTGCTAATGAAAATATCGACGTATTAGCAATTTTTGACATTAAAACGGAGCATATTAAAAACGTTTCAAACGTTGAAGTTTACAATATGAGAGAACTAAAAACCTATTTAAAAAACAACAAGGTAGATATTGCTATAATTTCCGTTCAAAAAGAGCAAGCGCAAGCCGTTGCAAAAAAGGTGATTGAAAACGGCATAAAGGCCATTTGGAATTTTGCGCCTATCGACCTTAATTTTGGGAAAGGCGTAGTTTGTGAAAACATAAATATGAGCGAAAGTTTAATGCGCCTAATTTTTAACAGTAAAAGCGTGTTAAATTAAAATATTTAATTTAAACGATTGCTTTTTATGCTTATTGTGATATAATTTTTAGGTAAAAATATGAAAACGAAAAGTTTTGGTAAAATTTACGAAAACGAAGCAACTTTATACTACATAGAAAACGAAAAGTTTAAAGTTGCAATAAGTGATTTTGGTTTAGTTATAAACGAATACGTTGTTAAAACAAAAAGCGGTAACGTAGATATAGTTTTAGGTTTTGACGATGCGCTTAGTTTTTCAAATTCTAATATTTACGCGGGCGCGTTTATAGGTCGCGTTGCAAACGGTATTAAAGACGCGTGTTTTTATTTAGACGGCAAAAAATACGAACTTTTTGCAAACGAACAAGGCAATATTTGCAATCACGGCGGAAAGCGTGGTTTTGATAGGCAGTTTTATAGCGTAGTTAGTTATAGCGATAGTCAAATTTGCTTTTCGCGTTTAAGCGTTGACGGCGAAGAAAATTTTCCTTCTAATTTAAGCGTTAAGGTAACTTATACTCTTACAAATAACGGCTTATCAATAAAAATAGTCGGCACGGCAGACGGTAACACGTATTTTGCGCCAACCGTACATCCTTATTTTAATTTGGAAGGAAGCGCAAACGGCGTTGAAGAAACGATAGTTAAAATAAATGCAACTAATTATTTAGTAAAAGGCGAAAGCGGGCTACCCGAAGGCGAAATTCAAAGCGTAAAAAACACGCCTTACGATTTTACGGAGTTTAAAGAAATAGGCACGTTTTCTTACGATAATACCTTTTGCGGTTGCGAAGAATATTTGGCAACTGCAATAAATAAAAAAAGCGGGCTAAAACTTGACGTTTACTCTAACTTAAAGGGCTTGCAACTTTACGTTCCTAATTATAGCGAAGAAGAAAGCGTTTACGGTAAAGGCAAAACTAAATACACAAAAAGGTGCGCCTTTTGTTTAGAGCCCGAATTTTATCCTAACGCGGTAAACGTAAATAGTTTTGAAAAGCCACTACTTAAAAAGGGCGAAACGGCAAACTATTATATAAATTATTTTATAACGGAAGTGTAAAATGAAAACGAGCAAGCAAAAAATTGAAGAAGCGCTATTAGTTATAAAAAGCGCGTACGAAGTTTTTAAAAATTCGTATAAAGACGGAATATGCATTTCCGAACTAAAAGACGCGTTTTTACAAGAAATTAAAGCAAAACTTCCTAATAGCGAAGTTGAATACGACTTTTTAGCGGGCGAAGATACGAAAAATATAGGCGGTGTTACCGAAAATTACGTTCTTAAAAAATACGACCCCGTTTTAATTGATATAAGCGTTAAAAACGAAGGTGTTTGGTGTGACGTTTGTAGAACGTATTTCGTTGGCGATATAACTAAAAAGCAACTTGAAGTTTACGAACTTATTAAGCGTTCTATAAAAGCGGGCGAAAGCGTTTTAAAAGCGGGCGCAAAAACTTGCGACCTTTATAACGCGGTAAACGGCGAGTATCAAAAAAACGGCTACGAATTAGTTCATCACTCGGGGCATCAAATAGAAACTGCACCCGTTGAAAAACCGCTATTTTTAAAGAGTGGACAAGAAACGTTAAAAAACGGCTTTTATACTATTGAAAGCGGATTATATAAAGATTTTGGCATGCGCCTTGAAAACGATTATTACGTTGATAATGCGGGAGCAACCAATCTATTTGAAAATTTAATGCCGTTAGTGGCAAAGGAGTATATACTAAAATGAACAAAACGTTAGTTGGACCTTATGCGGTACTTATGACGCCGTTTAAAAACAACGAAGTAGACTACGAAGCGTACGAAAAGCAAGTTGTTAGGCTTCTTGACACCGATATTTCAGGCTTTATGATAAACGGAAGCACGGCGGAATACGTGGCACTTTCTTACGAAGAAGAAGAAAAAATTGCAAAACTCGTTTATAAACTTAACAATGGCAAAAAGAAAATTATTTTAGGTGCTTGCACCGCAAATATTGCCGATAGTTATAAAAGGTGTTTGCTTGCAAAAGAAATAGGAGCGGAAGGCGTTTTAGTATGTCCGCTTTACTATTTTAAATATAGCGCAAAAGAAAGAGAAGAGTTTTATATAAGGCTTGCTGACGCGTCGCCTGTTCCGGTAGTATTATATAACGTTCCGTTCTTTACGCAAGAACTTGAACTCGACGTTATTTATAGGCTTGCAAAGCACCCAAATATTATAGGCATTAAAGATAGTAGTGCTAACATTAAGCGTATGATGCACATGGCAAACAAAGTTGGGGGTAACGACTTTAAAGTTTTAACGGGTACTGACGATATTTTATATTCCGCACTCTTTGGCGCGTGCGTTGGCTCAATGACGGCGCTTGCAACTATTTTTCCTAACGAAATTTGCGGAATTTACAAGGCGTTTGAAAATAAAGATTATGAAACGGCTAACAAACTTCAACAAAGTTTAATGGAAAGTTTAAGGGTGGCGGACAGTTACACTTTCCCTATCGGCTACAAAAAACTTATGGAAGAAGTTAGCGGTATTCCGTTTGGAAATAAAGGAGACGTTTTATGAAAGCGGCGGTTTGGACAGGTATAAATCAAATTGAAATTAAAGAAATGCCAATGCCTGTTTTAAACGACGGCGAAACTTTAATTAAAGTAAACTGTGCGGGCGTTTGCGTAACCGACTATCACATAATTTCCGGCAAACTTAAAATAGGCAAATATCCTAACGTTCAAGGCCACGAAATTTGCGGTGAAGTAGTTGAAATTAAAGGCGACACTTACGGCTTACAAAAGGGGCAAAGGTGCGTTATTGCAACGTCGTTAGGTTGCGGTAAGTGCGAATATTGCAAAGAAGGCAAGCAATATTTATGTAAAGACAGTAGCGAAATAGGCTACTATCCACATAACGGTGGCTATGCGGAATATTTAAAAGTTCCAACTTATGCGGTAGTTCCAATTCCTAAGGAAGTTAGTAACTACGCGGGCGCAATTTTAGAAAGTTGCGTTTGCCCAACGGAATCTATAATGCGCGTTGGCGTTCCGCTTAATTCAACGGTTTTCGTTACGGGCGTAGGCCCTGCGGGCTTAGCGTACATTATGCTTTCTAAACTTATGGGTGCGGGCAAAGTTATTGCGCTTGTAAGGGGCGATTTTAAAGCAAACCGTGCCAAAGAATTTGGTGCAGACCTTACTATTGACACAACCAAAACGCCTGACTTTGTTAGTGAATTATTGCGTTTAACTAACGGTAATGGTGCTGACGTTGTTTTAGAAGCAACGGGCGCGGGCGAAATTATAACAAAGTGCGTTTACGCTACTAAAAAGGGCGGAACAATGGTGTTATACGGTATTCCTGGCGATAGCGAACAAGTTATTCTTCCTGTAAAAGACGTAATTGTAAACGAAATTACGCTTACGGGTGCGGTAGGCAATACAAAAGCGTGGTATCCACTTGTTGAACTTATTAAAAACGGCAAGTTAGATATGGAAAAACTTGTAACGCACAAATATAAACTTGAACAAATTAACGAAGCATTTGACCTTTATAGAACTCATAACAAAGAGTTAATAAAGGCTGTTATAGAATTTTAAAGGAGAAATTTATATATGAAAATTACAGACGTTGAAGTTGTAGTTGTTAGGCAAGATGAAGTTAAAATGATTGGCGACGGTAGCCAAGACACCGCAGTTATTTTAGTTCATACAGACGAAGGTATTACGGGTATTGGCGAAGTTGACAGTTCGCCCGAAGTTGTTAAGGCGATTGTTGAAACGCCTGCTTCTCACGACCAATGCCGTGGTTTAAAGGAAATTTTAGTTGGCGAAAACCCACTTAACGTAGAATACTTATGGTACAAAATGTACTATTACAGTTACTACTACACAAGAAGAAGCGTAGGCATACACGCAATGAGCGGTATTGATATTGCGCTTTGGGATATTGCCGGCAAAAAACTCGGCGTTTCAGTTTCAAGGCTTATCGGCGGTAGATTTAGAGAAAAAATTCCTGCATATTGCTCAGTTTTAATGCCGGGAACTAAACAAGAAATTGACGAACTCGTTGCTCACCATAAAGCAGACTGCAACTATAAAGGTTACAAGTTTGGTTGGGGCGCACTTGGCGAAAGCGAAGAAAAAGACGTGCAACTTGTTAAATGGTGCCGTGAAGCAGTTGGCCCTGAAAACAAACTTATGATTGACATCGGTATGCGTTGGACTGACTATAAGTACGCTTTAAGAGTTTCAAAAGAATACGAAAAAGAAAAGATTTACTGGCTTGAAGAACCTTTCGTTCCGGATAGAACCGACGACTTTGGTAGACTTGCCGACAATATCAATATTTCACTTGCATCTGGCGAAGAATTCGGCACTATGTTTGAGTTTAAAGAAATGCTTGATAATGGCAAAGTTGATATCGTTCAACCTGATATGAGCCGTTGCGGTGGTATAACTATGGCTAAAAAGATTGCAGATATGGCGCAATTAAGGGGCAAAAAACTTATTCCACACGCATTTAAAACGGGCATTTTAATAGGTGCAACGCTTCAACTTATTGCCGCTATTCCTAACGCAGATATTTTAGAATACTGTGCACAAGAAACGGTACTTAGCAAAAACCTTGTTAAACACCACTTCCAACTTGATAAAGACGGCTACGTTCACATTCCTGACCTTCCAGGCATAGGCGTTGAACTTAATATGTACGTTTTAAATAAGTATAGAAAGTAATTTTTAGTAAAAAAACCGCCGTAACAAGCGGTAAACAACAAAAGCAGTTCGTTAAGAACTGCTTTTTTTATTCTTATTTTTATTTATTACACCATTTTGCAATTTGCTTTAAGTAAGGGTTTTCTTGGCTATCTTTTTTAACGGAATTTAAATAGTCGGTCATTTCTTTGCGGTACATCATAAGGTCAAATTCGTCAATTTCGCCTTCGCCAACAAAATCTAAATAGTTTACAAGCGCAAGGTAGTATTCCATACAAAAGTTATTGTAAAGTTGAGTATCTATTGTGCCTTTGCCAAAATTTTTGCGGAGCGACTTTCTTTCCATAAGCGTTTTTTCAAGCCACTCGATAGCCCCGTCTTCATTAAGGTTTTGTATTGCTATATATAAATTTCTATAAACGTACGATTTAAATAAGGAAATAAGCCCGATAGAGTCGTTATTTTCTTTTGAAGGCGTGCGCTTTTCTAAAAATGCAATAGCGTCAATTGTTTCAAGCGCGTGTTGTTTTGCCTTTTCGTTAAACTTGCGCACCATAGTTTCGTCAAACGTTTCGTTGTTGGCAATAAGCATATATGCAAAAGCAAAATGTTCGGCTAAAAATACGCTAACCCACTCGTCAAACACGCCTATATCGTCAACGGTAACGAGTTTGCCGTAGTGCATATAGTCGTTTCTAAACTTCCAAAACGTTTCTTCGTCAATATACACTTCACCGTCTTGCCTAACTTTAATGTTCATAACCATTTCTAAAAAGGTTAAACAAATATTTACCGCAAGCGAAAGTTCTTCTGAAAATTCGTAATGGTGCTTGCTTTTAAACTCTAAAATTTCGTTATATACCTTTCTTTCGTCGCCAAACATATGCGCCGCTTGCAAATAAAAGAGTAAATATTGCGCAAGTTCGTAGTCGCTACACTTTGAGCCCGTTTCCGAGTAATGCGAAACGATTTTATCGTGAATTAAATACCTATTGTTTATAAGGAACATTTTGTTTTCGTTAATAGACATTTTTTGCCTACTAATAAAATAGTTAACAATTCCTTCGGCAAATTCTTCGTTGGTAAGAGTTTGGCTATCTTCTTTTTTAATGGCTTCTACAAAAGAACTGTCAAAGTCTGACGGCAAAGAAACGGTTTCGTTAATTCTTTTAACGCAATGAATCTTTTTTTGCCCGTAAGACGCTAAAACGTAACCAAGTTCAAAAAATAGGTTGTTGCTTACCGCGCCGTCGTTACGGTTTTGAAAAATAACTATTGCTTGGTTGCAAGTTTTAATTTGTTGAATAACCGTGTCGCCAACGGAAGAAAGTTTCGAGTCGTTGTCTGAATTTCCGCCAACCGAGCAAACGTAATTGTATTGGTCTTCTAATATGTTTTTAACAAGGTGAGCAACGTCACTTGAACCGCTCCACGCTATAAAAACTCTATCTTTCATTAGTATTATTCTCCTAAATATTTTTCTAAATTGTTAAGTGCATCTGTAATTTTGCTTACCACTTTTGAAACTTGAAAGCCGTCAATAAGCGCGTGATGAACGGATATATCAAAGCCCATTTCGTACCTACCAAGCGCGTTTTTAACGTACTTTCCCCAAGTTATGCGCGGAATAGAAGTTTGCTCGTTGCTTTCGTAGTTGTAAGGATTTATAACGGAAACAAGGTCCATCCACGGAATACACGAAATATAAAAAACGTCGTTTCCTAAATGCGATTCAAACGGTGGCGAGCCTTTCGTTGCCTTTTTTTCGGCTATATCATTACGCGAGTTTTCGTAAAAGGCGTTAAAGTTATTTGTAAACTCCGTTTGGCAAGTAACAATAACTTCGTCATCACGAATAACTATGTAACTTGGGTGAACGGTGTCGTATAAAACGGGGTTGCCGTCAAGCAGGCGCGTGCGCATTTCTTCAACTTCGTTTACCGCCTTGGTTAAAATAAATAAAAAGCACGAAAAAAACGACTTGTTATTGTTTTTAGCGTATTCTACTAAATTTGTAACGTCAAGACGCGTCGAAAGCGAAAACGTTGGTTGAGAGTATTTTATAAAATTTTCGTATTGTGATTTTCTATTCCAAGTGTTTACGTCAATAATTTTCATAAAAATAATGCCTTTACTTTTGTAATAAGTAAATTATACTATACGTTTACTAAAAATTCAATAATAAATTGAATTTTGTTTTTTTACAGTTGATTTAAAGGTTTAAAAAAGCACCGCGGATGCGGTGCTTTTAAATTACATTGAAAAGTTTTTAAAGTAGTTTTGAATTAAAATGATAGGTGTGCCTTTGTCGCCACTACCACTTGTAAGGTCGGCTAAACTGCCTAAAAGGTCTGTAAGTTGGCGTGGAGTTGTGCCTTGGCTCTTCATATTGTTAGTAAGGTCACTTTCCTTATTTTTAATAATTTCTTTCATAGCATTAATTGCTTCTTCGCCGGAAAGGTTAGCAATGTCGTTATCGGCAATATATTTAAGTTTAATTTCGTTTGGCTTGCCGTTTAAAAGAGAAGTATACGCTGGCGAACAAACAGGGTCTGCAAGTTCCCAAATACCACCAACGGGGTCTTTAAACGCACCGTCGCCATAAACCATACATTCAATAAGTTTGCCCGTACGGTTATATAATTCTTTTTGTAAAGCGTCAACGAAAGTTTGCGCGTCTCTTGGGAATAACTTAACGCTATTTTGAGTTGCAAGGTTGCTACCTAAAACGCCGTATTGTTCGTTATAACCGCTACCGTCAACGCTCTTGTTTAAAATTTCGTGTAAACTTACAACTTTTGTTGCGCCTGCTTTTAAAAGAGTGTTTTTAGTTCTAAAACGAGAGTGGATATCTGCGTTAATAACGAATTTTGTATATTTTAAAATTTCGCAAGGGTTGTTTGCAAGTATAACTTCGCAATTGCCAACTTGTTGATAAAATTCAATGTAGTCAACGCCGGTAAATTGGTGCTTTACGTCGCCAAAAGTTTTCTTAAATTCTTCCGCCGTAAACACGTCACTATAAGGGTTAACGCCCTTTTCAATGAGTTGTTCTGGTGTAATAAAACTGTTGCCAACTTCATCGCCGGGGTAAGAAAGTTGAACTATAAGTTTTTTAACGCCTTTTGCAATGCCTTTTAAAATCATTGAAAAGCGATTGCGTGAAAAGATAGGAAAAATTAAGCCAACGGTTTCGTTGCCGAATTTTTCGCTAACGTCTTTTGCAATTTGTTCAGTTGTGGCGTAGTTGCCTTGTGAACGTGCTAAAACTGCTTCGGTTACGGCAACAACGTCTTTATCTTGAAGTGGAAAGCCGTGCTCTTTTGAAGCGTTTACAACACAATCTGCCGTTATTTTAACAAGGTCGTCGCCTTGTTTGATGATAGGTGCGCGAATCCCGCGTGAAATTGTACCTTGATAATCCATAGTAAATCTCCTTTTAACTTAGATATTATACAGTATTTGCACGCTACTTGACAATTATTTTTAATAAATATATAAAAAAATATTAAATTTTTTTTGAAAATGCGATTTGAAAAAACTTAATATTACAAAATTTTAATAAAAAAATTTTTTTGATATTGACAAAGGCTCTATACTGTGCTAAACTACTTTTACAAAAATTAAGGAGGCAAAATTTATGAAAAAATTATTCAAATTAACATCACTTTTACTTTTAGTTACAATGCTTTTTAACCTTGTTGCGTGCTCTTCATTCGGCAAAATTTCAAAAGCACTTGAAGACGTAGGCTATGCTCAAATTCAAAACGAAGAAGAGTCAAGCGACGTTGCTAACGACGCAAAAGAAGACGAAAGCGTTACAAAAGTTTACGTGTTTACTAACGCGGAAAGTCTTTCTTTATTAGATGGCTATAAATTAACGCTCGTAACCGTTATTGAATTTAACGCAACGGAAGACCTTGTTGAATATTTTAAAGATAACAATACTTTACAAGGAATAGTTGAAGATATTAAAGAAGACGGCAGCGCCGAAGAAATTTACAACGAACTTAAAGAAGCGGGTCTTGCTTGCGGTAATTGCCTTATTGCGCCTATTGGCTTAGATGCGGGCAACGTATTAAACGCAATTAAAGAACTTAACAAATAATTATATAGAAAAAATTGCGCGTGCTTTATAGCACGCGCTTTTATTTTGCTTTTACCGTTAAGGCAAATCAATTTCATATAAATCTTTTGGCGGAAGTGGTTTTGTTGACGTGTCAACAACTTTTTTAACTTCGCTCGTTGCCTTTACTATTGAAACGTTAGTGCCTGCACCTGCAACGCAACCGCCGGGGCAACCCATGCCTTCAATTAAGCAACCGTTCTTTTTGCCCGCCTTTGCAAGTAGTAGCATTTTTTTACACTCTTCAAGACCTTCGGCGTGTTCAATTTTAACTTCAACGCCAGGGTAATATTCGTTAATGCATTTTTCTATTGCGCTTGCAACGCCACCCGCTATTGCATAACCGCGCCCTGCGCCTGTTGCTTCGTGAATAGATTTTTGGTCGGCATAATTTTTAAAATCAATACCTTTTGCTTCAAAAATGCCCGAAAGTTCTTCAAAGGTAATAACAAAGTCAACGTCGCTTCTAACGCTCATTCTTGACGCTTCAAGTTTTTTAGCCGCGCAAGGTCCTATAAACACAACCCTTGCATTTGGTGTTTTTTGCTTGATTTTTCGCGCGGTGGCAACCATAGGTGTAAGCGCTTGCGAAACTTTATCAATTAGCGTAGGAAATTGTTTTTTTGCAAGCATCGCCCAAGACGGACAGCAAGAAGTTAACATAAACGGAAGTTTGCCCGTTTTTACGTTTTCAACGTAAGCGTGTGCTTCGGTAGAGCAAGCAACGTCTGCCCCGCTTGCAACTTCGTGAACTTCCTTAAAGCCAACGTCTAAAAGAGCGCCTTTTATCATTGCAATAGATACGTTTTCGCCAAATTGACCAACTATTGCAGGCGCAATTTCCGCAACTAAATAATCGCCTTTTTTAAGGGCTTGTATCATTTGGAAAATTTGCGATTTATCTGCAATTGCCGCAAACGGACAACTTACCATACATTGACCGCAACCAAGGCATTTATCGTTATCTATTTTGGCTCTACCAAGTTCGTCGGTAGTAATAGCGTTTATTCCGCACGCTTGCGAGCAAGGGCGAACTTTATGCGCAATAGCGTCGTAAGGGCAAGCCTTTTTGCACTTTCCGCAATGCACGCATTTTTCTTGGTCTATTTCCGCCTTGCCGTTATTAAATTTTATTGCACCTTTTGGGCAAGCGGCAACGCACGCCTTTGCAACGCAATTTCTGCATTGATTTGATACTTCGTAAACGTTGTCTTTACACTTGTCACACGCGGACGGTATAACTTGCATAAGCGGTGGCTCGTAATACTTGTCGGAAATATTGCTTTCGGTAATGCCTTCGGTTATGTGAACGGGCTTGTCGGCTGGGCGCAAACTCATACCCATAGCAAGCCTTACGCGTTCTGCTGCAATAGCCCTTTCGCGGTATATGCTTTCAAAAAATCTTGGCACTTCCGTAGGCGTAATTTTATACGGTATTGCTTCAATTTTATCGTTTACGTTTTCAGCTTCCTTGTCAAAAGCGACCTTTGCAACTTCTTTAAAAACTTCACGCCTTAAAAGTTTAACGGAAGTAGGGAGTTCCCTTAATTGTCCTGCCATAAAAAATTCCTTTATAGTTTTTTTAATATTTTAGCAAAATTTGCTAAAAAAATCAATATAAAAGCGATTATAAACGCTTTTTTAATTTAGTGTTTCATAGCGCTTATTAAAATTTCACGCTCGGCGTTCATTTTGCCGTATTCTCTTTTATTAAAATCTTTGTTAATTTTAAGTTCAAGTTTAGTTTTTCCGTTTTCAATTAAAACTATTTTGTTTGAAAGCATTAACGCTTCGTCAATCTCGTGCGTAACGAATATTATAGTTTTGCCTTGTTTTTCGCTAACTAATAGGTTAATTAAACTTATTTTAAGTTTAACGTCAAGCGAAGAAAAAGGCTCGTCTAAAAGTATAACGCTACTGTCAAATAAAAATGCACGCGCAAAATTTACCCTTTGTTTTTCGCCACCAGATAAATGATTTGGGTAGGCGTTTATTTTATTTTGTAGCCCCACCTTTTTTAGCGCGTTTAAAATTTCGGCTTCTTCGTAGCCTATAAGTTTTAAATTTTCTAAAACGGAAAGGTGGCTAATTAGCCTTGGCTCTTGAAAAGCGTAAGAAACGGTTAAATTTTGCTTTTTTGCACTTTCTAAAACTGCGTTTAGTAGAGACGTTTTACCCGCGCCTGACGCGCCTAATATTGAAGTAATTTGCCCGTCTAAAATTTCTAAATTAAAATTATTAAAAATAACGCCGTCGCGGTGCGAAACTGTTAAATTCTCTATTCTCATTTATACTTTTTCTCCATTTTATTAAAAACGTGGTTGCCTATAACTTCAACTACAACTCCAAGCGCGCAAATAATTAGCGTTAACGCAAACATTTTAGTTACGTTTGAGTAAATGGACGCGTCATTAACGTCGCCCCCTATGCTTTTATAAACTTGTGCTAAAATTTCCGCCGAAACTATGAGTTTTAACGAAAATGAAAACTGGCTTGCCGTTTCTTTTATAAAAAGTGGCGCATAGCCTTTTAAATACACGCTAAAAATCCTTTTCTTTTTAGAAACGTTATAAATATTAAGCATTTCTTTTTGCCTTACGTCAACGCCGTTTAAGTAATTTAAAGTTTGCGAATAAGTAATAGGCAAAATTGACAAAACGCATACTACTACGGGTGCAATTCCCCTTGGCACAAAAACTAAAATAATTAAGAGCACCGCTAAAACGGGAAGTGAGCGAATAATAGAAAAGAGCGGTAGCATTACGCTTTCAACCGTTTTAAATAGGCTTGAAAATATTGCAAGCGTTACGCCTAAAATAATTGATATAAAAAGCGATAATAAAACTCTTAATAAAGTTGAAAGTAGGTGCGCGTAAAACTCGCCGTTTATTAGTAAAAGTAGGCTTTCTTTTATAACTGTTAAAGGCGACGGCACTATATATGAATTTCTAACCACAAGGTAAAAAAAGCCCCATAATAATAGGACTAAAAGCACCCCTATAAAAGAGAAAAGTATGCTGTTTTTTGCCTTGCTATTTGTCATAAATTACCTAAGTAAAAAAAGTTTTCGTTAAAGTCGACAACGGAACTTGGCTCAACGCTTTTTAAGTTAGATATAAAAAGGTTTACGCTTTCCTTACAGTCTTTTGCGCTAACGTAACTAATTTTAGAACGCTCAATACTTAATGAAGTTAAAGTGTTTTCGTTAAAAACGGGAGTTAAACCGCTTTCAAGTTTGCCACTAATTAAAGAGCAAATTTCGGCTTTATTTTCTTCTTTTAAAAAGTCGCTAACCGTTTTAACGTTTTCTATAAACTCCTTTAAAAAGTGCAAATTTTGGGCTATAACGCTGTTTTTAGCAACTATTATTGCTTGCGGAAAGCCGTTTTCGCTATAAAGCGCGCCTAAACTACCAACGAATTTTAAGCCCGTTGCTTGCGCTTTTAAATCGGCTTGTGGTGAAGGAATTAAAAAAACGTCAATATCCGAGCGCGAAGTTTCAACTTTGTTTATTGCCATTAAATTTATTTTGCTTGGCTCTTTTTGGCTACCGTCTTGAATAATGGAAAAAGGCGCGTTTAATGCGCTAAGCGAATATTTAAGCGTTAGGCCGGGAACGTTATTAAGTTGCATAACGCCAACCGTTTTACCTATTAGCGAATTTATATTTTGCTTATCTACAACCATATCAGTTTTAGATAAAAAGTAAAAATTGCCGTGAGTTATGGTGGCAAGCATTTTATAGTGGCTACCGTTCCCTATTAGTTTTGACGCTAAGTTGATAGGCAACACGCACACGTCCGCCGTTTTATTTTCGCCCGTTATAACGCTTGCAATTTTATCTGCCGACACTATTTGTACGCTTGAATTTTTTAAATTGCTTTTAATAACTTTTGAAAGGGCAAGCGCGGGCGCACCGTCAGGCGCGTAAATAGAAATTTGGCTTTTGTTACTGCACGCAATAAGCGAAGTTAAAGATATAAAAATTGTTAAAATTAAAGAGATTAGTTTTTTCATAAATAAACGTAAGGTTGTTAAGATTGTTCAAAAATAATTATAACATTTAATAATTATTTTTGCAATTTTTTAGCAGTTGTTTTTGCGGCTAAAATTAACAAGAAAAGTATGGTTCTTTAATTTTAAAAACAAAAAAAGCAGTAGCATAAACTACTGCTTAATTTTTAAATTTTATTCACCTTTAAATGGTAAAAGGTCTGCAAGCCTTGCAAGTTTAATTGCGCTTGCTAAAGTACGTTGGTGTTGAGCACAAGTGCCAGTCATACGGCGTGGTAAAATTTTACCGTTTTCCGTAATGTACTTTTTAAGTTTAGCAACGTCTTTATAATCAATTTTATCAACCTTTTCTACGCAGAAAGCACATACCTTTTTTCTTGATGCTTTTCTAATAGGCTTTTTAACCATAGTGGTCTTTTCTTCCATTATTCTATCTCCTTTTTAAAATGGCAAATCGTTATCGTCCTCTTCTACTATAGGACCAGGTTTTTTAACAGGTTCAACTTCATCGCTTCGATTGCCAGTTGATAAAAACTCAATTTCGCTTGCAACAATGTCGGTAAGAGTTCTCTTAATACCGTCTTTATCTTCATAAGAGTGGTTTTGTAAACTACCAACAACTGCAACTTTGCTTCCTTTTTTAAGGAATTTGCTACAATTTTCTGCTTGATTTCTCCATACGGTAATGTTAAAGAAGTCTGCTTCTCTATTTCCATCTGCATTTGCAAAAGTTCTATTTACCGCAATTGAAAAACGACAAAATGCAATACCGCTTGACGTTTCGCTCAACTCAGGGTCGCGCGTTAAGTTACCTATTAAATATACTTTATTCATAAATTCCCTCCGATTACGCTTTTGTAATCAATCTTCTCATAACGCCGTCTGTTATGCCTGCAACTCTCTTAAGTTCTGCAACGAGTGTTGTGTCACTTTCAAAAGTCATAAGAACATAATAGCCTTCTGTTTTGTAATTGATAGGGTATACAAGTTTTTTTGCACCCCACTTATCAATCTTTTCAACAGTACCGCCGTTGTCTAAAACTACTTTTTCGAATTTAGAGATTATAGCGTCTCTTTCTTCTTCAGCAATTTCAGTTGACAAGATGTAAAGCATTTCATACTTTCTCATAATTTAACCTCCTGGACTTATTGGAACGCGTCTAAACCGCGCGTTCAAGGTTAGGCGCTTTATAAGCGCGAAAAATTAAGGGCAACGCCCCAAATTACATATATTATATATAAGAGTTTTATAAATGTCAACAATTTTTTTAACTACTCTTACTAAACTATGCCGTTTTTTAGCAAAGAAATATCGATTTTATTGCAAAAAAATTATTTTTCGGGCAATTTAAGCAAATAGTTGGATAGTGAAAGACCGTTTAAAAAGAGCGCGTCTTCTTTTATTATATCAATATTTTCGCCACCGTAAAGCGTTTGTAAGGCGTTTGCCAAATAATCTGGGCGCAAAGTGTCGTTACCAAATTTAAGAGTAGCAAAAAGCGCGCCGTCAACAAATTCAAGTGAAACTATTTTTTGCCTAACTTCTTTTTGAGCGCCTTTTTTATCTGTAACAAAAAACTCGTTTTTTAATAAAACTTCGCTTACGTCAAAATAATTTAAGCCCGTAATTTTGTAAACCGCGGTAGTTACGTCACTTGCTATTTTTACTTTTTTAGTAGTATTGTAGCACTCTTCGCAGGCTATTCCGCTTGGCGCAAACTCGTTAAAAAGAGCCTTAAAATTTTCGGCGTTTTCGTCGCTTTCAATAAGGCAATATTCGCTTTTTGTTTTTAAGCCAAGGGCGATAGGCGAACTCATAAAAACAAGCATATGCGGGTTAAATCCTTGCGAATAGCCCACTTTTACGCCCATACGCCTTAAAATTTTAGCAAAATGTTTAAGCATATCAAGGTGCGGAATAAACTCGGCGCCGTTTAATTTTGAATATTTAATAACTATCATTTTATATTGCACCTGCCTTGTAAACCACAGCCTTTACAACCCGTTTGGCAACCGCCCGTAACTTTACCTTCGTACGCTTTTTTTCTTTCGTTTTGTAAAAACTTTTTAGTTACGCCAACGTCAATAAAATCCCAAGGTAAAAGACCGTTAACGTCTTGCGCGCTCGTGTACGCGCTTTTGTTTACGCCTTCTTTTAAAAATGCTTGGTCGTATATTTTAGGGTTAAAATATTCGCACCAACTTTCAAAATAAGAGCCTTTTTTATAAGCGTTTAATAAAACTTTGCCAACGGCTCTATCACCACGCGCTAAAATGGCTTCCATTTCGGAAAGTTCATAGTCGTTCCAGTTAAACGAAACGCCTTTTATATAAAGTTTTTGTTTTAAAATTGCAATTTTTTGTTCCACTTGCTCTTTCGTTGCAAAGGCTTCCCACTCAAAAGGAGTAAAAGGCTTTGGAATAAAGGTTGAAACGCTAACGTTTATTCGCAAACCGCGCAAGCGTTTAGGGTTTTGCGAGTAAATTTGCTTAACTTTTTCAACGACTTTATAAATGCCGTTAATATCTTCTTCGGTTTCGGTTGGCAAGCCCATCATAAAGTAGAGTTTTATTGCGGAAATGCCAAGGTCAAACGCCTTTTGAACGCCCGTTTCAATATCTAAATCGGTTACGTCTTTATTTATAACGTTACGCAAGCGTTGAGTTCCCGCTTCGGGAGCAAACGTTAAACTGCTTTTGCGTGATTGCTCGGCGTAAAAACTTTCAAAATTATCAATTCTAAGCGACGGCAAAGCAATGGTAGTATACTCGGGAAGTTTTGCCTTCATTTCCTTTAAAAGAGTAGGAAGTTCGGTGTAGTCGCTTGTAGATAAACTGTTCATACTAATATTTTCGTGGCCGGTGTTTTTAATAAGGTCGCACGCAAGATTAGTTAAGTTTTCAACGCTACGCTTTCTAACGGGTCTATAAATAAAGCCTGCTTGACAAAATCTACAACCACGGTAGCATCCGCGCATAATTTCAATAACGGCTCTATCGTGTACAACTTCAATGTTTCCAACGGGTTGAAAACGCGGATATGGTGCGGTTTCAAGGTCTAAACAAATGGCCCTTTTAACGCTATTGCCTTCAAATCTTACTATTTTACCGTTTTCATAAACGGGCTTTGTTATGCTTGGAACGTATACGCCCTCAATTTGGCTTGCAAGTGTTAAAAACTCTTTTTTATCTTTAACTTTAAGTTTTAACTCGGCAAGTTGGCGCATAGAAATTTCGCCGTCGCCTATAACGAAAAGGTCAAAAAAGCAAGCAAGTGGCTCTGGGTTTACCGCGCAAGGTCCACCGCCTTGAATAATAGGGAAAGAGTCATCGCGCTCGCTTGCTAAAAGGGGAATGCCCGCTAAGTCAAGCATATATAAAATGGTGGTGTAACTCATTTCGTATTGAAGTGAAAAGCCTATCATATCAAACTCTTTAAGCGGTTTTTTAATGCCAAGAGAGTAGAGGGGAATGCCGTTTTCTTTAAGAGCATTTCCAAAGTCTGGCCAAGGGGCGTAGCACCTATCTGCCAAAGCGCCGTCAACACCGTTTATAACTTCTTGCACTATTCTAATGCCAAGGTTGCTCATAGCAACTTCATAAACGTCTGGAAAGCAAACGCAATAGTTAAACTTGCTGTTTTCTTTTTTTAATTCAAGGTTAGGCTCACCGTATTCGCCACCTATGTAGCGCGCGGGCTTTTCAACCGTTTTTAAAATTTCGTTTAAAGATTTCATTTTATTCCTTTTAGTACAATTTAGTAACGTAATATATTTTATCATATATGCTAAAACTTTTCAATTAAAAAAGCAAATTTTAAAATAGAAAAAGTCGGCGAACGTTTCGCCGACTTATAAAAATTTATTTATCGTTTAAAGCATTTAACTTTTGGTTTTTGTTAAGAAAAAGCGCTAAGACAAATAGGAAAATTATAGTTATTGCCAAAGTAATTATTGCAATAAAATAACATGCACCAAAACCTTTAGTTCCACTAAACGAGTCCATTAAGTTGCCAAGTAACGGTGGTATAATGCCCGCGCAAAGCGACGCTATGGCGTTAATTCCCGCAAGATAACTACCCGTATTTACTTGGTTGCGCATATTAAAAGCCAAAACAGAGCCGAAGGTTGCGTGCGCACCGTTTCTTAAAGCCAAACCAACAACCGCAAGCACTAACGTTAAAATTATGTTTACGTCGTATAAAAACGCTAAAAGAGTTATAAAAACTAATGCCAAAACGCCAAAGAGAGCACCAACAGAAAATAGGTTTTTACGCTTGCTACAAATAGAAATTGAAACAACGGCAGAAATTGAAGAAATTAGCGGTACTATTAAAGTTATAAGTATAGAATAAGAGTCCGGCATATTAAACACTTCTTTTAATAGGTTAGGAAAGTAAATAAATATGCAGTAGTAAGTGGCGTTAGAAAAAATTGCCAAAACCATAAATAATATATAGTAAAGCACCACTATTTTTTTGTTTTTAAGAATAAAAACGGGACTGTCTTTTTTTTCTACAACCGCTACTTTTTCCACGCTATATTTCTTCATTTTTGTAAGAGCAATAAAGAATAAAACGCCAAAAATTAAAGAAAGCCCACCCGCTATTAAAAATGGCACGCGCCATAAGCCAAAGTCAACGAATAGTGCAGGTAGCCCGTATGCCAAAACGTTATATAGCGACCCGCCAATAGACATAACTTTATTAGAATAAGGAAGTAAACTTGCAGGCACGGTTTTACTTAATATCGCCATAATACCAACGAATATACCTACCGTAAAAATGCCGTTTAGCCCAGAAATTACGTATATTGCGTTAAGCGAAGTGCTTGAGCCTATTAGTATTATTGCAATAGCCGTTAAAATTGCCGATATTGAAACGAAATAGCGCAAGTTTAATTTGCTTATTATAAAAACCATTACGACTTGTGCTATGGCGTACGTTACGAAATAGTAAGTAGACGCAAGCGTTATTTCGGCTTTGGTTGCGTTAAAAACGTCAATAAGCGTTACGATTTCCGCCGTGTAAATGTTTTTACCGCCAGTTATTAATATGTATAGTATAAAGCCTATCCAAATTAAAAATTTGCTATCTCTTATAACGTTGCCGTCTTTTTGATTATTTAAAGTTTGAGTATTCATAATTATTTAATAGTTGTAAACTTGTAAGTAGTTTTGCTTGTAAAAGGTACGCCTTTTTTAATTATAGGCGAAGGAAAGTTGTTACAGTTTATAGCGTTAGGATATCTGCCCGTTTCTAAACAAAAGCAAGCCCCGTCATTATAAGTACAGTTTTTACCGTTTCTACCTTTAAAAAGGTTGGCAACGTAAAGTTGCACGCCTTCCGCATCGGTTATTGTTTCCATACTAATTCCGCTTTTTTTACTTGTTGCTTTTGCTACTAAGCGGTATCCTTTGCCGTTTAGCGCGTAGCAAATATCGTAGCCTTTAAAATCTAAAATATATTTGTCGGTAGAAGTTAAAAAGTTGCCAATTTCTCTTTCTTTTGTAAAATCAAAAACGGTATTTTTAACGTCAAGTAGCGTTCCGTTAGCCACCCTTTGCTCGTTTACTAAAACAACTCTGTTTGCGTCAATAGTTAACAAAGTGTCAAAAACGTTAGAGCCGTTTTCGCCGTTTAGGTTAAAGTATGCGTGGTTGGTTAAGCCTAAAATAGTGTCGCCATCACTTAAAGCTTTATAAATAATTTGAAGTTCGCCGTTTTCAATTAAATAAGTAACTAAAACCGTAACGCTACTTGGGTAGCCTTCTTCGTCGTCCGCACTAAAATATTTTAGCGTTACGAAATTATCGCCAAAATCAGCAATTTCCCATATTTTTTTACTAAAACCGTTAAAGCCACCGTGAAGCGCGTGTTCGCCGTTGTTTTTAGAAATATTGTACTCTTTGCCGTTTAGCGTGAAGCGCGCGTTTTCTATTCTATTTGCAACTCTACCAACGATAGCACCCGCATAAAAAGAGCGTTCTACGTATTCTTCAAGGGTGTTATAGCCCAAAACCACGTCTAACGTTTTGCCGTTTTTATCTTTAACGAAAAGCGACTTTAAAGTTGCGCCGTAAGTTAATATTTCCGCGCTAATTTGCCCGTTTCCTATATTAAACGAATATACGAGCGAGCCGTCAATTTGTCCAAATAAATTTTTCATAGCATATTCCAAAAGGCACGTTTTATCGTGCCTTTCTATTTAAATAACTTCTATATTTGCAATTTTGCAAAATTCTTTTATAAGTTTAGAATTGTCGCCGTATGAAATTATATAGTGTTGCCCCATAACCTTATCAGTAAAGTCAACGGTATCTTCAAGCAATACTTTAAGGGCAGGGAGTTGTGGTGCAGGTTGAGTCCAACCGGCTTCTTCCCATTTAGGTGGAGTTGTGCCGTTACCAACAACCATATGCATAACGTATTTAGAGTTTTCAGTAGTTAATCTACACATTGTAACCGTGCCCGTTTTAACTTTTGAAACGTTTAATATACCTTGTGAAAGTTCGCCAAACGCCGCTGGAATAACGGTAACCTCGCCGTCAACTATTTCTTTTGGAACGTAGTCTGGCACGCCTGCTAAAACGCCTTCGTCAAAGAATTCGTAAAATTCTAAGTACGCGCCTATTTGACCCGTTAAACCTTTAATAATTGCTTGTGTAACGTTGCCTAAGCAGTCGTTTTCAGGAATAGTGCAAATACCTTCTCTATCTGCAAGGAGCATAAATACCATTGCAGGAGGGAAGCCTAAAAGTTTTTTCATACCGTCAACGTCTTTAAGAGAAACGGCAACGTACTTTCTTTCGTCAATAATTTGCTTTAATGCAAGATAGTAAGAAACGCCTTTTCTAATAACGTTTATATCGCCTTCTTTTAGAAAGTTCCAACTTTTAACGGTTGTGTTTACAACTTCGTCAATAGCGGTGGCGGAAACTTTTTCCGCGCGTTGAACAACTTCTAACATTTCAAAGCACTCAATTTCAGCGCCAATATCTCTTTTAAGCGAGCAACCGTCGAACATAGTTCCGTAAAGGTGCATATCGCGGTAACCCATTTGACCTATTTTTTGGCTTCTCATAGAGTTATATACTGCACTTGCTTTTACAAAAGATAAAACTTCGTCAACTCTTGAAGGCTTGCCTATAATATCGTAAACGTATTTAAAGGTGTAGCCTAAATCTTTCATAGTTTTTCTTAAAGCGGAAGTGCCTGCTTGGTCGGCAGTTGTAACGAGCCTACCGTCTTCCATCCAACCGCAAAGACCCCATAAAACCATAGGAATATGGCGGAATTTTTCAGTAATTTTAATAACGGCGTGAGTAGGTATCCAACCTGCAACGCATAAAACTAACGCGTCAAAACTCTTGCCTTCAAAATATGAAATAGCCTTGTTTACGTCAACTTCTTCATAATCGTCACGAATAGGGAAACAAGGGTAAATTTCAACGTCTTGCCTTTTTAAACTTTCTACCGCCTTAGAGCATTTATCAACGATAATGTCAATAGGGGTATTAACTTCGCCAAAACCTGCAAATGCAATTTTCATATTAAAAAATCTCCAAAATTTTATTTTCTTTTTGTTTATATTGTTTGTAAAGTTCTTCGTATTCAGTATAAACGGGACTATAAGAAAGGTTTGTTTCTATAATTTTATCCGCCGCCTTTTCTACGCTTTCAAACGCGCCTATGCCAACGCCTGCAAACATTGCGCTGCCAAGGCAAGCCGTTTCGTTTTCTTTAAGGGTAACCACTTTTTTATTAAGAACGCTTGCTTTAATTTCGCACCAAAGTTTACTTTTAGCACCGCCACCCATTGAGCGAATTTCGCTAACGTCAACTTGCATAAAGTCAACGTACTCTTTAATAACGTAAGCAATTGATTCCATTATAGAGCGAATAAAATGCCCTTTGTTATGTTTTAATTCCATACCAAAAAACACGCCTTTTGCATTAGGGTTATTTTCAGGCATAACCATACCGCAAAGGTGCGGAATACAAATAAGCCCTTCCGCTCCACTTGGCACGGAACTTGCATATTCGTTAAGTTTATCGTAGTTTTCGCCTTCACAAAAAGTACGTTTAAACCACTCGAGCGTTGCGCCTGCGGTAGGGGCCCACATAAGTAGGCAATATACGCCTTTTTTAACGTAGTAAACGGAAACTTTAAGACCTTCGTAATAAGCGGGGAAATTTTCAGTTAAAGCGCAAACGGCAAGCGACGTTCCCGTAGTTTCGCTCATAATTCCGCATTTAGTTACGCCCGCACCCGTTATGCCTGCAATTTGGTCAAGCGCGCTCGTGCATACTTTTATACCTTTATACTCGCCAACAACTTCGCCACTTTCTTTTAAAATAGGAAGTTGCGCTTTTGTAATATTAAGATAATTTAATATTTCTTCAATATATTCGCCCGTGTGGATATCCATTAAAAGCGAAGAAGAATAAAGCGAGCGCGATGCCACAGCGTTTCCCGTTAAGCGATAAATTATATAATCTTCTAAAAGCAAGAATTTATCTGCCTTATTAAAAATTTCGGGCATATTTTCTTTAAGCCACTTAATTTTAGGCGCAGGGTATCCGGCAGGAATTTCCGCTTGCCCCGTAAGATTATATATTTTTTCAACGCCAAAAACCTTTTCCATATCAAGCGCTTGTTTTTGCGCGCGGTTATCAAGCCAAATTATAGCGTTTAATAAAGGTTTGCCGTTTTTATCTACTACGATAAGCGTTTCGCCTTGCGTGTCTATGGAAAGGGCGTCAATTTTGAATTTAGAAGAAATTTTATCAATAACGCTTACTACTATTTTATAAAATTCTTCAGCGTCAAATTCAATAAATTCGCCTTTTGTTATAAGTTTATATTGCACGCTTTCGCTTGCAAGTTGCTCGCCTTTTTCGTTAAAAAGACAAGCCTTAAGCGAAGTAGTGCCAAAATCAATGCCAAGTAAATTCTTTTTCATTATTTTCTAAACATGCCGTTAATTCTTTCTAAGGTTGTTCTAACGTAAACGTCGCCACCTTCGTGACCAACGAAACCGCTTGAAACGTATGCCGAATAGTGGCTACCTTGTTCTGCTTTTTTGGTTGGTAAATATCCGCCTTGACCGCAAGCAAGTTGAATTAAAATAGTTTGCTTTGCTAAACTCCTTGCTCTAATTTGGTTGCCGTAGTCAAGGAAAAGTTCAAACGGGTTAGTAGCAATAGCAATATCGCCAAAACGAATAAAGTGAACTTCAGGTTCAACCGTGTTTATTTTTTGTTGATCGTTGTATCTGTCAACGTTGCCCGAGTGAACATAAAGCCTTGCATTGTCGGCAAAGTTTGCTCTTCTACCGCGATTCTTTTCAATAAAGTTATCAATGGCGTTTTTAGATTCTTCATATTCTTTAATAGTTACACGGCGAAGTGGAAGAGATAAGTTAACCGTTTCGTGAACTAAAAGCGCTTCATCTTTATAATTGTCGCCTAATTCTTCAAACACGTTAATAATTTCGTTAGAAATTCTTTTACCAACGAGTTTTAAACCAGAAACGTCAAACATAGAAGGGTCTGCAACGCGTTCAACGTAAACTTCTCTTTCAATATGTGGGTCGTCAATAGGCGTTTCAGGGTTTACCCAACGTATCATATCTCTTGGACATTGGTCGCCCGCTGCCGAGCATAAGCCTAAAACGTTAATTTTTCTACCGAATTTCTTTTCTAAATTTTCTTTAACTTTTCCCCAGTAGTCAGAAGAAATAAAACTTCTGTGTTCAACTACTTGAGATGGGCAAGCAATGTTAGCAACAACGCCCGTTAATTCTTTATTTTTATCAAAAGTATAAATGAGTTCAATGCCAGAGTCGTTACCGCCTTCAAGTTCAACAAAGTTCGCCTTGTTTACGTCACCCCACATTTTTGCGCTGCCATCGTCGTAAACAACTCTTCTGCACATACCAACAACCGCTCTACCAAACGCGTTTTGGTAGTAGGCTTCTTGCCTATTTTCCCACGCTTCTTTGACTGCTTCAACGATTTTTTCTGCAACGAATTTAAGCGAAACTTCAGGGTCTTGCGCTGTTTCGTGGCTTACTAACGGCATATATTCCATATCTTTAGGAAGAACGCTTTTAAGATAGCCAAAAGAGCCGTTTGACAATTCGCCCGGGCAGTATTTTTCTAATGTTTTTGTTAAAATATTTTTGCCAGGAATAGTGTAAGAAGTGTGGGTATGTATTGCGCATAAAATAACTTTGTCTGGATTGATAATTTTGCTTTCAGCAATTTTTTCTTTAACTAAGTCGTTAAGCCTTCCGCTAATAGTGCCAAGGTCGCAACTAACTATAACCATTTGTTCGTTATTGCTTTCAACGGCAAAAGCAGTTACTGTTAACGGAGATTCTACTTCGTTAGAAATTCTTTCAAAAAACTGACCGGCAAGGGCAATTTTTTCGCTTGGGGTAATATCTTTTTCACACCAACCAATTTTTACTTTAGACATAATTTTGCTCCTGTTTTTATTATTTTTTATTTTTAGGCTATAAAAATTTTGCGTTAGCCTTATTTAGTTCTTTCGTCGTATGCGCGCCTTACTGCACTAATCATTTCTTCTGCAAGTTTAAGTGGGTTTTCAGCCTTTGCTATTGCAGACGAGCAACCCGATGCAGACGAGCCCGCTTTTATAATGTTGTAACAATCTTCACCCTTAGAAATGCCTGCCGAAGGGAAAGGCTTAATATCAGGATTTATTTCTTTAATAACTTTTATAACTTCGTCAACGTACTCTTTATCGGCAGGTTTGCCCGTGCCTATTAATTCGGTTGGCTCTGCAACTAAAATGTTTGGCGCAAGTTTTGCAATGGCCTTTACTTCTTCAACAGAGTCTGCACAAACCATTGTGGCAAGACCTAATTCGTCAGCCCTTTTAATAGCCTTTTCAATTTCTTCAATGGTTAACTTGTGCTCGGCGTGGTTAAGCATAACGCCAACTGCGCCCGCTTCCTTTAACGCTTCGGGTAAAGTTCTGCCCATACCTTTGCCTACGGGAATGCTGTCCATATGTTGAGAGTAAACGTGAACGTATTTAGAATTAACGTTTTTTGCAACGTTATAAATTTCCGTGTCGGGAATATCTAAAACAACGTTTACTTTATATTTTTTTGCAAGTTTTTCTAAACCTTTTGCCATTTTAACTAACGTTTTGCCATACATATAGCATTTTGGGCCGTATTCAAAAAACGGTTCGCTTATTTTATAATTTTTGTACATATTAACTCCTTAAACCTTTATTAAATATATGATAGTACAAAGAAAAATAAAAAGCAATAAAAAAAGTGTAAAAAAACATATAAAAAATGTAATTTTTA
This sequence comes from Christensenellaceae bacterium, assembly GCA_045637905.1. Classification (GTDB taxonomy): domain Bacteria; phylum Bacillota; class Clostridia; order Christensenellales; family Borkfalkiaceae; genus HGM11412. The sequence continues at coordinate 977 of JAZUAJ010000009.1, read as the reverse complement.
ATTTTTAATTAAAGAGCAATTTTTTTGCGTGAGGGTTTTATAGGCGGGCGAGTTTAGAGCGCTTGTTAATAAATTGCGGGTAGCGCGCTCTAATTTTAAGGGGACATTTAGTTTTTTTGCACGGTAACGTTTTTAACGAGTGCAAAATTTTGCAAATTTTGTATTTTTTAGTAAAAGTGCTTGACTTTGAGCCCCGAATATGATAATCGTATTATTACAAGTAAAAAGTTGTTTTAAGGTTTTGCAAGTACTTAAAGTTTTGCTTGTGCTGATGTTTTGGTGCTAATGTTTTGGCGCACGCATTAAATGCAAGTTAAAGTTTTACGCGTTGCTTGCACCGGCATCAAATAAAAGATTTTGCAGTTAAATGGGTATTTGGGCTTATTGCCCAAGGCGTTCGCCTACTATCGTAGGCTTGGCTAAACAATGCTGCTATCTTCATTTACAAACGAATTACTTAAAAATCTTTTGCATTTTATGCGCTAATTTAATATTATATGGTTCCTTAGTTAAATGGATATAACAAGCCCCTCCTAAGGGCTAATTGTGAGTTCGATTCTCGCAGGGGACATGAAAAAGCTGAAAACTTTTGATAGGTTTTCAGCTTTTTGTTATTCGAGGGTTTAAAATGCATGAACGGATGAAATGTTCTATTAGGTGATTGTATATGCACATGATTGTCGATGGTTTAGAGGTACAAGTGACAAAAAAGAAAATAAAGAATGTAAATCTGTATGTCAAATCTCCCGATGGACGAGTGGTGGTGACGGCTCCTCTACATGTAAGTGAGGAACAAATTGCACAATTTGTTCGTACAAAGATGGAATGGATTCGTAGTAAACGATCGCAATATACAACTCAATCTCGGACAACGGTGAATCGATATGAAACTGGAGATGATATTTCTCTATGGGGACGGACCTATTGTTTGCATGTAAAGTATAGTAATAAAAGAAATCGAGTAGCATTAGATGGCG
>JAZUAJ010000008.1:0-94526 GCA_045637905.1 Christensenellaceae bacterium | reverse complement strand
AAACAAAAATTCAAAACAAACGCTTGAAAATTTATATACTTTCGTATTAACCTTCTATTCTTTTCTTAGAATATTCGTTTATTTCTTTGTTGCCTTCTGTACTTTATTTTACTCTCGTCAATATATTCCTATATTAACTTTCTCTATGCAGTTGTCAATCTACTTACCTTAACCACAGTTAAGTGTGCCTTTTTTAACGCGCTTTTATATAATATCATTACGCAAATTTTAAGTCAAGCATTTTTTAGCACTTTTTTTGAATATTTTTAAAAAATTTTTGCGCCTATTTTTTTGCAAAATAAAAGGCGATATCTAATTATTTTAAACTTAACCGACACCGCCGTTTTTCTATTTTTTACTTTAATAAAGCGTTAAAATTAGTTGAAAGAACTTCAAGCGCTTTGCTTGCAAGATTATAATCTTTTCCCTTAACCGAATAGTAAATTTTAATTTTTGGCTCAGTTCCGCTTGGCCTTACGCAAACGAAACCGCCAACTTCAAGTTCGTAATAAAGACAGTTTACGTTTTTATACTCAAGGGTGCTTTCCGCTCCGCTTGTAGTAACGCGCTTTCCGCTCAAATAATCGCGCGTGGCAATAACGTTATATCCGCCTATGTCGCTTATACTAACGCCCCTTAACTTTTGAACGGCTTCGTTCATTTGTTCCATAGCGGTAACGCCGTTGTAATTTATAGAAAACGTTTTATCTAATACGTAACCGTACTTTTCGTATAAAGAGCAAAGAACGCTATAAATACTTACGCCTAAATACTCGTAATAGCAAGCCATTTCGGCAAAGAGCATGCTTGCAACTACCGCGTCTTTATCGCGCGCGTGCGTTCCCCTTAAATAACCGCAACTTTCTTCAAAGCCGAATAAGAAAGTGTTTGACTTTGATTTTTCAAATTTGGCAATTTTTTCGCCTATATATTTAAAGCCAACGGGAACGTCCATTATTTTAACGCCGTAACTTTCGCAAATTAGTTTTGCCATATCGGTTGAAACGAAACTTTTTACAACCGTGCCGTTATTTTTAAGTTTGCCGTCTTCTTGCAAACGCCTTAAAACGTAGTCGGTTAAAAGCACGCCTACTTGGTTGCCCGTAAGCGAAGTAAAGTTACCGCTATCGTCACGAATAACAACGCCTAACCTATCACAGTCTGGGTCTGTGCCAAAAACTAAATTTGCGTTAATTTTATTTGCAAGTTCAATGCCGTAAGATAGCGCTTCCTTATTTTCCGGATTAGGCACTTCAACGGTGCTAAAAGACGGGTCTTTTTCCACTTGGTTTTCTACTAACGTGCAAGAAATACCCAACTTTTTAAGAACGGCTGTAACGGGAACAAAGCCCGTGCCGTGAAGCGGTGTGTAAACTACTTTTATTTTTTTGCCTTGCTTTTTAACCGCTTTTTTAGAAAGCGATAATTTAGTTAACGTTCTAACGTATTTTTTTAAGAAAGACTTTCCTATTATATATAAATATTTTTGATTTTTTAAAGCGTTAATAGCGGTAAAATCAATATTAAACCAGTCTTCTATTTGAGATATGTATTCAACAACCTTATTAGTTGCTTCAACCGACATTTGAGCGCCGTCTTGCCCGTAAACTTTGTAGCCGTTGTATTCTTTTGGATTGTGGCTTGCCGTTATCATAATACCTGCAACGGCATCAAAATGCCTTATGGCAAAAGAAAGCATAGGAACGGGGCTTGGCTCTTTGAAAAGTCTAACTTGTATGCCGTTTTTCATTAAAACGCCGGCGCAAGCCTTTGCAAAAACGTCGCTATACTTGCGCGTATCGTAAGAAATTACAACGCCCCTTTCCATAGCCTTATAGCCAAGGCTTTCAATATACTCCGCTAAGCCCTTGGTCGCTCTTTTTACGGTGTAAACGTTCATCATATTTTTGCCGTAGCCTATAAGCCCGCGCATGCCCGCAGTTCCAAATTCAAGTTCTTTTGAAAAGCGATATTTTATCTCTTCATCGTTATCTTTTACAGCACATAATTCTTCGTAACCTTCCGCGCTTAAAAGTGGATTGCATATCCAGTTATTATATTCTATTTTGTAATCCATAATTATTTATCCGCCTTATGTAATTTATTATAAATTGCTTGCTGTTTTTGAATTTCGCGCCTTGTTAATTCCGCAATTCTTTTTCTATATCTTTCTCGTTTTTTTATGAGAATTTTTTTAAACACTAAAAACCATAAAAAAGAATAGGAAAGCATTATAATTGGCGAAATAAAAGATATCCAAGCCCCAACGCTTCCACCTATCTTTTTTAAAGATATATAATATAGAATAAACAAAAATATCATAAACGCGCTTAAAATTAAGCAAGTTATTGCAAATGCGTTTAAACCTTTTATAGTTGAAATTATTTTAGGCAATTTGCTGGTGTAAAACGCCCTTTCGCCAAGTTCGCGTATGCCCGCAATTTCCTTAGAAGAAAGCCTTTCTTCTTTTTGTATTTTTTTAAATTCATCTCTTATCATAAAGCGCCTTCTTTACTTAATATTTTATTTAAAAATTGACCCGTAAAACTTTGCTCGTTTTTACTAACTTCTTCCGGCGTACCTACGGCTATAATTTGACCGCCACCGTCGCCACCTTCTAAACCAAGGTCAATAATATGGTCGGCAATTTTAATAACGTCTAAATTGTGCTCTATTACAATAACCGTATTGCCCGCGTTTCTAAGTTCGTAAAGTATGTTTATTAGTTTAGAAACGTCGTACGAGTGTAAACCCGTGGTAGGCTCGTCTAATATATAAAGCGTTCTACCCGTTGAGCGCTTTGATAGTTCGGTTGCAAGTTTAACTCTTTGCGCTTCACCGCCAGATAACGTTGTTGCGGGTTGACCAAGTTTAATATATCCAAGACCTACGTCTTTAAGCCTTTTAATTTTATTATAAATTCGCGGAACGTTTTGGAAAAATTCAACGGCTTCGTCTACCGTCATATCTAAAACTTCGGAAATATCTTTACCTTTATATTTTACTGATAAAGTTTCTCTATTATATCTTTTACCCTTACAAACTTCGCAAGGAACGTAAACGTCTGGCAAAAAGTGCATTGAAATTGTAATAATACCATCGCCCGAACAATGCTCGCACCTACCGCCTTGAACGTTAAAACTAAAACGCCCTGCCGTGTAGCCACGCTCTTTTGCATCTAACGTAGACGCAAAAATTTCACGAATAAAAGTAAACACGCCCGTATAAGTTGCAGGGTTACTTCTTGGCGTTCTACCTATTGGCGACTGGTCTATTTGAATAACGTTATCAAAATGCTCAATGCCTTCAATACCGCTTAAATTACCGCGCCTTAATTTAGCACCGTTTAACCTTACGGCACACTCAGGGTATAATATTTCGTTTACAAGCGAACTTTTTCCGCTACCCGAAACTCCCGTTACGGCAGTTATTAAACCAACGGGGAAAGACGCGTCAATATTTTTTAAGTTGTTTTGCTTTGCGCCTTTTACGGTTAAAAACCTACCGTCGCCTTTTACTCTAAACGGCGGAATTTCAATTTTGCGCCTACCGCTCAAATAATCGCCCGTAATAGAGTTAGGGCAAGCCATTACTTCATTAACCGTGCCCGCAACCACAACTTCGCCACCGTGAACGCCCGCACGCCTACCTATATCTACGATATAGTCTGCTTCGCGCATCATATCTTCATCGTGTTCTACAACAATTAAAGTGTTGCCTAAATCTCTAAGGCGTTTAAGAGCGGAAATAAGTTTTAAATTATCGCGTTGGTGAAGCCCTATGCTCGGCTCGTCTAAAATATATAAAACGCCGGTTAAACCGCTACCTATTTGGGTAGCAAGCCTTATTCTTTGCGCTTCGCCACCAGAAAGCGAACCCGCCATTCTTGATAAATTAAGGTATGAAAGCCCTACTTCTTTTAAAAAGTTAAGCCTTGCCTTAATTTCTTTAACAATGCTTTTAGCAATAATACTTTGCGTTTCGGTTAAAACTAAATTTTCAATAAAATCGTATGCGTCGCTAACGCTTAACGAACAAACTTCGTCTATATTTTTATCGTTTATAGTAACAGCAAGCGCTTCCTTTTTAAGCCTTTTACCACCGCAAGTTTTGCAAGGCTGTGTGTACATATATTTTTCAATTTCGCTCTTTGTATAGTCGGAAGTGGTTTCGCGGTATCTTCTTTCAAGGTTAGGAATAACGCCTTCAAACGAAGAATTAAAACTACCGCTAAAAGAACGAGTACTATACTTCATTTCTATCTTTTCGCCACCGTTACCGTAAAGCAATATGTTTAAAATATCTTTTGGCAAATCTTTAATAGGCGTGTCCATACTAAAACCGTAATATTTAGCAAGCGAAGAAAAGTACATTTGCGCCATTCTGCCCGTGTCTAAATTCCAACCCGATATAGTTAAAGCACCTTGCGATAAACTTTTAGAAGTATCGCCTAAAACTAAATTTTCGTCAATTGCCATTTTATAGCCTAAGCCTTTACACTCTTCGCACGCGCCGAAAGGATTGTTAAACGAAAATAGCCTTGGCTCAATTTCGGGCATAGAAGTTCCGCAGTTAGGGCAAGAATATTTAGTTGAATACAAATGATTTTGACCGTCAACTAAAACTTCCACTAACCCGTCGGCAAGTTTTATGGCGCTTTCTAAACTGTCGGTTAAACGCTTTTCAATACCTTGCTTTATAATTAACCTATCTACAACTACGCTTATTGAGTGTTTAACGTTTTTATCAAGGCTAATTTGCTCGGTTAAATCGCGAACTACGCCGTCAATTTCAACTCTAACGTAACCCGCCTTTTTAAAGCCCGAAATAAGTTTTTCAAATTCGCCTTTTTTACCGCGAACAACGGGGGCGTTAATTAAAATTTTACTACCTTCTTTAAAGGCTAAAACTTTATCAACGATTTCGTCAATGCTTTGTTTATCTATTAAACTACCGCAATTTGGACAATGCGGAGTGCCTATTTTGGCAAATAAAAGCCTTAAATAGTCGTAAATTTCAGTAACCGTACCAACAGTTGAGCGCGGATTGTTTGAAGTTGTTTTTTGGTCTATAGAAATTGCTGGCGATAAACCTTCAATACTATCTACGTCAGGCTTTTCCATTTGACCTAAAAATTGACGCGCGTAACTTGATAAACTTTCCATATAACGCCTTTGACCTTCGGCAAAAATAGTGTCGAACGCCAAAGTGGACTTTCCGCTACCAGAAAGCCCCGTAAACACCACGAGTTTATCTCTTGGAATTTCAACGTTTAAGTTTTTTAAGTTGTTTTGCTTTGCGCCTTTTATTATTATTTTATCAAGCATTTTTAGTCCTTAATTTCTTTTTTAAAGCGGTTATAGTATCCCTTATTTCAATGCACTTTTCAAAGTCTAAATTCTTTGACGCTATCTTCATAAGAGCATTGAGTTTTTCAATTTCTTCTGGAATATCTTTAAGTTTAATATCTTTAGTTTTATCAATTTTTTTGGTTATAACGAGAGTGTTTTTAACGTCTTTTATAATAGTTTTTGGCACTATTCCGTGCTCTTTGTTATATTCCGTTTGAATTTTTCTACGGCGGTTAGTTTCGTCTATTGCGCGTTTCATACTACCCGTAACAGCGTCGGCATACATTATAACTCTACCTTCGGCATTACGCGCCGTTCTACCTATGGTTTGAATAAGCGAAGTGTCGCTACGCAAAAAGCCTTCTTTGTCGGCGTCTAAAATAGCAACTAATTTAACTTCGGGAATATCTAAACCTTCTCTAAGTAAATTTATGCCAACCAAAACGTCAATTTCGCCCGTGCGAAGTTCTTCTATTATGTCAATTCGTTCAAGCGTGTCTATATCGCTGTGCATATAGCGAACTTTAAAACGCCTTTCTTTTAAATATTCGGTTAAACTTTCCGCCATTTTTTTAGTCATTGTAGTAACTAAAACTCTGCCGTTTGTAGCAATTACTTTTGTAATTTCGCCTTCAAGGTCGTCTATTTGACCGTCAATTTTTCTAATTTCAACGGGCGGGTCAACAAGCCCCGTTGGTCTAATTAACTGCTCGGCAACGTTGTCTGCCAAATTTAATTCGTAATCGGCAGGGGTTGCGGAAACGCATATTATTTGGTTTATTCTATTTTCAAATTCTTCAAATTTAAGCGGTCTATTATCAAAGGCGGATTTTAGCCTAAAACCGTAATCAACAAGGTTAGTTTTGCGCGCTTTATCACCGTTGTACATAGCCCTTAATTGCGGAAGCGTCATATGGCTTTCGTCAACGAACAATAAGAAATTTTTAGGAAAATAGTCAAGCAAGGTAAAAGGTGGCTCGTTAGGCTTTCTACCATCAAAATACCTACTGTAATTTTCAACACCGCTACAATACCCTATTTCGCTCATCATTTCAATATCGTAACTCGTGCGTTGTTTAAGCCTTTGCGCTTCTAAAATTTTGCCGTCGTCTTCAAAAGCCTTAACTTCGTTTTCAAGGTCTTGCGTTATTGCTTTTAACGCGCTTTGCATTTTTTCACTTCCAACCGCGTAGTGGCTTGCTGGAAAAATTACGGCGTGTTTAAGCGTTGAAATAGGCTCGCCCGTAACGAAATCAACTTCTTTAACGCTTTCAATTTCATCGCCAAAAAATTCAACGCGAATAACCGTTTGGCTATTTGATATTGGAAAAATATCTAAAATATCGCCCCTAACCCTAAAACTACCGCGTTGAAAGTCAATATCGCGCCTTTCGTATTGTATAGAAACGAGTTTGCGCATAACTTGGTCTCTTTCAACCGTTTCGCCAGGGCGAAGTGAAAGGGCAAGTTTGTAATATTCTTCGGGAGCGCCAAGCCCGTAAATGCAACTAACGGACGCAACCACTAACACGTCTTCCCTTTCGCCAAGCGCGCTCGTTGCACTATGCCTAAGTTTGTCAATTTCATCGTTTATAGACAAGTCTTTTTCAATGTAAGTATCGCTTGCGGGAAGGTACGATTCCGGTTGATAATAATCGTAGTAAGAAACGAAATATTCAACGGCGTTATTAGGAAAAAACTCTCTAAACTCGTTGCAAAGTTGCGCGGCCAACGTTTTATTGTGCGCAATTACTAAGGTAGGTCTTTGAACGTTTTTTATAACGTTTGCCATAGTAAACGTTTTACCACTACCCGTTACGCCAAGTAAAACCTGTGTTTTAAGCCCGTCAAAAACGCCTTCGGTTAGCGATTTTATAGCGCTTGGTTGGTCGCCCGTTGGCTTATATGAACTTTTTAATTCGAATTTTTTATTGGCGCTCAACTTTTTTCTCCTTAAAGGCGTTATATTGTTTATAATAACATAAAAATTATATAAAACAAAGCGTTTTTTTTAATTTGGCTATTTTACACCCGCTTTTTTTTTATAAAAAGCGCGTATTTTTTTAGTTTAAGCAAATAAAATTACTAAAATTTTGCCAACGATAAACGAAACGCAAGCCGATAAAAGCGCAAGAAGTAGCCTAAATTTTATTGCATTTAAACTTTTTTTATACTCTTCTTTAAAGTTTCTGCCTTTGCTCGTTAACGTTATGCAATACATATCGCCGTCTTTTCCGCTCGTTAAAATTAGGTCGATATAACCGCCTTGTTCTAAACTTTTTAAAATTTCGTAAACGTTTTCTTCGTTTACCTTTTTACTTTTTACAAACGCAACTATTGCGCTTGGTAACAGTAGGCACGAATCCCTATTAGTGCAATGGTCGTCAATTACTTTTAGCACCGCTTTTTGAGAAAAATTTAGCATTTTACACTCTCCAAATCGCGCTTAAAAACACGGCTATTACCGCCCCTAAAAACGCGCCTAAAAAAGAGAAAAAGACACACCAACCTAAAAGTTCTAACTTGTTAAAAGTTGGCGTGCTTTCTTTTATAAATTCGTCTTTGTAATTTAAACCTTTTTCGGTTGAAGAAACGCAAAAACTAAAACCGTCGTCATACTTTAAACGAATAAAACCGCTTTGAAATAAACTCGTTATTGCGTTTTTAACAGTTTCTTTTTGAACGTTTAAATGCATAGGAAAAGCGCTTAAAATTTCTTCAATAGTAAGCACCACGAATTTTCCGTTTAAGCAATTCGAATTTATATAATTTAAAATAATTTTTGCATTGTTTTCAAGCATAAAACCCTTTTTTACTAAGTATGTGCTTATAACAAAAAATTAAAACAAAAAAAGGCGTAAAAATTTACGCCTTAATTTATTAGAATTTTATAAAGTTTTTGTCGCCTTTTAACTTTAGTTAAATATTTTTTAGTTTCCTTATAACTTACCTTTTCTTTTATTAAAGTTTGGCTTTCGTTAAGCCACTCTTTAACCTTTGTTTCGCCCGCGTTATATGCGCAAATTACGGCGTTTTCATCGCTAAATTTTTGCGATAAATATTTAAGATATTGAACGCCTAAATAAACGTTTACTTCTTCGTTAAAAAGGTCTAAATTTCCGTTAAAATTAGTAAACTCGGCAACGTATTTAGCCGTTTTATTAGTTATTTGCATTAAGCCTATTGCACCCTTTTTTGATACGGCGTTTTTATTAAAATTACTTTCCGTTTTTATAATTGCAAAAACTAAACTTTGGCTTACGCCCGCTTCTTTACTGTTCCTTTTAACAAGGCTTATAAATTTTTGATAACCGCCAACGTCGTAACAAAAAAAACTCGTTATAATTACGGCTAAAATTATAGGAAAAATAAATATTATACTATACTTTTTTAATAATTTCATTAACTACTGCCTTAACGCTACGCTCTAACTGTATTAAAGAGCCGTCGTTATATATAACAGTATGCTTAATAATTTGATTATTTTCGTAATTAAATTGATTTTTTATTCTGTTTTCAATTTCTTGATTAGTTAAACCGTCGCGCTTAATTATGCTTTGTATTCTTTTTTGCTTATCTCTTAACACAATTATAACTTCGTTATAAAAACTTTCGTAACCGCCTTCGAATAAAAGCGGAACTTCGTTAAACACAACGCCGTTTTTGCTTTTGTTTAATTCAAAAAGTTTTTGCATAATTTTAGGGTGAGTATAGTTATTTAATTTATTTAACGCTTCTTTGCTTGAAAAAACGATAGAAGAAACTTCTTTAAGCGAAGCCTTTTTATCGCCGTTATAAGTAACGCCCACGGAAGAAAGAACACCGTTAAAAAACTCGCTATCGTTAAGCAAGTTTTTATAAACTTCGTCCGCGCTAAAAACAGCGTAGCCAAGTTCTTTAATGATATTCGACACGGTAGATTTTCCACTACCTATTCCGCCCGTTACGGCAACAACGTAATTACTCATTTTGTTTCAAACCAACTTTTTCCCGTTTTAATTTCAACCGTTAATGGAACTTTAAGCGAAACGGCGTTTTCCATTTCTTCTTTAACTATTTTTTTGGCCGTTTCAACTTCGCTTTCAAGCGCGTCAACAATAAGTTCGTCGTGAACTTGCAATATAAGTTTACTGTCAACACACTCTTTTTTAAGCCTTTCGCTCACCTTTACCATTGCCACTTTAATAATATCGGCGCTCGTGCCTTGAAGTGGCATATTTTTAGCCGCGCGCTCGCCAAAACTGCGCACCGCAAAATTAGGCGAATTTATTTCCTTTATATAACGCCTTCTATTTAACAGCGTTGAAACGTAACCGTTCTTTTTGGCAAATTCAACGTTAGAATCCATATACTCTTTAACGCTTGGGTACATTTCAAAATACTTTTTAATATATTCTTTTGCAACTTTCGGGCTAATTTTTAAGTTTTTTGCAAGCCCGTACTCGCTAATGCCGTAAATTATGCCAAAGTTTACCGCTTTTGCCTTGCTACGCATTGAACTTGTAACTTCGCTAAGCGGAACGTTAAACACTTGGCTTGCAGTTAAAGCGTGAATATCTTTACCGCTATTATACGCGTCAATTAAAATTTGCGAATTGCTAAAATGCGCAAGAAGCCTGAGTTCTATTTGAGAATAGTCGGCATCAACTAAAACTCTATTTTTATCGCGCGGAATAAAGAGTTTTCTTAACTGTCTACCCTGCTCGTCTCTTACAGGAATATTTTGAAGATTAGGCTCTTTTGATGAAAGCCTGCCCGTTTGAGTTAAAGTTTGATTAAACGACGTGTGCACAAGCCCCGTTTGTTTATCAATTAAGTTGCCCATACCTTCAAGGTACGAAGAATATAGTTTTTGCGCCGTTCTATATTCTAATATAAGGGGAATTATAGGGTGCGCGTCTGCAATTTGTTCTAAGGTTTCGGCATTAGTTGAATAGTTGCCGTTTTTATTTTTTTTGCCAGCAGTTAAATTTAATTTGCCGTAAATTATTTCGCCTATTTGTTTTGGTGAATTAGGGTTTAAATTTTGCCCTGCGTACTCGTTAATTTTTTCGGCTAACTCGTTAAGAATTTTTTTATATTCAACCTTAATTTCATTTAGTGCAACAACGTCAACCTTAAACCCGTCGCGTTCCATTTCGGTTAAAACGTTTGATAGCGGAAGTTCAACTTCGCTATATAGTTTTTGAACGCCGTGCTCTTCAATTTTTTTAGAAAGTTCTAAGTAGATTTCGTATAGCGAATACGCGGGTGTTTGCTTAGATTTTCCGTAATAATAAATGAGTTCGTCAAGGCTTTCTTCGTAGCCGTTAAAGTCAACTAAATAGCGCATAATGTCAACGTCTTGCGCGTTGGCTTTTACTAAAATATCAAAGTCAAAAAGTAAATCTTTTAACTTTTTAAGGCTATGACAAATTATAGTGTTTTTAGGATTTTCAACTATCGTTTTAAGTAGTTTAACGGCTTCTTCAAACTCAAAGCCTTGGTCAAAAAACGTTTCTTTTACCTTTAAAACGTACTCTGTTTCTTCGCCAAAATAAAGGTGAATATTTGAGTCAACCGCAAGCGTAACTTCATTTTTAAACGGAATAGAAAAAAACTCATTTTCGCTTGTGATATCGCAAATTTTGATTTCTTTTCTTGTTTCAATTTGCTCTACTTCGCCGTCAAAAATTTCACTTCTTTTTAAAAAGGTTCTAAAATTAAGTTCGCTAAAAAGTCGCTTAACTTCTTGATTAAACGGAAAGGCAAAACCGCAGTCTTCAATTTTAACTGGAATTTCAACAAAGGTGTTAATAGTTGCCAAAGTTTTTGATAAAAACGCAAGGTCTTTACCACTTTCAATTTTCTCTTTTAACTTGCCTTTAAAATCTTGTAAATGCTCGTAAATATTTTCTAAACTGCCGTACTTTGTAACAAGGTCTAAAGCCGTTTTTTCGCCAACGCCAACTATGCCGGGAATATTGTCGGAACTGTCGCCCATACACGCTTTTAAATCGATAATTTGCATAGGCTCAATTTGAGTTTTTTCTTTAAAATTTTGAGCGTTATACACGTCGGTATCACTTATGCCACGGCGTGTAAAATAAACGGAAGTAGTTTCGTCAACTAATTGAAAACTGTCTTTATCACCAGTAATAATTATAGTTTCGCCCTTGTAGCGTTTTGCAAGCGTACCTATAATATCGTCGGCTTCTATTCCCGCCTTTTCAAAGGTCTTTATGCCCATTGTAGCAAGCACTTTTTTTAATAGTGGAATTTGTGGGCGCAAGTCTTCCGGCATAGGCTTACGCGTAGCCTTATAGCCATCGTACATATTATGCCTAAAAGTTTTGGCGTGCACGTCAAACGCAACTACCATATATTTTGGTTTAATATCGCCTATAACTTTTATTAACATATTAACAAAGCCGTAAACCGCGTTGGTTGGAGCGCCGTTTTTATCGGTTAAAGGCGGAGTTGCGTAAAACGCCCTATTTATTAAACTGTTACCGTCAATTAAAACAAGTTTTTCCATAAATTCCTAAATTTAGCATAAAACGTTTGCAATTTTTTTAACGCTATGCTATTATATTTGTGCTTTTGTAATATAGTATTACACAAAATGCTAAAAAAAGCAACTTAATTTTATATTTTACGCCGGCGTGGTGGAATTGGCAGACGCGCGGGACTCAAAATCCCGTGGTAGCGATACCGTGTGGGTTCGACCCCCACCGCCGGCACCATAAAAGCAAGTGATTTTCCACTTGCGTTTTTTTACTTGCTATTAAGTTTAAGTGGGGGCGAACGGGTGGGAATTGGCAACTTATAAGTTTAGTCTTTTAATTTAGTTGCCAACAAACAGTAGCCACCTACTGTTTGCCACACAGGCGTGATAGCGTTAGCGGAGCGACCCCCACCGCCGGCACCAGAAAAAGCGACAAGTGAACTTGTCGCTTTTTCAGTTAAATCCGCTTATCGCGGAATAAATTTACTTGCGTAAATGAAATTGCTACGCAATGAAATCCCACTACCGCGGGGTTATATGTGGTGGATTTAATTTCATTTAAAGCACAGCCTTAAATTTTATACAAACTCGTTTGTATTTCATCTTACAAAGCAAGATTTCATTATTAACTACAAGTTTATTCCTTTTAATTAGTTGCCAACAAACAGTAGCCACGCAGTAACCAAAGTTTACTTATCATAAAAAGCGCAACTTTTTTAATCAAATATTTTTTAAAGTATAGATTTTTTTAAGTGCGTATGATATAATAAAAATACGGAGATACAATTATGATTAAACAACTTGAAAACAAAAACTTTACCGTTTTAGGTTTAGGCGAAGTTATGCTTAGGCTTTCCCCTGTTGGAAAAGAAAGAATTTCTTATAGCGAATCTTTTGAAAAAAAGGCGGGTGGCTCGGAACTTAACGTTGTTGCGGGCATTTCTTCACTTGGTTTAAGAACGGGCATTATAACTAAACTTCCAAACAACGAAATTGGCAAGTTTATTAAAAACGAAATTCGTTTTACCGGCACGAGTGACGATTATATCGTTTACGATAACAGTTTAGACAAGCGCCTTGGCATTTACTATTACGAAAGCGGAGCGTACCCAAGAACTCACGTTGTTTCTTACGACCGTAAAAACTCATCTTTTACCACTTTTAAAGAAGAAGAACTTGCAAGAGAAATTTATAGTGAAACAAACGTATTTCACACGTCTGGCATTACCCTTGCGCTTAATGAAGAACTACGAAAAAACGTTATTAAAATTATAAATAATTTTCATAGTGCGGGCGCACTCGTTTCGTTTGACGTAAATTACCGCGCATCACTTTGGAGCGAAGAACTTGCAAAGCAAACTATTGAAGAAATACTTCCTATAATTGACATTTTATTTATTTCGGAAGAAACTTTAACAAGAATGTTTAAAATGACGGGTACTTTAAAAGAAATTCACAAAGAATTTAGCAAAAAATACCCTAACCTTCAAATTATTGCAAGCACGAAGCGCACCGTAATTTCACCGCAAAAACACAACTTTACGTCGCTTATTTACGACTGCAAGGAAAACGTGCATTTCCAAGACGAGCCTTATTTAAATATTGACGTTATTGATAGAATAGGCTCGGGCGACGCTTTCGTTGCGGGCGCATTATTCGGCCTTTGCAAGTATAGAAGTATTGAAATGGCAGGAAAGTATGGCGACGCTATGGCTTCGCTTAAAGAAACTATTCTTGGCGATATGGCAGAGTGCGACCTTTTAGACGTTGAACGCATAATAAAAGCCCACTCTAACCCTAAAATTAAAGATGAAATGGTTAGATAACTTAAATGCGTTTTAACAAAAAGCGTTTACAAATTTTTGTAAACGCTTTTTTTTTATTTATCTTCGGTAATTAAAACTTCTTGAATATTATTATTTTCAATTTTTAAAGTTTTTATTTCAAACGGTTTTATAGTAAAGTTAAATTCATTATCAAAAACTTTGAGTTTTACACTTTCTTCTTTTTGCGAATAGCCTATAAGCCTTATAATAATTGCATTACTTTCTTCTGCTTTTTTAGCCGTTGCTAACTGCACCCCGTTTCCTAAAACGCTAATAAAACTATTAGTAGACGGCAACTTTCCACCGTGATTAGGTTCGCAAACGGTAAACGGCGGATTGTTTAATTCCCTTGCTTTTTGAATTATGCCGTTTTCAACAAAATTGCCAACGTACGGTATAATAGCCATTTTACCACTTGTAACGCCTTGTTCCATTATAGGATAATCTCTACCGTCGTTTTCGCTATCGTCACGCATATCGGCGTATATTGGGCTCCTTAAAATGCTTAAACCAAGCGTAGTTCCCGCCTTATTATATGCAAAAATAGAATTTGCAATATAAGCAACGCCTTCACTATCGTTATGCAAGCAAATCCACTCGCCCATAGGCATATCGGCATTTCTATCTTTCCTTTCTTCGTAAGCAAAAGGCGATGCGCAAGTTGCCCTTTCATAGCCCGCGTCAGTTTGAAATTTTAACACAACGTGCTCTTCGCGCCAGTTTACGTTATAATCAATTTCTAAATAATCTTCGCTTGTATAGAACTTATAGTAAACGGTTAAGAAAGAATTGCGGAATTTATAAACGGCTTTTATAACCTTTCTAATTTCGTTATTTTCAATAACTTTAAAACTTTCAAGCGTAAAATCTTCAAGTATTTCGCCGTATTCGGTAAAGTTAAAACACTCGCTATCCGCTAAATCTTTAAAGCATTTAGGCGTAAAAATTTGAGTGTAGGTTTTGTTTGTTACGGTTGAATACAAACTCTTAATTAAACCCGTTTTTTTATCAAATTCACAAGTTAAACCCTTTGTTTTAACTACGTTAAACTCCTCAAGTTTAGGAAGTTCTTTTTCAGTTTTAACAACTTTAAACACCTTATATCCAACGGCAGGAATATTTGCCTTAAACACAACCCTTGACCTAAACCCCGGTATTGAAGAACTTTCTAAAATAACGCTACAATCTACAATATTTCCGTCTTGGTCTTCAAGCGCCAAACCTTTTGAATATTTAGGAAATTCGTGTTGCCATTGCATTTCCGCTTCAACGTACCCGTTAAAATCTTTTTCGTTAAAGTTAAATACAAATATATTCCAAGGGTCAGGGTTTACGCCCGGTGTTTTTATATTCTTAACAAGAGAAATAAGGTTGAGCCTTAACGATTCTTCGCTGTTTGCAATAGAGCGCTTATATTGAGCGTAAGCATCCCTATACACGTCTACACTACTTGCACCGCCTAAAATATCGTGGAAAGTGTTAAATAAAAGGTCTTTCCAAGCGTTTTCAAACACTTTACTATCATATTCTTTCCCTAAAACGCTACTTGCTATAAGCCCAAGTTTTTCGGCGTTTAATACGGAATATTCGCCCTTTCTATTAAGCGTTTTAGTTTTCCTATCGTTTACGTACGGCCCAAAGTTTTTGGTAAGCATTTCGCCTTCGTGAGTAATAGGCGGTTCACTTTGCGCTTCAAAGTAGCCCGCCACAGTTGAACATTTGACCGTATAAGGCTTTTTGGCGTTCATTTCGTTTATATCAATAACCGCTTGCTTTGTTGGTGCGCCACCGTGGTTGGAAACGCCGTATATAATCATTTCATCACTAACGGCATCTTGCATTTTAGACTCTGCTTGTTCTATATTTTTAGCAACTTCTCTACCAAAAAAGTCACCGTAATGGCCAAATCTAAAAGCCTTAATTGAAGTTCCGTCTTTTCCTTTCCACTTAAAATAAGGATTTTTAAGGTCAAAAAACCATTTTTCAGGGCGATATAAGCAATAATATTTCATATGGCTTTTACTTAAAATTTGCGGTGTTTGAGAGTTGTGCCCAAAAGAGTCGATATCGATAACGCTTTTTGCATATTTACCAAACGTGTCTTTCAAATATTTTTGACCGTAAAGCGATTGCCTTGCATAACTTTCGCCAGACGCGGAAAAAGTGTCCGGTTGAACGTACCAACCTTCGGCTAAATCCCACCTACCTTCTTTTACGCGCATACAAATTTCTTCAAACATAGGCGGGTCTATTATTTTAATCCACTCAAAAATTATAGGAATAGAAAACGAATAAATAAAGTCGGGAAACTCTTTCATTCTATCAAGCGCACTTCTAAACGTTGAGTGAATAGACGTTAAACCTTCTTCCCACGTCCAAGTCCACACAGGGTCGTAGTGAGTGTTGCCTATCATATATATATCTTTCATAATTTTAACCTCCTAAATTAAAATAATTATATCACTTTTATTATTGCTTTTCTACATTTAATGTGATATAATTATTATACTATTGTGATTTTTAGGTGCTTATATGTTAGATTTTATTATAGCAAAAGAAGAAAATAACGTTGATTTAGAAACGGAAAGTTTACTTAGTTTCGTTTACGGCAAAAGCAAACAAGCAAGGTTACACAAGCACGATTATTACGAATTGTTTTTAGTTATAAACGGCTCAATTACACATTTAATAAACGGCGAAAAGCAGGTTTTAGACGGCGGTACGCTCGTTTTAATTAGGCCTAACGATATCCACACTCAAATTTGCAAGGATAGCGACACTTGCTTTGCAAACCTTACGTTTACTAAAAACGTTGCAAGTAACGTTTTAAATTATTTGTTTGACGAAAGCACTATAAACGAATTGTTACTTAGTTCGCTTCCACGCGTTATTATTTTAAATTCAAATTCTAAGCAAAGGCTAATTGAAAGATTAAACGAATTAAACGCATTACGCCGCAGTAACGTTAGCGGTAAAAAGATATTGCTAAAATCTATTCTTGCCGAAATTTTACCGCTTTTTATAACTAATTTGCAACTTTCTAATAAGCATGATATGCCTTTATGGTTACAAGACACGTTAACAAAAATGTCAAACCCAATAAACTTTACACAAGGCGCAAGCAAAATGCTTGAAATATCTAAAAAATCACGCGAGCATTTAGCAAGGTCGCTTAAAAAATATTTAAACGTTAGCGTTAGCGAATATATTAACGAACTTAAAATAAACTACGCAACAAATCTTTTAATAAACACTAATATGAGCATAATTGACGTTTGTTTTGCTTGTGGTTTTCAAAATTTAAGCCGTTTTTATAAAGTTTTTGAAAATAAATACAATTTAACGCCAAAAAGTTATCGAAAAAAATTCACAATTTCAATAAACGTGTAAACAAAAAAAACGCTCCGCTAATATAGCGGAGCGCGTTTTTTATTTTGTTACTACTTTTAAATATTCTTCAACGTCTTTTTCATTTGGCTTGTAATCTGGGCGTGAGCAACAAGGTAAAGTTGGCTCTTGACCGTTAGGGCCGTAGAAAGGAGTTAAATTATCGTTTTCATACTTAACCTTATCTTCTTCTTTTCTAAAATCTGGAATATCGTAAGGTTTGCTACCGTCTAAAATACTTCTCCACGCTAAAATGCCAACCGATGCCATAGTTGTTGCAAAGTAAACGTCTAAAATAGGTTGTTTGCCTTCTTTAATACAGTTAAGGAATTCACGCGTTGCAACAAAGTCGCCACCGCCGTGAGTTGACGCTTCAATAAGCGCCTTGTCTTTATCTTTCCACTCAGGCAAATATACGCTTCTTGTGTTTACGCCTTCTGGGGTGTCCCACTCGTTATAAGTTAATAAAATTCTATCAGTACCGTCTCTTAAATTTTCAACTTGACCTTTTACACCGCAAAGGCGGAAAGATAAGCCGTGTCCACCAAAAGCGGCGCAACCTGTAACGCGGAAAACTGAATCGTCGTCGTTTAAAGTTGTAATAATAGCCGCTCTATCGCCAACGTCAAGCCCCATAAGTGAATCGCTTGGGTTTGGTGCAAATACAGGCATAGCAGTTACCCTTTTAGGCATAGCACACGTAATGTACATAAGCGGGCCAAGAGAGTGAGTAATGTAGTAAGACCTTGGAAGGAAGTTACGCCAATGTTTAGGGTACGGTCTATATCTACGCATAACGTCGTCGTCCCCAGGCATTTCAGGGTGGTTATATTCGCCTTCGGCGTATAAAATTTTACCTAACGTGCCCGTTTTAAAAACTCTGTTTAACTCGTATGAATAATTCATAAAAGCACAGTTTTCGTCTATCATATAAATAGCCTTACTCTTTTCAACGGCTCTAACGAGTTTAACGCCGTCCGCCATCGTTGCGTTAGACGTACACTCGCTTAAAACGTTAATATCTTTTTCAAGCGCTTTTATTGCAAACGGAACGTGTTGGTCGTAGTTGTTTGCTAAAATTACCGCTTCTAAACCTGGGTGGTTTATAAACTCGTCAAAATCTTTATAAAAGGCAATTTTATCGCCAAAATTTTTCTTTATATCTTCAAGTTTCTTTTCATCTCTATCGCAAACGGCAACAACGTCACAGTTATTTTCTAAAATAGACCTTACGTGCGCAGCACCTCTAAATAAGCCAAAAACACCACATTTAACAGTTTTTTTCATAATAAACCCCTTATTTTTTATATTCCTTAAATTTCTCTTTAACAATATTCATTGCTTTTTCGTTATAGGCTTTAAACTCCGCGTCGGTTGCGCTAACTACTACCGAGCGCTCACCCTCGTAAAATTTAAAACCGAACTTTTGATATATGTTTATTGCAGGATAGTACCACGTTCCCGTGTATAAAAAGATAAAATCTTTATAGCCGAGTTCATTGTAAAGGTCTAAAAGGCGCGTCATTAACGCTTTTGCAATGCCCTTGCCAGCGCACTTATCACTAACCGCCATCCAATGAAGTTTTTGATAGTAACCGTCTAAAAACTTACCGTCCCAAAGAGAAAGGGTTGCAACGTAATCGCCATTTGGGTCTACAACGAAAACAGTTCTGTCTTCGGGCTTTAAATTTTGACCGATTAAAAAGTCTTTTTTAAACGCTTCAACGCCCTTTTCAATAGTATCAAATTGACCGAGTTCAACTTCTAACTGTGCCCACTTATACTCGTCGCCTTTTTTGTAAAAAGCAAATTTGTAACCTTTGGGCAAAGTGTATTTTGGATAGTTTTTAGTGTCAGTTTTAACTAAGGCTAAAACCATATCTTCAACGCTTTTGTCTATCATTTTAGTTCTCCTTGTAAAAATATATTTGCATTATTTGCGTTTATTATACCAAACTCTTTAAGCGTTGTATATAGACAAATTCTATTATTATATGTTTTTTATCTATTTTGTTGACAAAAAATTCAAGCAAAAGTATAATAAAACTATAAAAGGAGTTTACAATGAATTTTGAAGATATTTGCAAAATAAGCGCAGTTCGTTCAAGCGATTTAGTTTGCACGAATTTTGTTTACGAAGTTACCGACGTGCAATCTACTTTAACGCACACCGAAGAGTATAAATTCGGCTTCGTTTTAAACGGAAGCGGAACGCTTACTCAAAACGGAAAAAGTTATCCCCTTTTTGAAGGCAACGCGTTTATAATTTTAAAAAACTCACGTTTTAGCATTACTCAAAACGGCGATTTAAA
This sequence comes from Christensenellaceae bacterium, assembly GCA_045637905.1. Lineage (GTDB taxonomy): Bacteria > Bacillota > Clostridia > Christensenellales > Borkfalkiaceae > HGM11412. The sequence continues at coordinate 75,163 of JAZUAJ010000008.1, read as the reverse complement.
GTATTTATACGTTTCCTTTTACGGTAGGCGTGCCGATGAACTTATTGACCGCTTTCAACTTAGCGAAAATCAATGCGTGTTTAATTTAAATGAAAATTACGAGCAAATTTCAACTTTTGCATTTGATTGTTTAAAAAAGGCAAATAGCCACAACGCCGACCTTTTGGGAGAAACGGTGCTTTTATATTTACTTGCACATTTAGAAGTTAAAAACACCACTCAAAACAATTTAATGACCGTTATAACCACCCTAACAAACGAGAATTTTACAAGCATAGAATTTTCGCTTAAAGAACTTGCACGCCTAACTAATTACGACGCTAAATATATATCTTTTTTCTTTAAGAAAAACAAAGGCATTTGCTACTCGCAATATCTACGCGATTTGCGCATTAAACGCTCTATATTTTTAATGGAACAAGGTTTAACGAGCGTTAAAAATATTGCAATTCTTTCAGGTTTTAAAGACGCGCTTTATTTTTCTAAAATTTTTAAGCAAGAAATCGGGCAAAGCCCAACCGAATATTTAAATAAAATAGAAATAGAGAAAGAAAATTAAAATTAGATATTTACAAGTAATACAAATAATGATATAATAAATATAATAAACAAGGAGGCATTTTTTATGAAAAAATACTGGTCACTTTCATTTAAACACTCAAAAAACTTAATTGATATGCTCGTTGGTATAATTATTTATATCGTTATAGGCGCTATTGCCGGGCTTTTAATAGGCTTTGCGGGCGCAATTACAGGTTGGATACCACTTGCAGGCGCCATCGTTGGTTGGATACTTCGCATAGTAGGTATTTTGGCTGAAATTTGGGTTGTTGTTGGCATTATTTTATGCGTTTTAGCAACTTTAAAAATAGTTAAATAACTTAAAAGCAAATAAAACTGCCCGTCTACTTTGTAGACGGGCTTATTTTTTTATTCAATAAATACGGTTATAGTTTCATACGGGTCAAGTTTAGGTAGCGTAACTAAAAGTTTACTACCCTTTTTTACAAAACTGAATTCGTAACTATTATGCCTTGTTCCCATAATAGAAAGATTTTTACCGCGCGGATTTCTTATTTCAAGCAAAGTTTCGCTCGTGCCGTTTTGCGACATACTGCTTACCGTAACCGCCGTTGTAAAGCCTTCTTTATTAACCGACGGAATAACGGCGCAAATTTCATCGCTTATAAGCCTTGCAGGCATTTTAGCAATATCGTCAAGCATTGCAAGAATTTGATTTCGCTTTGCGCTACTAACTATATCTGCCCAAACGCTATAACCAAAAATTGCCCACTTTGCGTTTGTACCGTTTATATTTGAAACTATAGTAGTTGCACCTATTTTTTTGCCGTCGCTTAACAAATTGCAGTTGTGCGCGTTTCCGTAAACGGTGGTAGTTTTGCTATCAATACCGTTAAAAACGTATCTTTGCATAAATTTAGAAGCGTAAGGGTTTTCTTTATAAAAACGCCCTAAATATTCTTTACCAAAAGCGTCGGTAAAATATTCGGTTGTGTTAGAACCTATTTTACAAGTAGTAAAATTAAACCTATTTTTAAAACCCCTTTTAAAGAGTTTTTCTATGCAAATACCGTCTGTAATAACGGGCTTTGTAAGTAAAAACTCTATATCACTATCTGTCATAGCATCTACCGTTTTATTGTGAAGAATATAGGCTATATCACCGCGACTGTCATAACTAAGCGGAACGCCTAAGCGCATCAAATTAACGTCGGCCTCGTTTAAAACGTAGTCCCAACTAAAAGGCGGGTCTTGTTTATTAAGCGGTTTTAAATGCGGTTCTTTTCCCCAATAAATAGATACGCAACCGCGATAATCGGTTTTTGCAACGGTTGATAAACGCTCCCAGTAAGGGCGCATTTTTTTAAAGCCTTTAAAAATTTTTTCATAGTATTCAATAGGCTCGTGGCAAGACTGCACGTCAGTAAACGAAAGCCCCGTGCAACCTATTGCAAGGTCTAACGTACCTTCGTTTAAAATACCACCTATACTTTTACCAAAGGCAACGCCCGGCAAGTTTTCAATTTCGGCAACAACGTTATTAACGTAAGGCGGTAAAATAGAGTTTGGAGCAGATAAAGTTATTAGTTTATAGTATAAACTATACGGGTCTTTATCGTTATAACAACCGCCACCCGGCCTTGTTTCAACCGCTTTACCGCTCGCGTCGTGCATTGCGCCTAAAATATGCTCGTCGGTTGGTCCTAAATAATTGTGTAAATGCTCGTATTCAAGCCCAAAACTCGTATCGGGCGCAACTTCTAAACAAGCCTTAACAGCGCCGTAAACAAAGTTATATATACCCTTTTTTATAAAATTAAGGTATGCCTTTCTTAACGAAAGGTCTTTATAATTCATTTTTTCAACTAACTCTTGGCGCGTGTAGTTAGTACCTTGCTCTTTGTTAAATTCGCTTATACACCTATCGCAATAGCAAGGAAATTTGTTTGGGCTATGGCTATGAGCACGCAAATCGTCATCAAACCAAACAGTAGTAGGCTTTAAAACTTTTGCATAAGTTTGAACCATTTTATTAACGTAATTTTTAAACTTTTGGCTACGCCAACAAAAGCAACTAATATTTTTAGTTCCGTCGTGCCCCACTAAATAAGGGTCGTCTTCCCCATCGCTTGGCATCATACCTAATGAAAACTCGCTTTTATATTCGGGCTTTAAAAATTCATTGTCGCAATGCCCGATAGTATTGTTTATTTGAAGTGATACTTTAATGCCCGCATCCCTAAAAATTTGAGCCGATTTAACCCACGCTTTTGCATATTCTTCGTGTTTTTCAATGGTTGGATAGTAACCCATAGTGCAAAGCCAAACGGTATCGCAACAACCTTTATTGCGCTTTATTGCGTTTACAAGTTCAAGCGCGCGTTCTTCTTCTCTTTGGTATAAACTAAGCCTAAAAGTAAGCATAAAATTCTCCTTTTATTATAAGAATAAGCAAGTTCCAACTACGCAAAGCGCAATGCCTATCCACTCTTTAACAGTTGGTTTTTCTTTAAAAAATATAAGTGCAAAAATTCCAGAAAACACTATCGTTCCGCCCGTAATTAAAGGGTATAAAACACTTGCGGGTAAATTTACCGCACCTTTAAGTTGTAGTAAATTAGATATAGTACCCACAACGCTATAAAGCACTATTAACAAAATACAATACCATTTAATTTTAGGCTTGTGCTTTTTTTCTTTTTTATCTTTTATAGAAATTGATATTTTAAGCGACGAACTCATAACAAGCGAACAAACCATGCCTATTAGCGCGTAAGCCGTAGTTGAAACTATAGGAAAATTAGTGTACGTTTGGTGCTCTTTTGAAAGTACGCTTACAAAACCGTTTAAAATAAATACCGAAACGCACATAACAAGCAATTTTTTATCAAGTTTTTTAACGCTTGAATTAGATAAAACTATTGCAATTAAAATTATGGCAATACCAACAACTCTTTGTGCGGTTATAGGCTCGCCACCGCGAATAAAGCCCCAAACGGCAGGCACTACCATACCGCCACTCATTAAAAATAGCATATAAGTTGCAACGTTTGATTTTTTTAAAATTTGAAAACCTATGAGCGAATATAAAAAACCGCAACCTGCTTTTAATATAGAATTTATTAAAGAATACCAAGTAAACTCAAATTTAAAGCCGTTTGTTGTAATTAAAAAAATAATTGAACAACAAGCGGAAACCATAGTGAACACCGTGCTACTTTCCGTAGAGCCGTCAGTATTCTTTTGATAAAACTTTTGAATTATAAACGCTCCTGCAAGTAACGCAACCGACAAAAGCACTAATAAATAATCTAACATATTTTACCTTATTGACAACACTTTTTGCCTATGCTACAATTATAACACTAAAAAATACATAAAAATATGCGTTTTAGCGCGTATTATATGAAATTACGCTCATTTTGGAGAATTATGGCAATTCAACCTATACTCAATAAAATTTTACCAAATTTAAAAGACGTTTCCTTTAAAGCCGTGCATAACAATGGTTATTACGATATAAACTCAAACACGGCAGACCAGCCGCATATCCACGCCTGTATTGAAATTTATATAAACGTTACGGGCGAAATTTCATTTTTACACGGAAACACTATAAGTGACGTTGTTAAAGGCGACGCGATAGTATCAAGCCCGTCAAGCGTGCACCATTGCATTTATAAAAACTCTTGCACGCACGAGCACTTTTGCATTTGGATTACGGGCGATTTTATATTCGACTTTTTAAAACGGCATAATATTTTTGGATTAGTTCGTTTAAGTGAAGAAAGTAAAGAAAAACTAATCTTTTTGGCAAATAAACTTTCAAACGATAATTTAGAAGATTTTTTAAAAGCAACTTACCTACTTGAACTTATTAGTTTACTTGCAAGCGAAAAGGAAAACGAGTTAGAATTAGAGCCGAATAAACTTAGCGAAATTTTAGCGTACGTAGACGCAAATTATTTAACAATTTCTTGTAGTAGCGATATTGCAAAACGCTTTTATATATCAAGCGCCACGCTTAACCGCTTATTTAAAAATCACGTAGGTATTTCGGTTGGTCGTTTAATTGAAGCAAAAAAACTTTCTCACGCGCAAAAACTGCTTAAAGAAAACGCCAGCGTAACCGATGCGTGCTATTTGTCTGGTTTTAACGACTGTTCGCGCTTTATTGAGCGTTTCAAACTTAAATTTGGCTTAACGCCTTTAAAGTATAAGCAAAACGTATTTAATAAAAAATAAAATCAGTAATAAATTTACACTTTAAACGATATAAAAACGTTAAAATTAAATATTTGCGCCTTAAAAAGCAAAAATAATGCAAGCAAAAATTGCTTGCATTATTTATTCTATTCTTCTATTTTTTAATGACGACGGCGGAAAGCCAAATTTTTGGCTAAACTCGCGAGAAAAAAACTTTTCATCTAAAAATCCACACTCAAAAGCAACTTCTTTTACGGCTTTATTTGTTTGAGTAAGCAAGTTAAACGCCTTGTTCATTCTCAACTTTATAAGATACGCTTTTGGCGAAATTCCGTAGTGTTTATTAAACGCGCGCTGTAACGATGATTTACTCATAAACCCAGCGTTTGCAACGCTTAACATATCAATTTTTGGATTGCAAAAATTTTGCTCTACGTAGTTTAAACATTTTTCAAAAGCAGAACTAACGGCTATTGTGTTACCGTCAGTTTCAATACTTTGCAAAACGTTAAAAATTATACTTTTTGCTTTAAATTGAGAACAATTTACTTTCCAACACTCTAAAAGTTCGTTAAACAAGTTTTTAAAGCGCAACGCATTTGAAAGGTGGTAAACTTCAGGCTCAAAATAATTGCAGTCTTTCAAATGCGCCACTATAATTTCGCTGCCAAACGATTCTACTTCGTATTCCTCGTTAGCAGGAATGAACGAAACGTTGCCACTTTCCACTAAAAAACTTTTTGATTTAAATTTAAAGTTGCACTTTCCACTTAATCTAAGCGCAAGTGCGCCATACGGGCGTGCGCTTACCAAAAACTTACCGTCTTTATGCTTTGCGCGAAACACAGAAAGTACTTTAAAATTTAATTCTTCATAGTTGTAAAGCACATCAAATTCCCCCTTAATTAGCATTTTAACATACAATGACTAAAAAGTCCACCCATTTGAATAAAAAATAAGTTTTTAAAATAAGTTTAAAACGCTATAATTAAATTATAAATTTAAAAAAAATAGGTGTAAAAAATGAATATTACTGTAGTTTTTCCAAAAAATGCACATAGCGCGTATAAAATAAGCGCAAACGAGTTTGTTAGCCTTGCCTTAAAAAGCACGAATAATAAATTTACGCTTTTTAGTGACGAAGAGTTTTTATTGTTACCAAAAAATCCAAAAACGGTAGTTTTACTTGGTAATGACAGCGTAAATACGGTAACGGCAAATCTATATTTAAAAGGTAAAATTTCCGCTTTTAATTTTTCTTACGGGTCTGACGATTACGCTATCAAAACGATAAAAATTGACGGTACTACTTACCTTATTTTAGCAGGTGCGCGCCCACGCGCTACGCTTTACGCAGTTTACCGCTACTTTGAAAAATTTTTGAATTACAAGTATTTTTGGGACGGAGATAGAATACCTAAAAACGCGTCTTGTATTTTTGAAGATATTGACCTTTTAGAAAGCCCACGCTTTGAATACCGCGGTTTAAGATATTTTGCTCATAGAAGTTTGCACCGCTTTCAAGCCGAACATTGGGGCTATGAAGATTGGAAAAATGAAATTGACTGGATATTAAAATCAAGGCTCAATTTATTTATGTTGCGCACGGGTATGGACGACGTTTGGCAAAAAGCCTTTCCCGATATCGTGTTTTACCCTTCCCTTACCGATAAAGCGGAAAATTCGGGCTACGGGTATGACGACCGCAGTCTATTTTGGCCACTTGAATATAAGGGAGAGTTAAGAAAAAAAATATTAACCTACGCTTTTGAACGCGACCTTATGCACCCGGAAGACACCGGGACTATGACGCATTGGTATTCGCGCACGCCAAAAGAATTTATAGAAAAAGTTAAACCTACTTTTTTAGCGCAAAGCACTAATAGTTATAACGAACAAACGGGGCTTGTATTTGATATTAGAGATGATAAAAACTTTGATTATTATTCTCACCTTACCGACACGCACGTTAAGGAATACGGTCAAGGTCAAATATTTCACACAATAGGGCTTGCAGAACGTAGATTTTCACAAGATAAAAATGAAAACGCACGTTTAAAACTTTACACTTATCGTAAAATTAGCAAAAATATTAAGGAAAAATACCCTAACGCTCCGCTTTTAATAGCAAGTTGGGATTTATGGATGTATTACACGCCTAACGAAGTTAAAGATTTGCTTAGTGAACTTGATAAAAACCAAGCAATTTTATTTGATTACACAAGCGAAGTTCAAGATAAAAACAACTTTACAAATTGGAACTTAGTTGGAAAATTCCCTTGGATTTTCGGCATATTTGGCGGGCTTGAAAAGCACCACGATATAAGGGGAAATTTTAGCCTTATGAACGAAAGGCTTAAAATTGCAAAAAACGATAAAATGTGTAAAGGTATGGTATTTTGGCCAGAATTTTCGCACGGGAGTTCGTTATACCTACACTACTTAACAAAAAACGCTTGGGAAAACAAAACTTTAAGCGTTAATGAACTTATTAAAGATTTTTGCTCCGCTCGTTATAGTGAAAGCAATTTTAACGTAATGCAAACCGCGTGGAAAAATTTAATGCCCGTATCAAAACTTATGACTTGGGGCACTTACGACGAAGACGAAGTTATTTTATTTGACGACCTTTATGAAAATATTAAAGCGCGCGCAAAATTTGATTTGGGCGAACTTGACCGCAACGTTACACTTTTAAAGCCGTTTAACGATGCTAAAAAATATGCAATTAAAGTATTAAAAACACTTAAAAAAGTTGACGTTAACGATAGCCAAATTGAGCGCGACGTTTACGATATTATACGCACCGTAATAGGTCGATATATAAACGCTTGCATTTTAAAAGCACAAATTGATTTTGCTAAAAAAGACGTAAATAGCGTTGAAAATTTATCAACTTGCTCAATTAGACTACTTAATAACCTTGCTCTTTTACTTGGCGGACACAGCGACTATTCTCTTTACAAGTCTCTTAAACGCCTTGAAACGGAAACTGTTACAAACCCTAATTTTGAAGAAACGCTTAAAAACAATTCAGAGTGTCAATATTGCAGAGCGCATATTTATGAAAACGCTATGTATTTATACTTGCCAGAAGTTAAAATATGGCTTAACGAAGCAGTTAATTCTTTAAAAGAAAGTAGAGAATTTAATAGAGATTTAGCGCTTGAAAAAATTAACGAAAATAGGTCTAATTATTTTAAAACACCGCTTAAAAATTTAGAAGTTAAAAGTTTAAGCATTAACAAAATTTTAGATAACTGTTTATACGTTTTGCAAAACACAAATTTAGAAGTATAAAAAGTAAAATAGCACCATTTTCTTACTTAGTTTAGATAAAAAACACTAATCTTTTTAAAGTGCTTTTGAGCGGTGTTTTAATTGACAAAATTAAAAGGCAACTATATAATACTAAAGTAAGGAAATTATTTATATGACTTTTGACACTTTACTTTTATTTATTTTTAATATAATTGCAATTTCACTAACTTTCGTATTCGTTAAAGAGTATAAAAAGGACGCGCCCGTTTTTTATTCCGCAGTAAGAATGCTTATTACGTCGCTTATATTCGTAATAGCGTTTTTCGCGCTTGGCGGTGCGCAAAAAGGCTTAAAAATTTCTAACGTTTTGTTAGTAATTGCACTTGCAGTTTTATACGTTATTTGTTACTATTTTACCGTTTTAGCGCTTAAAGAAGGCCCTATGTCTATATCGAGCCTTATATTTGCTTTTGCACTTTTAATTCCCGCAGTTTACGGCATTATATTTTTACATAACCCCGTTGGTTTATTCTTTTTTATAGGGCTTGCACTCTTTATTGCGTGCGTATTTTTAATTAACTACGAGCCAAAGAATAATGGCGAAGACAAAAAGCAAAACAAAATCACGTTAAAGTGGCTTTTCTACGTTTTAATTGCCGCAATAGCGGACGGCGTTGGCTCAATTATAATATCAATATCGGGTCAAACGCCAAGTGGCTCTAACGAAGAAGTGCTTTTTAACGGCGTTTCCTTTTTAATGGTTGGCTTTTTATTAACAACGGTTATTTTGTTTGTAATTTCACTTTTTAAGGAAAGAACTAAAATTAAATCTAACTTAAAAAGCGTTGCGGTATTAGGCGGGTCTTGCGGTTTATTTACGGGCATTGCGCTTATTCTTATGATGTATTTTACAAACCTTAATATTATTTCAAACGCAACGTACTTCCCCGTTTACTCTGGCGGACAGTTGGTAATTTGCTCGCTTATTGGCATATTAGGCTATAAAGAAAAGTATAGCCTAATTCAATACGTTGGTATTATTTTAGGAATAGCGTCGGTAATATTTTTAAATTTATAATTTTATTAAAATATAAAACGCAAGCTAAATTTTAGGCTTGCGTTTTTTTTAATGGAGCTTCTAACCGGAATCGAACCGGTGACCTCATCCTTACCATGGATGCGCTCTACCTACTGAGCCATAGAAGCATTTTGCTTAATTATAATAGCATATAAAATTAAATTTGTCTAACGTTTTATAATATGTTTATAAAAAGGTTGCAAAAAAATAAAAAATTTTGTATAATGTTTTTAAATTTATGGAGAGATGTCGGAGTGGTCGAACGAGCACGATTGGAAATCGTGTATACGCCATAAGCGTATCGGGGGTTCAAATCCCCCTCTCTCCGCCAAAAAAAGAAGTACGAAAATCGTACTTCTTTTTTTATGTCAAATTTGCAAAAATTTGACTATCATGTTGCGATAGTAACTATCATTTGAGCGTAGCGAGTTATCATTTTCGCGCTAGCGAATTTGAATTATAATAAACTATCGTTTACATGATAGCAACTTAAGTTGCATGATAGTTCGTTGCACTCATATTATAACCACCTTTAGTGGCATTGTGGATTTTATCTATTGTTTATAAGCGGAGCAAATCCCTCTAATTAAACATTTGGTGTACTTCAATTTTAATTATTCTTGCAATTCTAAAAAGTGCAATTATTTCAAAATTGAAATTATTTGCCATAATTTTATTTAAAGTGTTAATACTAATTTTGCACATCTTACAAAATTTTGTTTTACTTATATTGTTTTCTAATATAAACTTTTCAATAATTTCTACCTTAATCATGTTTTTCATATTTACCTCCCGTTTACCATATGGTACATATATTATATATTTACCATTTGGTAAAAGTCAAGCATTTTATTACCGTTTGGTATACAATTATTATAAATAAGGAGTTATTATGAATAAGTTTGCAGAAAGATTAAAAGAATTAAGAGAAGAAAGAAATCTTACACAATATGAATTGTCTAAAAAACTTAATATAAGCACGGCTTGTATTAACCGTTGGGAAAAGAATTTAAGAGTACCAAATATTGACAGCATTATCATTCTTTGTCAATTTTTTGGTTGTTCAGCAGATTATTTAATAGGCTTAGAAGACTAAAACTCTATCAAGAGTTCTATAACTGACGTACGCTCCGCCACGCTAAAGCACCCTTAATTTAGGGTGCTTTTTTAATGAAATTTATGCCGTTGCAAATTATATACACGCTTTGCCGTGAGTGGTTACTTTATTTTTACTTTAAAAGCGCAGGTAGAATTTTTTACGCTTAACGTTAAACATTTTTATTTAAATTTCATAAAATAGTTATAAAATAATAATTTAAAAAAGGAGTATTTTATGAATCCATTTAACGAAAAACCATTATCTATTTTAAGTAGTTTTCAAAATTGGAAACAACTATATCCAAAGGCATACGATAAGCGTGAAGTAGACCCGTATACCAAAACACGAATTATACTTATGAACGGCACGGAATTTGAAGCAAATTGGTTTTCTCATCAACTTGCAAGACATACCGCAAACAATGATTTACGGCGCGAAATAAGCGTTACGCGCTCAATAGAAAAGCAACAACAACTTAAAATTTCGCTTTTAAAGCCTGCGAACGAAAGCGCACTTGAACACACTATTTCTTACGAACAATTAGCGGTTGATTTAACCGCAGAACTTGCCAAAAGAGAGTGCGACTGTTACGTTAAAAAAGCGTTAGATTTTGCACTTTTAGAAGACTTTGACCACCTTTATCGCTACGCTAATTTATTACATATGGAACAAGGCGTACTCGCCGAAAATTTAGTTGGTAGATACACCGAAATTATGCCTGGCAGACCAACGATTTCTCATCACAGATTTAGCAAAGACAACGTTAAACGCAACCTTAACTCTAAAACCGCCAATAAACAAACGGTTTTATCAACTATGATAATAACCGCTGCGGAACAACAAACAATGAACTATTATATGAATATAACTAATCTTGCAACAAACGAACTTTCGCGCAAGTTATACCAAGAAATAGCGCTTGTAGAAGAAGAACACGTAACGCAATACGAATCGTTAATGGATTCAAATTCAAGTTGGTTAGAAATGCTACTTTGGCACGAATATTGCGAGTGTTACTTGTATTGGTCTTGCTTTGTAACGGAAACCGACCCGTACGTTAAACAATTGTGGGAAGAAAACCTTGATATTGAAATAGGACATTTGCGTAAAGCAAGCGAACTTTTAGAAAAATACGAAAATAAACATTGGCAAGAAGTTATTCCTGACGGAAACTTCCCTAACCCTATATCGCTACACGAAAACGTTGAATACGTAAGAAGCGTTTTAGAATCTACCGTTCAATACACCGGAAATTTAGAAGATTACGTAAACGTGAACGAACTTCCAACAGAAGCAAACTTTTTTGAATATCAAAAAATTATTAACCCAACGATTGAAATTGTTCCATCTCACGTAGTAATTGAAACACATATTCAAAACTACGGCAAAGATTACCGCTACGAAGTTGCGCCTAACCCAGTAAAAGAATTGCGGTCAAGAACGGTTGATAACACGTCCGTTGGAAGAAAAAAGAACGAAGCAACAAGCACAGACTTTTTTTGCAACGTATGTAAAAATAAGTGAATTTTAACTATTTTAACGCTCAAAACATATTGCAATAAGCCTTTAAATCAATTTTTTTTTAATTAACTATTGCAAACGATAATATTTAATGCTATAATAACCATACTAATAAAAAGGTTTAATTTTAATAAAAACAACGTTTGACGTTTACAACGTTAATGTAAAAATGCGTTGGTAAAAGCAAAAATTATTAAATTTACACCAGAAAAAATAGCGAAAATTAAAAACGCATTAAGGAGGCTTAATTATGAGTAAAGCATTAAAAATTTACAAAATTATTTCAAACGTATTATTATTAATTTGTTCGGCGTTTTTTGCTTACATTGCTGTGTCGCTAACGATAAAACATGGAGGGTTAGCACTTTTATTATCTATTATGATTTATATTCCGTGCGGAGCGCCTGTTGTACTTTACGCAATCATATATAATATAGTTATGGGCATTATAAAAAAATATAGCGTTTTTGACGGAATTACGCTTGTGTTGTTAATATTAGCGTACGCGTCGTTATTGCTTGCTCCTATTATTGTAAACGCCGTAACGAACTAAAACTCAATAAAAAATAAGGCTTAAACGCAATTTAAAGCGTTTAAGCCTTTTATATTTTGTAAAATTTTCACAATGTTGTAACAAACTTTTAGGCTTTATCACGGAATATTGTTGATTTTAGCAAAATTTATTTTGCGATTGACGAGGAAAATACAAAAAAGACGAGCGTTCTTGTGAGGGCGCATACTCTTGCGGTCTGTAACTGAACAAAACGCGAAGTATTTTGTAGTATTTTTCCGTCAAAAAACAACAAGATAAAGTGATATAGCCGTCAACTAAAATAAACCGTCAACAAAGTCTTCGGCGTTAAATTCAACTAAATCGTCGAGTTTTTCGCCAACGCCTGCAAAAACTATTGGCAAGCCTTTGTCTTCACAAAGCGTTACAACGAAACCGCCTTTTGCGGTGCCGTCAAGTTTAGTTAAAACTATGCCGTCAAGCGAAATAGCGTCGTCAAAAGCGTCAACTTGTGAAACGGCGTTTTGCCCCGTAGTTGCGTCTAACACGATAAGTTTATAAAAGTTAGCGTTTGGATATTCTCTTTCAACTACCCTTGCCATTTTTTTAAGTTCTTCCATTAAATTGCTTTTAACGTGAAGCCTACCTGCGGTGTCGATAATTAAAACGTCGGTCTTCTTTGATTTAGCCGAAGCAATAGCGTCGTAAACGACTGCAGACGGGTCTGCGCCTTCGCTATGTTTAATAACTCTAACGTTTGCCCTTTCCGCCCAAACGGTTAATTGGTCGCTTGCGGCGGCTCTAAACGTGTCGCCCGCAACAATCGTAACGCTTTTTTTGTGCGCCATAAAATATTGCGATAACTTGCCTATAGACGTAGTTTTACCAACGCCGTTTACGCCAACCACCATAATTACGCAAGGATAATTAAACTCAACGTTTTCAACTTCAAGTAGTTTATTAGTTATAACGCCCTTTAACGCGGTTATAACTTCGTTTTTATCTTTTACGCTACCTTCAATCATTTCTTCGCGCAAATCTTCCACAATGGCGTCTGCAACCGAAAAAGATATGTCGGAAGCAACTAACGCGTCGGTTAACTCTTCGTAAAATTCTTCGCCTATTCTATCTATTGAAAATACGCGTGCAAAAGTGTCGGCAATTTTGTTTTTAGTTTTTTGTAGCGATTTGGCTATTTTAGAAAATATGCTCATATTTAGTCCTTTTAACTTTGTTCAATATCTTTAATATCGCTAAGTTTAACCGAAACGATACTTGAAACGCCTTTTTCCGGCATTGTTACACCGAATAAACCGTCGGCATTTTCCATAGTAACTTTTTTGTGCGTAATGCAAATGAATTGCGTTTCTTTTGAGAAGTTGCGTAAATATTTAGCAAATCTTTCAACGTTAGCATCGTCAAGCGCGGCTTCAATTTCGTCAAGCACGCAGAAAGGCATTGGCCTAAGTTTAAGTATTGCAAAGAGTATTGCAATAGCCGTAAGCGCCATTTCGCCACCTGATAAAAGCGATATTTTTTGAAGTTTCTTTCCTGGTGGCTCGGCAACTATTTCGATGCCTGCGTCAAGCGGGTCGCCCGTTTCGCTTTCTTCAACGATAAGGTCGGCACTACCGCCACCAAAAAGTTCTTTAAATATTTTAGTAAAGTTACTTCTAATTGTTTTAAAGCCTTCGTTAAAGGTTAAGGTCATTTCCTTGGTTAAGTCGTCAATAACCTTTTGTAAATCTTCTTGCGCCTTATAAAGGTCGTCGCGCTGAACTAAAAGTTCGTTGTATGCAACGCTTAACTCGTTATACTCGTCTATCGCGTTAGGGTTAATGCTACCAAGGCTTGAAATTTTGCGCTTTAAAGTTGCAATGTCTTGATAACTCATAGACGCGTCGTAATTTTCATCTCTAAACTCTTGGCAAGTTTCGTAAGTAAGTTGATATTCGTTAAATAAGTTTTGGCTCATAAACGAAAGTTCGGTATCAACTTTTGCAAAGTTTATTTCTTCTTGCTCTCTTTTTTGAGAGTTTTTGTTTATATCTGCTTGTAAAACTTCACGCTTTAAGTTGTCTTGCACAATCATTTCGTTAAGTTTAACCTTTTTATCGTCAAACTCTTGAAGTTTTAAGCGGAGCGCTTTAAGTTTAAGTTGCTCGTCTTCAGTTAAAGCAACTTTTTCGGCTTGAAGTTTTAACTCGACAATAATCTTTTCGTTGCTACTAATTGTTTGTTCGCCTTTTTCGGCGCTTTCGCAAATTTGGCTAATTTCGCCGTTAATTCTTTCAATATCGCTTTCAGACGCGCTAATTTCGGCGCGTAAATATGAAAGTTTTGCTTGAACTTCGGTATTTTCTTTTAAAACTTCGTCACGCGTTTGCCTTAATTTAATAAACTTTTCACGCCTTACTGATTGCTCTTTAGACGCGTCTTCCTTTTCCTTGTTTAACTTTTCGTTACCAAGTGAAATATCGGTAAACTCGGTTTTAATTTGTTCAAGCCTTGCGCCTATTATTGCAATTTCGTCTTTATTCTTGTCAATTTCCGCTTGAATATTAGAAAGCGAAATTTCGTTGGCGTTTTTCTTTTCGCGTAAAAGTACTATACTTTGTTTGCTTTCAAGTAAAGCCGTTTTTAACGCGTCGAGTTCGGTAACTTCTAAATTTACTTGCTTTAATAAGTTTTGCTTATTTTGTTCAAGCCTAATAAGTTCGTTTTTATCGTTATTAACCGCAACTTGATATTCGCTAACAGACCTATCAATAGAAAGTAAATTTAAGTCGTTAGCCTTTTTAGAACCGCCCGTCATAGAGCCGTTTTGCGCTATAATATCGCCGTCAAGCGTAACTATTTTGAAGTTGAACTTATGCTTTTTAGCAATTTCGGTAGCGCACTTTAAGTCGTTACAAATAAGCGTTCCACCAAGTAAGAAAGATACTACGTTTTCGTAATAACTATCGTATTTAACAAGGTCGGTAGCAAGGCCTATAGCACCGTTTTCTTTTAACGCGGAAACAATTTCGCTATCGTTAAACCTTGGTTTTACGGAAGTTACGGGCAAGAAAGTTACCCTACCGCCGTCGCATTTTTTAAGATAGTTAATTAAATACTCGGCGTCAGTAGGATTGTCGGTAACGACGTTTTGCATTGCACCGCCTATTGCCGTTTGAATAGCAGTTTCATAAGTTTTGTCAGTAGTAATTATGCTTGCAACAACGCCCTTAATTTTAGAGTTTAATTCGCTATTAGTTTTAGCGTCAACCATAAGGCGTTTTACGGCGCTATTATAACCGTCGAACGAGTCTTTTAAACCTAAATAGAATTTAAGGCTGGTTTCTAAACTTGCAAGCCTATTTTTAAGCGCGTATGCTTTATTATCAATTTTAGCAATAAATTCGTTTGCACCCGTAACGGAACTTGACTTGTCTTTAATATCTTCGTTATATTTTATAGCGTTCTTTTCCGTTTGTTCAAGTTGAACTTTAATATCTTCCGTTTCGGTAAATAAAACGGTGTATCTATCAACAAGAGCGTTTACCTTGTCAACTATAGCCTTTTGGTTTTGCGTTATAACGCTTTCTTCTTGAGAAAGCGCACCTATGTTTTTGTTGATATCGGCAAGTGATTCAACGCTTTTTAAAACCTTTGATTGAATAGATTGCTCAATGTCTTCATCGCGGTTAATTTCATCGGTTAATTCGTTAATTTTGTTGGCAATTTCTTGTGCTTTTTTAGTTAAAGCATCAATTTCTAAGTTGCATTTTTTGCCGTATTCGCGTTTGAATTTAAGAGTGTTTTCATACTCTTTTATCTTTTCTTTACCGCTTTCAATTTCGGCTTTAATACGCTCTATTTCGCTATTAAAATACGATATTTTTTCGGCGTAAAGTTTAGATTCGCCCGATTGCTTTTCAATGCCAACGGCGTGTTCGGTTATTTCGGCGTTTAAAGAACGTATGTATTCGTCAGCCGAGTTGATTTCGGCTTGGTGCGCGTTGTAAACTTTAATCGTTTCTTCAAGTTCAACTTGGCGCGCTTCAATTTCTTCGCTTAAACCTTTAATTCTATCGCCTATTTTCGTTTTGGTTTCGTTGGCGTGGTCGTATTTATATAAATACGCGTTAATTTCGTGGTGTTTTAATTCGCCGGAAAGCGACCTATACGCACGCGTTTTTTCCGCTTGTTTTGCAAGTGGCTCTAATTGACGCTCACGCTCGGTTAAAATATCGCTAACACGAGTGATATTATCGTTTGTGCGGGCAAGTTTGTTTATGCTTTCCTTTCTATCACGCTTGGTTTTTGCTATACCAACCGCTTCTTCAAAAATTGCACGCCTATCTTCGGGTTTAGAAGAAAGAATTTCCGAAACCTTGCCTTGACCTATAATGGTGTAACCGTCTTTACTAACACCGCATTCGTGAAGCGCGTCAACAATGTCTTTCATTCGGCAAGGTTGACGGTTTATAAAGTATTCGCTTTCGCCACTTCTATAAAGTTTTCTTGTAAAAACAACTTCGCTATATTCAAGGTTAGAAAAGAGTTTTTCGGTATTGTTAAAGTATAGCGATACTTCACAATAAGATAGCGACTTTCTTGCTTGCGTACCGTTAAAAATAACGTCTTGCATAGACGTACCACGCATAGTTTTTGCCGATTGCTCGCCAAGTACCCACTTGATAGCGTCGGCTACGTTTGACTTACCGCAACCGTTAGGACCAACTATTGCCGTAATACCGTCTAAAAGGTCGATTTTAACTTTGTCTGCAAAGGATTTAAACCCAAGCAGTTCAATTCTTTCAAAATTCAACATATTACTTTCCGCTTTTTGTAAATTTTATTTTTTTAATATTTTAAGCGCGTTTTTTGCGCAAATTTGCTCGGCTTGCCTTTTACTGTTTCCGCTTGCCGTTGAAATAATTTTACCGTTTAATAAAACTTGCATTAAAAACTTGGGCGCATTATCTTTACCCGTTTTTGATACTAAAACGTACTCGATAGAGCCAAGTTTATTTTTTTCTACGAATTCTTTAAATTCGCCCTTATAATTAACGTCGCCTAAATTCGTGTAATTAAGGCTTGTAACGCTAATTAAAGTTCTATAAATAAAATCGCTTGCTTTATGTAAACCGCCGTCTAAATAAATTCCCGCCAAAACCGATTCGTATAAATTAGCGTAAATTTTAACCGACGCTTCTTTTTGAAAACTGCCGTTTTTTAACAAATACTTTTCAATGCCAAGTTTTTTTACGGCGCTTGCAAGTGGATAGCGCGAAACAAGTTGCTGTCTAAGTTCCGTCATATCCCCTTCGTCGCACAAGTTGCAATTACTATATAAATAGTCCGCCACCACGTAACCTAAAATGCTATCACCTAAAAATTCAAGCCTTTCGTTATTTAATTCGCCTTTTGCTTCGTTAGAAAACGATTTGTGCGTAAAACATTGGCGTAAAAGTTCGGGGTTTTTAAAAGTATAGCCTATTTTGTTTTGAACTTCTTCAATATTAAATTTCATATTATTCTATAACTAAATTTTTAACTTCGTCTGCTTGAAGCCTTTCAAAAATTTCTTCGTTTACGCTACGCGTAACTGCTTCTTCGGCTTGGAAAAGCGTTGCTTTAAACGAAGTTGCCTTAGACGCCCCGTGCGATTTTGCAACAACGCCGTTTACGCCTAAAAATACCGCACCACCACGCTTGGTGTAATCAAGTTTTGCCATAGTCTTTTTAAACGCTTTTTTCATAAATAAGAAACCAAATTTAGCAGAATTTGATTCCATAATATTCTCTTTTAAAGTGCCAAGCATAACGTTTACCGCACCTTCAATAGCCTTTAACGAACAGTTACCGCTAAACCCGTCTGCCACAACGACGTCGCACACGCCACTTAATATATCGCGACCTTCAACGTTGCCAACGAAGTTAAGGCTTGGAAGTTTTCTTAAAAGAGCGAATACCGCGTGAGTTAACTCGTTACCCTTTTTATCTTCCGTGCCGTTGCAAAGTAAACCTATTTTAGGTCTTTTAATGCCGTAAATTTTCTTCATATACACGTCTGCCATAATAGCAAAGTGCACAAGTTGAATAGGCTTACAGTCTGCATTAGCGCCACAGTCTAAAAACATACAAAGCCCGCCGTCTGGCTTTGGCATAAGAGTAGAAAGTGCTGGGCGAGAAACGCCTTTAATTCTACCTAATTTTAAAACGCAAGCCGTTAAAAGCGCACCCGTTGAACCTGCCGATACGAAAGCGTCGTATTCCTTTGCCTTTAAAGCGTTTAACGCAACGGTTATTGTTGAGTCAGGCTTTCTTTTAAACGCGTCGGTAGGAGATTCTTCGTTAGTTATAACTTCCGTAGCGTTCATAAAAGAAATGTTTTTATCGCTAAAATTATTTTCTTGCATAATTTGTTTAATTTCATCAACTTTACCAACTAAACAAATTTCGCTTTTACCGCCGCCAGAAACGTATTCAACCGCGCCTTTTATTGCTTCTAAAGGCGCGTGGTCGCCACCGTAAGCATCCATTAAAATTTTCATAATTTACTCCTTTGTAAAATTAGTATTCAAGGTTGGAAACCGTTCTTGGGAACGGAATTACGTCACGAATATTAGAAATACCCGTTAAGTACATAATCATTCTTTCAAAGCCTAAACCAAAGCCCGCGTGTTTAGTTCCGCCGTATTTTCTTAAATTGATATACCAGTCGTAATCTTGTTCTTTAAGCCCGAATTCCGCCATACGCGCCTTTAACACGTCTTCCCTTTCTTCTCTTTGCGAGCCACCTACGAGTTCGCCTATTCCCGGAACTAAAAGGTCTGCCGCGGCAACCGTTTTACCATCGTCGTTTAAACGCATATAAAAGGCTTTAATTTCCTTTGGATAGTCGGTTAAAAATACAGGCTTTTTGTAAACGACTTCGGTAATATATCTTTCGTGCTCAGATTGAAGGTCGCAACCCCAGTAAACAGGGAATTCAAACTTGTCTTTAATAGGTTCTAAAATTTTAATAGCGTCGGTATAAGTAAGCCTTACAAACTCGCTATTTACAACATTGTTAAGCCTATCTTTTAAGCCGTTATCTACAAAGTTGTTTAAGAACTCAATTTCTTCTTTACAAGTAGTTAAAACGTGGTTTATTACCGCTTTAACCATACCTTCGGCACAGTTCATATCGTCGCATAAATCGGCAAAAGCCATTTCGGGCTCTATCATCCAAAATTCTGCGGCGTGGCGAACGGTGTTAGATTTTTCGGCTCTAAACGTTGGGCCGAAAGTATAAACCTTTGAAAACGCCATAGCGTACGCTTCGGCAGAAAGTTGACCCGAAACCGTTAAACTTGCAGGTTTTTCAAAAAAGTCTTGCTTGTAATCAACTTCGCCGTTTTCCGTTTTAGGAACGTTATTTAAGTCAAGCGTGGTTACTTGGAACATTGCGCCCGCACCTTCACAGTCAGACCCCGTAATAAGCGGTGTGTTTACGTAAACGAAACCATTTTGATTAAAATATTGATGAATTGCAAAAGCCGCTTCGCTTCTAATTCTAAACACGGCGTTAAACGTGTTGGTGCGCGGTCTTAAATACGCAATTTCTCTTAAATATTCAAAAGAGTGCCTTTTCTTTTGAAGTGGATAATCTGGTGTTGACGCACCTTCAACTTCAATTTTAGTAGCCTTAATTTCAAACGGTTGTTTTGCGTTTGGCGTTAAAACGAGTTTACCTTCAACAATTAAAGCCGTGCCAACGTTTTGTTTAGCAATTTCATCGTAATTAGAAATAATATCTCTTTCAAAAACAACTTGTACACTTTTAAAAAACGTACCGTCGTTAAGTTCGATAAAGCCAAAGGCTTTACTATCTCTAATAGTTTTTGCCCAACCTTTAACTAAAACCGTTTTATCGGCAAAGTCGCTTGCAAGTTTAAATAACGTTTTTACTTCTGTTTTAGTACACATAAAATCTCCATACAACTAAATTTTAATTAGTTTATAATACTGCATTATGTTATAGTATAACATAACAAACGTTTTTTTGCTACATATTTTTTATTTATTTTGCCATTTTTTAGTACTTTTTTTATAAATAATTAAAAAAAACCGCATTTTAGCCGTTACGCCTGCGGTTTTTAAGTTTTTATATTGTAAATATAAAAAACTAATCTTTTTTAACTTCGGTTATTTCGGGAACGTTTAAAACGTCGCCGTTACATACGAGTTTAATGTAATCTTCGTACGCCCT
The DNA here is from genome assembly GCA_045637905.1 of Christensenellaceae bacterium. Classification (GTDB taxonomy): domain Bacteria; phylum Bacillota; class Clostridia; order Christensenellales; family Borkfalkiaceae; genus HGM11412. Next base: position 54,723 of record JAZUAJ010000008.1, on the reverse strand, counting down.
ATCGTTAAGTTTTATAACTTTGTTTTTCTTTTTCATACGCGCTAACCTACCTTAAAGCATAAGTTCTCGTGGAAGTGGAATTTCAACCGTTTCCATTTTTGCCTTGCAAAGCGGACAAACATCAAACGCTTCTTTATCAGTAGATTCGTAACCGCACGCAGGGCAAGTCCAACGCTTTGAAGTTTGACTTTTATAAAGCGTGCCGTCCTTTAACTTTTCGTATAAATAGTTGAATATTTTTTGGTGTTTTAGTTCTACTTGCCTAATCATTTTAAATAAATTTGCAATATCTAAAAAACCTTCTTCTTCCGCCGTTTTTTGCGCTTCTAAATAAAAGACGGCTTCGTCGCCTTCGTCTTTTGCGGAAAGGCGTAAATTTTCTTCCATATCCCACCTTTGCCTAAACGGAAGCGAAACGCAAATCTCTTCGTTATCAATAGTTTGGTTGGTAACTTTTTCTATGTGAGTATAAAGCATACGCGCGTGGTTAAATTCTTGATACGCTATTTCATCGGTTATTTTTGCTAAACTTTCATAACCTTTTGCTCTTTGCCCGTATTCAACGAACTCGTAGCGCGTGCGTGCCGAACACTCGGCAATAAAAGCCTTTTTTAAATTTTCAAACGTCTTACTATTTTTTAATTCCATAATAGCCTCCTACGCTTTATTATTGACGCTTTTAAAAAATTAAATACAAAAAAAATTGCCCTACTAAAAAAAGTAAGGCAATTATCTTTTATTTTAAATTATAGCAAACTAAACGTTACACGCCACTATATGCTGAGAAGCCACCGTCAACAGGAATAACCGTACCCGTAACGAAACCGCTTGCAGTATCGTCGGAAAGCCATAAAAGCGCACCTATAAGGTCGGAAATTTCGCCAAATTTTTTCATAGGAGTTGCGTTTAAAATTTTACCCGTTCTTGCAGTAGGAGTGCCGTCTTCATTATAAAGTAAGCCCCTATTTTGGTTTGTTACGAAGAAGCCCGGAGCAATTGCGTTGCAACGAATATTGCAAGGTGCAAAGTGAACTGCAAGCCATTGAGTAAAGTTAGAAATACCCGCTTTTGCCGAAGAATATGCAGGAATTTTAGTGAGCGGTCTATAAGCGTTCATTGAAGAAACGTTTATAATGTTACCGCCCGTTTTAACCATATCGGTAGCAAAAACTTGAGTTACTAAGAAAGCCGAAGTAATGTTTAAATCGAATACGAATTTAAAGCCTTGTTCGTCAATATCAAAGAAGGTTTTAACGCCTTCAACGTCAGGCGTCATAGTTTCAATATCGGTAGATGCTTTAGGGCTGTTACCGCCAGCACCGTTAATTAAGAAGTTTACCGCGCCAAAACTTTCGTTAACCGTCTTTTTTGCTTCTTCAATACTTGCTTTGTCTAAACAGTTGCACCTAACCGCAACGGCGTTATCACCAATTTCGTCTGCTATTTTTTTAGCAGCGTCATAGTTAATGTCTAAAAGAGCAACTTTTGCTCCGCACTTAGCAAGCGCTTTTGCGAATTCACCGCAAATAATACCGCCCGCACCCGTAATTGCTACAACTTTATTAGTTAAATCTACGTTAAAAGGTAATTTCATTTTAATTCTCCTTATCAATTTCTTTTTTAAATACTTTTAACCACTCTTTTGCTATAACCGAAGCACCCGCTATCGTTGGATGCACCCCGTCGTACGCAAAGAGTTTTGGTTCAAATTTATTTGCTTGATTTAAAAGTTCTTGTTGCAATAAAACTAAAGGCAAATTATATTCTTTTGCAACTTCTTTAACTATTTTTGCATAGTTATAAACTTTATTAAACCTTTCTTTATCTTGAGTAGTAACTTCGCCGTCTAAAATAAAAGGCTCTACAAGCATAATTTTAACGCTTGGAAGATTTTGCTTAGTTTCTTCAATAATAGCCTTATAAATTTTTTTGTATCTTTCTTCACTACTACCGTCGTCGTGCCAAACGTCGTTTACGCCAACTAAAATAGAAACAACGTCGGGTTCAAGCGCCCACACGTCCCTTTTAATACGCACATAAAGGTCCGCAATTTTATTGCCACTTATTCCGCGGTTTTTAATTTCGTACTTTGCAGGATTTTCATAAAGCAACGCTCCGCCAACTTGCGCAACGTAACCACAACCAAAGTTTAAATATGAAGTATATAGCGAATCTTCTCTAACTCTGCCCGCATCAGTAATACTGTCACCAAAAAACACTATTTTCATAACGTAATTACCACCGTTTATTTTGAAAGTTTATCAAGCATATCCCAAACGCCAAGCATATACATAATGCCAAGCGCTCTATCGTAAAGCCCGTAACCAGGTCTTACCGTACCTGCTTTTTCGCCCCATAAATGCCTGCCGTGGTCTGGGCGGATATAACCGTCAAACCCGCAGTCGTGATACGCTTTTAAAATATCTAAAATGCCCGTGTCGCCATCGCAATCTCTATGGCTTGCTTCCGAAAAATCTCCGTTTTCAAAGTGCTTAACGTTTCTAATGTGAGCAAAAGCAATTCTATCACAATGCTTTCTAACAATACTTGCAACGTTGTTTTCTGGGTTAGCGTTTAAACTACCCGAGCAAAGCGTTAAACAGTTATAAGGATTATCTACCATTTTTAAAAATCTATCAATGCTCTTTTCGTCAACGAGTAGCCTTGGAAGACCGAAAATATCCCAAGGTGGGTCGTCCATATGAATAGCCATTTTAATGCCCGTTTCTTCACATACAGGCATTAACTTTTCTAAGAAATATTTAAGGTTTGCCCACAATTTTTCGTGGTCAACGCCTTCGTACGCCTTAAAGAGTTCGTCGAGTTTAGCCATTCTTTCAGGCTCCCAACCAGGGAAAGACATATTATACTTTTCGGTAAAGTCTAAAATATACTTTGCCATTTTATTATAATCGTCTTGAATCATATTCTTTTCGTAAAATAATGCCGTTGACCCGTCGCCAACTTCGTGGAATAAGTTACTCCTTGTCCAGTCGAAAATAGGCATAAAGTTATAGCAAATTACTTTAACGCCAAACTTAGATAAATTGCGAATTGTTTGAATATAATTTTCAATATATTTATCTCTTGTAGGAAGACCTATTTTAATATCGTCGTGCACGTTTACTGACTCAACAACGTCAATATTAAAACCGTATTTATCGCACTCGGCCTTAACCTTTGCAATTTCTTCTTCTTGCCAAATTTCGCCCGGCATTTTATCGTGAAGAGCCCAAACGATGCCTTCAACACCAGGTATTTGTTTAATATCTTGAAGGCTTATTTTATCGTTACCTTCGCCATACCAACGAAACGTCATTTTCATAGTAAAAATCTCCTTAGTATACTCCATTTAGTATAATATACTAACATTATAACACAATTTTTAGTAAAAGCAACATATTTTTGAATAATTATTGCAAATAATTTAGGCAAAAACTCAAACAAAAAAGAGCAAGTATTGCTATAATACTTGCTCTCGTTTTATTTAGTTTTTAAATGCGGTTACGTGCAATTCTTTAAGTTGTTTTTCGTCAACTAAGTCTGGCGCGCCGGTCATTAAGCAAGACGCAGTTTGTACTTTAGGAAAAGCAATAACGTCTTTAATAGAATCGCTTTTAGTAATGAGCATAACTAATCTATCAAGCCCAAGCGCTAAACCGCCGTGTGGTGGAGCACCGTACTTGAACGCGTCTACAAAGAAGCCGAATTTGTTTTGAATATCTTCTGGCGTAAAGCCTAAAATTTCAAACATTTTTTGTTGAATATCACGCCTATGAATTCTTATTGAGCCACCGCCCGCTTCTTGACCGTTAATAACTATGTCGTACGCCTTTGCCCTTGCTTTTGCAGGGTCTTTTTCGCAAAGTTCTAAATCTTCGTCCATAGGAGCGGTAAACGGATGGTGAACGGCAACGTACCTATCTTCTTCTTCGCTATATTCGAACATAGGGAATTCCGTTACCCATAAGATATCGTAACTATTTTTATCAATTAAGCCGTATTTTTCGCCTAAATGAAGCCTTAAACCGCCAAGAGCGTTATAAACAACGGTATCTTTATCAGCGGCAAAGAATAATACGTCGCCCTCTTCAAAGTTAAGCCTTTCGCTAAAATCTTTAATATTTTGCTCGGTTAAGAACTTAATAATTGAGCCTTTAATTTCCCCGCCTTGTGGATAAGAAAGCCAAGCAAGACCTTTTGCACCAAGAGTTTTAACGAATTCAACTAAACCGTCGATGTCTTTTCTTGAAAGTTTAGAAGCAAAGCCTTTTGCGTTAATTGCGCGAACGCTACCTTTAATTACACCGTCAATAGAAAGCGCGTTTTGAAAAACTTGGAAATCAACGTTTTTGGCAATATCCGAAACGTCGCAAAGTTCTAAGCCAAACCTTGTGTCAGGCTTATCCGAGCCATAGCGCGACATTGCTTCTTTATACGATAAGCGCCTAAAATGACCTTCGCCAAGGTCAATGCCCGCAGATTCTTTAAAAATGTTTTTAATAAGACCTTCAACGGGATACAACACGTCTTCAACGTTTTCAACAAAACTCATTTCAAGGTCGATTTGCGTAAACTCTGGTTGTCGGTTTGCGCGCAAATCTTCATCTCTAAAACATTTAGTAATTTGATAGTACCTATCAAAACCCGAAATCATTAAGAGTTGCTTAAAAAGTTGCGGAGATTGTGGCAACGCGTAAAAGCAAGTTGGATGCACGCGTGAAGGAACTAAATATTCCCTTGCGCCTTCGGGCGAAGATTTGCCAAGCATAGGCGTTTCAACTTCGATAAAGTTGTTGTCGTCAAGATAATGGCGCGCGGCACTTGAAATTTTAAAGCGCGTGTATAAATTGTTTTGTAAAGTAGGACGCCTTAAATCAAGATATCTATATTTAAGCCTTAAATTTTCGTTTACCGAAATATCGTCTAAAATTTCAAACGGTGGAACGTCACTTTCCGATAAAACGTTTAATTCTTCGGCAACAATTTCAACGTCACCCGTCTTTATTTTATTAGTTTTGCTTTGACGCTCTCTTACCGTTCCGCTAACTGCTAAAACGAATTCCGAACGAACGCCTTCCGCTTTTTCAAACAATGCAGGTGTTACAGATTGGTCTAAAACTATTTGCACTAAACCCGTTCTATCACGAAGGTCTATAAACAAAAGGCTACCTAAATTTCTTCTTTTTTGAACCCAACCCATAACCGTAACGACGTTACCAACGTTTTCAATTCCAAAATCGCCACAGTAGTTAGTTCTTCTAAGTTGACCCATATTTTCAAGCATAAAAACACTCCAAATTAAAGTAATAACTATATTTTATACTTTTAGTTAAAAAAAGTCAATGTTTTAACCGCTTTTTTTTGGATAACCGACACTTCCGCCACTTGGTTTTTCTCCGCCCACTATATCTACGGTAGTATTGCCTTCAAACACCTTGATAAAAGGTCGTAAAGGAATTTTTACGTTAGACAAAGGACAGTAATAAATTAAGTGCATAGGAAATACGCTTTCATCAAAATTTTGATACGTTCCAAAAATTTCTTTTTTAAACTCTAAATTCTTATTAGAATTTACTTTTACGCTATTAATACTGTCTTGGTAAGATTTTCCGTGTATCCAAAGTTGAACGCTATAATATGGAACTGGTGCAAAGCCTGCACCAAACTTTTTAACGGCAGGCGCGTCAACGCTATCGCTAAGCGGTTCTAATTCGCTTTTGCTGTTTATTGTTTTTATTTGAATATTGTTGGTTAAAGTTCCTTCTCTTAAATTTAATTTTTCAACGTTAGTGCCAAGTTTAAGTAAAGGCTTATCTAAATACACTTCCGCTTTGCTAAATTGCGACTTTTGAAACTCTTGCATAGGCGCGCCTACCGACACGGTTAAACCAACGCTATTGTTAAACTCAGTTCCCATAGCCCTTTCCAAATGTTTTACTTTAATATAAGTGATATCTTCTTCTAAATAAGCGCTGTTAGAATATCCGTCAATTAAACAAGGGTTGCCGGCGTAATCTATGCCTATTTTTAAAACGTCGCTACTGTCGCTACAAAGTGTAAATTCAATTAAAACACCGTCTGTTAATTGAGTGTTAATATTGCTTGCAATATTAAACGCGTTAAAAAATACCGTAGAGCCTTTTTTAATAGGCGAATTTAACTGTCCGCACGTTTCATATTCCATATAAGCAGTTCCGTAAAAATCAATAAGACCGCTCGTTTCATTAAAAGAAACGGTATAACTATCAACCGCGTCATATAAATAAGAAATGCTTAAAGCGTTTGCGTTTTGAGTTACAATTTCTATCTTGTATTTAGTTTGTCCGTTTTCGTCAATAACGGGCTCGCCTACGCCCCTAACGGGATAGCAAAACGTTTCAACGCCGTTTACCGTTTCGGTTGCCAAACTACCGTTAATTACAACGTTGTTTATAAAGTCAACACCCTTTTCAAAGTTGACAACGGCAGGAAGGCCTTGAACATTTTTAAAACTCCAATAAAGGGTGTTTAACGTTTTAACTTCAACGTAAATTTTTCCGCTTTGCTCCACCTTATAAACGCGCATATAATAGTTGCCTTCGTAAGGCTTAAATACAGCACCTTCACAATTGTCGCCGTGAAAATAAAAATTAGGACTTGCATAAATTTGTGGAACTTCTCCGTCTATTCTCCAATAAATTTCGGCATTAGCACCCTTTTCGCCGTCAAGAAGGTCGCTATAAAGATTTATTTTTTTGGCATAACTAATAAAAATAGAACTGCCGTTTTTTACGTGTATGTCGCCCTCTTCTCCGTTTATAAGTACATATTCTTTATTACCGCCCGACCCTACGTTTTCAAGCCCTTCAATGTCGCTTGCGGTTAAAATAACGTCGCCTTTTTTATTGTTTATAGACGTTACGTAACTGCCGTTTATAACTTCGTTATAAAACTCTTTGGTATCTTCAAAAATTTTGTTCGCTTCTTCTTTATAGTAGTAAGCCTCGTCTTTATTAGTGCACGATTCGTTATAGTAGTAGTAACACTCGTTTTTTAAATAATCTACTTCGCTTTTATCGTTTACAATTTGATTTGCAACGGAAGCGGTTTCTTCTTTAATAGAGTTACACTCTGAAAGCGTTTCAACCATTTTTTCTTCAAGTTCGTTTACAATGGAAGGCGCAATATTTTCGTACGCCAAGTTACCGTCAATAGACTCGCACACCGCAAAAGTAAAAATGCAAGTTTTGTAAACTATGCCTAATTCTTCGTTTTCAAACGAAAGTTGAATTCTATGCTTGCCTTCTTCGCTTGTTAGCGCGCCTGTAACAACGAGTTCGTAAACACAGTTAGAGCCGTCAACGCTCTTATTAAGCATAACTCTATCAATTCTACCGCTTTCGTATTCGATATTCGCAAACCCTTTTAAATACTCAAAATTAACGCCGTCGTTTTGCTTTTCGACAATAAACTTTACGCTACAAGACCCCGCGTCTTTTTCGTAAAACTCAAAAACGTTAGGCACAACGCGCTTGCCAATAATTTTGCCTGTCATTTATTCTCCTTTAACCGCTTTCCCCCACTAACATTATACTACCTTGTACCGCCTTAAAAAAGTTTTTATGACTGTTGAATTTTTGCAAACAAACGTTTGACTTTTGCTTTTAGTTATGCTAAAATATGAACAAATGTTCGTATATAGGCGGTAACGATATGGAACTTGAAGAAAAGTTGAGAATTTTAACGGAAAGTGCTAAGTACGACGTGTCTTGCTCGTCGTCTGGCAGTAGTAGAAAAAACAAGCAAGGCATAGGTAGCGGTGCTTACGGCGGAATATGCCACTCGTTTACAAAAGACGGGCGCTGTATTTCCCTTTTAAAAATTTTAATGACTAATATTTGCTCGTACGACTGTTTATACTGCCAAAGCAGGCGCAGTAACGACGTTCCGCGCGCTATAATGACGCCTAACGAAATTTGCGAAATTACAATGGAATTTTACAAGCGAAACTATATAGAAGGCTTATTTTTATCTTCCGCCGTATACAAAAACGCAAATTACACAATGGAACTACTTTTAGACACGGTTATTAGGCTTAGAAAACTTTATAATTTTAACGGATATATTCACTTAAAAGGCATACCCGGTGCAGATAACCTTTTAATAATGCGCGCCGGCGAATACGTTGACCGTATGAGTTTTAACTTAGAACTACCAAGCGAGCAAAGTTTACGCTTACTTGCACCGCAAAAATCTAAAAAGAGCATACTTTTGCCTATGAGTATGATAAGCGGTGAAAAGCAGGCGGATAAGTCGATAAAAAGCAAATTTTTACCCGCGGGTCAAACCACTCAAATGATAGTTGGCGCAAGCCCCGAAAGCGACGGAAAAATTTTAAGGCTAACGAGCGCGCTTTACAATAAATACGAGTTAAAGCGCGTTTACTACTCGTCTTATGCACCGCTTAATTTAAACGAAGAATTACTACCAAAAACGCCAACGGGGTTATTACGAGAACATAGGCTATATCAAGCGGACTGGCTACTTAGATTTTACGGCTTTAAAGTAGACGAACTTTTAAGCGAAAACGAAAATTTACTTTTAGAATACGACCCTAAATGCGCTTGGGCGCTTAAACATCAAGAATTATTCCCTATTGAAATAAATATAGCACCCGTTGAAATGCTTATAAAAGTTCCCGGAATAGGCTTGAAAAGCGCGTACAAAATAATAAGCGCAAGAAGATACGGCGCGCTTAGTTACGAAGATTTAATTCAAATGAAAATTAGTTTAAAACGAGCAAGGCATTTTATAACGGCTAACGGAAAATTTAACGGATTAAAAAGAGAAATCGACGTAAAAAATAGCCTACTACAAATTGAAAATGAAAGCAGTATAGAACAACTTAGCATGTTTTCAAATTACGAAAATTCTCTTTCAGTTATAACGGGTGAACTATGAAATGTTACGTTTACGATTCTACTTTTGAAGGCATTTTTACTTCGGCATACTACGCCTTAAAAAACAAGGAAACTCCTAAAATTTATTCAAAACTAAATTACGAGCCTTGCTTTTTACTTGAACATATTGAAATAGAAACAAACTTAGAAATTTACAAAAAAGTAAAAAATGCACTTATTAAAATAAGTGCAAAAACTTTTACTTACTTAGAAGTTGCGTTTAAAAGTAATAGCGATAAGAGGCACGAAGTTATTTTTAACTGTATTATAAAAACCATATTAGTTAAAAAAGATTTGCTCTTAAATTTTAGCGATTTTCACTTTTTTAACCTTAATAAAATAGTTGACGCCGTTAGGCTTGAAGCGCACCGATTTTTAGGTTTTATAAGATTTTCTAAAAGTCAAAACGGAGTTTTTTACGCTTGTTTTGAACCCGATAACGATATTATAGACTTAATTTTACCGCATTTTAAAAAGCGGTTTTACGCTATACCCTTTATACTGCACGACGTTAAAAACGGAAAGTTATACGCAACTTTTAAAGGCAAAACCGAAAGGCATTTTAACCTATACAAAAAGGCAAAAATAAGCGACGACTACGCTAAACTTTTTAAAACTTACTACGACACGGTTTTCATAAAAGAGCGTAAAAACGAAAGGCAAATGCTAAATTACATGCCACGCCGTTATCACAAAAATATGCCCGAAAAAAACGAACTTTTATAGGAAATTTTTAATAAAAAGCATTAAAAAAGCACCTTGCAAAAATTAGCAAAGTGCTTTTGTTATTAAATAAATTTATATTTTTTAGCGTCGGTCGATTCGGGATTATAATTTTCAATATAATCGAGTGCGTCGGTTATGCTCGTAGTAACGTAAAAGAGTTCGTAAACCGACTTTTTAACCGACTTGTTTTTAATAAAGTTGTTAAGCAAGTCAAGCAACTCGTCGTAAAACCCGTCGGTATTCAAAATGACAATCGCCTTTTCCGTTCTGCCAAGTTGTTTAAGCGTTAAAACTTCAAAAAATTCGTCCATAGTACCTATGCCACCCGGGGTTACAATGTACGCGTCTGCAAAGTCGCGAAGAAGTGTTTTTCTGTCCCACATTGTTTCGGGGCGAATAAGTTCGTCGCACTTGTCGTAAATAACGCCGTCAACTTCAAAAAAACTTGGCGCAATACCCGTCATATGTCCGCCACCTTTGGTAATTCCGCGCGCAACCGCGCCCATCATACCGTTAGCACCCGCGCCAAAAATTAGCGGAATACCGCGCTTTGCCATTTCTTCGCCTAAATCTTCGCCTACTTTTATTAAATTTTTATCTATTTGGTTGCTTGACGCACCGTAAACACAAATTTTCATTATTATTTCCTGCCTTTCATATTTTAATTTATGTATATAACGAAAAAAAAGTTATTCAAGTTCATCTAAAGTTAAACTGTAAACGGGTAAAACTTCCTTTATAAAATACTTAACTTCTTCCCTTTCAATACTTAATAATTTACCGTAAATACTGTCTTTTGCCTTTTTAAATTCGCTATTTCCAAGTTTAAGTTCTTCAACGCATTTGATATATGCACAAATAGTGTCGGCACATTTCATAATTTTATATTCTTCGCTACTTTCGTTTGGAATAACGAACTGCTCGTATTCTTCTTTTATTTCGCTTGGTAAAGAATTTAAAAGTTTAACGCACGCGCCCTTTTCAATATCTTTATACGCGCTATTTATTTGAGCGTTAAAGTATTTTATAGGCGTTGGCATATCGCCCGTTATAACTTCGCCCGTTTCGTGATATTCGGCGTATAAAACCGCTTTTAAAACGTCAACGTTGCCTTTAAACAACTTGTTTTTTATAGTTGCAAGCGCGTGAGTTACTATAACTACTTGGTTTGTATGCTCTAAAACGTTTTCTTCATAATTTGAGCGCATAAGCGACCAACGCTTTATGTATTTTAACCTATTTAAATATGCAAAAAAATCGTATTTCATAATTTTACCTAATTCGTTTATATATTCTAACATAAAAAAATAAAATTTTCAATACATTATGAAATATTATTGACATTTTCTAAAATTTTTAGTAGACTATTTACAACAAAATTAAACGCAGGGGTGCTGTAACGGCTGAGATTATACCCTTTGAACCTGTCAAGGTAATGCTTGAATGGAAGTAATCTTTTTGCGTGTATAAAACCCCTAAGAGTTTAAACTTTTAGGGGTTATTTTGTTAAAGGAGATTTTTATGTTTAATTTATTGTCGGTTTTTGGTGTTATTGACGACACCGCAAGTAAAACGTTTGTAACCGTTAGCATAATTGTTGCGGTAATTTTAGCGTTAATGATTGTTGCTTTTTCGTTTAGAAAAAAGACTTTTGAAACAAAAACTTTAGTTTTTGCAGGGCTCTGTATTGCAACGAGTTTCGTTCTTTCAATTATAAAGGTTAAACCCGTTACGTACGGCGGAAGCATAACGCTTTGCAGTATGCTTGCAATTGCTATATATGCTTACGCTTTTGGCTTTTTACCAGCGCTTTTCGTTGGTATTATATACGGTATTTTGCAGTTCTTTGAAGGCGGTGCGTATATTTTTAACTACGCAACTTTCTTTTTAGATTTTATTTTTGCTTTTTCATCAATTATAATGATGCCACTTGCAAGAAAGTTTATAAAAGGCAAAAACGCGTTTATAGTAGGATTAAGCCTTACGTTTGCACTTAGATTTATCTTCCACTTTATAAGCGGTATTTTATATTTTGTAAACGGTGGCATTTGGGCTAATTTACCACAAGATAACGCTTTTGTTTACTCTCTTTTATATCAAGTTACTTACTTAGTTCCAGACTATTTAATCTGCTTAATAGTATCACTAATATTAAAGAAAAACAACACTTTAGACAAGTTAGTTAATTTAATAGAACGTTAAGGCTATATCACAAAATACTATATGTGATATAGGCTTAAAAAAACTAAAACAACGCCTCAAAAGGTTCAAGGCGTTGTTTTTTTATTTGCTATTTTTTAGTTTTCTTTATTAGTTTGTTTTACTTTTGCTTTTTTTACGGGTTGTTTTAAAAAACCTAAAACTATTGCTATAATTCCGCAAAGAGCAATAATTGAAGTTACCGCCCATAAAACGGCTTTATCGCTTAAAACGTTGCTTACCATAAAGTAAGTGCCCGCGCTTATAAGCAAAATTGTAATAAATATTTGCCAAACTGGGTATTTAGCGTTATTTTCACCGCTTCCACCATAGTAGTACGCTCTAAACACTTCAATAGAGCCACGCACCCATAAAACGAAGCCTAAAACTTGACCAACCGTGCCAACTTTAAACGGAACGAATTGATTAAACACGCAAGCAATAGCAATAAGCGAAAGAATAACGAATTCTAAAATAGTTAAAACTTTTACAACTTTGTTAGACTTTGCTTTTAATTTTTTAAGTAGAAAGAACACTAAATATAAAACGAGCGCAACCGCAATTACAATTTTTATAATTTTATAGCCCCAAGGAGCAAAGAAAACGTCAATATTAGCGTCTAACCAAAAAGGCATAAGCATAACGGCAAGCACCGTAAAAAGTGCGCCTAAAACAATATATAGCCAAAAGAATTTAGTTTTTGTAGTATTAAACAACTTGTTTATTTTTAATGCCATAATAATTCCCCTTTTTTATTACTTTCTATAATATTATTATACTTTTAAACTATAAAAATGTCAATAACGGCAAATAAAAAAAAACGCGTTAAAATAACGCGTTTTTCTTTTAATTATTTTTCTTATTTTTTAATATTAACAACAACGTTAGTAATAATACCTAAAATAAGTGCGCAAGCAATAGAAGTAATCGTTACAGCGCCGAAAGAAAGTGTTAAACCACCAACGCCTGCAATTAAAATTACGGAAACCGTGAAAAGGTTTCTATTGTCGTTAAGGTCAACTTTTTGAATCATTTTAAGACCAGATACTGCAATAAAGCCGTATAATGCAACGCAAACGCCACCCATTACGCAACTTGGAATTGTAGCAAGGAACGTTACGAAAGGACCAACGAAAGATGCAGCCATACAAATAATAGCGGTTGTAAGAATAGTTACTACCGAAGCGTTGCCAGAAATTGCTACGCAACCAACTGATTCGCCGTAAGTAGTGTTAGGGCAACCGCCGAAGAAAGCACCTGCCATTGAGCCAACGCCGTCACCTAAAAGCGTTCTATGAAGACCAGGGTTTTTAGTAAGGTCTGTTTCAATGATAGAAGAAATATTTTTATGGTCTGATAAGTGTTCAGCAAATACAACGAAAGCAACTGGAACGTAAGCAACTAAAATAGTAATAAAGTATTCAAAAGTGAACGCTTCAAAGCCTTTAAACGCTTCAAGGAAAGTAAACTTAGGAACCCATTCCATATTAGCAAATAAACCAAAGTTAATAACTTGTAAAGCAGGAACTTCGGCTAAAATACCGATAACCGTAAAGATAGAAGCAACTATATAGCCTGCAACGATACCGATAATAAACGGAATCATTTTAAGCATTTTTTTGCCGTAAACAGAACAAATAATAGTTGTAAATAAAGTAACTAAACCGCAAATAAGCGCAACGTATGGAGAAGCCGTAGGAACTAAAGTTGGTTCGTTAACCGCAATATGTAAACCTTCAATTACTTTAACAACCCAATTATCTTGAGAAGTTAAAACGCTACCTTTTAAAAGGTCGCCCGCCGCGTTACCTGCAAGTGATAAACCGATAATAGCAACCGTAGGTCCTATAACCGCTGCCGGCATAATTTTATCAATCCATTTAGTGCCTGCAAATTTAACTACGAGCGCTATAACTACGTATACTAAACCTGCTAAAATTGCGCCTATAATTAAACCAAGGTAACCAACAGACGTGCTTACCGCACCTGCGAAAGCAGCACCCATTGAGCCAAGGAAGGCAAATGAAGAACCAAGGAATACAGGGCTCTTAAATTTAGTAAATAAAAGATATACGATTGTGCCAACGCCTGCGCCGAAAAGTGCCGCAGATTGACTCATACCGTTACCTATAATAGCAGGAACTGCTATCGTTGCCGCTAAAATAGCAAGCATTTGTTGCAACGCGAAAACTATGGTTTTCCATAAACCTGGTTTATCGCTTACGTTGTAAGTGAGTTTCATTTTTACATCTCCTTAGTATAAAATTTTTATTCTTTCGGCATAAGCCGTAAAGTTTTATCTTTTAAAAAGTTTAACTACGTTTTCGCCGTCAACTTCGTCAAATTTTACGGCAACAACTTCATTTAATGAAGTTGGAATATTTTTACCAACGTAGTCTGCCCGTATTGGAAGTTCCCTATGCCCGCGGTCAATTAAAACGGCAAGTTGTATGCTTTGCGGTCTACCCGCCTTTAAAACCGCTTCTATTGCGGCGCGTGCAGTTCTGCCCGTAAACAAAACGTCGTCACATAAAACAACGCGTTTACCCTTAACGTCTACTTTTAACGGCTCGCCCGTTAGCGATGGCGCTTCGGCAATTTCACTTAAATCGTCTCTATAAAGCGTAATATCGATAACGTCGAAAGGAACGTCAACCTTTTCTATATTATAAATGTTGTTTTTAAGCCTTTTTGCCATAGGAATTCCGCGCGTGCGAATACCTAAAAGCACTAAATTTTCCGCGCCTTTATTCTTTTCAATAATTTCGTGAGATATTCTAAATAATGCGCGGTTTTGCGCCATTTCGTCCATAAGTATTGTAGTTTCTTTCATATTACCTCGCAAAAAAAACGCCTTGCATACAACAAGGCGCTAAGATTGTGCACAAAAATTAAGTAAAAGTTGCCTTGAAAGTATCACCGTACCTTTTTAAAGACTTTTCTACTAAAGTATACACCCCAAACTCGGGCGTGTCAATATGGAATTTTAAATTTCCTTTAATTTTTTTAAAACGTTTTCAAAGTGTGCTGGTATAGGAGCGGTAAAAGTAACTTTTTCGTTTGTGGTAGGGTGAATAAACGAAAGTTCTTTTGCGTGTAAAAGTTGCCCCTTTAAATCAAACTTGTTTGCTTTAAAACCGTAAACCAAGTCGCCAACAACGGGGTGTCCTAAATGCTTTGCGTGAACGCGAATTTGATGCGTTCTACCCGTTTTAAGCCTAAACTCGCATAAAGTGTAGCCGTCAAAACGCTTTAAAACTTTATATTCCGTTACGGCGTTTCTTCCGCTACTCGAAACAGCCATCATCGTTCTATTTTTAGTTGAACGGTCAATAAACGTGTCTATAACACCGCTATCGCTTTTTAAATTACCCTCTAATAGCGCAACGTACACGCGTGAACAAGTTTTGTTTTGTATTTGGCTTGCCAAACTTAAATGCGCCTTGTCGTTTTTAGCAACTACTAATAGGCCAGACGTGTCTTTATCTATTCTATGAACAATTCCGGGGCGAATAACGCCGTTTATACCGCTTAAACTGTCAAGTTTATAAAGTAGCGCGTTTACAAGCGTGTTTTCGTTCGTACCGCTACCCGCGTGCACCGTTAAACCTTGTTCTTTATTTATAACGGCAAGGTCGCTATCTTCGTAAACGATATCAAGCGGAATATCTACCGCCTTAACTTCTAAGTTAGTTGGCTCTTTAATTTCAACCGTTACGACGCTACCTTGCTTTAAAATATCTCTTGGTTTTAAAGGTTTGCCGTCAACGCTTGCTAAGCCGTCGTCTAAAATCTTTTTAACGCGTGAGCGCGTGTAGTCAAGCGCGGTTGAAAGGTAAACGTCTGCCCTTTCGCCACTACTTTCTACCGTAATTCTTTTAATTTCCATTACCGTTTCCTTTTATTCTAAAAACAGCGTCTTTATCTAAAAATAGCATATAAATTATAAGCATAATAACGCCTATAACGAGTGCAGAGTCGGCAACGTTAAAGATAAACGGAAAAATATTAGTGTTATAAAAAAAGAAGATAAAATCGCGAACTTTTCCTAAAACAATTCTATCGTATAAATTGCCTATTGCACCAGATAACACAAGCGTTAACGCTACGCCTAACCACTTTGAAATATTCTTCTTTTTAACTATGTTAAAAACAAAGTATGATATTATTGCAAGGCAAGTTAAAACCGTTAAAGTTATAAAGAAATATTTAGCCCAAACTTTATCGTCTAAAAAGCCGAAAGCCGCGCCCGTGTTATACGCTTGGCGAAACTTTAAAATATTAGGAATTACAACAAAATTAAAACTGTATTTAACCGATAAATATTTAGTTATAAAATCAAGTGCCAAAACGAGCACCGCAACGATAGCCAAAATTATAAAAAACATTATTCGGTAACTCCTAACTCTTTGCAAAGTTCCATAAGGTCTAAGTTGCCTTTTGGATTTAACACGTCTTCCATATTAAAGCCGTTTTCACTTTCGCCGTAAAGCGACGGCGCTTGCATTTTAAACCCGTCTGTAATTTTATAAATTTCTTCAATTTTTTGCTTGTTTGAAACGGTAGCACAGTCGTCGCCTTGCAAAATTTCTTTAATCATATCCGAAACGGCAACGAGTTTGCGCGTTTTGTCGCTTGGATAACTTTTTACGGTATCGCTAACGAACGCAGTCCACCTATCAATAAAAAGTTTTAATGCGTCAACTTCAGTTTTATATTGTTCACGCGCCGAACTCGTAATAATTTTAGCGCGCATTTTTGCATTTTCAACTATTTGAGCGTCAACGCCTTTTACGCTTTTTTTAACTTCTTTCATTTTTTACCGTTCCTTTTTTAACGTTTGAAAGCATTTCCGTTTTCAACGCTAAAAGTTTATCCGACAAGTCTACTTTATAAATGTGCGGACTGTCAATTCTCAAATATTCGTCCCAAAAAGTTGCCATTTCGCCTTTTGCGTAAGTTGCAATTTCTTTAAGTTTAGGCATTTCGTAAACAACTTTGCCCTTTGAAATTATTTGAGTTGTTAAAGTTTTTACAAAATAATTTGTAAAAGTAATTTTTTTCCAAGTGTCGATAGGGTGAGTTATGGTAAGCGGTTTGGTTTGGTCTATTTCTTCGTCAAAAAGCATAATTAAATCGGCTTCGGCTTTACCGCTACCTTTATCGTAAATTCTAACCACCTTTTTAAAGCCAGGGTTAGTTATTTTAGCCGAAGTTTCACTAACTTTAATTTTTGGCGTAATAGTTCCGTCGCTATTAACAACGCCCGCAAGTTTATAAACACCGCCAAGCGCAGGCATATCGGCACTCGTTATAAGTTTAGTGCCTATACCCCAAGAATTGATTTTTGCGCCTTGAACTTTTAACGATTGAATAAGTTTTTCATCTAAATCACCGCTTGCGCAAATAATAACGTCGTTAAACCCAGCGTCGTCAAGCATTTGGCGCGCTTTTTTAGTTAAATATGCAAGGTCACCGCTATCAAGCCTTATACCAACGGGCTTTCCGCCCTTTTCTTTAACTTCTTTAAACACTTTTATGGCGTTTGGAATACCGCTACGCAAAGTGTCGTAAGTGTCAACTAAAAGTAAAACGGAATTAGGATAACACTCGGCATACGCTTTAAAGGCTTCGTATTCGCTATCAAAATTCATAACCCAACTGTGAGCGTGAGTGCCCGCAACGGGAACGTCGAACATTTTACCCGCTAAAACGTTACTCGTTGAATTGCAACCGCCTATAATTGCCGCACGCGCACCATACAAGCCAGCGTCTGGCCCTTGTGCACGCCTTAAACCAAATTCCATAACCGTGTCGCCTTTAGCAGAATAGCAAACTTTTGCCGCCTTAGACGCAATTAGAGTTTGGTGGTTTAAAATATTTAAAATTGCGGTTTCAATAAATTGCGCTTCCATAATAGGTGCTTTTACGGTTAAAATAGGCTCGCCGGGGAAAACCATAGTGCCTTCTTTAACGGCGTAAACGTCGCCTGTAAATTTCATATTAGAAAGATAATTTAAAAAGTCTTCGTTAAATAATTTTAAACCCCTTAAATAATCGATATCTTCTTTTGAAAAAGATATGTCGGTAACATAATTTACGGCTTGTTCAAGCCCTGCAAAAAGCGAATAAGTTATAAGTTCGTTTTGCCTAAAAAACACGTCGAACACAACCCACTCTTGACATTTATTTTTCTTTAAATAACCGTTCATCATAGTGAGTTGATAAAGGTCCGTAAGTAACGTTAAATTTCTTTTATCCATAATTCAGCCCTTCTATTTAGAAAAAATTTAAAAATTATAAATTTTTAATTATCGTCTTTAAAAGACTTTAAAGTAGGCATTTCGCCTTCTTCTTCCTTTTCTTTTTGCTTTTCATTTTTAATGCGTTCCATGTAAGGCACGAAGTCTTCTTTTTCGTTCGTTCTTTCAATGGTTAAAGGTTTAGCCTTTAATAAGAATAAGCCTAAAATTACTAACGCAAGCATAGTTAAACCAACTATTAAAACGATTGCCCAAAATACTTTTAAAAAGGCAAGCAATACTACTACGCCAACCGTAAGCACGAGAGAGCCTATTGCATATTCGTAACCGCCTTTCGTAACGATTGAGTAAACCGTAAGGTACGCGCCCGCGCCAAGTAATAGAACGCAAAGCATAACTTTAAACGAAGAAAGTTCCGTTTTAATAACGCCCATTTCAATAAGCACGCCTAATACGCCTGCTAATAATACCACTAAAATAAGTGCAACCGCGGTAACGGCTATTTTAAGTCCTTTATTCTTTTTCATAGTAAAACACTCCTTTTTTATATGCGAATAGCGTAAACCGTGATTTTTAGCCATAGTACGCCATCCTATTTTATACGATTATACCACACTATTTTTTAAAAAACAATGTTTTAAAATAATAAATTATTTTTTAATAAAAAAATTCTCGCTAAAAAACGAGAATTTAGTATGCTTTTTGTATAAAGCCTAAACTTATTAAAAGCGCGTCGTCAACGGCTTTCATAGTACTTTCTGGAAGTATTCCTATTCTTTCTTTAAGCCTGCGCTTATCAATAGTTCGTATTTGTTCAAGTAAAACTACGGAATCTTTTAAAAGCCCGTATTTAATTGCATCAAGTTCAATATGAGTTGGAAGTTTAGCCTTGTTTATCTTACTCGTTACGGCGGCGGCTATAACGGTGGGACTGTATTTGTTGCCAACGTCGTTTTGAACTACGAGCACCGGTCTAACGCCACCTTGTTCACTTCCGATAACAGGGCTTAAATCCGCGTAATAAAGTTCTCCGCGTTTAATCATAAATTCACCTATAAAATAAGCCCCGTTATATTATATGTAGAAACGGGTGCTTTTGTATATTTTAATTGTTGACAAACCTTTAAAATTTTATACTTCTAATAAAAATCGTAAAAAATTAAGTTAAATTTAATAAAGTTGGCTTTTTTAATTGCCCTTTACAAAATTTTGGTGTATAATACCAAATTGAAATAAATAAAAATTTACAAAATGATTAGGGGGAATTATTATGCCATTAGTTAATACTAAAAAAATGTTTGAACACGCGTATAAAAACGGCTATGCAGTAGGCGCTTTTAACGTAAACAACATGGAAATCGTGCAAGGTATTACGGAAGCGTGCAAAGAGGCAAACGCGCCAGTTATTTTGCAAGTTTCAAAAGGTGCGCGCGCTTACGCAAACCACACTTACCTTGTTAAACTTGTTGAAGCAGCAGTTAAGGAATGTCCTGAAATTCCTATAGCACTTCACCTTGACCACGGTCCTGACTTTGAAACTTGTAAATCTTGTATAGACGGCGGTTTCACTTCCGTTATGATTGACGGTTCTGCGCACAGTTTTGAAGACAATATTGCTCTTACTAAAAAAGTTGTTGAATACGCACACGAACGCGGTGTTACCGTTGAAGGCGAACTTGGCACTTTGGCTGGTATTGAAGACGAAGTTTCACACGCAGAAGGCTCTTATACAAGACCAGAAGAAGTTGAAGAATTCGTAACGAGAACGGGTGTTGACTCGCTCGCTATTGCAATTGGCACTTCACACGGGGCTTACAAATTTAAACCGGAACAATGCACCGTAAACGAAAAGGGTATTTTAGTTCCACCTCCACTCCGTTTTGACATTTTAGAAGAAGTTTCTAAACGCTTACCTAACTTCCCTATCGTTTTACACGGTTCTTCTTCCGTTCCACAAGAATACGTTAAAATGGTAAACGAATTCGGCGGTAAAATGCCTAACGCAATAGGCGTTCCAGAAGAACAATTAAGAGAAGCGGCTAAACTTGCAGTTTGCAAAATTAACATTGACTCTGATATTAGGCTTGCTATGACTGCTACCGTTAGAAAGTTTATGGTTGAACACCCTGACAAGTTCGACCCACGCGAATATTTAAAACCTGCAAGGGCTACTATTAAGGAAATTGTTAAACACAAACTCGTAAACGTTTTAGGCTGTGCTGGTAACGGCGATAAATGCTTATAATAAAGGTTCTTTTACAAATAAAAATAAAGGCAACGAAGTAAATTCGTTGCCTTTTTGTATACGCGTAAATTTAGGCGGTTTTTTTATTTTTGTATAATATAAATATTATACAATTTTAACAAAATCTTCTTTATTAAGCCTATCAAAATGCCTTGGATTTGGCTCTACGCCGTCTTGCTTATAACCAACTAATAAAAGGTTTAACGGAACTATATTTTCCGGCATATTAAACGCCTTTTGAACCTCTTCTGGTAGAAAACGGCAAACCCAACAACTATCAAGACCAAGGTCGCTTGCTTTAAGCATCATATAGGTTTGAATTATTGAAACGTCGGTTTCTTTAAAACTTCTAACGGGATATTTTAAATGACACTCTCTATCTAAATTAGCGCAAGTTATAAAAACGAGCGGAGCGTTAAACGCGTTGTTAGTTATTGAACGTATTTTTTCAATGGCTTCCTTGCTCTTTAAAACGTAAACTTCTTGGCATTGAGTGTTTTTTGCCGTTGGCGCAAACTTTATCGCGTCTAAAATCGCTTCTATTTTTTCATCTTCAACGGGCGCGCTTGAAAAATCGCGAACGGAAAATCTATTTTCTAAAACTTTATTAAATTCCATAAATATTTACTCCTTTTATACTATTTTAATACTAAATTAAAAAATTTTCAAGTATTTTCCCGAATAAAAAGCAAAGTATTTTGCGGTATTTTACGCCAAAAAAGCAAAACGGTTTTACGCAAAAACTTACTTTATCAATGCAAAAGGTTTTATACTTTCAGCGGTGGCGGTTACCGTTATTTTGTAACTGTCTTTTAACGCTTCAACGTCTATTTTTACACGCCCTTCCGTATTAAAATAATTGTCTAAAAGTTTTTTTAAATCGTAGCAAATTAAGGTGGACATATCTTCGCTAATTATAAGCCTATCGCCCTCTATAACGTTTTTGAGCCTTGCTTTTGAATTTTTCATAATCTCTTTTTAAGTTCCTTTCTAATACTACCGAAAAATCCCGTATATTTTGATAAATAATCGTAAATTTTTCCATTTCCTTTTATAACCGCGCTTGCAAGAAGCGAAAACGCTTTATAAGAATGCGCCGTTTGCACGTCTACAATGCCGTTTATAACCACGTCACTATCCGGAACTATGCCTATAACGTCAACTTTTAAAATGTTAGAAATATCTTCTTTTGAATACATTTGCCCGCTTAAAACAAGGTCGCCTCGCATACGGTTTATTACGGCGCGCGTTGGCAATTTGTAACTTTTTAAAATTGACGTAACTTTGTCGGCGTCCCTTATACTCGTCATAAGCGGAGTGGTTACTATTAACGCTTCCGTTGCAATAGAAACGGCGCGATGAAAACCTGCGTCAATTCCTGCTGGGCAGTCGAGTAAAATATAGTCGAAACTATCTTCTAAACTTTCTAAAGAAAGTTTAAGTGCTTGGCTACTAACCGTGCTTTTTATAGCGCTATGAGTGCAAGGAATTATAAATAAATTAGGGTTTATAGGGCTTTCTATAACCGCTTGTTTTATACGGCATTTATTTTCTAAAACGTCTATTAAATCAAACACTATTTTATCTTCTATATAGCAAACAACGTCTAAATTATTAAGCCCAAAATCACAGTCAACAAGCAAAACGCGCTTACCTTTTTTAGCAAGTTGATAACCTAAATTTGCCGTTATTGTAGTTTTTCCTACCCCGCCTTTACCAGACGTAATTACAATTTTTTTAGCCATAATTTTTCACCCTTAAAAAAATATAACGGAAATTTTTTAAGAAATTTAAAGAAATTTTGTCAAATAATTATACAAAACGGCGAATGGCAATTTCGTGCATATATTTTAAATAATATAATTATTTTTAAAATATTGTTGACAAACGCGCGCTAATATTTTAAAATAAGTATATAAATAAGTTAACTTGTCAATATATTTACGGTTTTTTTGGCCCGTAAGTTTCTACCGCAAAGCCTTAATTTGCGACTATTGAATTTTAAGCGTGGTTTCATTTGGCAAGGCAAGTTTTAGAACTTGCTTTTTTATTTTTTATTTCACTTTGCGGAAGGTCTATAATGAGAATACTTGAAGAAAAAATTTTAAAAGAAGGCAAAATTTTAAGTGGTGACGTGTTAAAGGTGGATTGTTTTTTAAACCACCAAATGGACGTTGCCTTTTTAAATAGGCTTGGCAAAGAAATATACGAACGTTATAAAAGCGCTGGCATAAACAAGATTTTAACCGTTGAAGCATCTGGCATAGGGCTTGCTTGTTTGACGGCGCAATTTTTTAATTGCAAAGTTTTAGTTGCTAAAAAACATAAATCGCTCAACCTTTCTAACGACGTTTATTTTTCAAAAGTATATTCCTACACTCATAAAACTGAAAACGTAATTATGGTTTCAAAGGAATATTTAGGAAAAGACGATAAGGTTTTAATTGTTGACGACTTTTTGGCAAACGGCAACGCCTGCCTTGGTTTAATAGATATAGTTAATCAAGCGGGCGGACAAGTTTTAGGCATAAGTTGCGCCGTTGAAAAAACGTACCAAGGCGGTTACGATAAACTCGTGAAACTTGGTTACGACGTTTACTCCCTTGCCCGCATTAAAAAAATGCAAGACGGAGAAATTGAATTTGTTAAATAAACGCTTTATGCGTTAATTATTAAAAAATACCGAAAAGGTATAGGAGGTAATTTTATGAAGAAATTTATAACAATGTTGCTTACGGCTGTTATGGCTGTTAGCACGCTCGGTCTCTTTACCGGCTGTAAAGGTGGCGACGACGGCGCGAATGAAGTAACTTTCCCTAAAGTAGAAAGTACAACTTTCACTCAATTTGACGAATTAGAAGTTAAATCTGATTTTAAAATTGGTTTAATTTGCTTACACGGCGAAACTTCTACTTACGACAAAAACTTTATTGACGCTTTTAAAGCCGCTTGCTCTACGTTAGGTTTAAGTGATTCTCAAATGGTTATCGTAACTGATATTCCTGAAGGCGCTGAATGTAAAACTAAAGCCCTTGAACTTGCCGATGCTGGCTGTAAGGCTATTTTTGCAAACTCATTCGGTCACGACCCTTATATGAAACAAGCCGCTACTGAAAGACCAAACGTTCAATTCTTCCACGCAACTGGTGTTTCTGCACACGTAGCCCCTGTTCTTCCAAACTATCACAACGCTTTCGCTTCTATTTACGAAGGTAGATATTTAGCAGGTGTTGCCGCTGGTTTAAAAATTAAAGAAATGGCTGAAAACAACAAACTCGTTGCTAAAAACTTTGATGAAAACAATAACGTTAAAATTGGTTACGTTGGCGCGTTCACTTACGCAGAAGTTGTTTCAGGCTTAACCTCTTTCTACCTTGGCGTTAAATCTCAATACTCAAACGTTGTTATGGACGTTCAATTTACAGGCTCTTGGTATGATGAAGCAGGCGAAAGAGAAGCAGCAAACACTTTAATTGATAGAGGCGTTGCTTTACTTTCTCAACACGCTGACTCTTGGGGTGCTCCTAACGCTTGTGAAAACGCTGGTATTCCTAACGTTTCTTACAACGGTAGCACAATTAAAAACTGCCCAGATACTTTCATTGTTTCTTCTAAAATTGACTGGACTTATTACTTCAAATGGATTATTGCATCGGTTGGTACAGACGCTAACGTTCCAGCAATCCCTACTGACTTTGCTGGTGGCTTAGGCGAAAGTTGCATGGTTGCAATGTCTGACCTTAACGGTGACGTTATGGCTAAAGGCACTTTAGACGTTCTTAAAAACGTTAGAACTCAACTTATGAACGGTTCACTTAAAGTATTTGATTGCTCTAAATTTACTGTTAACGGTGCTAACTTAACTGAATATTCAGCAGACTTAGACGGTGACTACGTTGGTGATACTAACGTTATCAAAACTGAAAACGGCGTTACTTACTTTGCTGAAAGTGACTCTGCTTTCCGCTCTGCACCTTATTTCGATATCAAAATTGACGGTATCAATTTCTTAAATACAAAATTCTAATCTAACAACAATTTATGTACCCAAGGGGCAAATTGCCCCTTGGTTATATATTTTTAATCAATTTATTTTTAATATTTTAAAGGAAAATATGGTACAAAACGAAAATAAACAAGCCGTTGTTAGTTTCTGTGGTATAACTAAACAATTTGGAAAAGTTATTGCTAACAACAATATATCTTTTGACGTTTTTAAAGGCGAAGTTTTAGCCTTGTTAGGCGAAAACGGCTCTGGTAAAACTACTCTTATGAACATGCTTGACGGCATATATTATCCAGATAAAGGCGAAATAAAAATAAACGGCAAAAAAGTAATTATACAATCTCCTAAAGACGCGTTTAAATATAAAATAGGTATGGTTCACCAACATTTTAAGTTGGTAAACGTTTTTACTGCTTTACAAAACCTTGCTTTAGGAATAGACAATAAAGAAAAATTTGATTTGAAAAAAACGCGTGCTGAAGTGTTAGAAATTTGCACTAAGTACGGCTTTAATATAGATTTAAATAAAAAAATATACGATATGTCCGTTTCCGAAAAACAAACCTTAGAAATTATTAAGGTTTTATACCGCGGGGCTGACATTTTAATACTTGACGAGCCAACCGCAGTTTTAACTCCGCAAGAAACTAAAAAACTCTTTGTGGTTTTAAGAAAAATGCGTGAAGACGGCAAATCTATTATTATAATAACCCACAAACTTAACGAAGTTTTAGAAATTTCGGATAGAGTTGCAATATTAAGAAAAGGCGAATATATCGACACCGTTGAAACTTCTAAAACAACCGAAAAACAACTTACCGAAATGATGGTTGGTCAAAAAATAGACCTTCAAATTGAAAGAACTAAAACGACTTTTGATAGACCGCTTTTAGAAATTAGAGATTTATGCGTAAATGCAGACGATAAAAGCCAAGCAATTAAAAACGTTAGTTTTTATATTCGTGGCGGTGAAATTTTAGGCGTTGCAGGTATTGCAGGTTGCGGTCAAAAAGAACTTTGCGAAGCAATTGCAGGTTTAAGAAAAATTGAAAGCGGTGTAATTTGCCATAAAGGCGAAAGTATAATAGGCCTTTCTTCAAAAGAAATTATAAAACGCGGAATATCAATGAGTTTTATCCCTGAAGATAGGCTTGGTATGGGCTTAGCACCAAACTTTTCTATAACCGACAATATGATGCTTAAAACCTTTAACGATAAAAAAGGTTTATTCGTTGATAGAAAATCGGCAAGAATTACTGCTGAAAAAATTATAGCAAAATTAGGCATAGCAACGCCGTCAACGGAAACTCCCGTAAGGCGTTTATCGGGCGGTAACGTTCAAAAAGTTTTAGTTGGTCGTGAAATTGACTCTAACCCTAACGTTATAGTAACCGCCTACCCTGTTCGCGGGCTTGACATTAACTCATCGTATCAAATATACAACATTTTAAACGAAGAAAAGTCAAACGGCACGGGTATTTTATTTATAGGTGAAGATTTAGACGTTATGCTTGCCCTTTGCGATAAAATTATGGTTATTTGCCACGGCGAAATTATGGGCATAGTTCACGCTGAAAAAACTACTAAAGAAGAACTTGGGCTTATGATGACGGGCTCGCTTAACCTTTTTGAAACTAAAAACAAAGAATACGGAATAGCAAAAGACAGTAATTTGACGGAAGAAGAATGGAAGCAAGAACAATTAAAACAAGAAAACAAGGGGGAAATGAATAATGGAAACTAAAAATACTATAAAAGAACCTTTGTTTCACATCTCAAAAAGAACTGACGTTTCTACAGTTAGAGAAATCGTCGTTAGATTGATTGCAGTAGCAATCGGTTTAATTTTAGGCGGTCTTATTTGTCTTATTGTTTACGGAAAAAGCCCTATTGACTTTATTAAATACATTTTTGAAGGCAATTTTAAACCTGCTTCAAGAATTTTAGAACTTTTAAAAGGTACGGCGCTTTTGTTAGGCGTTGGCTTGGCTTTAATTCCCGCTTTTAAAATGAAGTTTTGGAACTTGGGCGGTAATGGTCAAATCTTAATAAGCGCCTTAACAACAACTGCTTGTATGTTTTATTTGGGCGGAAAAATTCCCGACGGTTGGCTTTGGCTTATAATGACGGTCGTGGCCGTTTTATCTGGCGTTATTTGGGCTGTAATACCTGCTATATTTAAAGCGTTTTGGGGTACTAACGAATCACTTTTTACCCTTATGATGAATTATATTGCTACGGGCTTAGTAGCATTTGCAATTAAAGAATGGGGCGGTTCAAACTCCTCAGGAACTTTAAATCCCCTTACCCAAGGCACGTTACCCGTTCTTGGCGACGATTCCGTTTTAACAATATTAGTTGTTGCCGTTTTAGCAGTATTCGTAACTATTTATATGAAATATAGCAAGCACGGCTTTGAAATTTCTATTGTTGGCGATAGTGAAAATACCGCCAAATATGCCGGAATTAACGTTAAAAAAGTTATAATTAGAACGTTAGCGTTATCTGGTGCGCTATGTGGTGTTATCGGTTTATTATTGGCTGGGGCTTTAAACCATAACGTTTCCACTACTTCTGCTAACAATATGGGCTTTACCGCTATTATTGCCGTTTGGATTGCCAATATGAACCCAATACTTACCGTAATTTCTTCTTTAGGAATTATGTTTTTAACTTACGGTTTAGGTAGAGTTCAACAATCGTTTGGTATAACCAACGATTCGGTATCAAATATGATTGTAGGCTTAATGTACTTAATAATAATAGGTTGTGTATTCTTTACCTCCTATAAAGTAACTTTTAACAAAAAGAAAAACGAAGTAAAAAATACTTCAAACAAACACAAGGGGGAATAATTATGACCGGTATATTAGTTGGCGCTATAAGCATGGGTATGGTTTTCTTGCTTGGCTCTGTTGGAGAAATTATTACTGAAAAATCGGGCCACTTAAACCTTGGTATTCCTGGAATTATGTGTTTAGGTACGGCGGGCGGTTGCTTTGGCGTATCTCTTTATATGAATATGCTTGGCAGTCCTAATTCTGCATTATGGATATTCTTAATAATAATTCCTATTATTACGTCCATAATTTTTTCAGCATTGGGCGGTTTGATTTACGCTTTTTTAACAGTAACGTTTAGAGTTAACCAAAACGTTGTAGGTCTTGCTTTAACTACTTTTGGCGCAGGCTTTGCTCAATTTTTTATTGACAAATTCGTTAACACTATGCGTTTTGCCAAAGCAAGTAAAATAATAAGAACTCCGTTACCTTTTGCAAAAGATTTAGGCTGGTTTGGCGAAGTATTTTTATCATACGGATTTTTAGTTTATCTTGCTATTGCAATTGCTATAATTGCTGCAATATTCCTTAAAAAAACCAGAGTAGGTTTGTCTTTAAGAGCCGTAGGTGAAAACCCTGCAACTGCCGATGCGGTAGGCATTAACGTAACGGCATATAAATACGGTGCTATTTTAATTGGTAGTGCCATAGCGGGATTAGGCGGACTTCTTTACGTTATGGAATATAATAGCGGTACGTTTGATAATACTTTAACTATTCAGTCGTTTGGTTGGCTTGCAATAGCACTCGTAATCTTTACAATGTGGAAACCTGACCTTTGTATTTTAGGTTCTATAATATTTGGCGCTCTTTATATTCTTGGCTACAAAATTACGGGGCTAAATTCTTTAGGACAACAAGAATTGATAAAACTTTTACCTTACGTAGTAACAGTTATAGTTTTAATTATAACCAGTATGCTTGACAGTAAAGAAAATCAACCACCGGCTTCGCTTGGTGTAAACTATTTTAGAGAAGAAAGATAATTTAAAGGTGTAGCCATTATAGGCTACACTTTTTTAATATACAAATATTAAAAATCTACAAAAAGCGACCTTACCGCTATTTACAAACGATAATTTTTGTGATATTATACTATAAAGGTGTATTTTATGTATTATAACAATATTTATTTTCACAACGTTAATTTAATGAAAAAAGATGAAAACGGCAACTATTTACTTAGCCGTTTTGAAGAAGATTTTTTATTTGAAAAGCAAAAAAAGAACAAGGCAAAAGTAACCGTTTCTAGCAAAGAAACTATGCCTAATTTTAACGAAAATTCAAATGAAAATAGCGAACAATTAGTTAGCGAAACGGAAACTTCACCCGCAACTCAAACCGAAAGCGAAACGGAAATTTCCCCCGCAACTCAAAGCGAAACGGCAACTATTCAAGAAGAAGCGCCTACACAAGCCGAAACGCAAGAAAATTCGCAAAACGAAAACGTTGACGAAAGCAACGTTAGTGAAAACGTAGAACAAGCGGAAACTCAATCAATAGTTACGGAAGAAAAACCAAGCGTTCTTGACCCGTTTAAAGAGTTTACCGACCTTTCGCTTGGCGTTGAATTAAGATTTAAACTAGTTACAGACGTTGTAAAAATTAAACTTAAATTATTAGACGGGCAAAACCCTGCCCTTTTAGAAGTATATTTTGGCAATTATTTTGCGGGCAAAAATTATTCGCTTACCGTTACCGATAGTGAAGTTTTAGAATTAACCTTTAACAAGGCGGAAATTTTAAAGCCTAACAAAAAGTCTAAAAATAAGTTAAACTTTGGTTTTAGTAGCGAAATAGTTAGAATTTTACTCCCTACCCGCAACGTGCTTTTTTGCGGTGTAGAAGGTCAAACTGAAATTCCGCAAGTTTACGAAATGCCAGCAAAAAGCATAGTATTTTTTGGTAGCAACGGCTTAGGCGCAAGCGAAATTGACAAGCCGTCGCTTTCAGTAGCGTTTGAAACGGCGCTCAAACTTAACGTAGATTATTTTAATTTATCTACCGACCTTGACGCTAAAAAAATTAAAAAACTCTTACCTTTTGTAAAAAGTTTTGGTAAAAACGAAGTTGTAGTTAGCGATTTGGTTTCTAATGAAATTAGCGATAAAAATTATAGGCTTCAATTAAGACTATTAAAAAGAAAAATAAAACTACTTTCTAAACTCAAAAATAAAGTTGTATTTATTGCTTATTTGTTTAATTATTTTAACTTTAAACGCGCTAAGCGTGAAGATAAAGTTAGGCGCAAAATAGCAAAAATGCTTAGAAAGAAAATTTATATAAACCCATATAATTCGTATAGCGAATTTATGCGCGTTGGAGATAACGAACTACCTGCATACGCTATTGGCAAAATTACGCTTGACTTAACTGAAAGCATAGAAAATAACTTTTCTAAGTTTATAACTAAGCCTATAAAAGTTTCAACAAATTACGTTTATTACTCAATAAAATCTTGTAGCGACGAGCCTACTAAAACCCCGCTTATTATGACGGCCAAAGAAAAACACGCCTTTATAAAAGCGCAAAAAACAGCGGAAAAATTAGCGAAAAAAGAAAATAAGAAAAACGCTAAAAAACGCGCCTAAACGGCATAAAAAAACACTCATCAACCGAGCCCCACAAGGGATTCGGCAACTAAATAAATCCGCAAGCGGATTTATGAAATTTGTCTAACGACAAGTGAAATTGCCTATCGGCAATGAAATTCGCCTTTGGCGAGTTGTGGATATTTTTAATATAACTTTTAGCCACAAGGCTAAAAATAAAACTTATTAAACTTTATTTTTATAAATAAAAAAGCCTACCATATTTCGCTTATTGCGAAGTATAGTGGGCTATACTTTTGTATTAAATAAAAATTTCCTTGCAAAAAATGCCTTGCTTACGCGTATTATTTTTTAATTTTCAATTTTTCCGTTCTTTATATTAAAAATTTTTACACCGTCGTTAACGAGCATATCAGTAGTTACGTCGGTACAAGTTATAATTGTTTGCACGCCTTTAACGTAAGTAAGCAAACGCGCCCTACGCGATTTGTCAAGTTCGCTAAAAGCATCGTCTAAAATCAAAACGGGATATTCGTTAAACCTATCTTTAAAAACTTCAAGTTCGGCAAGTTTAAGTGATAGTGCGCTCGTTCTTTGTTGACCTTGCGAGCCGTAAAGCCTAACGTCTTCCCCGTTAATTTTAATTTTTAAATCGTCACGGTGAGGGCCAACGCTCGTATAACCAAGCGCAATATCTTTTTCTATTCGTTTAGTAAGCGCTAAAAGTAAGCACTTTTTAACGTCTTTTTCAAGATGGCTTGTTGGAACGCCCAAAAACTCGTCTTCTTCGTCTAAATAAGTGGCTTCTAACGAAATAGAAATTTCTTCTTGATTATTCGTTATAAAACCGTGCGCTTTTTTAGCAAGTGGAACTAACGTTTCAACAAAATTAAGCCTTTCCTTAATTATAGTTTCGGCGTAAGACGCAAGTTGCTCGTCCCAAAAAGAAAGGGTTTGATATATGCTTTGCTTATCGTTACTTTTAAGTAAGTTATTGCGCTCTTCTAACACTTTACGGTATTTTTGAAGCGCGTAAAAATAACGCTTGCTCATTTGTGAAAGCGATATATCCATAAAGCGACGCCTATCTTCGGGGCTTTCTTGAATAAGTTTTAGTTCACCGGGGTTAAAAAATACCGAATTTATATTGCCCATAAGTTCGCCTATTTTTTTAACCGGCACACCGTTTATTTTTATAGTTTTATTAGCGTTGTTAAAAAAATTTAATTCAACCGAAACGTTGCCGTAATTAGAGGTTGCCAAACCTATAATTTTGGCGGTATCTTGACCGTATTTTATAACCTGCTTATCACGCGTGGCTCTTGGCGAATAACCCGTGCATAAGTAAAAAATGGCTTCGGCACAGTTGGTTTTGCCTTGCGCGTTATCCCCGGTTAAAATATTTACGCCTTCACAAAAATCAAATTCTTGATATTCGTAATTGCGATAGTTTTTTAAAATTAAATTTTTTATAAACATTTTGCTTTCTTTAAATTGATTTTTGCGCTAATATATTATATAATATACTTTACAAGTATAAAATTGCGCGAAATTTTAATATTCTTTACTATATTTTAACATATTTTACAAAAATAAACAAAAGTTTAA
This sequence comes from Christensenellaceae bacterium, assembly GCA_045637905.1. Taxonomy (GTDB): domain Bacteria; phylum Bacillota; class Clostridia; order Christensenellales; family Borkfalkiaceae; genus HGM11412. The sequence goes on along the minus strand of JAZUAJ010000008.1, from coordinate 23,342 downwards.
ATGCTTTTATTGGAGATTTTTAATGGAAAGTTACGAAATTATTTGGAAAAATGCCTTACCTGAGTTAGAAAACTCAATTTCTACGGCTCATTACAGAACTTTTATAAAGTCGCTTGAACCTATTGATTTAGTAGGCTCTACTCTCGTGCTTTTAACAAAGGCGGAAGTGTTTGCAAAAACCATTAGAACTAATCTTCAATCAAAAATTTTAGAAGTTTTAATTAAACTTAACACGGGCGTAACCGATATTCATATTTTTCAAGGCTCAAGCAAAAACGAATATTTAGAAAGCAAAGAAGAAACTTTTAGCGATAATACTATCAAGTTAGAAAGTTCGCCTATCGACCCTAAATATACTTTTGAATCTTTCGTTGTTGGCGGTTCAAACCGTTATTTATACGCCGCTGCAAAAGCGGTGGCGGAAGCCCCAGGCGAATCGTATAACCCGCTCTTTATTTACGGCGCGTCGGGTCTTGGTAAAACGCACATAATGCAAGCAATTGCAAACCATATAAACAAAACAATGCCTAAAAAAAGGGTGCTTTACTCCACTTGTGAAAAGTTCACTACCGAACTTATAACTAACATTAAAACGGGCAAAGCATATTCTCAAGAAGGCGAAATTTTTAGAAACAAATACCGCAACGTTGACGTTTTGATTATTGACGACGTGCAATTTTTAGCGCGCAAAGAAACTACGCAAGAAGAGTTTTTTAACACTTTTAACGCGCTTTACGGCGAAAACAAACAAATAGTACTTTCTGCCGACTGTGAACCAAGCAAAATTGAACGTTTAGACGAAAGATTAAGAACACGTTTTGAAGGTGGTTTAAAAGCGCAAGTTTTAGCACCAGATATTGAAACAAAAGTTGCAATTTTACAAAAGAAAGCGGAATATAAAAAGTTTATTTTACCGCTTGACGTTGCTATGTTTATGGCTGAAAATAGTGACGATAACGTTAGAAGTTTAGAGGGTATGCTTAATAGAGTTATTTTCTTTTCTACCCTTCACGAACAACCTATCACTTTAAGTTTAGCAACCGAAGCACTTAAAGATAGCGTTAAAACGGAAAATAAAGAAAGCATTTCCGCTTCAAAAATTATAGAAACCGTTTGTTCTTACTATAAAATTTCCAAAGCGGATTTAAAATCTAAAAAACGCAACAAAGAACTTGTTGAGCCACGCCAAATTTGCGCGTATTTAATGACTGAACTTATGACTATTCCGCTCGTTACGATTGGCGAAGAACTTGGCGGTAAAAACTACACTACTATTATTCACTCAAGAGATAAAATTATAGAACTTATAAAGTTTAGCGATAGAATTTCAACGGCAGTAAACGACATTAAAAATTTAGTTTTGAAAAAATAAAATGAGTAACTATATTAAAATTGACAATTTTGACGCGGTAGTTATAGGCGCAGGCCACGCGGGCTGTGAATCGGCACTTGCACTTGCGCGCACGGGTAACAAAACCGCGCTTTTAACAATAAATTTAGACGCTATTGCTTTTATGGCGTGCAACCCGTCTATCGGCGGTACGGCAAAAGGTCATTTAGTGCGCGAACTTGACGCGTTAGGTGGCGAAATGGGCAAAAACATAGATAAAACTATGCTCCAAATTAAAATGCTTAACCGTGGTAAAGGCGTTGCCGTTCAATCTTTAAGAGCGCAAGCGGACAAAAACGCTTATCATAGAGAAATGAAAAAAACTCTTGAAAATACGCCTAATTTATCAATAATTCAATGCGAAGCAACCGATATTTTAACTGAAAACGGTAGCGTTACGGGCGTTGTTACCAACTTTAACACTTTGCTTAAATGTAAAGCCGTGGTAGTTGCAACGGGCGTTTATTTAAATAGCGATATCGTTATTGGCGAATATAAAAAATTTAGCGGTCCTAACGGTTTTCAAAACGCAACTTTTTTAACCGACGCGCTTATTCGTTTAGGCTTTAAAATTCGCCGTTTTAAAACGGGCACACCTGCCCGCCTTGACGGCAGAACGATAGATTACTCTAAATTTTCCGTGCAAGACGGCGAAACTGACGTTTACCCTTTCTCTTATATGACGAAAGAGTTAAAAAAGGAACAAACACCTTGCTATCTTGGTTACACGAGCGAAAAAACGAAAGAAATTATTTTAAGCAATTTAGATAGGTCGCCACTTTATAACGGCGCAATTACTACCACGGGCCCAAGATACTGCCCTTCTATTGAAGCAAAAGTAGTGCGCTTTTCCGATAAAGAGCGCCACCAAATTTTCTTAGAGCCCGAAGGTGTTGACACAAACGAAATTTACGTTCAAGGTATGTCTTCATCAATGCCGGTTGACGTGCAAGAACAAATGTACCGCTCGGTTAAAGGCTTTGAAAACGTAGAGTTTATGCGCTACGCCTACGCCATTGAATACGACTGTATTGACAGTTTAGACCTTAAACCTACCCTTGAATATAAGTACGTTAGCGGTCTTTATACGGCAGGTCAAATTAACGGCACAAGCGGTTATGAAGAAGCGGCGGTGCAAGGCTTAATTGCGGGCTTAAACGCAAGTAGATTTTTACAAAATAAACAACAATTAGTTCTTCAAAGAAACGAAGCGTACGCAGGCGTTTTAATTGACGATTTAGTTACCAAAGGCACTAACGAGCCTTATAGAATTATGACTTCACGCGCGGAATATCGCCTAATTTTAAGGCAAGATAATACCGACGTTCGCTTAACTCAAATAGGTAGAGATTTTGGGCTTGTTGACGACGAAAGGTGGCAAGTTTACTTAAACAGATGCGAAATTACTAAGCAAGCAAGAGAAGAACTTAAAACTTCCGTACCATACAAGCAAGCGTACGATTTTGTTACTTCAAATTCAACGGGCGAAATTTACGGCGCAATAACTTATGAAGATATGATTAAGCGCGGTATTCCTATTAAACTTATTAAAGAGCAGTTTAACGCCTTTAACGGTATTCCTTTTGACATTTTAGAAACCGTTGAAACAGACGTTAGGTATGCAGGCTATATAAAAAAGGAACTTGAAAGCATTAAAAAGGCGGAAAAGTTAAAAAATAAACTACTTGGCGAAGATATAAACTACTTAGAAATTAAAGGTTTAAGAGTTGAAGCGCGCGAAAAATTAAACGAGGTAAAGCCACTTAACCTTGACCAAGCATCAAGAATTTCGGGCGTAAACCCAGCAGATATTGCGGTGCTTATGGTGTGGCTTAAAACAAGCAATGGAAAAAGAGATTAAAAATAATTTACAAACGCCTAAAAAGGACGAAAAACCTAATTTAGAGCAAATAAAAAAAGCCAAAGCAAAGGCAGAAACGGCAAAATTTAAGTCAAAATACTTTGAGTATTACGACGATATTAAAATAAGCGATAGGCAGGATTGGTAAATATGATTAAACACGTAGTATGTTTTAAACTTAAAGATAACTCGGTTGACGAACTTGAAAAAGCAACCAACGTTTTAATGAGTATGGTAACTAAAGTTCCAACAATTTGGGGTATAGAAGTTGGTCAAAACGAAGTAAAAAGCGACCGTAATTACGATATAATTTTACAAGTGGTAGTTGAAAGTTTAGATAAACTTAACGAATATCAAAACGATAAATATCACGTTGAAGTAGTTAAAAAGTACTTTAAAGAACGTGCCGTTAGCACCGTTGCTATCGACTACGAAATAAACTAAAATTTAATAACAAAAGCCGTAATTTTAGTAAATTACGGCTTTTTTATGCGGGAGCATATTGAATGCTCCCCTACGATATTAAATTAAACTTGAATATAAATTCGTAGGGGCGGATTCCATATCCGCACCTTTTATTTAAGGAGCATATTGAATGCTCCCCTACAATATATAATAATTTTCGTAAATATATAGCAGTTTTTCGTAGGGGCGGATTCCATATCCGCCCTTGTTATTGTAATTATAGCGTGAAAATGATTCGGCATTACTACAAATATTGGGCTATCTACGTTTTCATATTGATTTAAAACCGTAATAAATGAATTTTCAATCATTTTATTAACAATCGAATTTTCATTTGATAAATCAAAAAGCATTTTTTTATTTTTTGTACATATAGTAACAAAATACGCACCGTTAGAACTATAATCAAACTCGCGTAAACGAGTAGGTTTTCGCTTGGAAATTTTATTTTTGCTATAATTTTTGTTCATAACAGTATTATAACATATTTAACTTCTAATTAACAACATATTTGTCGTTTTATATAGTTTTAATATTTAGGGAGCATATTGAATGCTCCCCTACGGTATTATATAAACTCTATTATATATTTGTAGGGGCAGATTCCATATCCGCCAGTAATAAAAAAGCAAGGCTATTTGCCTTGCTTTTTTAATTTTATTCTTTTCCTAAAAGTTCATCGGTTGAAATATCAAAATAAAAAGATATTTTTAAAATCATATCAATTGACGGCTCTGTATAGCCCGTTTCCCAATGCGAAATGGTTTTAAGCGTAGTTTGCAATTCTTCCGCTAACGCTTTTTGCGAAAGTCCCCTTTCAACCCTTAATCTTTTTAAATTGTAAGAAAATTTGTTTTCCATACTATTATTGTATCAAAATTTGAGAAATTTACTTGACTTTCTCAATATTTGAGAATATAATAATTATAATTTAATTTTACAAAGGAGGAATTTTATGTTTTGCAGAACTTGCGGTAGAGAAATTAACGACGATGCCGTAATATGCCCTAATTGCGGTTGCGCAACGGGCAAGAAGTCTACGCCGGTAACAACGGGCGAAAGTAAAAAGGGGTTGGGTATACTATTTGGCTTTCTTTTAGGCATTATAGGTTTAATAATTGGTATTTGTATGTATCAAGAAGGTACGGAAGAAAGAAAAACCTTTATGAACGGCTGGGTAATTAGTTTCGTAATAAACATTTGCATATCGGTTGTTATAGGCATTATTTACGGCGTTACTTTATCAACATTATTATACTAAACAATAAAAACAAAGCGTACGAATTGTTTTTTTATTTTACAAAGGAGGTTTATTATGTCTAAATATACTGAAATGGGTAAAGACCAATTAACAGAATTATTACTTTGCTTCTTCTTAGGCGGACTTGGCGTGCATAAATTCTATATGCGTGATACTGGTATGGGTATTATTTACCTTTTAACGGCAGGCTTATTCGGCATTGGCACTTTAATAGACTTTATTAAATTATTAGTTGCCTACATTAAGAAATAAAAACTAAACTAAAAAGCAAGGCGTTTTGCCTTGCTTTTTTTTATTTGTTATTCGTTTGTGGTTTCAACTGCTGGCTCTTCGCCGTTTTCACCGTCTAAAACTTCGCCGTCTATAACTTCGTCGTCTTCGTGCGGAACAACTGCTACCGTGGCAACGTTGCCTTCGTTTAAACGCATTACAATTACGCCTTGCGTATCGCGTGAAAGAGTTGAGATTTCGCTTGATTTAACCCTTATAATTATGCCATTGTTGGTAATAAGCATAATATCTTCATCTGGGGCAACGAAAGTAAGGCAAACGAGTTTACCCGTTTTTTCGTTAAATTGACCCGCTTTTACGCCCTTGCCCGCTCTCTTTTGAACGCGGTAGTCTTCTGGGCTCGTCTTTTTACCGTAACCGTTAGTAGTTATTGTTAAAACTTCTAAGTCTTTATTAACAACGGTCATACCAACAAGTTCGTCATCGTCTTCAAGGTCCATAGCCTTAACGCCTTGCGTATCACGGCCGATAGGTTTTAAGCCGTATACACCCTTTTCGTCTTGCCCTTCGTAGAACCTTATACACTTACCGTTTTTAGTACCTATTAAGAGTTCGTCTTCACCAGACGTAAATTGAACTGAAACAACTTCGTCACCTTCGTTTAAACTAATTGCAATTTTACCGGTTTTCCTAATACTGTCAAATTCTTTAAGGTCAGTCTTTTTAATTAAACCTTTCTTGGTTGCCATTGCAATATAGCCTGTAACGCCGTCTTTAAGCGGTATAATGGCGTTTACCTTTTCGCCTTCGGTAAGTTGAAGCAAGTTTACAATAGCCCTGCCACGCGCCGTTCTTTGCGCTTCTGGTATTTCGTAACCTTTTATGCGGAACACTCTACCTTTGCTGGTAAAGAACATAATATCGTCGTGCGTTGATGAAACGAACATTTTATTAACGAAATCTTCTTCCTTAGGCTTATGGCCAGTAATACCCTTGCCACCACGCCTTTGCGCGCGATATTCGCTAATTGGAATACGCTTAACGTAACCTAAGTTTGTCATTGAAATTACAACGTCTTCAACAGGGATAAGCGCAGCGTCTTCAATGTCGCCTTCCATAACGCTCATTTCCGTTTTTCTTTCAACCGAGTATTTTGACTTAATTACAGTTAAATCTTCTTTAATAATAGCGTCAACTCTACTTGGAGTGCTTAAAATTTCTTTATAGTCTTTAATTAAAGCAACTAATTCGTTATATTCGTTTTCAAGTTTATTAACCGCCAAATGAGTAAGAGTTTGTAAACGCATATCAAGTATTGCGTTTGCTTGCTTAAACTCGCCGTCTAATTCAAGTTCTTCAGTTAAACTCTTTGCCGCTTCTTGCCTATCTTGTGAAGTTTTAATAATTTCAACAACTTTATCAATATCGGTAAGCGCTTTTATTAAGCCCCTAACAATTAAGCACCTTTCTTCCGCTTTATCAAGGTCGTATTTAGTTCTTCTTCTAATAACGTCTCTTTGGTGAAGAAGATAGTAGTATAAAATATCTTTAATATTTAAAACCTTAGGGTCTGTGCCAACAAGGGCAAGAAGTATTATACCGTCGCTAATTTGAAGCCTTGTTTGCTTATATAAAGTGTTTAAAACTACTTGCGGATTAGCGTCTTTTTTAATATCAATAACAATTCTCATACCGTGGCGGTCAGACTCGTCGTTAATATTAGCAATGCCTTCAATCTTTTTATCTTTAACGTAGTCGGCAATAGTTTCAATAAGTTTTTGTTTGTTTACTTGGTATGGAATTTCGGTAACGATAATGCGTGAGCGCGTGCCGTTGTTATACTCTTCAATTTCGCATTTAGAGCGCAAAACGTAACCGCCCCTGCCCGTTCTATAAGCGTTTCTAATTCCGCTTCTACCCATTAAAATACCGCCCGTAGGAAAGTCTGGCGCTGGAATATATTCCATAAGTTCGTCAACGGTAATTTCAGGATTGTCAATAAGAGCAATAGCACCGTCTATAACTTCGCCTAAATTATGCGGTGGAATATTAGTTGCCATACCTACGGCAATACCGTCTGAACCGTTTACTAAAAGGTTAGGATATCTTGCAGGAAGTACAATGGGTTCTTTACGCGTATCGTCGAAGTTTGCTTTGCAGTCAACGGTGTTTTTGTCGATATCAGCAAGCATTTCAAGTGAAAGTTTGCTCATACGCGCTTCGGTGTACCTATACGCTGCGGCAGGGTCGCCGTCAACTGAACCAAAGTTACCGTGCCCGTCAACAAGTGGTAAATTTATAGAAAAGTCTTGCGCGAGCCTTACGAGTGCGTCGTAAACGGAACTGTCGCCGTGTGGGTGGTATTTACCAAGCACGTCACCAACGATAGCGGCACACTTTTTATAAGGTTTATCAGGCGTTAAGCCCATTTCGTTCATTGAGTAAAGTATTCTTCTGTGAACGGGTTTTAAACCGTCTCTAACGTCGGGAATAGCGCGCGACCTATTAACGGCCATAGCGTAGTCAATGAAACTTTGTTTAAGTTCGGCATTAACTTCAATGTCAACAAGTTTAGTCATGCCAAGCGTTCGTTTAAATTCGGCAGATAATTCTTCACTAATAATTTGTTTAGCCATTTTTATTCCCTCCTATTATACGTCAAGTTCAGCGTTAGCAAATCTTGCGTTTTCTTCAATAAATTTGCGCCTTAATTCTGGTTGTTCGCCCATTAAAATTGTAAATTGAGCGTCTGCTTCAACCGCGTCTTTTATAGTTACGCGCCTTAAAGTTCTCGTTTCAGGGTTCATCGTGGTTTCCCAAAGTTGGTCTTTATCCATTTCACCAAGACCTTTATAGCGTTGAATATCCCATTTATCGTTATCTTTTAAGAACTCTTCTTTATCTTCTTCGGTGTAGAAATAATGTTCTTGCTTACCTTTGCTTATTTTATAAAGCGGTGGTTGAGCAATATAAACGTGCCCTTGTTCAATAAGCGGGCGCATATAACGATAGAAGAACGTTAATAATAAAATTCTAATGTGAGAACCGTCAACGTCGGCGTCGGTCATACAAATTACACGGTCGTATCTAATTTTAGTAATATCAAAATCGTCAAGCATACCACCGCCGAAAGCAGTTATCATTGCCTTAATTTCTTCGTTTTCTAAAACTCTGTTTATACGCGTTTTTTCAACGTTTAAAATTTTACCACGAAGTGGAAGTATTGCTTGGAAGCGCCTATCTCTACCTTGTTTTGCAGTTCCGCCTGCGGAATCGCCTTCTACAATGTAAATTTCGCAAAGTTCAGGGTCTTTACTTGAACAGTCTGCTAATTTGCCCGGTAAAGCCGTAGATTCAAACACGCTCTTTCTTGTGGCTTCACGCGCCTTTCTTGCCGCCTCACGCGCCTTTTTAGCCGTCAAGCACTTATATATTAACTCTTTTGCAAAACTTGGGTTTTCTTCAAGGCTTGAAGCGAACTCTTCGTTCATAGCCTTTGTAACGAGCGTTCTAATATCGGCGTTGCCGAGTTTCGTTTTGGTTTGACCTTCAAATTGCGGATTAACGAGTTTAACCGAAATAACCGCGGTTATGCCTTCTCTAACGTCTTCACCGGAAAGTTTATCATCGTCGCTTTTTAAAAGGTTAAGCCTTTTGCCCGCGTCGTTAATAATTTTTGTAAGCGATGCCTTAAACCCGTCAAGGTGAGTACCGCCTTCAACGTTGTTTACGTTGTTTGCAAAGGCTAAAATTTGTTCGTTATACCCGTCGTTATATTGGAAGGCAATTTCAATAGTTTCTTTGCCGTATCTCTTTTTAAAGTAAACGGGTTCGCTTGTTAAAACTTCTTTGTTTTTGTTAAGAACTTCAACGTATTCTTTAATACCGCCTTCGCTATACATTTCTTCTTGCCTAACGGTTTCACCCCTTTCATCCGTTAAAACGAGTTTTACGCCCGTATTTAAAAAGGCAAAGTCGCGAAGCATACCCTTGATTGTTTCGTAACTAAAATCTACGGTTGAAAAGATTGTAGGGTCTGGTTTAAACGTTACGCGAGTTCCCGTTTCGGTACTGTCTTCTAAAACTAAAAGTTCGGTTTGTGGAACGCCTATTTTATATTCTTGCCTATAATGTTTGCCGTTTTGATAAACGTCAACACTCGCGGTTTCAGAAAGAGCGTTTACCGCCTTTAAACCAACGCCGTGTAAGCCCGAAGAAATTTCGTAACCACCACCGCCGAACTTACCGCCCGCGTTAGGGTGCGTCATAACGAGTTCTACGGTAGAAATACCTTCTTCTCTCATACCCGTTGGTATGCCACGGCCGTTATCTCTTATAGAGCAAGAACCGTCTTTTAAAATGGTTACGGTAATAGTATCACAGTAACCTGCTAAGGCTTCGTCAATAGAGTTATCCACCGTTTCTTTAACAAGGTGGTGAAGACCGTACGCATCCGTATTACGAATGTACATACCAGGCCTAAGCCTTATATGCTCTAAGCCTTTACATTCCCTAATTTGGTCCGCGCCGTATTCGTTTACAACTTTATTTTCGGTATCCATAAACCCCTCCTATAAAACAAGTAAAAAATATTGTATATAGTATATAATATATTAAGTATATTATAACATATAGGAAAATTTTTGCAAGTGTTTTTATAAATTTTTTATTTTTTTATAAAAAATAAAAGCCGTTTTTTAGCGTTTTTGCCAAAATTTGAAATTTTACAATAAAAAAAGCCTTTAATTTGCTTAAAGGCTTTGACTATTATTAAGTTGATTTTTAAGTTCGTTTAGGTATGCTATTTCGCTTTTTACTATGCCGTTCTGCCCTTTATTTGATAGCACTTTAAGCCCGTTTTGAAGTATTAAAGACGCAAACTCATAGTCTTTTATAAATACGCGATACGACGCGTGAACTCTATAGTTACATAAATCTTCGCTCAAATCAATATCGCCAACAACTGCCGATGCATTATCTTGAACGAACGAATTTTCGCCTAAAATAACCTTGCAAAAAAAGAGTTCTTTTTTAACTATAAAATACAAGTTATCATCAATAATATTTTGCTTTGAAAGCGATAAAATTTCGGCGTACGCCTTGTCAAAATCAGTAGATAAATAGCGCAAATAATTTAAGTATTTTAAGTTTTGCCCGTAAACGCTTTCATTTGAAATTTCAAACAAATTATCGCTTAGTTGGCTTGGCTCTTTTAAAAGGATAACGCTTGCCGTAGCAGTATAATAATTTTTTAAAACGGATGGGTTTTTGCCGTCTAATAAAACGGAAAAAATTAAAGCCCCGTCACTACCGTCGAAAAGCGGTAAAGCGTTTATTAAAAAAACGTAAATTGCAAGCGGATAGCACGCGCCAAACAAAGTAAAAAGCCAAATATTTTCTAAATTATTTAAGCAAATTACCATTGAAACAACGATGCAAGCAAGCGAAAAAACAAGCCCACCCGTAGCGGAAAAAGCCAACTTATTGCCAAAATTTAGAGTTGTTTTTGGTAGCATTTCGGTATAACCGAATTCCGTTGGTTTTACAATTTTAAATTTTAAAGAGCCGTTTTCAACTTCCAAAAGAAAACAAAGAACGCAAATTTTAGAAAATTTTAAGCCCGCCATTAAGCCTATTATTAAATGCCCAAGTTCGTGAATAAGCGAATATAAAAAGGTTGAAAGTATAATGCCCGCCACCAAAAGCGTAGCGTAAAGAACTAAATTTCCCTTGTAAAGCGCGTAAGCGTTTACAACCGCAAGAACGTATAGCCCAAGTAAAATTAAACCTATAACGGCGTTTATAACCGCTTTAAAAATTGTTTTACCGTTTTTCATAACCGTTTGTAACTTTATAAAAATATCCTTCTAAATTATCTTTTTCACTAACGGATACACCGCTCAAATTAAGTGTTTTTAATATGCTTTCTAAAATATACGCGCCACCGCTTAAAACTTCGGCACGGCTTTTAGTTATTGCGTAACGCTCGCAAAGTACGCTTGGCGAAACGCTAAACGCTTCGCTCGTTATTTTTTCAAGATTTGTAAGGCTCAAATAATGCCCGTCTGTTTTTAAAGGGTCGTAAAACTCTAACTTTAAGTCAACCGTTGCAAGCGCCGTTGAAGTTCCGCCTATAGCCTTTACGTTAAACACGGGCGCGCCTTTAAACTCACGCGTTATATCGTCAACGTACAATTTAAGTTCCATATTGCTTTTAAACGAAATTTGGCTTAAACTTACCGCGCCAAGTGGAACGCTTTTTTTGTAAATGATTTTACCGCCCTTTTGAACGGCAATTTCCGTACTTGCTCCGCCTATATCGATAATTGAGCCGTCACTTCCCAAATTTGCGCCAAGTAAGCCTATTTCTGCTTCTAATTCGCCACTTAAAACGTCAACTTCTAACCCGGTAGCGTTTTTAACTAATTGCAAAAATTCGCTCCTATTTTTTGAAGACCTTACTGCTTCCGTTGCAAAAGCGTAAATTTTAGTTACGCCTTGCTCTTTGGCAAGAGTTTGAAATTGAGTTATAGCGTCAACCGTTCTTAAAACGGAATTAAGATTAAGTTCATTAAGTTGGCTTTTGTTTTCGGCAAGCCTTGTAGTTATAAGTTTTTTGTTAAAAAAAACTCCGTTCGTTAGTAAAAGACGGACGGAGTTACTGCCTATATCAATAATTGCGATAGTAGAAGTTAAGTTATTCATTATTGCCCGAATATAAACCTAATTCGCGCTCTCTTTCTTCAATTTTCCAAGCATAGCCCCAACTTTCAATTTCAGAACGAGTTTCATCAATTTCCGCTTGGATTTGGTAAATTTCTTCGTCCAACCTTTTTATTTCGTTGTACTTTTGCACTATGCTCACTACTTGATAAACAAGTATTGCCACTAATATTGTAAACAGCATTATTGCGCCGGATATTAGTGCCGAAAGCGCTCTTTTCTTTTTTTGTAACGTCATTTTTAACCTTTTTAACTTTAACTTTTTTAATGAACTTATCGTACTTATTATATACTTTATTTAAAAAAATTGCAATAATTTTATGAAAACTATTAAAATAAAATATAAAACCAACTAAAATAACCGCTATTTTATATATTCTAAAATTGCCAAGGTGGAAAAAATAGTTAAAAAACACGAAAATAAAGGCGTCTAAAACCCACCAAACGCAAGTTAAAACGTGCTTTATTACTTGCGATTTGAAAATTAAGCCTAAAAAGTAAAACAGTTCGTACAAAAAACCTATTAGACCGCCAAAAGCAAAACAACATAGCATTACGCGCGGTTCGTCAAAAGTTAAAAACATTATTTAAACACCCTTTTAACGATAGGCACACCGCCACTTTTATATCTTATGCCAAAAACGTTTCCGCTTGCGGTAAAGTTAGAGTTAGACGAATCAAAGCAAACTATTTTCAAATTTTCACCGCTTATAGTAAGAACTTCGTTATTTTTTAGTTTGAGCCTAATTTCTTTATCGCTAAACGATAAAACTTCTAAAACTGCCGTCAAACATATACGCCTTCTGCTTTCTAAACTTAAAGTATGATTAACTATTTCCATAAAAAAATCCTCTCATTATTTTATGAAAGGATTTTAGTTTATATGATTTTTTAATTTTGACTAAAAACGCACTTTTTCTATTATCGGTTTTTAGTGCCGAAACAATAGTTTTATAACGATATTAACCTTCAAGTTTCATATCGCCGTCTTTAATAAAGCCTTTTTTACGCATAAATTCGGTTGTAAAGAAAGAGATAACGGCAGGCAATATAAACATTGTAAGTATAATTGCAATAATCATTTGAAGTGGCGGAATTGTAGCCGACGCTTCAATAGTACCAAACAAGCCTACTAAACCGCTCGTTCCCATACCACCGCCCGCAGCGTTACAACGCATATCTAAAAGCACCGCAACTAAACCGCAAACGGCACTTGAAATTATTTGTGGAAGCATTATTATAGGCTTTCTCATAATGTTAGGAATTTGAAGCATACTCGTGCCAAGCCCTTGCGAAATTAAACCGCCAACACCGTTTTCTTTAAACGACGCCACCGCAAAACCTATCATATGCGCCGAGCAACCTGCAACGGCAGCACCGCCGGCGATAGCGAACACTTCTGGATTGTTTAAAGCCGTATTTGAACCCGCTATTGCAAGCCAAATTGCAGCCGATGACGTTGGCATAGTAAGTAAAATACCCATAACTATTGCAATAACTATACCCGTAACAACTTTTATAGCCGAACCCGCGTTAATTAAAATAACTAAAAGCGAAGCAAAAAGGTCTATAAGTTTAACGAAAGGCCAAGCAACGTAAACGCCTGCAAAGCAAAGTAAAAGCGTGCCCATAGGAATTAAAATGATATCGAGTTTAGTTTTGCCTGCGTAAAGTTCAACAATTTCTACAACGAGCATTGTAACAACGTACGCGCCGATAGGGTTTCCTGGAATACCAAGCGTAATAGCAGTTAAGCCCGCGCCACCAAAAATGAGTTTATCGCTAAACGCGCCAACTAAACCTGCAACGGCAGAAGAAAAAACTAAAAGTTTACTCTTTTTAAGTGCGTACGCAATGCCAACGCCAATGCCTGCACCCATAAGCGACTTTGCAACGCTTGCAATTGTGTTAAGAGTTTTGCCAAAGTAGTTAGTTAAACCTATCCAACCCGCAATTTGCGCAAGAATTGTTCCCGCAATTAAAGTGCAGAAAAGACCTTGTGCCATACCCGAAAACGCGGTTATAAACCACCTACTACAAATTTCTTTTACTTTTTTTAAAAGTAAATTTTCTTTTTTAGTTTCATTAGTTTTCATTTGAATACACCTCAACTAGTTTATTTTCAACTAAATCGCACGACGCTAAAATATATTCAACGCCGTTTTTGTTGTATCTAAAATAAGCCTTGCTATCTTTGCCGTGAAGATGGCCGTAAACGACCTTGTCCACCTTGAACTCTTCAAAAAGTTGAGTAAAAAGCGAATTTTCACACCTAACGTTAAAAGGCGGAAAGTGAATTAAGCATACGAGTTTATCGCCTTCTTCTTTAAGTTTTACGGCTTCGTTTAAAGCAAGTTTAAAACGTTCAACTTCTCTTAAATAAATTTTTTTATCGTGTTCTTTATAGTCAACCGCACCTTCTACCGCCCACCCGCGTGAACCGCAAAATACTACGTTTTCAATTTTTATAGCGTCGTTTTGAAGAGCGTAAATTCCTTTTGGCAATTTTGCGCGAATTTTTGTTATGCCTTGCCACCAATAATCGTGATTTCCCCTAATTAAAATTTTAGTACCGTTAAGCGAAGACAAAAAGTCAATATCTTTAAGCGCGCCTTCAAGTTGCATAGCCCAACTTATGTCACCGCTTATTAAAACAACGTCGCTTTCACTAACCTTGCTTTGCCAGTCTTCTTTAATTTTTAAAAGATAATCTTTCCAATTAAAGCCGAAAATATCCATAGGCTTTTCGCCGTTTAAGGAAAGATGTAAATCACTTATTGCAAATACCTTCAAAATTACACCTAAAAAAATTTATTTTTTTAATTATAGCACTTTGATTTTTTTTATGCAACAAAAAATAGCGAAGTTGTCTTCGCTATTTTAATTAAAAACGCTAAAACGCTTACCGATTTATATTTTCGCCAGGGAAAAGTGGCAATTCAAAAAATCCCGAGCAAACGTCTTGCGTGTATTCTTGACAAGTTGGCATACTTGCATATCCGTAACTTGGAACTAAAATTTCAACCGGCATTACTATTTTTACAACCGCAGTAGTACAGCACGAAATAGTAAAAGTATTTTCGCCAGAGTAAACGCCCTCAGGCGCAACTATTGAAACGACAGCTTCAACTTCGTAAGGAATAATTGATGGTTCGGGAACGAACAAAATTAAGTCTTGCGAAAGCGAAACCGTGCCGTTTGCCTTACCCGGAACGCCGTTTGCATCCGTGTACAAAACTTCCATAGGCACGCTATAAGTAATTTGAACTCTGCTAAGGTTCGGCCTATCTTGAATAGGGTCGACTTGTAGCGAAGTTACCGTTGCGGTAGTATTAACGCTTCTTGCACTAACGAAAGTTAGCGGATATGTAGGATTTGCCGGCGTAAAATTAGTAACCGTAATAACGTAACCGTCTTCTTGCGACTGTTTCATACAAGCATCAAACACTTTTTTTGCTTGAATACAAACTTTTTCACACATACCGTTCATAGGGTTGCCAGAAATACGCCCTGGTATTTTATCCAAAGTACAATTAGAGAAAAATGACATTTTAACCTCCTTTAAACCGTTCACTTTAATATATGCGCGCTTTTAAAATTGTGCTACTTTTTAGTAAAAATGCTTAAATTTAATTAAAAACTCTTTTAACACGCTTTGAAATTTGGCATAAAACTTCATACGGAATAGTTCCGCTTTTTAACGCTAAATTTTGCACGTTGCATTTTTTAAACGGGCCGAAAATAACTACTTCGTTAAAAACTTTTGCGTGAGCGTTAGTTACGTCTACCATACATTTATCCATACAAATTCTACCAACAAACGGGCAAAAAGTTCCGTTTACCAAAACTTTATAATTAGTTTTATACGCGCTACTCAAAAGCCCGTCGGCATAACCTATAGGAAGCGTTGCAAGCGTTATATTTTTACTTGTATTACACTCTAAACCGTAGCCTATATTTTGACCTTTTTTAACCGTTTTAACACTTTCTATAATAGTTTTTAGCGTCATAACGGGTTTTAAATTTTTAGCGTTTTTGCAAGGCGGAACGCCGTAAAGTGCTAATCCTACTCTAACCATATCTAAGCATAAGTTAGGATAGTTAAATATAACGGCGCTATTCCCCGCGTGTTTAATACTAAAATTAACGCCTTTTTTGCTTAAAAAGTCTACGGCAAACATAAAGTTTTTATATTGTTTTAAGGTAAAATTTTTACCTTTTTTTACGTCGTCGCTACAAGCAAAATGCGTGTAAATTCCCTCTAAAATAAACCTTTCGTTTTTAACGTGTTTTATTGCAGATAGTAGCCCGCCAACTTCTTTATTATTGCAAACGAAACCTATTCTATTAAAGCCCGTGTCAATTTTTAAGTGGATTTTTATTTTGGCGTTTTGTTTTTTTGCAAACGAGTATAACGCTTTGGCGTATTCACTACAATAAACCGTTTGACTTAAATTAAATTCTTCAAGTTTTTTAGCGTAATAAGGCGGGGTGTAGCCCAAAATTAAAATAGGCTTTTTAATTCCGTTTTTTCTAAGTTGTACGGCTTCAAAAAAGGTGGCGGTTGCAAAAAAATTAGCGCCTAAACTTTCATAAAGTTTAGAAAGTTCAACTGCTCCGTGCCCGTAAGCGTCAGCCTTAACCACACAACAAATTTTAACTTTTGAGTTTAGTTTGCTTTTTAAAACTTCGTAGTTATGCCTTGCATTTTTTAAACTTATTAAAGCAACCGCCCTATTATAACTTTTAAACATATATCACCTTAAACTCGCCGTTTAGAGCAAAAAAAATATACCTATAAAATTTATAGGTACATTTTAGTATATTAAGAATTTAAAATTTATGTTATAAAATTACGTATAAAATATTGAAAATAAAGTACGCCAAGTAAATTGAAAACATTAGAATGCCTTGCCAACGCGAAAACTTTTTAAAGATAAGAGTTGGAATAATGCCTATTGCAATAACTAAAAGCGTTACAGGCATAGTTAATAATAAGTGAATATTTGAAACGAATAATCCGTTACCGCCCGCAATAAACGCGCTTAAAGGTAAAATTATTGCAAGGTCAATGGTGTTTGCGCCTATAATGTTGCCAATAGATAAACTTGCTTCGCCTTTTTTAACGGCAATAATCATAGTAACAAGTTCTGGAAGTGAAGTTCCTATTGCTAAAATAGTTACGCCTATAACGGCTTGTGAAATGCCCGCAAGCGTTGCAAGTTTAACGGCGTTATCTTTAAGTAAAATTGCGCCTGCGGCAATGCCACCCGCACCAACTATAAGTTTAACTAAATTTAAAATTACGCTTTTTTTAGTAGCAACTATTTTATCTTCTTCTTTTTGTTCGCTCGCGTTCTTTTTTGCACTCATAACGTTTTCAACAATAAATACAACGAATAAAATTAAAAGCACAACCGCGCCAACGTAGCCGAAAGTTGCAGTAGTTTCAAAAGTTATTGGCGTAGAGTTAACGCCTATAAAACAAAAACCTGTTAGTAAAGCAATTACGATAGTTAATAAAATACCTTTAAAAGCATAATCTTTACGCTTTATAATAAACGGACTTGCAATTAAAGCAATTGCCATAATAACGCCCGAGTTAAACACAACCGAGCCAATGGCGTTACCTATTGCCATATCGGGCTCTGATTTTGCCGAAATAAGCGAAACTACAATTTCTGGTAAAGTTGTTGCAATACTAACTATTGTTGCACCTACTATAAACTTTGGAATACCGCTAACTTCCGCAAGCCAACTTGCACCGTCAACGAAATAATCACCGCCCTTAATTATTAAAACTAAGCCGATAATAAGCAATAAAATTATTAAAAGAACTTGCCACATAATAACTCCTAAATTTTAAGAAACTTGAATAAATCTTCAAAGTTTCCATTGTTATAATTATTTATATCTTCATTGTTTTTGTTTATTAAACAATCTGTAAGTAAAAACGTTTCAATATTAGCGTTTTTTGCAACCATATCGTCTAAAACGTCGTTACCTATCATTAAACACTCGCTTGCGTTTAAGTTGAGTTTTTGTAAAATTTCTAAATAGTATTTTACGTTAGGTTTGCAATAAGACGAGTTTTCATAAGTTGAAATAAAAGTAAAGTTTTTACTATCAACGCCCGCCCAATTAAGCCTACTTATCGTTGCAATTTTAGGAAATACAGGGTTTGTTGCCAAAATTAAGTTGTAGCCTTTTTGCTTTAATTTTTGAACTAAAACGCCGGCGTTTTTAGTAAAGCCACAATACTTTTTAACTTTGTTAAAATTAGTACTGTAAAAATTATTAAACACGCCTTCGGCACTATCTTTATAAACGCCCGTAACAAAAGTAAAAGCGCGCCAAAATGCTTGCTCGTTGCTAATAGTTCCGTCGTTTTCCATCATTTTAACAATGCCCGACCATAAACCTTTTTTAAATAAATCTTTTGTAAGCCCAACGCTTTCGGCGGTAGTAGATACGGCGGATATATAGCCGTTTAAAAACACGTCGAAATCCATAGGAAGAAGCGTTCCGTCTAAATCAATTAAAACGTTTTTTATATTTTTGTTAAGTTCCATAAGCCTTTTAAGCCACGCTTTAACTTATGCTTTAAGCACGGCTTTTATTATAAAATAATAAATTTTAATTATTTTATCATTTATATATAATTTTGTCAATTAAAAAGGCAAGCGTTGACGCTTGCCTTCTAAATTAAAATTATTCTTCAACGGTAGGTTCTTCTACAACGTTTTCGCCTTCTGCTACTTCCGCTACTTCTACTTGTTCAATAGCGGCTTCCGCTTCAGCCTTTTGTTTAGCCTTTTTTTGCTTGCTGTATTTTAATCTTTCAAAGAACGTTCTGTTCTTGTTGATTAAATCTTCTTGAGTGCCGTTAGCAATTCTTTCAAGTTCAACAGTTGGAACGTACGCCTTAGTGCCTTCGCCTTCTAAAATAGAAAGTTCAGTTTCTTTATCGAATAAGTGCGAGTGCATAATGTCGATACCTAAAACAACCTTTTGGTCTGCTTCAGTAGTTGAACGAGAGTCAACTTTTGCAATCATAGGAGTTTTAGTTTCAACGAGCGACTTGATTTGACCTTCTTCTAAAACTTCGTCGTTACCATCGTCAAATACGCAGTAAAGTAAAGTTTCTGCACCTAATTTTTCAACAGCGTCAACTTTAACTTCAATGCAAGTATCTTTTGAATTATTGATAAATAATTCATCGTCGTGGAAGTCTTCTGGACGAACGCCTAAAACGATAGGTTTGCCCGTGTTGAGATATTCTTCAATATTGATAAGTTTAGCAGATTTAGTTTTTGGTAAAAGAATTTTGTGTCCTTCAAATTCAACGTAAACTTTAGTCTTAGTGCCTGTTAAAACAGCGTCGAAGAAGTTCATTCTTGGAGTGCCGATAAAGCCTGCTACGAACATATTTGCAGGATAGTCGTAAAGTTTTTGTGGAGCGTCAACTTGTTGGATAAGACCGTCTTTTAATACAACAATTCTCGTACCCATCGTCATTGCTTCAACTTGGTCGTGCGTAACGTAAATGAACGTTGTTGCAAGGCGGTGGTGAAGTTTAGTAATTTCAACACGCATTTGTGCACGGAGTTTAGCGTCAAGGTTAGAAAGTGGTTCGTCTAAAAGGAATACTTTTGGTTCACGAACGATTGCTCTACCGAGCGCAACTCTTTGGCGTTGACCACCAGATAACGCCTTTGGTTTTCTTTGAAGGTAAGTTTCAAGGCCTAAAATTCTTGCCGCTTCTTTAACTCTTGCATCAATTTCTGCACGAGGCATTTTACGAAGTTTAAGACCGAAAGCCATATTGTCGTAAACGGTCATATGTGGATAAAGAGCGTAGTTTTGGAAAACCATTGCTATATCTCTATCTTTAGGTTGGATATCGTTAACGCGAATATCGTCAATGTAAAGGTCACCGTCGGAAATTTCTTCAAGACCTGCTATCATACGAAGCGTAGTTGACTTACCGCAACCAGATGGACCAACGAATACGATAAATTCCTTATCTTCAATGTCCATAGTAAAGTCAGTAACCGCTTGAACGCCCGATGAATACACTTTATAAATGTGTGATAACTTTAAATTTGCCATTTTTGTTCTCCTTGTAAAATTTATTACCCATATATATTATCACACGCGCGCAAATTTTACAATGTGCATATTGCACAAATTTTAGCCTTAAAATTATTGTTATTTGTATAATTTTACCAAAAAGACGGTTAGATTTTTTGTTTTTTTATAAAATCTTTACAAAAAGCGTAAAATGATTTATAATCAATTAAACAAAAACTACTTTCAGGTGTTTTATGAATACGTTAAATTTTACAAAAAAAGGCACGGTTGATTTTTACAACTTAACTACTTTACAAGGCGTTTCTACTGAAGACATAGTTGAAGTTATAAACACCGCAACCGCTCTTAAAGAAAAACGCTTAGTGCAAGAAAACTCCATTTTACTTAAAGATAAATACGTTTTACTTGTAACTAAACCAAATTTACCAAGGTCAAGTATAACTTTTCAACTTGCAATAAAAGAACTTTCCGGTAGCCCCGTTGTAACGAGTATGCACGGCGAAGAACTTGAAAATTTACTTAACGACAAGCACTACGTTAAAGCACTTACGTCTTTCGGGCTTTCCGCCGTTTTAGTTTGCACGAGCAAAACTACCGATACTAATATGTTTGTTGACACCGTTTCCGTTCCCGTTATTAACGCAACGGCAACAAAGAGCCCTTGCGAAGCGCTTTCAACTATTATGACGATAAGCGAACGCTTTAAAGAATTTAAAAATTTAAACGTAACGATAGTAGGCTCTATGCTTGACGACGAGAATTCCCTTGCCGTAGGCCTTGTAAAACTCGGCGCAAACTTAACGTTTTTATCAAGTAAGGAAAGTGCCGTTTCGCCTAAAACTTACGATTATTTATCACAATTTTCTTACGTTACGACCACGAGCGATAAAAAAACCGCACTTAGCAATGCAGACGTTATTTATTTTTTAAGTAAAGACGAAGATATTAGCGTTTTAGAAGAAGATTTAGTTGAAAATAAAAAAGATTACGTTATACTTTCTTCACTTCCCGTTGACACAACGATGGCAAGCGAAAAGATTTTTGATAGCGCAAACTCGTTAGTTACTAAGCAAACGGAAAATTTACTTCATATAGGCAAAGCCGTTTTAACACTTACTTGCTCTAAAAAATAGTTGACAAACGAATATTAGAGTGATATAATTTATTAAAATTTACAAATAAACCTATGATACAGAGTAGTAGTAACGCTAAACTTGTTTAGAGAGTTTTGGGTAGGTGTAACAAAACCAAGAAGCATTATGAATGGGCTGTTGAGGGCGGAGCGAAAGCAATAAGCAAGTAGTAGCCGACAAGTTTTGCACTTGTAAAAAGCAAGAGCGTAAAAACGCTAAAAGTGGGCGCGTAAAAAGCGTCAATTCGGGTGGCACCGCGGTATATTCGCCCCGTGAACAATTTTGTTCACGGGCTTTTTTTATTAAAGCCCTGCCAAAAATTCGTTTGTTTTTTTGACGGAAAAATCCTACGAAATACTTCGCGTTTTATTCGGTTACAGACCGCACGGGTATGCGCCCTCACAAGAACGCTTGCCTTTCTTGCATTTTTCTCGTCAAACCGCAAAAAATTATTTTTTCTAACATCAAACTTATTTTGTGGCATTGCTTTTGACTCTTATTGCAATTTATAGGTACATTATGATTATATTAACTAAACGATGGCAAAACTAAATAATATTTTTTAAAAGTTTTACGGTTTTAAAAACCGCGTATTATTTTAGTTAGGAGTATAAAAATGAATAAATATAAAAATTTTGACAATTATTTAAAGGAATTCCCTTCAAAAGACGGGTACTTTGGCGAGTACGGTGGAGCGTATATTCAAAAAGAATTAGTGCCCGCGTTTATTGAAGCAGACAATGCTTACGAGGCAATTTGCCACAGCGCGCAATTTATTAACGAACTTAGAAGAATTAGAAAAGAATTTCAAGGTAGGCCAACCCCCGTTTACCATTGCGAAAGGCTTTCTAAACTTTTTGGCAACTGCCAAATTTATTTAAAGCGTGAAGATTTAAACCACACGGGTGCACATAAACTTAACCATTGTATGGGCGAAGGTTTACTTGCTAAATATATGGGCAAAAAGAAACTTATTGCCGAAACGGGCGCTGGTCAACACGGCGTAGCACTTGCAACGGCGGCGGCATACTTTGGCTTAGAGTGCGATATTTATATGGGCGAAGTTGATATTGCAAAGCAACACCCTAACGTAATTAGAATGGAAATGCTTGGCGCAAACGTTATTCCCGTAACACACGGCTTAAAAACGCTTAAAGAAGCGGTTGACGCGGCGTTTGACGCGTACATTAAAGAATACGACCACGCAATTTATTGCATAGGCTCAACGCTTGGCCCACACCCTTTCCCAAAAATGGTAAGAGATTTCCAATCGGTTATAGGCATTGAAGCAAGAGAACAATTTTTAGAAATGACCGGCATTATGCCAGACGCGGTTTGCGCTTGCGTAGGCGGTGGCTCTAACTCACTTGGAACTTTCGTTCCGTTCCTTGCAGACCCCGTTGAAATTTACGGCGTTGAACCGCTTGGCAAGGGCGAAAACGTTGGCGACCACGCCGCAACAATGAAATTTGGTACGAAAGGTAGGCTTCACGGCTTTGAAAGTTACCTTTTACAAGACGAAAACGGCGAGCCGTTACCTGTTTACTCAATAGCAAGCGGGCTTGACTACCCTGGAGTTGGCCCAGAACACGCCTATTTAAAAGACCAAGGCAGAGTAAATTACGTTACTGCAACAGACGAAGAAGCAATGGAAGCGTTCTTCTTACTTTCAAGATACGAAGGTATTATTCCTGCAATTGAAAGTTCGCACGCGGTTGCTTATGCAATTAAGTATGCAAAAGAACATAACACGGGCTCAATTTTAGTTACCCTTTCCGGTAGGGGCGATAAAGATATTGACTACGTTTACGAAAAGTACGGCAACGGCAAACAATTTTTAGAAAAATACAATAAATAAAACAAAGGAGCGGATAGTCGCTCTTCCCGTAGGGAATTGCGACAACTAAATAAATCCTAAACGGATTTGTGATATTCGTCTAACGACGAGTGATATTGCCTTTCGGCAGTTATATTCGCCTGACGGCGAGCTAAGGATTTATTTAATATAACTTTGGCGTAGGCAAAATATAACCGCTTGTAAAACAAGCAATATAACTTTTAGCCACAAGGCTAAAAATATAACTTATTAAACTTAATCTTTTGTGGATAAGAAAAGCCCACCATATTTCGCTTTTTGCAAAGTTTGGTGGGCTATACTTTTGTTATGAACTAAAAATCCCTAAG
>JAZUAJ010000007.1:0-87560 GCA_045637905.1 Christensenellaceae bacterium | reverse complement strand
ACAAAAGATTATGTTAAAATATGTTTAGCCGAGCAAAGCGAACGCCAACTGCGTAAGCAGTTTTATTTTGGCTACGCCAAAGTTATATTAAATAAATCCACAACTTGCCGTTAGGCAAATTTCACCGCCGTAGGCGATATCACCCGTTGTTAGACGGATATAACAAATCCGTTCACGGATTTATTTAGTTGCCGAATCCCTTGTAGGGACTCGGCTTGGCAACGCTTTGTTTTATTTTCTTACTATTTTTTTACCACAATTATTTAATAGCCAATAAGCATCGTCTAAAATTTGGTAGTCGTACTTAATAACGTCTTTATCAATTTCATTTGCCCCGTCGCGCTCCGCCACCATTTTTCTAAAATCGGTTAAGCCTTCAAACGTTGTTAAATTGCCGTGTCTTCTTAAATTGTAGTTTTTGCCGTTGGTAAATTTAACCTTTCCATCTTCAAGTTTAGTTTCGGTTAAAATTTGCTGTTTGGTTGCAGGAACTACACCCTTACTTATCATAAACGAATTCCAACGCAAATGCTCAAGCACCGCAAGGTTATATCTTTTTGATTTTTTAAATTCAAACGGATAAGTTACTATCTTTTTGCCGTTTGCGGTAAAACTATATTTAGAAACGTTAGGCATATCGTCCTTTGCGTATATGTCTAAAAACTCTTGTTCGGTTACCGCCACCCTACTATCGCTTATATCGGCGTAATCAAGCCCTAAAAGATTAAGTTTTGAACGTAAACTTAACGTGCAGTATAAACTTGATTCTCTTTCAAGTTGGCACTTTTTAACGTACCATTTTTTGTTAGCGGTTTTAAAAATTTCGTCAACGTTTTCCTTAGTTAAATTAGCATTACCCAAATTTACTATATGGCTTTCAAGTTCGTAAACTTCATCGCGAAGTTTTGCCATTTTTTGTACGCTATCTTCTAATATTTTAGAAAGATTATACACAACGTTTTTCTCGTTACCTATAAAATAGCATTTATCTTGTTGTAAAAGCGTTTGTTCTTTATGGAATTTGCGCACCTTTACGAAAACCGTTAAATTATCTAAATTCCACTCTTTGCGCTTTTCAATAAGTTTTTGCGCCATATCAATGTTTTCAAGGTCAGAGCCAAACGCTATTATTATATAGTTAGAATCTTTTGCGTTTTTAACAAAAACGTTTTTCAACTTAACGTAAAATTCCGTATCGTTAATATCTAAATTATAATAAGTTTCAAGCGCAGGCAATTTAGGCAATTCTAAATAATCGTTTTTATTATTAAAATTTATTTCGTTTTTATAGCGGTAGTAACTATGATTTAAATTTTTATTATTTTGGGCGTCGTTTTTATCAAATATATGATAGTTTACTTGTTTTAAAACGGGTTTATCGCCCTTATTTTCAATAAATTGATTGTTCGCTACCGAAGTTAAGAATATTTGTTGGTTAGTTTTTCCAAAACCTATAAAGCAAACGTTTAAGTTAACACCGTCTTTTATAGTTGCAGTTTCATAATCAACTTGTTCTTCGTTTAAAAAAGATGCTAACGGATAGTTGTTTATAAAATCCATTGCAATTTTTTGATATTTGTTTACAAAGGTTATAGTGCCAAACGCGTCGTGCACGATATCGTCGTAAATAGTTTGAAAGCGCGCGTCGCCAAACACGAAAATTTTAAGGCGGTCAAAAACGACTTGGCGCATATCTTCGCTTAAACTTTCTATATTAGATATAAAATATCTGCAATATAGCATATTTTGCTCGTCGCTACCCGTGTTAATAATTACCACGCGCCTTTTGTTTTGAAATAAAATTCGTGACATTTTATTTTTAACGTAGTCGTTAACGTTGGTAACTGAAAAATAAACGACGTCTTTTAAATACAAATTAAACGCGCTATCACCTTTAAAATTATCTATTATAGACTTTGTAAACTTATTATCGCTTTTATAAATATCTACGTTTTGGTCGTTATTGCCAAAAAGTATGAGTTCGTTTCTTTTTGATATTGCGTTTTTAATGCCGTTTTTAAAATTCCAAATATGTTGCACCGTTAAAGAAATGGCAAACATTATTGCGTTTATAGCAATTAAAATAAAGCATAAATAAATAGTAAATTCGTAAATTTTAAATGCAGACATTAAACCTAAAAGCGGTTCAAAATCATATTTTAAAACTACTAAACTTGCAACTTCCGGTATTGCCGTAAAAAAGGAATTTACAACGCTTTCGCCGTTATAAACGTGAGCCATACAGTAAAGCGGAATTGCCGTTAAATAAATAATGGCGCATTTACCCTTTTTAAAACTACGAATAAACAAAATTCTATCTTGCCTGTTTTTTGTAAATATAGCAATTAGTACGCCCAAAACTTCTAAAATAAAAATTCCAAGGCAAATTGCCGTTATAATTTGGTAAACCATAAAACACTCCTTAAACGAAAGGTTTATAATATAATAACACAACGGCTAAAAAATACAATAGTATTTTTAAAATTTGCATAAAAAAACACTAAAACTGCCCTATTTTTGCAATTTTAGTGTTTAATTTATTTTGCATTTGTAGATTTTTCGTATTCAAGTTCTTTATAAAAACGTTCTTTTGCTTTAACGTATTTTGTGGAAAGTTCAAGCGTGTAACGCTGTTTTTGTTCGTAACTAAGAGTGTTAAAATATTCTTTATTAGTAAGCCTGCCTATAGCGTCGCTAACTTCGCCAACGGTTAAAAGTAGGTTTTTTACTTGCAAATAAAACTCTTCGTCACCACTCTTAATTCCCCTAACGGTAACGGACGCTTTACTTTGGTAATATTCAACGACTTTTGAAGGCGAAGTGCCGTCTTCTTCCGCTTTAATAACGCCGTTTTTTAAGTTATTTTTATACTCTTGCCAAAAGGAACTTTTAAGACGCTTTTTGGCTTCTTTTGCGTACTCTTTAATGCTTTTGTCGCCTTGCATATATACCCCCATAAAAAAATATCCGCAAAAAATAATTTTGCGGACGTAAAAACAAATTTTTATTAACCTTTAACGTTTCTTTTTCTTGCTGCTTCGGCTTTCTTTTTTCTTCTTACCGAAGGTCTTTCGTAAAATTCTTTACGGCGGAGGTCACCAATGATGCCATCGCGTGAACATTTACGCTTAAATCTTCTTAAAGCGCTATCTAATGATTCATTTTCACCAACTCTAACTGTAGACATTTTAACAACCCTCCTTTACCCTACGGTTTAAAAATCACTTAAAAAAGCCTTTTTATTATAGCAAAGCAAAAAATACTTGTCAACGTTTTAGCGGGGTATTTTTTAAACTATGCTAAAAAAGTTTTATTTATTACTTTTTATGCAGGAGTCCAACCCATTTTTTGACCGCATAAAACGTGAATATGAAGGTGTGGAATAGTTTGACCAGGGTCGTCGCCTTGGTTTACAACTAATCTATAACCGTTTTCAAGACCTAATAAATCTTTAAGCGTAGGAAGTGTTTGAAGTGCCTTTTTAAGCATTTCGGCTTGCTCGCACGTCATTTCCGCAAGATATTTAAAATGGCTTTTTACTATAAGTAAATAGTGATTTTTTGCCTTTGGGTCAATATCTCTAATGATAATGCAGTTTTCGTCTTCATACACCTTATTTACGGGTATTTCACCGCTAATAAATTTACAAAATAAACAGTTTTCCATAATTTTACTCCTTTTATATAATAGTGCCTATTGCGCCGTCGTTAAACGCGCTGTTAAGCGTAACTTTATAACTTCCGCTATCTAATTTACCTTGTACGTAAACTTTTATATAATTGCCCGTATAACCGCTTGTATACACCCCGTCGAATTCTTCTAAAATAACTTCGTGCTCTAAGCCTAAATTACTTAAAATAAACTCGCTTTTTAACTCGTTTTTAAGTTCTATTAAAGCATTTAATCTTTCTTTTTTTACGCTTGAAGGAAGGTCTTTTAGTTTATATGCAACAGTACCTTCACGCGGGGAAAAAACGAAGGGGTGAATATCAGAAAACTTAGCCTTTTTACATAACGTAACCGTGTTTAAAAAATCTTCGCTCGTTTCGGTTGGATAGCCAACTATAACGTCTGTTGTGATGCCGGCGTTTTTAAAATATTTGCGTATTAAATTTACGCCGTTTAAAAAACCTTGGCTATCGTATTTTCTATTCATATCTTTTAAAACTTTATCGCTACCAGATTGAAGCGATAAGTGAAAATGCGGTGCAAAGTTTTTAAGTTTACTTAACCTGTTAAGTAAATTTTCGTTTATGGCGTTTTCTTCAATACTTCCAAGCCTTATTCTTATATCTACGTTTTGCAAGTTTTCTATAAGCGAGGCAAGGTCTTGCCCGTTATAATTATAAGCCGTAACGTTAATTGCAGTAAGCACGGCTTCTAAGGCGGTTAAACTCTTAATTTCTTCAACTATACTTTCAATGCTACGCGACCTGCTTCTTCCGCGTAAATACGGAATTATACAGTACGAGCAAAAATTATTGCAACCGTCTTGAATTTTTATAAAAGCGCGCGTTTTAACTTGTTTTGGTGGTGCAAAATATTCGTAATTTTCGCTAAGTTCTTTAACAAAAACGCCCGTTTTATTTATTTCGTTATGAATTTGGCTTTTTCCTACCGTTCCGCTAACGAGAGAAACGCCGTCTTTACAAGCAAAACTCTTGGCGTTTAACTGCGAAGCGCAACCAACAACTATAATTTTAGCGTTTTTATTAAACTTTTTAACCCTTGCTATTGCTTGGCGCGACTTTTTTTCGGCTTCTTTCGTTACCGCGCAAGTATTTATAACGTATAAATCGGCATAAGAAAGTTCTACGGAAACTTCGTAACCTATATCTTCTAAATTTTTAATAATTGATTGGCTTTCGCAAGCGTTAACCTTGCAACCAAGCGTAAATACTACCGCTTTCATACTCTTTTAAATACGAGTGCTACCCACTCGCCCTTATTTTTGCTATCAACTAAATTGCAACCTATTTTTTGGTATGCCGTTACAACTTCTTCCGCTTTTTCCTTTAAAATACCGCTTAAAATAATATAAGAACCGCTATTTGAGTGGCTTAAAATATCTTTACTTAACACGCATAAAATATCCGCCGTAATGTTTGCAACTACTAAACTGCCCTTGCTATCGTTTTTATCAAGCAAATTAGAAAGAGTTATTACGCAATTTTTATCTACCCCGTTTAAAACGGCGTTGTGCTTTGCGGTGTTTACGGCAACTTCGTCAATATCGGTCATAACGGCTTTTTTTGCGCCAAGTTTTATAGCGGTTATACCTAAAATGCCAGAGCCCGTGCCAACGTCAATAACAACGCTATCGCCGTTTAAATATTTTATTAAAAAGTCAATGCACATACTCGTTGTTTCGTGCTCGCCCGTGCCAAAAGCCATATTGCTATCTATTTTAACAACGCATTGATTTTCTTTTGGCTCGTAATCAATCCACTCTGGGCAAATTACAACCTTGCCCATATCCATAGGCCTATAATGCTTGCGCCAAATTTCAATCCAGTCGTCACCGTCAACGATGCGCGTTACCGTTTCAAGCGTGCCAAAATCAAAGTATTTTTTACCGTTTTCTTTTAACGTTTCAAGTGCTTTTAATATTAAAGGAATAGTGTTTTCTGCACTTTCTAAATCTAAATAACACTTAATTAAAGTGGCGTTGTTTCCTAAATTTTTAGTAACGCCGTCTTCTAAATAATCCCAAGTATTACGCCTTTTATTTATGAGTTCTAAAACGTCGTTATCGTCGCAAACGGCAACGCCGTAACTGGTAAAATCCCAAAGCGTGCAAGAAATAAGTTCTTGCACCTGTGAAGTTGTGTAAATTGTAAGTTCAACGTATTTCATATTAGTGTTTTTGTAAGTTAAGTAAACTATGTTTACTTAGTTTAAAGTTATATCCTTTAATTTTTCTTGTTTTTGAATTGCTAATTTTTTTAGATTTGGAATATTTTTTTCGTTAGAAAACGCTTCGTCGCTTAATTGTTTTGCAAAAAATATGGTTTTTGAAGAATATTGCAAACCGCCAAGCGAAGTTAAAAATTTGCCCGATTGACGCTCGCCTAAAAAGTCGCCCCCACCGCGAAGGTCATAGTCGGCTTCGCTAATTTTAAAACCGTCGTTACAACTTTTAATAATTTTAAGCCTATCTTTTGCAATTTGATTTTTTGCCGTGTCAAGTAAAAAGCAGTAACTTTCTTTATCGCTACGCCCAACCCTACCGCGAAGTTGATGAAGTTGCGAAAGCCCAAAACGCTCCGCATTATAAATAACCATAACGGTAGCGTCTTTTACGTCAACGCCAACTTCAATTACGGTTGTTGAAACAAGCGCTTCAATTCTTCCACTTATAAAGTCGCTCATAATTTCGGCTTTTTCGCTATCTTTTAACTTGCCGTGCATAAGCCCAACGCTAACGCCCTTTAAAGTTTTTGATAAATCGGCAAAAAGTTCTTTAACGCTAATTAAAGTGCCTTCATCGTCGCCTTCAATTTTAGGACAAACGAAATACGCTCTATTACCCTTTTTAATTTCCGCTTTAACAAAATTTAAAAGGTCGCTATACTTGTTTTCGGGAACGATGCGAGTAGTAAGAGTTGCGCGCATAGTTGGCTTATCGTAAATTGTTGAAACGTCAAGGTCGCCGTAAAAAATTAAAGAAAGCGTTCTTGGAATAGGCGTTGCGCTCATAACTAAAACGTCAACGATTTCGCCCTTGCCTTCAAGAGCACTCCTTTGCGCTACGCCAAACCTTTGTTGTTCGTCACACACGCACAATGCCAAATTTTTAAATTCTACGTTTGGCTCTAAAATAGCGTGAGTTCCAACAACTATTTTATATTCACCGCTTTTTATTTTAGCCTTTAATTCGCGCTTTTTACTTTGAGTTAAAGAGCCCGATAAAAAGCAAACGTTTTCACTACCAAAAAAGTTAACTGCAACGTTATAATTTTGGCGTGCAAGAACCTCGGTAGGCGCTAAAAACGCCGTTTGATAACCACTTTTAAGCGCCATAAAAATTGCACATAATGAAACTGCGGTTTTGCCAGAGCCAACGTCGCCTTGCACAAGCCTATTCATAACGGTTGCGCCTGTTAAATCGGCATAAATTTCGTTTACCGCTTTCTTTTGCCCGTCGGTAAACTCAAAAGAAAAAGATTTTGTAAATTCTTTAAGTTGATTTGCCGAACAAGCATATTTATGCATTCTAACGCGCTTTTTATCGCCTTTTAACACTTTAAATGCACTAATTAACGAAAAATATTCTTCAAGAGCAATTCGCTCTTGCGCGTTTGTTAAGTTGATTTGAGTTGTAGGGTTATGAATTTCTAAATAAGCCTTTTTAAGTGGCGTTAAAGCGTATTTATAGCATAAATCACTTGGAATTTGGCTTTCTAAACTAAGAGTTTTAGATGCACTTTGACAAGCATATTTTATTATACTTTGCGTTAAATTATTTCCCGCCTTATAAACGGGCACAAAACCTTTAAGTTTTTTGTTTTCTTCAACACTTTCAAAAACGGGATTCGTCATAGAGCAAACGCCGAATTTATTAGAAACACGCCCGTAAAAAAAGTATTCTTTTCCGCACTCTAACTTATCTATAACATATGGTTGATTAAACCAAATAACTTCAAAAGTGTCCGCCCCTTGCGAACAGTAGGTTTTTACGTACTTAACTCTACCGCCGTTTGAAACGCGTGGCTGTAACTCTACGCGGGCAACGGTTAAAATAACGTCATTATGGTACGCATCGCTAACCTTAGAAATTTTAGTTAAATCAAGGTAGTAGCGCGGAAAAAAGTTTGCTAAATCTTCAACCGTTTTAACGCCTAATTTATTAAATTGTGAAGCGCGCTTGTCGCTTATATACTTAATATTAGTTAATTCCACGTTACACCTAAACAAAAAAGAGAAACTTTATATAAGTTTCTCTTTAAATAATTATTCTAATGAAACAATAAAGTAGTAAACCGCTTGACCGCCACTAAACAATTCAACGGAACAGTCAGGATATTTTTCTTGAACAGCATTGCAAACCTTTTCTGCATCACTTTCAGTTATATCTGCACCATAGTAAAGGTTAATTACGCTATGGAAATCTTCTTTTAACGTTTCAATTAAAGAGAGTGTGCATTCTTCAATATTATTACCTTTTGATAAAATACGCTTGTCGTTAAGACCTATAATATCGCCTTTTTTCAAGTTGAAATTGTCAATTTTAGTAGTTCTAACGGCATAAGTAACTTGACCTGCAATTACGTTGTCTATAGCGTGGAGCATATTTATCTTATTCACGTCTGCCGCTTCTTCTGGGTCGAAAGAAAGTGCTGCGGAAATGCCTTGCGGTACGTTTTTAGTAGGTATAACGTGAATAGTTTTACCTTCAACGAGTTGTTTTGCTTGCTCAGCAGCCAAAATAATGTTCTTATTATTAGGGAAAACGTAAATATTTTCGGCGTTAATTTTGCAAATAGCATCGGCAATATCAGACGCGCTTGGGTTCATCGTTTGACCGCCTTCAATAACTTGGTCAACGCAAATGTCTTTAAATATAGCCTTAAAGCCTTCGCCCGAACAAATTGCAAGCATACCGTGCTTTTTCTTTTCCGCATTATACTTTTTAATAAGTTCGCGGTTTTGTTCAAGCATATTTTCAATTTTAACCTTGTCAATTTCGCCAAGTTCTAACGCGTGTGAAAGTGCTTTGCCAGGGTTATTTGTGTGAACGTGAACTTTTACAAATTCAAGGTCGCCTATAACCAAAACACAGTCACCAATAGTCATTAAATACTCGCGAAATTTGTTGATGTCGGCAATCGTTGTTTTCTTTTTAAGATTTGTAATGAAAAATTCGGTACAATAACCAAATTCTATAGTGCCTAAATTTAAAATATCGGCGTGTTCAAGCGAAACTTGGTTTTCTTTTACCGGAGCATCAACTTCAACACCTTCAATTTCTTCGTTTAAAACGGCTTTTTGCATACCTTTATAGATAGTTAATAAGCCCATACCACCACTATCAACAACGCCTGCTTTCTTTAAAACAGGGAGCATTTCAGGCGTTTTGTTTAAGGCTATTTCGCCGTTTGTTACAATTTCTTCAAATAATTCTTCGTAAGTTTTTGCTTTTGAATCTGCAACGCCTTCCGAAATTAAACGAGAAACCGTAAGCATAGTACCTTCTTTTGGATTAGAAACGGCACTATATGCAATTTCAGTTGCATTTTTTAATGCTTTAATAAACGTTTTTACGTCCGCATTTTCGTGGTCACGAAGAGTAGAACATAAACCGCGTAATACTTGTGAAGATATAACGCCACTATTACCACGCGCACCTTTAAGCGCACCGCGCATAACACTATCTGCAATTTGTCTAAGGTCGTTTGATTTGCATTGTTGCAATTCGCTAAAAGCAGACTTTATTGTGAGCGACATATTCGTGCCCGTATCACCGTCTGGCACGGGGAATACGTTGAGTGAGTCGATTAAATCTTTATTTATATCTAATAATTTGCAAGCGTTGGTCACCATTTTGGCAAACGTAGCGCCGTTAATTGTTTTCATCAATATTATAACCTCTGTGAAATTAAAGTTTAACACCCGTTATATTAACGTTAACCGTATCAACAACCATACCCGTGAAACTTTCAACTTTATATTTAATTGCATCTTTTAATGAATTCGCAACGGCAGATATCGATACGCCAAACTTAATTATAACGTAAACGTCAATAAAAATGCGGTCACCATTAGTAACAACCTTAACACCCTTAGCACCTTTATCAACGCCAAAAAGTTTGAAGAAACTATCTATAGTGCGCCCAGATACCATTTCAACAATACCGTAGCACTCTAAGGAAGCATAGGCCGTAACCTTTGCTATCGCTTCATCGGATATAGATATATTACCGTATGCATTGTTCGTTTTAACCGACATAGTTCCCTCCTAATAAAATATTATATATGTATTTTACAATATAAACGGACTTTTTGCAAGAGTTTTTATACAATTTACCATATTTTTAGATATTTAATAAATTAAATTTGTCAAATTGCGTAATAACGCTTGCTTTTTATAGCAAATAATGTTATATTATTTATGCAAAAAAATGTAACTTGAAATTTGGAGGTGTTAGTTATGTCAAAAGTTTGTAGCGTATGCGGTAAAGGTAAATTATCTGGCAATTTAGTTAGCCACAGTAACCGTAAAACTCCTCGCTTATATAATGCAAACGTTCAAAAGGTAAGAGTTGTTGAAGACGGTAAGGTTTCAACTGAATACGTATGTGCACGTTGCCTTAAGAGCAAAAAAGTTGAAAGAGCATAAAAACAATGACCGTTTTTAAACGGTCTTTTTGTTTTATAAAAATATTAACTTTTAGGATAAATTATGTATAAAGATTTTGAAAAAGTTTTAATAAGCAAACAAGATATTGCTAAGCGCA
Source organism: Christensenellaceae bacterium (assembly GCA_045637905.1). Classification (GTDB taxonomy): domain Bacteria; phylum Bacillota; class Clostridia; order Christensenellales; family Borkfalkiaceae; genus HGM11412. The sequence goes on along the minus strand of JAZUAJ010000007.1, from coordinate 77,103 downwards.
TTAGCGAACTTGCAAAACAGTTAGATAGCGATTACGAAGGCAAAAATCCCCTTTTTATAGGTATTTTAAAAGGCAGCGTTATATTTACTGCCGACCTTTTAAGAGCACTTTCAATTCCTTGCCAAATGGAATTTATGGCTGTTTCAAGTTACGGTAATAACACTAAGTCGTCTGGCGAAGTTAAACTTATTAAAGACCTTAACGTTCCTATTGAGAATAGACACGTTGTAATTGTAGAAGATATTGTTGACTCGGGAAACACGCTTTCTTACTTAAAGCGTTTACTTATGCAACGTAAACCTGCGTCGGTTAAAATTATAACTTTACTTGATAAACCAAGTAGGCGTAAAGTTGAATTAGTTCCGGAATATTGCGGTTTTTCTATTCCAGACGAATTCGTTGTTGGCTACGGGCTTGACTATAACGAAGATTACAGAGCGTTTGACGAAGTGTATATTTTAAAGCGCGATGTTTATGAAAAATAAAATAAAGTAAAAGATAGCAAAAATTTGCTATCTTTTTTTGTTAAAAAAACGCCCTTTGCTTTTTAGCAAAGGGCTTTACTTTTAGAAGTTTAAAAGTTCTAAATATTCTTTTTTGTCAATAGCGGCAAGGAATAAGTATAATCTTGGACCCATATCTAAGCCGAATAATAAATTGTAGAATACTTTAAAAAATCTTTGTTGACGCGCCATATTTTCTTTTTTGGTAAGCGTTTCATCGTTAATAACAGTATATAAATATTGTTGAACTTCTTTTTCGTTTATAACTTCGTTATCGTTAATATAGTTATAAAGTTTTTTAACCGCATCTTTTTCTTCTTCGGTTAAAGTAGCGTAAAACTCAACGTTTTTAGCCTTTAAAAGTTTGTAAAGTTTGTTTGGTTGATGAACGGTAATCCAGTCTTTAACGCGTTGTAAACGGCTTTCGTCTTGCTTAGTAAACTCAACGCCAACTTTCTTTAAAATTTCTTTAACAGCCGTAGGGTTAAAGTCAACGATAGTGGCAACGGAAGAAAGCACGCCAAACGGAACTTTTGAAACGGTGTTTTTACCATCAATTAAACTAAAATCGTAAACTGCGGTATTAAACTCGTCCGTTTCGCCTTTCTTGTACGCTTCGTAACCCTTGTCAAATTCCGAATAGTGGCGAATAATAGTATCGTCAAAGTTAAACGAGAAACCTGCTTTTGGCTCGTATTTAGCAAAAAGCCATCTAATCATATCAGGTTCGTAAACCTTTAAAACGGTTGCAGGAGTAATGTTATTGCCCGTTGAAGAGTGCATATCGCCAAGCCCTGCAATAGAAAGCCAACCATAGCCTTGGAAAAGCGGTGGTTCAACGCCTAAAACCGTTCTTGCAATATCGCTTGCAACAACGTAACTACCGCCTTGCGAAGCGTGGTCAATTCCACCTGGTTCAAAGTCAACGCCTTCAAAGCCCCAACGCATAGGCCAGTCAACTTTCCAAACAAGTTTAATCATATTATATTCTCTAACTTTAACGGTATGTGTTGCGCCACACTTACAAGTGTAAGTTAACTCTTCGCCGTCGTTTGAACAAGAAATAACCTTAGTAGTATCTTTTTTACAATCGCTACAATAAACGTTTAAAGGATAATAGTTTTCTCTTTCGCCTTCGTCGCTATCTTGCGTTTTATACTTCATTAAAACGTCATAAATTTCTTTTCTCTTTTTTATGGCGTTAATAATACCGTCAACGTACATACCAGACATATAATTTTTTGCTTGGTATTTATAGTCAACGTCAATAGCGAGTTCTTTAAGCGATTTTTCAAACTCTATTTCGTTATATTCAGCGTATGAAGAACATTTGCCGTAAGGGTCAGGAATAAGCGCGTAAGGCATACCTAAATATTGCTCGAAATTATCGGTAATTTTTGCAATATTTGAAGGGACTTTTCTTAATCTATCAAACTCGTCCCACGAGAAAAGGAGTTTTGCCTTTTTGCCCATTTTTTGAAGTGCTTTTACAACGTAAAAACTTGTAGCAACGTCTCTAAAATTGCCAATGTGAACTGAGCCAGACGGACTAATACCCGCTGCGCATACGTATTCAGGTTTATTAGGGTTTCTTTTAATAACTTCTTCTGCTATTTTTTCAGCCCAATGCATAGTAAATTCTCCTTATTTATTAAGCCATTTTTCAAATTCGGCACTAATTTTATCAAATACTTGTTGCGGCGACAAACTGCTTGTATCAATAACGAAATCGTAATTAGACATATCGGTTATATCAACGCCGTAAAATTTAGAATATCTAAGAGATTCGCTCGCGCGCCTTTCAATAAGTTTTTGAACGGCAGTTTCAACGCTTTCATACTTTTCGTTACTGCGGTTTTCGCTAAAAATACGCCTGCCTGCAATTTCCGCGTCAACCTTCATATAAACAGAAAAACTTGACGGCACAAAATGAAACGCCATGCGAGAATCGAATAAAAAATTGCCGTTTTTTAATTCGTATTCTTTAAGCCTTGCGTCAAGTTCGTTATCAATTTCCGGGTGCGATTCCATATAGACGTTAAACTCAGTAACGTCCATACCGTATTCACTTGCCATTTGGCGATGTATTTTGCCTATTGACACCGTTTCAAGCCCAAATTTTTGAGTAAGTAATTTGCCAACCGTGCTTTTACCGCTTCCTAAATCGCCTGCTAAAGAAATCTTTTTATCTTTCATAAATAACGCGTTTTCTCCGCTCTCCGTATATTTTTTACAATATAACAAATTTTAATTAAAATGTCAACTTTTTAAGTATATTTTAAACTATTTTAACTTGTTAAACGGGCAAACTTTTATGCAAATTCCGCACACCGCTCCACGCCCAACGTCTTTATAGTTTTTCATATTGTGCGAACACTTTTCCGCCGAGAAAAATTCTTCGCGCGACATACCCTCAACGTATTCTTTACCGCTTATAGCACCCGCAGGGCACGCTAAAACGCACTTATTACAACCCTTACACATACTTTCAAGCGGAGCGTTGTTTTGGCACACGGGCGCGTTAGTTAAAACGGTTGCAAGCCTAATTTTAGAGCCGTATTCTTTGCTTATAAAAAGCCCGCTTTTACCTATAAACCCAAGCCCCGAAAGCCTTGCGGGCGTTTTGTGTTGAAATAAGCCTTGGTACGCTTCTTTATTATCCGCCGTGCTTTGTGATGCGGGTATTGGAAACGCGCTATAGCCTTGTTTTTCTAAAATTCTTACTAATTTAAAAGATATTTGGTCAAGCAAGGCGTTTGCCGTTCTATATTCGTGAAAATAAGAAATGGTAGGTCTTTCTTCTATCGTTTTTAAAACGGCGTCGGAAATCTTTACGGCAATAGTTATTGCGTAAGTTAATTCTTCTTGATTTTTTATAGGGCTCGTTTCAATATGCGAAAAGCCGACTAAATCGGCCCCTAAATCTATTAAATTTTGCTTTAAATCTAAAACGTTAATCATAAATCGTAAATTATAGTAACGGGCCCGTCGTTTAACTGCGAAATTTTCATATCTTCGCCAAAAATTCCGCGTTTAGTTACTACGCCCGCATTTTCTAAACACTCGCAAAAATATTCGTATATAGGCTTTGCAATTTCAGGGTTTTCCGCCTCGGTAAAACTCGGTCTATTACCGCGAGAAACGTCGCCGTACAAAGTAAATTGTGAAACGCTTAAAATTTGACCGCCAACGTCTTTAACGCTTCTATTCATTTTACCGTTCTCGTCTTCAAAAACGCGCAAAGAACAAATTTTGTTTGCAAGTTTATACGCCGTTTCTTTGGTATCGCCTTTTTTAACGCCTAAATACACAACTAATCCAAAAGGAATTTGAGAAACAACTTGACCGTCAACTGAAAGCACCGTTTGTTTAACTCTTTGAACTACCGCGCGCATTTTAAGCCTCGTTATATAAAATTGCAGTAATTTCTTTTACGTTATTTTGAACGCGTCTATAAGGTTTTAACGCGTAAAAATACGCTAAATACGCAAGGTTAATTTTTTCGCTATCGCCTTTCTTAATTTCGTCAACAAACAAATTTAAAACGTATAAAAGTTCGTTTTTATCTTCCTTTGAAAGCCTACTTTGAACTATTGAAAGCCTATCAAGGTCAAGTAGCCTAATAAGGCGCATATTCGTTGGCAATTTAGAAGTTTCCGCTAATTCTTCACTAACCGTTTTACCTTCGTTTTCGGGCGCATTTTGAACCTTTGCTTGCTCTATTTTTTGCGCTTCGGCTTGCGCTTCGCTTTCCGATTGCGTGCTGTTAATTATAACTCTACCAACTTGATAAACGTAAGTTTTAAACGGAAGTAAAACTTGCTCGCCAAAAGTTTTATAGGCAAGGTCGTAATTTTTAGAAGAGTCAAAATAATCTAAAAGGTCGGTAAGTTGCAAATTTTTAAAGTTTATTTCGCGAAGAAGTAAATAAACGAGTGCTAAAACGTCAGTATTCTTAATAGGAAGAACGAATTTCTTTTCCCCGTTTTCTTCTTGAAAGCAATTAGTTAAAACTTCTTCAAAATTAAACCCGTCGGTAAAATATTTAAAAGTTTCAGTTAAAAGTTTAGAAGTGTTTACCGCGGTTATAACTTCAAAAATTTTTGAGTTTGCTAAAAGGTAATTAGTTTCAATTAAATCGCCCACTAATTTTGTAAAATTATTTAATGATTCTTCACGCGTTCTCATACCAAACCTACCTTATATAGAATATATAATTTATTGTACCACAACTTTTTGTAAGTATCAAGAATTATTTAAAAAACTATTGCAATTTTATATAAAATTATGTATAATAATTCTACTTAATTTACAAGGAGCAATTTATAATGAAATCAATTCAAATTTCTTTACTTATGACAAGTCAAGTATCACAATTCGTATCTATCGTTCAAAAATATCCTTACGATATTGACCTTAAACACGGCAAATACGTTGTTGATGCAAAATCAATTTTAGGTATTTTTAGTTTAGACTTAACAAAGCCTGTTACAGTTGAAATAAATAGTGACAACTGTGATGATTTACTTGAAGAATTAAAACAATTTTCTTGCTAATTATTAGCATAATTTTTTGCGGAGGATAAAACTGTGCTTGTCAAAGGCGATAATTTTGTAAACAAGTTAATATTATTGTTTGTGTTTGACAAGATGGAATGCCCTTTATCTGAAAATACTTTGCTTGACATGTGTTGCGCTTCAAACACGTGGATTTCTTATATGGACTGTAAGCCACTTCTCAACAAACTTATTGACGAGAATTTTATTTTTAACGTTGCAACTTACGGCGATGAGTTATATACCATAACCCCCGAAGGTAGATATTGCTTAGCGGAATTCTACGTTAAAATTCCATCGTCTATACGCGAATCTATTTCGGCTTTCGTTAAGAAAAACCGCACCCATTACCGTAAAAAGCAAGAGTGCGTGGCAGACTATTATATGAATAAAGATTCAACCTACACGGTATATCTTAAAATAAACGATACAAGCCAACCGTTGCTTGAATTAAAGTTTAGCGTACCGAATAGGCAAATAGCCAAAAACATTTATAAAAAATGGCAAGATAAAGCGGCAAATCTTTATGCTTCAATTTACGAGCATTTAGTTGATTAAGGAGAGTTTATGCACACTTACAAAACACTTGGCACTTGTTCAAGGCAAATTTTGTTTGAAGTTGAAAACGACGTTGTTAAAAACGTTAAATTTATAGGCGGTTGCTCTGGCAACTTGCAAGGCATTTCAAAACTTGTTGAAAACAATAGCGTAGATAACGTTATTGCCCTTTTAAAAGGTATTAAATGTAGAAACGGCACTTCTTGCCCCGACCAACTTGCAAAGGCGCTTGAAGAATATAAATTAAAAAATAAGTAAAATAAAAGCAGACTAAATAGTCTGCTTTTTTAATTTTCATATACAAAGTTTTTTTCTTCTGTTAAAACGCGCAAATATTCTTTTGCGTAAAGTTTTGCTTCTTCTAAATTTTGCTCGCTATAATTTCCGCACTCAACCATTGTTGCGCCTGGAATTTCGCCTTCAAAATTCACGATAAATTCTAACGTTTCTACAACTAAACCGTAAACGTTTTCAGGCTCTAAATTGCCAAAAACAACTAAATAAAAGCCCGTTTTGCAACCCATTGGCCCAAAGTAAATTACCCTATCTTTAAAATGCGAATTTCTTAAATAAGTTGCACCTAAATGCTCTATTGTGTGAATAGCAGGGCTATTCATTACGGGCATAACGTTTGGCGCGGTAAAGCGAAGGTCAAAAGTCGTTGCGGTTACACCGTTAAAAACGTCTTTTCTTGAAACGTATAAACCTTGCTTTAATTTTAAATGATTAACTGTAAAACTTTCAATTTTTTGCATAATAACTTCCTTTTATACAAATATTTTACCATTTATATAAGCATAATGCAAGTAAAAAGTTGCGCAATTTTTACACTATATTTTTTTATAATTTTTTTATTAAAAGTTTGATTTTTTATAAAAAAAATATAGGTTTGAATATTTACTTTTTAAACTTTAATGTGATATAATAATTATATGGTTAATGCAAAAAATTAGCCAAAATAGGAGCATATTATGGACAGTAAAGTTAGAGTATTTTTAGCAAAACAATACGATTTAGTTGTTGGAGACACTTTTCAACTTTTTTACAAAAGCGTTATTGAAGCACCAAATCCATATTGCTACTCTATAGTAGCGTTGTGCGAAAAAGGAAAATCATTTCCAAGATATTATGAATTTACACCGCAAGAAGAAGGCAAATACGAACTTACAATATCCGTTTACAACGCACAAAGAACTTTGCTTGGCACGGCAAAAACGGTTTTAAACGTTGTTAGCGCCGTTAAACCAAGTAAACCTATAAACGTTTTATGTATAGGCGATTCGTTAACACAAAACGGCGTTTGGGTTAGCGAATTACAACGAAGAATTGCTAAAACAGGCGGTACGCCTAACGGCAACGGCTTTGATAACGTTAAGTTTGTTGGTTCTTGTACTAATGGTGACGCTAAATTTGAAGGCTACGGCGGTTGGCAATGGAATAACTACTCTTCTCTTATAACAAATTCCGTTTGGGTAAAAGCACCTAATAAAAAAACCGTTGAAGACCAACACTCTTTATGGAAAGACGATAACGGCAATATTTGGCAAATTGAAACTTTGCAAGTTGATTACATTAAACTAAACCGCTATAAAGAAGGCAATTACCCAAAACCAGAAAGCGGATATTTAACGCACTATAAAAACGCGGTTAATACCGAGCCTATAAAAATTTATTCTTCTTCTAATGAAAACGCTAATCCTTTTTATGATAAAGAAACTAAAAAAATCGACCTTAAATCGTACGCAAACCGCATAAATGCAAGTGGAATTGACGTTGTTTATATCTTACTTGGCTTTAACGGCTTAATGCGCCAAATTGCCTTTGAAAAAAATAGGCACGATTATGCGCAATTCGTTAAAGAAGAAGCGCGCCAAGTTATAAATTTAATTAAAAACGATATTCCTAACGTAAAAATTAAAATATTAGCCCCACCTCTCCCTTCTTGCAACGGTGGTTTAGGCAATAACTACGGCGCAGAATTGCCGTTTGCTAATTATTACGACCTTGTTAACTATATAATGGAACTTAATATAGCCTACGAAGAATTAGCGCAAGAAGACGGTTATAAGGGCTTTTTAGAGTTCGTACACCTAACCGCTCAATTTGACAGCGAATACGGCTATCCACATATAGAAAAACCGGTTAATACCCGCTCTACAACAACCGAACGCTTTGATACTAACGGCTTACACCCAACTAACGAAGGCAAATTTTTAATTGCAGACGCTGTTTATAGAAACCTAATAAAAACGTTAAAAACGTTTTAAAACTAAAATTTAATTACGATATAAAAACCGCAAGCAAAACGCTTGCGGTTTTAAATTGCAAAAAAAAGACCAACTAAAGCCGAGTCCCTACAAGGGATTCGACAACTAAATAAATCCGTAAACGGATTTGTTATATCCGTCTAACAACGGGTGATATCGCCTACGGCGGTGAAATTTGCCTAATGGCAAGTTGTGGATTTATTTAATATAACTTCTTCGAGAGAAATATAAGAACCTGCTAAAGCAGAACCTTGAATTTTTCTCTCGAAAAATATCACACAAGACTTATTTGCTTATAACTTTTAGCCACAAGGCTAAAAATATAACTAAATTATCTTAATCTTTTGTGGATAAGAAAAGCCCACCATATTTCGCCTTAAAGCGAAGTATAGTGGGCTATACTTTTATCTTAAGTTAAATTTACTTATAGGACTTACTTATAGTAAAGTCTTTATTTTTTTAAGTTTTATTCCTTAATACCACCCATAGAAATGTTACCCATAAGTTGCTTATTAAATACTGTGAATATTGTTAAAAGCGGAATTGCAAGGTACATAATTGCCGCAATTTTAACAGGAACTTTATCAAGCATACCGTTAAGCATATTTGAACTTTGTTGCATTCTAATAATTGCAAGCGAAAGTGTTGGCCAAGAAGGAAGATAAAGCATTGGTGTTGAATAGTCGTTAAACAATGCGGTAAACTTAAGAAGAGCAACCGTCATCATCATTTTAATTGCAAGTGGTAAACAAATTGTAAACATTGTCATAAATTGTGATGCGCCGTCAACTTCTGCCGCTTCGTTATACGAGTCAGATAAACTTGTAAAGTAAGCGTAGAATATTAAGAAGTACATACCGCCCCAACCCGCAGAGTTGTGAATAAAGTTACCAACGAAACTATCGTAGAACCAAATTTGCCTTAAAATGTTCATAACTACTGGAACTGTACCGAAAATTGGCGTTACCATAACTATAATAACAAGCGAGTAGATAAGCGAACTAAATTTGTATCTATATTTAGATGCCATATAACCCATATAGCAAGGCATAAACGCACCGATAATAGCGTTACCAACAGAGTAAATAACAGAGTTTAATACGAAAGTCATTAAACCGATGTCGCCTTTTTTAAGCGGAATTTTTACCTTTGTAAAAATACCTGCATAGAATGATTGAGAGAATGCTTCTCTCTTCATATTAAAGCCTTTAAATACTACGTAGTAGTTACCAAAAATATTATCGTAGTTTTTAATAAAGTCAAACTTTTTCCAAGTTGCAGGGCTTCTTTCTGGTAAAGTAACCCAGAAGTCAAACTCAGTCCAATACTTCATATCAGGGAAACCGATTACGTCACCAACACCGTTGTCATACGCAAGCCAACCGCCTTCGAATTCCGAAACGTTTTTAAGTGAAGTTATTAAACCCCAAAAAAGTGGAATAAACAACGTTATTGTGTATGCAAATGCAATTGTCATTAAGATAATAGCAAAGGCAGTTAAGTTTTTATTACGTTTTTTCATTACTGTTTTAACCATAACTTACCCCCTATTAACCCGCTGTAGGACCGAATTTTTCTAAAAGTTTCTTAGTTCCAAGAACTAACGGTAACGTAACGGCAGTAATCATTAAGCCAAGTGCCGTAAGTTGAGGGTACGTCATAGGTGGAACGTTCATAGATGCAGGTGGAGTTGACGTATACATATTTGAGTATAACGTTTGAACGTAAATAATGTAACCAAGGGTTACAACGTCACCCGCGCTTTGTTCGTAGAACGTATATAAGTGACCACCGTCTGTTAAAACGCCTGCTAAACCCGTAATTAAGAACGTTGTAAACGTAGGGAATATCATTGGCATTGTAATGTGGAAGAATTCACCTATTGCCGAAACACCGTCAAGTTGAGCAGATTCAACAACCGAGTCGTTAATACCAGACATCGTACTTGTATATACAAGTACGCCACCGCCAAACGCAGTCCACACGTTATAGAATAATAACATTGCAAATTTAGGTCCTTCTGGAGTGTCAGGTCTCATAAAGCCGATAACTTTTTGCGCTTCGGTAGAGAATAAGCCTTCATAAACGTCGTTAACAATGTACTTAAATAAAAGTGCAAGTACAACTGAAGAAATAATGCTTGGTAAGAAAAGAATAAGCCTAAAGAACGATGCAAATGCATACTTTTTATATATGTAATAAGAAAGTAATAAACCCATTGAAGTAGTTATTATCGTTCTAAATAAATACATATAGAAGCCGTATAAAATAGAGCGCCTAAAAACTTTACCGCTTTCAAGCCCTATAATACACTCTTTAATAATATACTCAAAGTTTTCAAAACCAACAAAAATTTGATTTTCTCTATAAACAGTTTTTCCATTTACAATTTCTTCTACAAATTCGAACTTTTTAAACGCCATTGCAAAAGCGTCAATATTAACGTAAATGTTAAAGAACACGAATAAAAAGAAAGGAACTGCTACCATACTTGCATAGAAAATAATCCTTTTTGTTGAACGCTTTAACGTTTTTTTAGTTAAAGTATTCTTTTTTATTGTAGTAGAGTTTTCCATAAATCACCATTAAAATTTATCAAGCGGTGCAAAAATTTGCACCACTTGAATATATTTTTTTACGCGTCGTAACCGCCGTTATTTAAGCAAGGTGCGTATTTAGCATCGTCAACGATTTGAGCGTTAGAAACAACACCTTTCCAAGTGTTATAGTCAATCATAAGTTCTTCAAACATCATAGTAGCCGTACGAATATGGTTGTTAGTTCCTGGAATATGCGCGTTAGCGTTTTTAACCCAAGTTTTAACAGCAACTCTACCAGCAGGAATTCTATAAACTTGAACTGCGCTTTGAGTACCACCACCGAAACCGAAAATTCTTGAACTAAAGCCGTGTTGGAATAAAGCACCCATGTTAGCGTTGTAAACTGCGCTATCAGAAATTTGATAGAATACTCTACCCTTTTTTCTCATAGCGTCGATATCTTCATAGAATTGAGTAGCAACGTCTCTATCAGCGTCAGATAAAGAATAGTCTAAAGTCCAGAATTGACCAGAAGCAGCCGTACAAGCAGACATACATTCGTCAGAGTAAACTACTGCAAGCGCGTCCATAACCGCGTCATATTCTTTAGTGCCTTTTTTAACGTTGAAAGCGTTAACTGCAACTACCGTGTTAAGTGAGCCTACAAGAGTAATGAGTGTAGGTTCTTCACCTGCTGTGTTTTCAGTAATATCTAAATTACCAACTTTTGATACGCAAGAAAGTGCAACGTCTTCATCAACACCGTTAACTTGGTGTTCAATGTTAACTGGAAGTGGCATCCAAGTAATGTCAAGGTCGTCAATAGTGCCGTATAAACCGTTAGAGTTATATAAAACTTCGTCATAGTTAGAACGGATTATTGATTCGTTTTGCCAGTAACTATATTCAGTAAGCATTGCTATTTCGTTAGTATCTCTATAAACGCCGTAAAGGAATTCTTTTTGAGTTGCTAAGTGAGATTTATCATCTTCAACCGTGTTAGCCCACCAAGAATAGTTTTCAATAATTTGAACTAATAAAGTTGTAAAGTATTTTTCAACGGTCCAAGAAGTGTAGTAACCAGAATCTTCAGTAATAGTAATACGTTGAACTTTAGGTTTTTTAATGTTGTATAAAGGATGTTCGCTTGAAATTGGGAATAATGGAGCATCTTCATAACCAACAACAACGTCAAGTTCGCCTCTTAAAGTTCTTGTAGTTTCAGTTCTTGCTTGACCTAATAAACTTTCGTAAATACCTTCAAGCATTGCGTTACCATAGTTAAGGTATTCGCCCGATAAAGCAAATGGGCTAACGCCAAGTTGTGAAGACATATAATCACATAAAGTAATTAATTCATACCAAGAAGAAGGTAAACCGTTATCGTATTCAGTTTCTGTGTTACCGTCAGGACCTGGAGTGAAGTAGTTTCTTGCATCTGGGTCCATACCGCTACTTGAATAGTCGGCAATGTAGAAAGATTTACCAAAATCGTCTGTACTAATTTCTAATGCAGTTGGGCAATCTTCCGTAACGAAGTAAAGACCGTATTTTTCCCAAAGCGTGCGGTTGTATGATAAACCACAGTAGTATTCTTGGTAAGGAAGACCGTAGTAGTTCCACGTACCGTCACTTTGCTTAATACCGTAAGTAGGTCTCATTTCGTCAGAAATTTTGTCGTGCAACGAAATAGGTTCACCATCACGAATTTCATTTTCTTCATAGTATAAATCAGTAAGTTCAAGATAAGCATCGTTAGCCATACCTTGTTGAATATTACCACCGTTAATGAAATAAATGTGATAGTTATCTGTTGAGAAGTTACCAACGTTACCGTCTTGTGGAATGTTTACCCACGTAACACCGGTTTTGTCACCGTAAACGTTGTCTTTCAACTTGTCTTCTACTTTTTCCTTCATAACGTCTGCCCATTGAAGACCTAAACCAGAGTCAACACCTGTTATAACTTGAATTTCAACGGTGTCGCCATCTGGTGGGTTACAAGCAACTAACGCAAATGAAAGACATAAGCAAAGAAGCACAGAAATAAGTTTTTTCATTGTAATTACCCTCCAAAGAAAAAATAAAATTATTTTACAATTTATAAAAACGGAATTAACCGAATTTTACAAAAAATTGTTTAAAATAAATAAAGCACCCCACCCCATATAATATATTATTACGTTAAAATAATATGTTTAAATAGAAAAAGGGCATAGTACGCCTAATTTTGATACAAGTATACCACAAAAAATAGGTATGTGTAAAGTGTTTTTATAAAATAAATGTCGATTTTATTGTGAAAAAATTGTGAAAGTTTTTTCAAAATTTAAGTTGATTGCTAAAAATTTAAAATTTTTAAGTTTTTTGCTTTATTTTTTAAAATTATTTTTAGACTTTAATTAAAAACTCGTTTTCCTTTTAATAAAAAAATAATTGACAAAATATTTAAATTTTAAAAGTTGAAAATTGCCCTAAAAAAATAAAATAAAAAAAATTAAAAAAATTTTGAAAAATGGCGTTAAAACAGTTGCAATTATAATTTTTTTTTGCTATATTATAAAGGCATTCAGCAAGATACGGGAGTTTAGCTCAGCTGGGAGAGCATCTGCCTTACAAGCAGAGGGTCATAGGTTCGAGCCCTATAACTCCCACCATATTTGCGGGAGTAGCTCAGTGGTAGAGCACTGCCTTGCCAAGGCAGGTGTCGCGGGTCCGAGTCCCGTTTCCCGCTCCAATTCAAAAGGCAGCACGCGAATAAACTCCGTGTTGTTTTTTTATTTTCGTAGGCGTAGTTTAGTGGTAAAACAAATGCTTCCCAAGCATTGGTTGCGGGTTCGATTCCCGTCGCCTGCTCCAGAAAGAGACTCAAGTTTTTTTAATCTTGAGTCTCTTTCAATTAAATCCGCATTCAGCGGAATAAATCTACCATTGTAGATGAAATCGCTACGCGATGAAATCATGTTTACATGGTTAAGTTGCGCGGATTTACTTTCATTTAAGCCGTTAGGCTAAAATTTCATCCAAATTTGTTTGGATTTCATCCTGCTAAGCAGGATTTCATTATTGCACTACGTTTACTTTTGTGTTATTATCTTAAAAAGGGGTGTTTGTTATGGCTGAAAATAAACTTGCAAATTTGTCTATGGATTTCGCTATCAATATTTTAAATTTGACCACTAATATTAAAGGACACTATTCTCTAATAAATCAATTAGAACGTAGTGCAACGTCTATTGGAGCAAACGTTAGAGAAGCAAAATACGCTCAAAGCAAAGCAGATTTTGTATCTAAATTGCAAATTGCTTTAAAGGAATGTTATGAAACAGAATATTGGCTTGAACTTTTACAAAAAGCCGAAATATTAACGGATGAAAATTTAAAAACGCTTATTCACGATTGTGGTGCAATTAGAAAGATTTTAATTTCCTCAATCAACACCGCTAAAACTAATGTGTAATAAACTACCTACATTTAAAATCAAAAAAAGCAAGGCTCAGCCTTGCTTTTTATTTTTATTCAACTTCTTTTTCGCAGTAGTAGCACCTTTTTGAGCCGTCTGCATTTATTTTTGCTATTTGAACTAACTCTTGTTCAGTTTTAGTAATACATTTATCGTTAGTGCATTTGTGCTTGCCGTATATAAGCCCGCTTTCCGAAAGTAAGTTATTTTTTTCGTTGACGCTTTCTAAAAGTTTTAAAATTAAAGCCATACGCATAAGTTTGCCGTTTAAAACTTGTTTAAAGTAACAAGCGCGCTTGTCGCTATCAACGTCAATACTAATTTCGTTTACTCTTGGAAGTGGGTGTAAAACTATAGTATCGCTTTTAGCCTTGTTTAATTTTGCTAAATTTAAAACGTAACTATCTTTAAGCCTTTCATACTCTTCCATATCGTCAAAGCGTTCTTGTTGAATACGCGTCATATACAATACGTCAAGCATAGGTAAAGTTTCTTCTAAACTTGTAGTTTCAACGTATTCCATGCCTTTTGCGTCTAAAATTTCGGTTTTTACGTATGATGGAAGTTTAAGTTCGTTTGGCGAAATTAGAACAATTTTAATATTTTCATAGCGTGAAAGCGCCATTATAAGTGAGTGTACGGTTCTACCATACTTTAAGTCGCCACAAAAACCGATAGTTAAATTGTTAAGCCTACCCTTTTCAGTTTTAATTGTTAAAAGGTCGGCAAGGGTTTGAGTTGGGTGGCAATGACCACCGTCACCCGCGTTGATAACGGGAATAGAAGCGTTAATACCCGCAACCGTAACCGCACCTTCTAAATAGTGGCGCATTGCAATAATATCGGCATAGCAACTAACCACCTTAGACGTGTCCGCCACGCTTTCGCCTTTTGATGCCGACGTTGACGACGGCGAAGAAAAGCCTATAACGTTACCGCCAAGTTCAAGCATAGCCGATTCAAAACTAAGCCTTGTTCTTGTTGACGGCTCAAAAAAGAGCGTTGCAAGTTTTTTACCCTTACATTTTTCGCTATATTTTGAAGGGTTAAGTTTAATATCTTGCGCAACGGCAATAAGTTCGTCAACTTCTTTTATAGTTAAATCACTAATATCAATAACACTTCTCATTATTTAATTTCCTTTATCCAACTTTCGTCTGACGGATTGTTTCTAAACTTAATAAGCCTATCAATATCTTCTTTTGCAATATAACCTTCTTCGTAAGCAACTTGTGCAATAGTGTCAAAATCGGTTAAAGATATATTTTTAACGTTTGCTTCATTAAGCCTATCTAAACCCTTTTGCATACCGTAAGTAAAAATGCTAACTACGCCTAAAACTTCAGCACCTGCTTCCCTTAACGCGTCAACAACTTCAATTACGCTACCGCCCGTTGAAATAAGGTCTTCAATAACAACTACCTTTTGACCTTTTTCAAGTTTACCTTCAATGCGGTTTTGCCTACCGTGGTCTTTTGCGCCAGACCTTACGTAGCCCATTGGTAAAGAAAGAATATGTCCCGTAATTGCAGCGTGAGCAATGCCCGCGGTTGACGTTCCCATTAAAACTTCAACTTCTGGGTAGTTTTCTTTAACGGTTTTGGCAAGTGCGTTTTCAACGTCGTTTCTTACTTCAACAGAAGTAAGAGTAAGCCTATTATCACAGTAAACGGGGCTTTTTATACCGCTTGCCCAAGTGAAAGGCTCGTTTGGCCTAAAAAATACCGCTTTAATTTTGAGTAAATCTTTTGCTATTAAAGTTTTTATATTTTCCATAATTCACCTTAGTTTAAATAATCTTCGTCTTCATATTCGTTTTCATATTCTTGAACGAATTTATCAAAGAGTTGTTGTAATAAATCTTCGTCTTCAATAGGAAGTAACGCTTCGTTTTCTTCGTCTAATTCAAAAATGACAACGTCGTCAGGGTCGGCACCGTCAATTTCTTCGGCAGGTTGGAAAAAAGCGTACTTTTTACCTGCTTCGTCTAACGTGCCTATGTGATAGTATTGGTGTGAAGTGCCTTCTTCGTCAATAAGTTCAACGATTTCATCACTTTCTTCAAATTCATTTTCTAATTCTTCGTCAATTCTCTTAGTCATAACTAAACTCCTAAACAATTTTTTACATTATACAACATTTTTTATAATTTTACAATGTTTTTTAGCCTTTTATTAAAATAAAAAAGCGCAAACTTTTTAAATTGCGATAAACAAATAAAAAAACCGTCTCAAAAAATAATTTGAAACGGTTTTTATTTATATTAAACTATAACTTTTCTAAGCCACTCAAGAGTGCAATTTACCATATGCTTGCCTGTTTCTTCACTTGCTTCTACCGCGCTCTTAGCAAACCACTCTGTGTTACGGTTACAACGCGAAAGGTCAACGAGTTCAGGATAAGTTCCCATCATTAAACTTGTTTCCCACTTGCCAGCGTGGTCAAAGCCACCGCATTTAATTTGCGCGTCTGCCCCGATAAGCGGAATAACTTTAATGTATGAGAACGGGTCGTCTTCACTTCCCATATCTTCATAATAAGTAGCATAGTTATCACTACCCCACCAGCCTTTGCCGAGTTTTTGCTCCATATATTCCATAGTAACCTTTTTAGCGGCTTTATGGCAAGCAATTGTCATAGGCATTAAGCCCGCGCCTTCGGTTTGGTGATGCGCAACAAGGTAAATGTTTTTATGACCCGCGTCTATCATAGATTTTAAAACGTAATATAAATAGTTGACGTACGCGTCTTCATCAACGTGGAAATGGCTTGGCTTTGGCTCGCAAACGGCGTAAGATGCAACACCGTAGTAAATTGGCGGGCAAACTACTATTTCCTTTTCCTTTTCAAGTTCTCTTAAACAACCCGTTATAACGAGCGTGTCAGTACCGCAAGAAGCGTGGCGAGCGTGATATTCAAGCGTTCCTATTGGAATAATAAACGGAACTTTTCTATCAACCGCATCTTGTATTTCATCATAAAACATATCAAGCATTTGCATAGTAAATATCTCCTAAAAATCAATTTTTTTAATTGCGTTTTTATTATAAAACAAACAATTTGTAATGTCAATATTCTTTTTAAAGTTTATTATTTTTTATTTTAATAAAAAAGAGTTCGCTATTGCGAACTCTTAAAAAATATTTTTTTAACTAATTAAAACGCAAGCGTTGTGTAATAAGCAAGGTTTGTTTGCCTATTATCAAGCCTACCGTATTGAACTACTATTGGTTGAGTGCTTGAAAGTTTCATAGCGTATTGCGCTTCTTTTTCAACTACGTAACCACACATATCGTCAACGTTGTTCATTCTAAAACATCTAACGCGTTGTGGTTCAACAGTCCAAACAATTTCGTCGTAACAAGGTTTATCAACGTAAAAGATTTTAACCTTGATAGTTGCGGTTTTGTTAGAGTCGTTTACAACGATAACGCTTTCGTGGCCTTTTAATACGCCTTCGCCTTCTGGTGGAAGTTCACAGTCTGGAATAATCCAATATTTTTTACCAACAACTTTTCCCATAATTCACCTATTAGAAATTGAGTTCAATTAAACCCTTTCTATCTAAATAATCTGTGTAAGAATCTACGCCGTTTTCAGTAATAGCGCAACCCTTTTCCCAACGGCAACCAAAGGTTGAACCGGAAATGAACGTGTCAATTTGGAAAGTCATATTAGGTTTTAAAATATAGTCGCTTGAAGTTTCCATCCAAGGTGCTTCAACTTCAATCATACCCGTGCCGTGGCAAGGACCGTAAACGTAGTTTTTGCCATAGCCTGCGTCGTTAAACATTTGTAAGAACTTTTTAGGAACAACGTCTGCTCTAATGCCTGCTTTTAAGTTTTCAGTAGTCCAGTTGTGCATTTTTAAGCAGAATTCAACGAGTTCTTTCTTTTCGCCTTCCGCTTTACCCATAAATACAGGTAAGCCGATTGCTGGTGAATAACCGTCAATTTTAGCAGAAAGGTTAAGTTGAACGATATCGTCTTTACCTATTATTTTGTAAGTAGAACGGCTAATTGCGTGGCGTGTAGAAGATTCGCTAAATACGTACATAGGTAAACCTTCGTATTCTGCGCCGTTTTCATAAATAACGCGTTGAGCAATACCAACCATTTGAAGTTCAGTAACGCCCGGTTTTAAAGCCTTAATAACTTCGTCAGTTGCAATTTCAATAATTCTAAAGCCTTCTTTCATACAAGCAATTTCGTTTTGGCTCTTAATTGAACGAAGTTCAACCATAATGTCGTTGCAGTAAGAAATTTCAGCCTTAGGGAAATTTTCTTTTAAACCGTCTAAAATAGGAAGCGTGCATTCAACGTAACTACCTAAGCCGATTTTTGCGCATTCGCCGTTTACGCCTATGTAATTGAACGCGTCTTTAAAAGTGTCTGGCACTAATTCTGGATATGCAGGGTCTGCAGATTCGCGGAATTCTTTTAAAACCATAACTTTGTCAATTTTACCAAAGTCTTTAGCGAAAATTGCAGATTCAGGACCAACTAATAAAACTGCTTTACCGTTTGCGCCGATTAAAACGCCTGCCCTTTCAAATAAAGGCCAGAAGCCTGAAAAATATCTTGCGTTAGCATAGTCGCTTTCAGTTGAAACAACGAGCATAGCGTCAAGACCCCTTGCTGCTACGAGTTTAGCAGCCTTTGCAATTCTCTCTTGATATTCGTAATCAGGAATACAAATTCTACCCATAATAATTCTCCTAAAAATAAAATTAAAATTTTAGATACCCAACGTATCTTAAAAAAATTATACAACACCTTAATTATAAAGTATTTATAAAATCGTTAATGTTTTTTGCACAATCGTAAATTTATTTATTGACAGCAAATAATTTTTAAGATAAAATGTAGTAAGGAGAGCATTATGGAATTTAAAATAAAAACAATGAACAACACGTTAAGCGTTACGGGAATTGCCAACGTTCACTTTTTTGACTTTGATAAAAACACGGTTACCGACTTTGATAAACACCCTTTTTACGAACTCGTTTACGTTTCAAGCGGACAACTTAAAGTGGCTTCGGAAAGTTATAACGGAACGCTTAATAAAAATATGATGATTATTCACAATTTAAACGAAAGGCATAGTTTAAGTTGCTTTGAAACGGAAAAAACAACGGTTATTATAATAGGATTTACTTGCGACGGGCTTAAAAGCGAATATTTTTCTAAAACGCCTATTTTACTTAGCGAAAGCAACTTAAAAAAACTTGCGGAAATCGTAAAAGAAGGGCGAAACGTTTTTGCCCCGCCCCACAACGTGCCCGTTTACAATATGAAAAAAAACGCGGTACAACCGTTTGCTTCCGAACAACTTTTAAAAATATTGCTCGAATACTTTTTGCTTTCTATTACGCGTGAACTTATTGGCAAGCAAAACGTTATAGATAAGTCGAATTTTTCAACGTTTAACGTTAGCGAACTTATAGGTTATTTAGACGATAAATATAAGGAAAAAATAACGCTTAAAGAACTTGCGTTTTTATTTAATACTAATAGAACTACGCTATGTAAAGAGTTTAAAAAAGCAACTAATAAAACCATAATTGATTACGTTGCTTTTAAAAAGTTGAGCGATGCTAAAAATTTAATTAAAACGACCAAAAAAACGTTTACCGAAATTAGCGAAGAACTCAACTTTGAAAGCGTGCATTATTTTACAAGATTTTTTACAAAACACGTTGGAGTTTCGCCAAAACAATTTAGAAAAGAACATTAAAAAAGCGAGCAAACTGCTCGCTTTTAATACTTATATTAAATTTCGCCTATTTCTTTTAAGAAATTTTCTATTTTATTATAATACTCTTTACCGTCAACCTTTTCCATATAACCGTAACCGTAATTGCCTTCCATACCCAGTATATTCATAGCGATAGTAAAGCCTGGCCAAATTCCGCTTTCGGCTAAAATATTTCTAAATTCTATCATTTTAGAAATAGCGTTTGTAAGCGATTTTATATCGCCGTTTTCAATAGCGATTGCAACTTCTTTTGAAGTTTTTGGCATACAAGCAAACATACCGTCTAAAACCTTGTTTATACCAAAACTTACACCAACGTCAAACACGTCTAAATTGCTGTGGAAAAGTTCAAAGTTAGGAAGTTCTAAGTTTATTAAGCGCGACATTACCGTATCGATAGTTTTAACGCCTTTAATATTTTTATGTTTTGCAATTTCCTTAACCATATCGTAGGTTATTTTTTGCTTTGTTATAACCGGAAGGTCGTATAAGAAAACGGGCTTATTTGAAACGTCTGCACAGTCAAAGAAGAATTTTATTAAATTCTTTTTACTGTCCATTTGATAAAACGGTGCGGTTAAAACTAACCCGTCGTAATTTAAATCTTTAAGCATTTCAACGCGTTCTTTTACTCTAAAAACGGAGTTGTCCATAGCGCCTATTAAAAGCGGAACGCGACCGTTTACAACGCTACAAGCAACTTCCGCAGTCTTTTTATAAGTAGCGGTAGTAAGCCCTGCTTCCGCACCCATTGAGCCCATACATAAAAGCCCTGCCGAGCCAGCGCTTATCATATTTTCTATTTGCTTTTTAAAACTTTCAACCATTAAATTTCCATCTTTATCAAGTGGAGTGGCAAGAGCGCAATAAAATCCGCTTTTATACATTTTTTAATCTCCTAAAAATTTTATTTTTTATTATTATAGCAAAATATAACCGTTTTTTTTATTTAAAAAAAAGACAAGTTTTAAATTCTTGTCCTTTTTATATAGTTTTTTAAAAATAAAGCGTTTCGTTTGGCTCAATTTTATAAATTTTATCATTTGTTTCAAACCAAACCGTTGTTGCGGTTGGATTGTGGCAAATAGTTTTATCAATATTAAATTGAAGTTTACTATACGCGTCGATATAATCGTAAATTTCAATATTAGTTGCATACCAAATATCTTCTTTATTAGACGCTAACTTGCAAAATTTTTCAAGTTCTTCCCACAAGTTTTGTTTTTCAAACTCGTAAGCGTGCCCCCAAACGAAAAAGAGTTTAGACCTGCGCCCTGCAACGTAAGACGGCAATTTAAGGTCAATAAATTCGTTTAATAAATCAAAAGTTTCTTGCTTTATAAAATGAACTGTTGGCGTCCACTCGTAAAAGTCGCACGGTAAGTTAAAGTTGTTTTTATTAGTACTTGCAGTACGCGCGTAACTTAAACCTAAATCACTTAAATACGCTTTTACTTTTTCTTTCGTTACGGGGTACGTAGGACTGTCTATTCCCATATCCGCATAAGCCATACCACGAACTATAGTATTTAAAGCGTTTTCAAGACCGCGCCTTCCAAGAAGCGTGTTAGAAACTCCGTCTTGAATAGAAACTATTCCGTTTGCAACGTGGCTTGCACCGTGTACGGCAATTTCGTGCCCTTGCTTAATAAACTCTTTTAAATCGTTTAATGAAGCGCGCGTTTTAGCGTACTCGCTATCTTCCGTTAAAGGAAGATAGTTACTGTTTACGTTAAGCGTTGCTTTTAAACCGTATTTATTGAGCGTTTCAATAAACTTTTTGTCGTATTGAGTGCCGTCGTCATAACTTAACGTAAGTGCTTTAAATTTGCCGTTTGGAAATCTTAAATGAAAATAGTTCATAACTTTACCCCTATTTAATAATTTCTACTTCTTCACCCTTTAAAAAGTCTGGAAGTTCTTCTTCGTCAAAATCAATAATATCGTCAGTTTCAACTTCTTGAGTAACGGCAATTTCTTGCGGTACGGAAGTTTCTTCCTTAATAGGTGCAACTTCATCAATAAAGTTTTCTTTAACTTCGCTTTCTTCAACGTAAACTTCTTTTTCAAACAAATATGTGCTATCTTGCGTAGGAGAACGAAGTTTAGATATTCTATCTAAAAGTTCGTCGTAATCAGGAAGTTCGTTAAGTGAAGAAATTTGAAAGCGTTTTAAGAACGCGTCGGTAGTGCCGAATAAAACGGGCTTGCCAACAGTATCTTTTCTACCAACAACTTCAATAACGCCAAGTTTTAAAAGGTTTTGAATAGCAAACTCACTATTCGAACCCCTTAACTCTTCAAGGTCAATACGCGTAACGGGTTGCTTATAGGCAATAATTGCGGCAACTTCAAGCATACTGCGTGAAAGTTCGCGCTCCTTTATAGGCTTTAATACGTTAGAAACTTCTTCCGCGTAACTTGGGTTAGAAGAAAGTTGTAATTTTTTGTTAAAAATTAAAAGGTTAATACCGCAGTCTTCCCCGTATTTAGATTGCATTTCCTTAGCGGTAGAAAGCACTTCTTTTTCACTATATCCAGTTTTGTCGGCAATGTCTTTTATAGCAACCGCCTCGCCCGAAACAAATAATACGGACTCAATTATACTCGTCAAGGTTTTCAATTTCCGTTCCTCCGCTTTCGTTAAAATGTAAGGTAATATCGCCAAAAGTATCGTCTTGTTCAAACGTTAAGAACTGGTGTTTTAAAAGTTCTAAAAGCGCTTGAAACGTTACAATCATTTCGTTTTTTGTAGAGTACCTTGTAAATAAATCGTAAAAACTCATAGTTTTACGTTTTGCAAGTTCTTCGCGAATAAAGAAAAGTTTTTGGGCAACGGTAAAAACTTCTTTTGGAATTTCTTTTTCGGTGTTTTCAATGGTTTCTTTAATATCTACCCTTTTAAGTAGGTCCGTAAACGCGGAAAGTAAACCTTCCAAATTAAAGTCTTTATAAACTACCTTAACGTCAAACGCGTCGTCATCGGGTTTTTTATAAAACCTATCAACGTTTTCAAGCGTTTTAAGTTTATCTGCCGATTCTTTTAAAAGTTTATACTCTTCAATTTTTCTTATGAGCATATTGCTTTCTTCTTCGGCTTCCATTACGGCTTGCTCGTTAGGAATTATCGCCTTTGACTTAATTTCTATAATAGTTGCCGCAATAGATAAATATTCGCTTTCCGTTTCCATATCGATATCGCTATTATAAACGTACTGTAAAAATTGGTTGGTTACTTCGGAAACGAAAATATCTTTAACGTCAACTTCGGCTTGTTTAATTAAATAAAGCAACAAGTCAAGCGGACCTTCAAAATTATCAAGTTTTGTAGTATAGTCTACGTTAGACTGGAACTTGTCGGCAACGCCCATAAAAATCTCCTTATGCTTTTTATATTTTAATACAATATAAAAAAAAATGCAAGAACATTTTTAAAGTTCTTACATTTTGTTAGTTATTTAATTATTTAAGCGTTTACCAGGCTTCTAAAATTTTTAAAATATTGCCAAAATAGTTGAGTTTTTTAACGTCTTTACTTGAAACTAAATCAACTTTTCCCACTTCAACACCGTTTTTATAAACGGTTATTTCGCCAACCTTTTGCCCTTTTTTAAGCGGTGCGCTTACCTTGTTTAAATTTTGCTCAATCAAAATATTGTCTTCTTCGCCCTTTTTAGAAAAGACGTAAAAATTGTTTTTAGGCACAATTTCAACTTGACTTTCTTGACCGTTTTTAACTTTAACGTATTCGTTGTTATACGAATTTACGTCAACAACCGCTTTGTTTACGTAGTTGTTAAAGCCGTAATTAAGCATAGTAGATACTTCGCTAAACCTATCTTTTGAAGTTGGGCTACCTATAACAACTGCAATCAAGCGCATATTTCCACGCTTAGCAGTTGCCGTTAAGCAAAAGCCCGCTTCGTTTGTAAAGCCCGTTTTGCCACCGTCGCAACCTTCGTAAAATTTAACGAGTTTATTTGTGTTAGTTATTTCGGTAGAATTGTTTTTATGGTCTATTTTATCAAGCCAAATATTTGAATATTCAAAATAGTTTGGATATTTAACAAGTTCTTTAAAAATTAGCGCAATATCTTTAGCCGAAGAATACTGCATAGGTTTTGGAAGCCCCGTACAGTTAGAAAACAACGTGTTTTTTAAGTTTAAACTTTCGGCTTTTTCGTTCATTTTTTTAACACAATTTTCTTCGCTACCGTAAAGCCTTTCTGCAAGCGCAACGGACGCGTCGTTTGCCGAAGAAACTATAACGCTTTTTAATAAATCTTTTACTAAATATTCGCCGTTTTCTTCTAAAAACACTTGCGAGCCACCCATTGAAGAAGCGTTTTTTGAAACGGTTACGGTTTCGTTTAAATTAAGCGCGCCACTTTCAATATTTTCATAGCATAGTAAAAGTAGCATAATTTTAGTCATACTTGCAATTTTTAAGCGTTCGTTTTCGTTATTTTTTGATATGACAGTACCGCTATTATAGTCAATTAAATATGACGCTTTACTTAAATTTGAGTTTGCATTTACCGTATTAAGCGCAGGTTTTAAGCCCGATAAAGCAAAGCAAAATACTAACAATATAAAAAAGATTTTTATTTTTTTCATAATTCACCTTTAAGATATTGTTTGTGATTTTTTAAAAATTATGCACCGCTAAAAATAAAAGTTTATAGGTCTAAAAACGCAAACTAAAAGTAGCGTGGAAACAACTATTCCCGCCGTTGAAATTAGTATGCAAATTGCCGTTTTTTTAACGTGTTTTTCAATAAAACAACCGTCTAATTTTTTAACGTTTTCATAGCATAAAACTGCGTAAATTATAAGTGAAAAAATAACCAAAATACTTTCTAAAAAAATGGTAAAAATAAAAGGTATAAAACCTAAAAATTTTAAGGTGATAACGCAAATTTTAACACCAACCGCCAAAACGCACGCCTTGTAAAATATAAGCAAAAAAATACCGAAAAACGACGCGCCGTTTAGACATAGCAAAAAGGCTATTAAAAAAAGCAAAACAACGTTTAATAATCGCATAAAAAAGAAAGTAAAAACCGACGATTTTTTTAGCAAAACGTTTATAAAAATTTCTAAAACGAAATTAGTGTAAGTTTCTTTTAAAAGTTCGGGCAAATTAAAGAATAACCCAAGTAAAAAACCTAATAAAAACACGGTTAAGCCTATAAAAAATATAAGCGACCTTTCTTTAATTTTGTTTACAACGTAATTAAAAATTGTTGCCATAATTTTACCCGTTTTATTTTATGTTTTTTAATTTAATTTTAGAATTTTTAGGCATAAAAACGTTAAAAAAGTGCAAGAATTATAACGTTTAGTAAAAAACCGTTTTTTTGCTTGACTAAATAAAACTCATAAACTATAATTTATGTATTAAATTATACAAAAGGCACAATATGTTAGAACTTAAAAATATTTGCTATGCGGTTGATACGCAAAACGGCAAAAAAGAAATTTTAAAAGACGTTAGTTTGAAATTAGACGGCAAGTTCGTTGCATTTACCGGCCCTAACGGTAGTGGTAAATCTACTCTTGCAAAAATTATTATGGGCATTATAACGCCAACGAGCGGTCAAATTCTACTTGACGGCGAAGATATAACTAATTTATCAATAACGGAACGCGCTAAAAAAGGCATAGCCTTTGCTTTTCAACAACCCGTAAAATTTAAAGGCATAACCGTTTACGACCTTGTAAATATGGCTTGCGGTAAAAAGTTAAAAGTTGCGGAAGTTTGCGCTTATTTAAGCGAAGTTGGTCTTTGTGCGCGCGAGTACGTTAACCGTGAAATTAACGCAAGTTTATCTGGCGGTGAACTTAAACGTATTGAAATTGCAGTTACTATGGCACGCGGTGCATCTCTTACTATTTTCGACGAGCCCGAAGCAGGCATTGACCTTTGGAGTTTTAATAGTTTAATTTCGGTTTTTGAAAGAATTGCTTTAAAAACTCAAGGCACTCTTTTAATAATTTCTCACCAAGAAAAAATATTAAACATTGCAGATAGAATAGTAGTTATTGCAGACGGAAAAGTTAAAAACGACGGCACAAAACAAGAAATTATGCCATCACTACTTTCTTTTTCTACTTGCAACGCGCTTAAAGATAAGGAGGCGTAAAAATGCTTAGCGATTTACAAAAAAACTTACTTAAAGAAGTTGCAGGGCTTGAAGCAATACCTAATAGCGCGGTAAATATTAGAATTGACGGTAAAACTACGGTAAGAAACGAATCTTCAAACGTTTCAATTACTTCAAAAACGGATAGCGACGGTATTGAAATTAGAGTTAAAGCAAACACTAAAAACGAGCGTGTTGACTTGCCCGTTATTTTAACTAAAAGCGGTTTAAAAGAAACTGTTTATAACGACTTTATAATTGAAGATAATTGTAACGTAACTATAGTTGCAGGTTGCGGTATTTGCAATACCGGACATAAAGATAGCGAGCATAGCGGTGTTCACTCGTTCTATATTGGCAAAAATTCAAAGGTAAAATACGTTGAAAAGCACTACGGCGAAGGCGACGGAAACGGGTTAAATATTTTAAACCCTACCACCACTATCGTAGTTGATGAAAACGGATATTTTGAAATGGATACTGCGCAAATTAAAGGCGTTGATTCAACAAACCGCACAACCACCGCCCTACTTAAAGATAATGCCACGCTTATAGTTCACGAAAAAATAATGACGCACGGCACACAAGTAGCAAACACAGAATTTACCGTTGATTTAAACGGCAAAAACTCAACTACTCACGTTGTTTCACGTTCTATTGCAAAAGATAATTCTAAGCAATATTACGTTTCAAACTTAAACGGCAACAATAAGTGTAACGGTAGAACGGAGTGTGACGCTATTATTATGAACGACGGTAAAGTCGTGGCAGAACCAAAACTTACCGCAAACCACATTGACGCAAGTTTAGTTCACGAAGCCGCCATTGGCAAAATTGCAGGCGAACAACTTATAAAACTTATGTCGCTTGGCCTAACTGAAAAAGAAGCCGAAGAACAAATTGTAAACGGCTTTTTAAAATAAAACAAGCGCTTTACCTACTTGGTAAAGCGTTTTTTTGTTGACATTTTTATTAGAAAATAGTATAATAAGTATGAAAAGTATAACATATTATACAAAAAGGAGTAAATTATGAATAAACACGCTGGAATTTGCAAAGTTGGCGAAAAGGGGCAAATAGTTATTCCAAAAGAAATAAGGAATATGTTTGATATAAAACCCGGTGATTCCGTTATAGTTTTAAGCGATAAAGAAAAAGGAATTGCCATATTAAAGGCAGATTTTATTGAAAATTTAACCGATAAAGTTTTAGGTGGTATCAACAAATAATGAGTATTATATCAATTAGTAATCTTACAAAAGATTATAAAACAAAGCGCGCGCTTTACAAGGTTAATTTAGTAGTTGACGAAGGCGAACTTTACGGTCTTTTAGGCGTAAACGGTGCTGGCAAAACAACGCTTATAAAAATATTATGCGGTTTAACTAAAAAAACGAGCGGTACTGTAGCTATAAACGGCTTTAATTTAGATACGCAAGTAGAAAAAATTAAAGAAATTATTGACGTTTCACCACAAGAAACGTCCGTTTGCCCTAACCTTACCGTTTTAGAAAACTTGCAATTTTTTGCAAATTTATATAACGTAAACGAAAGCGAACACGTTAAAAACATTATAGAAACTTTTAGTTTAAAGGAAGTTCTAAACCAAACGGCAAAAACGCTTTCGGGCGGTTATAAAAGGCGATTATCTATTGCCATAGCCTTAATTTCTAAGCCAAAAATACTGTTTTTAGACGAGCCTACGCTTGGTCTTGACGTTTTTGCGCGTAGAGAACTTTGGAAAGTTATAAACGACCTTAAAGGTAAAATTACCATAATTTTAACTTCGCATTACTTGGAAGAAATTGAAAATTTGTGCGATAAAGTTGCAATTCTTTCAAAAGGCAATCTTTTAAAAACGGGAACTATCGAAGAAATTAAAAACGAAACGAATTCAAACACTTTTGAAGACGCGTTTATAAAGGTGGTTAAAAACTATGAATAGAACTGTAAATTTTTATAAAAGAAATTTAAAAGAAGTATTTAGAGACCCCGTAATTTACGTTTTTTGCATAGCGTTTCCCGTTGTAATGTTTTTACTGTTTAACTTAATAAACAACCTTTCAAACGGCAACACGCCAACTTTTGAAATTAAAGCGCTACTACCTGGTATAATGGTGTTTTCCTATTCATTTATTATGCTAACAATTGCATTATGCGTTTCAAAAGATAAGCAAACGTCGTTTTTAAAAAGGCTTTTTTCTTCGCCTATGAAACCGCTTGAATACGTTTTAGGCTACGCGATAGTCGGCTTTATTATAGGACTTCTTCAAACGGTTGTTTGCATTATTACGGCGTTTATTATATCACTTGCTAAAAAAGTAGATTTTATTTCTATTGATAAAATTTTACTTTTAATTGTTAGCGAAATTCCTATTTTAATTTTAAACGTTTTTCTTGGAATTTTATTCGGCACTATATTAAACGATAAATCTTCCCCTGCCGTTTGCTCCGTTTCAATTAGCGTTTCGGGTATTTTAGGCGGTTGTTGGATGCCACTTGAAATAATGGGCGGTTTTGAAACGTTTTGCAGGGTTTTACCGTTTTACCCGTCAGTTTATATAGGAAGAGTTATTACGGGCGCAAAAAACGCGTTTTTAGCCACTTACGCCTTTGATAGCGTGGCGGTTATAGGCTTAATTACAATTTTAGCATACGCCTTGTTAAGCGTAACGCTTGCGATAATTGCTTTTAAAAAGAATATGGTTAGCGACAACTAAACAATTTAACGTAAAATAAAATGCGGTTTTTATAACCGCATTTTTTATTTGTTTGCAAAATATTCTAACGCTTTTTTATATCCTTCAAAACCTAAGCCAACTATAACCTTTTCGGCATACAAACTAATATAACTAAACTTTCTAAATTCTTCACGCTCGTTAATATTTGTTAAATGCACTTCAACTGCACGTATTGAAACGGCTTTTAACGCGTCGAGTATTGCAACGCTCGTGTGAGTAAACGCACCCGCGTTTATAATAATACCGTCATACCTTTTATACGCTTTTTGAATAGTAGTTACTATTTTTTCTTCGCTATTAAACTGGCAAACTTTAACGGAAAGTTTAAGGTTTTTTGCGCTTTCTTTAATAAATTTTACAAGCGACTTATAGTCCCCTTTACCATATAAACTTGGCTCTCTAATGCCAAGCATATTTAAATTAACTCCGTTTATTACAAGCAATTTCATAAGCCTTTAAAATCTCCTTATTCGCTCTTTTTAGCGTGCCGTTATTTTGAACTATTATATCGCTAAAACTCTCGTATTTTTCCTTTCGTTTATTATATAAATTTTCTATACCAACGCTTATAGAAAGCGGTCTATTTAAAGTTAAAAGTTTATCTAAATTTCTTTGAACGTAAATTATTACACCGTTTATTTTTAAATTTTCAATATTTTGCTCTCTTTCAACAACTCCGCCACCCGTCGATATAACAACGCCGGTTTTTTTAGAAAGTTCTTTTATAACTAAACTCTCTTTTTCTCTAAACTCGCTTTCGCCGTAAGTTTTAATATAGTCGCTTGGCGATATATTATACTCTTTAAAAAACTCTTCGTCGCTATCAAAAAACGGTTTGTTTAGCGCTTTTGCCATATCTTTACCGAGCGTTGACTTTCCGCAAGACGGCATTCCTATTAAAACGGCGTTAAGAGTTAGTTTTTTAATTTGGTTAAGCATTTTTTTACTTTCTTTTAAGGTGTGCGTTTTATTTAACCATATATCTTGCGCTTTAAGCGCTTGTTCAACGAGTATGGAAAGCCCGTCAACAGTTTTTAACCCTAATTTTTCCGCATCAACTAAAAGCCTTGTTTTTGCAGGATTATAAATAAAATCAACAACGCTTTCAAGGTTTTTAAACGGGGTTAATTCAATAACCTTATCGTAACTGTTTGGATACATACCAACGGGAGTGGTATTTATTATTACTTGCGTATCTACTAAACCATAAACGTTTTCATAGTTTATATTGCCCGTTCTACTAACCACCGT
The DNA here is from genome assembly GCA_045637905.1 of Christensenellaceae bacterium. GTDB lineage: Bacteria > Bacillota > Clostridia > Christensenellales > Borkfalkiaceae > HGM11412. The sequence goes on along the minus strand of JAZUAJ010000007.1, from coordinate 47,320 downwards.
TACGCTACGCGCCTTATACTTTTTAGCGTAATATACCGCCGTTTTACTTGCTCCACCGCTACCTAAAACTAAAACGTTTTTATCTTTAACGGAAACGCCTTTTTGTTTGCAAGCAAAAACTAAACCGTCGTAATCGGTGTTATAGCCGTATAGTAAACCGTTTTCGTTTTTAACAACGTTTACCGCACCTATACCTTTTGCAGACGAAGTTATTCCGTTTAAATATTTAATAACTTCGCGCTTATATGGTATTGTAACGTTAAACCCGTCAAAGTTACAATTTGTTAAAAATTCGCTTAAATTTTCGGGCTTAACTTCGTTTAGCGTGTAGTTTAAAGAGCAAAGTTCGTGTATTATTTTTGAAAAACTATGCCCTAACTTTTCGCCAAGCAAACAGTACTTCATATAATCTCCTTATACGCGCCTAAAAGCGTAAAGTTTATAGATGCGTTTTGAAGTTCTGCTATAAGCGTTCTAACGGTAGCGTCTTCTATATCGCCTTCAAAATCAAAGTAGAACATAAAGTCAAAGTCGCTATTTTCAATCGGGCGAGATTCAATTTTTGTAAGGTTTAAGCCGAGCGAGTAAAAGCGTGAAAGTAGACGGCTTAAACTACCCGGGGTGTGAGAAAGGCTCGTCATAAAACTAATTTTTTGACCGCCTTTGTAAAGTGCCAAATCTTTTTTAATGCAAATAAAGCGAGTGTAGTTTGACGCGCTATTTTGAATATTTCTCTTTAAAATTTCAAGGCCGTAACTGTTAGCGCAGTCTTCACTACAAATAACCGCCATAGTTTTATCACCGCTTTCAACTAAATTTCTTGCCGAAACCGCCGTGTTTTCCGCTGTAACTTCGTTTAACTTTAACTCCTTAATTAAATTAGAGCATTGTTTAAGCGCTTGATTATGTGAAGTAACGGTTTTAACTTCGCTAAGTTTAACGCCTTTTAAAACGGCTAAACAATGGTCTATTTTAACCCTTACGCTTCTTACGATAGAAAAATTATACTTTTTCATAAGGTCGTAAACTTCTAAAACCGAGCCAGCGGTACTGTTTTCAATAGGCAAAACGCCAAAATCGCAAAAACCTTTTTCAACGGCGGAGAACACGCCTTCAAAGTTTTTAAAATAAGTTATATTGCTAATAGGAAACAATTTTTTAGTTGCCGAAGTACTGTTTGCACCCTCAATACCTTGGCAAGCAACCGTTGCGCTAACGGGAAATTCTAAAACGCCCTTTTTTAAAAGTTCTTCTATTTGATTAACGGTTTCAGATTCCTTTTTAACGTATTTTGATTGATACGCCCTACTCGTTGAAAACATAACTTCGTAAAGTTCTTTAACGTACAACTTTAAATCGCTATCAACAAGCGAAGTAAGCCTATAAATAATTTGACTTTCTCTATTAGGGTCTAAAACGGCGCTATTTGACTTTGCCTTTTCTATACCTACGTTTTTGCATATTTCCATACGCTCTTTGTAAAGTTCAATTATTTTATTGTCTATTTGGTCAATTTGCTCTCTTAACATTGTTAAATCCATAGTTATTCTCCTAAAATTTCGTCTAAAATAGCAAGTGCTACGGCACTTTCTACACAAGGCACGGCTCTAACTGCTATTACACTATCGTGCCTACCTTCAATTTTTATTTTCGTATTAGTTTTATTTACTAAGTCAACCGTTTGTTGTTCTTTATAAATTGACGGCGTTGGCTTAAAAGCAACCGCCATTGTAATTTGCTCGCCGTTAGAAATTCCGCCGTTTATTCCGCCCATATTGTTTGATAAAAACTCAACTTCTTCGCCGTTATATATAAGCGCGTCGTTAGAAAGACTACCTTTCATTTCGCTAAGTGCAAAACCAAGCCCAAACTCAACGCCTTTAACCGCGGGAATTGAGTATAAAAGATATGAAATTTTACCTTCTAACCCGCCGAACAAATTGTCGCCTAAGCCTGCGCTTAAACCGCTAACTACACACTCAACTATTCCGCCAACGCTATCGCCTTCGCTTTTAGCGTTTATAATTTCATTTAGCATTTCTTGTTTGTTAGATAAACTTGGAAAATCTCCGTCTTTGCGCAAATTTAAAATTTCGTTATCGGTCAACTTTTTATCTTTATAAGAAAGACCTTTTACCGTACCTATTTTACTTATATACGCGCTTATAAAAACGCCTTTACTTTCTAAATATTGCTTAGCAATACCGCCCGCAATACATAAAGGCGCGGTAAGCCTACCCGAAAATCTACCGCCACCGCTATAATTAAGCGTACCGTCTTTTTTAAACCAAGCGTAATCTGCGTGAGACGGTCTTGGTTTGCCGTAAAGATTGTTATAGTCGCCACTTCTAACGTTTTCATTTATGATTTTTGCGGTAAAATCACTTGCAATAACGCCGTTTTGTAAACCTACAAATATAGGAGTGTCGCTTTCTTTACGCGCGGTAGAAAACACACCGTTTGACGCCTTGCGCCTACTCAAAAAGGCTAAAAGGTTTTCTTCGTTTATTTTAAAAGACGGAAAGCCGTAACATTTTACGCCTATTTCCTTAGCGTGTGATTCGCCGTATATTTCAACTTTAATATTTTTTCCGTTAAATAATGACATTATATTCTCCGCCAACCTTTTTAAAATGCTCTAAAAAGTTTGGATATGATTTATTTATTGCTTCTGCGCCTAAAATTTTTGCACCGTTTGAGTTAAAAACGCTAACTACGCCCGCCATAACCGTTCTATGGTCGTTACAACCGTCAACTGTGCCAAAAACTTTATTACCGCCAAAAATTTCTATATTATTGCCTTTTATTAAAGCGTTTACGCCTACCGCATTAAGCGAATTTACTATACCTTGCGCCCTATCGCTTTCCTTAATTTTAAGCCTTTCAATATTTTTTATAACCGTTTTGCCGTTTGCATAAGATGCTATAGCCGATATTACTTGCGCTAAGTCTGGAATATTAGTTATATCAACCGTAATTGCGTTAAGTTCGCTATTAGAAACGGTAACTTCGCTTCCGTTTACACTTACGTTTGCGCCAAAATTAGTTAAAATATCTAAAATAGCCTTGTCGCCTTGCTTTGAGTTTACGTTTAGGTTTTTAACCGCTATAGAGCCGTTTATAGCCCCTAACGACAACATAAACGCCGAACCGGACCAGTCGCCCTCAACGGTTACTTCTTGAACGCTGTTTTTATACGAGTTTCCAACTATTTTTAAAACGTTTTTATTAAACTCTACTTGTACGCCGAAAATTTTTAAAACGTCGATAGTAGTTTCAATATAAGGCGAACTTACAATTTTATTTTCTAAAATAATTTGACTTTCGCCGTCAAGTATAGATAAAGCAAATAAAAGCCCCGTAACGTATTGTGAAGAAATTGACGCGTCTAAATAGTAAACGCCACTTTTTAATTTTCCGCCTATTTTAAACCCGTCTATTACACCGCCACCGCTTTCGAGCGTTTTTATAAGTTTATCGTTTGGACGGCAAAGTAGCGAAGGCTTGCCCGTTAGCGTTGCATTAACGTTTAACGCGCAAATTATAGGCATTAAAAACCTAAGCGTTGAACCGCTTTCGTTACAGTCTATTATAGCGCCGTCAACTAACTTTTTCTTTTCTACGATAACGTAGTTATCGTAAATTTCAACGCTTGCGCCTAAACTTTTAACGGCGTTTAAAGTTGCTAAAACGTCTAACGAAGTGCCAACGTTGTTTATTTTTACACGTTGCCCGCTTAAAAACGACGCTAAAATTAGCCTATGCGCGTAAGATTTTGACGGCGGTGCAGTTACGCTTCCGCTTATATTTGACTTATTAACAATAATATCCATACTCAATTAAAACGATAAATCTTTTATTAAAATATCTTTAATTTCAACGTTTCCTATATCTTTTATAGCAATAAAACTAACGCTATCGTTTTTGCGCTTTTTATCGCTATACACTTGTTTTAAAATATCTTCTTTTAAAAATTCAATTTCTAAATTATGCCCTTTTACGCTTAAAAGTTTGTACATTTCATTAACTTTTTGCTCGCTTAAATTATATAAATTTTTAGAAATTTCTATTGCAAGTTTAATGCCTTTAACAACGCTTTCTCCGTGAGATAGTGTGTAATTTGAAAGGCTTTCAATAGCGTGGCCAAGGGTATGACCTAAGTTTAAAATTTTTCTTAAACCGCTTTCCCTTTCGTCTTTTGAAACTACTTCGTTTTTAATTTTTAAACACTTGTATATAAGCGTTTCGTAATTTCCGTTTTTTACGTCTTCATAAGTTAAGGTGCTAGATAAAAAGGCGTATTTAATAATTTCGCCGTAACCGCTTAAAATTTCGCGGTTTGGAAGCGTACTTAAATATTCCGTGTTTATATAAACGGCTTTTGGCTGATAAAAAGTGCCAAGCAAATTTTTACCTTGCTTTAAATTTATTGCCGTTTTACCGCCAACGGAACTGTCAACGGCGGAAAGTATAGTTGTTGGCATAGCAACAAGAGTTATTCCGCGCATATAAGTAGACGCTACGAGTGCGCCAAGGTCGCCAACTACGCCACCGCCAAAGGTTATAACACAGTCGCTACGAGTAAAAGATAAAGAAGCGAGTTTTTCAACTAATTTAATATAGTTTTTAGCGTTTTTTTGCTTTTCGCCACTCTTTACCGTTAAGTAGTAACACTTTTGACCTTTAAGTGCCTTTTTAAGCCCTTTAATATGTAATTTTTTTACGTTTTCATCGCATATTACCGCTATTTTTTTGCCGTTTATAATAGGCATAACAGTTTCCTTAAAAGAGTTTAAAGAACTATCTATTGTAACGGTGTAGTTTGATGAAGTTTTTATATCTAATTTAATCATATTTTAAAAATTATTTTACCTTGTTAAAGTCTGTTGCAATTTTAATATCGCTACCTTCTTGAAGCGTTTGTTTAAGCATCGCTTTATCGCCGTTTTCAAGCGCGGTTTTGTAAACTTGCAAATTTTCAATAAGTTCGTTTAATTCGCTAAGTAAATTTTCCTTATTTTCAATCATAAGGTTTGACCACATTTCGCTATCAAGCCTTGCAACGCGCGTTAAATCTTTGTAACTTCCCGCAGAGTAGCCAAAATGCTCTCTCGAAATTTTATTTTTGATAAAGGCGTTTGAAACTATATGGCAAAGTTGCGAAGTGTACGCTATAACCCTATCGTGATTTTCACTCGTTGTAAAAACGACTTCTAAAAAGCCGAGTTCTAAAAAGAACTTTTTAATTCTATTATTTTCAAAAATATCGCTATTTATTGGAATTATTATCATTGACGCCTTTGAAAATAACGTTGAAGTTGAACGGTCAAAGCCCGAAAATTCCCTGCCCGCCATAGGATGCCCACCAAAAAACTTTAATTTAGGGTAAACACTTAAAAGTTCTTTCATTTGGCTAACAACGGTTTTTTTAGTTCCGCAAAAGTCTATTACGGTTGCCCCGTCTTTTAACAAAGGCAAAAACCTTTCAATAGCATTTAAAAACACGTTAGGGTTAGTTGCTACAACTAACAAATCAATTTCGTTTGCGGTAGTTTCGTCTAAAACGCCGTCTATTGCGCTCGTCATTTGCGCTTTTAAAACGGTAACGGAATTTATATCGTAGCCAAAAACTTGATATTCCGTATTTTTTTTAACGGTTTTTGCAAAAGAACCGCCTATTAAACCTAAACCTATAACGCCTATTTTCATTGTTTTGTACCTTTAAAAATTATCCCCTTACTAAATCTTTGTGAACTATTGGAAGCATTACGTTTACGCCTTTAACGATATCGTCGAACGCGTCAGGCGTGATAGATTGAGCACCGTCGCAAAGCGCGTGTTTAGGGTCGTTGTGAACTTCAATCATAAGACCGTGAGCGCCAGCACCAACCGATGCAAGCGATAAAGGCTTAACGAGTTTAGCAACGCCCGATGCGTGCGAAGGGTCAACGATAACCGGCAAATGCGTTAAATCTTTTAAAATTGGAATAGCGGAAAGGTCGAGCGTGTTTCTCGTATACGTTTCGTAAGTTCTTATACCGCGCTCGCAAAGTATTATGTCTTTACAGCCTTCGCTCATAACGTATTCGGCACTCATAAGCCACTCTTCAATAGTGTTTGCAAGACCGCGCTTTAATAAAACGGGCTTTTTAGTTTTGCCAACTTCTTTTAAAAGTTCAAAGTTTTGCATATTTCTTGCGCCTATTTGAATAACGTCAACGTCTTTAAACAAATCAATATGATTAACGCTCATAAGTTCGGTTACTATTGGCATACCCGTTTCTTCTTTTGCCTTTAATAAAAGTTTTAAACCGTCTTCCCTTAAACCTTGGAAAGAGTACGGCGAAGTACGCGGTTTAAAAGCACCGCCACGCAAAAATGAAGCGCCCGCTTTTTTAACGTCTTCCGCAATAGAAACAATTTGCTTTTCACTTTCTATCGAGCAAGGCCCCGCTATAAAGTTAAAGTTGTTTCCGCCAACTTTCCTACCTGCAACTTCAATAATAGTGTCTTCTGGGTGGAATTTGCGATTTACGCACTTGAACGGCTCTTGAATACGCTTTACGTTTTCAACGATGTCAAGCGAAAGTAAAAGGTCAACGTCTACCTTGCTCGTATCGCCAACCAAACCTAAAATGGTGGTGTGGTTACCGTTACTAATATCAACTTCAAGCCCTTGCGACTTTATGAATTTTACTAAATTGTCAAATTGTTTTTGCTCGTGTTCTTTCTTTACTACTACTATCATAAAAATACCGCCTTAAAAATAAAAATGACCGAATTACAAACTCGGTCATTTTACTCTACAAAAAAAATTTAAGGTACGCAAAAAATAACCGATATTCTAATATTGGCCACCAAAGTAATATTCGTAATAAAAGACAAATATTGACTTCATATTTTTGCTCCTTTTACAAAAGTATATTCCTTTTTTTTGGCAAAGTCAACTTATTTTTTATATATAATTTAAAAAAAATTATTTTTTTCTTTGCAATAATTAGGCATTTGTGCTAAAATTAAACGCAGGTGAATTATGATTAACGAAACTATGATTAAAAAAGGCTCGAACCGCTCTAAAATTCGCGAACTTTTTGAGTACGGCAAGCAACTTAAAAAACAAGTGGGTGAAGACCGTGTTTACGATTTTACGCTTGGCAACCCGTCTTCAAAAACGCCTGAAATTATAAATGAAACGCTTAAAAATTTGCTTAACGAAAACGGCGTACACTTATACACTTCCGCACAAGGCGACGAAAGTGCGAGAGTTGCAATTTGCCAAACTATTAAAAATAGATACGGCTTTGAGTTTGATAAAAACTTAATTTATATAACTTGCGGTGCGGCGTCTGGCCTTGCTATCGCGTTAAGGGCGCTTATTTCTAAAAAGAGTGATTGCGTTTTAACTTTTAAGCCTTATTTTCCAGAATACGCCGTTTTTGCAGAAAACGCAGGTGCTAAATTTAAAGCGGTAAACTGCAACCTTAACAATTTTTCTATTGATTTTAGTGATTTAAAAAGAAAACTTACTAAAAACGTTCAAGTTATTATAATAAACACGCCTAACAACCCAAGCGGTGCTGTTTATAGTGAAGAAGATATTATTAAACTTTCTAAAATTTTAAACGAAAAGCAAGTTGAATACGGCCACCCTATATATCTTGTTACCGACGAGCCTTACCGTGAAATTGTTTTTGATAACGCGGTAGTTCCGTTTATTCCTAAGTATTACGATAACACTATCGTATGTTATTCATACAGCAAATCACTTTCCCTTTCGGGCGAAAGAATAGGATATTTAGCAGTTAGCCCAAAATGCCAAAACTACCAGGAACTTTACTACGCTTGTTTAGGTGCAGGAAGAATGATGGGCTACGTTTGCGCGCCGTCGCTTTTTCAAAAACTTATTTCTAAATGCAGTAACGAACTTTGCAATATGAATATATATAAAGATAATCGCGACGTGTTAGTTGACGCTTTAACTAAATTCGGGTTTGATTGCGTCAATCCAAAAGGCGCATTTTACCTATTTTTAAAATGCCCCATAAGCGATGCTAACGAATTTGCCGACACGGCTAAAGAACTTGGCTTACTACTCGTTCCGTCTAACACTTTTGGGTTAGAAGGCTACGTTAGAATTGCAACTTGCGTTGAAAAAAGCGTTGTTTTAAACTCTTTAAAGGCATTTGAAAAACTCGCAAAAATTTATAACTTAAAAGGATAGTATTATGGAAGCATTTTTTACAATGGCTACAAACGTTTTAATGTTTATTGCGCTTGCCGTACCCGGCTATATTTTAGCAATAACAGGGCTTGTTAAAGATAGCGAGAGCACGCCACTTTCACGAATTTTAATATACGTTGGCGTTCCGTTTTTAGTTGCGTATAACGTAATGGATATTACTTTTGATAGCCACGCTTTACAAATTATTTTACTTTCTGCAATAATTAGTATTGTTTACACAATAATAACTTACTTTTTATCTGGGCCAGCAACCTACTTTATTAAAGATTTTAAAACGCAAGGCGTTGCACGCTTTGAAATTTATGCAGGCAATAACGGTTTTTTAGGTATTCCTCTTGCCGCCGCAGTATTTAGCAATATGCCACTTGTTGTAACGAGCGTTATTATAGCAAATATTGTAAATAATATTTCAATGTACACAATAGGCATCTACTCAATTTCAGGCGATAAAAAGAACATTTCAATTAAAAAACTTGTAACAAACCCTTGTTTAATAGGTTTTATTGTAGGCATAATTTTAAACATTACAAAAGTTGGCTCGGTTGTTCCGCAAATTAGCGATTATTTATCACGCTCACAAGCAATAGTTACGCCAATATCTATGATTATAATAGGTATTAAACTTGGTAGCATTAAAATTTCAAGCATATTTAAAAATAAAAATATGTACTTTGTTTCGCTTTGCAAGTTGATTTTAGTTCCCGTTTTATTAGTTGCTATTATGCTTTTATTAAGGCTTGCGTTTAACGTTTCTAACGAACTAATTTTAGGTATGTTTGTTGCGTTTGCAATGCCTTCGGCAAGTTTGGCAACCACTTTTGCCGACAACTTTGGTGGCGATAGTAAAAGCGCCGCAATATTTACGATAGGAACTACGATACTTTCCGTTATAACAATTCCCGTTTTATATTACCTACTTATGCTTATTATTTAAAAACAAAATTAAAAAACCAACTCGCTATGAGTTGGTTTTATTTTTTAACTTGTCCAAGTAGAAGTAGTGTATTTAATATCGTGTTTTTTACAAAAGTCCCAAAATTTTTGGTCGTTAAAGTTTTTAGTAAAAGCACTTTCTATCATTTTTTTAAGCGTTCCTTTATATTCTTTTTTGAGTGCGCTTTCAAATTTAATAGAATTTTCTTTATCTAAATAGTAAGTTCTTTCAAAGTCGCTACCGCCAAATTCCGAAACTCCGTAGTCGCAATAACCTATACTAATTTCACCGTCTTTTTCTTCAAGCCAAAAACCGCTTGTTCCTTCACGCATAATAAACTACTCCTTGTATATTACTTTAATAATATTTTAACATAAAATAAAAGCGCGGTCAATATGGAAAAAATAAAAAAGCACTTTTTAAAAAGTGCATTTATATTGTATAAAGGCTACGGAAAAGATATTTTTCGAGATTTGCTATAAGGATTTAAACTTAAACGCAAAATTTCGCCAAAGGCGTGTATATCATCAATTCCAAAGGAATTGCATATCATCAATGCGGAGCATTGTATATCATCAAGCCACAGACAATATGCACGCTGGCGCGTGATGAGATACAAGGGCGGCTTGCCGCCCTTGATTATATACACCTCGCTTCGCGCGGTGATGATATGCCAAGCCTGAGGCTTGGATAAAAAAAATCGACAAGTAGAAACTTGTCGAATTTTTTTGGAGGCACCACCCGGATTCGGACCGGGGCGTAAAGGTTTTGCAGACCTTGGCCTTACCACTTGGCTATGGTGCCGTATTTTTTTTGGTGGGAGTTATAGGGCTCGAACCTATGACCCTCTGCTTGTAAGGCAGATGCTCTCCCAGCTGAGCTAAACTCCCAAAAGTTTAAGTGCCTTTATAATATATCAAAAAAAAATTATAATTGCAAGTGTTTTTTAGCCGTTTATTAAAAAAATTGTTATTTATTTTATTATACGCCGTTTTTAAAAAAATTTGACAACTTAACGCTATTTTTTAATAAAATTAAAATGAAATTATTGCTTTTTAAAATAATTTGATATATACTTTAACAAAGGAGTAAAATTTATATGAAACTTACAAACAAATATTTATGCGATTTATTAGAAAGAGTAGAAAAAAGAAATCCTAACGAACCTGAATTTATTCAAGCGGTAACGGAAGTTTTCGTAACGTTACAACCCGTTATCGAAAAGCGCCCCGACCTTGTTGAAGCAGGCGTTATTGAAAGGCTTGTTGAACCTGAAAGGCAAATTATTTTTAGAGTTCCTTGGGTTGACGATAATGGTAAACATCACGTAAACCGTGGTTTTAGAGTGCAATTTAACAGCGCAATAGGTCCTTACAAAGGCGGTATTAGGCTTCACCCTTCGGTGAATTTAAGCATTATTAAATTCTTAGGCTTTGAACAAACTTTTAAAAACAGTTTGACCACTCTTCCTATGGGCGGTGGTAAAGGCGGTAGCGACTTTGACCCTAAGGGTAAATCCGACGGCGAAATTATGAGATTTTGCCAAAGTTTTATGACTGAACTTTACCGTCATATCGGTGCAGATTGTGACGTTCCCGCAGGCGACATTGGCGTTGGTGCAAGAGAAATTGGCTATATGTTTGGTCAATACAAGCGTTTAGCAAACGAATACACCGGCGTTTTAACGGGCAAAGGCTTAACTTACGGTGGCTCACTTGCAAGAAAGCAAGCAACGGGCTACGGCTTATGCTATTTTACCGAAGAAATGCTTAAAGCAAACGGAAAATCGTTTAAGGGGCAAACCGTTGTTGTTTCGGGCTCTGGTAACGTTGCAATTTACGCGTGTGAAAAAGCAACCGAACTTGGCGCAAAAGTAGTTGCTATGAGCGATAGTAACGGCTATATTTACGATGAAAACGGCATTGACCTTGACGCTGTTAAACAAATTAAAGAAGTTGATAGAAAGCGCATTAGCGAATATATTAACTACCACCCTAACGCTAAATACGAAGAAGGCTCTAAAAACATTTGGAAAGTTAAATGTGATATTGCCCTTCCTTGTGCAACTCAAAACGAAGTTGACGGCGAAAGCGCACAAGCACTTGCAAATAACGGTTGCTACTGTTTAGCAGAAGGCGCGAATATGCCTTCTACCCCAGAAGCAATTGACGTTTACTTTAAGTCTAATATGCTTTACGGCCCTGCAAAAGCGGCTAACGCGGGCGGTGTTGCAACGTCTGGCCTTGAAATGACGCAAAACAGTATGCGCCTTTCTTGGACTTTTGAAGAAGTTGACGAAAAGTTGCACGGCATTATGATAAAAATATTTAAAGCGTGCGACGAGTATAGTAAAGCGTACGGTATGCCAACTAACTATATGGCGGGCGCAAATATCGCAGGCTTTATGAAAGTTGCGGAATCAATGAAAGCACAAGGCGACGTGTAAAAATTAAATTATTAAAAGCGGACTGTTAAGTCCGCTTTTTTAGTTGTTTAGGAGCATATAGAATGCTCCCCTACGATAAAATTATGTGCTTTATATTTTGTAGGGGCGGATTCAATATCCGCCCTATTACTACGATGAAATTAAATGCCTTATATTTTGTAGGGGCGGATTCAATATCCGCCCCTATTACTCTGCTTTTTTTCTTAGTTTTGTTAATATTCTCATTTCAAGGCGTGAAACTTGCACTTGCGATACGCCCAAAATGCGCGCAACTTCGCCTTGCGTTTTATCTTTAAAATACCTTAAATATATAATTTGCCTTTCGCGCTCGTCAAGCGTAGATATTAGGCTTTTTAAGTAAAGCGAATCGATATGCTCGTCTTCAACGTAACTTGACGGCAACTTGTCAATTAAACTTAAACCGCCGTCGTCGCCGTCTTCAACGGTTTCGTAAATAGATACGGGCATTTTTGATGAATCCATTGCAAAAACAACGTCTTCTTTTTCCATATTTAAGGCGGTAGCAATTTCTTCTACCGTAGGCTCAACGCCCGTTTCTTTTAATTTACTTTCAACGAATTTAGAAATTTCGCACGCTTGCATTTTTATAAGGCGCGAAACCTTTATTTCTCCGTCGTCTCTTAAAAAACGCTTAATTTCGCCAAGTATCATAGGCACGGCGTAAGTAGAAAAACGAACGCCAAAACTCTCGTCAAAATTAGTTATTGCCTTTAAAAACCCTATTGAGCCAAGTTGAAAAAGGTCGTCGTAATCGACTCCTTTATTTTTAAAGCGCGAAACTAAACTTTTAATAAGTAAAACGTTGTTTTTTAATAATATTTCTTTACTTTCGTTATCCCCGTTTTTACTTTGCCTAATAAGTTTTAAAGTTTCTTCAAAAGAAAGCATACTACTCCTTTTCGGCGCTTGATAATATCTTTTTAGTCATAATAACGGTCGTGCCTTCGTTTATTTTAGACACTACTTCAACGCTATCCATAAACGTTTGCATAACCGTAAAACCCATACCCGACCTTTCGCTAATTTCGCCCGTTGTAAAAAAAGGCTCTTTTGCAAGGTCGACGTTTTCAATACCAACTCCGCCGTCTTTAATTTCAATATGTATGCTTTGACCGTCTATCGTAGCGCTTAATTCAACAATTCCCATTTCGTTTTTATAGCCGTGAACTATGGCGTTAGTAACGGCTTCGGAAACGGCGGTTTTAACGTCGCTTATTTCGGAAAGCGTTGGATTTAAACTAAGCATAAAAGACGCTATAACGTTTCTTGCAAACGCTTCGTTTTGAGAAATTGAAATAAAACTTAAACTCATTTTGTTTTGCATATAAACCCCTTAAATTTTTGGCATTATTTTATAAAGCCCTGAAATTTGCATAATTTTTTCTACTGTGGTTGACGGGTTTTCAATAAATACACCCATTCCTTTTGCCTTTATTTTTTTATATCTACCAAGTAGCATTCCTATGCCCGTACTATCCATAAACGATAAACTTGAAAAATTAAACACAACGTTTTTTATTTTTGGATATCTACTAATAATATCGTCAATAACCGTTCGCGTTTTTAAAGCGGTGCATTCGTCAAGTTCGCCCACTAAGTAAAGGTATAAATTGTTATTTGATAAAGTGTAATTAACTTTCATAAACACCTCGCAAAAAAGATAATACAATAATTTTGAAACGAAATTTTGGCATTTTACGTCTAAAAATATACTTTTTTGTAAAGTTTATAGCATAAAAAAAAGACCTTTTTAAAGGTCTTAATTTTTTATTAGTTTAAAATAGGAGCATCGTACATATTCTCAAAAAACTGCGAGTTTTCTAAATTGAAAGTAAAGTTATTTGGCGTAACGTTTAAAACTATATTGCCGTTCAAATCTGTTCTATAAAGCGTAACGCTATCTACAAGCAAGTCTAAAACTTCTTGATGCGGATGCCCGTAAGAGTTGCCCGCTCCGCAACTTGCTATTGCATACTCTGGTTTAACAAGGTCAAGAAAAGGCTTTGTAGTTGAAGTTTTAGAGCCGTGGTGGCCAAGTTTTAAAACGTCAACGTCTAAATACCGTTTATCACTTTCGGAAACGTATTTTCCTAAAAACTCGTCAAGCGTGTCGTGCTCGGCATCACCTGTAAACAAAACGTCTGTTCCCATATAACTAAATTTAATTATAGGCGAATAACTGTTTTTATCGCCATACTCAATATCTTCAACTTGAACGGTTGGCGTTAAAAAGTCAAAAGTAAAAGTGTAAACTTCGTTATTGTAATGAATATTTTTTGAAAAATCGCTGTTATAGTTAAAAAATTCCCACTCGCAAGGCTTAGTTTCGCTTCCGTCAACGTAAGTTTCTTCATTAAGCAATGTTAAAAAGTTTTTATATACGTTAGAGTTAGCGTCTATTGAGCCTTGGTTAAAATCACTTGTAAAAGCATTGTCTTTATTATACTTTATGTAAGGTCTAAACACTTTTTTAACTTCAAAATTTTCAAAAACCACGTCCATAGCGCCTATATGGTCTTCATCGCTATGAGTTGCTAAAAGATAGTCGATAGTAGTTAGTTTTAAAGTATTCTTTAAATAGTCAAGCAAATTAGCGTCGTTATAAGCGTCAATAAGCATAGTAGTATTGTCTGGAAGTGAAATAACTATAGAGTCGCCTTGACCAACGTCAACAAAATGAATTTGCAAATCTTTTAACTTAGTAACGTAAACGTCGTCACCTTCAACGCTCGTTACAAAATTATCTTGCTTTGGGGTAAAAAGGTTTAATAATTTTTGATAAAAGTCCGGCCTTAAATAGCAAAGAACTATAAAACCCGCAATTATTAAAAATGCAACGACTGCAATAATGCGCTTTGTTAAAGGCGGTAAACCAGCAACTTCTTTTTTGATTTTCTTTTTTATTTTAGTTTTAGTAATTTTCTTTTTAGCCATAATTTATTTCCTTTATATTGCTATATTTATTATATAATAAAAGTTATATAAATACAATAAAAAGTTCAAATTTTACCACTATTATTTTTATTAAAAAATTATAATAAATTATTCAATTAACATTATTATTTTAAAATATTTGATTTAATTTAAAGTAAAGGTCGCAAAACGATATATAATTTGTTAAAATTATATAAAACTTAAAAGAAAGGAGTTTTAAAAATGAAAAGGTCTCAAATTAACGCGTATATTAAAAAGGCAAAAGACAGGTTTGAAGAATTTAAAATAACTCTTCCATGGTTTGCCTACCTTAGCCCAGACGACTGGAAGAACGTAAAAGAAAACGTTTCCCCTATAAAACAAGGTATGCTTGGATGGGATGTTACCGACTTTTGCTCGGGCGATTTTTCAAAAACGGGTGCAGTTTTATTCACCGTTAGAAACGGCGACAATAATGACAAGGCTATGAAAAGGCCGTACTGTGAAAAGTACATTGTATTAGACGAGTGTGGGCAAGATATTCCACTTCACTACCACATTGACAAAACCGAAGATATTATAAACCGTGCAGGTGGTGTTTTAATTATCGAATTATACCACAGAACAAGTGACGATAAGTTAGATTATGAAACCCCTATTACCGTTTTAATGGACGGCGTATATAAAACGTTTAAGCCGGGCGAACAAATTGAAATTATGCCTGGCAACTCAATAACGTTAGAACCGCTTGTATTCCACCGCTTTATTGCTAAAAAAGGCGCGGGGATGCTTATCGTTGGCGAAGTTTCAAAAGTGAATGACGATAATAACGATAACGTTTTCTATAATCCGCTTGGCAGATTTTCGGAAATTGAAGAAGATGAAAAACCTATTCATCTTTTAGTAAATGAATATAATTTTTAATGAGTAAAATATGAATAAATTTGGTATTTTTATTAACTTTTGGGAAAACGGTTGGACTGTTGATTACTAAATATATATTAAAAAGCAAGCAAAATAGGTTTTGACGTGTTAGAATTTCAAGCACAACCACTTTTAAATTTTAGTGACGAAAACGTAAGCGAAGATGCGCTTGATAAAGAGGCAAAATTCATTTTAGAATTTGCAAAATCAAAAATGCAATAAACGATAAAAAAGCGGACTTGAAAGTCCGCTTTTTTTAATTAAGTTCTTTAATTAGTTTCATAGAACTATCTACTAATAATAAATGCGCTTTGTTTCCAACGGCAATTTCGCCACGGTCTAATAAATTTAACGCTCTTGACGCGTTATACGAAGTCATTTTACAAACTTCATACGGCTTATAGCCAGCGTTAAATAGGTTTGCGCAAACACCGTCCATAGTGAGTTTACTGCCCGAAAGTTCTAAGCCGTTTTTGCCAGCAAAAACGTTTATATCGGTATCATTGTTTCCGTCGCTTAAATAACTATCGGTTATGGCAACAACTCTATCTATGCCAACGGTTTTAATTAAAAGTGCAAGTTTTTCCTTTTTAACGTGTACCCAGTTTTTATCGCATATAACTTCGTAAAACATATCGTTCATAAGCATACACGCTTCGTCAAAAGAAACGTCTTGAGTGCCACCTAAAGTATTTTTATCTATCGTTGTTCCCGTAGCGTCAAAAATATGCGTAACTATTTTTGCGCCTGCGTTATACGCGTTTAAAACTTGATTATACGTCGCTTTACTATGCCCTATTGACGGAACTATGCCGGCATTGCTTATATCTTTAATCATATCTATAACGCCGTCAACTTCGGGAGAACTCGTCCATTGTTTTACAACGCCTGTTTTTATATACTCTCTATAAAGGCTCTTATTAGGAAATTCTTGCTTGTTTCCGCTCCCCGTGCCCAAATTTGCATTGAGTATAGGACCTTCAAGATGCGCGCCAACAACGTTGCCACCTTCACTAACTAACTGTTTTACTTGGTTTAAGCAGTCTAATAATTTTGAGTGCGGAACGTCCCTATAATAAGTTAACAGCATAGAAGTTGTGCCGTGTTTTTTATGATACGCGGCAACTTCGCTTGGATTTGTAACGGAAGTGTTATTGCTACTTGCGTGGCAATGAATATCAATAAAACCCGGAATTATATATCCGCTTTTATACTCAATAATATCTTCGTTTAATGGGCAAGTTTTTCCAACGTAAGTTATATTACCGTTTTCTACGCTAACGTAACCACCGCGCAAAACTTTATTCTTTAAAACGATATTCCCCTTATAAACACGTTTCATTTTAATAGCCAACCTTTTCTTCACAGCCAAATGGAGCGGCTATCGTTTCGGAAATAAACACGTCGGTTTTCATAAGTTGTAAAATTGAAGAAGGAACTAACGGTGTAACTTCGCCTTGTAAAATAAGCCTTGAAACCATTCTTTGCCAAGAAGAAAAACCGCCACCTGTTGTTAAAGCGTGGAATTCTAACCTATTTTTTGCTCTTTTTACGTCAAGCGGGCCGATAGTTGCCGCTTTTGGCGGAACAGCCGCAATGTCGCCACTTTGGCCAAACACACCGTGTAAAGAGTTTTGCATAATGGTCATAGGGTTAAGAGTAACCACTCTTGCACCTTGGTTTAAAAATTCTTCTAAATTAGGGCTAAATTCTGGAACGCAAGGGTCAATAAACGCAATATGACCTGCCCAACCTGGACCGCTATAGCATACGTCTGCATCGCCTTCGTCGTGAAGCATTTGAGAATAATATTTAATGTTTTCCGTTGTAGGATAGTGAATATTAGAAAGTGGCATTCTTAAATCTTCATCAATTTTGCCGTAAAAATATTTAAGTTGAGAGTGGCTAAAGCCCGCCTTATAATCAACGGGGGCGATATTACCTTGGTCGTCTGCCCATTCGTCCATTGTATAAACGTGAACGTTTCTACAATTTATTCTAAGTTTGTTAATTTCCGCAGCAACGCTTTCGTAAATTACTGGGCAAGGGTTAGGTAAAATCATAACGCATTTTTCGTTGAGTAAGTCGGACCTAAGTATGCGCGCAATCATATCTGCAACCCACACTAAACTTGGGTCGGTTACAATTTTAATTTTAAAGTCGGAATTTGGGTGCTTTGTTAATTCTTCACCGCTCAACTTTCTAACTCTTTCTAAAACTTCTTTATTTTTATAAGGTACGAAATCTGCTATTTTAAAATCAAACATAATAAACTCCTTTATTTTTATTCATTTAATAATTTTTTAACGGTATCAAGTAAAACGTCGCCCGCTTCTTTTGAAAACATAGAGTTGCCTACTTCGTAACCGCCTATTTCCGCTTCTTCTTTGGTATATAAATACCCCGGTGCCGTGCCGTTCATCATTGCAAAAACGAAAGTTTTTTTGCCGCTACAAAGTTCTTTTATTGCTAAATCAAACTCAACGAAAATTTCACCTTGAATACCTACTATCGTTAAGTCGCCAACCGTTATTATAACAACTTCGTTAGGCGTTTCTTCCGATACAAAGCCCGCCTTTTTATCAACCGAAAAGTTGTAGTTGCTTTGCGCTCCAAAAAGTTTAAGTTCGGCGTTCCATTTTGTAATGAAATCGGCATTTTTTACTTTTTCAAATTCAATTTCTGCGTCGCGTCGTTTTTTAAGCGCAATTTCTTCGCTTTCAAACTCTTTAAGCGGGAACGAAACTTCCGTTCTTTTAATATCTATTTTTACGTTGTCGCTAAACGACATACCGTCTATAGCGTGCTTAACTTCAACGCCAAGCGTAGTGCCTGCGCGCGCCGCTTCTTCGTAATTTTGCGCAACTCTAAAATATCTACTACTTTGATTTCCCGAACAACCTTGAGAAAATGCAAATACCGCGTCTTTAAAAGCAAAACTTAAAAATCTACGAATATATCCTGGATAATCGGCGGAAACTTCGGTTACGTCTTCGTGTAAAAAGGTTGGGTGAAGTGCGTAGTTAAGCAATATGCCCTTTACCGTTTTAGTTGCCTTATCTCTAACGGCAAACACGTTTAAACTATCGTCAACAGGCCCGTCTAAATCGCGCCTATTACCGCCTATACCAAACTCTTTACCACATTTTGTAACGCTACTGCCAAATTCCGCGTCAAAAAGGTTTGATTTTGCTTCTATAATTCCATTTTCAATTTGGCTAAGCAAAAATTCTTTATATTCCTTATTAACTTCTAAACCCTCGTGCCTTTCCGAAGACAGTAATTCCGAAGCCCACGGTGCACAATGAGTATGAGTTGTAAAAGTCATTACGTTGTTTCCAAATTTGTTTCTAAGTTCTTTACAAAACTTTTTGCCAAAATAAAGCAAATCCATACCAACGAAAATAACGTCGCTCTTGCCGTCGCTTAAATAAATAACGGAAGCGTAAATTGCATCGTGAACGCCCGTATTGTTTCTTGGGCAATGCGGATAGCCTGCAAGTTCAACGCCTAATTTTGGTGATATATCTTTTATTGCCACGCCTGCTTTTAACATTTTTTATTGCTCCTTTCGTAATACTTTTGTATAATTTTATCAACGCCTGAAAGCGTTGTTTCATCATCTTTTAATATTGCAACTTGTAGTTTAGTTTGATTTTCAATTTCGCTAACGAGAACTTCGTTTCTAACACCGCCACCAAAAACGATTAGTTTGTTTACGTTTTTAGGTAGCGCTTGGGCTACTTTTTTAGCAACGCCACTAAAAAGCGCTCGCGCTATTTCACCTTTGTTTGTAGATAAATTTATTCCCTTTAAAACTGCGCCCGTTTCAAAAGCCGTGTCAAAATCTAAATTCTCACTATTTGTAACCGCCTTTGCACTTTCGTTCATTTCTTCATAACTATTAAAAAGTAAGTTTTTTAACCATTTAATTGAAGCGCCCGTAGTGCTTATAGCGTGTTCGTACACTTTTTTATCTTCGTCAAAAGCAAATACCGAATATCCGCTTTGCTCTTCAAACGTTGATATTGCCGTGCTTGTGCCTATTGACACCGTTGCTTCATTTTTTGAAGCGTTACAATATATCATAGAACACTTTTGGTCTTGCGCGCCCATAATAACGGGCGTTTTATAAGGTATGCCAAACGTTTTTTCGGCTTTTTTTGAAACGTAGCCTATAAGCGTAGAAAACGGCACTACTTTACAAAGTTGTGAACTTTTAATTTTAGCAAAAGAAAGCAATTTTTTGTTATACTCTCTTTTGTTTACGTCAAATAGCATTGTTCCGCTTGCCATAGTAAAGTCTGTAACAAACTTACCGCATAGCAAATAATAAATATAATCGGCAGGCATTAAAAACTTATAAACGTTATTAAACTCTTTATTTAAGTGCATTATTTTAGGCATTGAATAATCTGGCAAAAGTTTTTTACCCGTAACGCTAAAAATATAGTCTTTGCCAAACTCTTTTTCAATACTTAAAGTTTCTTCTTTTGAGCAAACGTCAAGCCAACTGAGCGCGTTGCAAAGAGGCTCGCCTTTTTTATTTACGGGCATAATAGTTATACCTTGCGAACTTATGCTTACACCGTCTATTTTACTTTGAATATTAAAACTTTTTATTCCTTTTGATATTATTGAAACCCAATCGTTTGGGTTTTGATACGTTCTACCGTTTTCGTAAATTAAATCGTATTCTTGTTTAAAACACTCTTGCCTTTTACCGTCAACGTATAGCGCGCATTTTATAGTAGTTGTTCCTATATCAATTGCAATAGTTTTCATATATCGTTTAGTTTGTTTTCCTTTTTTTGTTTTTGTTCTTTATAATACACTCTTATTTCCGCTATAATTATAGAAATTATTACGAAAACTTCGTTTAACACGCCTGCCAAAGTAAAGTGTAAAGCATTGTACACAAGCCAACAAGTACTTGACGGCAAGTTGAGCATTCTTATCATTTTAGGGCTTTTTAACCCGTAAGAAATGCAAGAAAGTAGTTTAGCAACTATAACGAGTATACTTATTGCGCCTTCAAAAGATATTATGCCTAAAACGAGCGTAAGCGATGAAAATAAAATTATCCACGGCAGAGTTGTTTTTTCTTTTTTAACAACAAAAATAAATAGTATATTTCTAAACACGCCTATAGCGTCCATAGCCATACCCGTATAGGCTTTTAAAAACAAATATTGTATTGTAAAAGCGAGCGTTCCTAACGTTTTAAGTAATACGATTTGCCAATGCTTGTTAAATTGCACCGCCCAAATATTTAAACCTATACCCACAAAGCCTATGCCTTGAATAAATACGTCAAACCAATTCATAGCCATAATCTACTTTTTGTTTTCATTAACTTTTCTTGCCACAAATTTACAGCACGCTTTGTCAACGTTTTCGTAGTTGCCCACTATTTCAATACCGTATTTTTTAGCAACTCTACTATACAAAACGTCACAATGACCGCAATAATCATTATACGGATTCATATACTCAAGTTTATTTATCATACCTTTTGAAGGACACCCTTTCATATCAATTTCAAAAAAGTTGTTTTCTTCATCGTACGTCATATTAAATTCGCACGCTTCTTCGTTTAAACTTTTATTCCAATAGTTCCAACAACCTTTAAGCCCGTGATTTCTAATTTCTTCACCAAGGCTTTTTTCAACGTAATTATCCGAAATGTAATTCCAGTATTTAATAACTTCTTGCTTTCCGCCCTTATTTTCTAAATATTTAAAAAGTTCACTATACAAAGGCATAAATTCCGTACACGATACCATAACTTTTCTCCTTATTTTTCAAATACTAATTCTGCACAGCCGTCTTCTTCGTTATAAGAAATAACGGAAAATTTAAGGTCGCACATTTTTGCAAGTACGTCGTAAACAGTATACGTCAACTCTTTATACCAAGGTGACGGAACGTGATTAACGCTTTTCATATATGCAAGCGCAGGGCACTTGTCAATTTTTATAATCAATTTGTTTTCCTTTAAAGTTGTGTGCAAATATTCGCTCCACTCTTCTTTTTCGTAAATAGTTTTAAAGCGATTTTCTAAAACTATTAAGCCGTCTTTTTTAACGTCTTTTACAATGAGTTTATAAAAATTTAAAGTATACTCGGTTAAATATTCTTTAATTCCTTCATCTCCATAATTTTCACCAACGTAACGGAGCCCGTTGTCTACAGCCAAATGAAAATCTCTATGTAAATATTTGTTGTCACTAGCCTTTCTTTCAATATGCAATTTTTCCATATTAAACCACCATTATAAATTATTAACTTAATTATACATTATATTTTATATATTTTCAATGAATAATAAAGACAAAATAGGTTTAAAATGTCCTTAAACTATATAAAACGACTATTTTTAAAGGCGATAAAAAAAGCAAAACCTTGTTAGTTTTGCTTTTAAACGTTTTTTATTAAATATTAACTAAAATTCCCGCAGATACAACTAAAATTAAACCTATAACGTTTAATTTTGTAACCTTTTCTTTAAACACTATTACGTCAACTAAAAAAGTGAGTGGCATTGCTATAACGTACGAAAGCGGATAAAACACGGTTTGGTCTAAATACAGCGTTGAAAGTTTAGAAAAAAAGTTCGTAAAATAAAGCGTAATTATTGCTAAAAATATAAATATTAACGCTTTTTTATTAAACTTTGAACTTTCTACGTTTTCGCCCTTTTTATTAGTAAAAAAGGAAAGTATTAAGTAAAATAAAATTAAAGTTAAACTTGCAAATAAAAAAGTGTAAAATTGAAAATCTTCACTACTACCTATTGAATAGTGCGAATAGCAAGTTTGCGTTATCATAACAACGGCGTTACAAATTAAGCAAGATATAAGCGTTAAAATTGTTAAAGCGTTAAACTTGCCTTTAATTCCGCCTTTACTAAAAGTACAAACGGCAATTAGAAGTAAAACCGAGCCAAGTATTTGCAAAATGGTAACGGAATCGCCGTTAATTAAAAGCGGTGCAAGTAAAAGCGGAACTACAACACCGCCAACCATAGAAAACACTTCTACGGTGCAAACGGAAACGAGGCTAGCAGAGTAAAGCCATACGCATAAAAACAAGCCGTTGGCAACGCCAGAAAGAATTGAAAGCCATAGCCCAACGCTATCTATTTTTGAAAAGCCAACAATTAAGCACATAACTAAACTAACAATAAAGCACCCGAGCGCCCTTATTAAATTTGTTAGAACGTTACTTTTAAAACCTACTGCAATAGTACCGCATTTTTTAACGAAAACGGATTTTGCCACCGCTATTATTTTTGAAATAACTAAGAATAAATAACCCATAAACTATTTATTTAACACAACTTCACGCGAGTTTACTCTTTCTAAAATATCTTCAAATTTTTCGTTTGGATTTTTAAAGATTTCTGCACATAACGCCATAGGAATCCTAATGCCACCGTCGTAAACGCCACCCATACATAAGTTTACGTTGCCTTCGCTTAAAGTTAAAGCAAGTTCGGTTATGCGCCTTGCTCTATCGCCGTTTTTAATCCAACCGGCAGTTAAAGTTGTCCAACCGCTACTTCTTAAATACCTGTCGTGCTCTTGAACAAAGGTAGAATTTTGCCCTAATATGAAAGGACCTTTTTGGTGAATAAACCTCGTCCAGTCAAGCGTGGCGTGGCCTTTAAATAAAATGCCCGTTTTAGCATCTTTACCCCTAAGCAATATAATGTCTTTTGTAAATTGAACGGTTTTTTGGAATTTTTCTTCGTCGCAAAGGTTAAACACGCCGTAACTATATGGAAAATCGCCACAGTCTTCCCATAAAATTTCAACGCGCTTATCTACCCTTGCAATTTCGTGTAAATAGTTATGAACGGAAAGGGCGTGTAACCCGAATTGTATATGCAAATTAGGCTCTTTTTCTAAAAGTTTGCCGGCAACTTCGTTTACAAAGTCGGTAACAACTGCGGCAATACACTTGCCGTTTAAAGTTTCCATATTAGTTTCGGTAAACGATTGAAAGTAAATACCGTCGCCAAGCCCTTGCCAAGTTGAATAATACGCTTCATATACGTCTTGCTTCATTTTTTCAAGCATTTCTTCGTTAAGCGCGGTCAAATTTTCACAACGCTTTTCATCCCAACCCCAAGCAAAACCCCAAATAACTTCAATGTTGTATGAGTGCGCGTATTCAACAACGTCACTCGCGTTTAACGGCGCGTAATCGTTCCATAATATAAGTTGGTTTAAGCCAAGCCTTGCCATATCGTCAATATACTCGCGATAATTGTTTATAGCGTGCCCCCAAGCGAAAATAGAACGAGTTTTTGAAACTATTTCTTCTTTATGCTCGCCCGGAACTAACCTACCGTCAAAAAACCTATAACTAAGTTTGCCCGCTATCATTGGCGAATATTTAATAACGTAATCGTCAATAAAATAAACTGCGCCTCTAAATAACGCGTCTTCATTATTTGCGGTAATTAAAACGAGTGAATTATTTTCAATATCTGGGTTATCAATAACTCTTAAAAAATAGCCGTTTTTAGGAATTTCTTCTTTATTTATATACTTTTGAATAATTTTACTATCGTCGTATAAAGAAACTACTATTGCACTTTCTTTAACGCTTACGGAAGTTTCTTTATTAACGGGTAAAACGTGAATTCTATATACGCCAAGTTCCCTTAAAACGTACTTTCCCATTTCTTTACTTAAAAATTCCACGGCCTTTCTTTGCATACCGCTAAAATTCGTATAAATAATTTCCCAACAAGTTTGTTTCATATTATATCTCCTTTATAGTGCTATTATATAATTTTTACGTTATAAAGTAAATATATAAAACAATATAAAAATATAATTTTTCGAAACTATTGACATAGGTTTTATATGGTGATAAAATTAAAATATGTTTAATTTAGAAAGTATTTTAAAAACGGAATATAGCGTAAAATTTGTAAACGTATTAAAGCAATACTGGCAAAACGGCTACGTTTGGTCGTCAATAAACAATCCTAAAAAAGAGCATTTATTTTTATTTGTTGAAGACGGAAAAATAGAATATACTCTTAAAAACGGCAAAAAAATGACTGCTAATAGCGGTGATTTAGTGTATATTCCCGCAGGGAGCGAATACGTTTCAAAGTTTGAAACTATTAAAAAGAATTCTATGTCAAGCATAGGCGTAAACTTTTTATTGTATAGCGAAACGGGTGAATTTTTAGAAAGTAACGATATTTTTATTTTTAATTCACAAAAATTAAAAAATGTAATTTACGAAATTGAAAGGCTATCTTATAGTTTTACTAAAATAAAGAACAAATTTAACGCCGAACTATACAACGCGTTTAACGTTTTAAGCGATGAGTTTTATAACTACGAATCTAATAACGTTGACTTTTCTATTATTAAAAACGGCGTTGAATATGTGCATAAAAATTATTTTGACAATTTTGAAATTTCACTTTTAGCAAACCTTTGTAGTATTAGCGAAGTTTATTTTAGAAAACTGTTTAAAAAATATCTTGGCTATTCGCCAAGCGAATATAGAACTAAACTTCGCATTGATAAAGCGTGCGAGTATTTAAAGTATACAACAATGCCCGTTAGTGAAATTAGCGATATTTTAGGCTTTATAGACACCGCCTATTTTATTAAAATTTTCAAAAAGGCGTTAAAACTAACTCCTACAAAATATAGAAACGGAAAATAACAAACGAGCCTAAATTTAGGCTCGCTTTTAATTATTATAAAGTTTTTAAAAAGTTTTGAAAATCACCAAGCGCAGATGCCGTCGCTATGTGGCAGTTCACCCAAAAATCGTTAAGGTCAGTAGAACAATCTTTATGCATCCAATAAGTTGGAATTGCACCGCTTCTATCGTTTTGAACGTTAGTTATCATATTTGCAAGTGCGCGTGCCTTATCTATATAAAGCGGATTTTTTGTTATTTTATAAGCACAGCAAAATGCGCGCATTATAATAGCGGAACTTGAATCTATCGGCAAATACCAACCGTATTGCTCTAAACAAGCGCCATAAAATACTCGTTTATAACTTCTACACTTTCTTTCATTTTGTTATCTATCCACCATTTTAGCGTTTCAATAAACGTTGAAGCAACGTGGTTTACCCAAAAGTCGATAGGAATATTTTTAGGCTTTTTACTATCAAAATATTCAAGGCGTTTTACAACCAAATTTTTAACTTCACTTTTAAAATACTCTAAAAACAACTCGTTATTTTGCGAAGATAAAAGTTTTCTAATATTTATATCGTTTTCTTTAACGTGTTTAAACAAATGTAAAAAAACGCTACCTTGTATATCGCAGTTAAATATACCGCCAACGCTTAACTCACTTTTATGTTCCGCGTTAAAAATATGGTCGAAAAGTTCAACGCATAACTCTTTAAGTAAAAAGTCTTTCGTTTCAAAATGCGCATAAAAAGTTGCCCTTCCAACGTTAGCAAGTTCTATAATTTCGCCAACGGTTACGTTATTGTAATGCTTTTTTGAAAGTAACTGTATAAACGCGTTAAAAATTAACTCTCTTGTTTTTCTTTGCCTTCTATCCATATAACACCATACAATTTTTAATTTTTGTTCAATATTGAATTAAAACAATAAAACGTACTTACAATTTTTTAAATATTATTGTATAATAATATTGAACAATTCGTTCAATAATAAACTGATTATACAACAATTTAAAGTTGTTGTCAATGGTGAAAAAATGAAGTCTAAACAAAAAATATTTATAGCGTTTATATTAAATTTATTCTTTTCAATATTTGAACTTGTGGGCGGTTTTTTAACGGGTAGCGTTGCAATTTTAAGCGATGCTTTACACGATTTTGGCGATGCAACAAGCATAGGAATTTCTTATTTTTTAGAAAAATTAAGTGGCAAAAAGCCTAACGAAACCTACACTTACGGCTATTTAAGATTTTCAGTTTTAGGCGGGCTTATAACAAGCGTAACGTTGCTAATAAGTTCAGTTATAGTTATTTATAGTGCCGTGTTAAAAATAATAAATCCAACCGTTATAAATCACGATGGTATGCTCATATTTGCAATTGTTGGCTTAACGGTTAATTTAGTTGCAACCTTTTTTACACACGGCGGGCATACGTTAAATCAAAAAGCAGTAAACTTACATATGCTTGAAGACGCGCTTGGTTGGTTTGCCGTATTAGTTGGCGCAATTATTATTAAGTTTACCGCTTTATATATTATAGACCCAATTTTATCTATTATAGTTGCAACTTTTATTGTAATAAACGCCGTTAAAAATCTTATAACAATTTTTAACTTATTCTTGCTTAAAACGCCTAAAAACGTGCCTATAACCGAAATTTTAGAGCATTTAAAGAGTATTGACGGCGTTATTGACGTGCACCATTTTCACCTTTCTTCGCTTGACGGAAGCGTTTATATAGCAACGCTACATTTAGTTACAGAAAAATATGATAGCATTGTAAAACGAGCGGTTAAAAACGAATTAAAAGAACACGGCATTACTCATTCAACTATTGAAATTGAAGAAAAAGAAGAAAGTTGCCAAGAAACAAATTGTAACGTTTTAAGCGAAGTTTCTTTTTCTCACTCTCATTGCCACCACGCGCATAGCCACACGCATTGTAGCCACTCGCATAACGAAAACCACGCGCACGAAAACTTACACAACGAACGCCACTAAAAAATAAAGACTTCTCTAAAAAAGAGAAGTCTTTTTTATTAAATTATAATCGTTGCGGTTTTATTTTTACTTGTTAAGTTTACGCTAAAGGTTTGCTTTTTATTTCCGTCAATTACACAAACTTCGTAACCGTAGCCAAATTAACAAAAATGCAAACGTAACTATTTATTTCTTATTATTCTTAAAAAGCGCTCTACTATGCTTTTATCAAAATCACAAAACTCGCTACACTCTTCACTCGAAGTTTTTTTAACGCCTATTTCAACGAGTTTTTTATCAAATTCTTCAAGTTCTAAATAACTTTCAGTTTGATATCTTTCAATTTTGCCGTTTGGCGTAGGCGAAGAAAACTCTACTTTTTTACCTTTGAATTTTACAACGTAGTAAAAAGTTCCCTTTTCACGTTTTTCCGAGCAAGAAAAATTACTTTTTCCAAAACCCGTTTCAACTTCCGTAACGTCTATATAAGAGTACGTTTTGCCGATAGGATTGTAAAAGTTTTTTACAACTATTTTATCTTCGTAAACGACGTTTACACTCGTTATCGACCAATATAAAACTATAAAATAAGCAATAAAAAATAAAATTTTAAACTTTCCAAGCCTATTCCAAAATAAGTATAGTTCGTTGTTTTGTTCAAGTTTTCTACGGGTTAAAAGATTGAGTTTTAATAAAACGAAATTTGCTAAAACGGCAGGCGGAATTATTGCAACTAAAACAATTAAAAAGTAAGCAAGTTCGCTATGCTCGTAAAATAGAAAATCGCCTTTAATTACAAGGTTTTCAATTAAAAAAACAAGTAAGGCAAGTTCTAATAGCATTCCAATAAGCATAATTGCAAGCACTATTATAACAGATAGTAAACCTTTTAAAAATCTCATAAATTTCTCCGTTTTAATTAAATTTTAGAGTTTTTTTAACGCTTTTTTGCAAGCATTATCTAATAGAAACACTTGATTGTTTTGTGGAAAATATATCATTTGTCCTTTGCGGTGGTGATGGAGGCGATAAGCAATTTGCGGATTTTGCTACACTTGGCGAACATATCCTTGTATTCTTCTTCGGTTATCATGTGCGTATCCTTGAACAAACCGAGCCAATAATCTGTTTCGTAGCATTCTTTTAAGGCAATTTGAAATTTGTTAATAAAGTCCGCCTTACTTGCGGCATAATTAGCTTCGTGAATATTTGCACCAATACTCGTTCCGCTACGCAAAATCTGATTTAACAGTACGTTGCTTTTGCGATTTTCTTTCATGTCGGTACAGAGATTGACAATGTCAACAGCAAATTGCTTTGACAAATCAACTAAAAAGTTTTCTTTCATTTTAAGTCCTCATAATTTAAATGATTTGACACTTCGTGTCATGAATTGAAACTGTGTTTCATGATTTCTCGCTTCGCTCCATGAATTGAATTGCAACCCCAATGCGCCGCAGCGCAATTCATGGCGAAGCCAATTCATGAGTGCAACGCACTCAATTCATGCGCTCGCGCAATTCATTGTCGAGCCGTCGTGTGAGACACACGACAGACTCGACGTGTTTGGTTTGTGGAAAATATATATTGCAAAGCAATATATATGTTAGCCTACCCGGCGGGACACTCAAACACTTAAACACTTGTTTTAGCCGTTTTCAACAACTAATAAAACAAGCGTTTTGCTATTTTATAATGCAAGCATTATTTAATAGAAACACTTGTTTTATTACGCCTTGCAAGCAAGGCAAACAAGTGTTTCAACGTGCTTGGTTTGTGGAAACATATCGTAAGGGGTTATGCTTTCAATTTTGTAAACTCCGTTTTGCTCGCTTGATTTTACAAGTTGACCGTTTTCATAACGTAACGAGCCAACTAAAATGCCCACGTCACGCGATAGGGTTTGCGGTGAACAAGAAACGTAAATAACGCGGTTTGGTTTTTCCTTTAATATTGCGTTTAAAACGGCTGTATCGCAACCTTTTCTTGGCGGGTCTAACACCACCAAAACGTTGCCTCCGCCTTTGCTAACTTCGCTTATAACGCTTGGTAAAACGCTTTCACAAGGCGCGCAAATATTTTCCATTTTACTCTCTAAGCCGTTTTCTTTTGCTAAAATATTAGCACTTTCAACGGCTTCTTTTACAATTTCAATACCTATTGCCCTATTTGCTTTTTTTGCAAGCATAGCCGTCATTACGCCGGCACCGCTGTACGCGTCTATAACGGTTAAATCGTTAACGAGTTTAACTTCGTTTAAAACTGCCGTGTAAAGTTTTGTTTTTACGTCGTTATTAACTTGCATAAACGACTGGCACATAACGGGATATTTAATGCCGAATTCTTCGTTGTAATAAAAATCTTCGCCATAAATTTTAACGTAATTATCGCCTAAAATAGCGTTCCCGTCACTCGTATTTTCGTTTATAAAAAGTGAAAACTTTTCAAATTTAGACTGTAAAATTTTTATTAGTTTATCTATATTTTTTAGCGTTTTTCCGTTTATTACCACTATTATAGAAACGGCTTTTCCAACGCTTCTCATAACAACGTGTTTTAAAACGCCTTTTTTAGTTTGCTCGTTATAGCAAGAAACGCCGTTTTCACTAACGAATTTTTTAAAACAGTAAAGAATATCTTTTGCCCCATCTTGTTGTATTGGGCAACTTTCAACTTCAACTATTCTATGTGAATTTTCCGCAAAAAAGCCTATTTTATTTTCGCCGTTTACGTTTCTTATTGGAAATTGAATTTTATTTCTATAACCGTAAATTTCACTACTTTCTACGGCGTTATTAAGGCTAACGTTAAGCCCTGCAATTTTATAAAAACAGTCTTTTATAATATCGCTTTTAATTTTAAGTTGCTCTTTATAATTTACGTGTTGAAGTTGGCAACCACCGCATTTTTTAAACGCGCTACACAAAGGCTCTACCCTTTCGCTACTTGGCGTTAAAACTTTTTCTAACTTGCAGTACGCCACGTTTTTGCCCACCTTTAAAACTTTAAAAGACACTTCTTCGCCCGATAAAGCAAAAGGCACGAAACAAACTGTTCCGCACTCTAATTTTACAACGCCTTCGCCGTTATAACCTATTGATGAAATTTTACCGTTTAAAATATCGTTCTTTTTCATAAGTTAAAGTTTAAGCCTTTCAATTATTTTTATAGCCATAATTTGAAATCTAATTAAACACAAATCGTAAATAAAGCCTACTATAATACCGCAAAGAATTAAACAGTAAACTATATACGGCTTAATAATTTCGGGAATATCTACGAACATATTAAGTAAAAAATACATTATAAACATTAAACCTACAAACCATATTACTTTTAAAATTGTAAAAAGGCTAATAGGCTTTACGTTTTTTGATATTAAAAAGTAATTAACTATTGGATGCAAGCCAAAAAAAACGGCAAAACACACAACCACCGTAAAGTTACTGCTTGCAAAAATTAGCGCAAGCAAAAGCGACGCTAAATACGTTAGTATTGCCCCTTTGTAACTCTTTTTACAAAGCGGTAGCATAACCGCTAAACTTGCCATAAATAAACAAGACAAGTCAAACGTAGAAAAATACGCCCCGAATATTAAAAGCATTGTGCATAAAGCCGTGGAAAGCGCAGAAAGCGCTATTAGTTTGCCGTTTTTCATAACTATCTACAATTGCAACAACAGTTTAAAATTGTGTTACAAATAATCATATCGCAACACCATTGTGCGCAACTACTACCGCCAAGTTGAGGCGTTTCTTCGCCAATACCGTCTTTTCCGTATGGTGAAGAACCAGACTTGTTCCAGTTAGGGTTTATATTTTGAGTAGAATTAACGCGTTCATTAAGCCTATTTAAAGCGTTTTTATACTTTTCGTTAGTTCCGTCCATATTTATGGCTATTTCAAGTTGTTTTTTACTTTCGTTAAGCCAGTTCTTTTTGTAAAATACTACCGATTGATAGTAGTGCCACTCGGCGTCTCTTTCATCAAAAAGGTCGAGTTTTTCTTGCGCTAATTGCAAGTTGCCCGCCCTTATTGCGTTTTCAATTTCAACAAATAAGCTCGTTTCGCTTCTATTATCTTTACATTGACTTCTATAAGAGCAAACTTCTTGATACGCTATTTCAAGTTCGGTAAGTTTTTTTGCAGCAATATTACCTTCTTCGCCTTCTAAAAATCTATCTTCTAAATACTTATTTTTAAGCGTGGTGTAGTTGTTAAAAATAACTTCGTCACTATCAAATTCAGTTGAGTTTAAAATTTTATAATACCTGTCCATAACTCACTCCTTATCACTCTTTTTTAATTTGGTTAGTATTGTAACGGTTGTTTTAGGAATACCTTTAAATAATACGTTTTCAACAAGGTCTCCGTTAAATTTTTTAGGAATTTGTTTATAATTTTCACTAATTTGCGTAAATACCGTATTAAAAATAAACGCTATTTCGCTTGAATTTTTTTCTATAAATTCGGCGTAACTATTTTGACCGTACGCGTTATAAAAAACGTTGTAACTTTTGTTTTTAATATCTTTATCGTAATCGTCAAGCGCGTCAATTAAATAAACCCACTTGCCAAGAGCGTAAACTAAATTGTAAGTGTATTCGGTAGAAAACTCGCCGAATAATACGTTAGATATTTTTGCCATCATAGTTGCAAACGAGTCACTAACAATATCAACGCTTTTTTCGCCCTTTTGTTCAAGACTTAATAAATTTTTATACCCGTCATAAACAATTTTATCCATTTCAGGCTGTAATTTTTTAGCCCTTTTATATCCTTTGGATATAAATGCGCTTTTAAAAGAGCCTTTATGCTCGTCTAAAACGTCGTCACGAAGTTTATAATGCGCCAAAATCATATTTAAACTTGCAAGTTTTTTAGAGATTTCATCTACACTTGCAATCGGGCGCGACTTTATAGGGTGCGCAACGCAACGCTTTCTTTTAACGTCAACGTCAACTCCGCAAACGTTATGAGTTAATGCCGATAAAAAAGCAACGTCGTAAGAAAGTGCAAAGCGTGAAGCGTTACCCGAAGTTTTTTTAATGCTTTTGCAAATTCCACAGTAGAGCGCGTTATATAAAGTTTCGTCTTTTAAATATAAATACGGCTTGTCGGGCTTTAAATATCCAAACATTATATTTCCGCCTTATATAAACCTACTTTTTTATAAACTTTTCTTAAAGTTCTATTTGCTATGCGGTAAGCGTTTTCCGCGCCTTTAAGCATAACGGAATTTAAGTAAGCCTTATCTTTAGAAAGTTCTAAACGCTTTTGAGTTATAGGCTTAATACCTTCCGCAACGGCTTCGCCAACCTTTATTTTAAACTCGCCGTAGCCTTTGCCGTCAAACTCCTTAACCGCGTCTTCAATAGAAACTCCGCTAAACACCGAATAAATGGTTAATAAATTGCTAATTCCCGCCTTGTTTTGTGGGTCGAAAACAATTTTATTATCACTATCGGTAACGGCTTTTTTGAACTTTCTAATAATAGTGTCGGTATCGTCGTACATAGAAACGTAAGCGTTGATATTTTCATCGCTCTTGCTCATTTTTTTAGTAGGGTCGCTAAGCGACATTATTTTTGCGCCGTATTTAGGGAAAATACCGTCTGGCACGGTGAAAGTTTCGCCAAACCTATTGTTAAAGCGAAGCGCTAAATCACGCGTGAGTTCAATGTGTTGCTTTTGGTCTGCACCAACGGGAACAACTGCGGTGTTATAAAGCAAAATGTCTGACGCCATTAAAACGGGATAGTCCATAAGCCCCATATTAACGTTATCTTGATGCGTGCGCGACTTATCTTTAAATTGCGTCATACGCCCAAGTTCGCCCGGGTACGTTATAGTGTTTAAAATCCAAGTAAGTTCAGCGTGGCAAGGAACGTGCGATTGAACGAACATAATACATTTTTCGGGGTCAATACCGCACGCTAAATATAATGCCATAAGTTCGTAAGTTGCCTTTTTTAAACTTTGCGGGTCTTGTTTAACGGTTAAACAATGAAGGTCCGCAATAGAATAAATACAATTGTACTCGTCTTGAAGTTTTACAAAGTTGTTAATTGCGCCAACGTAATTACCTATTGTTGGAGTTCCGCTTGGTTGAACGGCGCTAAAAAGTGTTTTTTTATCTTCCATAATACCCTTTCAATAAGAATTTTGTGTTTTTAATGTAATTAAATTACATTATACCACCTATATTAAAAAAAATCAATTAAATAAACAGTTTTAAAATTTGAATAACGTTTTCAAGTGAAAGCGTATTCCTTTTTGCAAAAAATTTGTTATTTTGTATAGCGTTTGGCACTTCAACCGCCGTTTCGTTATAAAGTAAACGCTCGGCTTTTACTACGTCAAGCACGTTTTTATTCGTTATTGCTTTTAAAACTTTGCGCGTAAATTTATAAGGCGATATAAGCGCAGGCATTAAAAACAAATTATCGTCGTCATAATCGTTTAAATACGATACGAGTGGAATAAAACTTTCGGCACTAATTGGGTCTAAAGGATAGTCGTACTCTTCAAAAAATTCACTAATAACGTCGTCTATTTCGCTTTCGTTAAAGTCTAAAAAATACAAGCCTTTAAAAGTGTATTTTTGCGGTTTAAAAGTTGCAACCGTAATAACCGAAATAGGAAGTCCCATTTTTTTTGCTATACAAGACGCTAAAATAAAAGTAGCGTCACTTTGAGTTAAACTAATATTGAAGTTTTCGCCTAAATTTAATTGCCCGCTTTCAACAAGGTCGCAATACGCGCTATATAAAACGGAAATTAAAGATGCAACTTCGCCTAAAATATCGCTTTTATCAAAGATATAGTCGCTATAATCGGCACTATCACCGTCAAAAAGTTCAAGTAAATTAAGCCCGTCGTCAACAGAAACTACCGATGCGGGATATTGCGCGTTTTTAATGCCGTTAAACGCGTTATTTTTAAGTTTGCGATTTGCAATCAACTCGTAAACGGTAGTTATTCTTTCTAAAAAATCGCTTTCGCAAAGTTTAGATATAAACTGCTCGTTTAAATATGGAAAATCGGCAGGTAAAAACGACCCGCCGATATTTATAGTTTGATTAAATAATTTTATATATTTGCTCATTTTAGTCAATATATTTTGCTATATAATCTGGTAAATCTTCACGCGTTGAACTAACTGAAACAACAAATTTTAAGTTAGGATATTCTTTTTGTAAATTTTCAAAAGATTCAAAAAGGTCTTCCGCGCCTTCTAAATCTGCACCTATAATTCTCTTAAACCCGTCAATAAACACGTATTCGATATCGCTATTGCCTGCAAGTAAACCGTTAATAAAACCGTTAAATGCACAAGCACATTCAATTTTATAATCTTCTGTATAAACACATCTTACGTTAAAGTTAATATTTACACTTGAAAAACGCTTGTCGGTAATAAAAACTACGTTGCCTTTCGCATTTGCTCCCGCGTTGTTTACTTGGTCAAGTATAATTTTAGTTTTGCCAAAGCCTTTTGGTCCGTAAATAATGTTAATCATAGGAAAATCCCCCTAAATATTTTAGTACTATTATTATATAACATATTTAACAAATTTTCAATAGGTATTTAAAAATTTTTTGCTAATATTTTAAAAAATATATGATTTTACTGTAAAAAAGAAAACCGCCGTAAAAAAGGCGGTTTTAGTTTTATTCTTCTTCGTTAGCAAGTTTTGCTTCTCTATCTTTTATGGCAAGCATTTCAATCATTTCGTCAATGTCGCCGTTTAAGAAGTTTTCAAGCGAGTAAATAGTGTAGCCTATGCGGTGGTCTGTAATTCTACCTTGTGGAAAGTTATAAGTTCTAATTCTTTCCGACCTATCGCCCGTGCCGATTTGACTTTTTCTATTTTCGTCGTATTCTTTTTGATATTGCGTGTTGTAATAGTCGTAAAGCCTACTTTTTAAAACTTTTAACGCCTTTTCTCTATTCTTTATTTGCGAGCGCTCGTCTTGACAAGTTACTACAATACCCGTAGGCAAATGCGTCATACGAATACAACTTTCCGTTTTGTTAACGTGTTGACCGCCCGCACCGCTACTTCTAAACGTATCGATTTTTAAATCTTTTTCATCAATTTTAACTTCTACGTCTTCGGCTTCTGGTAAAACCGCCACCGTAGCGGTAGACGTTTGAATTCTACCTTGCGACTCCGTTTCTGGAACGCGTTGAACTCTATGAACGCCACTTTCGTATTTAAGTTTAGCGTACGCGCCCTTTCCTAAAACCGAAAAAGTTACTTCTTTTACACCGCCAAGTTCGGTAAAGTTAGAGTCAATTTCTTCACTTTTAAACCTGTGCTTGTCGGCATAGTTTACGTACATACGGTAAAGTTCGTAAGCAAAAAGCGCCGCTTCTTCACCGCCCGCGCCCGCGCGAATTTCTATAATAACGTTCTTATCGTCGTTCTCGTCTTTAGGAATAAGTAAAATTTTTAACTCGCCGTTAATAACTTCTTCACGTTCTTTTAAAGATAAAATTTCTTCGTTTAAAAAGGCTTTCATTTCAGGGTCGGTTTCTACTGAAAACGAAGTTATAGCGTCTTGTTTTTCCGTTAAAACTTTTTTGAGTTCTTTGTACTTTTCAACTACTTCTTGCATATTTGAAAGTTCTTTAGTGTACTTTTTCCACTCGTCAATGTTGCGAATAACTTCAGGGTCGCCAACAAGTTCGTTAAGTTTATCGTACCTTTCTAAAATTGCTTCAAGTTTACTGTTCATTTTTTTACTACCTTTATAATTCTATCTACACCGTTAATATCACTAAAAACTTTGATATCTAAATATTTTTGCGAACTATTGAAGATATTTACAATATCTTCCGATTGACCTATTCCGCACTCCATATAAAGCGCGCCACCGTCAAGCAAGTGGCTACAAGCGTTATCGCATAAAATTCTATAAAAGTTAAGCCCGTCTTCGCCACCGTCAAGCGCTAAAAAAGGTTCTTTCTTAACTTCGTTTTGAAGCGAAGTTAAGTCGCCCGTTTTTATATACGGCGGATTACTTACTATAATATTATAACTTTCCGTAACGTTTTCAAACATATTAGAGCGAATAAACGTTACGTTTGCACCGTTTTCTACGGCACTTTGTTTTGCTAAATTTAACGCACTTTCACTAACGTCAACCGCGGTTACGTTAAAGCCCTTTAATTTGTTGAGTGCTATTGCTATTGCACCGCTACCCGTGCACATATCTAATACGGATAAACCGCTTTCGTTTTCCTTAACAATTAACGCGCAAAGTTCTTCCGTTTCAGGGCGCGGTATTAAAACGTTTTCATTTACGTTTATTTTAAAGCCGTAAAAATTAGCGTCTTTAAAAACGTATGCAAGCGGAACTCCTTTTGCTCTTTCGTAAGCGTAGTTTATTGCCGTTTTATACTCACTTTCGGTTACAAGCCTTGTTTTATCGCCCAACTTAGTTCGCTTAATATTTAAAGCACGGCAAACTATCCACTCGCCGTCAACCAAATCTTCAACCTTACCGTCTTTTAATATTGCGGTTACTTTTGATAAAAGAGTTGCAGTCGTGCCAAAAACGTTAAATTTAACGGGCGCAATATCTTGATTTTCGTCCATTTCCAAAACTTTGTTAAAGGCGGTTATGGCAACTTCTATCATATCGTCGTTTGGCTCGCGCGTGGTTATGCGCTGTAAAAGTAAGCCGGGGGCTTTAAAAATTAACACCCATTTGCTTTGCGTTTTTGATAAAAGTTTTAAAATTTCATAAGAAATTCCGCTAACGAAAGGAAGAAGCAAAAGTTTAACTAAAAACCTTAAAAGTTTGCCCGTTATTCCCGTAAAAGTAACGCCAAGTTTTTGTAAAAACACGTTTGCAACGGAAAAAACGAGTATGCTAATTAGCATAACTAAAAACATAAAGGTTGTTCCACACCTATCGTGAACGCGCGTGCAAGTTCTTACGTTTTCAACGGTTAATTCTTTACCGCTTTCATAGCAAGAAATGGTTTTATGCTCCGCTCCGTGATACATAAACGTGCGCCTAACGTCTTTTATTAAAGACGTTAAAAGTATATACACAACGAAAATTGCAATTCTAACTAAGCCTTCAACTAAAAAATAGCCTAAACTTACGTTTGATTTAAAAGGTAAAAGGTCGCAAATAAATTGCGGTAAAAAAAAGAACAAAAAAAGCGAAAGCACAAGCCCGAGCGCAACCGCAATAAATACGGCAAAATCGCTTGCGCTTATACCAGTCTTTTTTTCAACGAACTTATCAAATTTAGAAGTTTCTTCTTCGCCAAAAACAGATGCGGAACGCGTTAAAGTTTTTGTGCCTAAAACAAGCGAACTAAAAAATGCAACCACACCGCGAACAATAGGTAATTTTAAAAACTTATTTTTAGTAGTTTTTTGACTAATTCTACTTGTTTCAAGTAAAATTTGACCGTTTTCCGCCCTAACTGCAGTTGCCATTGCCGTTTTACCGCGCATCATAACGCCTTCAATAACCGCTTGCCCGCCTATTGACGTTCTTTTTTGCTTACAGTTTTTCATAGACCATATACCTTTTTAATAAAATAGCGCCAAGAAAAATTCTTGACGCCGTAAACATACCTAAAACGGTATTGTTTTAGATAAATTAAATACCGTATCTCTTCTTAAATTTATCAACACGACCACCAGCATCAACAAGTTTTTGCTTGCCTGTAAAGAATGGGTGGCATTTAGAACAAATATCAATCTTAATTAAATCTACATTCTTAGTTGTACCTGTACGGAAAGATGCGCCACAAGCACATTGTACGTCTACGATTTTATAATTTGGATGAATATTATCTTTCATAATTAGCACCTCGTAAAATTTATTTCTTTGCTATTATATATTAAAATTCT
This sequence comes from Christensenellaceae bacterium, assembly GCA_045637905.1. Classification (GTDB taxonomy): domain Bacteria; phylum Bacillota; class Clostridia; order Christensenellales; family Borkfalkiaceae; genus HGM11412. The sequence goes on along the minus strand of JAZUAJ010000007.1, from coordinate 9,287 downwards.
TTTTAAGTCAACATTTTAAAGCGTCTTATAAGTAAAATTTTTGTTTTTATTTAAAAAATAATCGCTATATTTTTATTTTTACCTTTAATTAAGTACGGGCGAAATTTGTAAAGAAAAAAATAAATTGCGTTTTTAGTTGCAAAAATAAATTAAGTGGTATATAATTTATTGAAAGGAAAATTATGGTAAACTGGCAAGTAACTAATAAAAAAGAAATTACAAAAGTTAATTCAACTATAAATTTAGAAAACGTAGACGACGTTAAAGTTAAAATAACCAAATGTTACGTTTCCCGTAAAGACGTGCTTGACTATATGGGTAAAACTAAAAGAAAAACCCCGTTTACGCCGTCCACTATTGCCGTTGGTCAAATTACGGAAACTATACAAGAGTCTAATTACTTTGTAAAAGGCACTAAGGTTTACCTTGCGCCTATGAACTCTTTTGACCTTCCCGAGGACAGCCAAGAAAAAGGCTACGTTCCTTTTAACGACGGGTTTTTAAAGGAATTTCAAGTTATTAGCAAAAATAATATTCATATACTTCCGTCAACCGTTAGTGAAAGTGACGCGCTTTATATTTACCACGTTTCACTTGCAATTTCGGTTATTGACGCGCTCCACGTTAAACAAGGCGACTACGTTGCCATTATAGGCGGAACTAACCTTGCAAACGTTATAGCGCAACTCGTAATGTATTATAAGGCAGTTCCCGTTATTATTGATAATAATAACGAAAATCTTGGTATTGCATACAAAACCGACATTTATTACACCTTAAAAGCCGATAAAACTCTTGAAAATAACGTTTTATCTATTACGGGCGGTAGAAAATGCCCTAAGGTTATTTACGTTACGGATAGCGACGTTGACGCGCTCACTATAGACGCTGTTTCATCAACCAACGCAACCGTTGCCGTTACCGGCTTTGCCGATTGCAAGCAAAAACTTTCTTTATCTACGTTCTTTGAAAAACAACTTCAATTAAAGTTTATAAAGAGCGGTTACGAAAACGTTGGCGCGGCAATTAACCTACTCGTTCAAAAGGCGGTTAAACTTAACTACTTTAAACTTCCCGACTACAAGTTTGATTATATTCCAAAGCATTTTGAAAACTCCGTTAAAAAACTTGAAAACGGCGAAAACTGTGAGTTTACCGTAAATTTATTATAAAATAATAAAAAATAAATCCTTTGCTTAAATTGCAAAGGATTTTTTAATTTTATTAGCGCGTTATTACGCTAAATTTTAATTTTCAAAAGTTATTGAGTGATAGTAAGTTTTTTGCTCGCCTTTTTCGACCGTTAAAATACCTTTTTTAGTTTCCAAATTACCGTCGGTATCAAATAAATCAGGAAGCCCGTTCCAAGGCTCAATGGCTATAAACGGCGCGCACTTTTCCGTCCATAAAACAAGATTTTCAAAGTCGTTATAATAAAGTGAAAGCACTTTTTCGCCGTTTTTAAGTAAATTTACGCGCTTTGAGTTTACGTTTTCAAGTAAAATTGAGCCGGTTGCGTAAACACCGCCGTCACGCTCGATTTCATCGTCGCTAAAAAGTGAGTGCGAAAGTTGTAAAACACCGTTAGTTAGCGGTAATTTGTATTTAATATTTGATAGCATATTAGACTTTAAGCCCGTTGATACTATAAAATCTTTGTCGTTTTCAAACTCAATAGAATAGTCACTAAAATTGCCGTCAAGAGCAAACGCTTCGTGGCAACCAACGCTAAAATAAGCCGTTTTATCGCCCACGTTTTCAACCATATAGTAGACCTTTAAACTATCGCCGTCCAACTTAAAAAACACTCTAAAATCAACGTTAAAAGGATAAATTTTTCTAATTTCTTCACTACTTTGTAAAAGTAGTGAAAGTGAAGTTTTTTCTTCGCTAACGACCGTAAACTCATATCTTTTAGCGTAACCGTGAATAGGCACGTTTTCAACAACCTTTCCGCCTATTTTATATTGAGTGTTTACAAGCCTACCGCAAAATGGAAAAAGTATAGGTGCGTGCCCGCTCCAAACGCCTTCCGCCCCTTGCCAAATTTGCTCTTTACCGCCCTTTTTAACGCTTACTATTTCCGCACCGAAAGTTGAAACGGAAACTTCTAAAACGCCGTTACTAATAGTTATGATTTTTGACATAAAAAACTCCTTGATTTTTAATAGTTTTATTGTATAACTAATGAAAAAATTTGTCAATGCCTATATCGCTTAAAACTTTAAATTAAATATTTTTACTTTTTGCCATATTTTACTTTGTAAAATTTTTTTATTTGTGATATACTATAAAAACTGAACTCAAATTTGCGTTCTATTGGAGGTCCTTTTATGGATATGAAACTTATTGAAAAAAAATGGCAGGCTAAATGGGAAAAAGATAAAGCCCATTATTTTGACAAAAAGAATATTTCAAAAAAGTATTATACTCTTGAAATGTTCTCTTATCCGTCTGCCGCTAAACTTCACGTTGGCCATTGGTACAACTACGGCCCTACCGACAGTTTTGCAAGATACAAAAAAATGAAAGGCTACGAAGTTTTTCAACCTATGGGGTTTGACGCGTTCGGTCTTCCAGCAGAAAACTACGCTATTAAAACGGGTATTCACCCACTTGATTCTACCGTAACTAATATGGAAACGATGGAAAACACTTTGCGTGAAATGGGTGCTATGTTTGACTGGTCGCACGAAATTAAAACTTGTATGCCAGACTATTACAAGTGGACGCAATGGATTTTCTTACAATTATACAACCACGGGCTTGCTTATAGAAAAGAAGCGCCCGTAAACTGGTGTCCAAGTTGCCAAACGGTTCTTGCCAACGAACAAGTTATTCAAGGCACTTGCGAAAGATGCCACAATTTAGTTATTCAAAAAGACTTAACTCAATGGTTCTTTAAAATTACCGACTATGCCGAAGAACTTTTACAAGGGCTTGACAATTTAGACTGGCCGTCTAAAACCAAAGCAATGCAAAAGAACTGGATTGGCAAATCTATTGGCGGTGAAATATTATTTAAGTGCGAAAACGGTGAAGACGAGTTTAGAGTTTTCACTACCCGCGCCGACACGGTTTTTGGCGTTTCATACGTCGTTTTAGCACCTGAACACCCACTCGTTAAAAAACTTATGACTAAAAAACAGTCAAAAGAAGTTTTAGAGTATATTGAAAACACTTTAAAAGCAAAAGAAATTGAAAGGCTTTCGCTTGATAGAGAAAAAACGGGCGTATTTACGGGCGCGTACTGTATAAACCCTGTAAACGGCAAGAAAGTTCCTATTTGGATTTCCGACTACGTTTTATATTCTTACGGCACGGGTTGCGTAATGGGCGTTCCCGCTCACGACGAGCGCGACTTTGTGTTTGCAAATAAGTACGGCTTAGATATTACACGCGTTGTTAAAGGCGTAAACGGTGTAAACGACGAGTTGCCTTTCGTTGAAGAAGGCATTATAGTAAACAGCGTTGATTACGACGGTTTAACTTGCGAAGAAGCGCGCAAAAAGATTTTAACCGACCTTGCTAAGCAAAATTCGGGCGCGTTTAAAGTAAATTATAGGCTTCGCGACTGGCTCGTTTCACGCCAAAGATATTGGGGCGCACCTATTCCTATTATTTACTGCCCTACTTGCGGTATAGTTCCCGTTCCAGAAAAAGACTTGCCTGTAAAACTTCCGTACAACGTTGAATTTAAGCCTGACGGAAAATCTCCACTTGCTAAATGCGAAGAATTTATGAACTGCAAATGTCCTAAGTGCGGAGCGGACGCTAAGCGCGACCCTGACACGCTTGACACTTTCGTATGTTCAAGTTGGTACTTTTTAAGATATCCGGACGCGCACAACTCAAAGCAAGCGTTCGATAGCGAACTTATAAACCAAATGCTCCCCGTTGACAAGTACGTTGGCGGTGCTGAACACGCTTGTATGCACCTTTTATACGCAAGGTTCTTTACCAAAGCCTTAAGAGATATGGGATATCTTAACTTTGACGAGCCTTTTAAATCACTCGTTCACCAAGGCGTTATTTTAGGGCCAGACGGCAACCGTATGAGTAAATCTCGCGGAAACGTTATTTCGCCAGACGATTACGTTAAACAATACGGTAGCGACGTGTTTAGAATGTATTTAATGTTCGGTTTCTCTTATACCGAAGGCGGTCCTTGGAACGACGGTGGCATAAAGAGTATTTCTAAGTTTATGGATAGAATTGAAAAATTAGTTACTACCGTAAACGATTATAAAAACACTAAAGTAAATTCTATTGGCGCAGACGAAAAGGAATTAAACTACGCAAGGCATTACGCTATTAAAAACGTTGATAGAGATATGGAAAACTTCTCGTTTAACACCGCTATTGCCCGCCTTATGGAATACGTTACCGCTCTTTATAAATACGACGCGAAAGAACAATCAACTAAAAACGTTGCTTTCTTAAAAGAATGCGTTAACTCGCTTTTACTTTTACTTGCTCCTTTTGCACCGCATTTTAGCGAAGAACTTTGGTCTATTTGCGGAAACAAAAAGTCAATTTTTACAAACGCTTACCCTGTTGTTGACGAAAGCGCACTTGTTAAAGACGAAATTGAACTTGCCGTTCAAATTAACAGTAAAGTTAAGGCAAAAATTATGGTTAGTTCAACCGCAACTGATAAAGAAATTGAAGAAATTGCACTTAAAAACAGCATAATAGCATCGATAATTGACGGTAAGCCCGTTAAAAAAGTTATCGTTATTAAATCAAGGCTTGTAAACGTTATAGTTTAAAATTACACAATAAAAAAACACTTTGCAAAAAATTCGCAAAGTGTTTTTATTTTTTTAAATTATTTCTAAATTGTTTCTAACGGCGTTTAAAACGGTTAAAATTTCAACCGCCATTATAGGAATTACCGCCACCGCCAAATTCGTAATTACACCAAAACCGCAAAGCGTTGCAGCAACGATTTTAGTTAAAAGCGAAAGCACCGCGTTTTGAATAACAATTGATTTAAAACGCTTGCAAAGTTTTATAACGAAAGGAATTTTTTTAAGATTGCCGTCTATAACGCAAACGTCAAAATCGGGTTTCTCGCTAAGCGAAAGAGTTACGCTTGCATTTGTTTTTAAATTGCCAACCGCTAAAACACCACCGTTAAGAGCGATAACTTCGTCATTTTTTTGGCTATCGCTTAAATTAGAAACAGATTTTATTATAGAAAGTTCTTTTCTTAATTTTGAAGTTTCTTCTTTAGATTTTTTAGAAAGTAAAACGGTTTCTTCAATTTTAGCATCGTATAGTTCCATAACGCTACCAAGCGCGTTTTCTTTTAAAGAGCCGTCATCATTTAAAAACACGTTTTGACCTAAAAATGCAACCTTTTTAACGTTTGCTAACTTTTTATAAGTTTCTTCGCCTGCTATTTTAGTGCCGTTTTTAACCGCTTGAGCGTAGATAAGCGCAAAACTAAGTGGAATATAGAAAAGTGACGGCGTTACCGCAAATACTAATAAAATTGCCGTTGCTTTTTCGGCACATATAAGTAAATTGTTGCTATAATCGCCTAAAAAGATAGGAACTATAAACGCAATAAACAAGCAAATAAACAATACCGCGCCGTAAACTATGCCACTTATTACGTTTAATTTAGCGCTTGCCTTTAAGTTAAAATCAAAGCCGTGCTTTTCAACGAAGTCAAATTTAAAAAGTTCGTAAAAAGTAGATATTGTAGTGTAAACAATCATTACGAGCGCGCCACCAAGTGGAACTGCTAAAATTAGCGATGAAATTAAAGCAATTAAAAGCGTAACGCTACCAAAATTTATCTTCTTTTTAATAACGTTTAATACCGTACTAAAAATAAAGTCGTAACTTGAAAGAGCAAAGGCTATTGTGTATAAATAAGGGGCAATATGCGCGGTTTTGTTACCAGCGTTTAATATTAAGCCTATTATTACGCACAATAACGATAAGCCAACTTCAATAAATTTAAACTTAATTTCTTTGCGCGCATCTTGTTTTTTTACAGTTTCTTCGTCTATTTCAACTTCTTCGCTTTCTTCAATTTCTTCAGACGATGGCGCGTAAATTATATCTTCGCTTTCTTCTTCGCCGTCTTCTTCAAAATAAGGCTCGCTTTCAAGGTTAAAATTATCGCCTAATACGTTCATTATTAAAACCATAACGTCATAATCGCTTGCCCACATATCTAAAACGTAAGTTATAACGGACGTTTCAATATCAAGTTTAGCGTCTAAAACACCTTTAATATTTTTAATGGAATTTTCAATTTCGGCAATTAAAACACCGTCAACTTCGCTTGTAATTTTAATTTTTTTAATTTGTTCGTTCATAATTTTTTTAATTTTCGTCCTTTTTTTTATTATATTATTTTATAGCCGTTTTGTCAATTTGTTTACGAAAAAAGCGCCGTTTATATATATTTTTTAAAAATATCTATAAAAAATTAACTAAATTCACAAAAAATAATTGAAAAAATTGTAATATCGTGTTACAATTTTTATTACGGTAATAAACCTAAGGCATAAGGAAGATAAAATGAAACAAAAAAAATCTACTTTAATAAACGAAAGCGAAAACTTAAAAAGTGAAAGCGCAAAAGTTGTTGCAGTAGAAACTGCGGTAACGGAAAGCGAAAACTTAAAAAAAGTTGAAAGCGTTCAAGTTAAAAAGAAAAAGTTAAAAATTAAGCCTAAACGCTTGCGCACTCCGCAAAATAAAGCGGTTAGAATTAACGCGCCTATAAACGCTGGCTTAACCGAAAAACAAGCCGAAAATAGATATATTAACGGGCTTTCAAATTTGGTAACGGAAAAGTATAGCAAATCGATTTTTTCAATTATCGTTAGCAACACTTTTACGTTTTTTAACTTGCTTTGCGTTTTAGTTCTTATTGCTTATTTTACCGTAAAACCCGGCATAGCAAACTTCACGTTTATTTTGCCGTTCACACTTAATCTTATTATAGCCATAATTCAAGAAATTCGCGCTAAAATATCGGTTGAAAAACTTTCTATTTTACAAGCGCCTACAACCGTCGTTGTGCGTGACGGTAAGGAACAAGAAATTCCTTCAAGCGAAGTCGTTTTAGACGATATCTTTAAAATAGTTACGGGCAACCAAATTCCAGTTGACGCAACCGTTTTAGACGGTTATATGGAAGTTAACGAATCGCTTTTAACGGGCGAATCCGTTGCCGTTAAAAAACAAGCGGGTTCAACTATAATGGCAGGTAGTTTCGTAACAAGCGGTGCTTGCTATGCAAGGGCGGATAAAGTAGGTTCGGAATGTTACGTTCAAAAACTTACCGCAAAGGCTAAAAAGTTTAAAAAACCACATAGCGAACTTATGAGCACGCTTAACTGGATAATTAAAATTATTGGTATTTTAATTGTTCCTATTGCAATAGGCATAGGTTTAGTAAACTATAAAAACGCGCTTGTAGAAGGTATAGCCAACGTTCCACTTTACGTCGTTACAAAAACTTGCTCGGTAGTTTTAGGCATGATACCTGCAGGGCTTATGCTTTTAACAACCATTGCCCTTTCGCTTGGCGTAATAAGGTTATTTAAAAATAATACGCTCGTGCAAGATATGTATTCACTTGAAATGCTTGCGCGCGTAAACGTTTTATGTCTTGATAAAACGGGAACTATTACCGACGGTAAAATGAAAATAGAAGAAGAAATTTTACTTGCGGAACGCCATAAATACGCGCTTAAAGATATTATTGGCAATATGGAAAATATTTTAGACGACCATAACCAAACGGCAACTGCATTAAGAGCGCACTATTTACCCGAAAATGATTTTACGGCAATTAAAACTCTTCCTTTTTCTTCACAAAGAAAGTTTAGCGCGGTTACGTTTTTAAACCTTGGCACTTACGCGATAGGCGCGCCTGAGTTTATACTTTCCGAAATTCCGCAAGATATTAAGCAAATAATAGACCGCTATACTATTGCAGGAAATAGAGTGTTGCTACTTGCCCACTCTACCGCAAGCATAACGGCAAAAGAAAAATTGCCGTCCACTATGAAACCTATTGCTTTAATAGTTTTGGCAGATAATATTAGACCCGAAGCCGTTGAAACAATTAAATGGTTTAAAAATAACGACGTGCAAGTTAAAGTAATTTCGGGTGATAACCCTATAACCGTTTCCGAAATTGCAAAGCGCGCGGGTATTGAAAACGCTTCTAACTGGATTAGTTTAGAAGGCTTATCAAATAAAGAAATAGCGTCTATTGCTAATAAATACACCGTGTTTGGCAGAGTTACGCCAGACCAAAAAGCCGTTTTAATTAAAGCTCTTAAAAGAGTTGGCCACACCGTTGCTATGACGGGTGACGGCGTTAACGATATTTTAGCAATGAGAGAGTCAGACTGTTCTATAACGGTAGCATCGGGGGCAGACTGTGTTAAAAATATTGCGCACATAGTACTTGCCGACAATAACTTTAACTCAATGCCAAAAGTAGTTCAAGAAGGTAGGCGCGTTATTAACAATATTAAAACGTCGTCGTCGCTATTCTTAATGAAAACGTTATTTATTTCGTTGCTTGCCCTTATTTCCGTAGTTTTAGACACGGCGTTTCCGTTTAATTCGGGTATGCTTACTATGCTTGAAATTTTCGTTATCGGCTTTGCTTCGCTCCTACTTTCACTTCAACCAAACGAAAAGAGAGTGGAAGGCGACTTTTTGGGTTCAATATTTAGTAGTGCTATACCCGGCGCAATTATAATGCTACTTAACGTTTTTGTTGTTAGGTTCTTTAATTTGTTTGGAATATTTAATTCCAACTTAATGTCAACGACTATGCAAGTTGTAGGCTTTACGGTTGGCGGTGCAATATTTTTATATAAAATATGTAAGCCGTATAACGTTTTAAGAGCAATACTTATGATAATTGTTGCTTTTGCCGTAGTATTTTGGATGCTCGTTTTACTTGACACCACTAATCTTATAGGCTTTAACTTCTTTGAACTTGAAAACGTATTTACAAAAGAACATTGGGAAAACGGCTTGTTAATGATTACCATTGCCCTTGCCGATTCTCATATTTTAGATATGTTATTTAGGCTTAACAAAAAAACAATTTCGGGCTTAACTAAAAAATAGACAATAAATTAAAGGCTATCTTTGAAGTGAACCCCATTTAGTTCACACAATAAAAAAGGCTAATTAAAAAACCTTCTATGATATAATTTTCATAGGAGGTTTTTTATGGCAAAAAAAGGACAAAAATTTAACAAATACACGCAAGAACAAAGAAAAGAAAT
>JAZUAJ010000006.1:0-86906 GCA_045637905.1 Christensenellaceae bacterium | reverse complement strand
TGTTTTCCATACCGCAGATGGTGATCGCATTGTTCTTTGAGTCGCGCATAACCTCGAACTCGATCTCCTTATATCCCTTAACGCTCTTTTCAATAAGAACCTGGTGAACGGGGGAGAGAGCAAATCCGTTCATACCGATCTCAACAAGCTCCTCCTCGTTTGCGGCAAATCCGCCGCCGGTACCGCCGACCGTGAATGCAGGGCGGAGAACTACGGGATATCCGATTCTCTTTGCTGCTTCCTTAGCTTCCTCAAGACTATAAGTGATTTCGGAAGGAATTGTAGGCTCGCCTATGCTTTGGCAAAGTTCTTTAAAGAGTTCTCTATCTTCCGCCCTTTCAATACTTTCACTACTCGTTCCTAAAAGTTCTACGTTACACTCTTTTAAAACGCCTTTTTTAGAAAGTTGCATAGCAAGGTTTAAGCCCGTTTGACCGCCAATACCCGGAAGTATAGCGTCTGGACGCTCGTGCCTAATAATTTTTGCAACGTATTCAAGCGTTAAAGGCTCCATATACACTTTATCTGCAATAGTAGTGTCAGTCATAATAGTTGCAGGGTTAGAGTTTACTAAAACTACTTCGTAACCTTCTTCTCTTAACGCAAGGCACGCTTGCGTTCCAGCATAGTCGAATTCCGCCGCTTGACCTATTACTATAGGACCTGAGCCTATAATTAAAATCTTTTTAATATCCGTTCTTTTTGTCATTTTAATTTCCTCCTATTCTTTGTACGCTATTTTGTTATCGTAAACCGTAAGCAAGCACTTGCCAAAAACTTTGCAGTTTTCAAACGGCGTGCTACGGCCTTTGGTTAAAAATTTTGAACTGTCTACGTTATAACTTTCGCTTAAATCCCATACCGTAAAGCCTTGTTCGCTTTCAATTTCAAACCTTTTACGCGGGTTTATTGTGAGTAACTCAATTAACTTTTCAAGTGTTATAACGTTGGTTTTTACTAAATGAGTGTAAAGCACGGGGAAGCAAGTTTCTAAACCTACTACACCCATTAAACTACCTTTTAAGCCTTTAGACTTTTCTTCGTTAGAATGCGGAGCGTGGTCGGTTGCTATCATATCGATAGTTCCGTCTTTTATACCTTCTATTAAAGCAAGCCTATCATCTTCACTACGAATTGGCGGGTTCATTTTAAACCTGCCTTCGTCTTTAAGCATACTATCGTTTAATACTAAATAGTGCGGAGCGGTTTCACAAGTTATATTAACGCCTTGTTTTTTAGCGTTTCTAATAACTTCAACGCTTTCTTTTGTTGAAACGTGGCAAACGTGGTATTTAACGCCCGTTTCTTTTACAAGTTCAACGTCGCGTGCAATTTGCATATATTCGCTTTCGCTTGAAATTCCCTTATGCCCGTTTTTAAAAGCGTATTCGCCTTTGTGAATATATCCGCCGTCTAAAAGCGAATTGTCTTCACAATGCGCAACTATCATTTTGTTAAGTGCTTTTGCTTTGAACATTGCACTTTTCATAAGGGAGCGAGTTTGCACGCCCTTGCCGTCGTCGGAAAAAGCAATGGAGTACGGCGCTAAATTTTCAAAATCGCTTAACTCTACGCCTTGTTGATTTTTAGTTATTGACGCGTACGGTATAGTTTTTATAACGCTATCGCGCTCAATTATATCTAATTGAAGTTTTAAATTTTCGTAACTGTCTGGCACGGGGTTAAGGTTAGGCATTGTGCAAACGCAAGTGTATCCGCCCCTCGCCGCGCTTTGGCTACCGCTTTTAATGTTTTCTTTATAAAAAAATCCAGGCTCTCTAAAATGCACGTGCACGTCACAAAATCCTGGAAAAACAAAAATATTATCGCAATTTTTTTGCGATATAATAGGGTTTAATAAATTGGCGTATTCGTTATTTTGCTTAATAAATTCTCTTACGTTTAAAACCTTCATAATTCCCTAAAAACAAACGCTTGCCCAAAATGAAGGCAAGCGTAATGAGCACAGTTAAAAAACTATACGAATTTACCTTGCCGATATCACGGTATCGCGCTTAAAGATAACTAATTTTTATTTATTATAAATATTATAATAAAAAATGTCAAGTGTTTGATAAGTGTTTTTAACTTTCTGTTAAAATTGTATATTGTAATACTAATTACAAAAAATTCGTTCTGGGAAAATTATACCTATAAAAGATACTAAAGGCTTCAAATTATGGTCGGGTTGGTTTTCTAGTCGGTCATTTTATATTGATGAAATGAGCAAATTGAAACCTAAGCCTAATATGTTTATAAAAAAGAAAAAACACGGATTACAGTTCCGTGTTTTTTTATTGGTTTTATTTAAGGTTTCGTAGATATTTTTTATAAGCGTCCCGTCGCTTTAACAACACAAATTACTTTGGTATTTTAACCTTTAAATAGTTTTAACCAACTTTCAATATTATTATATACAATAATTACAAAAAAATCAACTATTTATATAAAACATTATTTTGTATATTTCAATATTTATTGCAAAAATAAAAGAAAGTGCCACCGCCTCTTTTGAGGCTCTTTGGGTGGGGGCTACAAGGACGAAGTGATATCACAACACCGAGCCAAACACTTTCTATACGTTTATTATATGCAATTTTATAATAATTGTCAACTAAAATAACCGCCCTAAAAGGACGGTTATAATAGCAAGTCTACGCCAATCATTCTAAGATGAAAGCTTCCACCCTTACGTTCTTGCTTGTCTATACGCAATCGCTATAGCTAACACTCACTGTAGGTGTTCACGGTAATTTAATTTTATCATAAGGAGTTTTTTATATCAAATATTTTTGCAAAATATAGAAAAAAATTGGCAAAAGTTAAAGATGATAAAATTGATAAAAAATATTTAAATAAATAAAAAATGGCCGACCACTTCTACGGTCGACCTGTGTGTTCTAACGAACTAATTATATTATATACAATTTTAATAAAATTGTCAACTAAAATAACCGCCCTAAAAGGACGGTTATAATAGCAAGTCTACGCCATTTCGCTCTATGGCGAAACCTTCCACCGTTACGTTCTTGCTTGTCTATACGCAATCGCTATAGATGGCACTCCATGGTGCCTACGGTAATTTAATTTTATCATAAGGAGTTTTTTATGTCAAATATATTTGCAAAATATAGAAAAGAATTGTCAGGCGTTAAAGTAGTTTCAAGTTTAATTTGTGACGCATTTGGCGAAGTTAAGCCGGAAACTTTAAAATTGGGTCAAGTTACAATGACCGAAATGTTAGAAGAAGACGGCTTGCCGTTTTAGAATAAAAAAATAACCACCCTTAAAAAGAGTGGTTAGAAATGCTTTTTAATCGGAAAACCATATTTATCTAATGGTGCTAATGAAAATATATAAGGATGTGTATCATAGCAAATTTCATAATTATCATTCCAAGTTAAATATAAGCCATATTTAGACGCTTCTTTTTTAACTTGCTCAAAGGTTTTCCCTTTAAGTTCTCTTTCTTTTTTGGGATTTATGCAAAGTCTTGATGGACAATTCCATTTTAATTCATCTGCTTTTATACTTTGAACAACCCATTCGTAAAAATTCATATCGTTATACTCCCTACGATTTTGTGTAAGTAGTATAGCATAAATAAATAAAAAGGTAAAGAGATATATGAATTACGACGTATTATATTCAGATTTATGAAAAAGTGTATATTTTAATATTTATAAAAAATAAAGAAAAAAGACAAGCAATTTTTGCTTGTCTCGAACGCACAATCTTTTGATTGTCGTACAACAACTGTAACCAGTTGAGGTTAGAAACCATTAACACAAATTGTGTAATGCTTAGGTTTCTACTATTATTATATGCAATAATTACAAAAAAATCAACTATTTATGTAAAATATTTTTTAAAGGGCCTAAACTGGCTCTTTATAAGCAACATTTAATTTTTAGTTGACAATTTTATTAAAATTGCATATAATAATATTGTCTTAATAAGACCGTACTTCACCTTGGTTAGTGATGATGTGAGTTCCTATGCTCGTAGCATAGGAACATTTTTTTATTCCTACCTTTTAACCTAGGAACTTTCTTTTTGTTTTTATGTCTAACATTAGGCGAAGTAAAACTATCTTTTTTAATTATAGTTATATCTCTTTACTCAAAACCGGGGGGTAGTGGCTTTGGGGCAATTGACAAAGTAGTTTTTTATATGCTATACTACTTGCGAAAGGTGGTTAAAGTCCTTTGAGATAAGCAATATAGCGTAAACTATTTGTAATGTTATGAGTAAAAGTTGGAGTTCTATCATAACGCTTTAACCTCCTTTTTTGCTTAAAGATAATAAAATAATAAGATTAGATTCTAAACTCAATAAGTCTGAAAATAATATCGTTTTTAGAATCCAGAAGCAAAATAAACGAAAAGTGAAAAGCAGGAGTTTGAAAAATGGAAAAAATTGAGATTTTTAAAAGTATATTAAACGTTGGTGCTGAACTTGTATTTATTTACAAAGAAAAAAATATAATGTTGGCGTAGTATATAATAATAAAGGTGTAGTTTGTGCTAACACTTTTAACGATATTGAGTATAATACAATTGAAGATTTGTTAGAAAATGCTTATATAGATAATGTTCCGTTAAAAGATATAATACCTAACGTTACTGATATTTATGAAGATTAAAAAAGAGCCTAAATAGGCTCTTTAATTTTGTGTTAAAATTTTATAAAGTTTTGTTTTTGTAAAAATTGCAACTACTATAAAGTAAGTTAATAAAGTTATGGCAAAGCCCGCTAAAACGTCGGTTGCAAAGTGCGCGCCAACTACTACTCTTGAAAGCGCAACTAAAAGCGGAAAACCTAAACCAACGCCGTAGCAAACAACCTTTCCTTTAACGCTATTAAGGTTAGAAAAAAGCATAGGAAGTGCTAATAAAACTACCGTGGTTGCGCCCGCGCTCGTATGGCCTGACGGGAACGAATTAAAACCGTTTTTAGGAACGCCAAGTGCGAGCCACTCGCTTGAAACTTTTGCATCCATATTAAACTTATACCAAGGGGTGTAGTAATTAAACGCGTCTTCACCGGTAAGCGTTGTAACAAGGTGCATCATTCTATACCTTGCCCTGCCCGCAAACTCTTTAACAATTTTAGTTGCAACTTGCGAAATAACGCCCGTTAAAATAACTATAATGGCAAACGCGGTTAAAGCGTTTACTGCAGTTGTAGATAGTTTGTTTACTATTTTAAAAGTTATAAAGTAAGCAACTGCCGAAACGGCAAAATATGCAATTTCATCGTAGAAAACGTCGCCTAATAACTCTTTAAGCCCAGCGTATTCAAAAATATAATTAAAACCTTCGTTTAACGCTAAAAAGTAGCCGACAACCGAAATTATAGCGCATAAAATCGAGAGTAAAACGAAAGCGATTTTACCTTTAAAATTACCGAATTTTCTAACTAAAACGGCAAACGCAAACGCCATAAATAAGTAAACGGGAAGTTCGCCTATAACTTCAAATATTCTACCAAAAATATTTGTTGATAAATACTCGCCGTCTTTTAAATCAACTAAAAATAAACTAATTTGAAAGTCGTAAACCGTGCAAACTGAAAACACGGCAATAAAAATTATTAAACCTATAATTAAAGGCAAATTCTTTTTAACTTTTTGCATTTTTTAACCTACCATATTATTATAATGCTTTTATTTTAGCATTTATTTACAACTTTTGTCAATACGCGTAATTTAATGCGCCTTTTGCGCGCATTTTAGTGCCTCGCTTTATCATTTTTAAAATTTTTGTTGACTTTCCCCCACCCCTTATAATATACTTAATTTATATATTATTTCATTGTAAATGATGAAAGGAGTTTGTTATGAAATTTAAAAAAGGTTTAACAATTGCACTACTTGGCATTTGCTTAGGCGCAGGCTTAACCGCCTGTACTTCAGAGCCTCCGCTTAGTGAGTGCGAAAAAAACGGCCATAGTTTTGACCATCTTATTGGCGAGAGCACGGCTACTTGCACGGAAAGTGGCATACAGTTAGTAGAATGCTCCGTTTGTTATGAGCAAGACGAAATTGTTGTTCCGCCTTTGGGGCATAAAGAACACGTTGAGCCAGGTTACGAAGCAACTTGCACCAAAGATGGTAAAACAGACAAAGTTGTTTGCGAAACTTGCAACGAAGTTTTAACACCTTCAAGCATTATTCCTAAGGGGCACGTTGTTGGCGACGTTCGCTATATAAGCCTTCCTGTCCAAGAATTAAATTACAACGGCTACGTAGAATTTAACTGTGGTAGAGAAGACTGTAAAAACTGGGCGGGCAATAGAAACTTATACGTTAACTCCGAATATCCTAACGGCGAAATTCCTTTACCTGCTATAACCGACCCTGCTTACACCGTAGAAGTTGACGGTGAAGAAACTCATTACACGATAAGCATTTTAGAAAAAACCGTAGAATTTACTCTTTCTAACTACAACTTTAATTATTTTAACACTAACGAAGCAAAGTTGCACTCTTATAAAGGCACTACCGCCAACTTAATAATGCCACAAACGTATGAAAACTTACCTATAACACAAATTGGCGAAAACGCGTTTAAAAACAACGTTACGCTTGAAACGATAGTACTTCCTAATACTATTAAAACAATTAGCGCGTCTGCATTTGAAGGCTGTACTGCTCTTAAAACGATAGTGTTACCTGAGGGCTGTGAAATAATTGATGAAAAAGCGTTTAAAGGTTGCACTTCGCTTACGAGCGTTACTATACCTTCAACCATTGAATATATTTATAAAGAAGCGTTTAAAAATTGTAGATTGATTGAGACTATTACCCTTCCAGAAAGCCTTTATATTATCGGCGAATACGCTTTTGAAGGTTGCCAAACTCTTGAAACTGTAACCGTTCCTTTAAACACCACTTTGCAAAGTTATGCTTTTAAAGACTGCACTTCGCTTGAAACCGTAACCATTTCTAAAAATTCTTATAGCACCGCTATTTTAATGGGATGTAATAACGTTAAACACCTTACCGTTCAAAATGCGAATCAATATATTAGTAGTTTATTTACAAATAAACAATCTTACGTATCTAACGAAGTTGTCCCTGCAACGCTTAAAGAAATAACCATTGTTGGTAGCAACCCTAACTCTCAAATGGTAGAAGGTTATGCGGGCTTGAAAAATATTGAAAAAGTTACAATATTAAACTGTGATGGAATTGAAGTTAACGCATTCCAAGATTGCACTTCACTTACAACCGTTATTATTCCAAACAATATTAAAAAGATAGACTCTAATGCGTTTAGCGGTTGCACCGCACTCGTTCCAACGAATTTGAATAACGGATTATATCTAGGGAACCAAAGCAATCCTTACCTTGCTTTAATCGGGCACGTTAAGCCAGAATCTAATTGTGAGTTTACAGTTAACGAAAACACTAAAATTATGTCGATATCTTCGCCTTTCTGGAAAGATTTTACCGCTTACAATATTCATAACGGTATTGAAAGCATTAGTTATAACGGTTATGAATCAATCAACGCTAATATCAATTACGACGGCACGGTTGGAAAATGGTTTGTTGTTAACGATTCGCAAATAAATTACGGGGCTTCAAACATTACGTTTTTAAACGGCACTAATAAACAAGATATTACGCATCTCGTTCTTGACGAAGGAACAGAAACTCTCTTTAATCATCAATTAAATGGTTATAACTTAACTGCTATTACCTTGCCAGTATCACTTCATTATATCGAATATTCTACCTTTAATAATATAGATACTTTAAAAACTATCTACTATAATGGCGAATATGAAGAGTGGAACAGCCATCTTGCCGATGAACATAATGAAATATATAAAGGTATTGAACACGTTTACTTCTTTAACGGCACAGAATACTACGAACCAACTTACGCAAGATATTACGACTCAATACATAACGTTCAATGTTTTGATAAGTTAGAAAAACTCGTTATTCCTAAAAACGTTAATCTTAATAATAATGCTAGCAACTTTGACGCATTTATCGGTCAAATTGATATTTATTATTTAGGCGACGTTGACTATTGGGCATTATACGGCAATAAAAAGACGCAGTTAGAAGCAAAATTCAACGTTTACTGTTATAGTGAAACTGAACAATCTATAAGCGACTATTTTGACAATGCTGTTAAATTGTGGCATTACGATGAAAACGGCGTGCCTACGCCTTGGGTAGAAGTTGGAAAAACGGTTGTCGGCAAAACTTACAACTACACTACTACAACCGTTGAAATTACAAACGAATACTGGTCAAAGATTCAACAATTAAAAGATAGCGGTATGCTTAATCAATCCGGCTTAACGCAAGAAGAAATCAACATGATAACTTCAAGCAATACCAAAGCCGAATACGAGCAAAAACTTTCTAATTTTAGTAAATTAACAGGTTCTAATATGACCATCTCGTTTGCCGGTGGAGTTATGACTGTTAAAAAAGACGGCTCAATTAGCACGAACTATTACGAAGTTAACGGTAAAATATACGTTAGAACTCTTGGTAAATACAACGTGTACGCAACTATTCACGAAAACACTATAATTGAAGAAAGCGTTGATGAAGACATTACTATTAAACACGTTTGGACTGTTGCATAACTACTAATTCAATACAAAACCCCTTACCTAGTTTGGTAAGGGGTTTTATTTATTTAGTTTTATTGTAATCGTTTAATGTTTGAATTTTATAAATAATTTAAGTTATTTGTCAATACGCACCCAAAAATACGAGTTTTTTAATAAACGTAACGGCTTAATTAACACTTGGCAATAACCACGAACCACGGTTCAATTCCTTACCGCACAAATGAAAAAGTACGCTAACGCGTGATTACATACCAAGCCCTTACAATTAATTAAAATCAAGGCGTACGCCTTGCATATCACCAATTTCGTAGAAATTGCATATCACCAAAACGCAGTTTTGTATATCATCATTGCGAAAGAATATGCAACCTACAGTTGATGATATACACGCTTCGCGTGATGATATACCATTGCTTTCGCAATGGATAAAAAAAACGACAAGTTTTACACTTGTCGTTTTTTTGGTGCGGATAACAGGAATTTGCCGAAACCCCTAAAGGGGAGCCCCTCGGCAATAACCACGAACCACGGCTCGCTTCCTACTTACCGCACAAAAAAAGCACCCCTAAAATAGAGGGGGTGCGTTTTTTGGTGCGGATAACAGGAATCGAACCTGCACGGTCTCCCACAGGATTCTAAGTCCTGCGCGTCTGCCAGTTCCGCCATATCCGCTTATAACCGCTATAAAAAAGCGGTGTTTTTTTTATTATTTTCCTACGCAAAACTTTTTAAAGATTTCGTCAATAATCTCTTCGCTTGCGGTTTTGCCGGTTATTTCACCTAAACTGTCCCACACCATTTTAACGTCTTCGGCAACTAAGTCAAGCGGAACGAGTTCTAAATTAGAAAGCGCTTCTTCAATATGTTTTTTAGCCTTATTTAAAGCGTTAAAGTGCCTTTCTTCCGTAATAAATTCACCGTTTAAATCAATACCTTCTTTAAACGCGCTATCAAATAATTTTTGCTTTAATTCTTCAAGCCCTTTGCCCGTTTTAGCCGAGATATTTAAAGCGTTTTCGTATTCCTTATTAGATATATCTATTTTATTATAAACTTTTATAACTTCCACGGTTTCAATTTCGTTTAAAATCTCTTGGTCGCAAGGCTGTAAATTAGCACCGTCAAAAACAACCAACGCTATATCTGCGCTCTTTAAAATTTTAGAAGATTTTTCTATGCCTATTTTTTCAATTTCGTCACTTGCCTTTCTAATGCCAGCCGTGTCGTAAAAATAAAAGTTTATGCCGTTTATTTCTAAACTGCCTTCAACAACGTCTCTCGTTGTGCCGGCTATTGAAGAAACAATAGCTTTATCATAGTTAAGTAGCATATTGAGTATTGAAGATTTGCCCGTGTTAGGCTTTCCAACAATTGCTACTTTTACACCGTTTTTAATTTTTGCTCCGCCGTCGTACTTTTTAATTAGGTCGTTTACCGAAGCGTAAGTTTTTAAAAGCGCGCTTTTAACGTCTTCTATAGCGGTGGCTTGAAGGTCTTCTTCTGGATAGTCAATATCTGCATCAATGCTTGCAAGAGAGTAAGTTAAATCGTTTTGAAGTTCTAAAATTTTTGCGTTTAACTTTTCCCTATATAAATTATAGCCCGCCTTTACGCTTGCTACGCTTTCGCCGTTTATCATTGAAATTAAGCCTTCCGCCCCGTCGAGCGAAAGTTTGCCGTTTATAAACGCGCGTTTTGTAAATTCGCCACGAGTTGCAGGAACTGCGCCAAGTTCAAAAGTGCGTTTTAAAATACCCCTTGAAATTGCAATACCGCCGTGACAATGGAATTCAACCATATCTTCGCCCGTGTAACTTTTTGGCGCTTTAAAATAAACCGCCATACCAAAATCTGTAAAGTTACCGCCGTCAATTTCGCCAACGTACATTTTGTACGGCTCAAAATTATTAACTTGTACGCTTTTAGAAAGCGGTTTAAACATTTTGCTCGCTAATTTAAGCGCGCCGTTACCGCTAATTCTAATAATTGCAACACCGCCCGTGCCGTTTGCCGTGGCTATTGCAGATATAATTTCTTCCATAACACTTTATTCTTTAATTAAAAAAATTATCACTATCGTTTTTATTATCGTTTTCAAATTCAGGAAACGGGTCTTCTACCTTAGGTTTTTCTTCGCCGTTAGGAGCGTTTTGCTCGCCGTTTGGTCTATAACCGCCACCGTAATAAGAGCCGTAATACGAGCGTTGTGCGCGCACGTAATCTTCATAATTAAACGGCTTATTCTTTCTTGAAACGAAAAGGAAAATGCCGAATAAGTCCGAAAAGAACACGGATAAAATTGAGAACAAAAACGCCCTTTGCGGATTATACTTTCTAAACGCCAAGAATACAAGGCTAACGTGTAAAACGATGTATGCAAGGTCAACAATTAAACTTACGTAGTAAGTTATAGCGTAAAGCAAGCCTTGACCCATTACCCATCTTTCAACGAATTTTGAAGTATACTCAACGGTATAGCCTAAATATTCTAAATAAACGCCTATATTACCTATTGTTAAAAGCGTGCTTAAAACAAATTGAACTACGGAAAGTATTGCCACCCATAAACCAACGTTTTTAATAGGTTGACCCCAAATTATAGCCTTGCCTAAAACCTTGCCAAGCAAATAGTAGTTTAAAAATGGAACAAAAGCCATCCATAACTTTTTAAAACCCTTTTGTTTAGCCATATAACGAATTGCAAGACCTTTAAAAATAAAGCAAACAATTGTAAATATAATACCCAAAATATCGCTTACAAGATAAACACCTATATACTCTGCATCAGTAAACGATTGTGTAAACATATCTAAAGTACTATTCATATTCCCCCTATTGCAAGCCAAACGCTTGCTTTTTTATTTTAGTATGCCCTTGCAAAAACAACTACTTTTTGAGCCTTTTTACCGCATACTGCACAAGTTTTATTATCGGCACAATCTTCGCTAATTATTCTTGCAGACGCTTGCGTTTCTTCCTTAATTTTATCTTCACAAGCCCTATCGCCACACCAAGGTGATTTAACAAAGTTTTTAGTTTCTACCGCTTCTAAAATTTCTTGTAAATTATCCGCCCATTTAATTTTAGCATCGCGCCTTTCTCTTGATTTTAAAAGCATTTCCTTTTGAACTAAGTCTAAAAGCGCTTTAATACCGTCAACGTCGCCAAGCGAATATTCTTGCTTAACGAGCGTATCTCTACGCATAACCATCATTTTGCCGTTTTCAATATCGCGCGGGCCAACTTCAATTCTAACGGGAACGCCTTTCATTTCCCACTCGTTAAATTTCCAACCAGGAGTAGCGTCACGCTTGTCAAGTTCAACTCTAACACCTGCGTTTTCAAACGCGTCGTAAAGTTCTTGAGCCTTATCTAAAACGCCTTCTTTATGCATACAAACAGGAATAATTACAACTTGAATAGGTGCAACCACAGGTGGAATTACTAAACCCCTTTGGTCGCCGTGCGCCATAATGAGCGCGCCTATAAGCCTTGTTGAAACGCCCCAAGACGTAGAGTAGCCGTATTTTAAAGCCCCGTCTTTATCAAGGAACTTCATATTAAACGATTTTGCAAAGTTTTGACCTAAGTAGTGCGAAGTGCCGGCTTGTAAACTCTTACCGTCAAGCATCATTGCTTCCATACCGTAAGTAGCAACCGCGCCCGCAAATTTTTCCTTTTCCGTTTTTCTACCCGTTAAAACAGGAATTGCCAAGCAGTTTTCCGCAAAATCTTTATAAACGTTAAGCATTTCTTGCGTCTTTTCTTCCGCTTCTTCGTGGCTTGCGTGAACGGTGTGGCCTTCTTGCCATAAAAATTCGCTCGTTCTTAAAAACGGACGAGTAGTTTTTTCCCAACGCATAACGTTTGCCCATTGATTTATAATGATAGGCAAATCGCGATAACTTTCCATCCATTTAGCGTACATATCGCAAATGATAGTTTCGCTCGTTGGTCTTATAATTAACGGCTCTTGAAGTTTAGCACCGCCAGCGTGTGTAACAACGGCAACTTCAGGCGCAAAGCCCTCAACGTGTTCCGCTTCCTTTTTTAAATAACTTTCGGGAATTAAAAGTGGAAAATACGCGTTTTTTGCACCCGCTTTTTTAAACCTTTTATTAAGTTCGCTTTGAATATTTTCCCAAATAGCGTAGCCGTACGGGCGAATAACCATAGTGCCTTTAACAGGGCCGTAGTCAACGAGTTGAGTTTTCAAAATCACGTCCGTATACCATTGAGGAAAGTCTTTTTCAATATCCGCTATTTCGGTTACAAATTGATTGCCTTTTGCCATTTTTATTTCTCCGTTATAAAAATAATATATAAAATGTAAGTATATTATACTTAGAACTTTACTAAAAGTAAAGCGTTTTGTTAATTTGTTATATAAACTTTAACTTTTTACGCCTAAATTTTTATTTATTTTTCATTTTTTTGAGTATTTATGCTTTATTTTGTTAAAAAATTGTGCTACAATATATAAATAAAAGATTAAACTTAAGGAGTTAATTTTATATGGATTATTCACAATTAACAATAAATACAATCCGCTTACTTTCTGCTGACGCTATAAATAAGGCAAATTCAGGCCACCCTGGCATTGCTTTAGGCGCTGCTCCTATGGGTTATGCTTTATGGCAAAATATTTTAACTTTTAACCCAAGTGATAGCAAGTTCCCAAATCGTGATAGATTTGTTTTATCGGCAGGTCACGGCTCGATGCTCAACTACTCGCTCTTACATTTATACGGCTTTAAAATGAGTATTGAAGACCTTAAAAATTTCCGTCAATTAGGCTCTAAAACACCTGGCCACCCAGAATACGGCCACACTCACGGTGTTGAAACTTCAACCGGCCCACTTGGCCAAGGCGTTGCTAACGCAGTTGGTATGGCTATTGCGGAAAGCCACCTTGCTTCTATTTATAATAAAGAAGGCTTTAACGTTGTTGACCACTACACTTACGCTCTTTGTGGCGACGGTTGTATGATGGAAGGCATTGAATATGAAAGCGCTTCCTTAGCGGGCACTTTAAAACTTGGCAAACTTATCGTTATTTACGATAGCAACAATATTACTATTGAAGGTAACACGGGTAACGCCTTTACGGAAGACGTTGCTAAAAGGCACTTAGCACAAGGCTGGCAAGTTATTGACGTTAAAGACGGTAATGACGTTAACGCCGTTACAAAAGCAATTAAAAAGGCTAAACTTGAAAAGAATAAGCCTTCGCTTATCGTTTGCCACACTACTATCGGCTTTGGCGCACCTAACGCTGGCTCGGCAGATACTCACGGCGCTCCACTTGGCGAAACAAACACCGCTCTTTTAAGAAAGAACTTAAATTACGACTATGCTCCGTTTGAAGTTCCAAGCGAAGTTTACGCTCACACTAAAAAGGCAATTAACCGCGGTAAACGCGCTGAAAAGGCTTGGAAAAAAATGTTTAGCGAATATTCTAAACAATACCCTGAACTTGCTAAACAATTCCTTGAAGTTACAAGCGGTAAACTTAATAAAGTTGACGATGATAGTTTATTTGAATTTGAAAAAGACGATGCTACGAGAAACCTTGGCGGTATAGTTATTAACAAACTTGCTAAAAACGTTCCGTCACTTTTCGGTGGCTCGGCAGACCTTAACCCGTCTACTAAAACTTACCTTAAAGGTTTAGGCGATTATTCACCAGAAAACAGAGCGGGCAGAAACTTACACTTTGGTATAAGAGAACACGCAATGAGCGCTATTTGTAACGGTATGGCAGTTCACGGCGGTATTACTCCTTTCTGCTCTACGTTCTTTGTATTTGCAGACTATATGAAAAACGCTATTAGGCTTTCTGCACTTATGAACTTAAACGTAATTTACGTTTTAACGCACGACTCTATCGGTGTTGGTGAAGACGGACCTACCCACCAACCTGTTGAACAACTTATTTCACTTCGTTCAATTCCTAATATGAAAGTGTTCCGCCCTTGCGATGGTAGAGAAACTGCCGCGGCTTACCTTTGCGCGGTTAACGAACAAGGCCCTACTTCAATTATTTTAACAAGACAAACTTTAAAATCATACGAAGGCACGGGCAAAAACGCACTTAAAGGCGCTTATATTTTAAGCGATAGCGAAAAGAAAACGCCAGACGTTATTTTAATAGCAAGCGGTTCGGAAGTTGAGTGCTGTATGAACGCAAAAGAAATGCTTAAACAAGACGGTATTGACGCGCGCGTTGTATCAATGCCTTGTATGGAACTTTTTGAAAAGCAAAGCAAAGCGTATAAAGAAAGCGTTATTCCTACGAGTGTTAGAAAGAGAGTTTGCGTAGAAGCAGGTTCTTCATATAGTTGGTATAAATACGCTGGTATTGACGGTGCAGTTATAGGCATTGACAAGTTCGGTCTTTCCGGCCCTGCAAAACAAGTGTTTGAACTTTACGGCATTACAAGCAAAAACGTTTACGAAACTGCTAAAAACTTATTTTAATTAAACAAAAATCTCACGGCTACGCCCGTGAGATTTTTTTAATAAATAATTAACCCCCGCACATTGAAGTGCGGGGGGTTTTCTTATTCTTCTTCGGTTTCATTATTTTTTATTGCAATATTTGCTATTGCTAAACCTAATAACACTACTGCAAAAATTACAAGTAAAATAGGTTGCGTATACACTATTTTAATTGCTTCTTCTCTAATTCCAGAGAAACTTTTAACACTTTCAACGAAAATGATTGTAAAAACCAAATATGCGAGCGTTGAAAATATATTTACTATTGATAAAACAAGTGACGTAACGTAAGATTTTTTGCTTGACGCCGTATTATTGATACAATTTTTTAATGCAAATGCAAATAAAATAATTATAGTTACAAATAAAACGTAAATAACAATAGTCCATATGCCAACGTTATTAAAGAAAACGTCTGCCTTACCATTACCTAATAATAACATTAATACTGATTTTAATAATAATGGTGGCATTAAAGACGCTTCAGTAATATAATTCCTTTCTATAAGGCTAATGTTTAAATATTCTCCCTTAAGTGATATAAACGATATAAGAACTACTATTAAACTTACTAAAGTTACAACGTCTTTAATAAAGCGTTTGATTTTAAAATTGCCTATAGTTTTTAATATCCAGTTTGCAAATATTACTATAAGTGAAATCACGATACTCCAAACAGTTAATGAATTTATCCTGATTTGCCATAAAGACTCATTAACCCCATTAGTTGAATTAGTACTTAAAGTAGTACTAAAATAAGAAAATAAAAACACAACGGCAACTAAAAAAGCACTAAAACTTATTGCTAAGTATTTTGTATTGTTAACAGTTTTGTTCTTATAAATAGAAGTTCCCGTTTTTATAGACGCTACTGTAAGCGTAATAAAAGAAATTAAAATGTTTGCTGCAAATACAATTGTGCCTAATACTATAGGTAAATAAGCACCTAACTTAGCAACAGGCAAATTTATATCTTTTTTGTAACCTTTAAAACTTAGTGCTGTTTCTTTATAAATTTTACCAAAGAAATAAAAAATTGATTGTTGATTTTCATACTCTTCAGTTTCGCTAAATACAGTTATTTCTAATAAAAAACTGTTAATAAATAATACGAGCAAAGCAACTAAAACTAAACAAGGCGCTACTATATTTACAATTTTATTAAATGTTTTTTTGCTTTCGTTATTGTTTTTAACAGTACTTACCGCTTTTGCGCTTTTACTTGTACCACATTGAGTACAAAATTCACCGTCGTAAACGCTACCGCAGTTTTTGCACACACTTTTTCCGTCAACTCTACTTCCGCAAAAATTGCAATAAATGGCGTTTTCTTCAATCATTTGACTGCAACTAACACATTTCTTTTTACCGTCAAGCCTATAACCGCAATTAGAGCAATAAATAGAATTTTCGATATTCTCTTTTCCACATTTTTTACAATTCATACCACACATCCTTTTATTCTATTTACTAACTTTGTTAGTATTGCCTTCATTATATTCTTACATTTGTAAGAAGTCAAGTATTTTTCTCACTTTTGTAAGATAATATAAGTATGGAAAATAAATTTTGTGAAATTTTTAAGTCGTTAAGATTAGATAAAGGCATAGGTCAAGAGCAACTTGCTAAGGAATTAAGCGTTAGTAAGGGAATTATTAGTTTGTGGGAAAACGGATTAAGAGAGCCTACTATGAACTCGCTTATTTTAATTGCAAATTATTTTAACGTAAGCCTTGATTTTTTAGTTGGCAGAGCCGACGTTTAATTTTTATTGCATAATAAAAGCACCCTTTTTTAGGGTGCTTTTTTGTTTTAAAGTTTAATTTGTGCCAAATTATTATTTTGAAATCAAATCAAAAATAATATCCGTGGTTTCGGTTAGGTTTTCAACTTCAAGCCCTGCAATTAAAAGAGCTTGTGAATATATTACGCTACACAACTTTTTAAACGCTTCACTATCTTTATCTAACGCTTTAAGTTTTGTAAAGAGTGGATGAACTAAGTTAATTTCTAAAACTTTATTTGCTTTAACTTTGCCGTTTTCGGTTGCGTTAAGGCTTAAAACCTTTTCCATTTCAAGCGAAATTTCGCCTTCACTTGATAAGCAAACGGCGTGGCTATTAAGTTTAGTTGTGCCTATAACTTTTGTTACCTTTTCGCCTAAAACTTCTTTTATTGCACTAATAACCGCCTTATCTTCGTCTAAAACGGCTTCGTCGGCATTTTCGCTTGCAAGGTCGGTTACGTTTTTGAATTGCTTTTTATCGTATTCGCCCATAAATTTAATGGCAAATTCGTCAACGTCGTCACTTAAAAGTAAAACGTCTGTTTCGCTTGAAAGCATTTTTTCAACTTGTGGTAAGTTTTTAACCGCACTTTGAGTTTTTCCGCAAACGTAATAAATATTTTCGTCCGTGGCACTTTCTACGTATTCTTTAAGCGTTATAAGTTTTTCTTGCTTTAACGAGTAAAACATTAAAAGGTCTTGTAAAAGTTCTTTATTCATACCAAAACTTTGGTATATGCCAAACTTTAATTGAAGCCCGAACGCTTTAAAGAATTCTTCATATTGCGCCCTATCATTTTTTAAAAGGTCTAAAAGTTCGCTTTTAACCTTTTTTTCAATACTTTGCGCTATCGCTTTAATTTGGCGCGTTTGTTGCACCGCTTCGCGAGATACGTTAAGCATAACTTCGCTATCAACCAAGCCTTTAACAAAACTAAAATGGTCGCCTAAAAGGTCAGCGCATTTTTCCATAATCATAACGCCGTTAGTGTAAAGTTTAAGCCCTTTTTCATAGTTTTTTGAGTAGTAATTAAACGGTGCTTTTTTAGGAATAAATAAAAGTGCTTTAAAATCTACCGCGCCCTCAACCGACATATGAATAGTTTTAATAGGCTCTTCACTATCGTAAAAGTTTTCTTGGTAGAACGAATTATATTCTTCTTTTTTAACTTCGCTTTTAGCCTTTTTCCAAATAGGCGTCATTGAATTTAAAACTTCACTTTCCTTGTATTCTTCTTGCTTGTTTTCTTCGCCCGTTTTATATTTAGTTACTTCGGCTTTTATAGGATACCTTATATAATCGCTATACTTTTTAACTAAATTTCTAATAGTGTATTCTTCTAAATAGGTGTCAAAATTATCGCTTTCGGTATTATCTTTTAAATAAAGCGTAATTTGAGTGCCGTTTTCCTTTTTTTCCGCACTCTTTATTTCGTAACCGCTTGCGCCGTTAGAAGTCCATAAATTAGCCTTGCTTTCGCCGTACGCCTTTGATAAAACTTCAACTTTTTTACTAACCATAAACGCAGAGTAAAAACCAACGCCGAATTGACCTATAATGTTTATATCTTGCTCTTTTAAATTTTCGTTAGCCTTAAAGTCAAACGAGCCGGATTTTGCGATAGTGCCAAGGTTAGTTTCAAGTTCTAATTCCGTCATACCAATGCCGTTATCGGTTATAGTTATGGTGCGGTTTTGCTTATCTAACTTGATTTCAATAAAAAAGTCGTTTCTTGTTAAGCCCGAAATATTATCGGTTAACGATTTATAGTAAAGTTTATCAATAGCGTCTGAACAGTTAGATAAAAGTTCCCTTAAAAATATTTCTTTATTAGTGTAAATTGAGTTAATCATTAAATCAAGCACGCGCTGTGATTCCGTTTTAAATTTTTTCATAATTACTCCCCTTATTTGTTGCATTTTAGCACTCTTAACGTTAGAGTGCTAATTTATTATAACGCTATAAATTATAAATTGCAAGGGTTTTTGCAATTTTTTTTGCAAAAAAAATGTAAAATTTAGGCTCAAACAAAAAAAATTAAAGCGGAGCAAAACGCTCCGCTTTACAAATTTAAATTAGTCGTTATTTTCATTCATTACAATAACTTGCTTACCGTCATAGTAACCGCATTTAGCACAAACTCTGTGTGATTGTTTTTGTGCGTGGCATTGTGGGCATTCAACTAAAGTTGGAACTTTAACTTTGTAGTTGCTTGCAAATCTTTTTGCGCCTCTTGACTTGGAAACTTTACTCTTTGGAACTGCCATTTTTAAACACCTCTCTTTTATTAGTTACAGTTGCAATTTTCGTTGTTTAAATTGCAACCACATTTTGGGCACAAGCCCTTGCAATTATCATTACAATAAATTACAGTTGGCGCGTCGGTTACAATTCTTTCGTTAACAGCATCTGTTAAATCAACAACACCGCGCTTATACAAATAATCGTTTTCGCTTTCCGGGTTGTTTAAAACGTACCTAACGCTTAAATCGGTTGAAAATTTATAAACTGCCTTTTCTAAACACCTTGCACATCTACCAACAATAGTGCAATCAATCGTGCCGTCAACGTACACGCTACCGTCGTGAAGTTCTACCGTAACGTTTACGTCTACTGGGCCGTCAATAACGGAGTCGTCAAGTAAAAGTAAATTTTCATTTGCCGTGTATAAAAAGGCAAAATCCGCTTCAAGTTTACCACTGTATTTTAATTTATTAACGTCAATTATCATTATATTGCTTACAAATTATATAATATTTGTTTTAACTTGTCAACTTTATTAAAGGAATAAAAGCAATTTGTTTTGCCTTTTTTGCCTTTTATTTGTTAAAAGCAACGGCTAAAGTATCTCTTGCAATAACGAGTTCTTCGTTTGTAGGAATAACTAAAACTTTTACCTTTGAATTAGCCTTGCTTATTTCTCTAATTTTGCCGCTGTTGGATTGAGCGTTTAATTCATCGTCAATTTCAATGCCTAAATATGCTAAATCTTTGCAAACTTCTTTTCTAATAGTCTTGTCGTTTTCGCCAACGCCTGCGGTAAATACTAAACAGTCAATACCGCCTAAAACGGCAGAATATGAACCAACGTATTTTTTAACGCTGTAAGCAAAAATGTCAAGAGCAAGTTGCGCTCTATGGTTACCCTCGCTTGAAGCAGCAGATAAATCTCTAAAATCGCTTGAAACGCCTGAAACGCCAAGTACGCCAGACTTTTTGTTGCAGTAGTTAATTGCACCTGCAATATCGCAGTCAAGTTTTTTCATTAAGAATTCAATAATAGCAGGGTCAATATCACCGCATCTTGTTCCCATAGGAACACCGCCAAGCGGAGTGAAACTCATACTTGTGTCCATACACTTACCGTCTTTAACCGCGCTAATTGAAGAGCCGTTACCTAAGTGGCAAGTTACAATTTTGCTACCTTTGTTTTCTAAGCCAAGATATTTAATTGCTTCGCTTGAAACGAACCTGTGGCTCGTGCCGTGGAAACCGTATCTTCTAATTTTATAATTTTCATACGCTTCGTATGGAATACCAAAAATGTATGCTTCTTCTGGCATAGTGTTATGGAAAGTCGTGTCAAACACGCCAACCATAGGTGTATTAGGCATAACTTGTTTGCACGCTTTAACGCCCGCAATATTTGCCGGTTGATGAAGCGGAGCAAATTCAGTAAGTGATAAACATTTTTCAATGTTTTCATCAGTCATTAAAATAGGACCGCTAAACACTTCGCCACTATGAACTATTCTGTGGCCTACCGCGCTAATTTCGTCCATAGAATTTAATACGCCGTATTCTTTGCTAACGAGCGCGTCTAAAACGAGTTTAATTGCTTCTTGGTGAGTAGGCATATCTTGGTTAATAACCGTTTCAACGCCGTTTGCTTTATGTTTTAAAACGGATTTGTCAATACCGATGCGTTCACATAAACCTTTTGCAATAACGCCTTCCGTTTCCATATCTATAAGTTGATATTTAAGTGATGAACTACCTGCATTTATAACTAATACTTTCATAATTAACCCCTTTATTCTTTAATTTTGAGTTTGTAAAGCGGTAATAGCAACCGCAGCAACTATATCTTCAACACCGCACCCGCGTGATAAGTCGTTAATAGGTTTTGCTAAGCCTTGGCAAAGAGGGCCAACGGCTTGGAAACCGCCTAATCTTTCCGTGTTTTTGTAGTTACTGTTGCCCGTGTCAAGGTCAGGGAAAATCATAACGTTAGCGTGGCCTGCAACCGTTGAGTTAGGTGCTTTTGATTTAGCAACTTCTGGAACGATAGCCGCGTCGAATTGAAGTTCGCCGTCTGCATTATATTCTGGTGCAAGTTCTTTAAAGAAGTTTACCGCGTCAACAACCTTAGTTACGTCAGCGTGTTTTGCACTACCCTTTGTAGAGTGAGAAATGAACGCAATTCTTGGCTCTAAGCCCGCAATAACTTTTGCGCTTTTTGCAGAAGATAAAGCAATGTACGCAAGTTCTTCGCTCGTTGGGTTTTGAACTAAGCCACTATCTGCGTAAATATAGCAACCGTCTTCACAATATTTATTGCCACAAGGCGGAGCAATCATTAAAAAGTATGCCGAAACCATTTTTTCGCCCGGTGCAGTTTTAATAACTTGAAGTCCTGGCCTTAAAGTGTTTGCGGTAGAGTGGCAAGCGCCGGAAACCATACCGTCAACGTCGCCAAGTTTAAGCATTAACGCGCCGTACATAGTAAAGTCTTTTAAAATGTAATTTTTAGCGTCTTCAACGGTTGGATATTCGTCAAGACCCGTTTTTTTGTTAATTTTGCCCTTTCTTAAATCGAATAAAAGTTTGGCGTAATCGTTAGTTTTTTCGTAAGTTGACGGGTCGATAACCGTAACGCCTGAAAGGTCAACGCCTGGGTTACTTTTTAAAATTTCTTCTTTGTTACCAAGTAAAACGATTTTTGCAACGTTTTCTTTAACGGTTTTAACCGCTGCTTCAACAACGCGCTTATCTTCCGCTTCTGGTAAAACTATTGTTTTGTTGAGTATTGACGCTCTGTTTTTTATGTCTTGTAAAATATCTTTCATAAAACACTCCCCTTAATTGCTTTATTATTTTTTAATTTTGGTGTATTATATAAATATAAAAGTTAAACTACCTATTATTATATACTAATATTTTGTAAAAGTAAATAAATAATAAGGTTTTAAGGAGAGAATTTTGAAAATTTGTTTTGCAATTTGCGAATACAATCCTTTTCATAACGGGCATTTAAAACACCTTGAATACATAAAGCAAAATTTACAAGTTGACGCCGTAGTAGTTATTTTAAGCGGAAATTTTACCGAGCGTGGCGATATTGCCGTAATAGATAAATACACTCGCGCAACTCACGCTATAAAAGCGGGCGCGGATATGGTTATAGAACTACCTACCGTTTTTGCAACTTCTAACGCTGAAATCTTTGCCAAAGGCGCAATTAAAATTATTGACGCTATAAATTGCGAAAAGATTTTATGCTTTGGCTCGGAAAGCGGAAATATAGACGAAATTTTAAACGCTTCAAACGTTTTATCAAGCGAAAGTAATGAGTTTAAAGAAGAACTTTTAAAACAACTTAAAAGCGGTGTTTCTTATGCAAAAGCGCGCGCAACTGCGATAGAAACTATTGAAAACGTTGATAGCGCGGTTATATCAAGCCCTAATAACATTTTAGGAATAGAATATCTTAAAGCAATAAAAAACGCGGGGAGCGATATTCAAGCCTACACTTTTAAAAGGCAAGGTGGCGGTTATAATGATAATGCGCTTAACGAAGAAAGTTCTTCTGCCCTTGCAATAAGAACGGCTATTGAAAACGGCAACTTAAACGGTGTAAAAAATAGCGTTCCGCCTTTCGTTTTTAGCGATTTGCCAAATAGTTTACACAACATTGACGGGTTAGTTTTACAAAGTGTTTTAAACGCCAAAAAAGAGTTTATGTCTAACATATTAGATTGCTCCGAAGGTTTAGAAAACGCTTTTAAAAAGCACGCTTTATCCGCCATAACGCTTAAAGAATTGATGAAATTAGTAAAGAGTAAGCGTTACACGGAAACGCGAATTAAGCGCATTTTAACGCATTGTTTACTTGGAATTGATAAGCAATTTATACTCGACTGTTTAAATAGCGACCTATACTTTAAAGTTTTGGCAATAAACAAAAATAGGCTTGACCTTTTAACAATTTTATCAAGCAGTAAATATCCGCTTATAACGCGCAAAAGCGATGAAAACGCTTTAAGCGAAACGGCGCTTAAATGTTTTTATAAAGATTGCTACGCAAATAGCGTTTATCAAATTGCAACAAGAACTAAATTAAAGCATTACGAAATGAAAAAAGTGTAACCAAGCCGATCACTTTCCAAGCGATTCGGCAACTAAATAAATCCGCTCGCGGATTTGTGAAATTTGTCTAGCGACAAGTGAAATTGCCTATTTGCAATGAAGTTTGCCTTTGGCAAGTTTAGGTTTATTTTGTATATTACTTTTAGCCACAAAGACTAAAAATAAAACTAATTACAACTTAATTTATAATAAAGATAAAGCCCGCTATATTTCGCTTCTTGCGAAGTATAGCGGGCATACATTTTTTATTTATCTTTTGATTTTTTGCGCTTTTTAACGCTTTCAACTAAAACGTACTCTATTTGCCCGTTAAGCGACCTAAACTCGTCTTCCGCCCATTTTAAAAGGTCGTCGTAGAGTTGTTTTGATATTCGCAAGGCAATTTGCTTTTTCTTACTTTCTTGCATAATCTTAATATATGCTACCCGAATTTACTACGGGTTGCGCGTCGTGATTACCGCAGAGTACTACTAAAAGATTTGCTACCATTTGTGCTTTCTTTTCGTCGTCAAGTTCTACAACGTTGTTCTTTTCAAGTCTTTCAAGCGCCATTTCAACCATACCAACTGCGCCATCAACTATCATTTTGCGCGCGTCAATTATAGCAGACGCTTGTTGCCTTTGAAGCATAACCGCCGCAATTTCTGGTGCGTAAGCAAGGTAAGTTATGCGCGCTTCAACAATTTCAATGCCCGCTTCTTTAACTCTTTCTTGAATATCCGCCCTAATTTTTTCGGCTACTACTTCGCTTGAACCGCGTAAACTGCCTTCGTCGGCAACACCGTCGCCCGTCGTGTCAACGTTAGGTGCAACGTCGTATGGATATACTCTAACAACGTTTCTTAACGCGCTATCGC
This sequence comes from Christensenellaceae bacterium, assembly GCA_045637905.1. Lineage (GTDB taxonomy): Bacteria > Bacillota > Clostridia > Christensenellales > Borkfalkiaceae > HGM11412. Next base: position 62,785 of record JAZUAJ010000006.1, on the reverse strand, counting down.
ATTGAAGTGATAAATATTCTTTGTAGTTATCTACGTTAAATACCGCCTTTGCCGTGTCAACAACTTTCCACATAACCGCAATACCTATTTCAACAGGATTACCTAAACAGTCGTTTATTTTTTGCTTGTTATTATTTAAAGTCATTATTTTAAGAGAAATTGCCTTGCTTGCAAATTGCAAGTTTACGTTGCCTTCGTTATTTACCGTTACCGCGCTTATAGAGTGAGCGCTATTTACGTCGCCACTTTGTTTAAGTTTAGTTTGAGCGGCAGGGTTGAACGCCACGCAGAAAGGGTTTACAAAGTAAAATCCGTCCCCTTTTAAAGTTCCAACGTATTTACCAAAAAGCGTTAAAACGAGCGCTTCTTGCGGTTTTAAAACTTTAAGACCTAAAAACGGTATCCAACACGTAAATACGCACAATAAACCTATAAAGAATATTGCAGGATTACCGTCTTCTTGACCGTTGTTATCCATAATAATACCGCCCGTAACCAATACGGCTATCGACGCCACAACGAAAAGTATCGTTAAAATTAAAGCGACAAAACCGTTTTTCTTGTTAGTTAAAATTTTTTCTTGCATAATATACTCCTTTAAAAATGTGATATCATTTTGATATCATTATAATATCATACTTTATAAAAGTTGTCAATAAAAATAAAAAAAATCTTAAAAGAAAATTCCTTTAAGATTTTAAATATTATTTAAAATATATTCGGCGTAGGCTTTTGCAACGTTAATTTTAGTAACGCTTTCTATACCGCCAAAAAAGGCGTTAGAATTTACTTCGCACACAACCGCACCGCTTTGAGAGTGAAGTAGGTCAATTCCACAGTAGTCAAGTTTAAGCGCTTTGGCGGTTTTTTCGGCAACTTGTTTAAAGTTTTCGTTAAGCGTTACGCTTACGCCAACTCCGCCAAGTTCAATGTTTGAGCGGAAATCGGCTAAAGAGCGCCTTTCCATACTTGCAACGACCTTTCCGCCAATTAAAATAACGCGCGTGTCAAGCCCGCTACTTTCTTTAATGAATTTTTGATATATATGCGGGGTGCAAATTAAATTGTTTGCAATTTTTTCAAGTTCTTGCCTATTTTCCACTTTAAAAACACCGCTACCAAGCGAGCCGTAACTACTTTTTATTATTACGGGATACCCTATTTCGCTTTCAATTTTATTAAGCGTTTGGCTCTTTATTTTTTCGCCTTGCGTGTAGCAAAGGGGCGCGGGCAAAGTGTCTACCATAGGAATGCCCGTGTTTGATAGCGCGATATACGTTTCCATTTTATCGTCGCAAACGCGTATGCTTTCGTGGCTGTTAAAAAGCCTAATTCCCGCCTTTTCAAGCATTTTGGAAAGATATTTATCTTTATCTAAATAAATGCAAAAATCGTAGCCTTTTACCGCGCAAAAAATATTTGAATTTTTAATTGAGCATAAAAACTCGTTGTTTTTTATAACTTCTATTTCAACGCCAAGTTTGTTAAACTCTTCTTTTAGCCTATTTGCTTGGTTTAACGAAGATTTTAAAGTAGAGTAGCCGTTTATTATGATAATGCCTTTTTTCATTTAACCTTATAAAAAACGCGAAGAAAAATCTTCGCGTTTTTAATTATTCTCCTATAAGTCTTGTAGCCTCGCCACCTGCAATAAATATCATTGCAACCGCCTTTGGCTCTATAACGTTGCCTTCAACGATAAGTTTTTTAGAAAGAGAGTTAGACGCTTTAACCGTTATATGGTTAGAATTTATTTTAACTATACCCTTTTGGCGCATTGCTTCAAGAGAAACCACGTTACCGTCTTCAAAATTGTCTTCTAAATCTTTAAGGGTAACTTCGTCGTAAATGTACCTGTCTGGGTCTTTAATAAGTTCGGTTTTAACTATCTTTTCCGCCCACTCGTCGTTTAAAATAGCAACTTCTTCGTAAGTTACGCTATCTTTTATCATATAATCGTAACCGAGTTTTTGCATATACGTTAAACCGTCGCTTGTTAATAAAGAAGCGTAATCAACGTCAACGTGTTTCTTTTTAGCGTTGAAATTTTCTTGAACGGCAAGTAAGTCGATAAGTTCAAGCGCGCGTTTAAGCGAAAGTTTAGAACGAATCTTTAAATATAAAGGTTGGTCTGGCATTTTTAAAGAAACGTCGCTTGCGCGGAAGTATTTTAAATCAACACTTTCTGGATTAACGTTAAGATATAACTTTAAGAATTTGCCCCTTACCAAAAGTTTTGCTTGAAGCCTAATTTCCTTACCTTCCTTAACTTTTGATAACGTAACGCCTTTTTTAGAAAAGTTTTCACGCGTTTTAGTTATGCGTGAGTGAAGACCGTAAGAAAGGAGCGCGTTTTTAATTTGGCTATAATTTTGTTTAAGTTGCTCGTCGCCCGTTCTAACGTAAATTTCAAAAGATTTTTTAACGTTTACGCGCTTTAATTTAACAACTTCTTCTTCGGTAACCGCTTGTTCAGTTTCAACTTCGTTAGAAGTTTCTTCAACTACTTGTTCTTCTTTTTCAACAGTTACAGGCGCTTCTTCAACGCTTTCTTCTACTGCTTCTTTAACAAGTTCAAGGTCTTTTATAAAGAATATTCTGCCCGCAATATACGCGCAAGAAATAACCAACGTTATAGCCGCAATTAAACCTTCAAATATAAATTCAACGCCTAAAACGCCGTTTACTACTATTAAAATTAACGCGCTTGCAACTGCAAACGTAAACGAAATTTTATCTGCAATATGTATTTTGTGGCCTTTTAACTCCGTCAATAAGAACGTAAATACAACGATTATTATTAAGCAAATGGTTTCTATTACGACCGTTGGGTCTTTACCGCTCAATTCGTGTTCGTAGAATTCGTGAATAAAGTTGGTTGCTTCAAGCACCGCCGTAACAGCCGTCAACAATAAAGCAATGCCAACGTATAACACAACGTTACCGTCCTTAAACAAGTTTTTAAAGTAAAGCGCAAAGTTGCCTTTTTTAACTTTGTAACCGTCGTTTGAATACAACACGGTGTGTTTAACGAGAATGAGTGATAATACAATAGCGAATACGAGCAACGCGCCCGCTAAAATAATTGTTGCTATTCTTAACTTGCCCTCACTCATAAAGCCCATAATTGCAAGCCCGCAAGCCGTTACCATTAAGGCAATCATTGCAGAGTCGATTAAATTTTGCTCTTTTTCTTCAATTCTTACGCTATATAAAAGAACGAACAACGTAACGAGAACGGCAAGTATTGAAAACACGATATTATAAGTGTTGCTTGCGTTAATTAAGTCTTGAATAACGGTTGAATTAAACAAAAATACTAAAAGCACTACTATCATTGCCGATAAAATAATTATAAACGGCCAGTATTTTTTAAATAAGTTTTGATAGTAAGTAGCAAAAGTTGCGTTAGGCTTTAACGCATCTTCACGCTCAACGCTTACGAAGAACTTTGCTCTTAAAAAGAATAACGCTAAAACCGCAACGAGTAAGCAAGCAAGGAAAATTAGTTCGTATACAAAGAACTTTTGCGATTTAGAAATTAAAAAGTAAACGAGCAAAAGCACGAATAAGAACGCACCTGTTAAAACTGCGTTATCTGCAAAAGTAACGTGTTTTTTATCTAAATTCTTTACGGTTGACGCTACCGAAAGTAAAGCGCCTAAAACCGCAACTATTAGCACTACTTCTTTTACAAGAAGCGATTGTGCAAGTAAAGCCGACAAAAGATTGAATCCGTCAAAGAAATAAACTACGAGCATAATTGCTATACTCATAAAACCACAAGCAAGTATATTACAACCTTTTACCAACCCGCCTAAATAATTAACGTATTTATTTGTGTTGTTTTTCATAATATCATACTCCTTTATGAATTACTTTAACTTTTTATATTTTTATTTGCTGATGCCGTAAACTAAATCGTCAAGGTCTAATTTAGCACCGTTTTTATCAACTACGTTTTCTTCAAGCATTGAACAATTTGCAAGAGAACTTGCTTTAAATTGAACGCTATCTCCTAAAACTTGAAGTTTTGTAACGTTAGAGCAATTTGCAAAGCAAGATTCTGGAATTTCCGTAACTAAGTTAGGAACAACTATAACGCCAAGTTTAGCGCAAGAAGCAAACGCGCTTTTACCTAAACTTTCAAGAGTGCTTGGTAAAACTACAGGCTCTGCCGTAACACCGGTAGCCACGTCACCAAGTTTAAGGCAGTTGTTAAACGCGTGGTGGTCAATAAGTTTTAAAGTATTACCCCAAGTAACTTTGTAAAGAGAAGTACAGTCGCTAAAAGCGTATTGATAAACGTTTACCACGTTAGTTAAATCAATTTTGCGAAGCATTGAACAACCGTAAAACGCGTGTGATTCAATATCAGTTACGTTAGGAATTGAAATTTCTTTAACCGTATTTACACCGTAAAACGCGCTGTTTTTAATAGAAGTTGAATTTATTGTAACTTTCATTAAAGAAACGGGAACGGTAAACTTAATATCGTCTGCCGTGGAAAGTTCTTCCCCGTCTGCATTTTTAAACGCGTTTGGTTTAGCGGTTATTTCAACGTTACCGTCTTCGGTAGAGGCAGAACCAAAAATAAAGCCAAAGTGTTTGTTTTGGTTGTTAGCGTCTAACGATGCGCCCGTAAACGGAAGCGTAATTTCAGTAAGGTTAGTACAGTTAGCAAAAGCTCCCGAGCCTATTTTTTTAATGTTACTACCAACCGTAACCTTGGTCAAAATTTTTGCACTTGTAAACGCGCCCGCAGAAATTTCTTCAACTTTATATTCCTTATTAGGTGCTCCAAGTTCTTCGCCCGTTGCAGGAATTGTTATTTCACGGTGCTTAACGTCAATATTGCTATAATCGTTTTTAGAAATACTTTCGGCATCTTCGCTTGAAACTTGATAGCCCGTTATAGCGTAGTATTTATAAGACGAGCCATCGTCGTTAGTAGCCGTCATTACCTTATATTCGTACTTGCCGGTTACGCGAACTTCACCGTCACCATCTTTATCGCAAGCGATAAAAGTGAGTGATAAAGCAAGAGTTAAAACTATTATTATGAGTTTAGAAAAAAAGTTCTTCATTAAAAAGCCTACTCCTTAAAGCGCATTATGCGCGCATTTTAATTATTTGTTTAGTTTATTTTAGCATTTTGAGTAGGCGTTGTCAATATTCTTTTAAGTATTTTATAACATAAAATAATTAAATTTTGTTTTTTTAAGGCGTTTTTAGACTTTTAAAATTTTAGCCAACGCTTTTTAGCGGTTTAGACCCGTCAATATATTCAAGCAAAAACTTTTTTGCGCCCTTTTTATACTTTTCCGCCGTTAAAACAAAGTTGTTTAGCGTTAAATTTTTATACGCGTACTTTGCGCACAAATTTTTTAAAAATTTGTTAAAGTTTTTTTCGCCCATAAATTTGCTTAATTCGTAAAGCATTAGTTGCGACCTGTAATACGCTATGGAAACGTAATCTATATCGCTACTAAACTCGCCTAAATTTCTATTCATTTTGGGCGTTTTACTTTCGCCTTTAACAAGGCTTTTACGAATTTCGTAATAAGCGTTATAAACGTCGGTTAAAAGTTTTTGCTTAGAGTGGTTATACTCGCTAAATTCGTTAAAAAAAGAAACGGTGCTATATTCCGTTAAACCTTCGTCTATAAAAGCGTTTTCGTTTTGGTTAACGCCTACTATTCCGTACCACCATTGATGCGCCGTTTCGTGAACTACGGTGTAATCACGCTCAAAGCCCGAAAGTGTACTATCTATTAAAGTTAGGCTTGGATATTCCATACCGCCGTAAATAAAATCCGCCTCGCAAAAAACGTATTCATTGCAGGGATATTTTAAAAATTTGCTTGAAAAATAATCGAGTGCTTTTACCGCGGTTTCTATGGTTTTTTCGGCGTCTTTATCGTTAAAATAATAGTAGTAAACGTCGCAATTTTTACTGCTTTTTTTAAGAACGTTAAAGTTTTTGGAAAGCACGAAAGCAACGTCTCTAACCGAATTTTTTAAGTAACTATATGTGGTTGTTTCGCCGTCAACAAAAACTGATTTTGGGCTCATTGAAGACGCCACCACGAAACAAGACGGAACAGTTAAATTAACCTTATAATTTGCCACTTCACTATAAAACGGGTCGCCCGACGGATAGTAAACGCTCTCGTAATATTCTCCGTTTTCTAACGGGCATAAAATAGGATAAAACCCAGTTAAATTAACGGTGTTTTTGCCGTAGCCAAAGCGGTGATTTACGTTTGGCAAAGTTAAAGTAAAATCAATGGAAATTTGCGCGCTTTCACTTTGTTTTAAGGGCTTAATTAGTTCAACTTTTAGCACTTGGTTTTGTACGCCAAAAACTTCAAAATTAAGTTCGGTTTTATTGCTAATAACGCGCTCTACATAAGCGTTGCCGTAACTAACTCCGTTTTCAAAAGCGGCGTTAAAATATTGAGCGTAAATAGGCTTTATTTCCGCTTCTTTTGAAAAGGCGTTAGCGTATAACATAAATTCCAAATTTTTTATTTCGCCTTTTGAATTGTTAGTGTAATTTAAATTCATATTACAATTAGCCGTCATATCGCTATTTAACGTTATTGACATATCGTATTCGTTTAAAACGCTTTTTTGGCTTTTACAACCAGCGTAAAAATTAACGCAAAAAACGCATAAAAAAAGGCATATAAATTTTTTCATAAAATAAAAACTCCCAGTATATAATACTTGGAAGTTTTATTTATTATTACTTTTACTTATTAACTATTATTTTCCGCCAAAAATAGCGGGCGCTCAAAGTGGCAACTCACTAATAGGCTACGCCACTAAGACGGCACTATTAGCAAAATTCCGTTTTGCGCTTTGGCAAGAAAAATTCAAGAAAGACGCGCGTTCTTTAGAGGGCGCATACCCAGAGCGGTCTGTAACCGAAAAAAACGCAAAGTATTTCACAGAATTTTTCCGCCAAAAATAGCGGGCGCTCAAAGTGGCGTAGACTAACTCTATTTTTCTTCAAGTAATAGATATTTTTGCGGGTCTATTTTAACGCCGTTTTCAATAACTTCAAAGTGAAGGTGAGCACCGTCTTTATATTCAGTTCTGTTGTTTAAGGAAACAGTACCTATAACTTCGCCCCTTGAAACTTGTTGACCTTGCGCTAAATTTTCAATAGGTTCAATGCTATTATATACCGTTTTTAAATTGTTGCCGTGGTCTACGGTTATCGTTGTGCCTTGTAAATTGCTTGTAGTTATGCTTTCAACAACGCCGTCGTACGAGCATTTAACTTGCGCGCCTTCATCGGCTAAAAAGTCGATTGCTTTATGGCCCGTATATAAACCTAAGGTTTGGTTATAAACTACGCTTGCACCCGTGTATTCTTTAATAATAGTTCCGTTTACAGGCATATCAAAAACAATTACGGTTACGGTTGGCTTTTCTTCTGCGGGCGGATTTTGGTTTTCGCCTTGATTATTGCCTTCGTTTTCGTTTGGTTTTTGGCTGTCATCGCCATTAGTGCTATTATCTGGGTTTTCAATAACGTTATCGTTATTAAGTTCGTTTGAGTTACTACCTTGATTTACAACGAGCGCAACCGTAATTATAGAAAGTACGGCTAAACATACTATAAACACAAAGTAATATACGTTTTTTCTTAAAAATTTTACTGCTTTATTATTTGACATATTAAACCTCCATTATGTACTTAATATCCACCGTAAATTAGCGGAGAGCCTATCTTTATATAATTTTTTGCAACGGCAACGTGTAAATTTACTTTTACACCGTTTATAGTTTGGCATTTTGGAATTTTTTTAGAGTAGTAATAAAAACTAATAATTTCGCCCGCTTCTTCAACAAACTGTAATTTTGCGCCCGTGTTTTTAATTAAATTTTGATAGTTAAAATCTTTTTCTTTAGTTATGCACACGCTATCGTAAAAGGTTGCTAAGTACACGTTTTGAACGATACAATTTGAGTTTTTGCCGTTAGTTATTTCTATATTCTTTTTTAAACTTATAGGCGAAGATAAAACGAAAATAGAAAACAATAAGAGTAAGCAAAGTGCTTTTTTAAGCATAAAAAAACTCCTACAAATAAAATCTATCTGTAGGAATTCTTGACTTGTTTTTTAGTTTTTATACACTTTTTAAAAATTTAATAGTTTACGCTGTTTATAACGCCTAAATCTCTATAAACCGTTAAAACGGTTGGTTTGTTTGATAAATAAGAGCAAAGTTTAAGCGCTTGCTTTAAGTCGCTATAAGGTGGAAATTCAAAAACCGCGTTTTCCTTTAATATATTAAGGTAAGCCTTTTTTATAGAGTTTGCAACCTTTAAAACCTTGCAAACTTCTTCGTTAAACGCGCCTTGCGTTTTATTTAGCATTTCTTTTAAAAGTTCAAGGCGTTTAACCGTTGGAACTTTAACGTTGTTTACAAAACTGCCCGCAAAAACGCCGGTTAAGGCTTCGAGTTCGTACGCGTCGCCCAAATAATTTGGCGAAGATAAAAGCGAAGAAAAGTCGTTTGTAAAAAACATTTTATAAAGCGCGGTAAGTTTTAAAAACGCCGTCATCAACCTGTCGCCTTCGCTTAAATTATTATTAGAAAGTTTTAAAGCGGTTGCAAAAAGTTCGACCGAAAAGCAAGAAAATTGCTCGTTTTTTGCCCTAACGAGCGCTAATATGGCGTTTGAATAAATAAGCACGTCTTTACCGTTTTTAAAGCCTGCCAAATTAGAAACTAAATGAATTATTTTTTTAAGCGCTTCGTAATTTTCGCTATCGAAATTTTCGCCCGTAAGCATAACGCGCATTTGATAATCTATTAGCGATAAAAGATTGCTCATAACCAAAACGTACGCCGTGGCAAATGCAGAAGCGGGTGCTTTTTTAATAATTTCAAAATCGTAAATAACCGTTTTAAAAGGTTTGACTTTTTTAAGTTGCGGTATAGTTTTTGTTGGTATTTTAACGATTTTAGAAAAGGCGTTTTCGCAATAAGGCTCGGTTAAAAGAGCGTGGCAATCTACACCGAATTTAGACGCGTAATATTGAGTTATTGATAAAATTTCGCTATCGCCAACGGCTAAAACGTAACCGCCTTCAAAGTGAAATGAAGAATTTGCCTTTTCACTATCAAAATCGTCGCCAACCAAAAGGGTTGTAAAATTAGCGTTAGCGTCTTTTAAAGCCTTAGTTACCGTTAAACCAACGAGCGAAAAATCTTTTTCACGGCATACGAGTTGCGCCGTTTTCTTTTTACTATATTTTATGGCAATAGAATAAACGGCGTCGTAAGCGGAAGATGCACAAATTTCCGTGCCTTGACCAAAGAACGCGTCTCCCGATAAAAATTGCATATTTTTAGTTGTGTCAAACGTAGTTTTTGAAATCATTTGTTTAAATAACCTTCTTTGCCAACGTTTTCAAAAATACTAATACGCGTTAGCATATCTTTACATTTTTTTTGCGTGTTTTTACCAAAAACGCCGTCGCCGATATCGTAAGAAGTTGCAACGCTATTGCCCGCCATACACATAGCAAACCTAAAAATTAAATCGTTTTCTTCGCGCTGTTTTACTATTTGACCCGGCAAGCCTAAATTATATAGGTCAAACACGAACATTTCTTTTTCAAGAGCAAGGTTGCAAATTTTTAAAAGCCTTTCTCTGCTAACGCTTTGGCAGTCGAAAGTAATACCGCCAAAACCGTATTTTTTTAAGAAATCAAGCCCTTTAACAAGTTCGCTATCGTCATATTTTGCAATATCTATTTTATATGAAGATATAGCGCCGTATTGAATATTTACGGTTATGTATTGCGAAGCGTTTACTAAAAGCGGATTTTTCTTTTTTAAGCAATATTTTTTGTATAAAATATTTGCTAAATAGGTGGTGTAAAAGTTGTTGTTTTTGCTACTTATAAAAAGCCTTTCATCATCGGTAAGTTCTATTAAGAGTTTACTTTCTAAAAAGTTTACAACACCGCCGTTTTTAGAATATTTATCGCATATTTTTTCGGCAAGCCTAATTGCAATATGCTTTTCGGTTAAAGCCCCGCCCGTTTTGTAATTTGAAATTTTTATAACTTCTTTTTTGGAAAGTTCTAAACCGTATTTTTTAATTTCTAAATTTATTTCTTCTAAAACTAAAAGAACGCGCCTTAATTTTTCTTGGCGTAAAAACTTTAACCTTTCGTCAATTTCTTTTGCGTATTTTAAGGAAATTCCGTAAGTATAAAGAGCAGATTGCCTTTCTTTTAAAAGTGGCATACAGTCAACGAAATAGCCAATAGAATACGGCATTTTTAAAATGGCGCACGCTTTACTTAATTGTTCGCTACCGTTTAAAGACGCATAGTCGCAAACGCCTATAAGCGAAGCACCGCACCTATACGCTTCATACGCGCAAGCAGACGGCGTGTACGGAGAATTGTAAAAATTAGTTGCATAATGAAGCGGGGCAACGCTTTTTATAAGCGGAGTTTCTTGCCCGTTTTGCTTTTGAAGTTTAACAAGGTTTTTTAAGCAAAAACGCCTTGTTCTACTTTTTTTACTATTCAAATGCTTTATAAGTAATTCTTTATACATAAAACGCCCCTATTTAATATAATTATTTTAATATTAAATTAAACATTTGTCAATATTTAACTTGAACAACTAATAAATTTAATAAAACTATTGAAAATATTAAAAAATGTGGTATAATATATATAATAAATGCATTTTTTTGCATATTTTGGAGGGTTTTTATGAACAAAAGCGAATTTACAAAAGTTTATGCTGACAGATTAGGCGTAACTATAAAAGAAGCGGAAAATAATCTTGCTACTTTTATTTCTACCTTAACTGAATGCTTAAAAAACGGTGAATACGTTCACGTTTCCGGCTTTGCTACCTTTGAACTTCGCGACAAACAAGCAAGAGACGGCGTAAATCCGTTAAACGGCGAAAAGGTTGTAATACCTGCATGCAAATCGCCAAACGCAAAGTTTTCTAAAACTTTTAAGGCTATATTCAACGACTAGATATAAAAAAAGAGTGGCTAAGCCACTCGTTTTTTTTATTTAATTTTAAGCGAATATTTATACGCTTCGTTTTTAGAAACGTTTAAAACTTCACAGGTTTTTTTAATAGCGTCTTTTTTAGAAAGACCGTCTAAAATATAGTTTTTAATAGTTTCAATTATTTCTTCTTCGCTATAACCTTGTTTTTTAGGTTTTGCACCTTCAACAAGCAAAACGAATTCGCCTTTCGGCTCTTCTATTTTTCCACCTTCTAAATTAAACCTATAAACCGTTTCGTGCATTTTGGTTATTTCTTTAACAGCGCAAGCGTTGCGCGCGCCTAACGCCTTATATAAATCTAAAATATTTTGGTTTATATCGTGCGGAGCAGAGTAAAAAATTAAAGTTTCTTTGGAATTAGCGTACTCTTTTAAAAGTTCTGCCTTTTCTTTTGTTTTTTCGGGCAAAAAGCCTATAAAAGTAAAACGCGAACTATCAAGGCCGGAAAGAAGTAGCGCACTTAAACAAGCTGAGGCCCCTGGAATAACTGTGTATTCAAGCCCGTTTTCTATTAAAACTTTAACTAAAATATTGCCGGGGTCTGAAATAACGGGCATGCCAGCGTCGCTAATAACGGCAACGGTTTTACCGCTTTTTACAAGTTCTACTATACGTTCCGCGCTTTTTGCTTCGTTAAATTTATGATGCGAAATTAGTTGTTTTTTTACGCCGTAACGGTCAAGGAGTTTTAAAGAGTGCCTCGTGTCTTCACAAGCAATAACGTCAACGCTTTTTAGCGTTTCAACGGCTCTAAAACTCATATCGTCTAAGTTACCTATAGGCGTTGCAATAAAATATACCATTTATCTTGCTCCATTAACGAAATTTTCTAATACTTTTAACTGCGGTTTAACGCCTTTAACCGCTTCAATTAAAAATAAGTACGGTTTATTGCTATTATTAGTAACAATAAATTGAAGGCGCGAAGGCTCTAAGCCGTGTTTAACAAGCGAAGTTATCATTTCGGTAAGCCTTTCAACGCGTTGGCACATACAAAGCCTACCGCCGTATTTAAGTTTTTTGCTTGCAACCGCTATAATTTCTTCTTGCGTAACTAAAACTTCGTGCCTACATATTGCAATTTTTTTATCTAAATTAGTTTCACCGCTACCGCATTTTTTATAAGGCGGATTGCAAAGTATTAGCGAGTATTTTTGGTTATATTCCGCGCCCAACTCTTGAATAGGCATATTTAAAACGGTAAACTTATCTTGCAAACCGTTAAGGCAAATAGACTTTTTAGAAAGCGTGGCAAGTTCACTTTGGACTTCAATAAGGTCAACGCTTTTTACACCTTTATTAAGTGCGTAATAATGTATGCCAACAATTCCGCTACCACTACAAAAATCGGCAACAACTTCGCCTTTTTTAAAGGTTGCAAATTTAGATAAAATTACCGCGTCGCTCGTAAAACGATACAAAGTATCGTCTTGCACAATTTTTAAGTTGTCAATTAAAATATCTTCAATAACTTCCAAAATAATTACCTATTAAAAAAAGTGGCAACGCCACTTTTTTTGTTTTTTTATTCATCTTCCGGTGCGTCAACTGGGCAAGTTGCTTGACACGCGCCACAACCGATGCAAACGCCTTCGTCAATAACGTATTGAGTTTCGCCTTCGGATATTGCTTGAACAGGACAAACTTCTTGACAAGCACCACATGAAATGCAAGTATCTTTAATTACGAATGCCATAATAATTCCCTCCGTATTATTTGTACTATTTTATTTTAACACATTATTTTTGATTTGTACAGCGTTTTTTATAAAGAGATTACATATCGTTAGTTTCTTCGTCGTTTAAATTATCGTCAACTTCTTCTTTTAACGGCTTTTTAAACGAAACGTCTTCTAACTTATACTCTTTATAAGTTATAATTCCGTCTTTTGAAACGCACTTGGTTTTAACAAGCATTTTGAGCATATTGTTAGAAATAACCGTTGCTTTACCGTCTGGCGTGGTTATTTCAGAGCCTATTTTTGGCATTTTTTTGTACGCTTCTTGGTACGGCTCGTTTTCATATTCTAAGCAACACATAAGCCTACCGCAAAGCCCGCTAATTTTTGCAGGATTAAGAGATAGACCTTGGTTTTTAGCCATTTTAATAGTAACCTTTTTAAAGTCGGGCAAAAAACTGTTACAGCAACAAACTCTACCGCAAGGCGCAATACCGCCAAGAAGTTTAGTTTCGTCACGCGTGCCTATTTGATGAAGGTCTATTCTTTGCTTTAACACAGATGCAAGCGATTTTACAAGTTCTCTAAAATCAATGCGCGTTGGTGCGGTAAAGTAAATTATAACCTTAGAATTGTCAAACGGGTATTCCGCACTAACAATTTTCATATCTAAACCGCATTTTTCAATTTCTTTTTGCGCCGTTTGAATAACGCTTGGAATTTTTTCTTCGTTTTCCTTTATTTTTGCAAGGTCTTTTTCTGTGGCACGCCTTAAAACAGGCTTTAATTCGTTTACAATCTTTTCTTCTTCAACTTCTTTTGTAGCAATTGCAACCGTGCCGTATTCCATACCGCGCGCAGTTTCTACAATTACGCCCTCGCCCTTTTGATATTCAACCCCGTTAGGATTAAAATAATATACTTTACAGGAATTTTTAAACTTAACTCCTATTATTTTGACCATTTATAATTTCCCTCCAATACACCGAATAAAAGCGCGTCTTTTACAGCGGTAGCATTACCGTTAAAGTAGAGCGATTTTTCGGCTTCGCGTAGTTTATCTTGAATAAAAACGAGAGCGCCGTAGGTGTATTTACTTGCTATTAAATTTACGTTTTCATCTTGGCTTAAAATTCCGCTTTTATATTTTATTGCTTCTTCTATAAGCCTTGAAGATATAGATATAAAATCAGTTAAAATTTCACTTTCTATAAGAGAACTAAAGTAAGCAACTTGCTTACTTGTTGATAACCCGCTAAAAACCTTTACGCTAAGGTTATACGCCTTGTTACCGTCTTCTTGATTATATTTGTTGAGCGCGTCGCCAACGTTGCCAAACGAAAGTTTTACGGCGGTTTTAAGCCTTTCTATATCTTGGCACTCCGCGCTAAGAGCGTTAAAAATTTGCTCGTCGCTAAACTTGCCTATTTCAAGTTTTTTAACGCGTGAAAGTACCGTTGATAATAAAGTGTTAGTTGTAGTTGCGCCAAGTAAAATTATCGTGTTAGACGGCGGGTTTTCAAGCGTTTTTAAAAGTTTGTTTTGCGCTTGCGCGTTCATTTCTTGCGCGTTTAACAAAACGAATATTTTATTTTCGCTTTCAAGCGGTTTGTAGTAACTTTTTTCAATTAAATCGTCAACGTCTTGAACTAATATTTTTTTACCCATAGGGTAAAAAATAACGTCGACGTAACCGCGCTTATCTATTAAAGAACAAGTTCTACAAGTTAAGCAAGGCTTTTCGCTTTTGCACGCTAATAATTTTGCAAAATAAGTAAGGTAAGTTTCAAGCATAAAAGCATCGTCACACGTTATTAAAATTGCGTGCGACGTAGTTTTATTTTCTTTATCTGCCTTTAAAATTTTAAAAGCGTTAGTGCTTGAAAGTAACTTACTAATATCCATTATAAAACTCCGCGTTTTTTAAGTGCATTTATAATATTTAAATGCGTTTGCGTTTTAGTACCTAAACAATTTATTTTTTCAATTCTTAAAGGGTCTTTATTTGCTAAATCGGTATAGCCTAAAAATACCTTTCTATGAAACTCTAAGCCAACTTGTTCAAGCCTATCGCCTTCGTCTGCCCCGCCTTTACGCTTAAACGCTTCGTCTGGCGAAATGTTTAAAAACAAAGTACAGTCTGGCATACAATTTTTAATTGCGTAAGAGTTTATTGAAGATATATATTCCATGCCAAGTTCTCTTGCATAGGCTTGATATGCAAAAGAAGAATCTATAAACCTATCGCAAAAAACCAACTTTCCTTCTCTAAGCGCGGGCAATATTTTTTCTTTTACGAGTTGTGCGCGCGCACTTGCGTATAAAAGCGCTTCACATTCGCTCGTCATAGCCGAGTTGTTTACGTCTAATATAATACTTCTTATCTTTTCGCTAATTTCCGTTCCGCCCGGTTCTCTTAAAAAGATATAGTCGATTCCGTTTTCTTCTAAATAATTTTTAAACATTGAAAGTTGAGTAGATTTTCCGCTACCTTCACAACCTTCAAACGTGATAAATTTTCCTTTTTTCATAAGTTCAACCTTCTAAAACGTTAGAATAATCTTTTGCAAGCGTCAATATAAACGAAAGCGTTTCAAAAATATTATCGTTTTCAGTTATTTCGCGTTTGCCAAGTAATAAATAAACGCCTTGCGTAGTGAGTTTTTCTTCGCCGTTTTCCACTTGTTTTGTTTTGTAAACGTTAATAAAGCCTTCGCCAAGCGCACCTAAATTAAGCGCGTATTTACCGCTAAACGTAACTCCGCCAAGAGTGTAGGAAGTAAGTTCGGGCTCACTTGCAATAATTTCTGGGCACACTTTAAGCAACTTTTTAAAAAGGTCGCTATTTGTTTTGTAGCCTTTTATTCTTTCAATTTCTTGCTCTATACCCTTTTCCTTTTGGCTTGCCGAAATAAAACGCGCGTCTTTTTTATAGGTTTTTAAAAAATAGTTTTTTACCGCGTCAACGTCAATATCGTTTGGGCTATCAAGTTCACTTTTATAAAAACCGTTGTCAACGTATAAAAAATTATTTAACAGCGTTAAAAAGTAATCTATTTCCATAGCGGCGTTCCTACCTAAATAGTAGGTTGCAATAGTTTTGCCCGCAATTAAAACGTCATCGTCTTTAAGCGAAATATACGTTTGCATAAGCGTTTGCATAGGGTTTTCGCTTGACGGAGTAATTGCCGTAACGTTGCCCGATAAAACGTTGTGCGATAAGCCTATTCGCTTTTTATCTTCACTACCGTAAGAAACTTTGGTGTAAAACGCTTCTTGCTCGTCACCCGTAACGACTTCTACGTTATCAACTAAAACGCTAAATGTTTGTGCTTCGGTTGGACGCCTGCCAACGTAGTTAAAAATTATAATAACGCATAACAAAACTATGGCGGTTATTGCCACCATTTTAATAAAGTCGTATACGAAAAACGTTTTTAATCTTTGGCTTGTTATTTTGTTATTCATAATTTTTAATTAAATTAGTCGATAATTTCAAGAATTTTTACGCTATACTCGCCACATTTTGGAGTTTTAACCACAACCGTTTCGCCTGCCTTTTTGTTAAGCATTGCCATACCGATAGGCGATTCAATTGACATTTTACCTTTGCTTAAATCGGCTTCAGTAGTACCAACCATAGTAAAAGTAAACTCTTCATCTTCGTCAATATCAAGATATTTAACGGTTGAGCCAACTTGAACTATATCTTTTTGTGTGGCAACGAACACTTCGCCAAATTTAAGAATATTTTGAATTTCTAAAACTTCACCTTCAAGTTTAGCGTGTTCATCGCGCGCAGAATGATATTCGGCGTTTTCAGACAAGTCCCCTTGTTCTTTTGCCACTTTAATTCTTTGAACTACTTCTGGTATAAGTTCGTTTTTAAGTTCTTTAAGCCTTGCTTCAAGTTCTTTTTTACCTTGCTCTGTAAGTATTATTTTTTCCATTATATATGCTCCCATTTTACAAGACTTTGCTTGTAAAAATATTTTTTATTTCGATAAAACGGGAAACTTGCTATTTAGCAAATTTCCCGATTTTGTTTTATTAACGCCTAATTCTGTAACCGAAACCACAGTTTGATTCAACCGTGTCTTCAAGTGAAATTTCCGCTTGCTCTGGATTTTTATCCATACCGTAAACGAACATTAACTTGTCGATAAGTTCGTTAGCCTTAAAGCAATCTTCCGCGGTTTTAATTTCAAACATTGCAGGTGTGTCGATAAAGTTTTTATCATAACCAACGAATTCTAAACCTTCGCTATCTGCATCAAGTGCTAAATAAAGGAATACCTTTTCTTCCTTTTTGAAGATTTTTAAAATCATTTTATTTTCAACGCCTGCAGGAAGTTTACGCGTTTTAGATGCGCTATAACTTAACACAATTGCTCTTAAAACCCTATAATAGTCGGTTGAAGAAGTAACAACAACGTCGTTTTTAACGTAGAAGGCAAAGCCGTTCTTTCTCGTTTGCTCGTCACTAACAACCTTTTTAGCGCATACTATTTCGCTCTTAACAAGGTGATTAAGGGTCATAACTTCTTTGATAAGCAATTTTGCTTCTTCCGCGTCTTCCTTAGTTTTTATAACCTTTTTGCAAGGAACTATTGCAAATTCTTGTTGAGTAAACGTTTCAACGTTAAAGCCTTTTTGAGCCATAAGTTCTGGGCTTGCGGCAAGATATAAGTAAATTTGCTCGTCTTTTTCAAACATTTCGGCAATGATATGCTTTCTAACAACGCCCATTTTCTTAAACGTTGACGCTCTTTCATAGCCGAGCATTTCAAAACGAATATCGTCGTAAATAGCGCCTAAACCGCCGTCTTCTTCAATTTCGATAACTTCTTCAACAACGCTTGCGTCTTCAATAGGTTCAACAACCGTTTCAACGATAGGTTCAACTACTTGTAGAGTATTAGGTTCAACAACCGCTTCAACAACAGGTTCAACTACTTGCTCTATATTAGGTTCAACAACCGCTTCTTCGTTATTAACTGCAAGTTCTTGGTTAACCGCTTCAACGAATTTAGCATAAAGTTTTAACTTCTTTTTATTTAACTTCTTTTTAGGTTGCTTTTTAAACTTTTTGTCAACGTACCAGCCGGCAAATTCGTAGCCTTCCTTAGAAGGGGCTTCAGGATATACGATAGGTCTTTTAAGTTTAGTTTTAGTTACAGCGTAAAGTTTGCCGTCAACGTAGAAGCGAACTTTGCGCTTTTTAGCGCGTCTAATACCGCCGAAAATTAAAGCAAAAATAAGAATAATTACTAATGCAACGAAAATTAAGAAAACGTATTCAAATTTAAACTTTTCTTCAAAAGGCCATAATGATTTAACTTTTAAATAAATACCGCTAAACCAACTTTGAGCCATAAACCAGTTTTTTACTTTTGTGTAAATATCAAGCACGAATTTTAAAGCAATTGACACGTAATTTGCACAAAACGTATACACTTTAATTAGAAATTCCATAATTCACCTTTAAACCTTTTCATTTCTTTTTTGTTTCTTTTGTTTTTTTATTTGAAGTTTTTTCGCTTTTTGATAGCGTTTATACTCTCGTTTTTCTTTTTTAAGTTCTCTTCTTTTAACTTTGCGAGCAACAGTTATAGGCGTTACTATTACAAATATTACAACCGCACCAAGTAAAACGTAAACCCAGTATTTAGCAAAGAATGTTACAACCGCACTTCTATTTTGTATTGCATAACCTTCTAAACAAAGCGCGTACGCTCCAAGTTCGCTTATTTCAAACTCTAACACACCGTTTAAAATGGTGGCGTTTTTTAATTCAACAGTTCTATTGCCTTTATATACGGCTATTTGACAAACAGTTCCGTCTTCAACCGTTAAATTAGCACCGTCAAGTTTAATTTTAACTAATAACGGAGTTTCAAGATTTTCTAAAATAACGCCGTTTTTATTTAACTCTACGTTAAAGTAATATGCAATTCCGCCGTTTTCCATTAACAATTCTTCACTTTCTAAAAGTGCAACTTGCGCGTTTTTTAATATTGCCGAGTTGTTGTATTTGGAAATTATTAAACTATCGTCTTCTGCAAAATACAAACTGCCGTCAACGGTGGTAACTTCGCCGTAAATAGTGCTTTCTTCATTAGTTTTTGCAATATTTACGTTTTTAGATAAAGTATTTGAATTTACGAGTTCGTAAAAAGTAGAATACGCTTCGTCAACTTGTTGTTTGTTCGTTGCGTTTTCGATAGCAAGTTTTACGCTTGCCTTTTCGTTATTAAGTTTGATAACGCCGTTTTCCGTGTTGGAATAATCTTCCGGCTTGTAAAGAAGTTCGAGTTTGTAATCGCTAACGAAGAATTTATATTTTTTTAAGATACGATAGTGCTTTCTGTCAAAGTCAATAATAGTGGACTTAACTTCTTCATTGTTTGCTAGTTCCTCGGCAAGCGTAATTGCGCTTTCTACCTTTAAAGCGTATTCTTCAATTTGCGCTTCTTGAATTTCTTCAAACGGGTTTAAAACAAGGTAGTTGTAAGCACTATTAAAAACTGTTTGTTGCGTTTCTGCACTTGCAAGCGACGGAGAAACAAAAGACACCGTAAGTGCCAAAAATATCGCCGATATTGCAAGCATAAATTTCTTCATAGAGATATCCTCCAAACAAAAAACAGTTAAATATATTAACAATTATTATTATATTAACATATAATAAAAAATATTTCAATACTTTTTAAAAACTTTTGTACAACTTTTGCCATATTTTTTTGCACTTTTTCTTAGATATTTAATAGTTTTTGCCCGTTTTTTACGAAAAATTCTATTGAAAACATTAAAAAACCGCGCCATAGCGCGGTTTTTACTGTTTTTAAGCCTATTTTATTGTTCTTAAAAAACTTTTTGCTCTTATTCCGTTCTTAAAGCAATAACGGGGTCTTTTCTTGCGGCACTTCTTGCAGGAATTAAGCCAGATATAAGCGTTAAGCCTACGCTTAATAAAAGCATTAAAATAGCGTCGCTAATAGGAAGTAATGCAATTCTTCTTATTCCTATAAGCGGGAATAAAATTAAGTTTACAACTTCCGAAATTAAGTAAGTTGCCACAACGCCTATCAAGCCTGCAAGCAAGCCTATTATAAACGTTTCGGCGTTAAAGAGATAACTAACGTCTTTTTTACGACCGCCAAGC
The DNA here is from genome assembly GCA_045637905.1 of Christensenellaceae bacterium. Lineage (GTDB taxonomy): Bacteria > Bacillota > Clostridia > Christensenellales > Borkfalkiaceae > HGM11412. Next base: position 42,868 of record JAZUAJ010000006.1, on the reverse strand, counting down.
GAGCGAATAACGCCTATTTCTTTTATTCTTTCAACAACGGAAACGTAAGTTATAATGCCTATCATAACCGTTGAAACTACGAGCGAAACGGAAGTAAACGCAATAAGCGCGTAAGAAACAACGTCTATCATAGTGTTAATTAAATTTATAACGAGTGAAAGTGTGTCAGTTGCTTTAACCGTTTGACGGTCCGCCTTTTTAATTTCAACGCCGTTTACGGTTATTGAGCCTTCGTTTTCGTTCCAGTCTTTTAAATAGTTAGTAACTAAATCTTTATCGTCAAAACTAACGGGATAAATGCTTATTGAGTTTGCAACGGAATTGCAACCTATGGTTCTTAAAACGGAGTCAACAACGTCTTGCGATTTAAGTTCTCCGCCACCTATCATTTGAAAAAGACCGCCAAGCCCTGCAAGTTCAAGTTTTTGTTCAACCGTTTCATAAGGCGCGTTAGGGTTATCTACGTTGCGGTAAGTATAAGAAATATCGTAACTAATTGAAGCCTTTTGCAAGGTTAACATATAATTTTCGGCGGTGTTTACGCTTTCGTAATATTCCTTTATTCCGTCCTTTTCATTTTGAGAAACGCTTAATACGTGGTTAGTTAACGCTTCAGTATAGTAAACGCCAGAAGTTAAACAACCGTAAGAAATATTTTGCTTTGGCTTCAATATGCCAACTACTTTAAGTTCAACAGCGTTTTCACCTTGCTTCCAGTCGGCATTAGGATAAGCGTTATAAGTAAACGGAGCACCAATAGGGAGCGCCACGGTTTTTTTACTGTAAATTTTTTCGTTTGGATACCAGTAAAAAGTTTTGCCGTTTAAAAGTTCGTCGTAAGTAAAATAAGTTCTTTCTTTATCTATACTATAATTTGGGTCAACTACGTCTTTTCCAAAATCGCTATTTGCTTTATAAATTAAATTTAAGAACTCGTCTTGCGTGTAGTAGCCAAGCCTTGCAAGTAAAAGGTCTGACGATTCGCTTTCTTTATCAATAACGAGCATAACTTCGTTTTTGTTGGTTGCAATTTTACCGTAAACGTCGTATTGAGAATTTAAATAATCTATACTGTTTGGCGCTTGCTTCATTTCAGGAATAAACATATCTACGTAACTTGAATATTTATCGTAGTTAGTCTTTTTAAGCATTTCCTTATAAAGCGCGGTAAGAGCGGTTATTGAAAGTTCCGTTTCTTCCGTTTTGCCCGTTTCTAAAACGCTTGTGTAAATATTGTTATGTACGTTTATGCCGTATTCAAAATTCATAGCAGAGTAATATTCGCTCGGCATATTTTTAACGTAATTAACGTAAACGTCGTCAATTTCGTTTTTTATGAGCATATTTTCTGCCGTTTTACCCGTCTTTATAAAATATTCAACCATAGAATTTATGTAAACTCTATTAGGCTCTTTTATAATTTCCGCTTTTTGACCTACGTCCATCATACCGGTAAGCGCTTCAAGGTCGTAAGTTTGCTCGGTTATGGTTATAGGGTTACCGGAAAGCATATCGTCTTGCATTGACGCAACGTAACCTTTAATGCCTGCGGAAAAGGCTAAAACGAGCGCAATACCTATAATACCGATAGAGCCTGCAAAACCAACGAGTGCAGTTCTACCTTTTTTAGTTATAAGGTTTCTTGCAGAAAGCCTAAACGCCGTAAAAAAGGACATTTTTGCTTGCTCTTTTTTCTTTTTAATGCGCCTTGTTTGTTCCGCGTTTATTTCTTTTAACGCCTTTTCTTCTTGCTCGGCTTTTTCAACGTCAGCGTCGCTATAAGGCATACTGTCTTCAATAACCTTACCGTCAAGCATTTTTACTATGCGCGAAGCGTACTTGTTAGCAAGTTCGGGGTTGTGCGTAACCATAATAACTAAGCGTTCTTTTGAAATTTCTTTTATAAGTTCCATAATTTGAACGCTCGTTTCACTATCAAGCGCGCCCGTAGGCTCGTCTGCAAGTAAAATTTCAGGATTATTTACAAGCGCACGCGCAATAGCAACGCGTTGGCATTGACCGCCCGAAAGTTGATTTGGCCTTTTATAATATTTGTCTTTTAAACCAACTCTATCAAGCGCTTCTTTTGAACGGCGAATACGCTCTTCTTTAGAAACACCCGCAATAGTTAAAGCAAGTTCAACGTTGCCAAGTACCGTTTGGTGCGGAATAAGGTTGTAACTTTGGAATACGAAACCTATTGACTGGTTTCTATATAAGTCCCACTCCCTGTCGCCGTACTTTTTGGTGGAAACACCGTCTATTATAAGGTCGCCACTCGTATACTTGTCTAAACCGCCAACGATGTTTAAAAGCGTGGTTTTACCGCAACCCGAAGGACCTAAAACGGCAACGAATTCACTTTTTCTAAAATTGATATCTACGCCTTTTAAAGCGTGTACCACTTCGCCACCGGCAAAGTAGTCTTTAACAATGTTTTTAAGTGTAAGCATTTCTTCTCCTTTTATCAACTTAAAAATAGCATAATTTTAAGGTTTTTGTCAATTTTATTATATTATATATATAATATTTTGCTAAATTTTCACAAAAAAATAGTTGAAATTAGTAAAATTTTGTCGATAAAATAAAAAACCGACTATTTAAAGTCGGTTTAATTTTAACCTATTTTATTTTTTAAAATGCTTAAAGCGTTTTTTTCTAAACGGCTTACTTGTGCTTGCGACAAGCCTACCGTGGTAGAAATTTCCGTTTGAGTTCTACCTTCAAAGTAGCGCATACGCAAAATGGTTTGCTCCCTTTCGCCAAGGCGGTTTACCGCATTTTTTAAAGCGACGTTTTCCGCCCAAGTTTCATCGTTTTGCTTTTCATCGCTTATTTGGTCCATTAAATAAAGTTCTTCGCCTTCCTTGCTATATACGGGCTCGTATAAACTAACGGGGTCGGAAATAGCGTCGAGCGCGTAAGCAACTTCTTTTTCCGCTATGCCAAGCGTTTTTGATATTTGCTCTAAGGTGGCAACGTCTTCTTTCTTTTCTATTTCGCTACGCGTTTTTAAAACTTGATACGCCGTATCTCTAATTGAGCGCGAAACTCTTAAACTATTTGCCGTTCTTAAAACGCGCTTAATTTCGCCAAGTATCATAGGCACGGCGTAAGTAGAAAACATAACGCCGAATTTAGCGTCAAAATTTTCCGTTGCTTTAATTAAACCTATGCAACCTGCTTGAAAAAGGTCGTCTTTACTAACTTTTGCGTTAGGAAATCTTTTTACTATTGACAAAACGAGCCTAATGTTAGCAGTTATAAACTGCTCTTTAGCAAGCTCGTCGCCCTGCTTAATTTTACTTAGTAAAATTTCGCTTTCTTCTTTGGTTATACGCTTTAAACTGGCGGTATCTATACCGCAAATTTCAACTTTACTTACCATAAAAATTTCTCCTATGTAAAAGGTAAGTAAATAAAGTATAGGCATTTAAAAAGTTTTTATACTAATTTTTTTTAACCAAGCAATACGTCAATAAGTAGCATTAAGCAAAAACCTATAATAATTGCGTAGGTAGAACCCCTTTCGTTGCCGTGCGAGTGTGTTTCGGGTATCATTTCATCGCTAATAATATAAAGCATAGTTCCGCCCGCAAAAGCAAGTGCAAAAGGAAGTATTGCAGTTGAAATTATAACTGCAAAATAGCCTAAAAGCGTGCCTATAACTTCGATAACGCCCGTAAGCGACGCTATTAAAAGAGCCTTCCTTTTAGTTATTCCAACCGCAACCATAGGCGCAATTATAACCATACCTTCGGGAATATTTTGAAGCGCAATACCTATTGCAATAGTTATAGCGTCTGCATTATTTCCCGTGCCAAAACCAACGCCCGCGGCAATACCTTCTGGAAAATTATGTATGGCTATTGCTAAAACGAAAAGCAAAATTTTGCCGTATCTATTATTGTTTTTAGGGTGGCTTTCTTCAATTCCGCCTAATCCGTTATGTAAATGCGGGGTAAAAATGTCTATAAGGTTTAAAACCACCGCACCTATTATAACGCCAACTATAGAAGCGTAAACGTTACCTATTTCTACCGACGGCATTATTAAACCAACAACCGCCGCACACAGCATTATGCCCGCGGCAAAACCTAAAACGTAATCGCTAAACTTATGTGAAATTTTTTGTGTTAAAAAACCTATTATTGCGCCTATAACCGTTGCTCCACCAACGCCAAGCGCAGTAAGTAATACTATTTCCATTTTTCTACCTTAAATCTATTTTTATTTATTATACTATAATGAGCAAGTTTATTCAACTATTTATTACTTTTTTGTTTGCACTAAATTTTAAAAATTTAGATATTGACTTAAATTATATTTTATTATATAATTTACATAATGGGTTAAAATTTTTATTAACTTCAAATGCTTAAAGGAATTACTATGAAAAGAATTATTGCTATTGGCGGTGGCGATATGAAAGAAAAAACCACCCTTAAAATAGACGAATACGTTGCTAAATTAGCAAAAGAACACGCGGGCGATAAGCGCGCTTACGGTTTGTTTATAGGCACGGCATCACACGATTTTATGCCCGCTTTTAACACCTTTAGAAAAACTTACACTTCGGTTTTTGACATTAAGGCGGACTGTTTACTTACCGTTTACGTTGACACGCCGAAAGAGAGAATTGACGAAAAGTTTTTAAAGGCTGACTTTATTTACGTTGGCGGTGGCGACACGGGCTTTATGCTTAAAAAATGGCGTGAAACAGGGCTTATAGATAAGATTTTAGAAGCGTACGAGCGCGGTGTAACTATAGTTGGGCGTTCCGCAGGCGCGGTTTGTTGGTTTGACACTATGTATACCGATAGCGAAATGCTTAACGGCAACGAAGATTTATACAAACTCTATAACGGCTTAGGCGTTTTAAAAGGAACTTTTTGCCCGCATTACAATATTAGACAAAACGATTTTGATAAAACCGTTGTTGAAAATAAAATTGATAGTTCTTACGCCGTTGAAGACGACTGTGCTTTAGAGTTTATAGACGGCAAATTTACAAAGAGTATTAGCGCGGGTAATAAAGCGTACAATATTTTATTGAAAGACGGTCAAATTATTAAAAACGAACTTTAATTTGAGCAAAAATTAAAGGCATACAAAGGAGGCTTGATTATGTATAAGATTTTAATTGTTGACGACGAAATAAACATTAGAGAAGTTTTAAGAGAATACGCGGAATTTTCAGGATACGAAGTTTACGAGGCTTCCGACGGATTTGAGGCTATAAAAATGTGTAAAGAATACGATTTTGACATTGTTATTATGGACATTATGATGCCTAAATTAGACGGATTTTCCGCCGTTAAAGAAATTAGAAAAATTAAGGATACGCCTATTTTAATGCTTAGTGCAAGAATGGAAGAATACGACAAGTTGTTCGGCTTTGAACTTGGCATTGACGATTACGTTTGCAAGCCTTTTTCGCCAAAAGAAGTTATGGCGCGCGTAAACGCTATTATTAAGCGCAATCAAACGAGTGAAAAACCTACGGGAGAACTTTCTAAGTTTGAAGGCTTAGAAATTGACTTTGCCGGAAGAAACGTTTATATCGACGGCGAAAAAGCGGTGCTTACGCCAAAAGAATACGACCTTTTATTTTATCTTGTTAAAAATAAAGGCGTTGCTTTATCGCGTGAAAAATTGCTTAAAGACGTTTGGGGCTACCATTTTTACGGCGACGATAGAACGGTAGATACTCACGTTAAAATGCTACGAAGCAACTTAAAACAATATAGAAAATTTATCGTTACGCTTAGGAGCGTTGGTTATAAATTCGAATTATGAAAATAAAAGACAGTTTAAAAAAACTGCGCGTAAATTTGTTTATTTATTTCTTAATATTTACCGTTGTGTTCGTGTTTATTATTTGGATATTACAAACGGTATTTTTTGAAACGAATTACAAAAACTCACACGCAAACCAAATGAATACTTACGCTGAAATTATAGCAAGTTCCGCCACCCTTAACGGCAGAGTGAACGAAAGCGCGGTAACAACGCTAAAAGAAAGTGGTGTTGAAACTTTAATTTTAACAAGGCCAAAACTTTCTTCAGTAGACGCGTTATACCCTTCGCGCATAATTATTGATAGTGAAAACGAAAATTTTAACCTTTACTCCACCGCTATTAACGAACTTGTTAAGCAAGACGTAAGCGTTTTAAGTGGCGAAACCACGAACAACGGCTTGCCAGCGCTTTATAACGTAAGAAAACTTTCATACCGCGGTACAGATTGTTATTTACTACTCGTAAGCAATATGTCGCAATTAAAAAGCACTTTAGACGTGCTTAGATTGCAACTTATTATAACCACCGTTATAGTTTTAGTAATTTCGGCATTTATATCTTGGCTTATTGCAGGTAGACTTAGCGCGCCTATAGATAAAATGAGCACGGTTGCAAATAAATGGGCGCAAGGCGATGAAACGGTTACCTTTACCGAAGGCGGTTACTTAGAAATTGACGAACTTGCAAAAACGCTTAACTACGCTAAAACGGAAAAAGCAAAGGCGCAAACTTTACAACGCGACCTTTTGGCAAACATTTCGCACGACCTTAAAACTCCGCTTACAATGATTAAAGCGTATGCGGAAATGATACAAGATATTTCGGGAAGCGACGTTCAAAAAAGAAAAAAACACACCGGCGTTATTATTAACGAAGCGGATAGGCTAACGGCACTTGTAAACGATATTTTAAACCTTTCACATATTCAAGCAAGCACGTTGCCTATTGAAAAAAAACCGTTTAATTTATCGAGCGTTGTTGAAGATATTATTACACGCTTTTCTACCACGCTTGAAAAAGACGATTACAATATAATTTCCAACGTTTTACCAAACGTTTACGTAAACGCCAACCAAGAAAAGATAGAAGAAGTTATATATAACCTAATTTCTAACGCCGTAAACTACACGGGCGAAGATAAAACTATTAAAGTTTACTTAACGGTAGACGGCGAAAAAGCGACGCTTGAAATTATTGATACGGGGCGCGGAATACAGTCAGATAAAATAGACACCATTTGGGAAAAATACTACCGCTCTTCCGAAACGCACCAACGCCAAATTAAAGGCACGGGGTTGGGGCTTTCTATCGTTAAAGCAATTTTAACTAATCAAAACGCCGACTTTGGCGTTATTAGTAAAGAAAACGTTGGCAGTAACTTCTATATAATATTCGACGCTATAACCGAAGAAACTTTAAAGGCATAATATGGATAACGAAATTTTACGCGTTAAAAACTATAAAGACGATGAAAAAAACCTAAACTCTTCAAGTTTTACAAGCGCGAACAACAATTTAATAAAAAACAATAAAAATTCTATTGTGAACTTTGTGCAAAGCGAAATTAAAGAGAACGCTATTTTAAAAACGGAAACCGTTTTATTAACGCGCAAACCAAAAATATTAAACTCTATTTTTTTAGCAATTTCTTTTATTTTAGCAAGCGTTGTTCTTGCCCTATTTTGCTTTTTTACAAAAGAAATTTATTTTGCAGTTTTGCTTGCGGTCGTTTCTTCAATAACTATACCGCTTTCGCTAACGCTATTTTTTAAAAGTCTTGACACGCGTAGTAACTACTCTCTTTTATCTTCATTAAAAACTTTTGGTTGCGGAGCGCTTGCTTTTTGCGTTTTAGAAGTTATTTTTACAAGCGTTTCAAGTTTAACTAACTATTACGGCAACATTTTAACTCTTACAAGATGTTTGACGGATATGGTTTTAATAGTTTTAATAACAACCTTGCTTTATAAACGTAGTGAAAAAACGGGCGCTATAACTTTAATGTATATTGCTTGTACCGTAGCGTGCGGATTTTCCGCTTTTAAAAGTTTTACTTATATTTTTAATTCCTTGTTTATTAAAGTTCAAATATTCGACGGGCAAAGTTTGTCGGTTGGTGCTATTATTAACACGGGCGACTGGGCTAAACGAAGTATAAGCGCTCTTTTTAAAGCAACTGCATATTACGGGCTATATCAACCGCTTATATTTACCGCGCTAAACGTTATAATAGGGTTTTCACTCAACTACTATTTTGATAAAAAAACGCGCGCTCATGAAAATAAAACTTCTAACCTTTTAATTATAATAACTTGCCTTTTAATAAACGCGCTAATATCGGTTAGCACGTCAATAATATTCTTTGAAATAACGTATAACGTTTGTGCCGTTTTGTTTACAGCGTATATGTTTTACGAAGTTTTAGATTATTCTATTAAAAATGAAAAATATAAAGATTAAAAAATCGCCGTATATCTTGTTGATATCACGGCGATTTAATTTTTTACCAGTCGTACGCGGTTACTTCGTATAAATTGTTAGGCGAAATAAGTTTAGCGTCTTCTTCACTCAATATAAACTCTTTTAAAAGTTCCGCTCCCGTAAGTTTAGCCTTATAAATTAGGTCTGTTTCCGCGTAGCCTATTTTTATTAGTTTGCTAACATACGTTTCTCCGTCTAAAATTTTAATATAAACTTTGTCATCTAAACCAAAAATTGTAGCGTATCTCATAATTTTCCTTAAATGTTGATTATTTTAAATTTATAGGATTTAAGCATTGTAAACTTTCTAAGGTGAATAAGCCGTTTTTTCTAATTAAAACGTCGTCGAAATACACTTCGCCACCGCCGTGATTTTCAGTCATAATTAAAACTAAATCCCAATGAAGTGCCGATTCGTTAAAGTTGTTGCACTCTTCATAGCAAGAACCTGGGGTAAAATGGATTGAGCCTGAAATTTTTTCGTCAAACAAAATATCGCCTATCGGCTTATCTATATATGGATTTACGCCAAACGAAAATTCGCCAACGTATCTTGCACCTTCGTCAATATCTAAAATTTCGTTGAGTTTTTGAGTGTAATTTGCCGTTGCGTTTACAATTTTACCGTCTTTAAATTCAAGCCTTACGTTTTCAAATTTATGCCCGTCTTTAATAGAAGGCGCGTTGTAAGTTATAACGCCGTTTACGCTATTTTTAATAGGCGCGGTAAAAATTTCGCCGTCGGGAATATTGCGAAGCCCAGAACACTTAATTGCAGGCATACCTTTTATTGAAAAAGTTAAGTCGGTATCTTTTGCTTTAAGCCTTACCTTATCGGTTTTTTCCATAAGTTCTTTAAGGCTATCCATTGCAATATCCATTTTTTTATAGTCGAGCGTGCAAACGTTAAAGTAGTAGTCTTCAAACGCTTCCGTACTCATACCCGCAAGTTGCGCCATAGAAGGATTTGGATATCTTAAAACTACCCACTTAGTTTTGTTTACGCGAATATCGCTATGCACCGTTTTGCTATATAAGTTTTGGTATAGCGCGTTTTTAGCCCCGTCAACGTCACAAAGTTCAAAGCAGTTATCGCCACCGCGAATACCAATGTACGCGTCCATTTCACTCATAATAAAACTATCGTACTTTGCCATAAGTTCAATGCTTTCTTTTGACGCACCGTTTATAATTGCACGAGTAATCGAACTATCTCTAACTTGAACGAAAGGATATCCGCCCGCTAAATACACTTCGTTTACGAGTGCTTTTACAAGCGCGCTATCAATGCCAAACGCTTCAATTAAACACTTTTCGCCTTTCTTTAATTCAACCGAATAGTTTACTAAACCTTTTGCAAGTTTGTTAATTCTTAAATCTATCATATAACCACCTTTTTATTTACTTTATTTTAGCACCTTTTATTATTTTTGACAAGTTTTATTTATAATTTACTTTAAATATTTGTTGTGCAAATGCACAAATTAAAAATATTTATAATCGACTATTGAATGAAACCGTAAAATACATTATAATTATATTATAAATACTAAGGAGTTTTGCTAATGAAAATTTTACACAGCAAAAAAATTAAACATTATAATTTTAGAGTTAAGCCTAAAAAACCACCGCTTATGTGGCTCGTTCATTTTTTAGTGTGGCTTGTTTGCATAGGTAGAAAAATTAAAGTTAATTACGTTGGCAAAAAACCAAAGGGCAAGTTTTTGCTTTTAGGTAACCACGCGTCTTTTAACGATTTTTACTGCTTGTTTAAATCTATTAAACTTATGAATTTAAACTACATAGTAGCACTTGACGCGTTTAACGATATGTCTAACTGGCTTATGCGCAACATAGGTGCTATTGCAAAGCGTAAGTTTATTAGCGACCTTACGCTTATGAAGAATATGAAATATACTATTCACGAACTTGGCAACGCGGTTGTAATGTATCCCGAAGCAAGATACAGTTTAGACGGTACTACGAGTTTCTTACCTGAATCGCTTGGCAAATTAGTTAAGTTTTTAAACGTTCCCGTTTATTCTATTATTGCAAAAGGTAACTACGTTAGCGACCCACAATGGAATAAGTATAAAGCAAACTATATTCCTATGGAATCTACGGTAACGGAACTTATAACGCTTGAAGAAGTTCAATCTCTTTCAGTTGATGAAATTAACAAGCGCATTAAAGATATTTTTGTTTACGACGACTGGAAATGGCTTAAAGAAAGCGGTCTTAAAATTAAAAATAAAAACCGCGCAAACAACTTAAACGCCCTTTTATATCAATGCCCTAAATGTAAGGCGGAACACAAAATGGTTGGCAAAGGTACAACTCTTACTTGTACGCATTGTAACAAGTCGTGGACGCTTAATGAAGACGGCACTTTAACCGCAATTAACGGCAAAACGGAATTTTCTCATATTCCAGACTGGTTTAAATGGCAACGCGAAAACGTTAGGCAAGAAGTTAGAAACGGCACTTATAAAATGGAAGCGGAGTGCGAAGTATTTACTTTACCAAGTTCTATGGGCTTTGTTAAGCAAGGAAAAGGAAAACTTTATCAAGACTCTAACGGCACTCGCTTAACCGTTAATCTTTACGGCGAAGACAAGGTTATTGAATATAAAGGCACTCAACTTGAAAGCGTGCATATTGAATATAACTATAAACTTGAACGCGATATGTTCGACTTTTCTATTCAAGGCGACAGCATTTGGCTAAGCCCGCTTGACAAAAAAGATATTTTAACAAAAGTTTCAATAGCAACAGAAGAAATTTACTTCCTTGCAAAAGAAAACGTATAATACATAGCCCTTTACTAAACTTTTAGTAAAGGGTTTTTACTTTACAAATATAAATAAAAGTTATATAATTATGCTATGAACGTTATTTTAGCAAGCAATTCGCCAAGGCGCAAACAAATTTTAGAAGACGCGGGCATAGTTTTTACCGTAGTTCCTTCTAATTTTAACGAAGAACAAGTTAAAGGTTTATCGCCTAAAAATTACTGCGTGTATTTGGCTAAAAACAAGGCTAAAAGCGTGTATAAGGGCGATAATAGCGTCGTTATTGGCGCAGATACGATAGTTTTATTAGACGGCGAAATTTTAGGAAAGCCTAAAAACGAAAGCGACGCTACTTTAATGCTAAAAAAACTATCGGGTAAAATGCATAGCGTTATAACGGGCTACGCCGTAATTAAAAACGGCACGGTGTACTCGGGCTTTGAAGAAACGTTCGTGGAGTTTAATAAATTGAGCGATACTCTTATAAAAACTTACGTTGAAAGCGGTTTGCCCCTTGATAAAGCAGGCGCTTACGGTATTCAAGACGGGTTTCCACTTGTAAAAAAAATAACGGGCGATTATTTAAACGTTGTAGGGTTGCCCGTGAATAAAATTTTGGAAATTTTAGAAAAATAACAAAAATATAAAGGAATAAAATGAGAACGGAAATTGCTATTGAAATAGGCACTTCTTACACTAAAATATTCAAGTCTAAATGTGACGTGGTTTTGTATGAACCTACTATAATTGCCATTAAAAACGGCAACTATAAAAAGCCGTACGCCGTAGGTAACGACGCTTTAAAATTAGTTGGCAAAACGACTAACGGCATAAAAATTATTCGCCCTGTTAGCGCGGTAGAAATTTTAGATTTTAACGCTTTAACCGCTCTATTAACGGCTTTTGTTAATAAAATTCGCAAGCCGTTTGAAATCATTTCACGCATATTGTTAAGCGTTCAATGCGGGTCTGACGGCGAAGTTATTAAGCGTTTTGAAAACGCGCTTTCGTGCGCAAGGCTTTATAACGTTAATTGCGCTGAAACTCCCGTTCTTTCCGTTATAGGCGTTGGCAACACACTATCTCAAACGAGTGCAAACGGCATTATCGATTTTGGCGGTGGTCAAACTACCATTTGCGTGCTTAACCTTAACGGCGTTATTTCGGGCGTTTCGGTTGACTACGGCGGAAACGACCTTAATAAAAACATAATTAAACATTTAGAAGAAGAAGTTAATATTACTATTAGCGATAGCCAAGCGGAATTACTTAAAAAATCGGTTGCAAGTTTAATGCAAGACGATGACACTAAAACCGTTGTTGGCGGTAAAGAAACTACTACGGGCAAGGCGCGCACTATGCTTATTTCCGCTTCAATGATAGTTAAGCCTGTTATGGAATTCGTAAATAAAATTGCCGAAATAGCCGTTATGGTGCTTAATAAAATACCCGACGAAAGCATTATTGAACTTAGTAGAAACGGTATAATTTTGACGGGCGGTGGCTCTAACCTTTACGGGCTTCAAGACTATATGTTTAATAAACTCGGCTACAAAATAGAAATGGCAAGCGAGCCAGACCTTTCGTCTATTATAGGCGCGGGCAAGGTTTTATCTAACAAAGAACTTTTTTTAAAACTAAAACTTAAACAATAGGAGAAATTATGAATATTTGGAGAGATATTAACCCTAAAAGAATAAAACCAACAGATTTTATTGCATACATAGAAATTGAGTGCGGTTCAAAAAACAAATACGAACTTGACAAAGAAACGGGCTTTATTATACTTGACCGCGTTCTTTACACAAGCACTCACTACCCTATGAACTACGGCTTTATTCCACGCACTCTTTCTGGCGACGGCGACCCGCTTGACGTATTCGTTTTGTGTAGCCAACCTATTGAAAAAATGAGTTTAGTTAGATGCTATCCTATTGGCGTTGTATTTATGAAAGACGGTGAAGAAGAAGACGAAAAAATTATTGCCATACCTTTTGGCGACCCGCAATATAACTGTTATAAAGACTTTCACGAATTGCCTGAGCATATAATTGACGAACTTAAACACTTCTTAAACGTGTACAAGCAACTTGAAAATAAAACGGTTAAAGTTTTAGAAGTTGGCTCGCACGAAGTTGCAGAGCAAACAATTTCTAAAAACATTGACTGCTACGTTGAAACTTTTGAAAGATAAATAAAAAGCGAGCAAATTTATTTTGCCCGCTTTTCTTTTTAACATTGTTTAATACCGCCAACGTAAACGCTTTGTACGTTTATATCGCTATCAAAAATTACTAAATCGGCATCTTTACCGCTTTCAATTTTACCCTTGTTTAACTTTAAAAGTTTGGCAGGGTTTTCAGTTATCATTTTAACCGCAAAAGGAATAGAATATCCGCACTCGCTTACTAAAACTTTAATAAGTTTATCACTCGTTGAAACGCTACCTGCAAAAGCAGACCTATCTTTAAGTTTACATACCCCGTCTTCAACGATAAACTCAGTTCCGCTCATTACGCCTTCTTTAATATCCGTGCCGGCAATTTCTAAACTGTCAGTTATTAAAATGACTTTATCTTGCCCTTTAAGTTTAATAATCAACTTAATAAGTTCGGGCGGTAAATGCTTGCCGTCGGCTATAATTTCAACGTATAAACTATCTTCTAAATACGCCGTTTCTATTACGCCTAAACTTCTAAAACCTTTTTCGCGCGTGATAGTTGACGTGCAAGAATATAGGTGCGTTATAAGGTTACACCCGTTATTTATTGCAACTAACATATCTTTATATTTTGCGTCGGTATGCCCAGCGGATGCTATTACGCCGTTTTTAGTTAAAAACGAACAAAACTCGCCGTTTATATCGTTTTCGGGAGCGTAAGTCCACCTTGTTACGCTATTTCCGTACTCTTTAATTAAACTTTCATAGCACTCTTTTTTAGGCGGTGTAATAAACGTTGGGCATTGTGCGCCCGCTTGATTTTTTGATAAATACGGACCTTCTAAATGCGCGCCTATTACGTTTGACTTTAATTCTTTATGCTTTTTTGCCTTATCTATATTGATAACGGCATTTTTCATTGTTTCAAATTCGCCCGCAGATATTGTTGGAACGATAGTTGTTGTACCGTGTTTTAAATGAAAGTTACAACCGTTTACAACGTCACTTACAGTAGAGTTCATAAACGCGTAACCGCCCGCACCGTGAGTGTGAATATCAATAAAACCCGCGGAAACGTAAAAACCCGTGTAGTCTACAAACTCGTTAGCGTCTTTATTTTGAGTAGTAACGTCAACAATTTTGCCGTTTTCAACGTAAACGTAACCGTCAAAAAGTTCGTTTCCTACTATTATTTTGTCGCTTTTAATTTTTAACATAATTACCCTTAATAACTAAATTATAAAAGTTTAGAACTGTCGCTATCTAAATATAAAATAGAGTTTTTATGAAGCCTTAACGCGGTTGCAGGGCAAACTTCGCCTATTTCGCCGTTTATAGTTGCATAAACCGCCTTCGCCTTTGTAGGAGCAGGCACTATACAAAATAGATACGGCGCTTTCATTAAGGTTGGAACTGTTAAAGTAAGCGCGTGCGTTGGCACTTCTTCTATACTTTTAAAGCAACCGTCGTTCACTTGTTGGTTTCTACAAATTTCATCAAGTTTAACGGGTTTTACTACCTTTTTATCGTTAAAGTCTGCAACGGGTGGGTCGTTAAACGCAATATGTCCGTTTTCGCCTATACCCATAATAACTATATCGGTTGGGTTTTCAAGTAAAAGTTTGCCGTATCTTTCGGCTTCTTTTTCTGGGTCGTCGGCCGTGCAGTCAATATAATTTACGCTCTTAAACGGCGCTAAATTAAAAATGTGTTCCTTTAAAAAGTTGCCAAAGCCTTGCGGAGCGTCTTTTGAAAGCCCAATGTACTCGTCCATATGGTAAGCGTTTAC
Organism: Christensenellaceae bacterium; assembly: GCA_045637905.1. Taxonomy (GTDB): domain Bacteria; phylum Bacillota; class Clostridia; order Christensenellales; family Borkfalkiaceae; genus HGM11412. The sequence goes on along the minus strand of JAZUAJ010000006.1, from coordinate 27,843 downwards.
CCTATTCCACTCAATTTCTTTATCTTCGGCAAGTGATTTTAACACGTCGTTTTGAGATGGCGCTGCCGCAAAAATCATATTTATTTCTTCTTTTTCTTCTAAAAGTTCTTTAATTTTTGCCTTGATATCACTTGCAGACGCCTTTCCCATTTCTTGGCGCGTTTCAAAAATTTTAACTAATAACTCGTCTTTTTTAAATTGTTTCATATAGCCCTTCTTATAATTCAAATGCGTTTACTTTTTCTTCTTTACCACTCTTTATTGCGCGTTCAATTGCGTTCATAACAAATACTGGTGCAATAAATTCTTCATAAGAAATAAATTGGTCTTTGCCGTCTAAAAGTTCATAAAACTCGTCAAATTCGCCTTTGAAAACGGGAACGTCAACGATAATATCGTGCCCTTCAAATTTAGTTTCAGATGCGCGCGCAATATAGTAGTGGTTAATATCTTCGCCGATAATGCCGGTTACGCAATAATCGTCGTATTTTAAAACGATAGTTACGCAGTCGCCTTTCTTAAATTCCTTACCGCCCGTCTTATAAGCAGTAACGGTTTTAGGAAATCTACCAAACGCTTCCATCGTAATTTCTGCAAAGTGTTGAGCGTAAAAATAGAACCCGCCGTATTCGCTATTGTAGTCAATAGCGCTTCTAACCATACCACCGCAAGTTTTGCCGTCGTAATTTTCTTCAACTTGTTTTTTAATAAGTTGAACGCCACCGTCGTGTTTAAGTGAAGAACCGCCCGTAACTTTACAGCCGTTTGCTTTTGCTTCTTTCATAAACTTAACGGCTTCTTCTTCGCTAATGCACACAGGCTTGTCAACGAACATTGGAACGCCGTCTTTAAGATATGGTTTAAGGTATTTATAGTGGTTATCGCCGTGCCTTGCAACGTTAATAACGCCGTCAACTTGACCAACGAACTCGTCGTATCTTTCCATAATTTTAACGCCGAATTTTTCGTTTAAAACTTTTGGTGGCTCGGCTTCTTCGCTATATACGCCTAAAACTTGAACGTCACTATACTTAGGGTTTTGGTTGATAAATCTTAAAAATATGTCAGCGTGTGAGTTTTCACAGCCTAAAATAACTATTTTTTTCATACTGTTTTCTCCTTTTAGAACTTAACTGGTAACGGATTTTGGTTATGAGCAGATTCAATAATGTAAATTGCCCATTTAGCATCGTCTGCCGAAATCATCATAGGCTTGTTTTCAGTTAAGTAGAAATAAAGTTGCTCGTAAATATTTGCAGTACCAAATTCAAAAGGCTCGCCGTTATATTTGCCAATTTCGGTATGAGTAATAAAATCTTCCGAGCAGTATGCAGGGTTTTTATCTTCGTCTTCAAGGAAAGTTTCAATAGGCTTTCTTTCAACGTTTTCGCCGTCTTTAACGTACACAATTTCATAATCAAAGAAACCGCATTTAAAAGTACCCTTTGAGCCTTGCGCTTTTATAACGTAGCCGTTGCCGAAAGCGTCGGTCGAAGTAACTTCAACGTCAATAAGCGGTTTGTTTGGAGCGGTTACTAAAATTTTAGCGTAGTCGTCACTATCGCCCGCTGAAAGTGGCGTTAAGTCAAGTTTAGAGTAAACTACTTTCATATCTTTATCAAAGTCTAAAAAGCCTGCCGCCATACCGATAGGGTGTGGGCCTGTGTTGTAAATGTTACCGCCAAGGCGTTTTTGCAGCGTTTGCCAGTCCCAACGGCGAGAAAAACCGTTATAGCAAAGTGAAATTTGTTCAACCTTACCAATAATGCCACTATCTAAAATTTCCTTTGTTTTAAAGTAGATTGGCGCATAGAAAGTTTGCATAAAAGGAATAATTTTTACGCCGTTATCTTTTGCCGTTTTAATTAAAGTTTCGCATTCAAAGTAAGTTCTTGCAAGCGGTTTATCGTTCATAACGTTAAAGCCGTGCTCAAGTAAGTCTTTTGCGATTTCAAAATGCTCGTCTGAATACGATACGTTTACAACAATATCAATATCTTTAATACCAAAAAGTTCTTTGTAATTACTAAACACTTGACAGTTTGGATACATTTTAAGTGCCACTTCACGACGGTAAGCATCTTCTTCAACAACGTATTTTACGCTATAATACTTATTGTTTTGAGAAGTAAAATAATGCCCGTGAATACTTTTACCGCTCCTGCCCTGACCTATAATTGCCAAATTTAATTTTTTCATTTTTAAACTCCTATTGCTTTTTATTTAAGGTAATTTTATTATACACCTTTGAAAAATGCTTTACAATAACAAAAACTACACAATAACATTGCATTTTATAAACTAAATATTGTAAAATTTTAAAAATTTTGCTCTTTTTAATTGTAATTTTTATAAAGATATTATATAATTTTTACAATAAAAGGATTTATTATGAGACAAGAAAAATTACACAATTCTATAAATACCGAAAAAGTTATTTTTAACTATTATAATTCCAAAGGCGTAAACGAAAGGAAAACCGACGATATTCATAGCCACCCGTATTTTGAACTTATTTTGTTTTTAGACGGAGATTTTACGTACAACGTAAACGGAAATTTAACAAAATTGAAACGCAACGACCTTATTTTAACTCCGCCCAACACTATGCATTGTTTAATGCCGTACGGAAAAACTAATTACGAAAGATATAACGTTACCTTTTACCCTTCCGCAATTTCTAATATAGACGTTTTTAACGTTATAAAAAATTCAAGCGTTATAAACGTTGCAAATAATGAAATAATTTTAAACATTTTTAAAAAGTTAGACTATTACTCTTATAACCTTGCAATTAACGATTTTATTGAAGTTAGCCATTGTTTATTAAAAGAACTTTTTTACAATATAAAAATTGTTTTAAAGCAAAAAAAAGAAAACTCTACTAATTTAAGCCCGCTTATAAAAGAAGCCGTTTCTATTATTAACAACAAACTTTTTACTATAACTACCATTGAAGAAATTAGCAAGGAATTACTTGTTAGCGAAACTTATTTATATAGATTGTTTAAAAAAGAAATAGGCGTTTCGCCCAAAAAATATATAAACGAAAAAAGGCTACTTGCCGCACAAAATATGATACTACTTGGCAAAAAACCAACCGAAGTTTACCTTTACACAGGCTTTAACGAATACACTTCGTTTTACCGAAACTACCTTGAATATTTTGGATATCCGCCAAGCGAAGAAGCGGTACAAATTAAAAAAGATTAAAAAGGCGGATATGGAATCCGCCCCTACAAATAGAAAAATTAGAGTATAATATATAAAAAAACGAGCAATTTATTTTGCTCGCTTTTGTTGTTTGTTTAATTATCTTATCCAAGTGCCAAGGTCTTCGCCTTTAACTACTCTAACAATACTGTCTTTTTCGTTTAAACCAAAGGCAAGTATTGGCGTTTTGTTTTCTTTACAAATTGCAACGGCGGCAGTATCCATTGCTTTAAGTTCTTGTGAAATAAAGTCAATATACTTAATTTCTTTATATTTTTTAGCGTCTTTATTTATTTTAGGGTCGCTATCGTAAATACCGTCAACGTTTTTAGCAAGAAGTATTACGTCTGCTCCTATCTCCGCCGCTCTTAACGCAACGGCCGTGTCGGTTGAGAAGAACGGATTGCCCGTACCGCAAGCGAATATAACCACTCTACCTTTTTTAAGGTGGCTAACCGCCTTTCTTTGAGCGTAAGGCTCGGCAACGCGCAAAATATCCCACGCCGTTTGAACTCTTACGTCAACGCCTTTTCTTTCAATAGCGTCTTGCAAGCATAATGCGTTTATAACGGTGGCTATCATACCCATATGGTCGGCCGTGGCCCTGTCCATATCAACGCCTTGCCTACCGCGCCAAAAGTTACCCGCGCCAACTACTATTGCAACTTCAACACCTAAGTTGTGAACGTCAATAATTTGGCTAACAACTTTATCAACTATTCCCATATCAAAGCCAAAACCGTTATCACCTGCTAACGCTTCACCGCTTATTTTAATTATAACTCTTTTATATTTTAATTCTGCCATATTGCCTCCCTATTAAAAAGTGCTCGTTTAAGGCTATGTCACGGAAGATAGTTGCTTTTAGCAAAAATACAGTTTGCGGTTGGCGAGGAAAATACAAGAAAGACGCGTGTTGTTGTGAGGGTGCATACCCTTTGCGGTCTGTAACCGAACAAAACACGGAGTATTTCGTAGTAGTTTGCCGTCAAAAAACAAGCAACTGACGTGATAGAGCCTTTTTTAAAAAAAAAGGAACAAAAGTTCCTTTTTTTAGCAATTAGTTTTTCATTTTATTAACTTGTTCTGCAACAGCGTCAGCAAGGTTTTCAGTTTTCTTTTGTAAACCTTCACCCATTTCGTAACGAACAAATCTTCTTACAGAAATCTTTTCGCCGATAGTAGCAGTAGCCGCAACAACCATTTCTTCAACGGTTTTAGAAGGGTCTTTAACGAATTTTTGGCAAAGTAAGCAGTTTTCATCGTAGTAAGTTTTAATTCTGCCTTCAACCATTTTTTCAATAATTTTTTCAGGCTTGCCTTCAGCGAGTGCTTGCGCTCTTAAAATTTCTTTTTCGTGTTCAACAACGTCTTGTGGAACGTCTTCTTTTGCAAGATAAAGTGGGTTAGCAGCGGCAATTTGAAGTGCTATATCGTGAACTAATTCTTTGAATTGGTCGCCACGAGCAACGAAGTCAGTTTCGCAGTTTACTTCAAGTAAAACGCCAACTTTACCGCCCATGTGAATATAACTGTCAACAATACCTTCCGCAGCAATTCTCGTTGCTTTTTTAGCGGCTTTAGCAATGCCCTTTTCTCTTAAATAGTCAACTGCCTTTTCGATATCGCCGTTAGTTTCTTCAAGTGCTTTTTTGCAGTCCATCATACCAGCGCCCGTTTTTTCACGGAGCATTTTAACGTCTTGTGCTGTAAAACTCATAATAAACTCTCCTTAAAAATTATTCTGCTTTTTCTTCCGCTTTTGCTTCTACTGCTTCGTCCATAGAAACAACTTCTTCGTCAACGTTGTGGTTTACAGCGTCAGCGCCTTGGTTTGCTTCAATAACAGCGTCTGCAATAATAGATGCAATAAGTTTAACGGCTCTAATAGCATCGTCGTTACCAGGGATTACGTAATCAACGTTGTCTGGGTCACAGTTAGTGTCTGTAATAGCAACTACTGGAATATTTAATTTCTTTGCTTCTTTAATAGCAATTTCTTCACTATGTGGGTCAACTACGAAGAGTGCACCAGGAAGAGTGTGCATATCTTTAATACCGCCAAGAATAGTTTGTAACTTTTCTCTTTCAGCCTTTAACGCGATAACTTCTTTTTTAGGTAAAAGGTCGAATTCGCCCGTTTTTTCCATATTGTCAAGTTTATTAAGTCTATCAACTCTTGAACGAATAGTTTTGAAGTTAGTTAAAGTACCGCCAAGCCAACGTGCGTTGATGTAGTATTGACCGCATCTTTCTGCTTCTTGTTGAATTGCTTCTTGCGCTTGCTTTTTAGTGCCTACGAATAAGATTGACTTGCCTTCTTTAGCAACGTCAACAACGAACTTGTAAGCCTTTTCGATTTCTTCTACAGTAATTTGAAGGTCAACAATGTGAATATTGTTGCGCGCACCGTAGATGTACTTTTTCATTTTTGGGTTCCATCTGCTTGTTTGGTGACCAAAGTGAACACCTGCTTCAAGCAATTGTTTCATAGAACATACTGCCATAATTTTTTACCTCCGTTATTCCGCCTAACCATTGTTTTACCCGTAAAGCCTTGCGCGTCGATAATAATTTTTTTTACAAGGCACAGAATACGGCAATAAGTTAGTGTGAATTTTATCTTTGATATATTAGCATATTTTTGCGCCTTTGTAAACTTAATTGAGCCAAATTTGCAAAAATTTATATATATTTATATAACCTTTTACGTTTTTTACATAAAAAATCGCCCGCCTATCAAGTTTAGATAAGCGGACGGTATTTATCGTTTTTTTAAACTATTGCTTTTTAGAAGTCAACTTTTTCATTACGAATAAGTAACCTATTGTTAAGCCCGCGCCAAGAACTAAGCAAATAGCCGCAGCCCAACCAAACGGTAAAAACGCTTGCATAAAGCCTGCAATAATATACATTACAAACGAAATTACAGCAACGCTAACAGCGTAAGGAATTTGTGTTGTAACGTGATTTAAGTGTTCGCATTCCGCACCCGCAGACGACATAATAGTAGTGTCCGATATAGGTGAGCAATGGTCACCGCAAACCGCACCTGCAAGGCAAGCCGACATGCTAATAATCATAATAGTATCGCCTTCTGGGAACATTGCAGTAACTATAGGAATTAAAATACCAAACGTGCCCCAAGAAGTTCCCGTTGCAAACGCAAGGAAACAAGCAACTATAAATATAATTGCAGGTAAGAAGTAGCCTAAAACGCCCGCGCCGTTTGCCATAAGGTTGCCAATAAAGTATTTAGCACCTAAAACGCTCGTCATTTCTTTAAGAGCAGTTGCAAAAGTTAAAATTAAAATTGCAGGAACCATTGCTATAAAGCCTTGTGGAATACTCTTCATAGAATCGTTAAACGTAACAACGTTTCTTATTGCCATATAAATTATAATTAACACGAGCGCTATAAGACCGCCCCAAGGAAGACCTACGGTTGCGTCGGTAGCGGCAAACGCGTCTATAAAGTTCTTGCCGTCAAATATACCGCCAACGTAAACGAGCGCAAATACCGAGCAAACTATTAGAAGCGCAATAGGAATAATAAGGTCAATAACCCTGCCCCTTGAATTTGCTTCTACTAAATCTTGGCTAACTTGCGTACCGCTAAAAAGGTCGCCGTTTTCAGCATTTTCTTCGTGTTTTTTCATTGCGCCAAAGTCAAATTTCATTAAAACTAACGCTATAATAAACACAAAAGTTAAAAGCGAATAGAAGTTAAATGGAATAGCCATAACGAAAAGTTTTAAACCTTCGCCCGTTGCAGCGTATTCCGAAACGGCCGCCGCCCAAGAAGATATAGGCGCTATCATACAAATAGGCGCTGCGGTTGCGTCAATTAAATACGCGAGTTTTGAACGAGAAATTTTATGCTTGTCCGTAATAGGGCGCATTACCGAGCCTACCGTTAAGCAGTTAAAATAGTCGTCAATAAAAATTAAAACGCCAAGTGCAAAAGTGCAAAGTTGCGCTCCAACTTTTGATTTTACGTTCTTTTTAGCCCACTCGCCAAACGCCTTTGAGCCACCCGCTTTGTTTACAATTGAAACTATAATGCCAAGTTCAATTAAGAAAATAAATATGCCGGCAGTACCTGAAACGGCGCTAATTAAACCCGTGTTTATAGTATGGTCGATAGATTTTAAGAAATTAAAATCAGACGCGAGTATTGCACCAGATAAAATACCAATGAAAAGCGAACTAAACACTTCTTTGGTAATAAGCGCTAAGCCTATTGCTATAACAGGCGGTAAAAGAGCCCATAAAGAGCCTTCAACTACGCCGTTACCACCGCAAGTAGAGCACAATCCGTCACAGCCATGTTCTGCAATTGCTTCGGCAAGGCCACCGCAACTAGCACATACGCCATCAACGCAGTCAGGACAGTCAAGCAAGTTGTGCACGGCGTTTGTTGCAACGGCTATTATAAGCAATGCTATAATAACTACGCCCGCAACGAGTAACGTAACCGTTTTTTTGTTAAAAAACTTTTTTGCGTTAAACATAATAACACACTCCTTAAATAAAAAAAATCGCAATACTATTAAATATTGCGAATAACCTATTGCATATTTAATAGCACAACACGCCTTTTAAGCGTGACAGTTGTAAAGATATTCTCTTTACCCCCAGAGTTTCGTAAAGGTGGGAACTTTACGCTCTTCGGCAACTCTTCCTTTACCGCGCAAAAACAAAGCCCAATTTGCGTTTATCATAAGCGTTGCGCCTCTATTTATGCGTTTATTATACAGTTTAATTAAGGTTATGTCAATAAAGTTTCTACAAAAAATTCACTAATTTTACATATTCTACACATTTTTTTATGGTTTTTATGCCAATCGTTAAAAATTTGGTGCATTTTTAAAATAATTTTTAATTAAATTTGTAAAAGTTTTAAAATTGCTTTGACTTTGCAATTTTTATATGGTATTATGTTAAGGCTAAAATGTGTTTGGCAAGTAGTTTTGCAAAATGATTTTTAGTAAAATTTAATAATATTTAGTATTGAGTTATGGAAAAGTACCCAAGTGGCTCAAGGTCACTAACGTGCCTGCTCCAAACGCAGTTTGTTCGCCGCTTTGTCTACAAACAGTTTACTAAACTGTTTGCTTAACGAGTCGCGCCCCTGCTTCGGTTCCCTTATCAGCGGAGCCCCACAAGCAATTTTAGCAAAATTTAATAATATTTAGTTTTGAGTTATGGAAAAGTACCCAAGTGGCTCAAGGGGCTCCCCTGCTAAGGGAGTAGTGTGAGATAATCGCAGCGCGGGTTCAAATCCCGCCTTTTCCGCCAAGAGAGATTGTATTCTAACGGATACAATCTTTTTTATTTTTGTTATAAAGGTGTTGCTGGGATTATTATAGAAAGATAACGTTAAATATCTAAAGAGATTGAAATAATTTTAGCAATATGATATAATATTTAAAAAATTTTACAGGAGTTAGTAATTATGGCTGATAAAAAAGAAAAAAAGTATTTAATAGATAATTCTACCTTAATGGCAGAATGGAATTGGGAGAAAAATAACGAATTAGGTTTAGACCCTAAAACGTTAACTTGTGGTAGTAACCAAAAAGCGTGGTGGAAATGCTCAAATGGTCACGAATGGCAAGCGATTATAGTTAATAGAAATAATGGTACGGGTTGCCCTTTTTGTTCAGGCAAAAAAGTTCTTGTAGGTTATAATGACATAGCAACAATCAATCCAAAACTTGCAAGCGAGTGGAATTGCGATAAAAATGGTTATTTAAGACCCGAAATGTTTACAATAAATAGCAATAAAAAGGTTTGGTGGAAATGTTCAAAAAATCATATATGGGAAGCTCAAATAGAAAAAAGAGCTAGAGGTCAAGGTTGTCCATATTGTTCAAACCATAAATTGTTAAAAGGATTTAATGATTTGGAAACAAAAGCTCCTCATTTAACAAAAGAATGGGACTATGCCAAAAACACCAATTTAAGTCCCTCCGATATTTTTCCCTGCTCAAATAAAAAAGTATGGTGGATATGTGAATATGGTCACGAATGGGAGGATACTCCAAACCATAGATTTAGTCGAAATGATGGTTGTCCATATTGTTCTGGACATAAAATAGAAAAAGGATTTAACGATTTAACAAAAACACATCCATTATTAGCAAAAGAATGGAATTATAAGAGAAATGGAATATTAAAGCCTAACGATTTTTCTCGAGGAAGTGGAAAAAAGGTTTGGTGGCAATGTCATTTAGGACATGAATGGCAAGCAACTATAAGTTCTAGAAGTCGTGGGAATGGTTGTCCTATATGTAAAAAAGAGATAGCAACTTCTTATCCTGAACAGATAATATATTATTATATTAAACGAATATTTTCAGATACAATAAATAGATATGTGGACAATAAGAAAGAATTAGATATTTTCATACCCTCAAAAAAAATTGGTATCGAATATGATGGAATGTTTTATCATGATGAAAGAAAAAGAGATAAAGAAATTGAAAAAGACAATTATTTCTTATCTAAAAACATTTTAGTAATTAGAATAAAAGAAAAAATAGGAATCAGCCAATCTTACATTAAGGATAATATAATTTATTATTCTCCAACTAATGTTTATAAAAACATTTCTCAACCCATACAATTACTTGTTAATAAAATATTTGATTTCATAGGGAGCGAACACCCTCAACTTCAAATTGATTTAGAAAAAGATAATGAATCAATTTTACAATCATTTTTGTCTACATTAAAAGAAAATTCTATCATAAACAATCCGATTTTGGCAAAACAATGGAATTATGAAAAAAATGGCAGTTTAAATCCACAATATTTTCCTATTAATTCAGGAAAAAAAGTTTGGTGGAAATGCAAAAATGGTCACGAGTGGCAAGCCGTGATAGCGAGTAGAAATAGTGGGAACAATTGTCCATATTGTAGCAATCAAAAGATATTGCCTGGATACAATGATTTGCAGTCAAAGCTTCCAGAATTGGCAAAAGAATGGCACCCAACTAAAAATGGCTCTTTGTTACCTAACAGTGTGCCAATAGGTTCTAATAAAAAAGTATGGTGGATATGTAAAAATGGTCATGAATGGCAAGCAAATATTCAATCAAGAACTAAGGGTGTGGGTTGTCCATATTGTAGCAATCAAAAGATATTGCCTGGATACAATGATTTGCAGTCAAAGTTTCCAGAATTGGCAAAAGAATGGCATCCAACTAAAAATGGTACCATAAAACCTAATATGGTTTCTTGTGGCTCTGGGAAAAAAGTATGGTGGTTATGTAAAAATGGTCACGAGTGGCAAGCAATAATAAGAAATAGAAGCAAAGGTAGTGGTTGTCCATATTGTTCAGGTCGCAAAAAGAAAGGGTAAAATTATGAGTAATAAAAGCAAAGATATACATAAAGTTAAAACAAAAGGTGCTTATAAAGCATTAGCAAAATCTTGTTTTGAAGATGTCGTGACAGTAAATTTTGAATTTTTTGATAATCAAATGTTTTATTGTGATACTTTTAGCGAAATTACTTTAATAGATTTTGTTGCGAAAAGTTATGCTGAAAGTTGCCTAACACTTTTGAGTAAAGTTAACGCTTATCAACTTGATGACACAATTTCTTCAATTAATTTTGCCATTCGTAGATTCTTGCCTGCTATGTTTTGTTTTAGACACTATCTAGAATTAAGGTTAAAATGCATATATATGGAAATAAATTTAACAAGTTTTGAAATGAGTCATAACCTAATAGATTTGTATGATAATATCAAAGAACATAGTCCAGAGTTTAATGTTTTTGAAGAACCTATAAATTACATTAATCAATATGAAAATGGTAATGAAGAATTTTTTAGATATATGATATCAAAAGATTTTATAGGATGTAAATCTATAAACATACTAATGCATGATTTAAAAAAAGTAAAAAATTACATATCAAGTATTGAAATATGTGTTAAAAATGTTATAGATAAATTAATGGAAGAGCGTTCAAATTTGTAGTGAAAAATTAGAATACAATCACCACTTGCCCGCTAAAAGAGTAAGCATTTGCTTGCTCTTTTTTTATTCAAAACGATAGGCGCGGTATTAAATTTTATTTATATATTGACAATTAGTGGTTATTTTTGCTATTATAAAACAAAAAATCCAAGGAGAACTAAAATGGCTAACGTATGTGTTATTACCGGTGGTGGAAGCGGAATGGGGCTTGCTGCCGCTAAATTTATGCCAAAAGACAAAATTATTGTTATTTCCGGCAGAACTTTATCTAAACTTGAAGGCGCTGTAAACGAACTTAAAGAGTTGGGTTACGATGCCTACGCAAAAACTTGCGACACTTCTTCAAGAGAAAGTGTAAAAGAACTTGTAGAATTCGCTACTTCACTTGGCGAAGTTAAAAACGTTATTAACTCGGCTGGTGTTTCCCCTGCTATGAAAGGCACGCCTGAAAGCATTTTAAGAATAAACGCGCTTGGCACGGTTTACATTAACCAAGAATTTTCAAAAGTTATGAAAGCGGGTAGCGTTATTGTTGACGTTTCTTCAAACTCCGCTTACATTTTACCAAGTTTTATTATTCCTAAAAAAGCGTACGCGCTTGCAGAAACTAATGAAGACAAGTTCCTTAAAGTACTTATTAAGCGCGCAAGTTTAGCAAAAGGCGACTATCAAAGAAAGGGTTTTGCTTACTCGCTTTCTAAAAACTTCGTTGTTTGGTACGCTAAAAAATGTGCTTTTGAATACGGTTTAAAAGGAATTCGCGTGGTGTCGTTAAGCCCTGGTCTTATTGCAACGGATATGGGCAACCTTGAAAAAGAAGACGGCGGAATGCTTATTCCGTTCTCGGCAGAAGAGCGTATGGGCAAGCCCGAAGAACTTGGCTACGCACTTGCAACCGTTGCCGACGAAAGAAACGGATATCTTGCCGGTGTTGACGTGCTTTGTGACGGTGGCTCTACTTACGGTATGAAAGAGTTTAAGAAAAAGAAATAAAAAATACAATAAAAGTCGCCTAAAACTAAGTTATAGACGGCTTTTTTATTGCAAAAGATATTCTCTAACCTTTCTTTTCTTAAAACGTTTGCATAAACTAACTAAAAATGCTATAATTACGCTATTATTATTTTTATAGGGTACACTTATGAAAAAATTAAACAAATGTGGCGAATTATTATGGGTTTTAGGCACGCTTTTTATTGCTTTTGGCGTTGCTATTTGCGACAAGGCTAATTTAGGCGTTTCAATGGTTGCCGCGCCCGCTTTCGTTGTTGCGGAAGCACTTGGTAAAATTTTTCCGTTTATTACGGTTGGCGTAACGGAATATTTGCTTCAAGGCGTTTTGCTTATAATTCTTTGCTTAATACTTCGCAAATTTAATTGGGTGTTTTTACTTTCCTTTGTGGTAGCGTTTATTTACGGCTACGTTTTAGACTTTTTTATTTGGGTTTTATCGCCTATCGTTGTAGAAAGCGTAATTGTAAAATGGCTTTTACTTTTGGTTGGCGACGTGGTTGTTGCATTTGGCGTGGCGTGCTTTTTTAAAACGTATTTACCACTTCAAGTTTACGAACTTTTTGTTTCGGCTGTTTCTAAAAGATTTAAATTTGAAATTACAAAAGTTAAACGCGTTTTTGACTTTTCGCTTTTGTTTTTATCAATAGTTTTAGCCTTTACTTTGTTTGGCGACGTTTTAACCTTTGACTTTACTACCATTTACAAAACAAGTTTTCATAGCATAGGGCTTGGAACTATAGTTACAACTATAATAAACTCGTTTTTAATAGCGTTTGCTTCAAAAGTTATTGATAAAATTTTTGATAGTAGCGCGCGCTTTTTAAAACTTGAAAATTTGCTCAAGCAAAATTATTAAAAAAATTGACATTTTGTTAATGCGGTTATAAAATATGAATATGAATATTAAAAATCAATGCTATAACGTAGCAAAAGAAGTTATTGAACTTTCAAAACTAAATAAAGGCGATATTTTAGTTGTAGGTTGCTCTACGAGCGAAGTTGAGGGCTCTAAAATAGGCACTAACTCAAACTACGACACCGCCGTTGAAATTTTTAACGGTTTACAAACCGCGTGCAACGAGTTCGGCGTTTATTTAGCCGTTCAATGTTGCGAGCATTTAAATAGAGCCATCGTTATTGAAAAAAGCGCAATAAAAACGGAAGAGATTGTAAACGTAGTTCCGCAAAAAAAGGCAGGTGGCTCGCTTGCAACGGTGGCGTATAGTTCGTTAAATAACGCCGTTGTTGTTGAAAGTATTAAGGCAAATGCAGGTATAGACATTGGCGACACGTTTATTGGTATGCACCTTAAAGCCGTTGCCGTTCCGCTTAGAATAAGCGTTAATACAATAGGAAACGCGCATATATCGTGCGCCCGCACAAGACCAAAGTTTATTGGCGGAATACGCGCAATTTATAACGAAGATTTACTTTAATAAAAACTAAAAGCACTTCAAATTGAAGTGCTTTTAGTTTTTAGCCATATTTTCATTTTTCTTTTTATAATAATTTATAATTGCAAATTTTTGTTTGCGCTTATTTTCGTTAGATACGTTTTTCTTGGGCTTGTTTTTGTTTAAAAAAGGTGCTTTTGGCATTTTAATTTACCTCCAATTGAAACTCTATGGCATTTGCATATTCACCAGTATCAATTATTTCATGTACTTTTTCTACAATTTGTCTTTCTGGTTCTATTTCTATTTTATATCTAAAAAGTATTTTTGTAATTTTATAAATAGGTATAGAATAAATCGTTTTAAAATTGTTTTCTTTAAAAAACAATAAATACCAATGCTCATTTTTAACAGAATATTCAAGTGACACTGCATAAGCAATAAAAGTTTTGTTTTCACTTTTAAATTCAAAAATGATTTTGTTTTTTATTGCGTAAACCATTTTATCATATTCTTCCTTAAAGCATATTCTTTCTTTTTGATATTCGGCTAAAAACAAATATTCTATTATAAGATTTCGTAAATAGGTACTTCTTTTTACTCCTATATTGTCTAAACGAACAAATAACTCTGCGTATATATTTTCTTTACTCACGTCAATTCTCAAATTTATAACATCATTACATTCTTGCTCGTTTTTATCAAAATAAAGATAATCAAATGAAATTGTAAGTAAATCCAACATTTTCTCTTGCATGCCTTCCGTTATACTTTCTTTTACATTTTTTTCTAAATATCTACGTAAAGATGAGTTTTTATATTCCCGATAATCAAGCATGTTGGGCAATATTTTATTGTAAAATTTACTTTCGTTTGTAGTGCCGTCTTGCTTAAAAAAATTTCTTTTTGCAATTTCTGCGTCGACAAGTCTTTTAATTAAACTTGGCAAGCGTATTGTTATAGTGTTTGGATAAAAATTATTGTACATATAAAAAGTATAACATAAATGTAATACATTTTCAATATTATTTACGCTGTTTTTTTAGCATTTGTAAGAAAAAACGTAATACAATATAGTTTGTTTTTATATTCTACTATTTTTCTTTTAGGAAAGTTATAATATATAGGAAACAATACGATTTGACAAATTTAAATAGAGGTGATAAAATGTCGATAATAAATAAACTTATTTTTTCTATTACAAAAAAACCTAAACAATATGTGAATATTAGAAGGCCTCCAAAGACTGATATGGAAAAACTTGCACGTCCACAAGATGCAAGACAAATGCAGTATAATAAGTGGTGTAAGCGATTTATGATATATTCTGGTTCATTTTTACCAAAAGACCATAATAATCTACTATTAAAAGGCTGGAAAAGAAAATCAATAAGTGACAATGAACATTTTTTTTATCAAAGAAAAAGCACTCACCAAACCGTGCGTTATGACGTTGACCGTGTAAATAAACGAGGTCAATTAGAAAAAGGGCATTATCACTGGTACGTTTGGTGGAAAAACTATTTTGGTAAAGTGACAGAGGAACGTTTTAGAAAAAAGCAATATAAAAATAAACAAGAACAAATTTATTATAATGAATTTGGCGAAAAAACCTCTTTTAGCAAACCCGACCATCACATTTATAGTAAATAAGGAGATTATATGGATATTGTAAAATTGTTTAATACTTTACCAGGAAATTATCACGACGGGGCGTTGTGCGATGCTATTTATAAAGACGGAATATTGCATATCCAATGTTTTCTCAATTCTCCAAGTGCTAACTATACTGAAAATTTTAATTACTGCTACGTAATTATTCGTTTTGATAACATAACAAATTTGCAAGTGTACGATTATAACACTAAAAACTACGTTCCTTATACGGCAGAAGCATTTAAAAAAGAAGATGGAGCTTGGGCAATAACTGGCATTAACTATCTTGATTATGAAGATGGTTTTGTTGTTTTTGGAGAGTGTATGCGCTTTTCTTGTGAAAACGTAGCACTTTTAGAAAATTCCAACAAAGAAATTGATTTTAACAAATATAAACTTCTTTAATAAAAACTAAAAGCACTTCTAATTGAAGTGCTTTTTTTAGTTTTATTTTAGCGTTTACCAAGGCCCCTTTGAGTAAAGGGGGCTCCGCATTTTGCGGTGGGGGATTGTTTTAACAAATACTTACCAATCTCTCCGTCATTAAAATAACGTCTCCCTTTACACAAGGGAGGCGCTTATTTTGTTGCCGTTATTTCAATTTCCTTATTTAAAAAAGGGTGAATAAATTTTAATTTGTAGGCTTTTAAATAGTAAGTTTGCCCTTTTACGCTTTTGCCGTATAACGCGTCTCCGTAAAGTGGCAAATTTACACTTTGTAAATGCACTCTTATTTGATGCGTTCTACCCGTGTGAAGTAAAACTTCTATAATATGTAGTCCATTTTCGTCTTCACCCAAATAAAAACACTCCGTTTTAGCGTACTGCCCGCTTTTGCTTATAACGCGTTTTACGCTATTTTCACTTTCGCGCATTATTGGCTTTTCTATAATAAAATGGTCGGCTTTTGGCTTGCTAACAACCTTTGCTATATATCGCTTTTCAATTTTGCCGTCTTTTAGCATATCGCCAAATTTGCTTGCAGTAAACTCGTCTTTTGCTATTAGAACTAAACCGCGCGTGTCTTTATCAAGCCTATTTATAGCCCTAAAAGTGAACGGCGCGCTTTTATATTTATTGTAAACTAAGCCTTCAAGCGATAAACTTTCGTTATAGCGCGAAGAATGAGTTAAAACGCCACTTTCTTTATCTACAACTAAAAAATACTCGTCTTCATACACAACTTTTAAATTACCTTGTTGCGCTTTTATATAAGGGTTTAAAACGTCATTAAAAACTACGGTTATAACGTCGCCTTCTTTAACTAAATTGTTGACGTTTTTTACTACTTGACCGTTTACAAAAACACCGCCGAACTTTACCTTTTTTATAATTTCGTTAGAAATTCCAATTGCTTTTAAATAGTTTAAAACGCTGTAATTATTAAATTGTTTATCTACCGTAAAACGAAAAGTTTTCATTGTTTTTTATACGTTTGTAAAAAATTCCTTTTTAAATTAACTCTATTTTATAAGCCACAACTTGCGGTGGAATTGAAAGCATAACTTGACCGCTATAATTAACTTTAATACTGTTGCCAACGGCTAAATCGCTTTTTGAAATTTTATTGCCGTTTTCGCCGTAAAACTTGGTTTCGTTATTAACGTGCAAAATATATTCGCCAAAAGCGTAATCACTTTTTGTTACTTCAACTAAAATTGTGTCGCCAACTTGTAAAATAGTTGCTTCCATTGTAACTTTTGTTTTTGTATCGTCCACGTTCCCCTCACAGCCTAAAACTCCACACAAAAAAACGGATAAAAGTATTAAAATTGTTATAAATTTAAAACGATTTTTCATAATTTTTTAATTAGTTATGCGTAGTTTTTTTGTTTGCATACTCTATACTTAAACATTTTACTATAAAACTAACGCTTTTACAAGCATAATAAATAAAAAAATAGCGTGGCAACTTCCACGCTATTAAAATTCAGTTCTTCCAAGCAAAACGTCTAAACTAACGCTAAAAACGTCTGCAATTTTTATAAGCATATCAAAATCACACTCGCGCTTGCCGTTTTCCCAGTATGATATAAGGCGGACGGAAACGTTTAACTTTACCGCAAGTTCCCCGCGAGAAATATTAGCGTTTGTTCTTAATTCATATAACCTTTCACCAAATTTATTGCTCATATTATAATTTTAGAACAAATTGTTCCTAAATGCTTGACTTGGAACAAAATGTTCCATATAATATTATTATAAATAATTTAACCATTATTCATTTTTATAAAACATAATCAAACACGTGCTTTGCGTTAAAATTTTTTATTTTAATTTTATTATATTAGGAGAATTATTTTTATGAGAAAAATGTTAAATGCCTTACCGTTTTTATTTTTAATAGTTTCGTTCATATTTTTAACTATTGCTCAAAATATAGACAACTTTTTGGGAGTTACGGAAGTTGTTTCATTAGCATTAGTTGTTTTTGTCGCAATGCTTTCATGCTCTCTTTTCTTTGTAGGAAAACACATTCTTGTACGTGCACGCGGTTTTATAAAAAAATCGTTAAAATATTTATCGAATATTTTAGCAAAAATATTTGCTATTTTTAACGCGTTATTTACGCTTATTTTATTTGCTGGCGATATACTCGACAATGTTTCAAGCGCTATTACTTTTGCAATTTGCTCGTGCTGGATGTTCGTTGCTATTGTTTGTTGGATTTTACACGTAATTGTAAATAGAAATGGAAATAAAGAATTTTTAAGCCCGTTTTTATGTATAATAGCTATATTTATATCGTTTTTGATAAGCTTGTTATTAGGCTTTATACGTAATTTATTGTTTAAAATATTTAACGGATATACTTTTGCCGAAATCATAGGTGGCATTATATTGGCCTTAATGTTTGTTGCGTTAATAAAAATGGAAAGCAAAAAAATCAACACAAGCATAAACAATGCTACGAAAAATAAAACTTGGAATGGTTCACTTGAAACATTAAAAAAAGAAATTTATGACGGTATTAACGAAACTTACAAACCTATGAGCACTTTTAACCTACATACAAAATACGAATGGAGTGCACCTGTTGTAAATGTTAAAGAGGGTTACGTATCTATTAAGGGTGGTTATTTAAGTATAACGTATAAACGTGCATATTATAGTGAAAATGAACAAAATAACATTGAAAAAAGTATGTCAAGCGCAGATAATAACGAATACTGTAAAGGTTTTGAAGAAGTTGCAAAAGACATTTTAGATTCTTACGGTCTTAAAGGTTGGAGTGTTTTTGCCACGGGTTTTAGTGTTAAAGAATATGCTGTATAAAATTCACATTGTAAAACGATTACAAGACCTAGAAATTTCAACCATATAAAAAAAGACTAACTTTTGTTAGTCTTTTTTTGTATTTTTGAGTCTAAACTTTGGTTTCTTTACCGCTTAAATCGTCGCAATACTTAATAAGTTCGGTAAGTGATTTTCCGTCTTTAAGCATTGAGTATAAAGTTTCAATAACTTCTACTTTTTCGCCTTTGTAGTTAGAGTATTTTTCAAGCGTCTTTTTAGCGCCGTTTTCTTTTGCAAATGCGCAAAGTTCAACGCTTCTTTCGTCGCTACCAACGTTAAAGAACATTGCACTCGCTATTGCTACGCATAAAATATTTGAACTTACGCCGTGCTTTTCACATAAGTTTAAAGCGCCTATAAGCCTGTCGTTTTCGCTTAACTTTCTAATAGTGTCTTTACCAACTCTTTCAATAGTGTCGCCAAGGGCAACGTTTTGGAAGCGGTAGAGTAAATTTTCAGCGTGTTCAAGTAAAATTTTAATATCTACGTTATTTTCAATAGAAAGTGCAAGCGCGCTTTGAGTTAACGCTCGATAAGCAACGTATCTAATTTCATAGTCGTTGACTGCTTCATAAACGTACTCGTAATTTTTTAAGTAGCCTAAATATGCGCAAGTTGCGTGGCTCATATTGTGCATAAACAACTTTCTTTGAATAAATAAGTTGAACGGCGAAAATGGGTATATATTTTTTACGTCGCTAATTTCGCCTTTAAGCGCGTCTTTATCAATAGGTAAAATATCGTACGGTTCAACGGCAACGCGCAAGAAGTTGCCTTGTTTCTTTTCTTCTGGAAGCGCTGGCACCATTCTACCTATGCTTGCTTCAACAAAACCGATTTTTTCGTCAATTTCCTTGCTATACTCTGGTATTTGGTCTTTAATTAAGCCCTTTAAATACCCGTCTGCCCCTATCATATTTTCGCAAATGATAATGTTTAAAGGTTTTGCGCCTTCTTCAAAACGCTTTTTTAAACCGAGTGCAATAGGCTTTGCAATAAATTTTAATACGTTAACGCCTATGGCGGTAGCCATAACGTCTGCCTTAGAAATTTCGCTTGCAACTAAATCAAGGTTAGTTCCGTCAATACCGTAAACGTTTTTAATAATATGTTCTACGTTTTCGTTTGAAGTAACTACGTTTACAGGATACGAATTATCTTCGTTTAATTTAGAAATTACTTGTTGGTTAATATCAATAAAGCCTACCGAATAACCACTTTTTGAAAATAAAGGACCTATAAAACCGCGACCTATATTTCCAGCACCGTACATAATAAATTTTTTCATAGTTTTTCCTTTTTTAAAGTTTTTTATTTTTTAACTTAAATTATTATAGCACTATTGAGGTGCTAAATCAAGCGTAGCGCCGTGCTTTTTTTAACTTATTTTCTCACTTAAAACAGTTCGGTACTCGGCGTAATAATTTTACATTTAGTGCCTTCTATTGCCTTGATAAATTCTTCGGGCGGGTCTTTTTCCGTAATTAAATAATCGATTTCATCAAACCAAAAGTCGTGGCACATAAAAGTTTCGCCAAACTTTGTTGAGTCTGCAAGAACGGCAACTTTACTCGAATTTTTGCGCATACATTGCTTTAATTTAGACTGCTCTAAACTCGCGTCGTTAATGCCCGCTTCAAGCGAAACGCCCGTGCAAGAAAGTATTGAAATATCCGCGTGAATACGCGAAATATATTCCATTGTGTCCGTACCCGTTATAGAGTTAGAGTGGTTTTCAACTAAACCGCCCGCGATATACACTTTTACCGTGTCGGTAGCGGATAAAATTGTGGCGTTGTTTATACCCGTTGTGGTTACGGTTAGGTTTGTAAAGTCCCTTAAAAGTTCCATAACGTAGCCCGTGGTTGAAGACGAGTCAACGAAAATAGAATAGCCGTTTTTTATAAGTTTTACCGCAAGCGACGCCATTTTGCGTTTTGCTACCGTGTCCTTTTGCTCCCTTACTATAAACGAAGTTTCAATAGACGCCGACCTAAACGGCATAGCCCCGCCGTGTGAACGAACTATCATACCCTTTTTTTCCATTGCGCGAAGGTCGCGACGTATGGTTGCGCCCGATACGTAAAGCGCGGAAGCCAAATAGTCAACCGTGGCAGATTTGTTGCGATTTAATATCTCTAAAATCTCTTCTTGCCTTTCAAGCGTTAGCATAATTTAAAAATCTCCTTAAAAATGCTCAAATGTGTTCATTTATGTTCATATTTTATCATAAATAAAATCATTTTGCAATCTTTTTGCAAACTATTACAAAAATATTTATATATGATAGAATATATAGGCTTAATATAATAATAAATAAATTCAATATAAAAAGGAGATAAAAAAATGGCAAATGGTGTTATAATGCCAAAGCAAGGTATTACCGTTGAAAGTTGTATTTTAACTAAATGGAATATCAAAGTTGGCGATACTGTTAAGAAAGGCGACGTTTTGTTTTCTTATGAAACAGACAAGTCTGCTTTTGACCAAGAAAGCGAATTTGACGGCGAAGTTTTAGCACTCTTTTTTGAAGAAGGCGCAGAAGTTCCCGTTTTAACAAACGTTTGCGCTATCGGTCAAAAAGGCGAAGACTTTTCTTCACTTTGCCCAAGCGGTGCAACTGTAAGCGCTCCAAGCGAAGAAACGAAAGAAGAAAAGAAAGAAGAAGTTAAAGTAGTAGTTCAAACCAAAACTTCTACGTCTAATGCAAACGGCGTAATTATGCCAAAGCAAGGCATTACGGTTGAAAGTTGTATTTTAACTAAATGGAACGTAAAAGTTGGCGACACGGTTAAGAAAGGCGACGTTTTATTCTCTTACGAAACTGACAAGTCGGCTTTTGACCAAGAAAGCGAGTTCGACGGCGAAGTTTTAGCACTTTTCTTTGAAGAAGGCGATGAAGTTGCCGTTTTAACAAACGTATGCGCTATCGGTAAAAAAGGTGAAGATTATTCGGCACTTTGCCCAAACGGCGCAGCACCTGCTACCGTAGAAGTAGTAAAAGAAGAAAAGAAAGAAGAAGTTAAGGCTGAAGTAGCAACCGCTACCGCTCCTGTAAGTAACGACGGTAGAATTTTTGCTTCTCCAAGGGCTAAAAACTTAGCAACCAAACTTGGCGTTGATTTAAAGACGGCTACTCCTACCGGCCCTAACGGCAGAATTATTGAAAGCGACGTTAGAAGAGCAAGCGTAAACCCTGTTACTGCTACCGCTCCTACTACTGCAACCGTTAAAGAAACCGTTGAAGTTAAAAACGTTGACTTTAAGGCTTATAAAGATGAAAAGATGCCTAACATTAGAAAGGTTATTGCTAAGAGTATGATGAACAGTTTACAAGGTATGGCTCAACTTACAATGAACATATCTTTTGACTGCACTAACATTTTAGAACTTCGCAAATTCTTTAAGGCTAACCAAGAAAAACTCAATCTTCCACAAATTACTATTAACCACATTGTAATTTACGCTCTTTCAAGAGTGCTTAAAAATCATAAAGATTTAAACGCAAATCTTTTAAATGGCGACACTATGCGTTACTTTGAACACGTTAATATGGGTATTGCTACCGACACGCCAAGGGGCTTACTTGTTCCTACGCTTTTCGGAGCAGACACTATGACGCTTTCTCAAATTGCAGTAGAAAGTAAAAAACTTTCAAACGCTGCAATTGCGGGCAATATTAGCCCTGAACTTTTAAGCGGTGGTTCGTTTACGGTTTCTAACGTTGGCACAATGGGCATTGAAAGTTTTACGCCTGTTATCAACCCACCACAAACGGGTATTTTAGGCGTTTGCGCATTTGAAACGAAAGTTAAACTTGGCAAAAACGACGAAGTTATTCCGTACACCGCTATGAACTTATCTCTTACGTTCGACCATAGAGCGTTAGACGGTGCACCTGCAGGTAGGTTCTTAAAAGAACTTAAAGAATATCTTGAAAATTTCAGTTTTAACCTTTTAGCCGAAGGTAATATTTAAGGAGAAATTATGGAACTTTTTGATTTAATTGTTATTGGTGGCGGTCCCGGCGGATATCTTGCCGCTGAAAGAGCAGGCCACGCTGGTTTAAAAACTATGGTTATTGAAAAACGCGAATTCGGTGGCGTATGCTTAAACGAAGGTTGCGTTCCAAGCAAAACGTTTTTAAACTCTGCAAAAGTTTTAGATTACGCTAATCACGCTAAAAACTACGGCGTTAGCGTTGAAGGCAAAACTTCTATCGACCAAAAATTCGTGGTTGAAAGAAAGAACGGCGTTGTTAAAATGCTCGTTTCGGGCGTTAAAGCAAGCCTTAAAAGAAATAAAGTTAAAACGGTTAGCGGTGAAGCGTTTATCGAAGGCAAAACAAACGAAGGCTTTAAAGTTAAAGTAAACGGCGAAGAATTCGAAGCAAAAAGGCTTATAATTGCAACGGGCTCTATGCCTGTCGTTCCACCTATTGAAGGTCTTAAACAAAACGTTGAAACGGGCTACGTTATGACCAACCGCGAAGTTTTAGATTTAGATTTTATTCCTAAAACTTTAACCGTTATTGGCGGTGGCGTTATCGGCCTTGAAATGGCAAGTTATTTCTCTTCTGTTGGAACGAAAGTTACGGTTGTTGAAATGCTTAATAAAATTGCAGGCCCAACGGAAGCCGAAGTTTCTAAAATCTTACAAAAGAGCCTTGAAGCAAAGGGCGTTATCTTTAATTTAGGCGCAAAAGTTACTAAAATTGAAGCGGACGGCGTTGTTTATGAAAAAGACGGTAAAACTCAAAAAATTGAAAGCGAAAAAGTTTTACTTTCTATCGGTAGGCGCGCGGTTACGCAAGGCTTTGGCTTAGAAAACATTAACGTAAACTTAGAAAGGGGTGCAATTGTAACCGACGAGCAAATGAAAACTAACGTTGCAAACGTTTACGCGGTTGGTGACGTTAACGGTAAAGTTATGCTTGCTCACACCGCTTATAGAGAAGCCGAAGTTGCAGTAAATACAATACTTGGTAAAAAAGACGCTATGCGTTATAACGTTATTCCATCAGTTATCTATACTAACCCAGAAGTTGGTAGCGTTGGCGAAACGGAAGAAAGTGCAAAAGCAAAGGGGCTTGACGTAAAGTGCGTTAGCATTCCACTTACCTACTCTGGTAGATATATTGCAGAAAATACCGACCTTAACGGCATTTGCAAAATAGTTGTTAATAAAAAGACTAATACTTTAATAGGCGCTCATATCATTGGCTCTTATGCAGGCGAATATATAGTTGCAGTTTCCGCTATGATTGACCTTGAAGTAGATATTGAAAACATTAAAAAATTAGTATTCCCACATCCAACGGTGTGCGAAATAGTGCGTGAAGCAATATTCCAAATTTAATTAAAGGAGAAATAAATAATGAGTAAACAATTATTCGTAGACCCTATCGAATTACGTAAAGCGGGCAAAATTACTTTTGAAGATATCCCTGTAAACGTATATAACAAAACTATTGAAGACGAAAAGAAAAACTTTTCAAACGACGATTTCGTTCGTATTTTCAACGACATAGCAGTATTGCGTGAATTTGAAAGTATGATTATGGACATTAAGGTTAAGCAAGAATACCAAGGCTTTAAAACTAACTACCCTGGTCCTGCTCACCTTTCTATCGGCCAAGAAGCAGCCGCTGTTGGTCAAGCATACACACTTGACCTTGACGATATGACTTTCGGTTCTCACCGTAGCCATAGCGAAGTTTTAGCAAGAGGTCTTAGGTCAATTCACCAACTTCCAGACGATAAACTTTATGAAATTATGAAAAACTTTATGGGTGGCGAAACACTCGCTCCCGTTGAAAAATACAACAAAACGGGCAACGTTAAAGATTTAGCGGTTGACTTCTTACTCTACGGCTTTATGAGCGAAATTTTTGCTCGTAAAACGGGCTTCCATAGGGGTATGGGCGGTTCAATGCACGTATTCTTCTTACCGTTTGGTATTTACCCTAACAACGCTATCGTTGGCGGTGCTGCTCCCGTTGCACTTGGCGCGGCTCTTTACAAAAAGAACAACAACAAAAAAGGCATCGTAATTAGTAACCAAGGCGACGGCTCTGTTGGTTGTGGCGTAGTTTACGAATCTATGAACTTTGCCGCTATGGACCAAATGAAACAACTTTGGGAAAAGAAAGGCGGTTTACCTATCTTATTTAACTTCTTTAACAACAGTTACGGTATGGGCGGTCAAACTCGTGGCGAAACTATGGCGTACGACTTCTTAGCGCGTTTAGGTGCGGGCGTATCTCCAACTCAACTCCACGCAGAACGTGTTGACGGCTTTAACCCACTTGCAGTTATTGAAGCAACTAATAGAAAAAAAGAATTACTTCTTAAAGGCGAAGGCCCTTGTCTTTTAGACGTTGTTACTTACCGCTATGGCGGTCACTCTCCATCTGACTCTATGAGTTATCGTACGGCTGAAGAAGTTAACGCTTGGAAAGAATACGACCCTATCGTTACTTATAGAAAAGCGCTTGTTGACGCAAAAGTTAGTGGCGATAGTAAATTTGACGATATTTTGGGCTCTATCAAAGAAAGAATGCTTAGACTTTGCAAACTTGCTTCCGATACTAAAGAATCTCCTTACCTTGACTTTAAAACTGACCCTTACTACGTTGAAAACTTAATGTTTAGTAACGGTAAAGTTGAAAAAATGGAAGATAGACCTATTGAAATTGGCGAAGATAAAGACGTTAAAATGCCTATGGAAGAAAACCCAAGAGTTAAGCAAATTGCAGGCAAAATGCGTTACGCTTTCGACGATAAAGGTCAACCTGTTTCTAACCTTAAACGTTATAATATTCGCGACGGTTTATTTGAAGCAATTATCGATAGATATTATAAAGACCCTACGCTTACTTCTTACGGTGAAGACGTGCGCGACTGGGGCGGTGCTTTCGCAGTTTATAAAGGACTTACCGAAGCGCTCCCTTACCACAGATTATTCAACTCACCTATTTCCGAAGCGGCTATCGTTTCAAGTGCTGTAGGTTACGGTATGTGCGGTGGTAGAGCAATTGTTGAACTTATGTACGCTGACTTTATGGGTAGAGCGGGCGACGAAATCTTTAACCAACTTGCTAAATGGCAAGCAATGAGTTCTGGTATTTTAAAAATGCCTATCGTACTCCGCGTTTCAGTTGGCTCTAAATACGGTGCTCAACACTCGCAAGACTGGGTTGCTCTTCCTGCTCACGTTCCTGGACTTAAAGTTTGCTTCCCTGCAACTCCTTACGACGCTAAGGGCTTAATGAACGCAGCGCTTAACGGAACTGACCCTGTTATATTCTTTGAAAGCCAAAGAATTTACGACAAGGGCGAAGAATTCCACAAAGAAGGCGTTCCTACTGAATACTATGAAATTCCACTTGGCGAACCTGACGTTAAGAGAGTTGGTAGCGACGTTACTATTTTAACTATCGGCGCAACGCTTTATAAAGCAGTTGAAGCGGCTAAGATTTTAAGCGAAAAATATGGCGTTGAAGCAGAAATTATCGACGCAAGAAGCATCGTTCCATTTAACTATGAAAAAGTTGTTGAATCGGTTAAGAAAACTGGTAGAATTATTCTTGCTTCCGACGCATGCACGAGAGGCTCTATTTTAAACGATATGGCAACTAACATTACTGAACTTTGCTTTGACTACTTAGACGCTCCTCCTGTTGTTTGCGGCGCTAAAAACTGGATTACTCCTCCGTTTGAATTCGATGCGGAATTCTTCCCACAAGCAAACTGGATTGTCGACTATATCAACGACAAAATTCTTCCACTTAAAGGCCACGTAAGTACAACTAATACGAGCGATGCCGAACTTATAAGAAAATCTAAAAAAGGCGTTTAATAATTTTTAAGGGGGAATTAAATATTCCCCCTTTTTTGTTTATATGACTAATTTTAAATTTATTTATCACGAAAATTTCGACCCGTATTTTAATATTGCTTGCGAAGAATATTTGCTAAAACAAACTGACGGGTTTTATATTAGGCTTTATAAAAACGAGCCGTCGGTAATAATTGGTAGCAACCAAAACACTTTGCAAGAAGTCAATTTAAAAGAGTGCAAAAACTTGGGCGTTAAAGTTGTTAGAAGGCTTACGGGCGGTGGCGCGGTTTACCACGACCTTAGCAACGTAAACTACTCTATAATAGCGCCGTATAACGCGCTTGACGGCTCTTTTAATTCTTTTTGCGCGCCAATTATCGAATACTTAAATTCAATAGGCGTAAAGGCGGAATTTAGCGGTAGAAACGATATTACGGTTGACGGCAAAAAGGTTTCGGGCAACGCGCAAACGGTTTATAAAAATAGAATACTTCACCACGGAACGCTACTTTTTGACGTTGACTTAAACACGCTTGAAAAAGTGCTTATTCCTAACGAAATTAAAGTTAAGGCAAAAGGCGTTAAAAGCGTTAGAGCAAGGGTTTGCAACGTTAAAGAATACGCTAAAAACGTTTCGGCAGAAAGTTTTTTTAACGGTTTAGTAAACTTTTTGAAAAAAGATTTACCTACTTATAACTTAACCGAGCAAGACGTTTTTAAAATTAACGAACTCGTAAATCAAAAATACTCTACTTACGAGTGGAACGTTGGCGCTTCGCTTAAAGGCAGTAATAAAATTGATTTAAGGTGCAGTTTTGGAACGCTTTCACTTTCGTTTGATTTGGTTGGCGGTTTAATAGATAACGCCGAACTGTACGGTGATTTTTTTGGCGACGGCGTTTTAGAGTTTATTAAAAACCTTAACGGCAAAAGATTTTTAAAGGAAGATTTTTTATGCGCGCTTAACGGCATTGAACGCTATATAAAAGGCGCAAATAAGGAAGAAATAATTAGCAAATTATTTTAATATATTATATATAGATACAGCCACCGCTTTTTACGCGGTGGCTTTTTATTTAGGGAGCATATTGAATGTTCCCCTACGGTGTTAAATAAACTCTATTATATATTCGTAGGGGCGGACTTTGTATCCGCCCGCTAACACGAAAGTTATAGGTAATAGTGAATAGGTGCGGTAAAATTTTATATGCGAAAGGGAGCATATTGAATGCTCCCCTACGATATTACATAAACTCTATTATATATTCGTAGGGGCGGATTCCATATCCGCCTTTTTATTTAGGGAGCATATAAATGTTATATAAAAATTTAATCTATAACTCGCCGTAGGCGAATTTCACTGCCGTTAGGCAATTTCACTCGTCGTTACACGAATTTCACAAATCCGATAGGATTTATATAACTGTCTGCGA
>JAZUAJ010000005.1:0-15337 GCA_045637905.1 Christensenellaceae bacterium | reverse complement strand
TCGGCAACTAAATAAATCCGCAAACGGATTTGTTATATCCGTCTAACAACGGGCGATATCGCCTACGGCGGTGAAATTTGCCTAACGGCAAGTTGTGGATTTATTTAATATAACTTTGGCGTAGCCAAAATAAAACTGCTTGCGCAGTTGGCGTTCGCGATGCTCGGCTAAACTGTTTGCTTGCGCAAACAATATAACTTTTAGCCACAAGGCTAAAAATAAAACTAATTTTTTTTAAGATTTTGTGGATAAAGAAAAGCCCACCATATTTCGCCTTAAAGCGAAATATGGTGGGCTACACTTTTGTATTAAATTAAAATTCCCTTATAGGAACGCCCTAATTTGGGGAGTTTTATTTAAATAATTTTTAGCCTTTTAAGCCTGCAACTTCGTCAACGGGAAGTGCAAATGCAATGCCTTGCGCTTCGGTTGCCGTTCCAACCGCGCTATACAAGCCTTTTAAAATAGCGTCGGCAACGTCGTTTTTAGCAAGTATCATAACTATTTCTTTTTCGGGTTGAATAGTAACGTTAAAGAATTTTTCCGCATCTTTTGAAGCTGTGCCCCTTGCGTTTAAAATAGTTCCGCCCGTTGCACCGCACGCTTTTGCAGTTTGCATAGCAAGGTCCGAAAACCCGTCGTTAATAATTGCCATAATGCATTTATAACCTTTTTTCATTACTTCTTTCCCCCTTCAATAATAGTTCTATCGTTGCTCAATAATTGGTAGGCGTAAACGCCTATTATACTATCCATAGCCACGGTAAACGCCACGCCCTTACCGTTTCTAACGGTAGAAAATTTTTCATTGAGCGTTTCAAGCGTTTCCTTAATTTTATCTTCTCTTATAGCGGAAATTATTATGGCTTTATCGCTTTCGGCAAGCCCAAGCAAGTTAAGCATTTGCGAATTTGCCGTGCCTTTGCCGTATAAAACGGTTTGAACGTTCACTTCAAATTGCTCAAGTAAATCCACGTAAAAAAGCGCCTTACTTTTATCAATTACCGTAACTAAAATTTTAAGTTTTCTAACGTTAGAAGCCTGTTTTTTATTAGTTTTTGGCTTGACTTGTTCGTTAGGTTTTTTAAGTAATTTTGCCACCTTTTTTCTCCTACATAAACCTTATAATTTGCTCGTCTTTTTCGCCAAGCATTTTGCGCATTGCAAGTTTTTGGCTAAACCTTTTTTTAGAAAGCGAAGTAAAGCCTAAAAGTTGAATTGTTATAAGCGGTGTCATTGCGACCATTGCAACAACGCCGAAAGCATCGGCTAAAACGTTACCGCCAAGCGCAATACACGCGCCTATTGCAAACGGCAAAATAAAGGTTGACGTAAGCGGGCCAGATGCAACTCCGCCAGAGTCAAACGCTATTGCCGTGTAAATTTTAGGCACGAAGAACGAAAGCCCAAGCGAAAGCAAATAGCCTGGTATTAAATAATATAAAATTGAAAAGCCGAAAATTATTCTAATAACCGAAAGGCAAATAGACAAGCCAACGCCCACGCTTAACGCTACCATCATAGACGTTTTAGAAACGAGCCCGTGTGTAATTTCTTCAACTTGCTTATTTAAAACGTGCACCGCAGGTTCGGCTAAAACTACCACTAAACCAAGCACGAACGCCACTATTGTAACCGTTAAAGGCGATGCGGAAGCAAGTTGCTTGCCCATTTCAAAGCCGATAGGCATAAAACCAACGTGAACTGCGGTTAAAAATACAACTAAACCAACGTAAGTAAAAACTATGCCTATTGCAATACTTAAAAGTTTCTTTTTAGAAAGTTTTAAAAGCGTAAAGTTTATAATTAAGAAAAATACGACTACTAAACCGAGCGCAATGCCAACGTCTTTCATAGTATTTAAAAGTGCAAAAATAGTTGCGCCTAATACGTCGCTTGGCATAACGTAATCGTTTACGTTTGGCGCGTTAACTTTACCGCCACCAAAAGCGCATAATAACAAAACTGCTAAAATAGGCCCAACCGAACACATTGCAACTAAACCGAAACTGTTTTCGCTTGCGTTTTTACCGCCCAACGTTGAAGCAACGCCAACGCCAAGCGCCATTATAAACGGAACCGTTATAGGTCCTGTCGTAACCCCGCCAGCGTCAAACGAAAGTGGAATTAAATTAGGGTCAACCGCAAGCGTAAATAATGCAAGGGCAAAAAGCACCATATAAAAATAGAGTAAAATACTTGCAAGGTCTTTTTTAAACACCATTTTGAGTATTGATAAAACTAAAAATATACCAACGCCCACCGCAACGAAAATTATAATAAGTTTGCTTCCTACTTGACCGGCAAGAACGGTTAAATCTGGTTCGGCAATAGTTATAAGTAAGCCAAGAGCAAACGCTATTAAAACTAATAGAGTAAGGTTTTTTGACTTTGTTAACCCCGCGCCAACTTGTTCGCCCATAGGCGTCATAGCAACGTCTGCCCCAAGCGTAAAAAGCCCTATTCCTAAAACTAAAAATAAGGCGCAAGCGCTAAAAATTAAAATTTCACTTGCCTTTAAATTAAGTAGCGAAGTAAAATTAAGAATAACTACTATTAGCGTTACGGGAAGTATTGAAAATAATGATTCTTTAATTTTATCAAAAAACAATTTTTTCATAACAATTTTGCCTACTTTTACTTATTATATCATAGATATATAAAAATTAAAAGTTTTATTTTTAAATTTTTACTCGATTTTTTAATTAAAAAAAAGCCACGCAATTTGCGTGGCTTACTTTAATAAATTATTTTTAGTATTTTTCTACTATTGCGTTCATTTGTTCAAAAACGTTTTCCATATCGGCAACTAATTTTAATTGCGTTCTCGTTCTATCAAGGTTTTGACCTTGGCGCGACGTTCTAAAATAAGTATCGCCACTTAAATAGTCGGTTAAAAATCTCATACCGCACTCAATAGTCATTAAAATTGCGCCAAAAGCAAGGTTTTTTCGCTCTATAGGCTCAATTCTACTGCCAAGTGCTTCTAAAAAGCCTTTGGCGTACATTTCAAAAAGGTCTAATCTAAAATAAACCTTAGATATATCTTGCTCGTCTTCAACGCTTGAATTACAACCCGACCTAATACTATCGCCAAAGTCGTAACAAATCGAGCCCGGCATAATAGTGTCAAGGTCGATAACACAAACGGGCTCGCTCGTTTTATCGTCAAGTAAAACGTTGTTAAGTTTAGTGTCGTTATGAGTAACTTTAAGTGGCATTTCACCGCTTGCAAGCATATCGACTATTTTGCCGTAATAACTCTCTCTTGCCTTTATAAATTCAATTTCTTTTTGACAGTCTTTTGCCCTATTAAACTCGTCTTTTTCAAGAGCGGTTAAAAAGTTTTGATAGCGGACTTTTGTATTGTGGAAATTTGGTAAAATTTCGTAAAGTTTAGAAGCGTCAAACTCGGCAAGAAGATTATTAAAGTTACCAAATGCTATTGCACTATAATAAAAATCTTTTGGATTTTCAACCTTTTGAAGAGCAATTGTATCTTCAATAAATATGTAAAGCCTATAATATTCGCCGTCTTCGGTTTTGTAATAAGCCTTTCCATCGTGCGTTTTTATAATGGTTAAACTTTCCCTATCTGGATTGCCACCGCGCTCTAATATTTTTTTGCGGTTAAATTCCGTTACAAGTTCAATGTTTTGCATTAAACTTTCAACAGGGTCAAAAAGTTTTGAATTTATTTTTTGTAAAAGATACGGTTTTTTAACGCCGTTTTCTTCATAAACCGCGTAAAAACTTCTATTTATAAGCCCGTTGCCGTAAGGCTCTACGCTAATAGGTTTTCCTTTTATATCAAAACTATTAAGAACTAACTCTAATTCTTTAAACAACTCCATTTTTTACAACTCCACAACGTCTTTTGGTTTTCTTGTTTTATAAGCCCCGTTAGTAAAGTCTGGCACGTTAACCGGCGCACCACCGTTTTTAATTGATTGTTCGCTTAAATAAGTTATACTCATCCAAGCAGCCGCGTCGTAAACGTCAATAGGCATTTCCTTGCCGTTTCTAAGCGCGTCAAAGAAAGCAACGAATTCAAAATAGTCCATACCGCCGTGCCCCGCGTCTAAAATTTCTTGCGGTACGTTCTTCCAAAATTCAGGCAAATATTTTTCGTAATTTTTAGCACTATTATGATTTTGCTTAAAGAAATCAAGTTGAGAAACGTTTTCGTTATAATCGCCTTCAATAAGCATCATATCGTTATCTTGCATATACATACCTTTCGTTCCGCGAACGGTAAATTCACGCGAGTAAAAGCGCGGTAAGGTAGTGTCTAAGCAAAGGCTAATGAGTTCGCCGTTTTCGCATTTGATAAGAGTAGTAACAACGTCGCCTTGAGCCCACTCTACGCCTTTGAGTTCTTGTAAATCTTCTCTGCCGTTTACATAATCTCTAAGACCTGCCGATTTTGACGACATAGAAACAAGCGAAACCATTCTATTGCCACGGTTAATGTTTAAAAGTTTAGCAATAGGTCCAAGGTCGTGCGTTGGATAGTTCTCGCAGTTGCGAGTAAGGTAATGGTTTAAACGGTAGCTTCTTTTTAATTTACCATAAGAAACTTCATCGCGAAGGTCGTGGCCGTACGCGCCGTGACAGTAAACTATTTCACCCATAAGCCCTTTTCTTGCAACGCTCGTTGCCAAAAGTTCGTCGCGGTTAAAACAGCAGTTTTCCATAAACATAAACGGCGTTTTCGTGCGTTCTTGAACTTCTATAAGCCTATAACACTCTTCGACGCAATTCGCTCCGCCAACTTCCATAGCAACCGCAATTCCCCTTTCCATAGAGTAAGTTGCAAGGTCAACGTGGTATTCCCAGTTGGTTGCAATAAACACAGCGTCTGGCTTAACTTCGTCAAACATTTTTACGTGGTCGTCGTACACGGGCACGTCTATATTAAAATCTTTTTTAAGACAGTCTCTAACGTGTTCCGCTTTATCAATCCAACCAGTATCGCAAAGGCCGGCAATTTCAACGCCTTCAATTCTCGTTAATACGTTTTGCGTTAACGTTCTTCCGCGTTGCCCGCATCCTAAAACAACTATTTTTATAGGTTTCATAACT
Source organism: Christensenellaceae bacterium (assembly GCA_045637905.1). Lineage (GTDB taxonomy): Bacteria > Bacillota > Clostridia > Christensenellales > Borkfalkiaceae > HGM11412. Next base: position 10,252 of record JAZUAJ010000005.1, on the reverse strand, counting down.
TCTCCTTAAAAATCAAATTTTTTACAATAATTACATTATAAATCAATTTTAAGGCTTTGTAAATACGAGATTTGCTTTTTATTATGTCTTTTTTTATCATTTTTTATTGACATATATGCAACGTTTTTCTTATAATTATTAAAAAAGGGGGCATTATGAACAAACAATACCAGCGCAGACATTTAAAATTTAGCAACACGCCGTCACTATCTAACCTAAGCGTTACTTCTTTTGGCTATCACGACTTTAAATATATTAAAAGCCGTAACGTTTTACACTCGCAAAACGGCTACACTTTGCATTTTGTTCAAAGGGGCAACGGAACGCTACAAGTAAACGATAAAATTTTTAACGTTTATGAGGGCGACTTTTTCTTTTTGCCACCAAACGTTCCTATAAAATATTACCCAAGTAACGATAACCCTTGGGCGTATTTTTGGTTTTATATGGTAGGAAACGGAGCAAAAGAACTTGGACTTTCTATGGGCTTTTCAATAGAAAGCCCTATTCGGCACGACAACAACCCAAAAGAAGTTGATATTTTGCTAAATTCGCTATATAGAGCGGGTATTTCGCAAGAAGAGCGTTATTTTAAAACGCTTTCCGCATTATATAACGTTGCTTCAAGGCTTGCCGTTAGCCGTAAAAACAGCGAGTTTATTTATGATTTAGACACGGTTGAAAACGTTAAATCAATTATTAAACTTAACCATAAAGACCCCGAATTTAAAGTTGAATATGTTGCGGATATTTTATTTATAAGTAAGTCTTACATTTGCAAACTATTTAAAAATAAAACGGGAACAACGCCCGTTAAATACCTTGTAAAGCAAAGGCTTAAAAGCGCGGGCGAACTTTTAAAAGAAAAAGATTATACCGCAAAAAAACTTTCACGCCTTGTTGGTTTTAAAGATGAACTTCATTTTATGAAGGAATTTAAAAAAGAATACGGCGAAACCATAAAAACGTATAGAGCCAAATATAAATAAAAAATTGAGTTTGTTTTTGCGCCTTTATTTTATGTGTTTTTTTGAACTTAATTTTTTTGGCACGACTTTTTAACTTTAAAAAAATTATATTTTTTACTTTTATTTTTATTTGCTTTTTCATTGCAATATAAAATTTTATGTGCTATAATTTATCTATAATTTTTAATTATAAAAATTAAATGCGGTTTTTAGGCATAAAAAAACGCCGTAATTTAACGGCGTTAGTAATTAAATATTTTTGTTGTTGAGCCTTGCGCCAACCGCTCCACCTGGATGAATAACGGCAAATTGTTCTTTAACGTAGCCCGTTTCTTCAATAATAGCGGCTTGAAGCGCGTGGAAAATCATACAAAGTGCGGTGGTGCTCGTTGTTCCTTGCATATTATGCTTATCCGTTTCACGGTTTACGTATTGTTTTAAAACAACGTCTGCACTCTTTGCAAGTGGAGACTCTAAGTTTTCCGTAACGGTTATAATTTTAACGCCCTTTGTTTTGCATATGTCAACTATAGGGAAAAGTTCTTTGGTGCTCCCCCCGCGTGAAGCAAAAACCATAACGTCACCTTCTTGTAAAAAGCCCGTTGCGCCGTGTATTGCTTCGGCTGGCGAAATAAAACGTGCGGGGCGTTCAATACAACATAAAAGGTGTGCAAAGTGTTGGCAAATTATGCCAGAGTGGCCACTACCCGAAGTGCCTATGCGCGTAGCGGTAGATAAAAGTTCAACGGCTTTTGAAAATTCTTCTTCATTAAAGTGGTTTTTCATTTCGGTAATACACTCTGCTTCAATATCGTAAGCATTTTTTGCTACTAATAACGCGTTTTTACTAATCATAACGTGCTCCTTAAAAGTTTTACTAAATTGTAGCACAACGGCAACAATAACGCAAGTATTAAAATATAAAATTTTTATATAAAAAATAAATTATAGGAGATTTATTATGGAATTTAAAGTATTTCAAAAAGAATTAGAGTTACAATCAAGGGGTTGGATTCCAACTTTCCACGACGTTTCAAAAGAAGTTATTGAAATCGTTAAAGCATCAGGCATTAAAAACGGTACTGTTACGCTTGCTTCGCACCACACAACTTGCTCCGTTATTATTCAAGAATGCTCACACGATATCGACTCTTTTGGTCTTGAATACCTTCAACACGACCTTTTAGATATTATGAGAAAAATGATACCTGACTACGTTGAAGAAGGCGACTACCGCCACCCAGGCCCAATCCACACACAATTCGGCAGATACGTAAACGAACCTGGCGACTATACTTCTATGAATACTGACGGCCACCTTCGTTCTTGCTTCTTTGGTAGAAGTGAAACAATGACTATTAAAGACGGCGTTTTAGACGGTGGCGAATTTGCACACATCTATTTCGTTGACTGGGACCACGTTCGTGCACGTCGTCGTCAACTTAACGTAACTGTTATGGGTACTACGGGCGAAGTTGAAGATAGAAAGTGGAACAACGGCGAAGTTATTAACACTTTAACTAAGTTTACTGATGAAGAAAAGGCTTACGACGTTCACTACGATTTACAACAAAAAAGATAATTTATATAAAATAAAAGCGTTGCGGTTTTCCGCAACGCTTTTTTAGTTGTGTTTTTTAAATTCGGTAGGGCTTAAACCAACGGCTTCTTTAAAAGATTTTGAAAAATGGAACTGGTCGCAAAAACCAACGCTCAAAGCAATTTCGTTTACCGAAAGGTTAGAAGACGTTAACAGTTGTTTTGCTTGTTCAAACCTAATGTCGTTAATAGTTTTTTTTGGCGAAGAGCCCGTGTTACTATAAAAAATTCTTCTTAAATGCACGGTTGATATTTCAAGTTCTTTTGCAAGGCTTTCAACGCTAAAATCTTGTTCGCGATAGTGCGCAATAATTATTTCCATAGCTTTTGAAAAAATTTTATAAGAGTTAGAATAGTTTTTACTTTGAGCATTTAATACTTCGCAATATATTCTATTTACTATTTCGTACGCCTTTGGAATTTTGTAATTAGACGGGTTAAGCCAATTGTATAAAAATTTGTAAAAATCGTTTTTAAGATGCTTCATATTTTTTATAACAAACGGTTTAAGTTTTTTTTTGCTAAACGAAAAATCAATACAAACGTATTTTGCACTTTCTTTAACCAAAATATTATAGTCGCCCCCTTCGGGCAAAAACAAAACGTCACCTTCGCTTACGCTAATTGTAGTGCCTTTAAACAAGTAATCTGCGCTGCCTTTTAAAACGTAGCAAAACCCGTCGCACTTGCGCTTTTCGGTTCGCTTTATAAAAGCGGGGTTAAATTCACCCTCAAAGCCTTTAAATACTTTTTCTATAATAAGGTTGTTTTCCATAACGCCAAAATCCTATAAAAAAGTTGTTAATATTTTATATTATTTTATCAGTTTTTTGTAGTTTTGTCAATAATAAATGTTCGAAATGCACATAATGTTTTATATACTCATTTACTTACGGCAAGCGCGCGCTTAAAATAAGAGTAGGAGAAATTGTTATGGCAAACTTTTTTGAAAATAGAAAATTTATAGAAAACGAATTTGAAAACGCTAAATTTGACGCGTCTACGGGAAAATCTGTTCAAGAACTTGAAGAACGTTTAATTGAACTTCAAGAAAAAAGCACTTTAGAGTGCGATAGAGAAGAGTTATGCGCGAGCGCTTACGCATACCTTCTTAAAAACGCAAGGCTTGAAATTAACGAGCATACGCCGTTTTCAGTAAAATTTGATATAGGCGTTGAATATAAAAAGACCGCCACTTGGGACGTTTTTGACAAAATATTTTTTAGGCGTCAACGCGAAAAGGTTTTAGGCGCGTATCTTCCAAAAGAATATAAAAAAATGTGCGACGGGCAAGAAGTTGGCTTAGGCGACGTGTTTACCGACTTTTGGCACACCGTTCCAAACTGGAATTTTTTAATTGAGCAAGGTTTTTTTGGCATTTTACAAACGGCAAAACAAAACATGCAAAAAAAGAAAAGCGAAAACGACGAGCGCGGTGTTAGATTTTTAAATTCCGTAATTATTAGATACGAAGCAATAATTGAATTTTTAGAAAGAGTTTATAACTACTCTTTAAATTTTAACGTACCTAAATTTTCAACGGCAATAAAAAACTTAACGTTTCACGCGCCAAAAACTTTATACGAAGTTATGCTTTTTCAAATTCTTTATTTATACTTTGAAGAAATAGGGCCTGAAAGGGGTAGAACGCTTGGCAATATTGACACAATCTACTATCCGTTCTATAAAAAAGAACTTGAAAACGGCACTCCGCTTGAAGATATTAAGGATTTGTTTAGGTATTTGTTTATTCACTTTACGGCGTCTAAACGCTTTGCTCAGCAACCGCTTTTATTAGGCGGGTCAAACCTTGACGGAAGCGATAGAAGCAACGACCTTACTATGCTCATTTTAAACGTTTACGACGAACTCAACATTTACGACCCTAAACTTCACCTTCGCTATCACAAAAATTTAAACGACGAAGTTCTTAATAAAATGCTTGATATGATTAGGCGCGGTAACAGTAGTTTGTGTATCGTTAGCGACGAAGCGGTTATTAAAGGCTACGAAAAAATAGGAATTGGTAAAGAAGACGCTATAAATTACGTTTTACTTGGTTGTTACGAGCCCGTAATTATAGGTGAAGAAGAGCCCGAAGTAGGCGTTTCTTGGTTAAACACCGTTAAACCGCTTGAATTTATGCTAAATAACGGCAAAGATATTATGACGGATAGGCTTATAGGCATAACCGAAAACAGTAACTTTAACACCTTTGAAGAAGTTTTTAACGCCTATATTAAAGAACTTGACGCAATAATTGATTTTGCCATTGATTTTGCAGGAAAGCAAAGTAAATATAACACCGTAATAAACCCTTCGCCTATATATTCTTCTTCGTTTAAGGCTTGTTTAGTAAAAGGTAGAGACGTGCACGAATATCCTTTAAAATACAACAATATGTCAATAAAATGTTTTGGTCTTGGCACGGTTGTAGATAGCCTTGTTGCCATTAAAAAATTCGTTTTTGATAAAAAGGAAATATCTTTAAGCGAACTTTTAACCGCTCTTAAACAAAACTGGGAAGGCTATGAAGATTTAAGAACTAAAATTTTAAACGACGCTGAAAAATACGGTAACGGCTTACCTTTTCCTGACGAACTTACGGTTAAAATCACTTCGCATTTAGACAAAAAGTACTGTGGTAAAGTTGTAAACGACGGCAGGCGCTTACGCCTTGGGCTCGACTCTATCGACTCGCATTTAAGCAAAGGTAGAGACACTTCGGCAACGCCTTGCGGTAGAAAGGCAACCGAGCCCGTTTCGCGCAATTTATGTGCAACTGCGGGCAAAGATAGGCAAGGTATAACCGGATATATGCAATCGGTTTTAAAAATTGATTCTTCCGCCTTTTTAGACTCCGCTATTTTTGACTTTACTATGCACCCGTCGGCAGTAGACGGCGAAAAAGGCTTAAAGGACTTTAACTCTCTTGTAAAAATATTCTTTAATAACGGCGGTTTTGCTTTGCAAGGCAATATAGTTAATAAACAAACTTTAATAAGCGCGCAAGAAAATCCTGAAAAATATTCTACGCTTCAAATTAGAGTTTGCGGTTGGAACGAATATTTTGTTAAAATGTCAAAGAGAAAGCAAGACTACTTTATTTCGGCAACCGAGGGCTAAAATATGATTTTTGCAATAAAAAGATTTGAAACTCACGACGGCGACGGTATTAGAACGACGGTGTTTTTTAAAGGCTGTCCGCTCCGTTGCGTTTGGTGTCATAACCCAGAGTCGTTTAGTTTTAAAAAGGAAATAGCGTATAACGAAGAACTTTGCATTAACTGTTTGGCGTGCACTAAAATTTGCGGTGCTAACGTGGAAGAAAACGGAAAGCACGTTTTTAATAGAAACGCTTGCACACTACTTGAAAAGTGCGCTTCGGTTTGCCCACGCGGTGCTTTTACCGTTTACGGCGAAACCCGTACGGCACAAGATATTGCAAGCGAAGTTTTAGTAGACAAAATGTTTTTTGACGGGTCGGGTGGCGGTGTAACGTTATCTGGTGGCGAACCGCTTATGCAACCTGCGCTCGTTATAGAACTTTGTAAAATTTTAAAAGAAAACGGCGTAAACGTGGCAATAGACACTTGTGGCTTTGCAGAAAGAAGCGTTATAGAAAGCGTTTTACCGTACGTAGATACGTTTTTATACGATTTAAAAGCAATAGACCCGCAAGTGCACAAAAAATGCACGGGCAAAACTAACGAACTTATACTTGAAAACTTAAAATTTATTGACACTACGGGCAAAAAAATTGAAATAAGAATACCTTACGTTCCAAATCTAAACGACGGCGAAATTGAAAAAATGGCGGAGTTTATAAAGGACTTAAAAAACGTGTGGGCGGTAAAAGTTTTGCCTTATCACAAGTACGCGGAAATGAAGTATATTTCACTTGGAATAAAAGACGAGTCGCCCGAGCGCACCCCAACGAGTAGCGAACTTGAAAAGGCGCGTGAAGTCATTAAAAAAATTAGCAACAAGCAAGTGTTATAGTTAAATTAGTTAAGGAGTTTAGATATGATTTTTTATCAAAACTGGTTAGGTTACAATATACGCAACGGCGTTAAAAGCGCGCCTTTTAAAGTAGAAGTTCCCGGAAATATTCAATACGACTACGGCGTAGCAAACAATTTTAAAGACGTTTACTATAACGACGGTTGCCGTCAATACGAAGAACTTGAAAACGACGCTTGGGAATATTCCACCACGTTAAACTATCAAAAAAAGGACGGCGAGCGCGTCTACTTTGTTAGTAAGGGCATAGACTATAAATATCAAATTTTCGTAAACGAAAATATGGTTTACGAAAACGAAGGTATGTTTACACCTATCGAACTCGATATAACTGCGCACCTATCCGGTGGCGACGTTTTAACCGTAAAAATAGCCCCTCACCCAAAAAGAGAGGGCGCTCCGCGCGATAGAAACGAAGCCGACCACTCCGCAAAACCGCCTATGTGTTACGGGTGGGACTGGAACCCGCGCCTTTTAATATCTGGTATGTACACGGAAGCATATATTGAAACGCGTGGCGACGGCTACGTTGGTCGTTGCGAGCCAACTTATACTTTAAGCGAAGATTTTTCTTACGTAGACGTAAACTTTTTAATAGACTGTAACAAGCCTTGCTCCATTACTTTTTACGACGATAATAGCCAAGTTGTATATAGCGGAAGCGAGTATAGTTTTAGGCTAAATAATCCTAAACTTTGGTGGTGTAACGGCGAGGGCGAGCCTACCCTTTATACTTACGTTGTTGAAAACGGCGAGTATAAAAAGACGGGCAAGGTTGGTTTTAGGCGCACGAGGCTCGTTGAAAACGACGGCGCGTGGACAAAACCCGGTTTTCCAAAAGGTCCTGAAAATCCGCCTATAACAATGGAACTTAACGGTAGGCGCATTTTTATGAAAGGCTCGAACTTTGTAAACGCGGATATCTTTCCTGGTAGAACGCCAAAAGAAAGGTACGTAGAACTTGTTAGGCTTGCTAAAAACGCTAATATGAATATATTTAGAATGTGGGGTGGCTCTGGCCCTATGCACGAATGTTTTTACGATGCGTGCGATGAAATGGGCATTATGGTTTGGCAAGAGTTTATGCTTTCTTGCAACAAATACCCAAACGACGAGCATTACCTTAACGTTTTAGAAAAAGAAGCAACGAGCATTATTTTATCGCTTAGAAACCACGCTTGCTTAGTTATGTGGTGTGGCGGTAACGAACTCTTTAACGGTTGGTCGGGTATGGACGAGCAAAGTTTACCGCTCCGCTTACTTGATAAACTTTGTTATGAATACGATAGAAACCACCCGTTTATTAAAACTTCGCCTATCATGGGTATGGCGCACGGCGGTTACACTTTTTACGACGAAGTTAGGTTTGGCGGGGATATGTTTACCGAATTCCAAAGGGCAAACAATACGGCTTACACGGAATTTGGCGTTCCGTCTATTGCACCGCTTGAAGTGCTTGAAAAGATTATTCCAGAAAACGAAATTTTCCCTATTGAAGAAACGGAAAGTTATATTTTACACCACGCTAAAAAGGCTTGGCGGGGCGACACTTGGGCTTGCACCGATATTTTAGAGCGTTATTTTGGCAAAGCCGAAAGCATTGAAGAGTTAATAAAGCAATCTAACTGGATACAATGCGAAGGTTACCGCGCGTCGTTTGAAGAAATGCGCCGTCAATGGCCTACTTGTAGCGCGGGGCTTAACTGGGTTTATAACGAGCCTTGGCACACCGCCGCAAACAATAGCATTTTAGTTTACCCTGCAACGCCAAAGCCAGCGTATTACGCTATACAAAGTGCGCTTCGCCCCGTAATTTTTTCGGCGCGCGTGCCAAAATTTAAATGGATTGAAGGCGAAAAGTTTAAGGCGGAAATTTGGCTACTTAACGACAGTAACGAAACGGTTACGAAAAGCGCAAAAGTGTATTTGCAAATAGGGGAAACAGTTATTCCGCTTTTAGAAAAAGTTAGCGGAACTACTACCGCTAAAAAGAACGTAGAACTTGCAAGCGTTTGCACCGTTTTACCAGAAGTTCAAGGCACAAACGAAATGTTCCTTGTAATTGAAGGCGAAAACGAAGTTTCAAATAAATACCGCTTAAAATATGAGCCGTTCAAAAAAATAGTTAAACCAAAAATTTTAAACGACGTATAAAAGGGACTTAATTATGGAAATTAAAGATAAAATCGTTTTATGTTTAGGCGACTCTATAACCTACGCTAACGAATATTTAGAAGAGTTAAAAAGGCTATCGGGTGCAAAAGAAGTTGTTAATTACGGTGTTGCGGGCACGACCATAGCAAAACGCAAAAAACTTCTTGGCAACCGCTACGACGAAGACTTTTTAATGCGTTTAGAAACTATGCAACAAGAAGGCGACTTAATAGTTGTGTTCGGCGGAACTAACGACTACGGCCACGGCGACGTGCCTATCGGTTTAGAAACCGACACCACGCTTGACACGTTCTCGGGCAACGTTAGAATTTTAGTAAATAGAATTAGGCAAAAATACAAAGGCGTTCCTATAATATTTATAACGCCTACTCATAGAATTAACGAAGACGACCCGCACGGCGAATTCGGCTTAAAGCCAACTGCTATGGGCACGCTTAAACAGTACGTTGACGCGCTTATAAAAGTTTTAAAATTAGAAAACGTTGATATTTTAGACCTTTATAACGATAGTGATTTTAATTTTGATAACGAACTTTTTAGGTCTTACGTTAAAGTTGACGGCTTGCACCCTAACGACGACGGACATAGAGCAATAGCCAAAAAACTATATGAGTTTATATTAAAAATGTAAAAATTAAAAACTCTGCTTTCAATGGCAGAGTTTTTTAGTGTAAACAAAAAAACGGCTTGATTTGTTTTTGTTTTTTTGATATAGTTTAGTTAAAGTAAAAAATAAGGGGACTATATAGTGAAAACTAAAATGATAGTAATAACAATAGTTTTGTTTATAGCGTTAGCAATATTTTTGCCGTTATTTTTTGTAACTAAAAACGCTATTTTTGAAACTATTACTATTACGGTAGGAATTGCTTTATATCATTTTGTAATGAGACTTGCCGTTGGCATAACCGTTAATTTAATTATGCAAAATAAGGCAAACTATAAAAGCGTATGGTTTAAACAAAAAGGTTTTGAAAATAAACTTTATAAGTTTCTAAACGTAAGAAAATGGAAAAAATTTCTTCCAACGTTCGATCCTAAAACCTTTGACGCCAACAACAAAACCATTAAGGAAATTGTTGAAGCAACCTGCCAAGCGGAAATCGTGCATGAAATTATTATAGCGTTTAGTTTTTTGCCTATATTTTTAATTCCGTTTTTAGGTGGGAAAGTTGCCATAATTATAACGTCTATATTGTCGGCCACGTTCGACGGTTTATTCGTTATACTCCAACGCTACAATAGACCGAAACTCGTTAAGGTTATGGAACGCTTTAAAACTTTAAAAAACGGCGAGTGCAAAAATTAAAATATTAAAACAAAAAAAGGACTTCATTTAGGACGTTCCTATAAGGGAATTTTAATTTAATACAAAAGTGTAGCCCACTATACTTCGCTTTAAGGCGAAATATGGTGGGCTTTTCTTATCCACAAAAGATTAAGATAATTTAGTTTTATTTTTAGCCTTGTGGCTAAAAGTTGTATTG
>JAZUAJ010000004.1:0-35555 GCA_045637905.1 Christensenellaceae bacterium | reverse complement strand
AAGCAGTTATATAACCATTGCGGTGACGATAGCGTTGAGGTCCCACCTGTTCTCATTCCGAACACAGAAGTTAAGCTCAATTGCGCTAAAAGTACTTGGCTGGACACGGCCTGGGAGGATAGGGAGTTGCCGCATTTCATTTTGCCTTTTTAGGCGTAAAAAGTTCTACTTTTTTAGTAGAACTTTTTATTTTTTATAATAATTTTAGGCAAAAAAACGGCTAAAAAATATATCAATTTAATCATAAAATTCAACGTAAAAATAGTGCAAATTTACCTTAAAAACAGTATAAAATTAGTGCTAAAAATGCCCTAATATTTAACTTAAAAAACAATAAAAACCAACGCTTTTATTTGCCTAAAACTTATTAAATCAAGCATATAAAAACGCTGTATTTTTGCGCCAAAATTTCGCTTTTTTTCTTTAATCTTTTAACCTAAATTAACGCTGTATCAATTTCTAAAACGCATAGAATATATATAATATATATAGTTTAATAAAAATTTCACACAATTTTCATTTTTTTGATATTTACAAACGGTATATTTTATATTATACTATAAATACGCTGGGAAAGGGTATATTGTGCTCTTTTTTTAGAAAATAAGTCAAATTTTGTAATATATTTTAAAAAAATCGCACTTTTTCGGCAAAAACAAGTAAAAGCACACTAAAAATACACATATTTAGTTGTAGTAATAAAATTTTTTAGGAGGAATTTAAGATGAAACTTAGGCGTTTAGCAATAATCTGTTTAGCCTTTGTTATGCTTGCAAGTGGCATTAGCGCAATTAAAACCGCGCCCGTTTACGCAGCAACCGTAACTATGGTAACAGAAGACCTTAACACCGAAGAATTATCGTTGGGCGACGAATACAACTTCCCTGCGTCTATACAAGCGGAATACAATTCGCAAGTTAAAACGTTTACTAACGGCGTTGTTGTATATCCGTCTGGCAAAACTTCGTTAACCGGCAAAAAGTTGGCTATAAACGAAGTTGGCGAATACACCGTTAGATATTTCTATTACGACGGTAGTAAGCGCATCACCGCTGAAAGAAAGTTTATGATTAAAACCAAATTATACGAACTTTCTAAAGACGACGGCTCTACGATAGAAGTGGTTAAAGACAATCCTATTAACACGGAAGAAGGTTATAGAAACTTCACCGTTAGCGACGGTCTCAAACTTAGTTTAAAAGACGGTAACGAATTCGTATACAACAAGGTTATCGACTTAAGAGAAACCGTTGACAGTACTGGAGCGTCTAAAATTGCGTGGTTTGACCCTGCTCACTTTACAACCGTTTTAAATACTGACAAGTATCAAAACGACAAGGGTGCTAACTGCTACAATTTAGTTGACCACCAAAGCGATATTGTTTATTTTAGGATTACCGACGCGTACGACCCTTCAATTTACGTTGATATTTCTATCCGTGCAAACAAGGGTAACTTTAAAGCGGGTGGTAACAACCAAATTATAGCATCGTGGGACGAAGATACTGCGGGTAAAACTCAAACTTCAACAATACTTAGGTTTAAGAGCCCTGACGTTGCGGAAGGTCAAGAGCGCGTAGTTCGTCTTACACATAACGAACACTCTCAAACTTCACGTCCAGTATCGTTTAATAGTTCGCACAACTATTACGACGGTTTTAAACTTTATTACGATTTAAAAACTAATAGAGTTTTATATAAGGGCGTAAACATTAAGCAAGACGGTTTAACAGGAACTGAAGGTAAAGACTCTGCTTTATACGTTATTAACGACCTTCAAATGCCTGAAGTTTACGGCAACGGCAAAAACGGCGGTTACTTTAACGGCTTTACAACGGGCGAAGTTAGGCTTTCAATTTTCGGTGCTAACTACTACGCTCAAACTGCAAACGTTGACCTTATCGGCGTTGGTAACGACGAAGGCAAAGATTTAATTGCAAATCACGGCGAGTTTAGTTATGCCGACAACGTTGCACCAAGCATTGAAATCGACGCTGAATTAACAGACGAAACGGGCGTTTACGCTGCAATTGGCGAAACTTACGTTATTCCATCTGCAACCGCTACTGACGTTAACCTTTTTGGCAGTCAAGAAGTTACCGACATTTCCGTTTACCGCGGATACGGCACGGATACAAAGTTTGACGTTCCCGTTATAAACGGCGCGTTCCTTGTTAAGTATGCCGACATTTATACTATAGTTTATCGCGCACGCGACACTTTTGGTAACGTTACGGAAAAAACTTTAAACGTAACTGCTTTAAATACTGAAAGTGGCAAAGCGTTAGACTTTACTGTTGCAAACCTTACCGAATTAAAAGCGGGTGTTGAAGCAACGCTTCCTGCATATACGGTTTCAACAATAAATAACCAAGATAAATTATGGGTAAAACCAAGCGTTCTTTATAAGGGCGAAGAAGTTGAACTTAGTGAAGACGGTAAGTTCTTACCTTTCTACCAAGGCGAATACGTTATTAGGTACGAATACGGCGATAACTGTGCTACGAGAGTTTACGAATATAAAATTCAATGCGGTTCTTCAAACGCTGCAATGTTTATTGACACGCCTATTGAATATAGATACTTTATTCCTAATAAAGAGTACACTTTAGAACCGTTCCACGTTCACACGTTTGATTCTGCTGAACCACAACGCAAACTTGCGGAAACTTGGGTTAAAATTGACGGAAAAGACGCTGTTAAAATTGACAATATTGCTAAGTGGAAAGTTCCAGCCGATGCAACAACGAGCGTTCAATTCGTATATAAATATCAAGGCGCACAAGACTTAGTAAGTAAGGTTATTCCTATTCACGTAATATCTGAAGCAAAGGAAAGAGGTTTTGTAACGCAATTCTTTGCAGGTGATTTTGCTCCTGCAGATAAAACTGCAACGCAAATTCGTTTTGAAGCAAACGCTACAAGCGGAAACGCATCACTTCATTATATAAACCCTATTTCTTTATACGACTTTAACATTAAGTTTATAATACCTTCTACTTACGATAGATATTCGGCAGTAAAACTTACTTTAACCGATTACGCTAACGCTAACAACACTATTACGGTTCGTTTGGTAAAAGACGGTAACGACTGTCTTGCATACTTCCAAGACAAACCTTACGTTAAGGCTCAAGAGCAATTTACTTCACAACTCGTAAAAACTATTTCTTATAATAGTAAGACCGAACAATTTAAAATCGGTGGTGGTATCGTTTACGACGTGAACTTTGGCTTTGAATCAAAAATGGTTTACGTTGATATCGAACTTGAAAACATTAGTTGTCAAGAAGGCGAAAAAGCGGGCATTATCATTACTGAAATAGGCAACGCAAAAGTTAACGGTAAGTTAGATTCTGATAACGTTGCACCTATTGCGGCAATTGATGAAACTCGTGGTACTTACCAATTAGGCGATATTATAACGGTTTACGTTCCAACTATTATTGACGCTGGCACTCCGGTTATTACTGAAGACGTTTACATCAAGGTTACCGACAAAAACGGTACTGTATTAAAAGACGTTGACACGGGCGTTGTGTTAGATATGCCAACCGACGGTGCTAAACAATATAGAATTAAACTTGAAACTTACGGTCAATATACTGTTGCTTACGGTTTAAGAATTTCAAATTCGAAGCAACAACAAAAATACGGTAAAGCGTTTAGCCCTGGTAAATATTACTTTACAGTAGTAGATAACGTTAAACCTGAAATTGAGTTTACCGACGGTTATAACGAATATTCCGTAATCAACGTTAAATACGGTAACTCGTTTACAATTAACTACTCGGTAACTGATAACTTAACGGATTCTGCAAACATTAAAGTTCTTGTTAGTGCATTACGTCACGAAAACCAAGTAACGTATTACTTTATTGAAGGCACGACCTTTACACCTACTGAAAAAGGTACTTACACCTTAACGATAAGTGCAAGGGACGGCGACGGTAACATCGGTAGGCGCACGCTTACGATTGTGGTAGCATAAGGGAGGAAAGAATATGTTTAAAAAATTATCTAAATATTTAGTAACAATAATTCTTGTAATTGCTTGTGCTTTTACTGCAATTTCTTGTAACCCAGACGATGGCGAAGGCGGTGTAACACCGCCAACCAAGGCCGTATATCAAGGCACTCACGACCTTACCGCTCCTGATAGCGCTACCGATTATTTAGTTCAAAACGGCGAAACTGAATACACTTTAGTAACTGCTAAAAACCTTTCAAATCACCTTAACATTGCTAAAAAGGAATTCGTTGAATTATTTGAAAGGGCAACGGGTGCTAAAGTTGGCGTAGCAACCGATGAAGACGTTCCTACACACTCTCCAACCGGCAAATATATATCTATTGGTAACAACGCGTTAACTCAATCTGCTCAAATTCCTGATTACGACGCTACTTTCTTAACGCAAGAAGGTTACAGAATTTACACCAAAGATAAATCTATATATATATTAGGCGGTAAAGATATTGGTACTCTTTACGGTGTATATTGCTTCTTTGAAATTTACTTTAACTTAGAACAATACACGAGAAACTGCGTAGTTTTAGACCAAGTTTCTGCCGACACTCCTGTTCCGTTAAAATTATTTGACGTTAAAGACGTTCCCGATATTAAAAACCACGCTAACTCAATGAACTTCTTAAATGGCGACGGTTTTATGGGCGCAGATATATATTCTGGCGCAACTGAACAAGACGTTGCTTACCGTGAATACCGCTGGAGAGTTAACTCAATGGCTAACTCTATTTGTATTCCGGTTCACGCAACTTACACTCCTGCGTGGCTTCAACTTCGTAACGAACGTAATATTACTTACGATTCGTTAATGGAATATTTTACGTCAAATCCAAATGCAAGCCTTGCAGATTACGAATCTTTAATTCCTAAGGTAGAAAGGTCTGGTAAACGTGGCTTTATTCACAATACCGAAGAACTTATGCCAAAAGAAGAAGTTGGTATATGGAAGCCTGCAGATTTAGGCGGTTGGTATTCAGATAACGGTCCACAATTCTGCTATACTGCTCACGGTGACGAAGAATCGCTTGAATTATTTACCGATGCTTGTGCATTAAAAATTATTGCTTCACTTTATCACTACACACCTGTAGTAATGGCAGGGCACGACGCTATGCCAGACGCTATCGGCGTTTACATTACCGTTGAAGACCAAGCAGGTACTTGTTCTTGCGCTGGTTGTAAAGCGGCTTATCAAAGAGACGCTAATTCTTACGCGGGTGCAATTGTAAGATTTTGTAACTTAGTTAGTAGAAAAATTAACGCTTGGATGGATTTAGAAGTTGACGGCGTAAAAGTAAACGCTCCTTACGCGCGTGACGATTTCCAAGTTGCGTTCTTTGCTTACGCAAGTTATACTGACGCTCCTTGCATCTTTGACGATGCATCACAAACTTGGGTTCCTGCAAACGACTTAGTTCAAATGGACCCACAAGTAACCGTTTATTGCGTACCTGGTATTTCTTCTAACCAATACGTATATTCACAAGAATCAAAAGCAAACGAAAAAGGTAAAACAAGATTCGATGCTTGGAACGCCGTTTCAAATAGAATGTGGTACTGGGCATACAGCGTTGACTTTGACGCGGTATCTTATCCATATAACAGACTTTCGGCTTACAATAACGAATTCTATCAATACCTTGCAACAGGTAACGTAAGTTACTACTTTGATAACGGTGTATCACAAGGTACTGCAACAACAGGTTTCTACGGTTTATATTGGTATATTTCTTGCAAACTTTGTTGGGATTCTACTCGCGATATGCAAGAACTTATTGATAACTGGTTTACAAACGTGTTCTTAGACGCTGCTCCTATTATGAGAGCGTACTACGATTCAACTATGGCGCACGACGCTTACATTATTAAAAACTACTCTGAAATGAGTAACATTGGTACTACTGCAGTTAACAACAGAAAGTCAACCGACTGTTATCCATTTGCAGTTGTAAGAGAATGGCTTGATATGTTTGACGAAGCGTATAACGTTATTGAAAAGTATAAAACTACTAACAATAACCTTTACTTAACGCTTAAAGAAAGAATTGACGGCGAATTACTTTCTCCACTTGTAATTATGCTTGATATTTACTGTGACGTTGAAGCATCTTACCTTGTAAGTAGCGATAGAATGATGTATATAAATACGTTTAAACAAATTGCCGCTCAAGAAGGCGGACACGACTATAAACTTGATGACCAAAGACCATCAACAAAAGCATACGCTAAGTTGCTTAAATAATAGGAGGGAGGGAATAGATTATGAAAAAAATATTGATTAAAATACTTCTTGCTATTATGATGTTTTCCACAACGTTCTTCGTTGGTTGCTCTTGCGGTGGCAACGGAGACGGTGGTCAAGGCGGTGGCGGTCAAGGCGGTGGTGGAACTCCTCCACCTCCTCCAACACCAACAATTGAACTTAAAGCAGACAAAGTCATTTTAACTGTTGGTGAATATTCAAAAGTAACTGCAACTAATTACGAAACGGTTGAAGGTCAAAACTTAGTTTTTGCATCTGCTAACCCTAACGCAATTAAAATTGACAGTCAAGGTAACGTTGAAGCAATTGCGGAAGGCGATTCTATCGTAAGCGTAACTTACGGTGAAGCAAAAGCGCAAATTAAAATGTCTTCTACGTTTAACGGCTTTGTTCCTGAACTTTTAATTGACGGCTTATTAACTCGTAATTTAAGTAACGTTGATACCGACCAAATTAACCCTTACGTTTATTTTAACGGTAGAAGATTTGGCTTTGACGAAGGCTTAACGGTTAATTACGAATCAACTAATACCAACTTGCTTACAGTTGACCAAAACGGCGTTGTTTCTGGTGTTGCAGGTGCTATAGGCGATGCAAGCGTTGTTGTAACGGCAACGTGGCGTGGCTTTAACGGCGAATCTACTTTCTCAATGAAAAAAGAAATAGATTACCGTGTAGACGTAAATACTATATTTACAATTAACGGCAATACTGCAAGTGCTTACGAAGTTTACACTAAAGCAGAATTTGAAGGTCAAAACTACGAAAACGTAATTGACTTTAACTGTACTGCTAAATACGGCGAAGAAACTATTAGTGCCGAAGATATTACCGTTACGGTTAACAACGAAGAAATGGCTTCGTTTGAAAACGGCAAACTTACTGGTAAAGCGTTTGGTACTGACGGTAAAACTACGGTAACTTTATCGTTTGTTAAAAACGACGTAACTTACACTAAAATAGTTTCTCTTACGGTTATTAGACCTATTGCAAGTTATGCCGATAGAATTAAATACTTCTCAACCTTTACGGGCGACTATAAAGACGAATCTAATAGTTACGCCGATACAAGTTTAACAAATACAATATTCGGCACGTCTCCTATTGTTGACATATATCAAGGCGACGTAAGGCTTACCGAAGAAAACGGCAAAATTTTAGGCGTTGTAGGTAACTTTGATACAGTTGCAGACGTAACGCTTCGTATTGGTACTCAAACTGAACGTTACGACGTTTCTGTTGACGTTTACACGAAAGTTATTCAAAATAGTAAAGATATTGAAAACACTTTCAATATTAACACCTACGGCAAGTTTATAACAGGTTACTGTGAAATGATTGTAGACGTTGATATGAAGGGCTATGAGTTTAAACACGAGGGCTATTATCACGCAACAGTAAAAGATTCAAGTGTAGGTGGTTTTAGGGGCGTATTTAACGGCAACGGCCACGTTATTAGCAATTTCCAAACAAAGGATGCAAGCAAGGGCGGTATGTTCCTTTATATTCAAGGATACGAAGGCAATACTCCTGTTATTAAAAACGTAGCGTTTGACAACGTTAAGTTTGGCAATAACGGCGGTTCTGTTATGGCGTTAGGCACTTCTAATCAAACCTTGTTTGAAAATATCTATATTAAGATTGCAGACGATAACACGGGTCTTGTTAAAGGTGCTTTAGTTCCAAATTATAGCGAAAGTACGGTATTTATGAAGAACGTATTTGTTAACGTTCCTACAAATAAAACTATCAACCCTGTAACCGACGGTTCTAACGATACTGAAAATATGCACGTTCTTAGCGGTACTGGTTCGGTTAAATCAACAGGCAACACTAAATACGGCTTTGGTTCGTTATTTAGTAGTGCAAGCGTTGTAAAAACTGACGGTGAAGACAACTTTGATAACGTATACGTTGTTTCTCCTATGCCTTTAATTTACTACGAAGGTAACGATATTACTTTTGAAGTTTCTAAATTACAAGGTTATAAAGACGGCGCTGACCAAACTTTAACTATTAAGGAAAAAGATAGTTCTACTAACAAAACTAAATCTGTTATTAGATACAACCCTTACTACTACGGTTACGGTGCTAACCAAACTGAAACTTGGAACGGTAAGGAAATTCCTACAAATAGTACTCACCAAAACTATGAAAAGTTCTCTATTAAGTTAGGTGCTAACTACTATACGTCTATTGACGAATTAGCAAATTCTGGTGCAGACTTATCTAAATTTGCTACTGCAGACAGCGAATGTTGGATTATTAAAAACGGTGTTCCTGTATGGCGTAGTATGGATCAAGATAGTTACTACACTACTGAAAACGGCAAACTTAATTCTTCTAATATCGTATTAAACGAAGATAAGAAACACACTTCTATTGGTGTTACTAACTACACAGACGTTGACTTTGATATCGTAAATGCAGTTTCAAATAACGAAAACGTTACTGCAACTGTAAATAGCGACGGTAAGACTATTACTTTAAACGTAGTTGACGGTTACGAAGATTGGGATGTTACTAAGAATATTCAAATTACAGTTACGTTTGATACTAATAAAACGTTAGTTGTTAACGTTAAGTTAACAAGCGTTATTGAAAAGATTAACGAAGAAGTTCTCTTCTCATCTCTCGACGGTGTATTCCACGGCAATAACCTTGTTGCTCATAGCCAAATTGCTAAGGCTTACCAAGTTAAAGACGATGGCTCGTTATCAACGCTTAACTTAACTAAGGAAGGCTACGTTTTAGGTACTGTAACTAATATTACTAACGGCTTTAAAGACGTTGGCTATATTAAAATTAGAATTGAAACCGTAAACGGTAAACAATATCAATTCAACAAAGTTAAAGCATATACTGGTATTTTAACTAACGGTCAACACCTTAAGTGGTTTGGTATGGAAACTGCTTCTGATAAGAACAGCGGTCACTACATTGTTGCTAACAACATTGACGCAAATAACGTTGGTGTAACTCACGCACAATATCCTAACGACCAATCTCCATATAACCAAATTATTTCTACTGCTACCGGTGGTTTCCAAGGTATATTTGACGGCCGTGGTTATACTATTGACAATATGTTCTCGTTTAGAAGTGGTTTATTCGGCAGAGTATATAGCGACGAACAAGGCACTACTGAAATTAAGAACGTTGCGTTTACAAACGTTAGTCTTGACTCGCTTGCAAAAACTCTTGACAACGGCAAGCAACACGCTGCTGGTCCACTCTTTGCAAGATTTACGCCAGATACTGTATTAGTAAGAGATGATGCAACGGGCTTACTTGTTGCTAAATATCAAACTTTAATTGAAAACGTTTATATTCAAACTAAAGTTCCTAACGTTGGCCCTGCTTTCCAAGGCGGTTTATTCTACGGTATATTCGGTGCATACTGTGAACACAACCTTGTTACTGACGGCCCAGAAGATGCTACCGCAAGCACGTTAACTAAAGTTGATGAATTGTTACGTAGCAGAGTTGTAAGTTTCAAAGTTGTTGACTGCTTCTTCGACTATACTAATAGTAACGAACATATTAGCACAAAGAACCCAGGTAGTTCGGGCGGTGGTTTAATTACTTCCGATGCAACCGGCGTATACTATCAAGACGGTGAAGGTAACTACCATAGCGTAAGCGAAGAACTTAAGAACAGCAGGTATGAAAACCTTATGCTTGCTTCTAAATATCCTATCGCAGTAAGGCGTACTTCACAAGATATTCCAGGTTACCCTGAATGTCCTACTAAAGTATTAGTAAGCGAAATGGGTCCAGGCTTAGTTGTAACTTATGCAAGCAATATGGCTGGCGAGCAAGGTTACGTTGGTTGGAAGTGGATTCCTTACGAAGTTGCTCTTGCCGATAGAGATAGGTATAACGAAGCAATCTTAAACGGCCACTTACCAAGTTATATGGAAGAACGCGGTATTGATTATAGAGTTTGCGGTGAAATTACCGTATACGATGAAGTTATTGAATTTGCAAATAACCCAGCAGTTGATAACGACATTAGCAAAGGTATATTCTTCTATACTGACGTTAAACAATACGCTACGCTTGACAAAATGGCTGCTGCTTATACTGCTGACAACACTATTTACAACGGCTACGATACGGCTTACTGGACTGTTGCTAATGGTAAACTTACTTGGAAAACCGCAGCGTAATTTCTAAGTAATAACACAAAATTAAGAGAGAGTTTTTAACTCTCTCTTTTTTTGTTTATTCAAAATTTTAATTATTAAAGCCCCCTTGTGTATAGGGGTTTAAATAAAAGTTGGTAATATGCCGTAGGGGAGCATTCCATATGCTCCCATTATATATAAATTATTGCCACCTTTAACTATTGTTTATATCTTTTTCTTATAAGCCTCCCTTGTGTAAAGGAGTTTAAATAAAAGTGATAATATGCCGTAGGGGAGCATTCCATATGCTCCCATTATATATAAATTATTGCCACCTTTTAACTATTGTTTATATCTTTTTCTTTTAGCCTCCCTTGTGTAAAGGGAGGTGTCATTTGAAAAATGACGGAGGGATTGTTTTTAACACAAATTCTAAAATCAAAGAATAATGTAAAAATATTTGCAAATACTTTAAGTGTTATGAAACTTCTAAAAAAATTGACTTTATTAGCGGTTGTTTTTATATTGCTTTTGTTTAGTGTAAACACGCCGTCAAACGTATATGCAAATAGTGAAAACTCCGTATATTTAGGCGGTTTTACCGCTGGTTTTACGCTTAAAACACGCGGTAGCACCATTGTTGGTTTAACTGACGTATTAGGCACGGAACGCCTAACTTCGCCTTGCAAAATTGCGGGAATTTCCGTTGGCGACGTTATAATTTCAATAAACGGAAAAGCCGTAAACAACAGTAGTGAAATTGCAGGCGTATTAAACGCGCATAAAGGCGGTAGTTTGGTTGTTGAATACGTTAGCGGTGGCGTTTTAAAAATTGTAAACGTAACGCCCGTTAAAGACCTTAACGGCAACTATAAAATAGGCGTTTTCGTTAGAGACGACCTTCAAGGCATAGGCACGGTTACTTTTATTAAAGATGACGGCTCTTTTGCTTCACTCGGTCACCCCGTAACAAACGAAAAGGGCGAAATTCACTCCGTTTTGTCGGGTAGCGTTTACGATTCGTCTATTATAGGAATAGTTAAAGGTCAATGCGGTAAAGCGGGCGAATTAAAAGGTTTGTTTATAGGCGATAGCCCTATAGGCACTATAACTAAAAATACCGCGCGTGGTTTATACGGCAAATTAAACAAGTTTAATCCGCTTGAATATAGAAAAATTACGGTAGGAACTGCAAAAATAGGAAAAGCGCAAATAGTTAGCACAATAGACGGTAAAACGGCAAATACTTTTGATATAGAAATTGTTAAAAGTGATTTAAAAAGGCGCGAAGGCAAAAATTTAGTTATAAAAATTTGCGACGATAATTTAATTAGTCAAACGGGCGGAATAGTACAAGGAATGTCGGGTAGCCCTATTATTCAAGACGGCAAAATCGTTGGCGCGGTAACGCACGTATTTGTAAACGATAGCGCGCGTGGCTACGGAATATCTATTCAAAATATGCTCGACGAAGCGTAAAAACTGAGTGTAAAAATTTTACACTCTTTTTTCATATGTCAAGTAAAAATGCTTGACACTTATAATTTTAGCGTGTATAATAAGCGTTAAGGTGGAATAAATGGATTTACATTTTACGTATTCTGAACTTTTTTTAGAATATAAAACGCTTTTAACAAATAATCAAGCGGAAATTTTTGATTTTTACTATAATTGTGATTTGTCACTTGCGGAAATTTCTGAAATTAAAAGCATTTCACGCCAAGCGGTAAGCGATTCGCTTTGTAAAACGAGAGAATTGCTTATTCACTACGAAAGAAGTTTACGGTTGCTTGAAAAAAAGCGCGCGCTATTAAGCGTGGTAAACACCATTGACAACTTAGAGCAAAAAGGTGCGCTTGTAAAAATGATAGGGGAACTTTAATGGCTAATTTATTCGGCGGTTTAAGCGACAAATTAAATCATATATTTTCAAAACTTACAAAGCACGGCAAACTTACCGAACTTGAAATTAAGCAAGCAATGCGCGAAGTTCGTATTGCGCTTTTAGAAGCAGACGTTAATATTTTAGTTGCTAAAGATTTTATTAGTAAGGTTAGTGAAAAGGCGGTTGGCGAAACTGTATTAAAAAGTTTAAGCCCAACTCAACAAGTTATTAAAATTGTTAACGACGAATTAACTTCTTTAATGGGTAGCACTAACAGTAAGTTAAACGTTTCACCAACGCTTCCAACCGTAATTATGATGTGCGGTTTGCAAGGTGCGGGTAAAACGACGCTTTCTGGTAAACTTTCACTTTATCTTAAAAAGAACGGTAAAAAACCGCTTTTAGTTGCGTGTGACGTGTACCGCCCCGCTGCAATAAACCAACTTCAAGTAGTTGGCAAGACGGTTGACGTTGAAGTTTATACCGAAGGTCAAGGCGACCCCGTTAAAATTTCTAAAAACGCCGTTGAATACGCTAAAAAATACGGTTATGACACCGTTATTATAGATACGGCTGGTAGGCTTCATATTGACGAAGCGTTAATGGAAGAACTTATAAATATTTCAAAAGCCGTAAACCCAACCGAAATTTTACTTACTATCGACTCGATGCTTGGTCAAGACGCGGTCAACGTTGCAAAATCGTTTGATGAAAAGTTATCGGTTACGGGCGTAGTTTTAACTAAACTTGACGGTGACACTCGCGGTGGCGCGTGTTTATCGGTTAAAGCGGTTACGGGTAAGCCTATTAAATTTGCGTCGGTTGGCGAAAAACTTGGCGATTTAGAGCCGTTTTATCCAGACCGTATGGCAAAGCGCATTTTAGGTATGGGTGACGTTATGTCGCTTATAGAAAAAGCGCAAGAAGCCGTTACTGAAGAAGACGTTAAGAAAATGGAAAAACGCTTTAAAGAAAACGTTTTCACTCTTGACGATTATTTAGAACAGTTCAATATGATTAAAAAAATGGGTGGCGCGTCAGAAATTTTATCAATGCTTCCAGGTATGGGAATGGGTAAACTTAAAGGCGTAAATGCCGGCGATATTGACGAAAGCAAAATGGAAAGAACAAAAGCCATAATTTTGTCAATGACCAAACGCGAAAAGCGCGACCCGTCAATACTCAACTATTCAAGAAAGCAAAGAATAGCAAAGGGTAGTGGCACAACGGTTCAAGAAATAAACCAACTTTTAAAGCAGTATGACCAAATCAAAATGCTTATGAAACAGTTTAAAAATGGTAAACGTCGTTTACCGTTTATGTAAAATAATAAATATATTTTTGGAGGATATACAAATGGCAGTAAAAATGAGATTAACAAGACTTGGCGATAAAGACAACGCTTTATACAGAATAGTTGTTGTTGATGCAAGGGTAGCAAGAGACGGTGCGTACATCGAAAAAATCGGTCACTACAATCCTAACACAGACCCTGCAGAAGTAGTAATTGACGTTGAAAAAGCAAAAAAATGGATTGCAAACGGCGTTCAACCTACTGAAACAGTTAAAAACTTACTCGTTAAAGCAGGCGTTATTGAAAAACCAAGCAAATTATCACCTACTAAAACTAACCCTAAAAAGAAGAAGAAATAAGGTGAAGTAAATGCTTGAACTTATTAAATACATCGTTAATCGTTTTGCCGACAAGCAAGACGAAATTGAATATATTGTAAACGAAGACGGTGACAACGTAACCGTTACCGTTGTTTTAAACGAAAGTGATATGGGTAAAGTAATAGGCCGTCAAGGAAAATTAGCAAAAGCCCTTCGCACTATCGTTCGTTTTGCAAGCGCAAAAGAAGGCAAAAAATACAATATAGAAATTAAAGGAAAGGGAGAAATTGAGTAAATTTCTCTCATATTTTTATGGAAAAACTTGAAGTTTTTGAAGTTGTTAAACCGCAAGGCATAAAAGGCGAACTTAAAGTTCGTATTTTGGCCGACGGTTTTTTAAGCGTTAATAAATTAAAAAATATTTACGCTTCAAACGGCGAAATTTGCGTTATAAATGCCGTTAAAGATGCGGGCGGTGGATTTGCCTTTATATCTTTAAACGGTGTTTCTACGCGTAATGACGCCGAACTTTTGCGTGGTAAAATTTACTACGCTAATAAAAATGAAATAAGTAAGCAAAAATCGGCGTATTTTATAGCCGACCTTATAGGTTTACAAGTTTACGACGGGCAAGGTAATAATCTTGGCACTATAATTGACGTTATGCAGTCAAACGTAGATATGTTTAAAATAAAAAGCCAAACGGATAAAATTTTATATATTCCGCACCTTAAAAAGTTACAGCCTAAGGTCGATTTATTAAACAAAACGCTCACTTTTTTAAGCGACGAAACAAAGGATATTATTTACTATGAAAATTGATATTTTAACGCTTTTTCCCGAAATGTTTACACCTTTAACGGAAAGTATAATAGGCAGGGCAAAAAACGCGGGCAAAATTGAAATAAACGTTCACGATATTCGCAATTATTCTCTTGATAAACACAAGCGTTGTGACGATTATCCTTTCGGCGGTGGCGCAGGTATGGTTATGACGCCACAACCTATTGCATCGGCAATAGAAGCCGTTGATAGCGAGCATAAGGCGCGTAGAATTTATATGTCGCCAAAAGGAAAAACGCTTAATCAATCTATGGTTTCAACGCTAATTTCTTACGAACATATCGTTTTACTTTGCGGTCATTACGAAGGTATTGACGAGCGCATTATAGAACTTTATATCGACGAAGAAATGTCAATAGGCGATTACGTTTTAACGGGCGGTGAACTTCCCGCAATGGTTGTTACAGATTGTTTAGCAAGGTACGTTGACGGCGTTATAAATAGCGAATCGCTTTCGGAAGAATCTTTTACGGGCGGTCTTTTAGAATATCCGCAATACACCCGTCCGCAAGAATTTAAAGGCCTTAAAGTGCCAGACGTTTTAATTTCTGGCAATCACGGCGAAGTAAAAAAATGGAGAAAACAAGAGTCGGAAAAATTAACCAAGTTAAAAAGACCCGACCTTATAAAATAATATGCATATACAATGGTTTCCGGGGCATATGACGCGCGCTATGCGCATGATGGAAGAGCAGGTAAAATTATGCGACGGTATAGTTTTTGTTTTAGATGCGCGCGCGCCTTTTGCGTGTATAAATAAAAACTTATTTAAAATTTTTGCACATCGCCCCGTAGTTTACGTTTTTAACAAATATGATTTGGTTGAAGAGGTCGAATTTTCAAAGGTTTTAGCACAGTTTAAAGCCGAAGAAAAACGCACGGTTACAACCGTTGGCACAAGTGAAAAAAGTGCAAAATCATTATATTTAGAAATCGTTAATTCGCTAAGTTCCGTGCTTGAAAAGTACAAAAATAAAGGCATTAAACGTCCGCTTAGAATAATGGTTGCAGGGCTTCCAAATACGGGAAAGTCAACCATAATAAATCTTCTTTGCGGTGGCAAAAAAGCCAAGACGGGTGACAAGGCTGGCGTTACTAAAGACAAGCAATGGTTAAAAGTTCAAAACCTTGAACTTTTAGATACGCCGGGCACTACGCCACCAAGTTTTGATAGCGAATTAAACGCTACTTTTTTAGCCTTTATAGGCTCTATTAACGACGATATTTTAGACTTTACCGAACTTTCACTTGAACTTATAAAATATCTTAAAGAAAAGTATAATAATGCACTAAAACAAGCCTATGGAATAGAAATAGCCGATAAAACCGACTATCAAATTTTTGAAGAAATAGCAAAAATTAAGGGTTGTTTACGTAAAGGCGGTGTTATTGATGAAGAGAGAGCGTCTGCATTATTTATAAACGATTTGCGCAAGGGTAAACTTGGCAAAATTTTATTTGTTTAATATGGAAATTATAGATAAATTACAATACGAAAAAGAGTTTTTACAAAAAGGTTACGCTTTAATAGGCGGGGTTGACGAAGTTGGTAGAGGCCCGCTTGCAGGCCCTGTTGTTTGCGCTTCGGTTATTATGCCACTTGACGATATAATTATAGGCGTTGACGATAGCAAAAAACTTTCAAAAAAGAAGCGTGAAATGCTTTACGATAAAATTTTAGAAAAGGCAATAGCCTATTCTATTCAAAAGGTAGAGCCAAGCGTTATTGACGAAATAAATATTTTAAACGCAACTAAACTTTGTATGAAAAACGCAATTGAAACGCTTTCTGTAAAGCCTGACGTAGTTTTAATTGACGCCGTTAAACTTGATTTGAGCGTAGAAACGTTTTCAATTATTAAAGGCGACCTTAAAAGTTATTCGATAGGTTGTGCGTCGATTATTGCAAAGGTTTTTAGAGATAGGTTAATGGAAGAATATGCAAAAACTTATCCCGAATACGGTTTTGAAAAACATAGCGGTTACGGTACTAAACAGCATATAACCGCAATAAAGGAGATAGGCGCGTGCCCAATTCACAGAAAGACTTTTATAAAAAACTTCTTGGCTTAACAGGCGAGCAACTAACTTGTAAATACCTAAAAAGGCTTGGCTACAAAATTTTAGAGCGCAACTACGTAACGCCTTTTGGCGAAGCGGATATAATTGCTAAAAAGGGTGAAGTTATTTGTTTTGTTGAAGTAAAAACGCGTTCTAACTTAAAGTACGGTATGCCAAGCGAAGCGGTAAACTATAAAAAACAACAAAAATACGTAAATATTGCAAACTATTATTTGCAACAAAATGAAATTGAAGATATGCAAGTTTCCTTTATCGTGGCGGAAGTGCTTAAAGGTAAGGTAAACTTAATTGTGGATGCCTTTTAATGAAAATTTTAGTATCTGCGCCGTCTGGTTTAGAAGGCGTAACAAAGCGAGAACTTTATAAACTTTTAAAGATTGATACAAAATCAATAAACGGTCGCCTTTCTTTTGAAGGCGATATTTTAAGCGTTGCGCTTTGCAATTTACATTTGCGCACGGCAAGTAGAGTGTTTATTGAAATAGGCTCGTTTAAAGCGCAAACGTTTGACGAACTTTTCGACGGTATAAAGGAACTCGACTTTGAACAATATATTCATAAAAACGGCAAAATTGAAGTTTACGGCTCGGCAATAGAGTCAAAACTTTCGGCAACAACGGCGTGCGCGTCGGTTATTAAAAAGGCAATATGCACTCGCCTTGAAAAAGCGTACGGCACAACTTTAAATGAAAGCGGTGAAAGGTATAAAATAGAGTTCGTTATAAGGCGTGACTTTGTTAGTGTTTGTTTAGATACGTCTGGCGAAGGGTTACATAAGCGCGGTTATAGAAAGTTGGTTGGCGAAGCACCGCTTAAAGAAAACGTAGCGTCTGCCTTATTAGACCTTTCTTTTTGGAAGGGCGATAAACCGCTCGTTGACCTTTTTTGCGGTACGGGCACGATTTTAATTGAAGCGTGTTTAATGGCGCGCAATATTCCCGCAGGGCTAAACCGCGACTTTGACTTTTTGCATTATAAGAATTTTGACACGTCGTTTTTTAGTTCGTTAAAGGAAGACGCTATAAGCAAAATAAACGACGGCAAAAATTTAAAACTTATAGGCTTTGATATTGATGAAAACCAACTAAGGCTTGCGCGTTTACACGCTAAAAACGCGGGAGTTTTACAAAATATTCACTTTCAACAAGGCGATATGCGAAACTTTCAATCAAGGTTTAATAGCGGTGTAATAATATCAAATCCACCGTACGGCGAAAGATTGCTTGATATAAATAAAGTAAACAAACTTTATAAAGACTTTGGCAAAGTTTACGATAGTTTACAAGGTTGGGAGTGCCACGTTCTAACTCCCGTAACTAATTTTGAAAGGTTAATAAATAAAACGGCTAATAAAAAGCGCAAAATTTATTCTGGAAAACTACCGTGCTATTTTTATTCGTTTTTTAGCAAAAAAGGTTAAAAAATTAGCAATTTTTTTAAAAAATAGGCTGTTTTTTAGTTGCAAAATAACAGTTCTTATGATAAAATATTTAAAGACTTCGGGTGGTCCTCTTGATTTTTACAATGAACACCGCGTAATTATGGAGGTATAGGTCATGACAATAATTGAACAAATCAATCAAGAAAACGTTAAAGCACAAGTTCCTGCATTCAACGTTGGCGATACTGTAAAGGTATCAGTAAAGGTTATAGAAGGCACAAGAGAAAGAATTCAAGCATACGAAGGCGTTGTTATTGCTAAACGCGGTGGCGGTATTAGCGAAACTTTCACAGTTAGAAGAATTAGTTTCGGCGTAGGCGTAGAAAGAACTTTCCCACTTCACTCACCAAAAGTTGCAGACATTAAGGTTGTTAAGAAAGGTGCAGTTAGAAGGGCTAAACTTTACTATCTTCGTGGTCTTACAGGTAAGGCTGCAAAAATTAAAGAAATTCTTTAATAGCAAACAAAACTTAAACGGTACTATGTTAGTGCCGTTTATTTTTTTGTAAAAAAATGTTTTTTTATAAACGAATAAGGCTTGTAATTTTTAGTTTTATATTGTATAATATAAACTATAAAATTATAATAGGGGTAACATGTCAATAACGGTTAAAGAAAACATACGAAATTTTTGCATTATAGCGCATATAGACCACGGCAAATCAACGCTTGCAGACAGGCTCATTGAAATGACTGGTCAAGTTAGCGAAAGAGATATGGAAGAGCAACTTTTAGACTCTATGGATATAGAGCGTGAAAGGGGTATAACCATTAAACTTACGCCTGTTAGAATGCTTTATAAGGCAAAAGACGGTAAGGAATATATCTTCAATTTAATAGACACGCCGGGCCACGTTGACTTTACTTACGAAGTTTCGCGTAGTTTGCGCGCGTGCGAGGGCGCAATTTTGATAGTTGACGCGTCGCAAGGTATACAAGCACAAACGCTTGCTAACGTTTACTTAGCGCTTGACAATAACTTAGAAATTATGCCTGTTATAAATAAAATAGACCTTCCGTCGGCAGACCCTGATAGCGTTGGCAAAGAAATTGAAGACGTTATCGGGTTAGACGGCTCTAACGCGCCTAAAATTTCGGCAAAAACGGGCGTTAATATTGAAGAAGTTTTAGAAAGAATAGTTACTGATATTCCCGCACCTAACGGCGATGATAGCGCACCGCTCAAAGCGCTTATATTTGACAGTTATTACGATAATTTTAAAGGCGTAATACTATTCGTTAGGGTAAAAGACGGCTCTGTTAAACAAGGCACTAAAATTAAAACTTTTATGTCAGACAAGGTTTTCGAAGTCGTTGAAGTTGGTACGTTTAACCCTGAATTAAGGGCAAAAGCGTCGCTTAACGCGGGCGAAGTTGGCTATATTGCCGCGTCAATTAAATCTATATCAGACATTGAAGTTGGCGATACCGTTTTTGACGTTGATAATCCTATTAGCGAGCCGTTTAGCGGTTATAAAAAGGCGCAACCCGTAGTATTTAGCGGTATTTATCCGCTTGACGGGTCAAAGTTTTTAGACCTTAAAGAAGCGCTTTTAAAATTAAAGTTAAACGATGCGTCGCTCACCTTTGAGCCAGATAATTCTACGGCGCTTGGCTTTGGTTTTAGATGTGGCTTTTTAGGGCTTTTGCATATGGAAATTATTCAAGAAAGGCTCGAAAGGGAGTTTGGGCTTGATATTATAACCACAGCGCCGTCCGTTTCGTATATCGTTCATAAAACTGACGGAACTGTTTTAACAATAGAAAACCCAACGAAACTTCCGCCCGTTGTTGAAATTGATTATATGGAAGAACCCGTTATTAAGGCAAACATTTATTCTCCGCCCGAATACGTTGGCGCAATTATGGAACTTTGCCAAGAAAAGCGTTGCGTGTTTGAAGATATGGTTTATATTGACAGTAAGCGCGTTAAGTTAAACTATACTTTACCGCTTAACGAAATAGTGTTTGACTTTTTTGACGGTTTAAAATCAAGAACGCGCGGTTACGCTTCGTTTGACTACGATTTAAGCGGTTATAAAAGAAGCGAACTTGTAAAACTCGACATTTTGCTTAACGGCGATATGTGTGACGCGCTTTCAATAATAGTTCATAAAGAAAAGGCTTACGCGCGCGGTAGGGCTATGGCGGAAAGGCTTAAAGACGTTATTCCACGCCAAATGTTTGAAATTCCTATTCAAGCGGCGGTAGGCGGTAAAATTATTGCAAGAGAAACTGTAAAAGCACTCCGTAAAGACGTTTTAGCAAAATGTTACGGCGGTGATATTACGCGTAAAAAGAAACTTTTAGAAAAACAAAAAGAAGGTAAAAAGAAAATGCGTAAACTTGGTTCGGTTGAAATTCCAAGTGAAGCGTTTATGTCAATATTAAAAATTGATTCGGATAGTTAGGTGAGTTATGGCAGGGCTATATATTCATATTCCGTTTTGCAAAAGTAAATGTACTTACTGTGATTTTTGCTCGTATCCAAGCGAAATTTCAAAAGCGGAATTGTACTTTGCTTGCTTATATAAAGAAATAAAGCATAGGGCAAGCGAGTTAAAGGGCAAAGTAATAAACACAATTTATTTTGGTGGCGGAACGCCAAGTTTCGTTGAGCCAAAATATATTTACGGTGCTTTAAAACAAATATATAATTGCTATAACGTATCAAGTAGCGCGGAAATAACGCTTGAAATAAACCCTGGAACTATTACGGAAGATAAGTTAAAAGTATATAAAAACGCGGGTATAAACAGGTTTTCAATAGGTTTGCAGTCGTCAAATAACGAAACTTTACGCGTTGTAAACCGCATACATAACGTTCAAGATTTTATAAACGCGGTAAAACTTCTTAAAGGTTATAACTTGTCGGTTGACGTTATGATAGGGCTTCCAAACGAAACCGAGAAAGACGTTTTAAATAGCATTGACCTTGCAACTTCATTTGAAAGCGTTAAACACCTTTCGCTTTACGCTTTAAAAGCAGAAGAAGGCACGCCTATGTTTACAAAATATTTAAACGGCGAACTTTTAAGTGATGATGAAGTTGCGTCTATTTACGAAACGAGCGTAAACTATTTAAAACAAAAAGGCTTTAACCGTTATGAAGTTTCTAACTTTTGTAAAGACGGATATTATTCACGCCACAACTTAAATTATTGGAAACGCGGTGAGTATTTAGGGGTTGGCGTTGGTGCGTCGTCGTTTTTAAACGGCAAACGCTTTACTAACACCGAAAGTATTGACGAGTACTCTAAATGCTTGCTTTCAAATAGATTTGCCGAAGTTTTTATTGAAGAAGTTAGCGAAGAAGATGCAAAAGGCGAATACGCAATGCTTTTGTTAAGAACTTCGTTCGGCGTTAATTTTGAAGAATATAAAAAAGAGTTTAATAGCGATTTTTTAGTTGATTTTAGTGATGCTATTAAGAAAAATAGCAAATATTTAGATATAAGCGAACAAAATATAAAAATTAAAGACGAGTATTTATACGTTCAAAACAGTATTTTAGTAGATTTTATTAGTTTTTAGTAAAAGGGGAATTATGAAAGAATTCGTGCATTTGCATTTACACACCGAATATTCTATGCTTGACGGTATGGCTCAAATTTCAAAGGTGGTAAAAAGAGCAAAACAACTTAATATGCCTGCAATTGCAATGACCGACCACGGTAATATGTACGGTGCGGTTGCCTTTTATAACGAGTGTAAAAAACAAGGCGTTAAACCTATTATAGGCACGGAATTTTACGTTTGCGACGATTTAACCGTAAAGGGCAAGTTAAAAACAAACGATGACGAAGGTTATAGCGATAGGCGTCACTTAGTTTTAATTGCTAAAAACGAACAAGGTTATAAGAGTTTATGTAAACTCAACTCTATCGCTTTTAGAGACGGGTTTTATTATAAACCGAGAATTGACCTTAAAACTCTTAAAGAATATAGTCAAGGCTTAATTTGTTTATCCGCTTGTTTAGGCGGGGATATTCCGCAAGCCATTTTAATGCGCGACTTTAACAAGGCGGAAAAATTAGTTCAATTTTTTAAAGAAACTTTCGGCGAAGATTTTTATTTAGAAATTCAAAATCACGGGCTTGACGAGCAAGCAATAGTAAACGCTCAACTTCGCGTTTACGCTAAACAGTACGGCATTAAATTAGTTGCCACTAACGACGTTCACTACGTTGATAAAGAAGACGCCGAAACGCAAGACGTTTTAATGTGCGTTCAAACGGGCAAAAATATCGACACGCCAAATCGTATGAAAATGCCGTGCGACGAGTTCTATTTAAAGAGTTACGACGAAATGCTTTCGGCTTTTCCAAACGATGAAGAAGCACTTGAAAATACGCTTGAAATTGCAAAAAAGTGTAATTTTAACTTTGAGTTTGGTAAGTATAAATTCCCGCACTACGTTCCCGAAGACGGGTCTACGCCCGTTGAGTATATTAGAAAACTCATAAACGAAGGTATAAAGGAAAAGTACGGCGAAGAAACCAAAGAAATTCGCGATAGAATTGAAATGGAGCTTTCCGTTATTGAAAAGCAAGGCTTTATAGAATACTATCTAATTGTTTGGGACTATATTAACGCCGCGCGTAAAATGGGAATATCGGTAGGTCCAGGCCGTGGTAGCGGTGCGGGTTCTATCGTTGCGTATTTAATAAATATTACCGATATTGACCCCCTTAAATACGACCTTTACTTTGAAAGGTTTTTAAATAGTGAAAGGGTATCCGCGCCCGACTTTGATATAGACTTTGAAGATACGCGCCGTCAAGAAGTTATTGAATACGTTCGTAAAAAATACGGTTTTGATACGGTTGCAAAAATAGTTACCTTTGGCACGATGGCGGCAAAAAACGCTATTAAAGACGTTGGTAGGGTGCTTAACGTTCCGCTTAACGACCTTAACCGTTTAACCAAGGCAATACCAACAAAAGTTGCTAAAAAGGGTAAAATGCTTGATATAGGTAGACCTAATATTTTACAAAAAGTATTCGGTTTTTACCCAGGCGAAATAGATTATTCCGTTCCAGAACTCGTTGAAATGTATAACAACAACTTAGAAATTAAAAAAGTTGTTGATATTGCAATGAAACTTGAAGATATGCCACGCCAACCGGGCACTCACGCTTGCGGTGTTATAATAGGCGCGGATATCTTAGATAGGCATATGCCACTTTCGCGTAACGGCGAAGATATTACAACTCAATACACGGGTACGGAACTTGAAAGTTTAGGCTTTTTAAAAATGGACTTTTTAGGGCTTCGAAACCTTAGCGATATTAAAAACTGTATTGAAATTGTAAAAGAAAATTATAATGAAGACGTTGTTTTTGATAGAAATCATTACGACGACGAGAAGGTTTACGACCTTATATCGTCGGGTAACACAACGGCAATTTTCCAAATAGAATCGTCGGGCTTTAAAAGTTTCTTATCAAAACTTAAACCAACGTGCCTTGAAGATATCGTTGCGGCGGTTTCGCTTTATCGCCCAGGCCCTATGGATTCTATTCCGCGCTTTATTCAAAACAAGCACAATCCCGAAAAAATCAAATATTTACACCCGCTTTTAGAGCCTATTTTAAAGCAAACTTACGGTTGTATAGTTTACCAAGAACAAGTTATGAGAATCGTTCAAGACTTGGCTGGTTACACGCTCGGTCAAGCCGATATGGTTAGGCGTATGATGGGTAAAAAGAAAGTTGCCGAAATGGAAAAGGAAGTTGAAACCTTTATAAACGGCAAGCCCGAAACGGTTGATAAATACGGTAAAACGAGTAGAGCAATAGACGGTTGCGTTAAGCGTGGCGTTAGCGAAGAAGTTGCGCGCAAGGTTTGGGATGAAATGAAAGACTTTGCAAAATACGCCTTTAACAAGTCGCACGCGGCTGCGTATTCGGTAGTAACGTATCAAACGGCATACTTAAAATGCTACTATAAGCCCGAATTTTTAGCGTCGGTACTCAATAACCGCATAGATAAAATTGAAGAAATAACCAACTACGCAACTTACGCCAAAGAAGAAAAAATAGCAATTTTACCGCCAGATATTAACGAAAGTAAAACTATGTTTTCGGTTAAAAACGGTCAAATAAGGTTTGGTTTAGCGGGCATTAAAAACGTTGGTATAAACGTTATTAACGAAATTATTGAAGAAAGAGATAAAAACGGCAAGTTTACAAGTTTAGAAGATTTTGCAATGCGCTGTGCAAAAAGTTTAAACAAGCGCGTTGTTGAAGCGCTTATTTACGCGGGCGCGTTTGACTGTTTTAAAGTTTATAGAAGCAGGCTTATAGGCGCGTACGAAGAAGTTTTAGATAGCGCAACGCGCATACTTAAGCAAAAAGACGATGAACAAATTTCAATGTTTGGCGAAAGCGAAAACGGCTTTGGCATTGAAGAAAAAATAGTTGCCAACTATCCAAACGTTAAAGAATACGATGAAAAAACTAAATATCAATTTGAAAAATATTATTTAGGCGTTTACGTGACGGGGCATCCGCTTGAAAACTATAAAAACGAACTTAAAAAGTTCAGTTTTTCAACGGCGCTATTTTTAAATAAAGAAGTAAACGAAAATGATGAAGAAGTTTATTTAGACGTTACCGACGGTATGCAATTATCGCTTGGCGGTATGATTACTTCCGTTAAAAAAATCGTTACGAAAAACGGCGACACTATGTGCGCTTTAAACGTTGAAGACTTGTTTGGCTCTGTTGAATGTACGCTATTTCCAAGGGCGTACGAAAAGTATAAAAACTTGGCGGTTGAAGATGCTATTATTAGAATTGACGGTAAACTTCAACTTCGCGATGATAAACCGCCTTCAATTTTAATAGAAAAATTAGAACCGCTTACCACAACAGAACAGCCTAAAAACGAAGAGATTAAAGAAGTAAAAAAAGAGTGTTTAGGTTTAAACGTTTCTAAACTTGACAATTTAGACGAACTTTACGAAATTTTAATTGCTTACCCAGGCGATATACAAGTTTACGTTAAAAAAGACGGCAAAAAATACAAGGTTAACTCAAAGGTTAGAAACTGCAAAGGCTTAGTAACCGAACTTTTATCAATTTTAGATGAACAAGATATAACATTTTTTAATAAATAATAAATTTTTATAAACATAAAGGAGAACAAATGAATAAAATTGCAATTATTACTAGTGGCGGAGATGCTCCAGGAATGAACGCGGCTTTAAGGGCTTGCGTAAGGTATGCGCTTAACAGCGGGTTTGAAGTTTACGGCGCAGAACGCGGTTATGCCGGCTTAGTTGACGGCTCAATCGTTAAATTAGATTCGCGTTCCGTATCTAATATTTTACATCGTGGCGGTACTGTTTTAAAAACGGCAAGATGCCCAGAATTTAAAGACGTTAACGTGCAAAAAATAGCCGCTGACAATTTAAGAAAACAAGGCATTGAAAATTTAATAGTTATCGGTGGCGACGGTTCTTTTAACGGCGCAAAAGCATTGTCAGATAATTTTGGCATTAGCGTTGTAGGTATTCCCGCAACTATTGATAACGACTTAGCGTACACAGATTACACCTTAGGTTTTGATACGGCTGTTAATACTTGTTTAGTAGCAATTAACAACCTTCGCGATACAATGGGCTCGCACGATAGAGCCTTTATGCTTGAAGTTATGGGTAGAAACTGTGGCGATATTGCGCTTTACGCTTCAATTTGCGGTGGCGCGGAATTTTGCTTAATTCCAGAAAAGCCTTACGATATTGAAAAAATTGCCTTGGCTATGAAAGAAAACGTAGAAAAAGGCAAGGCGTCAAATATGATTATTATAGCGGAAGGCGTTGAAGGAAAAGAAAAAATTGCTTCAAAAATTACGGAATTAACGGGCATAGGCGTTAAATACACTAATTTTGGGCATATTATTCGCGGTGGCTCACCAACTATGGCAGATAGAATTTTAGCAACGAGAATGGCAGTTAGAGCCGTTGAAGTTATTAAAGAACGTAAAACTAATAGGGTAATAGGTATTAAAAACAACGAAATTTTTGACGCTAATATTACAGACGCACTTTCTATGCCAAGAAAGTTAAACGAAGAACTTTACAAAGTTGCAGGCATTTTGGCACTTTAATTTAACTTAGATATTTAAAATTAAAAGTTTAAGGATGTATTATGATTTACAAGAACGTAAAATTTCATAACGTTGAAGAACTTGTTTATAACGAAGACGGTAGCGTTTCTTGGATACGCGTTCCGTTAGCAGTATTTAACGAAATGGAAATGCGCAACGCTCAAACCGCTGCTTTTGGTGCGGGCGGTGTTGAACTTCGCTTTGTAATAAAGGGCGAAAGCGCAACTATTAAAATGAGAACTTATGAAGATAACCCTTCGTCTATCCCTTGTTTTCACGTTTTTAGGGGTGCTATTCAAGGCGGTTGGGAAGATAACGAAATTCACACTACCGTAACGGGTGAAATTCAAGAATTCGTTATTAAAAAAGCCGAAAATATAGAGCGTTTACAAAACATACACCAGCGCTCGGGTTACGACTGGGACCCTAACGTAGTTAGAATTATTTTTAATAGTGGCAAATTTAGAATTTACGATATTATAGGTGACGTTGAACCGCCTTCAAGCGCACAAACGCCTAAAACTAAAATGCTTTGCTACGGTTCTTCAATTACAAACGGTTCAAGCGCGTTAAATTCGGCGCACACTTGGGTGTCTATACTTTCACACAACTTAAACGTTGACGTGTTTAATAAAGGTATGCCAGGCTCTTGTGCAATGGAACCTGCAATTGCAAACTTCGTTGCAAGTCAAGGCGAAAAGGGCAATTGGGATATTGCCACTTTGGAACTTGGTATAAACGTTTTAGGTTGGACGGTTGAAAAGTTTAGAGAACGCGCCGAAAATATTATTTATCAAGTTGCCTCTCGCAACCAAGATAAACCTATTTTCGTTATTTCGCCTTTCTATCATTGTGGCGACGAATATTGGGAAGACGATAACGCTAAATTTTACCGCGTAGTATTAAAAGAAATTGTTGAAAAATATAATTTTAAAAACGTAACTTACATAAACGGTTTTGACGTTTTGGGAAGCGTTAAATATATGTCGGCAGACTTTATTCACCCTAATATTTACGGAATGCAAAAAATTGCCGATACTTTAACCGAAAAATTAAGCAAAGCGTTAAATATTAAACCTATTAAATAGTTTACTATTTAAAAATAAAAATCCACGGCTTTAATGGCGTGTTTCTTAGGGATTTTTTGAAACATTAAAAATTTATAGGAAATTGCGCTTTCAAGCGGAGAAAAATCGGATTCCATTACGGGGTCTGATTTTTTTTGTTTAACTCTCGTTATTAAATGGCGAGAGTTTTCTTTATACAATCTTAATGCCGACGAGAAAAATCATAACGCATTCTTTATAAAAAATATAATACAATAATTAACGAAGAAAGATATTCTAGAGGTGTGTTTATGGAAGTTAAAACAAAATTCAAATTATCTTCCTTTCATATTATTTTACTCGGTTTTGCAGCAGTAATTTTTATTGGAGCATTTTTGCTTTGCTTTCCTATATCAAATAAATCGGGCGAATGGACTTCCTTTATTGATTCTTTGTTTACGTCAACGTCAGCCGTATGCGTGACTGGGTTAGTTGTTTTTGATACGGCAACGCATTGGACGATTTTTGGGCAAATAATAATATTGATTTTAATCCAAATCGGTGGTATGGGTATTGTAACGGTAGCGATATCGTTTGCGCTACTTTCAGGTAAAAAAATTGGTCTTTTTAGTCGTGGCACGATGAAAGAAGCAATATCTGCTCCAAGCGTAGGCGGCATAGTTCGTTTAGTTGGCTTTATAATAAAAGGAATATTTGTTATAGAACTAATCGGAGCTTTAATAATGCTTCCCATTTTTTGTAAAGATTATGGAGTTGAAGGAATTTGGATGGCAATATTTCACTCTGTATCTGCATTTTGCAATGCGGGGTTTGATATTATGGGGACGAAAAGTGGAGATTTCAGTTCGCTAACAAATTTTTCTGCACAACCCATAATTAGTATAACTGTTATGCTGTTAATTGTAATAGGCGGCATTGGTTTTCTTGTATGGGAAGACGTTTGCAAGCATAAATGGAATGTAAAGAAATATAGAACTCAAAGTAAAGTCGTTCTACTTGTAACGGGACTTTTAATCTTAATCCCTTCTGTTTATTTCTTTTTCTTTGAGTTTACTACTTTACCGATAGGCGAAAGAATTCTCGTTTCTTTATTTCAAGCCATAACCCCGAGAACGGCAGGATTTAATACGGCAAATATAACCGCTATTAGTGGAACAGGCTTGTTGCTTATGATAATTCTTATGTTAATTGGAGGCTCGCCGGGTTCTACGGCAGGCGGTATGAAAACGACTACGGTTGCGGTATTATTTTCATCTGCAATATCCGTATTCAAGAAAAAAGACAATGCAGAACTTATGAAACGTAGAATAGATGATGATACTGTTAAGAATGCTATTACAATATTCTTGATGTACGTAACGTTGTTTGTGCTTGGCGGAATGATAATAAGTTCCATTGAAGGGTTGCCAATTATGACATGCCTTTTTGAAACGGCATCGGCAATCGGTACGGTTGGATTAACTCTAGGTGTTACGCCATCTCTTGGGATAATATCGAAAATAATATTGATGATTTTGATGTTTTTTGGTCGTGTTGGCGGGTTAACCCTTATATATGCGGCTTTAGGTAGAAATAAAAAACAAGTTTCAAAGTTGCCAATAGACAACATAACGGTAGGTTAAGGAGAAGATATATGAAGAAAAAATCAATTTTGCTTATTGGACTTGGTCGTTTTGGAAAGCATATCGCTATGAAATTAAACGAACTTGGACACGAAATTATGGCAGTTGACCACGACGAAGAAAAGGTCAATGAGATTATGCCTATTGTAACCAATGGACAAATTGGCGATAGTACAAACGAATTATTTTTACGTTCGCTTGGCGTGGATAATTACGATGTTTGTATTGTCACCATCGGAGGTGATTTTCAAAGTTCGCTTGAAACTACTTGTTTATTGAAAGAACTTGGGGCGAAAAAAGTTGTTTCGCGTGCTGAACGTGATGGGCAGGCAAAATTCCTATTACGTAACGGTGCTGACGAAATAGTATATCCCGAAAAGCAACTTGCGTCTTGGATGGCGATTCGATATAGTGCAGACCATATTCTTGACTATATAGAGTTAGATGAATCTTGTTCGATTTTTGAAGTTTCCGTTCCAAAAGAATGGATAGGTAAAAGCATTTTGCAAATTGATATACGTAAGAAATATAACGTTAATATCATAGCGATTAAGGAAAATGGAAAAATAAATGCAATGTTTGCGCCTGACACAGTACTAACATCAAAGAAAACGTTGCTCGTGTGTGGAGAGTATAAAGCATTAAAAAAGTGTTTTAATATATAAAAGCGGTAAATATACAAACTTATAAGGAGGTTACATAATGGAAAACGAAGTATTAAGAGATATATTATTAGTAATAACTGTGTTGGCTATTTTTGTATTCGGTTTTTTCGTTATGAAACGTCTTGACAAATTTTTGAATGAAAAATATAAACCGTATTTTAGAGAAGATGAAGAAAAACCGAAACGAATCATACATAACGAAGATGCATCGGACGAAGAAATCCTTTCAGTCATAAAAAAAGTTAGAGAAAAAGGTGGTAAGATGAAAGTTGTTATTTCCAATGAAGATGACTCTTGTGATGGATAAAATAATTAAGGAGCATAGGTTGTAATAGTTTTTTTTGAAAACATATGTTATAATAGAAATGCAAAAAATAAAAAGGAGATGAAGTATGGTGCAAAATGCGGAAAAACAACCCAAGAAAAAAGAGCATATTTTAGTTGGGCTATCTTCTGCTCCTTCCAATTCAAAAATTGTTGAAACTGCATCGAAAATGGCAAGAGCGTTTGACGCTAATCTTACTGCGTTGTATATAAAAACTTCCCAAAGTGAAGTCTTATCAGAGGAAAATGCAAAGCGATTACAAAATAATATAAAGTTTGCAGAACGAATGGGAGCGACGATTGTGACCGTTTATGGTGAAGACGTAGCGCTTCAAATGGCTGAATACGCAAAAATGTCAGGGGCTACCAAAATTGTTATCGGTAGAAATGCAACGAAAAGAGCGGGAATTATACGAAAACCTACTCTTGCGGATAAATTGATTGCTCTTGCTACGAATATAGATATTCATATTATTCCTGATGCTGATTCTGATTTAAGAGAACAAAAAGAAACTTTATTTAAGAAAACAAATGCTTTGTCTATTGTCAAAGACCTTGCAATAAGTCTTGGAGTAATTATAGTTATTTCTTTAATTGGACTATTTTTTGCCCATCTTGGCTTTTCTGAAGCTAATATTATAACGCTTTACATTCTTGGTGTGTTGATAACATCTATAGTTACAAACAGTAAATTAGCGTGGGGATTTTCTTCGGTAGCAAGCGTATTGATATTTAATTTTCTATTTACTAAGCCAAGATTTTCATTAATGGCTTACGGTGACGGATATCCTATTACGTTTGCGATTATGTTTGTCGCTTCTTTAATTACGGGTAGTTTGGCGTCTAAAATGCATAACCAAACGAAACAATCTTCACAAGCGGCATATCGAACGAAAATTCTTTTTGATGCTAATCGGTTATTACAACGTGCAAGCGACGACGAAGAAGTTCTGAAAATAACGGCGGAGCAATTAAAAAAGTTATTAAATAGAGAAATTGTTATTTTTAAGCAAAATAAAGATGCTTTGCAAACTCTCGTTTATGCGTTAGATGATTCATTTCAAATGGGAGAAAAGGAACTTAATATAGCTGCGAGCATACTTATAAACCATTCTTATGATTATAAAGATGCTCAA
Source organism: Christensenellaceae bacterium (assembly GCA_045637905.1). Classification (GTDB taxonomy): domain Bacteria; phylum Bacillota; class Clostridia; order Christensenellales; family Borkfalkiaceae; genus HGM11412. The sequence continues at coordinate 4,341 of JAZUAJ010000004.1, read as the reverse complement.
CTAAGATGTGATTACTATCCCCTTAAAACGCAATTACGAACATATGGTATCGTTGCCGTATATAAGAATGAAAAAGAAATTGATTCTTTTGAGAATAGTATTGTATTGTCACTTGTGGGCGAATGTGCGTTAGCTCTTGAAAATCTTTTTAACGCAAAAGAAAAAGAACTTGCCGCAGTTCTTGCCGAAAATGAACAATTGCGTGCAAATCTACTTCGTGCAATTTCACACGACTTGCGTACTCCGTTGACTGCCATTTCGGGAAATGCGAGCAATCTTATTTCAAACGCATCTTCCTTTGACGAACAGACTAAATTATCAATTTATAACGACATTTACAACGATTCAATGTGGCTTATAAATCTTGTTGAAAACTTGTTGTCCATAACTCGCCTTGAAGAAGGCAGAATGAATTTAAACTTCACGGCTGAACTTATTGACGAGGTTGTGGCTGAAGCCGTTAAACACGTTCATACGCGTCAAGGTAGACAAAAAATAAGCGTAGTCCATAAAGATGAATTTTTGCTTGCAAAAATGGATACACGCTTAATTATTCAAGTTATTATCAATATCCTTGATAACGCAATAAAATATACGCCGAAAGATTCAATGATAACTATAACAACTGAAAAACAAAATGATAAAGCAATAATTAGTATTGCCGACAATGGCGCAGGTATTCCAGATGAATTAAAAGAGCGTGTTTTTGATATGTTTTATACAGGAGCGAATAAGTTAGCCGATAGCCGTAGGAGCATCGGGTTAGGTCTTGCTCTTTGTAAATCTATAATTAGCGTGCATGGCGGAGAAATTTTTGTAAAAGACAACGTGCCGAGTGGCGCTATATTTACCTTTACTTTACCTATTGGGGAGATAAAAATAAATGAATAATCCATTGATATTGATAGTTGAAGATGATGCGCCTATCCGTAATTTAATTACGACTACGTTAAAGGCGCACGAATACAAATACTTAACCGCTCAAAACGGAGAAAACGCAATAATGCAAGCATCTTCACACAATCCCGATATTGTTTTGCTTGATTTAGGTCTTCCTGATATTGACGGGATAGAGCTAATAAAAAAGATACGAACTTGGTCGAAAATGCCAATTATCGTTATCAGCGCCAGAAGTGAAGATAATGATAAAATAGAAGCGTTAGATGCAGGCGCTGATGATTATTTAACCAAACCGTTTTCTGTGGAAGAATTGCTTGCGAGAATTCGTGTTACTACTCGAAGATTGTCTGTCTTGAATTCAGCAATGCAATCGGACTCACTATTTACAAACGGTAATCTTAAAATTGATTATGCCGCAGGTTGTGCGTATATCAACGGCAACGAATTGCATTTAACACCTATTGAATATAAATTGCTGTGTTTGCTTTCTCAAAACGTAGGGAAAGTTCTCACCCATACCTTTATAACTCAAAAGATTTGGGGCGCGGCTTGGGAAAGCAACGTTGCGTCCTTGCGTGTATTTATGGCAACGCTTCGAAAGAAGATTGAAATAGAACCAGATTCTTCACAGTATATTCAAACGCATATTGGCGTTGGATATAGAATGATGAGAATAGAATAATATTACAGGTATAAAAGTAAAAAATACACAAACTCAAGAGATTAAAGTAGATGTTTCGTCAAAAAATTAAGCAAAGCGTTAAATATTAAACCTATTAAATAGTTTACTATTTAAAAATAAAAATCCACGGCTTTAAGCCGTGGATATTTTTTTGCTATTTAATTCTTAAATCTTTGTGTTTAAAGGGTAAAATTGCCGTTTTTTCGCCCGATAAGCGTGAAACAAGCCTTTCGTTGTATCTTTCCTTAATTTCGCTTAAAGAAAGGTTTGTGGTTATTATAAAAGGTTTACTTTTATCAAGCCTTTCACTAATTAAAGAAAGTAAAAACTCAACGGTAACGTTATTATATTTTGGCTCTGTGCCAAGGTCGTCTATAACCAAAAGGTCTGCACCTTGCAAAATGTCGTTTATAACCGTTCTGTCAACTTCGCCAAGGTGCATTTTTAAAAATACGTTATTAAGTTCCGTTGCAGTTAAGAAAATTGCATTGTAGCCCTTGTTTAAAATTTCGGTATAAACGCATTTAGATAGGTAGGTTTTGCCCGTGCCAACGTTTCCCGTAAGTACAAAGTTTTTAACGTTTACTTTTGGAAAGATGGTTGCATATTTAATAAGTAATAATTTTTGATTTTCAATTTCAGTAGCGGTTGCATTTTCAAAATTGCAAGGCTCTTTTTTTGTAACGCCTAAATATTTTAGTGAAACTTCGGTAAGCCTTTTGTTAAAGCACTTGCACCTTTTACCTAAAATTACGCCCTTGTCTTTGCAAATTTTACACTCAATAACTTTATTTATTGCGTCAAAATAACCGCTATTTTTAATGGCATTTAATTTTTCAAGTTCCAAATTTTTTAGTTTTTGCTCTAATTCATTATTTACGCCGTTGCCGTTATACTCGTTTTTGGCAATTTCAAACTTTAACGCGCCAATTTCGTTAAGAATTGAAACGTAGCTCTCATTTTTTGAAAGCAAATTATCGTAATATTCGTTAATTGCGTAAATTTTTGTAGACTTATTAACGTAAAATTCGTTAACTTTATCTATTAAGGCTTTAGATTTTATCATATAATTCCTTTATATCGTCAACTTTGTCTAAAAGTTTATCAAGTTCTTCGTTTGTATAATTTCGTTCGTTTTCAAAATGCTTAGAGTTGCTTACGGCATTTGCTTTTTGCGGTGGGGCAATAGTTTTAATTTGTTCTAAGGTGTACGCGCCTTTACTTTTCCAATTTGAAAGTATTGCGTTCATATAAGGTATAGGGTTAGAAAGCCCTGACGCGCGCTTTGACGCTTCCAAAATAACGTCGTCGGAAAAATTCCAGTCTCTACGCCAAATTTTAACGTTATCTCTATCCCAACCGTTAGGCTTGCGTGAAAGACCTAAATATTCTAAAATTTTTGAAATAAACTTGTCGGTTGCGCTAAATTCGTTAATGTAATTAACGATGCTATCTAAGGTTATGTAGCCAAGTTTCATTAAATTGTTTACCGTAACGCTCATTTGTTCAAGGGTGCGCCTATTTGATTTAAAGCAGTAATTTGCAATAAATACAAGCGTTTTATGGTCAAAGCCCATAGAAAGCCAAGGCGAAACGTAATTTGTAATAACCGTTTCGTAAATTTCAACGTAAATACCAAGCGCTTTACAAACGTCTATTGCAATATCAATTTTTTCTTGCCTTGTATTTAAGAAGTTAGAAACGTCTTCTTCGGTAAAGCATTTGCTTGCATAAAGTTCATCAAAAGTTTTATCAAGCGTTTTTAAATTCTTAATTTTGCTTTTTTTAGCGGTAAAAAGTATAATTTCGTGTTCAAAACCATACTTTTGCGACCATTTTTTATAAAGTTGAATATCTTCAACTTCTTGCTTTCTCGTAATTTTTATAGTGCGGAAAAGGTCGCCAATTTCTTTTGTAAGGGCATTGTAGTTAGTAAGTTCTTTGTCAACTAAGTCTTCCGTAGTTATATTGCGGGTTACAAAATCTTTTGCTACCGCAAGAATATATTTAAACGAAATGTCGCCACCTTTAAGGTCGGTACAGTATTTAACAATCATTAAAAAGGCTTCGGGTTTAAGCGGGGTGCTTTCTAAAAGATTAAAATATTCGCTATATTCGCTCGTTGAAATCATACGCTCGCTAATAATAACTTGAAGTGCTTTTGCAAGGTCTTCATATTTTTCAGGCTTATAGCGTTTATACTTAACGCCACTATCGTTTACGGGTACAAAATTTACCGTAAAAGGCTCTTTTGATACTATTAAAACTAAACCGAATTCTTCTAAATATTTAAAATTATCAACAACTTGGTCTTTACTTAAATTAAGGTTTGATGCCATTTTATACACGTCAAAATCAAGGGAAGAATTTTGGCATAAGTATAAACCGTAAAGATATACTTTTACGGCTTCTTCGTTAAGTTCGGGTAGGTAGTTAGATACGAATAAGTTATCTAATAAAATTTTACCTGACGTTTCGTTTTCTTTTGTAAAATTGCAAAATGACATTTTTCACCTTTAATTTTAATTTTTTATTTAATAGTATAAATAATATTAAAATAATTATAAAAATAAAGCAAGCGTTTTTTTTAAAACTTTTTCGTACTACAATATTTAGTGTTTAATAATATTTTATACACTACTTTAAAAAATTAAAGCAAGCGTTTTTTTAAATAATATAGCAACTAAAAAGCATAAGTAAAAGCCTATAATTTTTACAGTTTATTAAAGCGTGTAAACTAATTGAAAAATATTTAAAAA
>JAZUAJ010000003.1:0-266941 GCA_045637905.1 Christensenellaceae bacterium | reverse complement strand
GATATCGCCTACGGCGGTGAAATTTGCCTAACGGCAAGTTGTGGATTTATTTAATATAACTTTGGCGTAGCCAAAATAAAACTGCTTACGCAGTTGGCGTTCGCTTTGCTCGGCTAAACATATTTTAACATAATCTTTTGTGGATAAGAAAAGCAAACTATATTTCGCCTTAAAACGAAATATAATGGGCTACACTTTTGTATTAAATTAAAAACCCCTTATAGGGTATCCATAAACGGCAACGCTTTAATATTTTTTAAAAGTTTAATAGTAGAGTAACGATAAAAAAGGACAGTAGGTAACTGTCCTTTTTATTTATTTAATAAAATTATTTGCTTGCTTTTAATGCGTTTAACTTCTTTGCAAGACCGCTCTTTTTATTTGCAGCGGTGTTTTTAGCAAAAATGTTTTTAGTAACTGCTTTATCAATAGCAGCCATAGTTTGAGAGAAAGCCTTTTCTGCTTCTTCAACCTTGCCAGCATCAATTAATGCGTTAAGGTTTTTAATGTAAGTTTTTACTTCTGATTTTTCGCTTTTATTGATTTCTGCTTTTTTGCTGTTTACAAGAACACGCTTTTTAGCCGATTTAATGTTTGGCACTTTTATATCTCCTTTGAATAAACTTCAATTTTTTACTATGGTTATTTTAGCACAATTTTTTTAAAGTTGCAACTTTTTTTAGCAATAAAAATAAAAAGGTTTAAATATTTTATTAAAAATTTCGCTAAGGCATTGTTTTTTATGTAATTTTTAACGCGTGCGCCAAATAAATTGTACTATGTATTCATTAAAAAATTTACCAATAGGCGTTTTTGATAGCGGAATAGGCGGGTTAAACGTATTAAATAAACTTATAAATACTTTTAAAAACGAAAGTTTTATATATTTTGGCGATAATTTAAACGCGCCTTACGGCAATAAAAGTAAAAACCAACTTTTATCACTTTGTAAAAACGCTATAAACGAACTTTTAAGTTATAACGTAAAAGCGGTGGTAATTGCTTGCAACACCGCGTCAACTAACTGTTTAAGCGAGTTAAAAGCCGAGTTTATAAATTTACAAATAGTTGGAACGTTTCCTACTATAATAAACACAAAAAACACGATACTTTTTGCTACGTTAAATACGGCAAAAAGTAATTTTATTAAAAACAATTTTAATAATGCTAAAATAGTTCCGTTAAAAAACTTGGCTAAAAATATTGAAGATTATTTTTGCTTTAATACACCTATAAATTTTAATGCAATAAAGCGCGAAGCAAAAGTTAAATATAAAAGCGTAATACTTGGTTGTACTCATTATATATTTTTAAAAAAACAATTTAAAAACTTTTTTAACTGTAAGGTTTACGATGGTTTAAACGAAGTGGCAAATAGGCTTAAAGTGTGCTTAAAACAATGTAACTATATAAATAAAGAGCGCTATTTATACTTTATTGGCGATAGTGCAACCTTTAATTTTGAAGTGTATAAAAGGGCGTTTGGGGTCAAGCGTGGCTTAAAAGTGGTTATAAATCCCAAAAAAATTAAAAAAAATTAAAAAAATTTTATAAAAGTGGTTGCAAGTTACCAAAAAGTGTGTTATTATAGTGGCATAAGTTAAAAGGAGGGCTATAATATGTTGTTATTTGGCGAATACGACCATCAAGTAGATGCTAAATTTAGAATACGCATACCGTCACGCTTTAAAAGTGAAGTTGGCAATAACTATATATTTATGAAAGGCCCTTCAAAATGTATTAGCGTTTATCCTATAAGCGTTTTTGAAAAGCGTTTTGGCAAGTTCTTAGACGTTAGCGTTTTTGATAGCGAAGGACAAAAAGCCCTTGCCGAAGTTTTTGCATCGTGTTTTCCCGGCGTTGAAGACGGGCAAGGTAGGGTAGTAATTCCCGAAAAATTAAGAGCGTATGCAGGAATTAAAAAAGACGTTGTTTCAATAGGGCTTGGCGACCACGTTGACATTTATTCAAGTGAAGAACGCCAAAAAATGAAGGAAGGCGCAAACTACTTAGATTTACTTTCCGTTTTAAAAGGTAAGATAGACTAATGGAATTTAAACATATTCCCGTAATGCTAAACGAGTGTATAAACGGTTTAAATATTAAAAGTGACGGGGTGTATTTCGACGGCACGCTTGGCGGTGGTGGTCACTCTGAACAAATTTTAAAAAATTTAAACGATAACGGCTTATTAGTTGCTACCGACCGTGACGAAGAAGCCATTTTACACACTACTTCAAGGCTTTCAAAATATAGCAATTTTAAAGCGGTAAAAAGCAATTTTAAAAATTTTAACACCGTTTTAGACGATTTAAATATTTTAAATATAGACGGGGCAATACTTGACCTTGGCGTTAGTTCCTATCAACTTGATAATCGCGAAAGGGGTTTTAGTTATATGGGCAATACGCGCCTTGATATGCGTATGGACAAGCAGTCGCCGTTTTCCGCTTACGAACTTGTAAACGAATATAGCGAAGAAAAACTTTTTTATATATTAAAAGTTTACGGCGAAGAGCAATTTGCTCAAAACATAGCAAAGAACATAGTAAACCAAAGAAAAACTAAAAAAATTGAAACTACGGGCGAGTTGGTTGAAATTTGCGATAGGTCAATTCCTTACAAATTTAAGCGCGACGGTCACCCCGCAAAAAAAGCCTTTCAAGCAATAAGAATTGCGGTAAACGAAGAGTTAGACGGGCTTGACACGGTAATTAGGCAAATTATTTCAAGGCTAAACAAAGGTGGAAGAATTGTAATTTTAACTTTCCACAGTTTAGAAGATAGAATAGTAAAAACGGTATTTAAAGATTTATCTACCGCGTGTATTTGCGACAAGCGCTTTCCTTGCGTATGCAATAGAAAGCAAATAATAAAAGAAATTAACAAAAAGCCGATAACGGCAAGTGAAGAAGAGTGCAAATTAAATTCAAGAAGCAAATGTGCTAAACTTCGCATAGCCGAAAAACTTTAAGATTTTATTAAAAATCGTAATAATAAAAGGAAGGAAAAAATATGTTTAATAATAGACAAAGTGATATAATTGAAAAAAGCACTTATCAAGACGAGTTTGAAACGCGCGCCTTTGATTCTACTACTGAAACATCGAGCGTTTCAAGTGAAGCGCACGCCTTCAATTCAAGAATACCAGACAATTTTGATAGAATTTTACACTACGATTTATATAGTGCAGGTCAAGATATTCGCGAAAGAAACGAAACTTACGAAAAGTACACGTCTGCGGTAAATAGTGACGTTAATCCATCTTCAACCACTATGCAATTTAGGGGCGTTAATAAAGAAGAAATTTATAGAGATTTACGCCAAGAAACCGTTACCGTTCAAACTAAGCGCGTTGCTACTCGCGGTAAACTTATGCTTTTTGCAATAACGGCAGTTATCGTGTTATTGTCGGTTTTGGTTGTGTTTAACACGGCGCTTTTAAACAATATGAACAAACTTATTGAAGAAAAGGGTGTGCAAATTCAAACGCTAAACGAACAAAAAGAGTTCTTAAATAACGAACTTGAAGATATTATGAATATAGAAAACGCGGTTAATAACGCGAACTAAAAATAAAATTATTACTACAATTTACTAAAGAAGGTTTTTGCAAGATTTTGCATAAACCTTTTTTAGTTTTTAAGGGGTGAATTATTTACTTGTTTTCAATTACTACGGCACGAAAGAGGTTATTTGCAATTTTTATTGCGATAACCTTTATTTTTTTATTTATAACGGCACGTCTTTTTTACGTTCAAATAATTTGGGGTAAAGACCTTCAAAGTAAGGCGCTTGACCAATGGACGAGAAACGTTCCAATACTTTCAAAGCGCGGAAATATAGTTGATAGAAACGGCGTTGTGTTAGCAACTACTAAAAACACTTACACCGTTTACGTTAGACCGCGCGCGGTAACTAATTTAGAAGACGTTGCCGAAAAACTCTCAACTATTTTCAATTTAGATAAGGGCGCGCTAATAACTAAAATATCAACTACAAAAACGAGCGAAATTAAAGTTGTTAAGCATGCGGAAAAATCGCTTATAGACAAACTTTCATCTTACGTTTTAAACGGAGTTTATTTTGCCGAAGACGTTACGCGTTTTTACCCTTACGAAAGTTTACTTTGCCAAACGTTAGGTTACACTTCGCAAGACGGTAACGGTATTTCGGGCTTAGAACTTTATTACGACGGTTATTTATCGGGCATAAACGGCGAAATTTTATACGAAGCCGACCTTACGGGCGTTGATTTATTAAATAAACCGCCGTCTTATATTCCCGCAACTAACGGGTTAAACTTAAAACTTACAATAGACTATGAACTTCAACAAATTTTAGAAAGCGTAACCGACGAAGCAATGTTAAAATATACTCCAAAATCTGCGTCGTGCATTTTAATGGACGTAACTAACGGCGAAATTTTAGGTATGAGTATGAAACCGTCGTTTAATCTTAACGCCGTGCCGTATAACGACTTAGATTTTTTAAATAGCGCGGGTAGAATTTCGCTTATTTCAAATAGTTACGAGCCGGGGTCTACGTTCAAAGTTTTAACGGCATCGGCAAATATTGAAGAGTATTTAAAGGGGAATAGCAAAGCCTACTCTACTTCGCATATATTTTCTTCTTCGCGTTATAGGTACGTTGACGGCTCTAAAATTAAGTGTTGGTCAACGCACGAAAACGGTAAACACGCTAACGAAAACTTATCTATGGCGTTAAATAATAGTTGCAACCCTATTTTTGTTGATATTGCGCTTAGTTTAGGAAAAGATACTTTTTATAAGTATTTAAACAGTTTTGGTTACGGCAAATGTACGGGAATTGATTTAAACGGCGAAGCGCAAGGAATGGTACTTCCTAAAAGCGCGGTAAAAAACGGCGACCTTGCAAGAATTTCCTTTGGTCAAACTATTGCGTGTACGCCACTTCAACTTTTAAACGCTACCGCAACGGCAATAAACGGCGGTTACGTTTTAACTCCGCATTTAGTTAAAAATATCTATTCTACAAACGGCGAAATTTTAGAAGAATTAACGTATCAAAAGGGCGCAAGGGTAATTTCAAGCGAAACTTCAAAAATAATAACCGAATATTTAGAAAAAGTTGTTTCGCAAGGCTCTGGCAAGCAGGCGTACATTGAAAACTATTTTGTTGGCGGTAAAACGGGAACTGCGCAAAAATATGAAAACGGTGTTATAACACACGGAAAATACGTTATGAGTTTTATAGGCTTTTTTCCCGCAACAAGCCCTAAATATATTTGTTTAGTTATAGTTGACGAGCCCGTTGGCGGTACTTACGGTTCAACGGTATGCGCTCCGCTTTGTAAAACTATTTTTGAAAGAATAATAAGTGCAAAAAATTTATAGGAGCAATTTATGAAATTATCCACTTTATTAAAAAACTTAAAAGTTAAAGAAATATTAAACTTTGAAGATTTTAACGTTGAAAATTTAGTTGAAGATAGCCGTTTGGTTAGCAATAACAGTTTGTTTTTTGCTATAAACGGCAATAATTTAGACGGGCACTCTTTTATTTTAGACGCTGTAAAAAGGGGAGCAAAGGCTGTTGTTTCAACAAAAAAATGCAAAACAACCATAACTCAAATAATTGTTGAAGATAGTAAAGATGCTATGGCTTTTTTATCGCAAATTTTCTTTAAGCCAAAAGGAAAGCGTGTAAAGGTTATAGGAATTGTTGGAACTAACGGAAAAACCACGACTTCATATATTATAAAAAACATTTTTGATAGGTGTGGAAAGGTTGCAGGCGTTATAGGCACGCTTGGAACGCAATATAAAAACGTTTACGTTCGCCCAGAACTTACAACGCCAAGCAGTTTAACGCTATATAAAACGCTAATGGAAATGTCTAACGCGGGCGTTGAATATTGTGCGTTAGAACTTTCTGCGCACGCCATTTATTTAAAGCGTGCAAAATATTTAAATTTTGAAGCGTTAATTTTTACAAATTGTACGCAAGACCACCTTGATTTTTTTAAATCGTTTAAAGAGTACGAAGAAGTAAAAACAAGCGTTTTTACCAAGAAAAAGTGTAAATTTTGCGTAGTAAATGCAGATGATAATACAGGGCTAAAAATAATAAACCAAACCGATGCAAAGTGCTATTCTTACGGTTTAGAAAATCCAAGCGATACTTTTGCTATAAACGTTGAGTGCGACATAAAAGGTTCTTCTTTTATTATGAATATTGACGATAATTTGCTTGATATTGATTTTTCTTTAACCGGCAGATATAACGTTTTAAACTGTATGGCGGGCGCAACGGTATGTAAAAAACTTGGAATTGTTCCAAGCGATATAGCAAAAGCCGTTTCTTCTATGGTTGGCGTTAGCGGAAGGGCGGAATTTATTGAAGAATATAACGGCGGAGATATTTTTGTTGATTACGCGCATACGCCCGACGGCATTTTAAACGTTTTAAAAACTTTCAAAGAGTTAACCGATAACAAATTGATTGTAGTTTTTGGTTGTGGTGGCAACCGCGATAAATCTAAGCGCAGTATTATGGGTAAAATTGCTGGGGAATACGCAAACTTTATAGTTTTAACAAGCGATAATCCGCGCTTTGAAGACGCCTTTTCAATAATGCTTGATATAGAAGAAGGGTTAAAAAGTAAAACTTCAAATTACATATGTATTCAAAACCGCTTTGACGCAATAAAGCACGCAATATCAATTTTAAGCCAAGGCGACGTATTGCTAATTTTAGGCAAAGGGGCGGAAGAATATCAAGAAATTATGGGGGTTAAAACTGAATTTAGCGATAAAACGGCAATATTTGATGCTATTTTAGAGTTAAAGGCAGAAAATTAAAAGTTGAAAACTTTTTTACTAATAAGCATTTTTTCATTTATTTTATCTTTTGTTTTCGGGCTTCTTACTATTCCGCTACTTAAAAAACTTAAAGTTGGTCAACCTATTTTAAAATACGTTAGCGAACATAAAAGTAAGGGCGGAACGCCAACTATGGGCGGAATATTTTTTATACTTTCCACCGTTTTAACTTGCTTACTATTTAATAAGTTTGAAGGCAAAATTGCAACTATGTGTTTAGTTATTATAGTTGCGTTTTCACTCGTTGGTTTTATTGATGACTTTATTAAAATACGCTCAAAAAACAACGAAGGCTTAAAACCTTTTCAAAAAATGCTTTTTCAAGTAATTATAGCCGTTATCGCGTCTATATACGCGTATTTAAGCGGGCTTGACTTTTTGTATATACCTTTTACTACTAACGTTACCTATTTAAGTTGGGCGTCTATTCCACTCAACGTTTTCGTATTTTTAGGTGCGGTAAACGGCGTTAATTTGCTTGACGGTTTAGACGGGCTTTCAAGCGGTGTTTCCATAATCTATTTTTTAGCGGTTGGAGTTATAACGATTATAGAATTGAACGTAAATAGCCATTTTTACCTTTTAAAAAGCGAGTATTTAAAAGTTGTTAATATTTGCTTTTCAATTGTTGGAAGTTTACTTGCTTTTTTAATTTTTAACGTATCAAAAGCAAGTGTTTTTATGGGTGATACAGGCTCTCTTTCGCTTGGTGGTGCAGTTGCAGTTATATCACTTATTACGGGTAACACTTTATATATTCCTATTATAGGAGTTTTATACGTTATAACCGTTTTGTCGGTAATAATACAAGTTGCTTACTATAAAAAAACAAAAAAGCGCGTTTTTTTAATGGCACCGCTACACCACCACTTTCAAAAACTTGGATATAGCGAAACAAAAATAAGTTACGTTTATATGCTTTTAACCTTATTTATAGCTTTAATTGCTATAATTTTTATTATTTAGGAGTTAATATGTACATAAAAAATACTACTTTTTTAGTTTTAGGTATGCAAAAAAGTGGCATTTCCGCCACTAATTTTTTGCTTTCAATGGGCGGTAAAGTTTTTATTTACGACGACGGAGTTTCCGAAAGCGTAAAAAAGAATATAAAAGAAGCGCAAGAAAAAGGCGCAAAAATTTGCGCCGACCCTATAATTATATTAGATAGCGTTGACGTTTTGGTTTTAAGCCCTGCCGTTCCCGTAGACCACAAGGTTGCACTTAGGGCAAGGGAGTTAAATAAGCGAATAATAGGCGAATTTGAACTTGCGTCAAATTACACAACGAACTTAGTTGTTGCTATAACCGGAACTAACGGTAAAACTACTACTTGTTCGCTTGTAGATTACGCCTTAAATAAGGCGGAAATAAAGTCAACGCTCGTTGGAAACGTGGGAGTTCCTTTTACAAGCAAAGTAGGCGGTGCTAATAAAGAAGATATTTTCGTTGTCGAAATATCAAGTTTTCAACTTGAAACAATAAATAGATTTTCACCGCATATAGCGTGTGTTTTAAACGTTACGCCCGACCACTTAAATAGGCATTACAATTTGGAAAATTACGCTTACTTAAAAAGTAAATTGTTGCTTAATTTAAGAGAAAGTGAATTTGCCGTTTTAAATTACGACGATAATATCGTTAAGCAATTTAGCGAAAAAACAAGGGCAAAAGTAGTATGGTTTTCCACTTGTGAAAAGGTTGACGGTGCGTACGTTGAAGACGATTTTATTTACTTTAAAGGCGAAATTATTTGCGCCGTTAAAGATATTCGCATAATAGGAGCACACAACGTGCAAAACGCGCTTGCAAGCGTTTGCATATTAAAACTTTTAGGATTAAGCAATAATGCTATTTTAGAAGGTTTAAAAACTTTTACGGGCGTAAAACATCGCGTTCAAAAAATTAGAACGCTAAACGGCGTAACCTACTTTAACGATTCAAAATCTACTAATGCAGAGTCTTGTAAAAGGGCGGTTGAAAGCCTAACAAGTCCAACAATTTTAATTATGGGCGGTTACGATAAAGGGCTAAACTACGAAGATTTAATGAATACCATTAAACGTAGCTCTAACGTAAAAAAGATAATTTTTACAGGTCAAAGCAGTAAAAATATGTACGCTTACGCGGTAAACTCAGGTATTGAAGACGTGTCTATTGTAAAAGATTTTACTTTGGCGGTAAATTTGGCAAGTAGTATGGCAAAAGACGGATATAACGTTTTACTTTCGCCTGCAACTTCAAGTTTTGACGAGTTTGGTAGTTTTGAAGAAAGGGGAGATAAGTTTATTGAAATTGTTGAAAACTTCAAATAATAACGGCGACGTTTTAATCCCTATTTTAGCAGTTTTAATAGCGTGTTTTGGATGTTTGGCGGTTTATTCCGCATCGCAATATAGTGCGGAAGTTTTAAATAATGATAAGTTCCTATATCTTAAAAAACAAGTTATAGGCTTAGTTTTAGGCGTTATTTCAATGGTTTTGGTTAATTTATTTAGTTATAAATACCTAAACAAAATCAAATACGTTTTAGTAATTATTTCAGTCGTTTTACTCGTTTTAGTTTTTACTCCGCTCGGCGTAGAAAACTACGGCGCAAAAAGGTGGATAAATTTAGGTGCGGTTACCGTTCAACCGTCTGAAATTGCCAAATTTAGTTTTGCTATTTTTACCGCGGGTTACTTTGCAAACAACACTAAAAACATAAAAACGTTTAAAGGTATTTTACCCGTACTTATAGTTGGCGGTGTGTTTTGCCTTTTAATTATGCTTGAGCCAAACATGAGCATAACGGTTTGCGTTGGCGCGTTAATGCTCGCAATGCTTTTTGCTTCTGGCGTAAAGTTAAAGCATATTTTAATAATAACCGTTCCTATAATTTTAGCGTTGCCATTACTCATTATTTTAGAGCCTTATAGACTAAAAAGGCTTATGGCGTTTATAAATCCTTGGGCGTCGCCTAAAGGCGAAGGTTACCAACTACTTCAATCGCTATACGCACTTGGAAGCGGTGGCTTTTTTGGGGTAGGGTTATTTAATTCAAGGCAAAAATACAGGTTTTTACCCTTTGCCGAAAGTGATTTTATTCTTGCCGTTATAGGCGAAGAATTTGGTTTTTTTGGCTTGGTATTGTTATTTGGTTTACTTCTATTTTTAGGGCTTAGATGTTTTAGGGTTGCGCTTAAATGTAAAACGCTATTTGGCTATTTGATGGTAGTTGGAATAACTTTTGTGTTTTTAGTTCAAGTTGCGGTAAACGCTTTAGTAGTTACGGGTAGTATTCCGCCAACGGGCTTGCCACTTCCGCTAATTAGTAGCGGTAACACGTCGCTAATAGTTTTTTTAACGGCTTTCGGCATAATTTATAACGTTTCAAAAGACTGCGAAAAAATATAAGGAATTATTTAACCTACTTAATTTTTTTATCATAGACTAAATTAGAGAGGTTTATGATGAGTAAGTACGTTATTAGTGGCGGTAAAAAATTGTACGGTACGGTTAAGGCTCAAAGCGCTAAAAACGCTTTATTGCCACTAATTTCGGCGTGCATATTAGTTGACGGTGAAATAACTTTTACTAACGTTAGTATGCTTGGCGACGTTAAAGTAATGCTATCCATTATACAAAGTTTGGGTGGCTCCTATACTTATAGCGACGGCAATTTAACGGTAAATTGCTCAAATTTAAGTAGTAGCAGTATGCCAAAAGAATATACTTCAAAAATACGCGCGTCTGTATTTATGCTCGGCCCGTTACTTGCAAGATTTAAAAGCGCGTCAACATTTTTACCGGGCGGTTGCCAAATAGGCGAGCGCCCTATTGATATTCATTTAGACGGCTTTAAAAAATTAGGCGCGCAAGAATTTAGCGAGGGTGAAAGTTTAACGTTAAAGAGTGCCGAATTAAAAGGCGCAAAAATTAAACTCAAATATGCAAGCGTTGGCGCAACGGAAAATTTAATTATGTGTGCCGTTTTGTGTAAGGGCGAAACGGTTCTTTTAAACTGTGCAAAAGAGCCGGAAATTACTTGCCTTGTTAAATTTTTAAGGTTGTTCGGTGCTAAAATAAAGGGAGAAGGAACTTCAACCATAATAATTGAAGGCGTTTCAAAATTAAAAAGTAAAAACGTTACTTTCGTTCCTATTAGCGATAGAATTGAAGTTGGAACATATTTACTTTCCGTACTTAGTACGGGCGGTGAAATTGAAATAGAAAACGCTAATTTTTTACATAACCTTGCTTTAATAAAAAAAATTTATAATAACGCTTGCAAAATAATATTA
The DNA here is from genome assembly GCA_045637905.1 of Christensenellaceae bacterium. Classification (GTDB taxonomy): domain Bacteria; phylum Bacillota; class Clostridia; order Christensenellales; family Borkfalkiaceae; genus HGM11412. Next base: position 255,792 of record JAZUAJ010000003.1, on the reverse strand, counting down.
ACTAATGATAAAATATATATAAAGTGTTCGGGCTCGGGAAATTCTTTAACTTATACGCGCACCGCGCCGTATCCAAAATTTCCAACCGACCTACAAACCCCGCTTTGCGCATACGCAACCACTTTAAAGGGTGTAACGCTTATAGAAGAAAGCGTTTTTGACAATCGCTTTTTAGAACTTAACGAACTTAATCGTATGGGTGCTAAAATTACTGTTTGCGGTAACGTTGCTAAAATAGAAGGCGTTGAAACCTTGTTTGGTGCGCAAGTTACGGCGCTTGATTTAAGAGGTGGAGCGTCGCTTATAATTGCAGGGCTTAAAGCCAAAGGGCAAACTATAATAGAAAATGCGCAAGTTATTGAGCGCGGATATTTAGATTTAGAAAACAAACTATCGCTTTTAGGAGCAGATATTAAAAAGGTGTGAGCGTTATGAAGTACAAAAGACTATTAATTTTTGTAACAGTTTTATTTTTCGTTACCGTTTTAATTTTTTCTTCGTCAATGCTTTTTAGCATTAACGAAATCGTAGTTAAGGGTGACGTTTTGCCAAGTTCTAACGAAAACGTTGTTCAAAGTGCTGAAACTGTTTTAACTTCATACAAAGGTAAAAACTTTGCTTTTGTAAACGGTAAAAACGTTCAAAAAGAAGTTGAAAAGGCTTCGCCTTACGTTAAAGTTGTTTCGGTTAAAAAGATTTTTCCTAACAAGTTAGAAGTTCAAGTTAAAGAACGTCAAGAAATGCTTTCGCTTGCATATAATTCTAATTTTTACGTTTTAGACGAAGACCTTACCGTTTTAAAAATAGACGCTCAAAATAAAAATAATATAGACGGATTAAAAAACGTCGAGTTAAATTTAAACCTTGCCGACTACGGACAAGCCGAATTAACCGTTGGTAGCGTGTTAAATATTTACGACCAAACTGCTTTTAATTATTTAAAGCAAAGTATTCCAACTTTTATAGATAACCGCCAAAACCTTGAAAGCGTTACGTTGGAAGTTAAGCGTGACGGCATTGTTTACAACCGCTTGACGTTAAAAATGCGTGAAGGCGTAACCTTTAAAATTCAAAAGGCAAACGAAGAAACTATTTTAAAACTCAATAAAGCGTTTGAGTTTTACAAAGGTTTAACAATGCCTAACGGAAGTAAAGCAGAAGGCGAATATTTCGTTTATAAACTTGAACAAAGCGGTCAAATTGTCGTTAGCAAAAACTAAGATTAAATCGTTAAATTAGACCTTGACAATAGTGAACTTATATTATATAATATAAGTTAATAAATGATATGGAGTTTTTATGTTAAAAGATTGTGTAGCCGTTTTAGATATACAATCGTCGCATATTGACGTTGTAATCGGTGAAAAAAGCGTAAACAACACGTTTATATTTCGTGCAAAAGAAAGTGTAGAGTATTACACTTTTTTTGACGGTGCTTTCTATGACGTAAAAGTTTTAGAAGAAAAAATATCAAAACTTTTTTTAGACCTTATTGAAAAAAACGATATTAGCAAAATAACCACTTGTTACGTTGGCGTTCCGGGCGAATTTTTTAAAGTGGTAACAACGAATTTTAAAATTACTTTTAATAAGCCAAGGCGCATTTCTTATTTAGACGTTAAAAATCTTTTTGATATGGCTTACGAAGGAAAGGAAGACTGTGGCTACACTTTAATTAACCGCACCGCCGTTTATTACGCTGTTGACGGGGTAAGGTGCGATAAAGTTTTAGGTAAAGTTGGCTCAACGCTTTTAGGTAGGCTTTCGTTTAATTTAGTTTCAAATAACTATAAAGAAGTTGTTGGCGATATTTTAACGCGCGTAGGTGTTAAAAATATAAAATATTTGCCTGTTCCGTTTGCCGAATCGTTAAGTTTGTTTTCAAAAGAAGAGCGTGACGCAACCAAAATTTTAGTAGACGTAGGTAACGTAACCACAACAATTTCAATTCTTAGCGGAAACGCGCTTTTATACTCTTCGTCGTTTGCGCTTGGCGGTGGTTTAATTACGGCTTACCTTGCGGACAAGTTTAAGTGCGATTTTGACGTTGCCGAAAAATTAAAGCGTAAACTCAATTTGGGTTTAAGGCAAAACACGCTATCAAAATATACCGTGTTTGAAGATGATAACGAGTATAAATTCGACCGCGACGTTGCCAACGCTACCGCTATTAGCGTTTTAAACGAAATTGCAGAGCAATGTGATAAAGAACTTTCAAAATGCACGCTTAAAATACCAAGCGATATAGAAACTGTGTTTACGGGCGGTGGCATTTGCTTTTTAAGGGGTGCAGTTGAGCATATAACAACTACGCTTGGCGTATTTGCTAAAATTGCCGTTCCTAATCAACCACATTATAAAAAACCTAACTGTTCTTCGCTAATATCTTTACTTGATATTGCGCTTGAAACTACAAGGGATAAAATATTTTATTATCAAGGAGTAAACTAATGTTTGAAAATAACGATTTTAACAACTATCAAAACGAATATATGCCAACGCCTAACGTTTGCAAAATAAAGGTTATAGGCGTAGGTGGTGGTGGCAATAACGCCATTAACCGTATGATTGACGATGGTATTAAAAGTGCGGAATTTATTGCGGTAAATACTGATTTACAAGCGCTTATGATGTCGCACGCAGAGCCAAAAAACCGTATTCAAATAGGTAAAGTTGAAACGCAAGGTTTAGGCGCAGGCTCTTTTCCAGACGTTGGCGAAAAAGCCGCCGAAGAAAGTAGAGCCGAAATTGAAGAAATGTTAGAAGGCGTAAACTTGTTGTTTATAACCGCAGGTATGGGCGGTGGAACGGGTACGGGCGCTGCTCCCGTTATTGCGCGTATAGCAAAGGAAAAGGGTTGCGTTACCGTTGCCGTTGTAACAAAGCCGTTTGCTTTTGAAGGCAAGCGCCGTGAAGAAAACGCTAAGCGCGGTATTGCTAATCTTGCAAAATTCGTTGATACGTTAATTGTTATTCCTAACGATAAACTTTTAGATTCTCTTGAAAAGAATACTTCTATGATAGAAGCCTTTAAAGTTGCCGACACGCATTTAAAACAAGCAATTTGCGGTATAAGCGACCTTATTACTGTTCCCGCACTTATCAATCTTGACTTTGCCGACGTTAAAACGGTTATTAAAGGTCAAGGTCTTGCGCATATGGGTATAGGTAGAGCAAAAGGCGAAAATAAAATTGTTGAAGCGGTTAGGCAAGCGGTTTCTTCGCCTATGCTTGAAACGACTATTGAAGGCGCGCGTAACCTTATTTTAAATATCACGGGCGACCCTAAAATTTCTATCGGTGCGGTAAACGAAGCGGCAAACTTGGTGCACGGTGTGGTTGACTATTCTGCAAACATTATTCTTGGTGCAAACACGGTTGACACTCTTCAAGACGAAGTTATTATAACCGTAATAGCAACGGGTTTTGTTGATAATGCTGGTAGAGACCAAAAACGCTATATTCCACTTAACCAAACTTTTGAAACTCCTGCGCCTTCCGTTACTATTCAAGAAGAAGTAAAAGAAGAACCTAAACAAGAAACAGAAGAAGTTAAGCAAGAATTACCACCTAAAAAGGAAGTTCCGCCTTTTGTTAAAAAGTTGTTTAGCAAAAATAGAAACAATCAATAAAAAATAAAAAGCAACTTGTTAAAGGTAACAAAAAGGATAGCAAAGTTAAAGGCTATCCTTTTAGTTTTTTATAATAAATTTGGCAAAAAATTTAGCGCGTATTATAACTTTTAAAATTATTTTTAATTTTACGTTAGTTTTTTCGTTTTATGTTTGACACCGCTATCTTTTTGAGTTATAATCAATTTTGAACTATACGAGTATTTAAAATTTATAGGTTTTACTATGTTTGATATTACTAAAAAATTAAATGCTTCAACAGCGTCAAAAAGGCTTTCAAACCTTGAAGATTTATTGCGCGAACAAAGCGAAAAGCCTAAATTTAGAGATAACGACGCGAACAATCATATTCACACTTGTTATTCCTTTTCGCCGTATTCGCCAACGCTTGCGTCATATATGGCGTATTCTGCCGGGCTAACGAGCGCGGGAATTATGGACCACGACTCGCTCTCTGGCGCAAAAGAGTTTAAAAGCGCTTGCAATCTTTTAAACCTTGGCAGTACTTGCGGTGTTGAAGTTAGAGCAAAGTTTAATAAGGGCTTTGGCAAAATCAACCATCCCGACCAAAACGACTGTATTTATATGGCGGCGCACGGCGTAGCGAAAAAATACGTTGACGAGTTTAATAACTATCTTGCTCAATTTAGGCAAAAACGCAACGAACGCAACGAGCAAATGTGCAAACTCATATCTAATAAATACGCTCAATACGGAATCAGTTTAGATTTTGATTGCGACGTTAAGCCTTTATCTAAAACGGAAGAGGGCGGTTCTATTACCGAAAGACATTTACTTTACGCGCTTGCAATTAAAATTTCACAAAGGTTTACTTTAAGAGAAGAGTTAATAAACTTTTTAGAAAGCGCGCTCAACTTAAACGTTTCAACTAAAATAAAAGGCTATCTTTTAGATTTAGAAAATCCGCATTTTTTATACGACTTGGTAGGCGTGCTTAAAACGGACACTAAATTTTTCTATATTGACGCAAACGAAGAAATGCCTATTGCCGAAGATTTTATAAAAAAGGCAAAATCGTTTGGTGCAATTCCTGCCTACGCTTATCTTGGCGACGTTGAAAATTCAGTAACCGGCGATAAAAAGGCGCAAAAGTTTGAAGATTCATATTTAGAAGAGTTATTTATTGAACTTAAAAAAGCAGGCTTTTTAGCGGTTGCATATATGCCAACGAGAAACACGCCGGAGCAACTTAAAAGGCTTCAAGGCTTATGCAAAAAGTACGAAATGTTTGAAATTAGCGGTGAAGATATAAATTCTCCGCGCCAACAATTTTGTTGCAAGGCGCTTGCTTTAAAAGAATACGCGCATTTAATAGACTCAACGTGGGCGCTTATAGGCCACGAATACAGCGTTGAAAAATACGGCGTAAGCGCGGGCTTGTTTTCAAGCGAAAGTATTAAAAAAACGCCGAATTTATACAAGAGAATAAAATTATTTGCCGAAATAGGCAAACAAACTATAAAATAAAAATAAAATGGAGTAAAAAAAATGAGTGTTATCAATTTACAAGGTAAAGTTGCAGTTGTTACGGGCGCAAGCCAAGGTTTAGGAGAAGCGCTTGCGTTAAGGCTTGATAAAGAAGGTTGCAAAGTGGCCGTTCTTGACGTTAATATTGAAGGTGCATTAAAGGTTGCAAGTCAACTTTCGGACGCTATCGCTTTAAAAGTTGACGTTACTAAATTTGAAGAATGTGAAAGCGCGGCAAAACAAATTCTCGACAAGTGGGGAAAGGTTGACGTTCTCGTTTCTAACGCCGCAGTTTTAAAGAGCGGTGATATATACAGTCTTACGCCCGAAGCGTTCAAGTTCGTTACGGACATAAACCTTAACGGTTACTTCAACGTTGTTAAAGCGTTTGCTCCTTCTATGCTTGAAAGGCAAAGCGGAAGCATTATTCAAATTAACAGTAAGTCTGGTAGAAAGGGTAGTTCTAAAAACGGCGCGTACGCTGCAAGTAAATTCGGTGGCGTAGGCTTAACTCAAAGTTTTGCTCTTGAATTTGCAGAAAAAGGTGTTAGGGTAAACTGCATTTGCCCAGGCAACTTGCTTAATTCGCCACTTTGGGTAAACAGTTTGTTTAAGCAATACGCTAAAAACCAAGGCATTACCGAAGAAGAAGTTAGAATTAAATATTTAAACCAAGTTCCAATGAAACGTTCTTGCGAATATATAGATATTGAAAACGCAATGGTATTCCTTGCGTCAGACTATTCTAATTATATGACCGGCCAAGCAATTAACGTAACTGGCGGTCAACAAATGTAACTAAAAATAAATTATATAAAATTTAACGCTAAAAAAGCGCTTAATTAGGGAGATTATTATGAAAACGAAAGCAGTTAGACTTTACGGAAAAAATGATTTAAGATTAGAAGAATTCGAACTTCCAGAAATTAAAGATGACGAAATTCTTGCAAGGGTCGTTTCAGACAGTATTTGCATGTCGAGTTTTAAAGCGGCAGAACAAGGAGCAGACCATAAGAGAGTTCCTAACGATATAGCCGAAAATCCTATTATTATAGGCCACGAATTTTGCGGTGATATAGTTAAAGTTGGTGCAAAATGGCAAGGCAAATTTAAAGAAGGAGAAAAGTTTGGTATTCAACCCGCTATCGACTATAAGCCCGTTATGAACGGTTTAGGAGCGCCAGGTTATTCTTATCAATACGTTGGCGGTGACGCTACTTACGTTATTATTCCTAACGAAGTTATGGAAAAAGATTGCTTAATTCCATACTACGGCGAAAGTTACTTTAAGGCTTCTCTTGCAGAGCCTATGTCTTGTATTATTGCGGGCTATCACGAAAACTACCACTCGGTTTATGAAAACCACACTCATGAAATGGGTATTAAAGAAGGTGGTGCGGTAGCAATTTTAGCAGGCGTTGGACCTATGGGTCTTGGCGCAATCGATTACGGTATTCATTGCGACAGAAAACCTTCGCTTATGGTTGTAACCGATATCGACCAAGCAAGGCTTGATAGGGCGGCATCACTTTTAACTGTTGAAGAAGCCGCTAAAAACGGTGTTAAATTAGTTTACGTTAACACTAATACCGTTGAAAACCCTGTTGAATATATGAAAGGCTTAAACGGTGGTAAGGGCTTTGACGACGTTTTCGTTTACGCTCCCGTATCGGCACTTATTGAACAAGGCGACGCGTTACTTGGCGACCACGGTTGCTTAAACTTCTTTGCAGGCCCTATTAGAAGCGACTTCTCCGCTAAATTCAACTTCTACGACGTTCACTATGCTTTCCACAGAATTACGGGTACTTCGGGCGGTAACAAGGCGGATTTAAGAGAAGCAATTAAACTTGCAAGTGAAGGTAAAATTAACCCTGCAATTATGATTTCGCACGTTGGCGGTCTTGATTCGGTTGTTGATACTACGCTTAATCTTCCAAACATTAAGGGCGCTAAAAAACTTTGCTACACTCAAATTTCAATGCCTATGACGGCTATTAGCGATTTTAGAAAGTTAGGCGAAACGGATAATTTCTTTAAAGACCTTGCAGACATTTGCGATAGAAACAACGGCATTTGGTCTGACGAAGCAGAAAAATACGTTCTTGCAAACGCAAAAAAGATTTAACGTTTTAAATTAAAAATTTATAAAAATTAAACGGTGGCAATTTTTTGCCACCGTTTAATATTTTTTAATTATTGTTTTGCTTGTTCTTGCTTAAACGCGTCAAGAATAACAGAAATAATCATTTCGCGAGTTTCTGTGTTAATAGGATGAACTATATCCTTATATTCACCGTCACTTGCTTTTCTGCTTGGCATAGCAATAAAGTAACCTTCTTGACCCTCAATAATTTTAATGTCATGAACAACGAAGCAGTCATCGATAGTCATAGAAGCAACACCTTTAAGTTTGCTGTCTTCTTTTTGCACTAAGCGAATTCTTATGTCCGAAATCTTCAAAATACCTTCCCCCTTGCTTTATTATACTATAATTTTCAAACCACTATCTTCTATTATACACAAAATTTTCACAATTTCAATACTTTTTTCAAAAAAAATGCATAATTTTAATAATTTTTTTAAAAAAATGGGTTATTTTTTAATCAAAAGTCAAAAAAAGGCAAATAAAATCATATAATACGGTATATAGTTAATGGTGAAAAAATGCTCGTTCATTTTATAGGTATAGGTGGAATTGGTAATAGTGGCCTTGCAAAATATTTAATTTGCAAGGGCTTTTTAGTTAGTGGAAGCGACGCGTATTATGGAGCGCAAGTTAAAGAACTTGAAAGTTTAGGTGCTAAAATTTGCAAAAATAACGAAGGTGAAATGATAGAAAAATGTGATATCGTTGTAATTTCTTCCGCAATAAAAAGCGATAACGAAAGTTTGGTTTTGGCAAAAAAATTAAAAAAGCCTATCTATAAACGTTCACAGTTGTTAAAAATTATAACCGCTTGCTTTGAAACGGTAATAGGCGTTGCGGGTAGCCACGGCAAAACAACTGCAACAGCAATGCTTACTTCGGTTTTTAATTGTGCAGGGTTAAATTTTGTTTCGTTTATAGGCGGAAACGATAATAAATTTGGCAATTTTTATTATAAGCAAAACTCTAAAATAGTGGTTAGTGAAGTTTGTGAATACGATAAAAACATTTATGATTTTAACGCAAATATCGGCGTAGTGTTAAACGTAGATAACGACCATTTAGATACTTATAATAATATTGAAAATTTGCAAAAGGCGTTCTTTGATTATTTAGATAGGGCAAAAACTAAAATAATTTGTGCCGACAACGCTATTTTAAGTTCGTATAAAGGCAAAAAAACGACTTATGGAATAGAAAAACAAGCAAATTATAACGCTATAAATTTGCATGAAAAGTCTGGTAAATACTCGTTTGACGTTTGCTTTAACGGCAAAAAAACGTTCAAAGTAAATTTAAGCGTTTACGGATTACACAACGTGTATAACGCGCTTTCTGTTATTGCGGTTTGTAAAGAGTTAAATATTAATAAGAGCCATATTATTAAAGGCCTTAAAAACTTTGAAGGAGTTGGGCGAAGGTTTGAAGTTTTAGGTAAAGTAGGAGAAGTTAAATTTATTGCAGATTATTGCCATCATCCTACCGAAATTGCTTACACGTTACAAACGCTTAAACAACTATACAAAGGCGATTATTTAATAGTTTTTGAACCACACACTTATTCAAGAACAAAACTGTTATTTAGCGATTTTTTAACTGTTTTTAATGGCGAAAATCCTATTATTTTTAAAACTTTTTCCGCGCGTGAAAAATATAATTATTTGGGAAGCGGTGCTAATTTAGCAAAAAATATAAAGGGTGCTAAATATGTAAAAACGGTAAAAAAATTATTTGAATTTATATCTAAAACTAACGTTTCTAACGTCGTTATTTTAGGTGCGGGAAATTTATATTTTGAAGTTAAAAACGCTTTAAAAACGGGCAAAATTAGTAAAAAATTGAATCAAATTAAAACTACAAAATAACTAATTAAATCTTAAAAAAGGGTTGAAATAATTTACAATATATGGTATAATAATACCATATTTATCACAATTTGTAGGAGAGTTTAATTTTGTCTAAAACATCATACAGTTCTCAAAACATAACAATTTTAAAAGAACTTGAAGCGGTGCGCGTTAGGCCCGGTATGTATATCGGCTCAACTGACGTGCGCGGTCTTCACCACATTTTATGGGAAATTATAGATAACGCGGTTGACGAAGCCGCAAACGGCTTTGCAAAAGAAGTTAAAGTTTGCTTATACGACGATGGCTCTGCATCCGTTGAAGACGACGGTAGGGGTATGCCCGTTGATATTCACCCAGACGCTGGCGTTAGCGGTGTACAAGTTATATTTACCCAACTTCACGCGGGCGGTAAGTTTAATAGTGAAAACTACGCGTATTCGGGCGGTTTGCACGGTGTTGGCGCATCGGTTACAAACGCACTTTCTGAGTGGCTTAAAGTAGAAGTTTACAACAAAACCGTTTATAAAATGGAATTTTCTTCTTACGAAGATAAAGAGCAAAAAAAGATACTTTCGGGCATTCCAAAAGCACCGCTTTTTAACACGGGAATTAAAACTATTAAGCACGGCACTTTGGTTAGGTTTAAGCCCGACGCAAGAGTTTTTGACACCGTTTTATTCGATGCCGAAACGATAACTTCGCGCCTTAGGGACACTTCGTTTTTAAACAAAGGTATTAAACTTGTTTTTAAAGATTGTAGAACGGGTAAAGACAACGAAGAAAAAGTATTTATGAGTGAAAACGGTATAAAAGACTACGTTTCTTATATAACGTCAAGTAAAAACACTCTTTATAGCGAGCCTATATACATTTCGTCAATGGTCAACGATATTTTAGTTGAAGTTTCACTTCAACATACCGACGGGTACACGGAAAACGTTTTTTCTTTCGTAAACAATATTCCAACAATTTACGGTGGCACACACGACGTTGGCTTTAAAACGGGTTTAACGAGATTTTTAAACGACTATTTAAAAGAAAATTCTTCTTCTAAAACTAAAAACGTTTCGTTTAACGGCGAAGATTTTAGAGTTGGTATGGTTGCCGTTGTTTCAATTAAAATTAAAAACGCTCAATTTGAAGGTCAAACCAAGGGTAAACTTGGCAATGCCGAAGCAAAACCTGCGGTTGAAAGCGTTACGTACGACGGGCTTTACGACGTTTCTAAAAATAAGAAGACCGTAAAGATTTTCGACGCTATTTTAGAAAAGGCTATTTCCGCCGCAAAGGAAAGGGAAGCAATTAGGCACACTAAAGAACTTAACCGCGCAAAATCTGGTGCGGATTCTACAAGGCTTCTTGGCAAACTTGCAAACTGTTCGAGTAAAGACGCTAAACTTAACGAAATATTTATAGTTGAAGGCGATTCCGCAGGCGGTAGCGCTAAAGAAGGTAGAGATAGAAAGCATCAAGCAATTTTACCACTTCGTGGTAAACCTATTAACTGTGAAAAGAAATCGCTTATAGACGTTTTGAAAAACGAAGAAATAAAAACTATTATTTCAGCGCTTGGAACGGGTATAGGCGCAGATTTTGACATTGAAGAACTTAATTATGATAAAGTTATAATTTTATCCGACGCCGACTATGACGGTTATCACATTAGGGCAATTTTATTAACTTTCTTTTATAGGCATATGCCTGAACTTATCAAGCAAGGGCACGTTTTTATAGGTATGCCACCGCTTTATAAAGTTTATAAAAAAGACGTTATTGAGTACGCTTACGATGAAAAGGAAAGAGAAATTGCCGAAAAAAAGATTGGGCGTGGGTATCAAATTCAGCGCTACAAAGGTTTAGGCGAAATGAACCCTTCACAACTTTGGGAAACAACGCTTAATCCTGAAACGCGTATGCTTATGCGCGTTACCATTGAAGAAGCGGCAAAAGCGGAAATGCTTATAACAACGCTTATGGGCGACGAAATTGAAAGTAGAAAGAAATATATTCAACAACACGCAAACTTTAATAGGGTTGACGATTTTGAAATTAAGGTTAAGGAGATGTAATAATGGAAGAAAAGAAAGAAAATATAATAGTTTCTAATATTGAAAGCGTATTACACTCTTCTATGATACCTTACGCAGAGCACGTTATTTTAGAAAGGGCTTTACCGCGCGTAGAAGACGGTTTAAAACCCGTACAAAGAAGAATTTTTTACGCTATGCACGAACTTGGCTTAATGCCGGACAAGCCACATAAAAAGAGCGCGCGCGTAGTAGGTGAGTGCTTGGCAAAATACCACCCACACGGCGACAGTTCCGTTTATGAAGCAATGGTAAGGCTTGCGCAACCGTTCAATATGCGTATGACGCTTGTTGACGGACAAGGCAACTTTGGCTCTGTTGACGGCGATGGTGCTGCCGCAATGCGTTACACCGAAGCAAAACTTAATAATTTAGCCTTAGAAATGCTTAAAGACCTTGATAAAGATACGGTCGACTGGGAAAACAACTTTGACGATAGTTTAAAAGAACCAAAAACGCTTCCAAGCCGTTTTCCTAACGTTTTAGTAAACGGTGGTATGGGTATTGCCGTTGGTTTAGCAACGAATATTCCACCGCACAATTTAGGTGAAGTTATCGACGGTGCTATTGCATATATAAATAATCCGCGCATAAAACTTCAAGAAATGATGAAGTACGTTCCCGGCCCTGATTTTCCAACGGGCGGTTACATAATTGCGGGCGATGAACTTGAAAAAGCGTACGAAACGGGCAAGGGCAAAATTTTAATTCGCTCTAAATTAAGGGTTGAACAAGAAACGCCAACAAAACAATGTATTGTTGTAGATGAAATTCCGTTCCAAGTAAATAAAGCGTCTTTAATACAAAAAATAGGTCAACTTATGGTTGATAAAAAAGAAGAATTCGGTGGTATTAGCGACGTTGTTGACGAGTCTGATAGGCACGGTATGCGCATCGTTATTAAACTTAGAAAAGACGTTGACGCAAACGACGTGTTAGACCTTTTGTATAAAAACACGAGTTTACAAGTTTCTTATGGTATAAACCTTGTAATGATTGCCGACGGTAAGCCACAACAACTTGGTTTACTTGATATTTTTAAATATTATACCGAATATCAAAAGCAAGTTGTGTTAAGGCGCACTAAATTTGATTTATCAAAGGCTAAATTAAGGCACGAAATTGTTAGTGGTTTAATAATTGCGGTTACCGATATTGATAGGGTTATTCAAATAATTAAAAAGTCGCCTGATACTGCAACTGCTAAGCAAAATTTAAGAAAGCAATATGATTTAAGCGACGTTCAAGCGCAAGCCATTTTAGACTTAAAGTTAAGTAGGCTTACAAAACTTGAAATTGAAAATTTAAAGGAAGAACTTAGGCAACTTGAAGCGTTAATTAAAGAATTATCTTTAATTATTGAAAGTAAAAAACGCCTTAATGAAGTTGTTGTTAGTGAAATGACGGCAACTAAGAAAAAGTTTAAAGACGTAAGAAAAACCACCATTTTATCTTCTATTGAAGAAACTAAGGTTGAGCGTTTTGACGATGAAAAACCCGTTGAAAACTTAATTATAGGTTATAGCGGTAAAGGTTTAGTTAGAAAGGTTAGCGTTATGTCGTATTCGCGCAGTAAAACGGATACGCCAACTCCTGCCGAAAACTTCGTATTTTCCGTTCGCGCAACTAATAAAGACGTTATTTACGCCTTCACCAACAAAGGTAATTTATTCCGTATGCTTCCAGACAATATTTTAGAAGCGCGCGGGGCAGGCCAAGGTGGCGTAACGTTTAACGCGCTATTTAGCCAAGCGCTTAAAGATGAAGTTCCGGTTTCGTTCTTCGTAGCGGAAAACGGCGAAATTAAAGGCACTGCTTTAATGTTTACAAAATTAGGTGCTGTTAAGGCTACTAATTGGGAAGATTTTGCTTACTCTAAGGCAAGTTGCCAAGCAATAAAACTTAAAGATGGCGACGAAGTTTTAACAGTCGTAGAGCAAAACGATAAAAAAGATTTATTCTTTATAACTGAAAAGGGTATAACTTTACGCGCAGAAAACGAAGTTCCCGTTCAAGGTAGAGTTGCGGGCGGTGTAAAGGGTATTGACTTAGGCGCAAACGATAGCGTTGTTTATGCAACACTTATTGACGACGATTTAGATACCGAAGCGCTAATAGTTACAAGTTTTGGTACGTTTAAAAAAGTTCTTACGGGTACGATAACTAAAACGTCAAGAGCAAGAAAGGGCGTTAAAATTGCCGACCTTGGCGATGAAAAACTAAACGAGTGTGTAGTTTTTGCAAATTGCTTAAAGCAAGTAGATAAAGCGTTGCTTACCGTGGTTGATAGAATAGGTGCAATTTACCATATTAGCACCGATGACGTTAGCCAAGATGGCAGGACGACAAAGGGTAAATACGTTCCTAAAATAGGGGCTTGTCAACCACACGTCGTCTACTGTGCCAGGCGATAATAACGGCGGTTTAAAAACTAAATATAATGAAACGGCTAAAAGCGAAAGCGTTAAAATTTTAGAGCCGAAAACCGCTGTTAAAGGTGAGCAAATTAAAGACTTTAAAACGGCGGTTAAGCCGAAAGTTGAAGATATAGTAGAAATTAAAGTTGAGCCTAAATTAGAGCCTTTAACCGAAGTTTTAAACGAGCAAATTGACGTGCAAGGTATAATAAAAACAGCCTTTAACGTAATAATGAATTTGTGTAGCGAAATGTATAATAACGTGTTTTCAAAAAGTGAAAAGTTTAGACCAACGCTTGAAGAAACTAATGAAAATTTGCTTTTGTATTTATACTTTAAGGCAAATAAAGCGGGTGTTTTAAAAGACTTTGAAAATGCCTTTGGTTTTGTTGATATATCAAAAATAAACGCGCCTTTCGTTCCGTATATTATAAAACTTTCTAAGTGGTACGACGCTAAGTTTAATAGCGATATAACGGGCTCAATTTTAAAAGAATTTAACGCAATTTTTGCGATATCTTCTAATATTTTAGATTTTAACGAAATTGAAAATTTTATAAAAGCATAATAAAAAAGTAGGCAAATTTTTGCCTACTTTTTATTTTTTTACTTAACGTCTATGCCAAGTTCTAAGCCTTCGTACATATAGTCGTTCCACTTAAAGTTTTTATAAAAGTTTACGTGATAACGGTGCATTTCTTCAACAAGTAAAATAATTTTGCCAACAGTTTGGTGTTTAGGGAACACGTCAAAATATTCGCCGTTTAAATAGAAGTTAAAGTAACTTGAATCAACTTCCGTAATAAGCGTGTAAAGTTGCTTGTAATCAGCGTGGAATTCGTAAGGCTCGCCATTTCTTGTGCCTACGTAGTGCATGCCGCTATGGTCAATTCTTAACTTTCCTTCGCCAACAATGTTGCTTGTATTTTTGCCTTTTAAAAGTTTATACTCGTCTAAATTGCCAATTTTGCACTCGTCTTCAAATACGTAATTAGGGTTTTCACGAATTTCTTTAATAATATCAACCCTTTGTTGTTGGAACCAATCGTGTGGAGAATCGGGGATAACGGCATCTTTATAAGGGTGGAATACGTAATAATCGTCCATAGTAGCACCGTTACCGCAGTTTAAGCACTCAATTTTGTTGCCTTCGCCTTTCATAGTAAATTCTTGTTTGCATTTAGGGCATTTGTAGCAAATATCTTCTAAGCGGTGGCAAATTCTATCGTAAGTTTTCCACTTAATTTTCTTTTCTTTGTTCCACTCGTATTCGTTGCGCCTAAACTTTTCGTTAATAATATCGTCCATTTCTTCAACGGAAAGGTTTTGAACGTCGTCTTTAGAAAATAAGAGCGAAAGGGTAGCGTGGGTTTCGCCAAGGCGCTCATCTAAACAAACCTTAGTGCTTTGAAGATATTGACCTTCTAAATAGCATAAAAATACGGGCACTTTAAAATGCTTAAACATTTTGCTTGTTCCGGGAACTATCGGTTTATTTCCACCAAAATCACTTGCTAAACCTTCGGGCGCAAAAGTTACGCAACCGCCTTTCTTTAAAACCTTACTTACGGCTCTTATAGGTAAAGAGTCCGCTGTGTATTGTTTTTTAGGAATAACTTTGTTTAAATTAAATATGAGCGAGAATTTTTGCCTAAAAAATTCGCAATAACCCGCCATCATATTTGTAATTCTTGGGTAGCAAGCACCGCATACGTAAAGGTGGTCTATTCTTGAAAGGTGATTAAATATTACAAAGCAAGGGCCGTCATAGTCGGCAACGCTATCAATAATGTGGAATTTAGGATTGTATTTTTTACCGCAAATATCAACCATAATGGTTTTATATAAAAACGATATGAATTTGTGTGGTGGCTTATAATTGCGCTTTGCAAGTGTTTCTGCAATAGTTAATTTCTTTTTCATAATTAGTCCTTAGTAAAAAAAATAATATAATTATTTTACTACAATTTAAACTTTTTGTAAATAGTAGAACCTTTAATTTTTAAGTTTAGCAAGTGCATAATTAAAAAATAATTCCCACCCGTTCAATTCCCCTATAAGCAAAGTAAAAAGCATTTCTAATGAAATCCTGCTTTGCAGGATGAAATCCAAACGAGTTTGGATGAAATCTTCGGTGTGCCACCTCAGATGAAATTAAATCCGACATTTCTAACCCCGCGTAAGCGGGATTTTATCGCATAGCGATTTCATCCACAAAGTGGATTAATTCCGACGAAGGCGGATTTAATTGAAAAAGACTCAAGATTGTATCCAATCCTGAGTCTTTTTCTGGTAGCCCCAAGGGGAATTGCTCCGCTTTCACTATCACGCCTGTGTGGCAAACAGTAGGTGGCTACTGTTTGTTGGCAACTAAATTAAAAGAATAAACTTGTAAGTTGCCAATTCCCACCCGTTCAATTCCCCAATAATCAAAGTAAAAAAGCACTTCTAATGAAATCCTGCTTTGCAGGATGAAATCTTCGGTGTGTCACCTCAGATGAAATTAAATCCGCCATCTCTAATCCCGCGTAAACGGGATTTCATCGCATAGCGATTTCATCCACAAAGTGGATTTATTCCGACGAAGACGGATTTAATTGAAAAAGACTCAAGATTGTATCCAATCCTGAGTCTTTTTCTGGTAGCCCCAAGGGGAATTGAACCCCTGATTTTGCCTTGAGAGGGCAACGTCTTAACCTCTTGACCATGAGGCCGTTATTTAGTAATTAAATATTAGCATATAATAATAATTTTTGCAAACGATTTTTGGCGTGTAAGCAAAAAATTATAAATAAAGCGTTAAATATAATTATACGCTTGAAAAATAGTGTTTATTATGTTATAATAAACGTAAGGTTTTATTATGGAAAATTATTCAATTCAACAACTTAATAGTGCTCAAATTTTACCCGTAAAAGATACTGAAGGTGCAATACTCGTTATTGCGGGTGCGGGTAGTGGTAAAACTCGTGTTTTAACTAATAGAATTGCATATTTAGTTATGCAAAAAAACGTTAATCCGCAAGATATTTTAGCAATTACTTTTACCAACAAGGCAAGTGATGAAATGAAAGCCCGCTTAGAACGTATGATAGGTTCGCTTAACGGTATGTGGGTTTCAACAATTCACTCAATGTGCGTTAAAATTTTGCGTTCTGCAATAGGTGCGCTTGGCTACGAAAAGAATTTTTCTATTTATAGTGAAGATGATAAAGAAAGGGTTTTAAAACGCATTATTACCGAAATGGAATTAGAACCAGAAAAGTTTTTAAAACTTGCAAAAAACTGTATTTCTATGGCTAAAAACGACGGGCTTTCTCCGCGTGAGTTCAAAGAAGAAAATTTTAAACTTAAAAATATTGGCGAAATAACCGAAATTTTTGTAAAATATGAAAAACAGTTAAAAGAAAGTAACGCTCTTGACTTTGACGATTTGCTTATAAAAACTCTCAATTTGTTTATGGAAAACGATGAAATTAGAGAGTATTACAGCAACCGCTTTAAATACGTTCACGTTGACGAGTTTCAAGATACTAACACCGTTCAATATAAAATTATTAAAATACTTGCAAGCGGATATAAAAACATTTTCGTTGTTGGTGATGATGACCAAAGTATTTACGGTTGGCGTGGTGCAAAAATTTCTAACATTTTGGGTTTTGAGCACGATTTTAAAGGCGCAAAAGTTTACAAACTTGAACAAAACTATCGTTCAACTAAAAATATTTTAAACGTTGCAAACTTAATTATTAAAAATAACACAGCGCGTAAAAACAAAACTTTATGGACTGAAAACGATGCGGGCAGTCAAGTTGAATTAAACGTTGCCAACGAAGAGTCAGACGAGGCTCAAAACGTTGCAATTAGAATTAAAAACGCTATAAATAGGGGCGCAAAAGCAAGTGATTTTGCCGTTTTAATGCGTATTAATGCACTTTCACGCTCGTTTGAACAAGAGTTTTTAAAATACAATATTCCGTACAAAGTTTTTGGCGGTTTTAAGTTCTTTGATAGAAAAGAAATTAAAGACTTAACCGCTTATTTAAGAATAGTTTCTAATCCGCTTGATAGCGAAGCAATTTTAAGAGTTATTAACGTTCCGCGTAGAGGCATTGGCGACAAGTCTATTAACGCTATTTTAACTAAGTGCGGTGAAGAACAAATGTCGGTATACGAAGCGCTTTTAGATGCTGAAAGTTTACCGCTTAATAAGGGCGCAAAAGAACGAATTAAAGAGTTTAAAGACCTTATTTATAATCTTGTGTTATCAAGTGGCAGTTTGTCAATTTCCGGTTTGTTAAAAGAAATAATTTCAAAAACCAACTTTATTTCTCAATACGAAGAAAATACCGAAGAAAACCAAGAAAAGAAAATGAATATTGACGAACTTGTAAACTCCGCCATTGAATTTGAAAAGGCTAATAAAGACGCAACCGTTACCGATTATTTAAGTTCAATAACGCTTAGTTCCGATACCGACGATATGGATTCTTCAAACTACGTTACCGTTGCAACGGTGCACTCGGTTAAAGGGCTTGAATTTAGCACCGTTTTCGTGGTTGGTCTTGACGAAACTATATTTCCTATTTCACGCGCGGTGAATAGTGAAGAAGAGTTAGAAGAAGAGCGTAGGCTTATGTACGTTGCAATTACGCGCGCAAAGCGAAATTTATTTTTAACAAGGGCGCGTAGTAGGTACTTATACGGCACGCGTTCTATAACTACTGAAAGTAGGTTTTTAAAGGAAATTCAACCGCTTTTAAAAGTTTTCGATAACGGCTATAATAGATATTCTCAATACGGGAATAACGGCGGATACGGCAACTCGCAATATAGAAGTTACAACTCTTATAATAAAGACGGTAGCGATTACGGTTATTATCCAGACGAGCCTTCTTATAGTTACGGAAAAACTAAAAGCTTTTCAACGGGCTATAATTTCGGCTCTCCAAAAAAGACCGATAATTTAGGAAAGTTTAGGGTGGGAACAAAGGTTTTTCACGCTAAATTTGGCAAGGGAATTGTTATTGCGCTTAAAAGTGACGGTAAGTTTATTGACGTTTCGTTTACGAGTGCAGGCATTAAAACGTTGTCTGCCGAACTTGCTCCGTTAAAAATAGAAAATTAGTTAAAATATGCGATATAATCGCAAAAAATATAGTTTAAGGTGTAAAAATTATGTCTAAAATGGAAGAACTTGTTAAACTTTTAAATAGGTACGCGCACGAGTATTACGTGCTTGACAACCCGTCCGTTTCCGACGGCGAGTATGACAAGTTATACGACGAATTATTAAAGTTAGAAAAACAAGAAAATAGGGTGCTTTTTAACTCTCCAACAAGGCGTGTTGGCGGTGAGCCTATTTCGGCTTTTAAAAAGCATACTCATATAAATAGGCTTTACAGTTTAGACAAAAGTTTAACGCACGAAGAACTTGAAAATTTTACTCAAAAAGTTGAAAAATTATCAAACGAAAAACCAGAGTATACGGTTGAGTATAAGTACGATGGTTTAACAATTTCGCTTACTTATGAAAACGGAAAATTCGTTAGGGCAACAACGCGTGGAAACGGCATTGTTGGTGAAGACGTAACAAGCCAAGTTTTAACAATAAAAACTTTCCCGCTTGAAATTGATTATAAGGGCGTTATTGAAGTGCAAGGCGAGGCGGTAATTAAACTTTCAAACCTTAAAAAATACAACGAAACTGCAACCGAAGTTTTAAAAAACGCGCGTAACGCCGTTGCGGGGGCTATTAGAAATTTAGACCCGAGCGAAACTGAAAAGCGCAAGCCCGAAATTTTATTTTATAACGTAAACTATATTCAAGACAGTATTATAAATTCTCAAACTGAGTGCTTTGACTTTTTAGTTAAAAACGGTTTTAAAGTTTACGGCTTTTTAAAGGTTGCTAAATCGCTTAGCGAAATTGAAGAATATATAAAAGAAATTGAAGTTGAAAGAAAAAATATCGATTATTTAACCGACGGTGTAGTTATAAAAGTAAACGATTATTCACTTCGTGAAAAGTTAGGATATACCGATAAATTTCCACGCTATGCTATGGCGTTTAAATTTGAGGCGGAAGAAACCACAACCATAGTTGAAAACGTTGTTTGGCAAGTTGGAAGAACGGGTAAACTTACACCGCTTGCTCTCGTTAGCCCCGTTGAACTTGCGGGCGCAACGGTAAGAAAAGCAACGCTTAATAATTACGGCGATATTTTAAGAAAAAACGTAAAAATAGGTAGCCGTGTGTTAATTAGGCGCAGTAACGAAGTTATACCCGAAATTTTAGGTGCAACCGAAAATAATGAAACTTGCGTTGACGTTATAAAGCCTACGGTTTGCCCGTATTGTGGCGCGCAAATTTATGAAGACGGAGCAAATATTTTTTGCCCAAATTTAAACTGTAAGCCACGCGTTGTTGGCGCGCTTTGCCACTTTGCTTCAAAAGACGCTATGAATATAGAAGGTTTTTCGGAAATGACGGCAGGTCAACTTTACGACGAACTCGGCGTTACAAAATTTTCACAGTTATACACGTTAACCGTTGACGATTTGCTTAAATTAGAAGGCTTTAAAATTAAAAAAGCGCAAAACGTTATCGACGCTATTCAAAACTCAAAAAATCCACAATTTGCATCGTTTATTTTAGCGCTCGGCATAGACGGAATAGGTAAAAAGACTGCAAAAGACCTTGCTAAATTATATCCAACCGTTAATGAACTTAAAAACGCTACTTATTTAGAGTTTGTGTCAATTAAAGACGTTGGCGAAATAACCGCGCAAGACTTAGTTGATTATTTTCAAAATGAAAATAATTTAAACGAAATTGAAACTTTATTTAGTTTAGGCGTTTCGCCAAAAAGTTTTGTTGGCGATAGTGGCAAAAAACAAATTTTTAAAGGGCAAAAATTCGTTTTAACGGGCACTTTAAAAAACTATAAGAGAAGTGAAGCGGGCGCAATTATTGAAAGTTTAGGCGGTGAAATTATGTCGTCTGTATCAAAACTTACTACCGTTGTGCTTGCGGGCGAAGAAGCAGGCTCAAAATTTGATAAAGCCAAGGCTTTAGGCGTAAAAATTATTGATGAAAATGAATTTATTAGCCTTTTAGCACTTGATAAATAAAAAAAACTATGTTAATATATAATTAGTTTATTATTTTATAAACTAAGTTAGCAAAATACCTTTAAATTTTAGGTGAAATATGAAAAGTATGACAGGCTACGGTAAAGCCGAATATAAAGAAAACGGAATTGCGGTTAGCGTTGAAGTTCGCACCGTAAACAATAGGTTTTTAGACATTAACGCTAAATATCCGCGCTCGTTTATCGCTCTTGACGACCTTATTAGGAAAACCGTTCAAAGTAGCGTTAAACGCGGTAAATTAGATTTATTTATAAATTATAAAAACGAAGCGGAAAGTGAAACTCAACTTGAAGTTGATTTAGCGCTTGCAAAATCTTATTATAACGCAAGCAAACTTTTAAGCGAAGAATTTTTAGAACTTAAAAACGATTTTACTTTAAACACTTTACTCAAATCGCCTGACGTTGTTAAACAAACTCAAAGCGAAGTTAACCTTGAAGAAATTTCTTGCATTTTAGAAAAGGTTATAACGGAGGCGTTAATTAGTTTAAACGAAATGCGCGAATTTGAAGGCCAAAAATTAAAGGCGGATATGCTTGAAAGAATAAACGTAGTTGAAAGTTTAGTAAGTAAAATTGCCACGCGTGCTCCGCTCATTAAACAAGAATACGCTAAAAAATTAAGCGATAGGGTAAGTGAAATTTTGTCAAACGTTCAAGTTGACGAAACAAGGCTTTTACAAGAAGTTGCCATTTTTGCCGATAAGAGCAATATTGACGAAGAACTTACAAGATTAAATAGCCACGTATCACAGTTTAGAAAAATTTGTGAAGACGGGAACGAAGCGGGCAAGCGTTTAGACTTTTTAATTCAAGAGTTTAACCGCGAAGCAAACACGGTTTGCAGTAAGTCTAACGATATAATCGTTACAGACACCGCGCTTTTATTAAAATGCGAAATTGAAAAATTGCGCGAGCAAATTCAAAACGTAGAATAATTTTTTATAAAGGAGTTTACATATATGATTAACGAACCAGCAACTGACGAACTTATTAAAAATTTAGGCGAGAAATACGACGGTTCTAAGTATGTTTTATGCGTAGTAGCGTCAAAGCGTGCAAGGCAACTTATCGACATTTCTAAAACGCAAAACAGCACGGCCGTATTAAACAATCAAAAACCGCTTACTGCCGCCGCTTATGAAATACTTGACAATAAAATTTCTGTTGTAAACAACTAATTTTTAAGCCTACGGCATAACTTTTGCCGTTGGCTTTTTTTACTCATTTTACTTTTTTAAGGTGCGTATGATAGCCGAAGTTATAGTGGATATTGCCACAAGTGAACTTGATAGAATATTCGATTACACGGTAAATTCGCTTCCCGTAACGGCGGGTAGCAGAGTTATCGTGCCTTTTGGCAACCGCAAAATTTTAGGCTTTGTTATTAACCTTAAACAAACTTCAACCTTGCCCGAAAGTAAATTAAAACCAATAATTAGGCTTGTTGAAGACGTGCCCGCACTTACAAAAGAGTGTTTAGAACTTGCAAATTACGTGTCTAACAAATATTACGTTTCAAAGTCGCTAACGCTAAGGCTTTTTTTAACCGCCGAAATGCGCAAAGGTAAAGTGAGAGAAAAATTCCACAATTCAATTTGTCTTGCTTTAAGTGAAAATTCGCTTAAAGAAGTTTTAAATTCGTTAAAAAAGAGTGCGGAAAAGCAAAAGGAAATTTTAAACTTTTTAAGTTTAAACGGCGAAACGTTGCAAAGCGAACTTAGTGAAAAATTCTCTCCGTCTACCGTTTCAACGCTAATTAAAAAAGGCTACGTTCAAGTTAAAAAAGTTAGAATTAACCGCACGCCGTACAAAAACGTTTTAGAAACTAAAAACAAAGTGGTTTTAACAAGCGAGCAAAAAAACGCTATTGAAATAGTTAATAATTCAACAAAACCAACCCTTATTCACGGTGTTACGGGTAGTGGTAAAACCGAAGTTTACTTAAATCTTATAGAAAAATGTATAAACGACGGTAAAACCGCAATATTTTTAGTTCCCGAAATTGCTTTAACACCGCAAATGTTTTCACGCCTTCGCGGTAGGTTTGGCGATTTATGTGCAATACTTCACAGCGGTCTATCTGCGGGCGAAAAATTCGACGAGTGGTGGCGTTTAAGAAGTGGCGAGGCAAAGGTTGCAATAGGTGCAAGAAGCGCTATTTTTGCTCCGCTTGAAAATTTAGGCGTAATTATTATTGACGAAGAGCACGAACAAAGTTACGAAAGTGAAACTTCACCGCGTTACGTTACGAGTGAACTTGCGCTTTTTAGAGCAAAATATAATAACGCAAAACTCGTTTTAGGTAGTGCAACGCCAAAAATTGAAACGTATTTAAGCGCGGTAAACGGCGAATTTAGTTTGGCAACTTTAAAAGAAAGGGTAAACAAAAAACCTATGCCCGAAATTATTATTGCCGATATGCGTAGCGAAATTAAAAGCGGTAATATTTCGGCATTTTCAAAAGCGTTAAAATTCGAACTTGAAGAAACGCTAAATAGCGGTAATCAAGCAATAATTTTCCTAAATAGGCGCGGATATTCTCAAAAAATTATATGTAGAGAGTGTGGTTTTGTGGCTAAATGCGCTTATTGCGACGTGTCTTTAACGTATCATAGATACGAAAATAATTTAAAATGCCACTATTGCGGAACTACTTATAAAATGCCAAGCGGTTGTCCTGACTGTGGTAGCGTTAACGTTCATTATAGTGGTACGGGTACTCAAAAAGTTGTTGAAGACCTTAATAATTTGTTTCCAAACGCTAAAATACTCCGTATGGACAATGATACCACGCAAAACAAAGAAGGTCATTATAAAATTTTAAAAGAGTTTGGCGATAGAAACGCCGATATTTTAGTGGGCACTCAAATGATAGCCAAGGGGCACGATTTCCCAGGGGTTACGTTGGTTGGCATACTTGACGGCGATATGAGTTTATATTTTTCCGATTATCGCGCAAGCGAGCGTACTTTCCAACTTATTACGCAAGTTGCAGGTCGTAGCGGAAGAGCAGATAAAAAAGGCAAGGTGGTTTTGCAAACTTTTAGCCCTAAAAACTCTGTGTTAAACGACGCAATAGAGTATGATTATAACCGCTTTTTTAATAAAGAAGTTACGTTAAGAAAGGCGTCGCATTTCCCGCCGTTTGCAACTATTTTAAGGCTTATGGTTGAAAGCGATAACGATGAAATAGCGTTAGATACGCTTAAAAACGTATTTTACAAATGCAAAGAAATTCGCGATGAAAACGCGAGCGAATTTATATATTTTAACAAAATGAAAAGCCCTGTAAAGCGCATAAATAACAAATACCGCTATCAAGTTCTTGCAAGAATTAAAACGGGCAACAATAAAATTATTGATAATTTTTATAGCGTTGCAAGCGAGTTTGACGGTAAAAACGTGTGCTGTTATTTAGAAGTTAATCCAAACAGTTTAAGTTGAGGTAATATATATGGCAATAAGAAAAATTGTGCAAATAGGTGATGAAGTTTTAAGAAAAAAGTGTTTTGAAGTAACTGATTTTGGCGAAAAAACACACCAACTTTTAGACGATATGCGTGAAACTTTAATTAAAGCCGAAGGTGCGGGCTTAGCCGCTCCGCAAGTAGGCGTTTTAAGGCGAATTTTTATAGTAGACGTTGACGGTGGCTATTACGAAATGATAAACCCCGTAATTTTAGAGCAAAGCGGTTCTCAATACGGTGTTGAAGGTTGTTTAAGCGTAGTGGGAAAATGGGGCGACGTTAGGCGTCCTAAAAAACTCACCGTAAAATATCAAGATAGATACGGCAACGTTAAAACGCTTGTTGCCGAAGATTTTTTAGCAAAGGCAATTTGCCACGAAAACGACCATTTAAACGGTGTTTTATACGTTGATAAGGCAGATAATTTAAGAACAGAGGTTTAACATGAATATAGTTTTTATGGGCACTCCCGACTTTGCCGTTAAAGCATTAAGGGAAATTTACAATTCAAACCATAAAATTTTAGCCGTTGTTACCCAGCCTGATAAACCCGTTGGTAGAAAAGCAATTATTACGCCTTGTTGCGTTAAAGTTGAAGCGCAAAATTTAAACCTTAAAACGCTTTCTTATGAAAAAATTAGTAAAACGGGCGTTGAAGATTTAAAAGCCCTTAATCCAGACGTTATAGTTACTTGCGCTTACGGTCAAATACTTTCAAAGGAAATCTTAGATATCCCTAAATACGGCGTAATAAACATACACGCATCTCTTTTACCAAAATACCGCGGTTCTGCACCTATTCAATGGGCAATAATTAACGGCGAAAAGCAAACGGGCGTAACCATTATGCAAACGGCGCTTGGTGTTGACACGGGTGATATTTTAATGCAAGAAAGCACGGATATAGGCGAATATGAAACGGCGGGCGAACTTTTTGAAAGACTTTCAAATATCGGTGCTAAACTCATTGTAAAAGCACTTAACGAACTTGAAAACGGCACTTTAACGCCATTAATGCAAAACGAGCAAGACGCTACTCACGTTAAAATGCTTTCAAAAAGCGACGGTTTAATTGATTTTAATAAATCCGCGCGTGAAATTGTTAATTTAATTCACGGTTTAAACCCTTGGCCTTGCGCGTTTACTTATTTAGACGGTAAAATGCTTAAAATTTTTAAAGCCGAAGTTATAAATGAAAGCGGAGATATAGGCAAAGTTTTAAGTAGCGATATTCAAAACGGTCTTATTATAGGCACTAAACAAGGCTCTATAAAAGTTAAAGAATTACAACTTGAAGGTAGCAAGCGTTTAGACGTTAAGCAGTTTTTACTTGGCAAAAAAATTCCAATAGGTTATACTTTTAAATAATGGTTATTACTTTTTACGATAGTTATAATATTTTAAATAAGGTTTATAGCGAAAAAGCGTTTGTTAAACAAGCGCTTTTAGACGTGCAAATTAGAGAAAGCACGCGCGCGCAAACAACAAAAATTTGTTACGGCGTTCTTGATAAAGATATAACCTTAGAATATATTATTTCTAAACTTTGCAAAAAAATGCCAAAGCAAAAAATAAAAGTAATGCTTAAAATAGGTTTATACTCAATAATTTACCTAAAAACGCCACCGCATATCGTAACCGATGCGTGCGTTGAACTTATTAAAAAGTTGGGTAAAGGTGGAACTTCGGGCTTTGTAAACGCCGTTTTAAGAAACTATATAAGAAACGGTGTTAGTTTAGAAGAAAAGGGGAATTTTGGGCTTTCAATTAAATATTCGTATCCGCTTTTCGCTATTAACGAACTTGTAAAAGACTACGGTTTAGAAAAAGCCGAAAAAATAATGCAAGAAGACACTTCGCGCACTTATTTAACTTTTAATACGGGCGTAAACGGCGAAGAATATTTAAAAAATTTAAATAAAGAATATCAAAAAACACCGTTTGAAAATTGTTTTGAAGTTAAAAACTTTAAAATGAACGAAGATTTTTATGACGGTATTTATACTTTTCAGTCAATAGGTAGTGTTGCAATTTGTAGCGTGGTAGAAAGCGGAAACAACTTACTTGATACTTGTTCTGCACCGGGCGGAAAAGCCGTGCTACTTTCAAGTAAGTTTAATAGCGTTACCGCGCTTGAACTTCACGAGCATCGCACCGAACTTATAAAATCATACGCAAAGCGTATGAAAAAAGATAACGTAACGGCAATAAACGCCGATAGTACCGTTTATAACGGCGATTACGATAGTTTGTTTGACGCAGTTTTATGTGATGCGCCTTGTAGCGGTTTAGGCGTTATAAAAGACAATCCCGATATAAAACTAAATAGAGATTTAAACTCTATTAGCGAACTTACAAAAATTCAATTAAAACTTTTAAATAACGTTTGCAAATACGTTAAAGTTGGCGGATATTTATATTATTCAACTTGCTCAATTTTAAAGCGTGAAAACGTTGAAATTGCTAAAAAATTCTTAAAAGAGAACGCTAATTTTATTGCAGAAGATTTTAATTGTTTATTAAATAACGAAAAGCAAGAAGTAGGCTTACAATTTTTACCGCATATATCAAGCGGGGCAGGTTTTTACGTTGCTAAATTTAAAAGGATAAAATAATGAAGATTTTACAAGATTTATCATATAGCGAATTGTGCGCCTTAATTAAAGATTTAGGTGAAAAGCCTTTTAGGGCAACGCAAATTTACACGGCTCTTGCAAGCGGGCTTGATATAAACGAAATTTCTAATATTCCAAACACTTTAAAAGAAAAACTTTTATTAGAATATGAAAATAGTGCGGTAAAAGTTGAACAAACGCTCGTTTCCGTTGACGGAACTATTAAATATTTGTTTTTGTTAAGTGACGGAAACATTGTTGAAGGCGTGTATATGAAAAATAATTACGGTAACACTCAATGTTTATCAACGCAAGTAGGTTGCCGTATGGGTTGTAAATTTTGCGCTTCTGGGATAGGTGGATTAGTTAGAAACTTAACCGCGGGCGAAATGCTTGCAACCGTTGCAAAGGTAAACAAAATAAACGGTGGTACAATTAAAAATAGGGCGGTAACCAACGTTGTTTTAATGGGTAGTGGCGAGCCGTTTGACAATTACGATAATACCGTTAAATTTTTAAAACTCATATCAAGCGATAACGGGCTAAACGTTAGTTTAAGAAATATTAGTTTATCTACTTGCGGTTTAGTTAAAGAAATTTATAAGTTTAGCGAAGAAGGTTTGCCCGTTAATTTAACGATATCTCTTCACCAACCGTTTAACGAAAGGCGTAAACAGTTAATGCCTATTGCAAACGCTTATTCAATAGAAGATATTTTAAAGGCTTGTGCATACTATTTTGAAAAAACGGGTAGGCGTTACATTTTTGAATATTCGCTTGTTAAAGGCGAAAACGACACTAAGGAGTGCGCTAACGAACTTATAAAACTATTAAAAGGAAAGCCTTGCCACGTAAACGTTATTAGGCTTAACGAAGTTAAGGAAAGCGGTTTAAAATCTACCACCGAAAAAGAAGCCTACGCTTTTGTAGGATTGCTTGAAAAGGGCGGAATTTCCGCAACGGTTAGAAGATTAAACGGCGCAGATATTGACGGCGCGTGCGGACAGTTAAGGCGCAACTATATAGAATTGAAAAATAATTAAAAAATACGATATAATCTAAAAATATAATGATTTTTAAAGGAGTGTATTATGGCTAAAAATATTAAAATAGCACCGTCTATTTTATCGGCAAACTATATGTATATGGGAAAAGCAATTAAAGACCTTGAAACTGCAAAAGCTGACTTTATTCACGTTGACGTTATGGACGGAACTTTCGTTCCAAACTTAAACTTTGGCGTTAAAATGGTAAGTGATTTGAGAAAGTTTACGTCTTCCGTTTTAGACGTTCACCTTATGATAGTAAACCCCGAAAAATATATTGAAGCATTTGCAAAAGCGGGTGCTGACTATTTAACAATTCACTACGAAGCAACGAGTGAAAATTTAATAGACTTACTTAAAAAAATTAGAAGTTTAGGCGTTAAAAGCGGTATTTCAATTAAGCCCGACACGCCCGTATCCGTATTAAAAGAACTTTTACCTTATTGCGATATGGTTTTAATTATGTCGGTTTACCCGGGTTTTGGTGGGCAAAAGTTTATTCAAAACTCACTTGAAAGAATTAGCGAACTTAAAAAATATATTGATGAAAGCGGTTTTGATATTGAATTAGAAGTTGACGGTGGCATAACCATTGAAAACGCACCCGAAGTTAAAAGGGCTGGTGCAAACGTTTTAGTTGCAGGCTCAACGGTGTTTAACGCGCCGGATATGAAAGAAGCAATTGAAGCGTTAAGAACTTTATAACAACGTTTTGAATATAATAAAACAAAAGGTAGGTAAAATATGCATATTTTTTGTTTTAAACCACCGCGCTTTGTTCGTGCGGTACTCAAAATATTTTTTAAAAATAATTAAAATTTGCTACGCGTTAAAAGCGTGGCAATTTTTTTTGTAAACTATTTTTATATATTTGACTATTAAGTCAAATTTATGCTAAAATACGTTCAAGGTGAATTTATGAACGAACAAATGTATAACGAACTTGGCGTTTCGTCTAAGGTTTACAAAATGGGCGAAACTATTTTAAACGAACTTAAACCCCGCTTTGATAAAATTGACGAAATTGCCGAATACAACCAAAACAAAGTGCTTTACGCAATGCAAAAAAATAGGGTAGACGTTTCTTGTTTTCAAACTACAACGGGCTACGGTTACGACGATATCGGTAGAGATAAACTCGAAAAAGTTTATAGTGACGTTTTTCATACGGAAAGCGCTTTGGTTAGACCGCAAATTACTTGCGGAACACACGCTTTAACCGTTGCGCTTTCGGCAAATTTGCTCCCAGGTGACGAACTTTTATCACCCGTTGGCGCGCCTTACGACACGCTTGAAGAAGTTATAGGTATTCGCAAGTCAACTTGCTCACTTTTTGAATACGGTGTAACTTATAAACAAGTTGACCTTTTAAATAACGGCACTTTCGACTATGACGGCATTAAAAAAGCGATAAATGAAAAAACCAAAATGGTTACAATTCAACGCTCGAAAGGTTATAGTACACGACCTACTTTTTCCGTTAAACAAATAGGCGAACTTATTGCCTTTGTTAAGTCAATAAAGCCAGAACTTATAGTTATGTTAGATAACTGTTACGGCGAATTTGTTGAAACTATCGAGCCAAGTGACGTTGGCGCAGATTTAACAGTTGGCTCTTTAATTAAGAACCCAGGTGGTGGTTTAGCGCCTATCGGCGGTTACATTTGCGGTAAAGAAGAACTTGTTAAAAGGTGCGCGTTTAGGCTTTCAGCACCAGGGCTTGGTCAAGAAGTTGGTGCAACGCTTGGCGTTTTGCAAAAGTTTTACCAAGGTTTCTTTTTAGCGCCAACCGTTACGGCGGGAGCGTTAAAAGGCGCAATTTTTGCGGCAAATTTCTATGAAAAATTAGGCTTTAAAGCAATTCCTAACGGAAAAGAAAGCAGGCACGATATTATTCAAGCCGTTGAACTTAATAGTGAACAAGGTATGTGCGCGTTTTGCAAAGGCATACAGTCCGCCGCCCCGGTTGATAGTTACGTTACGCCTATTCCAGGTTATATGCCGGGGTATGAAAACAACGTTATTATGGCGGCAGGTGCTTTCGTTCAAGGTTCTTCAATAGAACTTTCGGCAGACGGACCTATTAGACCGCCTTACGCAGTTTATTTTCAAGGCGGATTGACGTTCTACCACGCTAAACTTGGTATTTTACGTTCCGTTCAAGAACTACTTAACGCTCATTTAATAGACATCTAAAAAATCTCTTAACTTAATTATTTTTTACTAATTTTACAAAAGGAGATTTTTATTATGATTTATTTTATTTTTGCACTTATTGCACTTGTTTCTTGGAGCGGTTCAGACCTTTTTTCTAAAAAGGGTACTGTACAAAAAGATAATAGTAGCCATTGGCGCGTTATTTTTGCCGTTGGCGTTATAATGGGTTTACACGCGGTAATTACGCTTATAGTTACTGCAATTTTTGGGGATAAACTTTTAGAAACTGAAAACGCGTTTTTATTAAGTTTGTTTTATACCGACTTTAAGCCTATGGACTTTATTTACTATTTGCCGGTAGCGTTTTTATACTTACTTGCAATGGTTATAGGCTACGTTGGTTTAAGATATATTGAACTTTCAATTTCAAGCCCTATTTGTAACGCGAGTGGCTCGCTTGCACTTTTGTTAATTGCTATTTTAGGCGGTGTTGGAGTATTAAGCGAACCCGTTTCACTTGGCGTATTTGAAATTTTAGCCGTTCTTTTAATAACTTTTGGTATTATTTGGCTTGGCTACGTAGAATATCACGAAGACGATGAAATTAAAAAGATTAGAACGCAAGGTAAAGACTTTAAATACACTTCAAGTTTCATAGCAATTTTAATTCCTATTATTTATTTATTCTTAGACGCTATTGCTACCGTTGGCGACGAAATCGTTTACGATTTAGAAATTTTCGTTAGCGACTATTCCGCTAACACGGCGTTTGAATTTACGTCACTTTGCTTTGCAATTTTTGCATTTATTTGGGTTAAATTCGTTAAAAAGCAAGCGTTCTTTAAAATAAATAAAGAAGAAGTTTTAGAAGACGGAACTATTCAAAAATCAACCGTTCCATTTAGCAAATTCTTAGTTTTTGGCGGTATTTGTGAAACGATAGGTCAAATATTTTACATGGCGGTTGTTGCTTCGCCAATGGTACAATTTTTACCTATGATTTCTTCTTACTGCGTTCTTTCAGTTGTTTGGAGTAGAATTTTCTTAAAAGAAAAATTATCGTTTAAGCACTATATTGCAATTTTTGCAACGCTTATAGGTATAGTTTTACTTGCAATATTAACTGAATAATTTTAGGAGTATTATGAAAGTTTCAGTTATAGGCTGTGGTAGATGGGGTAGTTTTATCACTTGGTATTTATCAAGTAACGGCCACGACGTTATTGAATACGGTAGGGAAGACGGCGCATCTTATCAAATTTTAATAACCACGGGAAAAAACAAATACGTAACGCTTAATAAAAACGTTAAACTCACTTGCAATTTAAGTGACGTTTTGCAAAGTGATATTATAATAATTTCGGTTTTAAGCCAATCGCTACGCGCGGTGCTTAACGACCTTAAAAAACTTGGTTTAAGCGAGCAAAAGGTCGTTTTATGTATGAAAGGCTTAGAAGTTGAAAGCGGTAAAAGGCTTTCCGAAGTTGCTATTGAGTGTGGCGTTAAAAAAGAAAACGTTGCCGTTTGGCTTGGACCTGGGCATATTGAAGAATTCGTTTTGGGCAAGCCTAACTGTATGGTTATTGATTCTTATAGCGTAGAATTAACTAAATTTTTGGCAGACAGTTTTAGAAGTAATTTAATTCGCTTTTATTATGGCGACGATATTATAGGTAACGAAATAGGCGCAGCGTCAAAAAACGTATTCGGTATTGCCGCCGGTATGCTTGACGGTGGTGGATATACCACGCTAAAAGGCTCGCTTATGGCGCGCGGTGCAAGGGAAATTAGTAGGCTTATAAAGGCTATGGGTGGTAACGAACATTCAGCTTACGGGCTTTGCCATTTAGGCGACTATGAAACAACGCTTTTTTCAAGTTATAGCCATAATAGAACTTTTGGCGAAGCGTTTATTAAAGGCGAAAAGTTTTTAAAGAGTGCCGAAGGTGTTGAAACGGTAAAAGCGCTTAAAAAACTTGGCGAAATTTATGGTGAAGAATTGCCAATAACTAACGCCGTTTATAGCATTTTATATGAAAACAAAGAGCCTATAAAAACTTTTAACTCTCTATTTTCAAGAAGTTCAAGAAATGAATTCTAACAAAAAAATCCGCTAAGTAAAGCGGATTTTTTATTATAATTGCCAGTTAATAGGAGTTAAATTATCGTTAATTAAATATTCGTTTGTTTTAGAGAACGGTTTTGAACCAAAAAATCCGTTATAGGCAGAAAGTGGGGACGGGTGTGCGCTTTCAATTATATGGTGGCGCTTATCTATTAGCGGTTTTTTGCTTCTTGCGTTTCCGCCCCACAAAATAAACACTACTGGCGTTTGCTTTTGCGATATAAGTTTAATAACTTCGTCGGTAAAAGTCATCCAACCGCAGTTTTTATGTGAATTTGCTTGTCCTTCACGCACGGTCAATACTGTGTTTAAAAGTAAAACGCCTTCTTTTGCCCATTTGGTTAAATCACCGCTATTTGGGGTAGGGTAATTTAAGTCGCTTTTAAGTTCTTTAAAAATATTTTGTAGCGACGGTGGAAATTTTACACCGCTTGGCACGGAAAAACTTACGCCCTGCGCTTGACCTACTTCGTGATAAGGGTCTTGCCCGAGTATTACGGCTTTAACGTTACTATAAGGCGTTAATTTAAAACAGTTAAAAATATCGTGCATGTTCGGGTAAATCGTGTGGCTACTATATTCGCTCTTTAAAAACGAGCGAATTTTTTTATAATTTTCACTTTCAAATAAGGGGAGTAAAATGCCGTCCCAATCGTTTCCTATTCGTACCATACTTAAATTTTAACATAAAACTTACAAATTTGTAAAGAACAATAAAAAAATAATGATAATTTTTTTTAAATCATTAAATATGTAATATTTAAGTCATAAAACGTGCGCGCACTTTCTATATATAACTATATAAAGATATGAAAATTTAGTGAAAATTGTTTACTTTTTTTAAATTGTGGTTTAAAATAATGTAAGTATACTGGCAAATTTTTTTATTTAAGGAGTGCTTGTTAATGCTTGCAAAAGTTAAAAGTTACGCGCTTATAGGTTTAACCGGTTTCCCCGTTGACGTTGAAGTTGACGTTTCTAACGGCTTGCCGTCGTTTGATATCGTTGGTCTTCCTGACGCGTCTGTTAAAGAAGCCAAAGAAAGGGTGCGTTCGGCAGTTAAAAATAGCGGTAAAAAATATCCAAACGTAAGGGTAACGGTAAACCTTGCCCCTGCTGACGTTAAAAAACAAGGCTCTTATTTCGACCTTGCTATTGCCGTTGGTATTTTAACTGCATCAAATAGCGAAAGCGAAAAGTTAGACGATAATTTCGTTTTAATAGGCGAACTTTCGCTTGACGGCACGCTCCGTTCCGTTTCGGGTTTACTACCTGTGCTAATTAGCGCAAAAAATAACGGCTCTACAAAATTTATCGTTCCTTATGAAAACGCCGTTGAAGCAAGTTACGTTTTAGGAACGCAAGTTTACGCTTTAAAAAATTTAACCGAAGCCGTTGAACTTTTAAAAGGTAAAGGCGAGTTTTTACCCGTTACTGCGTCGAGTTACGAAACAAACGATTATGAAAGTTTATCAAGTAACGACCTTTCTTTCGTTAAAGGTCAAGCGTTTGCAAAGCGCGCGTTAGAAGTAGCGGTTGCAGGCGGGCACAATATACTTTTTGAAGGCCCACCGGGTGCGGGCAAATCAATGATGGCAAAGTGTATTCCGTCAATTATGCCAAAAATGACTTTTGAAGAAGCGCTTGAAACTACTAAAATTCATAGCGTTGCAGGCGTTTTGCGTAACGACGAAGGCATTATTAAATATCGCCCGTTTATGACACCGCATCACACCGCGTCAAACGTGGCTATCGTTGGTGGTGGACCTAACGCTATGCCGGGCGTAATTAGCCTTGCTCATAACGGCGTTTTGTATTTAGACGAAATGCCCGAATATCCGCGCAAGGTTTTAGAGTGTTTACGCCAACCGCTTGAAGATAGAGTTATTACGCTAACTCGTGCAAAAGCGTCGGTAGAATATCCGGCAAGTTTTATGCTTTGCGGAAGTATGAACCCTTGTCCTTGCGGTAATTACGGGGCAAAAAATAAGGTTTGTAAATGTACGGTTAGTGAAATTAGAAAATATCGCGCGCGCATTTCCGAACCGCTACTTGATAGAATTGATATTCAAGTTGGCGTTGAAGGCGTTGAGTATGGCGACCTTGTTTCTACAAAGCAAGAAGAAAGCAGTTTAGACGTTAGAAAACGCGTAGAATTTGCGCGCAAAGTTCAATTTGAACGTTTTAATGGCGAAAATATAAAAACTAACGCCGAAATGAAAGAAAGCCATATTAAAAAATATTGCAAACTTTCAAGTGAGTGTGAAAGTGTTTTAAGAACTTCGTTTGAAACGCTTAATCTTTCTGCAAGAGCAAGAAGCAGAATTATAAAAGTTGCAAGAACTATTGCAGACCTTTCGTTTAGTGAAGATATTAAGGTAGAACATATTTTAGAAGCGGTTGGTTATAGGAGTAATAGCGGTAAATGTTAATCAAAAATAGAAACGCTTTAATTTTGCTTGACGGCTTTTTAAATTTTGAATATAAGCATAAAATAAAAATTATGGAACTTTACGATAACGTTGGCGAAATTTTTGATAATTTAGCCCCTGCATTAAGTTATTTAGACGGTAACGACTGTGGCTTAACTTCAAAAGCGTTAACAACCGCAATAAAAAACAATTACGTTCAAACCTTAATTGAAAATTATAATAAAAACGGCGTAAAAGTTGTAACAATTTATGATAGCGAATATCCAAAAAGGCTAAATAATTTACCGTTTAAGCCACTTTGCTTATATGCTAAGGGCAATTTAGATTTGTTAAATGCCAAAAACACGCTTTCAATAGTAGGCTCTCGCAAAACTTTAAGCGAATATTTAAAAATTACGTCAAATTTTGCAAACTTCTTTTCAAAAAACGGTGTTGTCGTAATTACGGGCGTTGCTCAGGGTGGCGATACCGCCGTTATAAACGGTGCGCTTGAAAGCGGTAACTTAATTTGCGTTTTAGCAAGCGGTTTAAATTACGTTGACCTTGAATATAACCACACTTTAATTAACGAAGTTATTAAAAAGGGTTTAGTTATTAGCGAATATCCTTTTGACGTTGCACCAAGGAATTTTAGATATCCCGTAAGAAATAGAATAATTGCGGGGCTTGGCGACGGAACGCTTATAGTTAGCGGAACTATGCAAAGCGGAACAAGGTACACGGCTTCTTATGCGCTTGAATACGGTAAAGAAGTTTTTTGTTTTCCTTACGCGCCAAATTACGAAGGCGGTAAACTTTGCAACGCTTTAATTAAAGACGGGGCTTGTTTAGTAACGACCGAGCAAGACGTTTCGGAAGTTTTACGTTTTAAAACTAAAGGCGATAATAAAATAGAATTGACTGAAAGCGAAAGTATAGTTTACAACGCGGTTAAAGACGGCGTAACTAAGGTAGACGACTTGTGTTTAAAGTTAAATTTAAAAATATTTACTTTAATGCCAATAATTTCTTCTCTTGAAATTAAAGGCGTTATAACAAAAGGCACGGCAAGTGAATATTTGCCAATTAAGTAAGCAATTTTAGTAAAATCTACAAACTTTTAGGAGACTTATGCATTTAGTAATAGTAGAATCACCAAAAAAAGCAAAAACCATTGAAAGGTTTTTAGGAAGTAAGTTTAAAGTTTTAGGTAGCAACGGGCACGTTAGAGGATTGCCGGAAAAACGCTTTGCCGTTGACGTTGATAATAACTTTGAACCAACTTACGTTATTGAGCCTAAACAAAAGAAAAAGGTTGAAGAATTAAAAGAGTTTGCGGGCAGGGCCGAACTTGTTTACCTTGCAACCGACCCTGATAGAGAAGGGGAAGCAATTGCTTGGCATTTATACGAAGTTTTAGGCATAAAAGGCAAAACTCATCGTATTAAATTTAACGAAATTAGTGAAAAAGCGGTAAAAACCGCAATTTCTAAGCCTGAAAGAATTGACTATAACTTAGTTGACTCGCAACAAGCAAGAAGAATTCTTGATAGAATAGTAGGTTACAAACTTTCACCTTTCGTTAGAACGCGCGTTAAAGACGGCGAGTCGGCAGGTAGGGTGCAATCGGTTGCCGTTAGGCTTGCGGTTGAACTTGAACGTAAAATTTTAAATTTCGTTCCGCAAGAATACTGGAATATTTTTGCAAAAGTTAAAACTGAAAGTGACGGGGCTGACTTTAAAATTTCTCTTTCCGATAAAAACGGCAAAAAGTTTAAGCCAAGTAACGAAACTGAAGCGGTTGAAGTTTATAATAGCGTAGCAAATAGCAAGTTAATTGTTAGTGGCGTTAAAAAGAGCGTTGTTAAAGCGCACGCGCTTCCACCGTTTACAACTTCTACAATGCAACAAGACGGTGCAAGTAAGTTAGGCTTATCCGCACCACAAATTATGCAACTTGCGCAACACCTTTACGAAGGCGTTGAAACTCAAAAAGGTCATTTAGCGTTAGTTACCTATATTAGAACTGACTCTACGCGCATTTCAACCGACGCGCAAAACGAGTGCCTAAACTATATTAAAAACAATTTTGGCGAAAATTATTTGCCGTCAAAACCAAATATTTACGCTTCTAAAAAGAACGCGCAAGACGCGCACGAAGCAATTAGACCTATCGATATAACGGTTACGCCTGATAGCGTTAAAAATATATTAGATAAAAATCACTATAACTTATACAAGTTAATTTACGAAAGATATTTAGCGTCGCAAATGGCAGACGCGCAATACAACTCAATGAAAGTTTCCGTAAATGCGGGTGATTACGGGTTTAAAGCAAGCGGAAGAAGCGTTAAGTTTAAAGGCTACACCGCAGTTTACGATTTTTCAACCATCGTTACCGACGATGAAGAAGATAACGGAAAGTTGCTTCCCGATATGAAGGTTGGCGACGTGCTTTTATTAAAGAAACTTGAAAAAGAGCAAAAGTTTACAAAACCGCCCGTTAGATATACCGACTCTACGCTTGTAAAAGCAATAGAAGATAACGGTATAGGCCGTCCGTCTACTTACGCTACTATTATAGGCACGCTTACAAAGCGCAAGTTTATTGCAAGAAAGGGCAAATATTTAGTTCCAACGCAAATAGCGTTTGACGCAACCGATTTATTAGTTAAATATTTTTCGGATATTATGGACGTTGGCTTTACCGCTAAAATGGAAGATAAACTCGACGACGTTGCCGACGGTAATAGCGACTGGCGTAAAGTCGTTGCCGATTTTTACACTCCGTTTATAAGCGAGTTAAAAGTTGCAACGAGCGACAATAGCGAACAAACTGAAATTAAATGCGAAAGTTGCGGTAGTTTTTACGTTAAAAAGAAAGGTAGGTTTGGCGAATTTTTATTCTGTCCAACTTGTAAAAAAACTAAAAATCCAGACGATAAAGTTAGTGAAACTATTTGCCCAAACTGTGGCGAATATATGATTTCAAGAGAAGGTAAGTACGGTAAATATTTATCTTGTCCTAACGAAAAATGTTCAACAAAAATGCAAGAAGGCGATGAAATTGCCACTCAAAAATGCGCTTGCGGTGCGGTAATGCTTATTAAAAAAGGTAAGTTTGGCAAGTACCTTAAATGTACTAAATGTACCGTTACTAAAAGTTTAACCGAACAAGTTGGCGTATGTCCTATTTGCGGTAAACCTGCGCAAAAAATGATTTCTAAAAAAGGCACGGTTTATTACGGATGTTCGGGCTATCCTAACTGTAATTTTAGAAGTTGGGACGAACCTACGGGTAAATCTTGCCCAACTTGTGGCAACTATTTGGTAGTTAAAGACGGGGCTGTAAAATGCTCTCAAAAAGACTGCAATTACGTTGAACCTAAAAAGGAGAATTAAAAATGAGTATAGAATTTAA
The DNA here is from genome assembly GCA_045637905.1 of Christensenellaceae bacterium. Classification (GTDB taxonomy): domain Bacteria; phylum Bacillota; class Clostridia; order Christensenellales; family Borkfalkiaceae; genus HGM11412. Next base: position 217,770 of record JAZUAJ010000003.1, on the reverse strand, counting down.
AGGCACTACTATTTGTGCCGTTAAAAAAGGCGGTGTTACCGCAATAGCGGGCGACGGTCAAGTTACTTTTGGAGAATCCGTAGTATTTAAAAACAACGCCGTAAAAGTAAGAAGAATTTTCGGTGGAAAAGTAATAGTTGGGTTTGCAGGCTCTGTTTCCGACGCATTTACGTTAACCGAAAGATTTGAAGGTATGCTTAATAAATATTCAGGTAACCTTATGCGAAGTGCCGTTGAACTTGCGGAACTTTGGCGTGAAGATAAGGTTGCCCGTAAACTTGAAGCAATGATGATTTGCGCCGATAAAGACAATTTGCTCGTTTTATCCGGTGGTGGCGAAGTTATCGAGCCAGACGGTGGCGTTTGCGCTATCGGTAGTGGCGGAAATTACGCCTTAGCCGCTGCGCGCGCTCTTATTGAAGAAACTAACTACGATGCAGACGTTATTGCTAAAAAAGCACTTTTAGTTGCAAGTAAAATTTGCATTTTTACAAACGACAATATAATAGTTGAAACCGTGTAATTTAAGGAGCAAATTATGAATTTATCACCAAGAGAAATTGTTAGTCAACTTGACAAATATATTATAGGTCAAAATTCTGCAAAGCGCGCGGTTGCCGTTGCGCTTCGCAATAGATATAGAAGAAGTCAACTTACAAAAGAATTAAGAGATGAAATTACGCCTAAAAACATTATAATGAAAGGTCCAACGGGCGTAGGTAAAACTGAAATTGCAAGAAGGCTTGCTAAACTTGTAAACGCGCCGTTTGTAAAGGTTGAAGCAACGAAATACACCGAAGTTGGTTACGTTGGTAGAGACGTTGAGTCAATGGTGCGCGACTTAGTTGAGTGTAGCGTTAGGCTCGTTAAAGAAGAGCAAATGCGCGTTGTTTCTTCAAAAGCAACGGCTATTGCCGAAAAAAGAGTTTTAAAATATATAATTGACGCAAAACAAGGCGAAAAAGGCGAAACTCCTACCGAAATTTTTGAAAGGCAAATAGTTGACGATTTTAGAGAAGGTAAACTTGACAAGTTCGTTATTGAAATGGAAGTGGTTGACACGCCTAAACAACTTGAAATAATGCCGGGTATGGGTGCGGAAATTAACATAGGCTCTATTTTTGGCGACGTTTTGCCAAAACGCAAAAAAAAGCGTAAACTTACCGTTAAAGAAGCAATGCAAATGATAGTAAGCGAAGAAAGCGACAAACTCATCGATGCCGACGCCGTAAATACCGAAGCCGTAAGGCGTGCCGAACAAGAAGGTATTATATTTATTGATGAAATTGATAAAATTGCGTCAAAGTCAAAGCAAGGCGGGGCAGACGTTTCAAGGGAAGGCGTTCAACGCGATATTTTGCCTATCGTTGAAGGTTCAACCGTTATGACAAAATACGGCGCGGTTAAAACGGACTATATTTTGTTTATAGCGGCAGGTGCTTTCCATATTGCAAAGGTTGAAGATTTAATACCCGAACTTCAAGGTAGATTTCCTATAAAAGTAGAACTTTCTTCACTTTCAAAAGAAGATTTCGTAAATATTTTAACTTTACCGCAAAACGCAATAACTAAGCAATATAAAACGCTTTTATTAGTTGATAATATAGACATTGTGTTTACAAGCGACGCTATTGAAGAAATTGCCACTATCGCCGTAGAAATGAACGAAACTAACGAAGATATAGGCGCGCGTAGGCTTCATACGGTTATGGAAAACTTACTTGAAGATATATCTTTTAACGCTGGTGGCGAAATTCCGCTTACCACCGTTACTATCGATAAAAAATACGTTGAAGAACACTTGAACGGCAATCAAACAAGAAATTTACGCAAGTATATTTTATAAGGAGCATTATGATAAATATTCCAAAGGGAACGAAAGACGTTTTACCAAGTGAAAGTTACAAATGGCACTACGTTGAAAATATGGCAAGGGAAGTTGCAAGTTCGTTTGCCGTTAAAGAAATAAGAACGCCAACTTTCGAACATACGGAACTCTTTTTAAGGGGCGTTGGCGACACTACCGACATAGTTAATAAAGAAATGTACACTTTCCTTGATAAAGGCGAAAGAAGTATAACGCTAAAACCCGAAGGTACAGCGGGCGTTGCGCGCGCGTTTATTGAAAACGGGCTTCATAACGGTGCTATGCCACTTAAAATGTATTATATTACCCCCGTATTTAGGTATGAAAGACCGCAAGCGGGTAGACTGCGCGAACACCACCAATTCGGCGTTGAATTTTACGGTGGCGCGGGTGCTGACCTTGACGCGGAAGTAATTTTGCTTGCGTATACTTTACTTACTAAACTCGGTTTAAAAGTTGAACTTAATATAAATAGTATGGGTTGCGCTAAATGTAGGGCGGAATATAATAAGGCTTTAAAAGAGTTTTTGGCTCTAAAAGTTGATAATATGTGCCCAACGTGCAAGCAAAGGTTTGAAAAAAATCCGCTTAGAATTTTAGACTGTAAAGAACAAGGCTGTAAAGAAATTTGCGCTAACGCGCCTAAAATAACAGACTTCTTATGCCAAGAGTGTAGCGACCATTTTGAAGCGTTAAAAGGTTATTTAAAGGCTTCTAATTTAAGTTTTAACGTAAACCCTAAAATCGTGCGCGGGCTTGACTATTATACGAGAACTGTTTTTGAATTCGTAACTAATTCACTTGGCTCGCAAGGAACTGTTTGCGGTGGTGGTAGATACGACGGTTTAATTAGTCAAATAGGTGGCAATTCAACCCCGGGCGTTGGCTTTGGTATGGGCTTAGAGCGCGTTTTAATGCTTATGGAAGCGGAAAACGTTGAAATCCCAGGCGATAACGCGGTTGAAGTGTTTATAGCGTCGTCTGGTCAAAATGCTAATTTAAAAGCCTTTGAACTTTGCTATGCTTTAAGGAAAAAAGGCGTTATAGCCGAAATTGACCACATGCAAAGAAGTTTTAAAGCGCAATTTAAGTACGCAGATAAAATTAACGCAAAATACGTTATTGCTCTTGGCGATAACGAACTTGAAAACGGTATAGTTCAAGTTAAAAAAATGGCGGATTTTACGCAAGTTGAGTGTAAAATTGAAGAAATTATCAATTTTGAATTTTAATAAATATTTTGTCGAATTTTAGCGCAAAATATTAAAAGGGGGAAATTATGAGTAACGTAAAACACCTTACTGACTTTGATTTTAATTCTACTATTAAAGAAAGCAAAGTTCCGGTTCTCGTTGACTTCTGGGCTCCTTGGTGCAGTCCTTGTAGAATGCAAAGCCCAATACTTGAAGAACTTGCTACCGAATTAAGCGGAAAAGTAATAGTAGCAAAAGTAAACGTAGACGAGTGTGAAAGTTTAGCCGTTAAATACGGCGTAATGAGTATTCCTTGTTTAATGGTTTTTAAAGATGGAACGCTTAAAGAGCAAAGCGTTGGTTTAACGGGCAAAGCCGAACTTTCCGCAATGTTAATTAAATATTTGTAAAAAAATAAAACTCCTTGAATTTCAAGGAGTTTTTTTTATTTTATTTATTCTTTTTAAATACCCAAACTTGTTGTATTTTGTAACTTACTAAACTTATAATAGTGTCGAAAACGGCTTTTACTAAAACTATTAAGGAACTTAAAAGTAGGTTGCCAATTAAGTACGTAAATAAATACGACGCGCCCAACTGTATAATCCATAAAGCGTAATATTTAATAGAAGAGAATTTATTGCTACTATGGAATACAACCTTTTTACATATAAGAAAGTTTATGATAGACGAAGTTATTCTTGCAATAACCGAAGATAAAAGCGTTCTTGTTTCTACGCTTTGAACGTCTTTAAAGCCAAGGTAATAAAGAAGTGAAAATAATCCAAGGTCAATAATGGTTGCAATTAAGCCTGCAATAATAAAATTTGCCATATTGCCAAGTAATACGCCCCAAACTTTTGCGCTATCTTCAAAAGTTTTAAAGTGTGAGCGGGTATTAACGTCTTCTTGTTTCTTTTCGTATACCGTATCAATAGGAACTTCAACGATATCGTAATTTTTTTGTGGCATTTGAATAAGCATACTCATTTCATATTCAAACCTTTTTCCTTTAACAAGTAAAAGGTCGTCAATAAGCCTATAATTAAAGGCGCGTAAGCCCGTTTGAGTATCGCTTATGTTTAAACCGTATAAGAAAGAGAACATGCGCCTCGTACTTAAATTGCCAAATTGACTGCGCTTAGGAACTTGCGGTAATGAAAAGTCGCGACAGCCTAAAATTAAACTATTTTTGTTTTCATTTGCGCTTTTTGCTAAGTTTAACACGTCTTTAATAGCGTGTTGACCGTCGCAGTCTGCCGTTACGAAGTTATCGTTTATACCATAATTGTCTTTACAATGCTTTAAAGCAACTTTTAACGCGTGGCCTTTACCTTGGTTTACTTCGTATGAAATAACGGTACACTTTTCAATTTGCCTTAACGCATCGAACACTCTATCAAATTCTTTTACGCTACCGTCGTTTACTGCAACTACTTCAACGCCATCGTAACTAACTAATTCTTTAACGTAATCGGTTACCACGAAAGGTGGTTCGTAGCAGGGTATTATTACAACGGTTTTATTCGTATTTTCCATAACTTTTCCTTTTAATCGATTATTGCAAATTCAATTGCTTTTTCTACTATTTCAATTTCAAATTCTTTACCCGTTATAATTTCGCCGTCAATACAAATATCGAACGGTTTTTTAGAGTAAATTTTTACGTTTTTTGCTTGTGTGTACGAAATATATTTTTCAAAACGCTTATCGTCTAAATGCCTGCCTTTTTCATATTGTTTAGCAAGTTTTAAAAACGTAAATACTGAAACGGGCGAAACCATGCAAACTTCCATTAAACCATCGTCAATTTTATACCTTGGCGCACATTTGTATTTACCGCCAACAAAATCGCCGTTTGCGAGGGTAGTTAAAAGCATTTTACCGCTTGGGTTTAAAATTTTACCGTCGGCTTCAAGCGTAATTTTATTGTGCATACCGCAAAAAACGGCTTTAACTTTACCAATTTCATAAGGGTTTTTAACGCCAGAGCCTTTAAGCGAGTTTGCAACTTTTGCCACCATAGAATCAAAACCAAAGTTGCAAACGTTTACGCAGTACGAGTGCCCCTTAACGTTTATAAGGTCAATTTTCTTAGTTTTAGCATTTAATAATTTATCTAAATCTAAATATTTTTCGCTACCGCCAATTGCTTTAACAAAATCGTTACCGCTACCGCAAGGGTAAACCGACATACTCACGTTTTCAAGCCCAACAATACCGTTAGCTACTTCGTTAATAGTACCGTCGCCCCCGCAAGCGTAAAAGCGCAAATGCTCGCCTTTATGTTGGCAAGCAAATTCTTTTATAAATTGCGTTGCTTCTTTTTCGTGCGTCGTTTTATGTATTACTATATCATATTCGTTTTCATACTTTTTGATATTTGAGAAAGTTTTATCAAAAGTATTTATAATTCCCGCGTTTGGGTTAATAATAAATATATGCTTCATAATTCACTTTGCTTTTGCGTATAAACTTAATATATTTATCTTATTATATTTTAAAAAAAATATCAACTAAATTAACCTAATTTTAACTTTTAAATAGAATCGTGCTAAATTTTTAGCAAAAAAGTTGAAATTTTTTTGAAAAAAACTATTGACAATTACGTTTTATTCAATTATAATAATGATAATCATTATCAATAAGGAAATAAAATGAGAATTACAAAGCAGAAACAAGTAGTGTTAAACGCCGTTTTAAATAGTTGCGACCATCCCTCTGCGGAAATGGTATTAGCAAGGTGTAAACGAGAGTTGCCGTCGGTAAACTTAGCGACGGTATATAGGAATTTACACGCGTTATCACTTGAAAACAAAATAAAGCGCATATCCATTTCGGGCGGGGATAGGTTTGATAAAACGCTTGATAGCCACGCACATTTTAAATGTGTTAATTGTAATTGCGTTTTTGATATTGACAACGTTGATTTTAATGGTATAATAGAAAGGGCAAGTGGTAGCGTTAAAACCGTTTTAGGGGTTGACGTAGTTGTAAACGGCTTGTGCTTAAATTGCGCTAAAAACAGTTAATGAGCGGTAAAACCGCATTAAATTATAAATTATTTTAATAAATAAGGAGAATAATTATGGAACTTAAAGGTAGCAAGACCGAAAAAAATTTATGGGAAGCGTTTGCAGGTGAAAGTCAAGCGCGCAACAAATATACTTATTTTGCAAGCGTTGCAAAAAAACAAGGTTATGAACAAATAGCGGAAATTTTCTTAAAAACTGCTGAAAATGAAAAAGAACACGCTAAACTTTGGTTTAAGGCTCTTGGCGGTTTAGGTGATACTGCGCAAAACCTTGCGGCTGCAGCGGCAGGCGAAAACGAAGAATGGACAGAAATGTATCAACGTATGGCAAAAGACGCTGAAGAAGAAGGTTTTACAGTTTTAGCAGCACAATTTAGAGCAGTTGCTAACATTGAAAAAACTCACGAAGAAAGATATCAAGCGCTTTTGAAAAACGTTCAAGACTTAAAAGTATTTGAAAAGACGGACGTTGTTGTTTGGGAATGCAGAAACTGTGGTCACCTTTATATCGGTTTAAAAGCACCAAAAGTTTGCCCAGTATGTGCCCACCCAGAAAGTTACTTTGAAGTAAGAAAAGAAAACTATTAATTTTTCGATATCCGGCTTTTTGGGCCGGATATTTTTATTAACTATGATTAAAGATGCAAAAATATTATTAAGTGTAGTTAACACTTTTTTAAGAGACGGCAAGGGTAGTTTAGAAGATTTTGCTTACGAAAATAACTGCGAAATTGCCGAAATTCATAGCGCGCTAAACGGCATAGGATATTATTATAACGAAAGTTTAAATAAATTCATTTTAAAATAATTTATTTTATTATTGAAACGGCAAAATTTTTATGTTATTATATAATTACAAATACAAAGTATTTGAAATACATTTTTAGAAGGTGCAATTATGATTATTGACAGTATTAAAAATTTAGGCAAATACGCCTATATTCCAAACGTTAAAAAAGCGGTTGACTTTTTATCTTCAACCGACCTTAACTCAGTTGAAAACGGAAAATACGACCTTGGTGACGGTTGTAAAGTAAACGTTAGCGAATACGACACTAAAGAAATGCCAGACGAAGTCGTTTTAGAAGCGCACAGAGAATATTTAGATATTCAACTTACAATTAGCGGTGAAGAAAATTTCGTATTCCAAGCAATAGATTTAGGCGAACCTAACGTTCCTTATAACGACGTTAAAGACGTTGAGTTTTTTACAGCGCCTTGGTACAACACCGTTGTTTTAAACGGAACTAACTTTGCGCTTATTTTCCCTAACGATTTACACGCGGGCAGTTTTGTAACCGACGAAAGCCAAAAAGTTAAAAAATTCGTTTTCAAACTTAGAATAGATGGATAAAACCAACGTAATGCGACTTTTAGACGTTAATAATATCGCATATAATTTTCATTTATACGATAGCGAAGAAACTGACGGGCAAAAAGTTGCAAAACTCGTTAACAAAAACGATTACGAAGTTTTTAAAACGTTAGTTACTGTGGGCGCAAGCGGAACGCATTACGTATTCGTTGTGCCCGTTTACGCTACGTTAAACTTAAAAAAGGCTTCTAAAAGCGTAGGCGAAAAGTGGGTTGAAATGATAAAGCAAAAAGACCTTTTACCGCTTACGGGTTATATTCACGGCGGTTGTTCGCCAATAGGTATGAAAAAGCCTTTTACTACTATTATTGACGAAACTGCTTTGCTTGTTGACACTATGTGTGTTTCGGCGGGTAGAAGGGGCGTTCAAATAGAATTAAAACCTTGCGATTTGCAAAATTATATTAACGGAAAATTTGTGGATATAATATGAAAAACAATAGCGGAGTAAAACAAGTTGATATAAGAAAAAAAAGAATTGTTAGTAACGTTTTAAAATACTCAATATTCTTTTTGATTGCAATTTTTTCTTATTTTGCATCCGCATATTTATACGGCTATAAAAAAACTAACGAAAGGCTAATAATTTTGGTTATTTGCGCATTAGTTGGCATTATGCTGTTTTTTCTAATATACCTAATTGCTTATGGCATAACGTTGTTAAAATATTCAATAAAGGCTAAGCGCAAAATAAAAAACGAAATAAATTGCGATGATTTAATTTGCTCTATTATTGAAACAAACGGCTATAAATTTAGTTACGATTTAAAAAAATCTATAAACGAAAATTTAAAAGAAGGCGTTAATATTTCATATAATTTAGTTAAAGAAATTGCAAAGGGTTTTGGTTCAAACGGCAAATACGTTTACTTAGATTACACCGTTTACGACGCGCTTGAAATTTTTGGCAACGCCGTTGACGTTGTTAAGGTTAAAGCCGACGCTATTTTTTCGCTATTACGTATTCAAGATAAGCCAATTTCTCTTTTAGAGAAAAAGTTGACCGATATTTTAGAAGGTGCGCCTGCAATTAGTCAAGAAAAACCTAAAACGGTTATGTCAAAACTAAATTCGGGGGTTAAAAACGTAGCAGGCAAAGTTGCTATTTTTGCACTTAAAGGCAAAATTTCTTCACTTGTAAACGAAATAGTAGAATACGTTGGTTTTGAAGCGTTTAGAGTTTTTTCTAAGCAAAATAAACAGTTTACGATAGCCGTTTTAGAAAATGCGGAAGTAAAGGAGGCTGAAAATGCGTGATTTTTTAACCTTATTTACAAACGTTACCTTTATAATTTTTATAGTAGGCTCAATTTTTTACGGAATTTCAATAGGCGTTAACGTTTACGTTAAAAGCGTTATAAAAAAAATAAAAAATAGCACTAACCAAAGGTTTAACGCAATTAAAAACGAAACTGCTAAAATTTCGTGCTTATCGTCTATTAAAGAAGCGCAAAATCAATATTTAAACTATTTAGAAGAAAAAAATAAGCGCCAAAAGGCAATTAGAACTAATAAAATTTTATCTCTTTTTTCAAAAAAGCGTAAAACGGTATACCTAGAGCAAAGTTCTATTAAAGCAAAAGACGTTTTTATAAATTTAGCAAAAACTATGGCAGACCCGTTTTCTAATTATGAAAATAAGGAAAGGGGATATTTAAGTTTTTCCGAGCGTGAAATTTTTGCCGTTCTTGAAGAGTTTAGGCTTAGGCTTGTAAGCATTATAGATTCTTCTAACGTAATTTGGCTTAAAAGTTTAAAAATCTCGTTTTTATTAGAGTGTTATAACGTTTACGACGGCGCTATAAAAATTAAAAATAGACCGTTTTTGCTTCTTGTAACTACGCTACTTGACTTCTTTTTATGGTTTGGTAAAGTTATTTCGCCTATAGGTATGAGTAAGTATATCGTTAGTAGTGCGCTTGGCAGTAGTTTATCTTCGCTTTTGTCAAGTTCTATTATAGAAGTTGCCGGTAAAGAACTTGCGGTTATTTACTATGAAAAGTCTATTGCAAAAGAAAAGCAATTAACTAAAATATCGGCGTAAAATAAAACTATTATATAAAATATAATTTTTACTAAATGTTCTAAAAAAAGTATTTACAAACACAATATTTTGTGTTACAATGTAATGTGCAAAAACAAAACGATAAATTTAGGGCTATATGATAGGTTATATTCACTCGGTTTTTTCGGGCGGTACGGTTGACGGGCCGGGCATACGCTTTGTGGTATTTATGCAAGGTTGTCCGTTAAGGTGTAAATACTGCCATAATCCAGACTCTTGGGAGTTTGGCGTAGGCGAACAGCGCTCCGTTAAAGACCTTACACAAGAAATAATTAAATATAAAAATTATTTTGGTTCAACGGGTGGCGTTACCGTAAGCGGTGGCGAACCACTTATGCAAATAGATTTTGTTATTGAACTATTAAAATCGGTTAAATCTTACGGTATTCATACCGCGGTTGATACGTCTGGTTTTACGTTCAATATAAATAATGAAGAAAGCGTAAAAAAACACGAAGAACTTTCAAAATACGTTGACCTTTACTTACTTGATATTAAGCATATTGACGATGAAGGTCATAAAGCCTTAACGGGCGTTAGCAACGCTAACACTTTAAACTTTGCCAAATGGCTTAGTGAAAAGGGTAAAAAAGTGTGGATAAGGCACGTTGTTGTTGAAGGGTTTACTGATAACGACGAGCAACTTAAAAACCTTTCCGCATTTATAAAAACGCTTAATAACGTTGAAAAGGTTGAAGTTTTACCATACCACACTATGGGCACGGTAAAATATCAAAAAATGGGGTTAAATTACGCGCTTGAGGGCGTAAAACCACCGTCAAAAGAAAGAATTATTGAAGTAAAAAATATTTTAAAAGGCTAATTATGATAAATAATGATAATTTTAAAGAACAATTAAAGGGTATGCAAGTTGTTGAAATTAGCGGTGAATCTTGCGCTAACTGTTTAACGCTTATGCCACTTTTATATAACGTAGTTGGGGCGCGCCCAAACTTAAAATTAGTTCATATTGAAGCGAGCGAACAAACTACTAAAATTATGGAATTTTACGGTGTTGATAGAGTTCCAACCGTGTTATTACTTGACGACGGTGTAGAGTACGCAAGGGCAATAGGCTATCAACCCGAAGAAATTTTCGAACTTTGGCTTGACGCTAAGGTTGAAGAGCATTTACAAAGCAAATAACGGCTTAGCCGTATTATAAAAAATAATTAAATTTACATAAATTTAAAGGAGTATTAACAATGAAGAATTACAAAGGTTGGGAAGGTTTTGTTCCCGGCAAATGGAGTAATGACGAAGTAAACGTTAGAGACTTTATTCAAAGAAACTACACGCCTTATGAAGGCGACTCGTCTTTCTTAGCACCTGCAACTGATGCAACTAAGGAATTATGGCAAAACGTTTTAGCACTTTACGAACAAGAAAGAGCAAACGGTGGCGTTTTAGATGCAGACACTAAGGTTGTATCAACTTTAACAAGCCACGGTCCTGGCTATATCAATAAAGACCTTGAAAAAATCGTTGGTTTCCAAACTGACAAACCGTTAAAGCGTTCTCTTCAACCATTTGGCGGTATTAAAATGGCTACTGAAGCACTTTCAATGTACGGTTATGAAATTGACCCGGAAGTTAAAGAAATTTTCACAAAATACCGCAAAACTCATAACGACGGCGTATTTGATGCATATACTCCAGAAATGCGTCTTGCACGTTCTTCTCACATTTTAACAGGTTTACCTGACACTTACGGTCGTGGTAGAATTGTTGGCGACTATAGGCGTGTTGCTTTATACGGCGTTGACTACCTTATTAGAAAAAAGGAAGAAGATAAGGCCATAATTAACGGCGAAATGACTCCTGATAAAATTAGAAATAGAGAAGAAATTTCTGAACAAATTAAGGCTCTTAAACAACTTAAACTTATGGCAAACTCTTACGGTTTTGACATAAGCGAACCTGCAACTACTGCTCAAGAAGCAATTCAAGCCCTTTACTTTGGTTACTTAGGCGCTATTAAAGACCAAAACGGCGCTGCAATGTCAATCGGTAGAAACTCTACTTTCCTTGACATTTATATTGAACGTGACCTTAGAAACGGCGTAATCAACGAAGTTGAAGCACAAGAACTTATCGACCACTTCATTATGAAGTGCCGTATGGTTAAGTTTATGAGAATTCAATCATACAACGAACTTTTCTCTGGCGACCCTACTTGGGTTACTGAAGTTATCGGTGGTATGGGCGTTGACGGTAGAACACTCGTTACTAAAAACTCTTTCCGTGTTCTTCACACTCTTATTAACCTTGGTCCTGCACCAGAACCAAACCTTACAGTTTTATGGTCTAAAAATCTTCCTATTAACTTTAAGCGTTTCTGTGCGGAAATTTCTATTAAAACTTCTTCAATTCAATACGAAAGTGACGACCTTATGAGACCTGAAATGGGTGACGACTACTGTATTGCTTGTTGCGTTTCTTGTATGCGCGTTGGTAAAGATATGCAATTCTTTGGCGCTCGTGCAAACCTTGCAAAATGCTTACTTTACGCTATCAACGGTGGTAAAGACGAACTTATGAAAGATAAGGTTACAGGAAAGCCTCTTCAAGTTTCACCTAAATACGAAGCAATTACTTCTAACGACGCGCTTGACTTTAACGAAGTTATGGATAAGTACGACCAAATGATGGATTGGCTTGCAGGCTTATACGTTAACGTATTAAACCTTATTCACTATATGCACGATAAATACGCTTACGAAGCAATTGAAATGGCTTTACACGATACTGAAGTTAGAAGATTCTTCGCAACCGGTATTGCAGGTCTTTCTTGCGTTGCAGACTCGCTTTCTGCTATTAAATACGCTAAGGTTTACCCAATTAGAAATGAAGACGGTATCGTTGTAGACTTCAAAATTGAAGGTGATTTCCCTAAATACGGTAACAACGACGATAGGGCAGACCAACTTGCAGTAAACCTTGTAAAATCGTTTATGAACAAAATTAGGTCACACTACACTTATAGAGAATCTGTACCTACAATGTCTATTTTAACAATTACTTCTAACGTTGTTTACGGTCAAAAAACTGGTAACACTCCAGACGGTAGACGCGCTGGTATGCCACTTGCTCCAGGTGCTAACCCAATGCACGGTAGAGATACTCACGGTGCTTTAGCATCACTTGAATCTGTTGCTAAAATACCTTACGAATATTCAAGAGACGGTATTTCTAATACGTTCTCAATTACTCCAAGTTCACTTGGTAAAGACGACTAATTTTAAAAGAATATATATAATATATTAGGAGGTAACAATTATGTCTCAAAAAGTTGACAATTTAGTTAATATGTTAGATGCTTATTGCGCAGACGGTGGCCACCACCTTAACGTAAACGTATTTAGCCGTGAAACGTTACTTGACGCACAAAAACACCCTGAAAAATATCCACAACTTACAATTCGCGTATCTGGTTATGCGGTAAACTTTAATAAACTTACTAAACAACAACAAGACGACGTTATTTCGCGTACTATTCACGAATCGTTATAATTTTAAGTTAATATTTTTAAACCTGCCTTAAAAGGCAGGTTTTTTTTGTAAAAAAATGCTTTTACTTAATTAAAATACTTGTATTTTAAAATTAAAAATGCTAAACTAAAAGAGTATTATTTCGTAGTATTTTAGGAGTTGTTTTATGGCTAACAAAGAAAACCTTGCAAATATTATAGGCGAAGGTTTAAACGAGTTTTCGCCCGCTATAATTGAATACGGTAAAGACTGGGTCGTTGGTTTTCCTAACGATATAAATAATAACGACTTGGTTATTTACGTTTGCGATAGTGAAATTGTTATGACTTTTGGTTACCAAAACGCTCATTTTGCGCTTGACGACACTAATTCCGTTATAATTCATAGCAAAAAATACTTAAATAGCGAATATGCGTCAGTCGAATTTTTCTTAAAAACGAAAGATTTGTTTGGTGGCTCGCGCCTTTCTTCTTCCGTTAATTTTGACACGATTGACGGTATTTTAGACTGTTATTGTTTGCAAAACGAGGAAGCAAGGAATAGTTTAATTGAGTTTTTAAAGCAAAATAGTGGCGTTACAGTTAGGGCGGTTAATTTTAACAATACTATAAATCAAGTTGTTGAAATTATTTATGAAAACGGTCAATTTAAAACTAATAGGATAAGGTGATAGTATGCTTGGTGTTACGGTAAACGCGCTTGCTATTATAGTTTGCTCGTTACTTGGTATGTGTTTAAAAAAAGTGTTAAACGACCGCATTGAAACGGTTTTAATGCACGCTCTTGGCGTTAGCGTTTTGGTCGTTGGTTTAATAGACGCTTTGCAACCCGTTCCCGGCACTACGGGAATTTTAGTGGTTATAATAAGTATGGTTATAGGCGCGCTTATAGGCTCTATTATAAACATTGAAAAAGGTATGGTTTTTATAGGCGAAGGTTTTGAAAAGTGCTTTAATAAACTCGTTTATAAAAACGGCGTTCCCGAAGAAAATAAAGGTAAGTTTAGTGAAGGTTTTATTCAAGCAACTATGGTTTATTGCATAGGCGCTATGGTTATTTACGGTAGTATTCAAGCGGGGCTTGGCGATAATAAAACTCTTTACGTTAAAGCCGTTCTCGACGGTACGCTTGCACTTATTTTATCGGTAAAATACGGCTTTGGCGTTACTTGTTCGGCAATACCCGTATTTTTAATTCAAGGCTTAATTGCGCTTTTTTCAAGTTTTTTTGGCGATTTTTTACTTCAAGCAACGCTCTTTAAGCAAGAACTTTCGGCAATAGGCGGTGTTTTTGTAGTAATGATAGGTTTAAACTTACTTGAAATTAAAAAAATTAGTATTGCAAATATGTTGCCTGCGCTTTTAGGCGCTTGTTACTATCTTATTTTTTAAGGTGTTATTATGATTGAAAACGTAAGAGAGTATTTTAAAAAGTTTGGAATTGAAAATAAAATTTTAGAGTTTGACGTTTCTTCTGCAACTGTTCAACTTGCCGCAAAGGCTTTAAATACCGCAGAAGGTAGAATAGCAAAATCAATGGCGTTTATTCAAGGCGAAAACGTTGCGATAATCGTTATGACGGGCGACGTTAAAATTGATAACGCTAAATACAAAGCCGAGTTTCACTTAAAGGCTAAAATGGTGCCATTTGACGAAGTTGGAGCGGTTGTAGGGCATAATGCGGGCGGTGTTTGTCCGTTTGCTATAAACGACGGTATTTCTGTTTATTTAGATAATTCCTTAAAAAAATACGATACCGTTTTTCCGGCGTGCGGTTCTTCAAATAGTGCCATTGAGTTGACGGCTTTAGAACTTGAAAAATATAGCCAAAACTTTAAAGGTTGGATAGACGTTGCTAAAAGCATAAACGAATAACAATAATAAAAAAGTCTTCATATTATTAGATATGAAGATTTTTGATTTACACAACGATTTTTTAACAAGTGCAAAAAATTATAAAAAAGCCTATAAAAAGTTTGAAAAACAAGTAACTTTGCCAGCCGTTATTTATAGCGGAAATCTAAACTTTTCTAAGGCTTTTTTGCTTGCAAAAGAATATTTAAATTTTAATAAAAATGGCGCTGTTGCTTTTGAAAATATAGGGTATAGCGACCTTGATTTTGAAAAACTAATTTCTTTAAAACCGCTATATTGTTCTCTTACTTATAACGATGAAAATAACTTTGGTTACGGCGTAAATTATAACTTTCCTATAAAAAACGAAGGGCTAAAAATTGCAAAAAAACTAAATGAAAACGGCATTTTCGTTGACGTTGCGCACCTTTCTAAAAAAGGCGTTTTAAGTTTAGTTGATAACGGGGTTAAAGTTATAAACAGCCATACTTGTTTTTCTTCTGTATATAATCATAGAAGAAATATTGATAGCGAAACTATAAGGACTATAATTAAAAGCGGTGGCATAATAGGCTTTACCTTAGTAGGCTATTTTTTAGGCGAAAATCCAAACGTTATAACGGCATTAAAACATATTGATTATTTTATTCAAAAATTCGGCTATAAAAACTTGTGTTTAGGTACGGATTTTTATGGAAGTGACTATTTTTGCAAGGGAATTAGTGGTTACAAAGGGCTTAAATTGCTTGAAAGAAAAATGCTTTTAAACGGGTATAATAAAAGCGTTGTAGAAAGCGTTTTTTATAAAAATGCCTTTGATTTTTTTAAAGAAAAATTTCATTAAAAAACTATTGAAAAGTGAAAAATTTTAGTGTATAATAATTCTAGTTTAGTTATTTATAACTAAAAAATTATAAAGGCGGTATTTTTTGCTTAATATGAACGTATTAAATCAGTTACAAAATGAATTTACTTTAACAAGCGAGCATTTAAATAATATTATAACTTTGCTTGACGAAGGCAACACTATTCCATTTATTGCAAGGTATAGAAAAGAACTTACCGGTAATATTGACGACCAAGTTTTAAGGTCGCTTGCAGATAGGCTTGAATATCTTAGAAATTTAGAAAAACGTAAAGAAGACGTAAAGCGTTCAATTTTAGAACAAGGAAAATTAACCGATGAAATTGAAAACGCTTTAAACGTTGCAACAACTTTAACCGAAGTTGAAGACGTTTATAGGCCGTTTAAACAAAAGAAAAAAACGCGTGCAACGGTTGCAATATCAAAAGGTTTATTGCCCCTTGCCGAAACCATTATTTTACAAGGCGAAAAACAAGTTGATTTTAACGTATTGTGCGCTCCGTATATAAGTGAAGAGTTAGGTGTAAACACCGTTCAAGACGCGCTTGACGGCGCAAAAGACATTATTGCCGAAAAGATTAGCGACGATGCCGAACTTAGAAAAAAATTAAGAAAAACCTTTTTAAAAATAGGCGTAATATCTTCAACGTTTGTTAAAGGTCTTGAAGAAGACGATAAAAAAGCGGGCGTTTACGGTATGTATAGCAATTTTTCCGAGCCTATATCGAACCTTAAAAGTCATAGGGTTTTAGCACTTAATCGTGGCGAAAGCGACGATGCCTTAAAAGTAAAACTTTCAATTGACAAGGCACTTGGCGTTGCTATTTGTGAAAACAGTATAATAAAAGGCGAAAGTGCATACGCTCAAATCTTAAAAGATAGCGCGAGCGATGCGTATAGTAGGCTTATAGAGCCGTCTATTGAAAGGGAAGTTAGGGCGTTACTTACCGAAACCGCGCAAGAAAAAGCAATTAAAACTTTTGAAACTAATTTAAGACCGCTTTTAATGCAACCACCGCTTAAAAATAAAATTGTTTTAGGCTATGACCCAGGATATAGAACGGGTTGTAAATTAGCCGTTGTTGACGAAACGGGAAAGGTTTTAGATAAAGCCGTAATTTATCCAACTCTTGAAAACGAAAAACAAATAGAAAACGCCAAAGTTATCGTTAAAAACCTAATTAAAAAGTACAAAATAGACGTTATTTCAATAGGTAATGGAACGGCGTCAAAAGAAAGTGAAATTTTTATAGCGAATTTAATTAAAGAAATTAACGAAAACGTTTCATATATTGTGGTTAGCGAAGCGGGTGCGTCGGTATACTCTGCGTCGGAACTCGGTGCAAAAGAATTTCCAGATTACGACGTTTCTGAAAGGTCTGCCGTTTCTATTGCAAGGCGTTTACAAGACCCGCTTGCCGAACTTATAAAAATAGACCCAAAATCTATAGGCGTTGGTCAATATCAACACGATATGCAAAAATCAAGGCTTGACAAGGTTTTGGGCGGAACTGTTGAAGACTGTGTTAATAGCGTTGGCGTTGACCTTAACACCGCAAGCGTACCACTACTTTCTTACATTGCGGGCTTAAATGCGGGCGTTGCAAAAAACATAGTTGAATACCGCGAATTAAACGGTAAATTTAAAGATAGAAAAGAACTTTTAAAAGTTAGCAAACTTGGCAAAACCGCTTATACTCAATGCGCGGGCTTTTTGCGAATTTTAGACGGAAAGAATATTTTAGATAATACCGCAGTTCACCCAGAGTCGTACGATGGCGTTAGCAAACTCTTAAAAGAGTTTGGTTACACGAGTAGCGACGTTAAGAATTTTAATCTTACAAACCTTCCAAATCAAGTAAAAGAAGCGGGCTATGAAGAAGTAAGTAAAAAATGCGGGCTCGGTGTGGACACGCTTAAAGACGTTATCGTTGAACTTTTAAAACCGGGTAGAGACGTGCGCGACGATTTGCCAAAACCCGTTTTAAGAAGCGATATTTTAAACATAAACGACCTTAAAGAAGGTATGATAATAAGCGGTACGGTTAGAAACGTTGTTGACTTTGGCGCGTTTATCGACCTTGGCGTGCATCAAGACGGGCTCGTTCACATTTCCGAAATTAGCGATAGTTACGTTAAGCACCCGTCTGACGTTTTAAAGGTTGGCCAGCAGTTAAAGGTTAAAATAAAGGGCGTTGATTTAAAGAAAAACCGCATAGCCCTTACGCTAAAAGGTATAAATTAGCCTAAAATGGCATAAATTTTAAATATATAATTGACAAATAATAAAAGTTTTGCTATAATCACATAGAAAACTAAGGAGGATATATTAAATGTCTAATTTTGAAAGAGTAAAAGAATTACTTGTTGAAAATCTTGGCGTTGCCGAAGAAAAAATCACGTTGGAAAGCGAAATTATTAAAGACCTTGGTGCTGACTCGCTTGACCTTGTTGAAATGCTTTTAGCAATGGAAGAAAATTTCGGCATCACTATTTCTGACGACCAAACTGAAAACATTAAAACAGTTCAAGATATCGTTGATATAATTGAAAACGGTTAAAATTAAATAAAACTTACGTTAGCCTATTTCGCTTTGCCGAAGTAGGCTAATTTTTTTAATATTTTAGTAAAAAAAACGGTAAATTTTGGCGAAAAAAGTAAAAATTTTAAAATGTTAAAAAAATATCGTTTATAATTAAAAATAAACATTGCAAAACGTAAAAACGTGTGTTATAATTAAAAAGGCAATCTTTAATTTATTAAAGATTATATAAAATAAGGCAGGGCTATAAATTGAACAACGGTATTAAAGGTAAAGAAAACGATAATAAATTTTTTACGATGGAATTTTTTGGCGTTACGTTAATAATTTCGTCTTTTTTGCTTGCCGTTTGCTTGTTTTTTGGCAATAGCGTTATTTACTATATAGGCGGTGAAGTTAAGGCGTTTTTACTTGGCGTGTTCGGTTATTTTGCCTATCCGCTTTTAGTTACCGTTAATTATCTTGGTTTTATGGCGTTTTTTGGCAAAAAACCTATCAATAAAAACGTTGCAAAACCACTTTTAATAGCAAGTTTATTTATAATTTCGCTTTTATGCTTGCTTAACGTTTTAACAACTAAAACTTCTTCGTCAACTTATAGCGAATATTTATTAAACGCGTATAATAGCGGTAAAAACGGATTGTCGGGCGTATGTGCGGGCGGTCTTATAATTTCGCTTTTAACTTATCCCGCTGTAAAATATTTAACTAAAGTAGGCGCAATTATTGCTTTTTCGCTTTTAATAATTTTAATTGTGTACCTTTCAATTAAATTCCGTTCAAGTTTATACGTTAAAATTAGCGGTGTGCGTGATTATCCCGTTAACGGCGCTCAATTTGGCCTTAATAATAACGATGAAAAGAAAGTTGAAAGCGGTTCTAACTTTATTCAAGTAGATACTCCAAATTTACAAGGCGCTAATCAAAACAATTTTTGTGGTTACGGTACGCCAAACGGTTTTAACAATAATTTGGGCAATCCTAATTTATATCAAGCGCCTAACGGTTATAATAACGGCGCACCTAATCCGTATCAAAACGGTTTTGGCGGTGCTATAAATAACGGTTATAACGGATATCCGCAAAACGACGGTAGCGATTTTGAAAGGCACAATATAGACCGTGAAAATGCTATGCGCGTTTTATACGGCACTCCGCCAACTTATTCGCAAACTTATTCTAACACTTTTAACGGCGGGCAATATCATTATCCGCCAGAGCAAAATAGGGTGGAACAAAGCGCGCAAGGCGATATGATTTCAAACCCTATCAAAAAAGAATTTACTCCGCCGGAATTTACCGAAGTTGACAATTCGTATAATAACGTTGACGTTCCGTCTTCGCCACTTTTTGAAGATAATTCTTCGTTTAACGACGAGTTCGGCGGGGAAGATTATAACTTAGAAACAAACGTTTCTTCTTTCTTTGAAAACGAAAACGATAACAACGAACAAAGTGAGAATTTTGAAGAAGTTGCCGATTTTGAAAGCGAGCAAGAAATTGTAGAGCAAAACGAAGAATTAGTTGACAATAGTTCAAAGCGCATTATTGAAAATATGCCTTTAAACTATAAGTATAACGCTCCGCCTATTTCACTTTTTAAAAATATTGACAATACTCAAAATAATTACGAAATTGAAGTTTTCAAAGCCGAAGTAAAAGAGCGTATTTTATCAACTCTTGAACGCTTTGGCGTAAAAACTAATATAGCAAACGTTTATCGCGGTCCTGCCGTAACTCGTTTTGATATTGAAATCCCGCCAGACGTACCGCTTAGTAAGGTTACAAGTAGGCAAAACGACCTTAATTTAAGAATTGCCGCTAAAAGTGCAATTCGTATGATAGCGCCTATTCCTAACACTTCTTACGTTGGTATTGAAGTGCCTAATAACACTATGGATAGCGTAAGTATTAAAGATATTATAACGTCGCAAGATTTTTTAAATTCCAAGCCGTTTTCACTTACTTTCGCTCTTGGTAAAGACGTTATAGGTAAACCCGTTTCACTTGATATTGCCGATATGCCACACTTACTCGTTACGGGTACTACGGGCTCGGGTAAGAGCGTATGTTTAAACTCTTTAATAATAAGTTTAATGGTTAAATACGGGCCGGACGAATTAAGGTTTGTAATAGTAGACCCTAAGCGCGTTGACTTAGAACCGTTTAAAGATATTCCGCATATGATGTTTGACGAAATTATTGAAGACGTTCCAACAACTAACGCTATGCTCACTTGGGCGGTTGACGAAATGGAAAGTAGATATCGTGAACTTGCCAAAATGCGCGCTAAAAATATTAAAGATTACAACACTAAGGCAAGGGCAAACGGCACTAAAATTATGCCACGAATCGTCATTATTATCGACGAATTTGCCGACATAATGCTTCAAGATAAAAAAGGCGTTGGCGTTAAAGTTTGCGCTATTGCTCAAAAGGCGCGTGCTGCGGGCATTCACTTAGTTCTTGCCGCACAAAGACCGTCAGTTGATATTATTGAAGGCCCTATTAAGTCAAACCTTCCGTCAAGAATAGTGTTTAAAGCGTCATCTCAATACGATTCTATGACGAGTTTAGGCGAAATCGGTGCAGAAAAACTCTTAGGCCGTGGTGACTGTTTGTATAAAACCAACGGTATGTACGCCGTAGAACGCGTTATGGGTGCATACGTTAGCGATGAAGAAATGTACGACGTTATCGACTACGTTTCAAATAATAACGAAAAGTATTTTGACTATAATAGTTGGGCAAAAATTAAAGCGAGCGTATCTGCAAGCGATAGTGCGCAAGAAGAAAGGCAATCTACGCAAGGTCAAAGCGGTCAAGGCAAGCCAAGTGGCGATAATCTTGCAAACGACCCGCTTTACTTAAAAGCAATTAAAACGGGTTACGATTACGGCGGGCTTTCCGTTTCGCTTTTACAACGTAAACTTGGCGTTGGATATCCAAGAGCCGCTAAAATTATCGACTGGCTTACGGATAACGGTTATATAACGCCTAACGTAATTGACAAAAAACATCAAATGATAATGCCTATTGAAGAATTTGAAGAAAAATACGGTGGCGAAAACTAACACTTATGATAAACGATAAAAAATTAGGTTTAATTTCGCTTGGTTGCGATAAAAATAGGGTAGATAGCGAACGAATTTTAGCAGTTGCAGGCAAGCATTTTACAATTACTTCAAGCGTTCAAGACGCGCAAATTGTAGTTATAAACACTTGCGCGTTCTTAGAAAGTGCGCGTAAAGAAGCGGTTGACACCGTTTTTGAAGTAAACGAACTTAGAAAAAGCGGTTGCTTAGAAAAAATTGTTGTATGCGGTTGCTTGCCCGAAAAGTTTATAGGCGATATTTTTGACGAGTTTGTTGAAGTTGACGCCTTTTTAGGCATTAACGATTACGACCTTTTATTTGACGCTATTAAACTATGCTACGAAGGAAAGCGCGTAAATTTTGTAAAAAAGAACGAAATTTTATTAGAAAAAAATAGAGTTTTGACAACCCCTTGTCATTATTTCTATCTTAAAATAGCAGACGGGTGCAATAATAAGTGTACTTATTGCCTAATTCCGTCTATCCGCGGTAAATATAGGTCGCAAAAAATTGAAGACTTAGTTAGCGAAGTAAAAAGTTTAGGCGAAGTAAACGAACTTATACTCGTTGCGCAAGACGTTACTCGCTACGGCATTGATATTTACGGCAAGCCAAGCATAGTTCCGCTTTTAAAAGAACTTTCTAAACTTATAGAAGTTAATTCAATAAGGCTTTTGTACGCTTACCCCGATATGATTACGAGTGAACTTATTGAAGAAATTAAAACAAACGATAAAATTATTAAATATTTAGATATTCCGCTTCAACACGCGTCAAATCCTATATTAAAACTTATGAATAGAAAGGGCACGTTTGAAAGTTATTTGGAACTTATAAATAAACTCAAAAGTGAAATTCCAAACATTGCACTTAGAAGTACTTTTATTGCTGGTTTTCCAAGAGAAACGGAAGAAGATTTTAACAACTTAGTTAAGTTCGTTAAAAAGGCAAAATTTTTTAACTGCGGTTTCTTTGCTTACTCGCGTGAAGAAGGCACGCCTGCTTATAAATTAAGCGGTCAAATTGACGAAGAAGTTAAACAACAAAGAGTAAAAAAACTATATCAAATACAGCGCCGAATATCTAAGCAAAATTTAAAAAATTACGTTGGTAAAACCTTAAAGATTTTATGCGACGGTGTTGATTACGAAATAGGCTCGTTTTACGGTAGGGCGTATTTTAGCGCACCTGATATAGACGGAAGAGTTTATATCAATTCAAACGAACTTATAAATCAAGGCGAATATTACGACGTTTTAATTACCGATTTTAACGAATACGACTTGTTTGGTAAAATTATAAATTAGTTAGGAAAGTATAGTTTTTTATATGTATAACGGCGAATTGTGTTTTAAATTATACGGTGTAAACACCCAAAATTTAAGCGAGTTTTTAAAGGCTAAAAACTGCAAACATACGTTAAATTGCGATTATAAAGACGTAACTTTAATTTTAGATGTTTCAAGTTTGTTAGATAGTCAAAAAGACGCGTTTATTAAGGAATTTTTACAAAAATTCCAAAAGTATATTTACGCTGAAAGTAACGTAACGCTTACCGAACAACTCGTAAAAATTTTAACGCTACAAAAGGGTGTAATATCGGTAGCCGAATCGTTTACGGGCGGTGGAATTTCAAAAGAAATAACTTCTCAAAGCGGTGCAAGTAACGTTTTTTACGAAGGTATAGTTTGTTATAACGAAAACTCAAAAATAAACAGGCTTGGCGTTAAAAAAGAAACGGTTGAAACTTACGGCGTTGTAAGTAGCAAAGTTGCGTATGAAATGTGTAAAGGTTTGCTTAATCAAGGCAATTCTACAATAACTCTTGCAACCACAGGGCTTGCAGGTCCAAACACGGATAAAAGCGGGCTACCCGTTGGCTTATGTTTTATAGGCGTTGCTACCGATGAACACGTTGTTGTTCATAAATATAATTTTTTAGGAAATAGGCAAGAAATTTGCCGTCAAGGTGTAGAAACTGCCATTTTTTTAGCAATTAAAGCGCTAAAATACGGCATTTATAATGTATAAGGCTTCTTCACAATTTCTGTTTGTTTTTTTTGACGGAAAAATACTACAAAATACTTCGCGTTTTGTTCAGTTACAGACCGCGCGGGTATGCGCCCTCACAAGAACGCTCGTCTTTCTTGTAGTTTTCTCGCCAAACCGCAAAAATAAATTTTTGCTAAAATCAAACATCTTTTGTGACGTAGCCACAAAAAAAATTAAGGGGATATAAATATGGATGAAAAACAAAAAGCACTTGAACAGGTGTTAAACCAAATTGAAAAGCAATATGGCAAAGGCGCAATTATGAAACTTGGCTCTGGCACGGCAGATATTAACGTTGAAGTTATTCCAACGGGTTGCTTATCGCTTGACCTTGCTCTTGGCGTTGGCGGTGTTCCACGCGGGCGTATAGTTGAAATTTACGGCCCTGAATCTTCTGGTAAAACTACCGTAGCACTTCATATAATTGCGGAAACTCAAAAAGCGGGTGGTATTGCGGCGTTTATTGACGCGGAACACGCGTTAGACCCTTCTTACGCTCAAAAACTTGGCGTAAATTTAGAAGATTTATACGTTTCTCAACCAGATACGGGCGAACAAGCGCTTGACATTACCGAAAGTTTAGTTAGGAGCGGTGCGGTTGATATTTTGGTTATCGACTCTGTTGCGGCACTTACGCCAAAAGCCGAAATTGAAGGCGATATGGGCGACCAACACGTTGGTTTACAAGCAAGACTTATGTCGCAAGCGCTTAGAAAACTTACGGGCATTACGAACAAGAGTAAAACTTGCGTAATTTTTATTAACCAACTCCGTGAAAAGGTTGGTATTATGTTCGGTAACCCAGAAGTTACGCCGGGCGGTAAAGCGTTAAAATTCTATGCAAGCATTAGAATTGACGTTAGAAAAGCCGATGCTTTAAAAGATACCGAAGGTTTAATAGGTAATAGAACTAAGGCAAAAATTGTTAAAAACAAGGTTGCACCACCGTTCAAAACTGCCGAATTTGACATTATTTACGGCAAAGGTATTTCACAAGAAGGTTGCTTACTTGACCTTGGCGTTGAGTTTGATATTATTCAAAAATCGGGCGCTTGGTTTAGTTATAACGGCGATAAATTTGCTCAAGGTAGAGAAAAGGCAAAAGATTATATTTTAGAAAACGCCGAATTTAAAAAAGAATTAGAAGAAAAAATTAGAGCGTCGTTTAACGTAAACAAATAAAAATATAAAATTTAAGCGTGAACTTCTCACGCTTATTTTTTTTATTAAATATATCTATATATTTATTTTTAAAATTATATTGACAACGGTGCGTTTTTAATATAAAATAGATTATAGTGAAAAAATGTTGGCTTTTAGCGGTATTTTTACTATTATATAGTCAACTATTTCTATAATTTATTTTATTTAATGGAGGGTAATTTTTATGTTACAAAATTCAACCTTCCTGTTACTCTCTTCACAAGTACTTTTAAGCGCGGTAATTGCAGGCATAGTTGGCCTTGCAGTTGGCGCTGTAATCGTTTATATTTTCTTAAACGTTGGTCGCAACAGTAAAATTGCGCAAACAAAAAAGCAAATTGAAAATATGAAGGCTGATGCTGAAAATGAATGCAAAGCACTTAAAAAAGAAGCAATAGTTGAAGCAAAGGAACAGGAACTTAAACTTAGAACTGACTTTGAGCGTGAATCAAGGGAAAAAAGAGCCGAACTTCAAAGAATGGAGCAACGCTTAAACCAAAAAGACGAAACTTTAAACAAGAAAGACGCTACTTTACTTCGTAGAACTGAAGAAGTTGAAGAACTTGCTAAAAATTTAGAAAAGAAGCAACGCGAAGCAGACGAACTTGTTGAAAAGTTAGAAACTCAACACGATTTATTCGTTCAAGAACTTGAAAAGGTCGCTCAAATGACGTTTGATGAAGCAAAGTCAATGATTATTGAAGAAGTTAAAGACGATGCAAGAAAAGAAGCGTCTATCTACGTAAGAAACGCCGAGCAACAAGCGAAAGACGAGGCCGATAAAAAAGCAAAAGAAATTATAAGCCTTGCAATTCAACGCTGTGCCGTTGACCAAAGTAACGAACTTACCGTTACAACAATTTCTATCCCTAACGACGATATGAAAGCGCGTTTAATAGGTAGAGAAGGTCGCAACATAACCGCACTTGAAAACGCAACGGGCATTCGTTTAATTATTGACGATACGCCGGAAGTTGTAGTAGCGTCGGGTTTTGACCCTGTAAGGCGTGAAGTTGCGCGTAGAGCGCTTGAAAAACTTATTAGCGACGGTAGAATTCAACCAACGAGAATTGAAGAAACCGTTGATAAAGTTAAAAAAGAGTTAGATACTATTATTAAAGAATCGGGCGAAAGCGCGGTATTTGAAATGGGTTTATTCGGCGTTCACCCAGAACTCATTAAAATTTTAGGTAAGTTAAAGTTTAGAACGAGTTACGGTCAAAACGTTTTAAAACACTCTCTTGAAGTTGCGCATATTGCGGGCTTACTTGCACAAGAACTTGGAGTTGACGTTAACCTTGCTAAACGCGGTGGTTTACTTCACGATATAGGCAAGGCGGTTGACTTTGAAAACGAAGGCACGCATATTCACTTAGGCGTTGAACTTGCTAAAAAATATAAAGAAAACAAGTTCGTTATTAACTGTATTGAATCTCACCACGGTGACGTTGAGCCAAGGTGTATTGAAGCCGTTTTAGTTCAAGCGGCGGACGCTATTTCGGGCGTTAGACCTGGCGCAAGAAAGGAAATTGAAACTAATTACGTTAAACGTCTTGAACAACTTGAAGACATTGCTACCGACTTTAAAGGCGTTGAAAAAGCATACGCTATTCAAGCGGGTAGAGAAGTTAGAGTTATTGTTAAACCTGAACAAATTGACGATAGTAAGGCTATGTTCCTTGCAAAAGATATTGCTAAAAAGATTGAAGAATCTATGGAATATCCTGGTCAAATCAAAGTAAACGTAATAAGAGAATCGCGTAGCATAGAATACGCAAAATAAAATAATAAAACCAACTTGTTTTTTTGCAAGTTGGTTTTTGTAAAAAATACATTTCAAAAGGATAAAATTATGGCAGATTTTGATTTTAAAAAAGAACTTTTAGACTATTTTCCTAAAAATATTAGAAAAGACGTAGAAGTAAACGAAGATGAAATTTCGCTTCCTAATCTCGTTTATTTAATATCGACAAGTAACGTAGTTGTAAGCAACGCTTTAAAAGATTTAAAAACTTATTTAAAAAAGGCTATGGGTATAAGCGCGGAAATTACGAACGAAGAAGTGGGTTTTTCGGTCAAGGCGGTTTTAGCACCGTTAAAAACACGCTCGTTTGAAATAGAAGTTACTTCAAACGGAATTACCGTTAAAGGCGACACTTATAAAAGTTGTCAACAAGGTATTTTCCATTTAGAACTTTTAATGACTGCTAAGCGCGCGCCAATACTTAAAAAAGGCGTTATAAAATACGATTTGCCATTTTCACCAAGAATGGTACACTCCGGCTACGCTATGGACGATTTTCCAGACGCGTACCTTTCTAACATTGCTCACCACGGTTACGACGCTATTATAGTTTACTCAAACGGTGCTGACTCGTCGCGTTCGGCAAACAATCATACCGACTTTAACGACCTTGTTAAACGCGCCGAAAAATACGGTATTGACGTTTACGCATTTGCATACTTTAACAACTTCGTTGACGTTACCGCTCCTGACTGCGAAGAAAAAATGGACTCTACTTACGGCTTAGTATTTAAAAGTTGCCCAGGCTTTAAGGGTATAATACTCGTTGGCGAGTCGGTTGAATTTGATAGTAAAGACCCAAGAGTTGCTCATCACCCTGTAGAAGTTGAGCCGGAAGATAATATTCCCGTTGGCGTTCCAACTCCAGGTTGGTTCCCTTGTAGCGACTATCCACAATGGATTGAAGCGTTAAAGAAAAGCGTTAGAAAGTTCAAGCCAGATGCAGATATCATTTTCTGGACGTATAACTGGGGATATTGCCCAAAAGACGTTAGAATTGAACTTATCAAAAATATGCCGACCGACGTAACCTTAGAAGTTACCTTTGAAATGTTCCAACACTATGAAATTGAAGGTATTGAAGAAGGCGTTTCAGACTATTCTTTAACAAGAACTGACGCGGGCGAATATTTCTTAAGTGAAGCCGAAATTGCAAAAGAACGCGGTATTAAACTTTACGCTATGACTAACACTTGCGGTAGAACTTGGGACTACGGTACTGCACCTTACGTTCCTGCACCATACGCTTGGATTAAGCGTTGTGACGCTATAAACGACGCGCGCAAAAAATACGGCTTATCCGGTCTTATGGAAAGCCACCATATGGGTTTATTCCCAAGTTTTATTTCAAGGCTTAACCAACTTTGCTTTATGAGTGAAGATTACGAAGCAAACCTTAACTTAGCGCTTGACGAAGCCTTTGGTTGCCACTGTGACGCTCTTAAAGACGCGCTTAACGACTGGAGCGAAGCAATTAAATTTATGCCACCAACGGTAGAAGAGCAATACGGTCCGTTTAGAAACGGTCCAGCGTATCCGTTCTGCTTAATTAAGCCTTTACAACCACCTAAACTTGAAGGCGCTGCAAACGGTATAAATATTTGGGCTCCTACTTACGCTGAATTTGGCAACTATATTAACTTTGGTATAAGCGACGAAAGTTGGCCATATTCACTTCGCCACAATGCAGAACTTAAAATGCTTGAAAAAATGGTTGTTTTATATACTTCGGGTATTAAGAAGATGAAAGCGCTTAAAAATAGCGAACTTAACCGCCTTATAAACCTTGGCGAATATCTCGTTTGCTGTATTAAAACTACTATCAATGTTAAAAAGTTTACAAATCTTAAATTCTATCTTCGCCACGCCGAAACTAAGGCAAAAATGGCTAATTTATGTAAAAAAATTAGGGCGATAAGCGAGCAAGAAATTGCAAACTGTCAAAAAGCAATTAAACATCTTAAAAAAGACAGTACGCTTGGCTTTGAGCCTTCAATGCTTTACGTTGGCGGTGTAGATATGGTTAATTGGAAACTTAAACAAATGAACTATATGTTAAACGTTGAACTTGACTACTTTGAAAGGTATTCTAAATAGTTATGACTTTAAAAGAAGAATTTTTATCAATATTTGACGCTAATATCAAACGTGAAGGAACTGAAAAGTTAAGGCAATATTTATTAAATAGTAACTTTTTTACTTCGCCCGCAAGTACGCGCTACCATTGCGCGTACGAAGGCGGTTTATGCGAGCACTCTATAAACGTTTATAAAAGGCTACTTCAAAATGCAAAAACTAATTACGGCGAAAACTACGAAAGCGTAATTTCAAATGAAACTATTGCAATCGTTTCACTTCTTCACGACTTGTGCAAAATTGATTTTTACAAAACCGATTATAGAAACGTTAAAGAAAACGGTGTTTGGGTGCAAAAACCTTATTACGTTAAAGAAGAAGGTTTGCCTTACGGCCACGGTGAAAAGTCCGTGTACATTATAAACGGATTTATTCGTTTAACGCGTGAAGAAGCCCTTGCAATAAATTGGCATATGGGCGGTTTTGACGCGCGCGTTAAGGGTGGCGACGGGTCTATTAGCGAAGCCTACGCTAAATATCCGCTTACGGTATTGCTCCACGTTAGCGATTTAGAAGCAACTTATTTAGACGAAAAAAGGGGAGAATAACTCGATATAACTATGATTAAAAAATTAGACATCGCTCAAATTGATGAAAATTTTAAAAGCGAAACAGTTGACTTTTCAAATAAAGATATTTATTCCGTTTTAGAGCCTGTATTCGACCTTTACGGCGTTAAATACGATAGTGATAACGGTTGTTTCGTTCGTGCCCCGTATGACGTTGCTAAAAGCATTGCGTACGGCGTTGAAGTTCTCAATACGAATACTGCGGGCGGTAGGGTAAGGTTTAAAACTAACTCTAATTCGCTTTCAATTATAGTTAGATATCGTGCTTTAACAAAAATGCGCCATATGCCACTTACGGGCTCTTGCGGATTTACTTTGCTTGAAAATTTAAAAGGCGGAAAACTTAAATATTATAAAACTTTTAGTCCTTGCTTTTCTAATAGCGTTGAAACTTCGTATGAAGATACTTACGTTTTTCCTACTTCATCAAACGGTAAATTAAGAGCGTTTACACTTTACTTTCCGTCGTATCAAGACTTTATAACGGAAGTTTATTTAGCGTTTGATAAAGGTAGTAAAATTGAAAACGGCAAGAAGTATAAAAACGTAAAACCTATATTATATTACGGCAGTTCAGTAACGCAAGGCGGTTGCTCTTCGCGCCCAGATAACTCTTATCAAAGTATGATTGAAAAAGCAACTAACGTCGACTATATAAATTTGGGCTACAGCGGTAATGGTAGGGCACGTAAGCAAATGGTTGACTATATGAAAACCGTAGATTGTAGCGTTTTTGTTAGCGATTACGACCATAACGCGCCTACGGTTGAATATTTAAACGACACTCACTATTATTTATATAGCGAGTTTAGGTCAACTCATAAAGATACGCCTATTATTTTAGTTTCCGCAACAGATGAGCGCGATTATGAAAATAGGTTAAAACGCCGTGATATTATTAAGCAAACTTACTTAAAGGCGCTTGAAAACGGCGATAAAAACGTATATTTTATAGACGGGCAAAAAGTTATCCCTGTTAGTGAAAAGAAAAACGCGTTTGTTGACGGTGTACATCCTAACGATTTGGGTTTTTATTATATTGCAAAAGCAATTTTAAAAGTTTTAAAGAAAATTTTATAGAATATGGAAAAATTAAAGAAAATTGCGCTTATTGCGCACGATGGAAAAAAACAAGAAATAATGGAATGGGCTTTAAAAAATAAAGAAATTTTAAAGCACTTTAAACTTTGCGGTACGGGCACAACCGCTAACCGCGTTGAAGAATACACGGGGCTTAAAGTTGAAGGGTTTATGTCTGGTCCGCTTGGTGGCGACCAACAAATAGGCGCAAAAGTAGCCGAAGGTGAAATAGGGTTTATAATTTTCTTATGCGACCCTTTAACGGCTCAACCACACGACCCAGACGTAAAGGCTCTTTTAAGAATTGCCGTACTTTACAACGTACCTATTGCAACTAATATTGCCACGGCAGACTACGTTATTACGTCAAATTTACTTAAATTTTAAGGTTTTTAAATGGAAATAGTAAAATTAATTCCCGAGTGTAAAGATTATATTTGGGGTGGAGAAAAATTAAAAGAATTTTACGGTAAGCAAACTGACAAAACGCCTTGTGCTGAAAGTTGGGAACTTTCTTTTCATAGTGACGGTTTAACACGCTTAGAAAGCGGCGCTTTGCTTATTGATAACGTAACGGAAAATGAACTTGGAAAGAACGCTTGTAACTTTCCATTTTTTCCTATTCTTATAAAGTTTATTGACGCTAAGCAAAACCTCTCCGTTCAAGTTCATCCAAGCGATGATTACGCTTTAAAAAACGAAAATTCGTTTGGCAAAACTGAAATGTGGTACGTAGTTGAAGCGGAAGAAGGCGCGGGCATTTATTTAGGCTTTAAAAATGGCGTTTCTAAACAAGAATACGAGTTGGCAATTAAGGAAAATCGCCTAACCGAACTTTTAAATTTTTATAAAGTAAAAGCGGGCGAAACGTACTTTATACCGTCAGGCACGGTACACGCAATTTGTAAAGGTTGTTTAATTTGTGAAATTCAACAAAACAGCAATTTGACCTACCGTGTTTACGATTACGGTAGAAAAGATAAAAACGGAAACGAGCGCCAACTTCACGTTGATAAGGCGTTGCAAGTTTCAAACTTAAATAAACACGAAAATTATAAAAATAATAGCAATATTTTAGGTTTAAGCAAATATTTTACCGTAAAAAAATTTACCGTAAATAACTTAAATTTAACGCCTAAAAACAGTTTTCAATGTGTAACTTGCGTAAAAGGCGAAGGTTTAATTGACGGTAAAGTTATTAAAAAGGGTGACAGTTTTTTTGTTCCTGCAAATAATAAAGAATATAGTTTAAAAGGCAATATGGAAATTATACTTACTGAAATTAGAAAATACTACGTTGGAATTGACCTTGGCGGTACGTTTATTAAAGGCGGAATTGTTGACGACCTTGGCAATATTTTATATAGTAGCAAAGTTCCAACTGAAAGCGAAAAAGGCGATAAAGCCGTTGCTTTAAATATAGCAAATCTTGCAAAATCGCTTATAAAAACTGCAAATTTAACCGTAAGTGACGTTGTTGGCATAGGTATAGGCGTTCCCGGTATGATTGATAGTCAAAACGGCTTGGTTATATATTCAAACAATTTAAATTGGAACGATTTTAAAATTTCAAACGAAGTTGAACGTTTAACGGGTTTGCAAGTTAAAATTGCAAACGATGCTAACGTTGCGGCACTTGGCGAAACTAAATTTGGTTGTGGTAAAAATTACTCTAACACCGTTTTAATAACGCTTGGAACGGGCGTTGGCGGTGGCTTTGTTATAGACGGCAAGTTGTTTGAAGGTAATAGAGGCGCTGGTGCGGAACTTGGGCATAGCGTTATAGTTTACGATGGCGAAAAGTGTACTTGCGGTAGAAACGGTTGTTTAGAAGCCTACGCTTCGGCAACTGCACTTATACGCGACACGAAAAAGGCAATGCAAGAAAATAAAAACAGTAAAATGTGGCAAGTTGGCTCGCTTGATAATGTTGACGGCAAAACGGCGTTTGACTTTTGTAAGATAGACGAAACCGCTAAAAAAGTAGTTGATAACTACGTAAATAAACTTGCGTGCGGTATAACTAACGTTTCTAACGTTTTCCGCCCAGAAGTTATTATGCTTGGCGGTGGTGTTTCGGCTCAAGGCGAAGAACTTACAAAACCTTTGCAAGAAATTTTAGATAAAGAAATTTTTGCAGGTAGTAAAGGTCCGCAAGTTAAAATTTTAACCGCTACGCTTGGAAATAGCGCAGGTTTATTAGGCGCGGCCGCACTTTTAATGGACTAAAAAGCAAAACACCCTATATATAGGGTGTTTTTTAACGTGTAATATATCTATTGATTTTAGCAATATATAAAAAAAGAACGAAGTTTGTACTTCGTTATTTTTTTGCGAAAGAGCAGTAAAAAGGTGTGTGATTTTGCTCTATTAACTACTCGACAAATTGGAATTTATTTGATTAAATGTGCTGTAATGATTGTATAACTATAAGAGTTAATAGTTATTTTAATATTATCAATTTCACAATACCAATTTTTACCTTGCTTATAAATATTACAATTCTTATGTAATATTTTATTTTTACAAAAGTCAACTACATCATAAGTATCCAATTTTAGATTCTTATTAATTCTATCAATACCCATTTCAGTAGTATGAATTTTATCTATATTAGACAATAATATATCTTTATTCAAAAATATCATCTCACTTTTAAATTCTTATTTGTTGATGAGTTTATTGTAGCATAAAAGCGATAGTGTTTCAAGTGAAATATTCGGCTCACGCCGAATGTGAAATAATTCACTTCGTTAATTGTGAAATATTGCTCCTTCGTCGCAATGTGAAATGAAATAAATCCCCTAACGCGCCGTAGTGCATTTCACACGCGGAGCGTATTTCACGCACGCAGTGCATTTCACAAATCCCGCAAGGGATTTATTTCGTTGAAAAAAGCACATATTTGTCTTGGTAAACAAATATGTGCTTTTTTCTGGCAGGGGAGACGCGATTCGAACACGCAACCTACGGTTTTGGAGACCGCTACTCTACCGTTGAGCCACTCCCCTAATCTTAATTATTATATTATAGAATTTTAAATTAGTCAACAAAAAATGGCGTGCTTTATTATAATTTTTAACTTTTAAAGCGGTCTATTTTATTATTGACAATTTTACGTATTAGTTTTATAATAAAAGTAGTTAATTTAAAGGGGTTTTTATGTTAAAACAAGTTGAAATTTATACTGACGGTGCTTGTTCGGGTAACCCGGGGGCGGGCGGTTGGTCGGCAATTTTAAGTTATAAAGGGAAAGAAAAGGAAATTAGCGG
Source organism: Christensenellaceae bacterium (assembly GCA_045637905.1). GTDB lineage: Bacteria > Bacillota > Clostridia > Christensenellales > Borkfalkiaceae > HGM11412. The sequence continues at coordinate 184,272 of JAZUAJ010000003.1, read as the reverse complement.
TGGCGAAAAGGATACAACTAATAACCGTATGGAACTTTTAGCCGTTATAAACGGGCTTAAAATGCTTAAAGAAAAGTGCATTGTTAAACTTTATTCTGACTCGCAATACGTAGTTTCCGCCTTTACAAACGGTTGGATAAATAACTGGATTTTAGCAGGTTGGCGCACGGCCGATAAAAAGCCCGTTAAAAACGAAGATTTGTGGAAGGAACTTGTAAACTTAACGTCCGTTCACCAAGTTGAATTTATTAAAGTAAAAGGGCATGCCGATAACGAAAAAAATAACAGGTGCGACCTTTTGGCGCGTAACGAAATATCAAAACTTTAAACCTTTAATTTTTATGATTAAAAGTTAATAAAAATTCATATACTTTATTATATATGAAGCGCCTTGATATAATAAAGAACGTTTTAAACGTAATATTGTTGTTTTTAATAGGTGTTGCAAGTATAGTGTTTACGGTGCTATACGTCAACACCTTTAACTCTTGCTTTTTATGGCTAAAAAAAGACGTTTTAATTACTATTGTTACAGTTTGTGTTTCTGTGTTAATTATAGTTTCTTTAATATGCTCGTTCTTTAATAATAAGTTTATATATAAACTTACCGTAATAGTTTTAACGCTATTTACCTTTTTAATAACCACGCTTTATATATTAAAAATTACAGGTGTTTTAGAAAAAATTGATAGCGTTGAATCGCTTAGAAATTACGTTGCGTCGTTTGGCTATTTGGCAGTTATAATTTACGTTTTAATAAACGTTTTACAAGTAGTTTTATTGCCTATTCCGGGCTTTATAACGGTAGGCACGGGAATTGCTTTATTCGGCCCTTTAAAAACTGCTATATTTTCGTTTTTAGGCGTTTTTATAGGCTCGCTAATTGCTTTCTTTATAGGTAGGCGTTTAGGTTATAAAGTAGTTTGTTGGCTGGTTGGCAAAGAGCAACTTGACAAGGGGATAAAATCAATAAAGAAAAAAGATAAAATAGTTTTAACCTTTATGTTTTTATTCCCACTTTTTCCAGACGATTTATTGTGTTTTGTTGCAGGGCTTTCTTCAATGAGCACTTTATATTTTATAATAATGATACTAATTTGCCGTTTAATTTCGGCATTTGCTACTGCATTTTCACTTAACGGTAGCATAATTCCGTACAATACTTGGTGGGGAATTTTAATTTGGATAGCGTTTTTTGCGCTAATATTTTTACTTGCAACTTTCGTATATAAAAACGGCGAAAAATTAGAAAAAAAGTTTAAAAGGTTGTTTAAAAAACAAAAGAGCAAATGAGAACTATCTTACACGTAGATTTGAATAATTTTTACGCAAGCGTTGAAATTTTAGTAAACCCCGCGCTAAAAGGCAAGTTTGTTGCCGTGTGCGGTAGCGTTGAAAATAGGCACGGAATAGTGCTTGCAAAAAGTGAAAACGCCAAACAAATGGGTGTAAAAACGGGTATGACTATCAAAGAAGCGGAAAGTTTATGCCCAAATATCGTTTTTGTAGAAGCAAACCACAAGCGTTTTTTAGCCTATTCAAAACTCGTTAGAAATATTTATCGCGATTACACCGATAAAATTGAATCGTTTGGTATTGACGAGTGTTGGCTTGATTGTACGGCATCACTTAAAATGTTTGGTTCAGGCAAATTTATTGCCGATGAAATTAGACGTAGGGTTAAAGAGGAACTTGGTTTAACAGTTTCGGTAGGCGTTAGTTTTAATAAAGTTTTTGCTAAACTTGGCTCTGACCTTAAAAAGCCCGACGGCACAACCGTTATAGATATAAACAATTTTAAAGAAAAAATTTGGAATTTGCCCGCAAGCGACCTATTGTACGTTGGCAAATCTATGATAACTAAATTAAATAAAATAAATATAAACACTATAGGCGACCTTGCCTTAACCGATAGAGAATATTTGGTTAAAAAATTCGGCAAGTGGGGCGGAATTTTACACGATTACGCTAACGGGCTTGATAGTAGCGAAGTTTCTTACGACGGCGAAGAAGACGAAATTAAATCCGTTGGCAATTCTATGACAACTTATCGCGATATAGAAACGGTAGAAGATGCAAGTATGGTTTTTACAATTTTAGCCGAAAGCGTTTCCGAACGTTTAATTTCTTACGGCGTTGGCAAAGCAACGAGCATTTCTATATATATGCGCGATGAAAATTTGTTTTCTTTAACGCGACAATGCGCTCTTGACGAGCCTTCCGTTTTACCGCAAGATTTTCATAAAAAAGCGCTTGAATTATTTATAAAAAATAGAAATAGATTTGTAAAATATAGAACGCTTGGTTTATCGGTAAAAGGGTTTGAAGTGGTTGAGCAACTTAATTTTTACGACCAAAAATACGACGAAAAGTTAAAACTTAACAGTCAAATTGATAAAATTAGGCATAAATACGGTTCAACTTCGGTAATAAAAGGCAATCTTCTTGCAGATAAAAAGTTAATGAAAACCGAGAATGAAAAAACTTCTTTAATGCATCCGGACAAAAGATAAACGCTTGATTTTAAATTTTTGTTGTGGTATACTTTATAAAAAATTAAACAAGGTGAATTATGATAGACGCTAAAATACTCGTAGAAAAACTAATTGTTTACTCAAAAGAATTTTTATCACTTAACGAACTTGACGTTGTGTATACGAGAAATATGCTTTTAAAAGAATTTAATTTGTTAAACCCTGCTAAAAACTGTGGCGATTTAACTTTTATTAAAGAATTATCCGTGCCAGACGTTTTGGTTAATGAAATTAAAGAATACGCCCTTGAAAGCGGTATTTCTTCAAACGAAATTGATGCCGATTTATTTGCAAATTATATTTTCGGTTTGCTTACGCCAAAGCCAAGCGAAGTAAACAAAACGTTTACTATGCTTAAAGAAAATTTTGGCGCACAGCACGCTTGCCAATATCTTTACGAGTTAAGCCATAAAAACTATTACATAAGAAAAACTGATATTGATAAAAACGTTAAGTGGGAAGCAAATAAATTAAAAATTCCGCTTGAAATTACAATAAATTTAAGCAAACCCGAAAAAAACAATAAAGATATTGCTCGCCTTTTAACTCAAAAGCAAGATGAAAAATATCCTAATTGTATGCTTTGTGTTGAAAACGAAGGGTATTACGGGCACGCTACGCAACCTGCGCGCTCTAATTTAAGAACGATTTCGCTAAATTTAGCAAACGAAAGTTGGAGTATGCAATATTCGCCGTACCTTTATTACAACGAACATTGTATAGTATTTAATAAAATTCATACGCCAATGGCAATAAACGCTAAAACCGTTGAAAAGTTGTTTGATTTTATTGAACTTTTTCCACAATATTTTATAGGCTCTAACTCAGATTTGCCTATAGTTGGCGGTTCAATTCTTAACCACGAACACTATCAAGGTGGCAAGCATCTTATGCCACTTCAAAAATGTAAAGCGTTAAGAACTTACAAAAGCCAAAAATATCAAGACGTTTCCGTTGAAGTTGTTGATTTTTACAACTCGGTAATAAGAATAGCGGGCTATAATAGAAATTCCGTTTCGGAACTTGCCGGCTACATTATTGATAAATGGAAAGAGTATAGCGACGCGTCCGTTAATATTATTGCAAGCGACGAAGAAGGTAGGCACAACACCGTTACGCCTATCGTTAGATTTTTAAGCGATAATAGATATTGTATTGAACTTATTTTAAGAAATAACAAAACGAGCGAAGAATATCCTGACGGTATTTTTCACGCTCACAAAGAATATCACAACATAAAGAGTGAAGGCATAGGTTTAATTGAAGCAATGGGCTTATTTATTTTACCTGCAAGGCTTAATAGGCAACTTAATTACGTGGCTCAAATTTTATGCGGTCAAGTAAAATATAAAAAAGAAGATATTGCTAAAAAAGACCACGATTTATATATTCACCGCAATATGATTGAAACGCTTAAATCAAAGCATACAAATTTAAAAGACTTTAAAAAGGCAACCGCAATAGTTAAGGAATACGTAAACGAAACTTGCGCGTCTATTTTAAAAAACACAGCGGTATTTAAGCAAGATGCAAGCGGTGTAAAAGCGTTTAACAAGTTTTTAGACCATTGCTTAATTGAACATAAATAATAAAAACTTAATAATTTAGTAAACTTTAAAAATGCAGGAATAAAAAAATCTTGCATTTTTTTTATTTTTTATAAAAAATTCTGGTCTAAAATTTATAAAAAATAAAATATTTTTTAAATTTTAAATAATAATTGCAAATGGGGTGTTAATAATGTATAATAATATACGGGAGGCTAAGTATGGATATTATTGATTTACTTAACAAACGTAAAGTAGAACTTTTTAAAAACTCTGCCGATATTAGAAAAAATTTATCTCAAATAATTGACGATGATAGTTTTGTTGAATTAAACGCTTTTTCTTTCGGTAAAAATGAATTTTATAATCAAGACGAAACTGGTTTAGGCGTAGTTACGGGTTTTGCCACTATCGACGGTTATCCCGTTTACGTTGTTGCTCAAAACGGCAACGTTTTAAGCGGTGGTTTAAGCAAGGCTAATTTAGATAAAATTTGTGCTTGTTTAAATAAGGCTCTTGAAAACGAAACGGCAGTTTTATATTTATTAGATACAAAAGGCGTTCAAGTTGGCGAAGGTATTGCCGTGCTTGAAGGCGTTGCAAAAGTTTTAGCGCTTTCTAACGCGTTAAAGAGCGTTGCACCGCAATTTGCCGTTGCTTTAAACGACGTTTACGGTTCTTTTGCATTACTTGCGAGCAACTGTGATTACGTTTATAGCGTAAACAACGCGTGCATAAGTTATGCAAGCCCTGCGGTTGCTATGGCAAGCGTAAAGGGTGAAATTAGTAAAGACGCGTTAGGTGGGAAAGATAGTAAAAACGGCGTAAACACTTTCGTTTTAAATAGCGTTAGTGAAGTTAGAGATAGCGTTATTAAAGTGTTTAACGTTCTTCCGCAAATTTCGGGCTTAAACGCTAACTGTAACGACGAGTTAAATCGTAGCGAATTAAACCTTAACACTACTAAAAACGCCGAACTTTTAATAAACGCCATTTACGATAAAGATACTTTTATTGAACTTAATTCTAAGTTTTGCGAAAGCGTAAAAACGGGTATAGGTAGAATAGGTGGTATTTCCACCGCCGTTATTTTATTTGACGGTGGTGAAAACGGCGTTGAACTTGACCTAAATATCGTTTTAAAAATTTCAAATTTTGCAAACTATTGTTACGATAACGGCTTTCCACTTTTAACTCTTGTAAATACCGTTGGTATTAAGCAAGACGCGGAAACGGCAACTTCGCCTATTTTAACTGAAATTTCTAATATGCTTTATAATCTTTCTGCGTTAAAGAGTATTAGCGTAGTTTACGGCAAGGCAATAGGCTTTGGCTATACTGCTTTTGCATCACGTCAATTTGGCAATTCTTACACTTTCGCTTTTGCAGACGCTAAAATTTCACTTTTTGATAAAACGGTTGGTGCATACACTAACTTTACAAGCGTTGAAGAAAGTAAGCGTGAAGAATTTGAAAAAACTTATGAAAATATGCAAGACGCGTTCAATAGCGCAAAACTTGGTTGTGTTGACAATATTATTGAACCGCAATTTGTTCGCCAACATATTATAATGGCGCTTCAATCTATTATTTAGGAGTAAATTATGAATTCGTTACTTGCTATAACTGCCGAAGTACTAAAAGACGGATTGCTTACTTTTATTTTAGGTGTATTCGTTGTATTTTTCGGCATTGCCGTAATCGTATTTTTCGTATGGTTATTCGGCTATTTATTTAATAAATTTACAAACAGGGTAAAAAAACCTAAAAAAGCGGATAAAAACCCTCAAACAACGCCTACGCAAGTTGCGGTTGAAGACGGTTCTATACCTGAGCACGTTAAAGTTGCTATAATAACCGCGGTTACCGCTTACTATTTTGAGCAAAATAATAAAAAATGCGACTTTACCGTTAGAAAAATTAAAAAGTTAAATTAAGGAGAGAATTATGCGTAATTTTATTGTTACAGTTGAAGGAAAAAAATATGAAGTTTCAGTTGAAGAAGTTGTAAACGGTAGAGCGGTTACACCTGCCGTTACAAATATTCAACCTGCACAAGTTCAAAGCGCGCCAAAAGCAAGCGCTCCCGTAAACGGAACTAAAATGGAAGCGCCAATGCCTGGTATGATTAAAGCGTACAAGGTTAGCGAAGGTGCAACCGTTAAAGCGGGTGACGTTGTTTTGGTTTTAGAAGCAATGAAAATGGACAACGATATTACCGCTCCTTGCGACGGTGTTATTTCATTTAAAGCACAAGTAGGCTCTAACGTAAATACTGGTGACGTTATGGCGGTAATTGCTTAAAAACAAGGAGTTTTAAATGTTTTCACTTTATTCTATATGCGGGTTTTTTCAAGATTTATTAAATTCGCTTGTTAATTTATGGGAAAGCACGGGTGTAAACGCTCTTTTTAACGGCACGGCAGATTACAAGAATTTAATAATGCTTGTAATTTCGTTCGTTTTGTTTTATTTAGCGATTGTTAAAAAGTTCGAGCCTTTACTACTTCTTCCTATAGCGTTTGGTATGTTTATTGTTAATATTCCAGGCTCTTACGCTATTTTATTTGGCGAAAAGGGTTATATTTTAACCGATACTCTTACCAACACCGAAGTTGCAAGGGGAACAAAAGAAGAACTTTTAGCGTTATTTAATAGTGCTACCGTAAACGGTAGTGCCGTTTTAGTAAATAGTATTGAAGAAATTGATAATTTACTTAAAACTGCAACGGTTGTTCTTCCTAACAACTACGTTTGCACGGTCAATGCGGTTAGCGTTTCTTCTCAAACTATAATAGGCAACTATGGTTTATTCTATTATATTTACAAGGGTGTTGACTGGGTAATTTTCCCACCTATCATATTCCTTGGCATAGGCGCTATGACAGACTTTGGCCCGCTTATTGCAAACCCTAAGAGTATGCTTTTAGGTGCAGCCGCGCAAGTAGGTATATTTATAACTTTCGTTGGCGCGGTATTGCTTGGTTTTGATAACGCCGCTGCGGGTGCTATTGCAATTATTGGCGGGGCAGACGGTCCTACCGCAATTTACGTTACTAAAAAACTTGCAGAAGATTTACTTCCTGCGGTTGCTATTGCGGCTTACTCTTATATGGCACTTATTCCGCTTATTCAAAAGCCTATTATGCGCTTACTTACTACTAAAAACGAGCGTAAAATTAAAATGAAACAGTTAAGGCGCGTTTCAAAAGCGGAAAAGGTTATATTTCCAATACTCGTAACGCTTGTAGTTGGTCTAATTTTGCCAGACGCTATGCCACTTTTAGGCATGCTTATGCTCGGCAACTTGCTTAAAGAAAGCGGTGTTGCAGATAGGCTTGTTGATACGGCTAAAAACGGCTTAATGAATACGGTTACAATATTCCTTGGCGTTATGGTTGGCTCTAAAGCGGTTGGCGAAACTTTCCTTGCTATTCAAACGCTTGAAATTATTGCACTTGGTTTAATTGCGTTCTCAATAGGCACGGCAAGCGGTTTATTAGTTGCTAAACTTATGAACGTTTTATCAAAAGGTCAAATAAATCCACTTATAGGTTCGGCGGGTGTTTCCGCAGTTCCTATGGCTGCACGTATTTCGCAAGACGTTGGTAGAGAAGAAGACCCTAACAACCACTTGCTTATGCATGCTATGGGACCTAACGTTGCAGGTGTTATAGGCTCTGCAATAGCCGCAGGTGTTTTACTTGCTTTATTCGGTTAATTTAGGAGATAATTATGGCTAAAAAAGTAATGATTACAGAAACAATTTTAAGAGATGCTCACCAATCTCAAGCGGCAACGCGTATGAAAATTGAAGAAATGATACCTATGCTTGAAAAACTTGATAACGTAGGTTACTATTCAATTGAAGCGTGGGGCGGTGCAACTTTTGACAGTTGCTTACGCTTTTTAAACGAAGACCCTTGGGAAAGATTACGTATTTTAAGAAAACATATCAAAAAAACGCCGTTACAAATGCTTTTAAGGGGTCAAAACCTTTTAGGTTATAGGCATTATTCCGATGACGTTGTTGAAAAATTCATTGAATACTCAATTAAAAACGGTATTAAAGTTATAAGAGTTTTCGACGCGCTTAACGACGAGCGTAATATGGAAGTTGCTATGAAAGCAATTAAAAAGTACGGCGGTATTTGCGAAGCGACAATTTGTTATACGACAAGCCCGCTTCACGATAACGAATACTTTATTAAAAAGGCAAAATTACTTGAAGATATGGGGGCGGATAACATTTGCTTAAAAGATATGGCAAATATTTTACTTCCATATACCGTTTACGATATTATTAGCGGTATGCGTAAAGTGTTAAAGCCTGAAACTAAAATTCACCTTCATACTCATAACACTACGGGTACTGGCGATATGGTTTATTTAAAGGCCGTTGAAGCGGGTTGCGATATTGTTGACTGTGCGCTTTCGGCTATGGGCAACGGTACTTCTCAACCGGCAACCGAGCCTTTCGTTGCTACTTTAAAGGGCACGAAATACGATACGGGCATAAATATTGAAGAACTTGTGCCAATAAACAATTATTTTAAAGGCGTTGCTAAGCGTTTAGAAAACGATGGCATTTTAGACCCTAAGGTTCGCCAAATTGACGTAAACACTCTTTTATATCAAGTTCCGGGCGGTATGCTTTCAAACCTTATGTCGCAACTTAAACAAGCGGGCAAATTTGAACTTTTTGAAGACTGTTTAAAAGAAGTTCCTAACGTTAGAAATGATTGCGGATATCCACCACTTGTTACGCCGTCATCTCAAATTGTTGGCACGCAAGCCGTTTTAAACGTGTTACAAGGCGAAAGATACAAAATGGTAACAAAAGAGTTTAAAGCACTTATGAAAGGCGAATACGGCAAGGTTTTGGGCGAAGTTAACGAAGACGTTGCTAAAAAGGTTTTAGGTGACGAAAAGCGTATTACTCATAGACCTGCCGACGATTTAAAGCCGGAATATGAAAAGTTTAAAGAAGAAATGAAAGAATATTACACTCAAGAAGAAGACGTTCTTTCATACGCGTTATTTAGCCAAGTGGCTATCAATTTCTTTAAATATAGGCTTGCAAGAGATAAAAAAGTTGACGTAGATTTAGCAAAAAGTTCAGTATATCCCGTATAATTTGATTTTTTTGTTAAAATAGCGTTTACATTATTAAGTTTAATATGTTATAATAATTTAGCGAGAGCATTTAATAGTTAGGCTCTCGCTAATCAATTATAAGGAAGTTTAAAATGAAAACCGTAGTTATAGGTGGTGGCCCGTCGGGTATGATATCTGCTTATTATGAGAAGATAAATGGTAGCGACGTTGTTTTAATTGAAAAAAACGAAAAACTTGGCAAAAAACTTTATATTACGGGCAAGGGTAGGTGTAATCTTACAAACGATTGCGACGTGCAAACTTTTTTAGCAAACGTCGTATCTAATCCTAAATTTTTAATGAGTTCAATTTACGCTTTTACCCCTACCGACACTATAAATTTCTTTGAAAATATAGGGCTTAAAACGAAAGTTGAGCGCGGTAATCGCGTTTTTCCACTTTCTGACAAGTCAAGTGACGTTATTAAGGTTTTAAAAACCGCGCTTGAAAGCGTTGGGGTTGAAATTAAACTTAACGAAACGGTTTTAGACGTTGCTTCTAATAACGGCACGGTAACCAAAGTTAAAACCGATTTAGGCGAATATCTTGCTAATAAAGTAATAGTTGCCACGGGCGGTATTTCTTATCCTTCAACCGGCTCAACGGGTGACGGGTTTAAATTTGCTAAAAGTTTAGGTCATACCGTAACTAAATTAACGCCGTCTTTATGCGGATTTAATTTAAAAGGTGAAGATTATAAAGAACTTCAAGGTTTAACGCTTAAAAACGTTAATTTAACGCTTAAAGACTGTGATAAAGAGTATTATAGCGAACAAGGCGAAATGCTTTTTACTCACTTTGGCGTTTCGGGCCCGTTAGTATTAACGGCGTCGGCACTAACAACTAAGCGTAGTTTAAATAATATTAAACTTTATATCGACTTAAAGCCCGCGCTTTCCGTTAATGAACTTGATAAAAGGCTACTGCGCGATTTTGAGTTGAATAAAAATAAAGCAATTAAAAATTCGCTCGACTTGCTTTTACCTAAAGCCCTTATTCCGCTTATTATTAAAAAAAGTGGAATAAACGAATATAAAAAGAATAACGAAATTACAGTTAAGGAAAGGTCGGTTTTAGTTTCGCTTTTAAAAAATCTTGAATTTAAAGTTGAAAGTTTACGCAGTTTTAACGAAGCGGTTGTTACAAACGGCGGTGTTTCCGTTAAAGAAATAAACCCGTCAACAATGGAAAGTAGGATAGTTAAGGGATTATATTTTGCGGGCGAAGTACTTGATTTAGACGCGTTTACCGGTGGCTTTAACTTACAAATTGCTTTTTCAACGGGTTACGTTGCAGGCAATAATTAACAATTAGAAAAAATTATAAAATATACGATAAAATCTAAAAATATAAGGAGAATTATATATGATAAACATAGCGCTTGACGGTCCTTCAGGAAGTGGCAAGTCAACAATTGCAAAAGCAATTTCTAACAAACTTGGTATATTATATTTAGATACGGGTGCAATGTATCGTGCTTGCGGTTTAAAAGCGCACTACCTTGGAATTGACTGTAAAAACGAAGAACAAGTTAATTCAATAATTGACCAACTTGACATTAAAGTTAAGTATCAAGACGGAACTCAACACACTTATTTAGACGGGGTTGACGTTTCAAAAGAAATTAGGCAAAATGAAATTTCTATGAAAGCATCCGCTATTTCCGCACATAAAAAAATAAGAGAAAAGTTAGTTGCACTTCAACGCGAAATTGCGTTGGGAACAGACTGTGTTTTAGACGGTAGAGATATAGGAACTTTCGTTTTACCGTTTGCAAAAAACAAATTCTATATTACGGCATCGGTTGACGTAAGGGCAAATAGGCGTTATAAAGAACTTATAGAGCGCGGTCAAAACGTTGACCTTGAAACGTTAAAAAAAGAAATTATCGAGCGCGACTATAACGATTCTCACCGCGAAATAGCACCGCTTAAACAAGCTGACGACGCTATTTTAATTGACACGTCTTTCCTTACGCCAGACGAAGTTATTGAAAAGGTGCTTTCATACATAAAAAAATAAGGGGTTGCTATGTTTTATAAAATTATAAGACCTATATTATGGCTTTTTTACAAACTTTTTTATAAAGTTGTAGTTTTTAATAGAAAGGGCGTAATAACAAATGAAAAAAGCATAGTTATTTGTAATCATTTAGGCAAAATGGACGTATGTGTTGTTAGTGAACTTTATAAAGATAAGGTGCATTATCTTGCAAAAGCCGAGTGGTTTAGGCATAAATTTATTGCATACGTTTTAAAAGCGCTTGGCGTTATTCCTATTGATAGAGATAATCCAAGTATATCTTCTATAAAAGAAGGCTTAAAAGTTTTAAAAGACGGCAATACTTTGGGAATTTTCCCCGAAGGCACGAGAAATAAAGTTTCAAACGAAATTCAACCTTTTAAAACGGGCGTTTCTTTGTTTGCTATAAAAGGTCAAGCAAAAATTGTTCCTATCGTAATTTTAGATAGAATAAAACTTTTTAAAACTAATTATGCAATGGTTGGAGAGCCTATCGATTTAAGTGATTTTTACGGCAAAAAGTTTACGGAAGACGTTGCTAACGAAGCAACCGAAATTATCTATAATAAAATGCTTGAACTTCAAAACGAACTTAAACAAACCGTTGATAGTTTAAAAAGTAAAAAAGGTAAAAAATGAAAGTGTATTTAGCAAAAAACGCCGGTTTTTGTATGGGTGTTAAGCGTGCGGTAGACACGGCTCTATTAGAAGAAAATAAAGGCGCGTATATACTTGGCAACATTATTCATAACGAAACCGTTTTAAACGAATTAAAAGAAAAGGGTTTAATAACGGTTGAAAGCGAGCAAGACGTTGAAAGTGGTAAAACCGTAATAATTCGTTCTCACGGCGTTGGCAAAAGCGTAATTGATTATTTTAATAAAAATAATGTTAAGGTTATTGACTGTACTTGCCCCTTTGTTAAAAAAACTCAAAACATAGTAAAAGAGTATTACGAAAAAGGTTATCAAATTGTTATAATAGGTAAAAAGAGCCATCCGGAAGTTATAGGAATTAACGGTTGGTGCAATAACACGGCAATTATTATTGACGATGAAGATTTTGGAAACGTTCTTGACGGTAAAGAAAAAGTTTGTGTTGTTTGCCAAACTACCTATTCTTTAAAAAAATTTGAGGAAATATTAAAAAAAATTAACAATTTATCGTTAAAAACAGTTGAGATTTTTAAAACAATTTGTTATACTACAATGGAGCGTCAAAGTGAAGCGGAAATGCTTTCAAAAAAATGTGACGCAATGGTTGTTATAGGCGGAACTACGAGTTCTAACACGGCAAGGCTTTACGATATTTGTAAAAAGAATTGCAACGCCACTTATCTTGTTTCTAAACCCGATGGGTTAGATTATAAAAAATTAAAAAACTACAATAGCGTAGGGATTGTTAGTGGTGCGTCCACGCCACTTAGTCAATCAATGGAGGTTTTCTTAACTATGGAATGTAATGAAGTAAATTCAATGGAACAAGCGGTTGCTTTGCTTGATGAAAAGCAAAATCTTAAAAAGGGGCAAATTATTAGTGTTGTTATTTCAAAAGTAGAAGATGACGGCTTAAAAGTTTACTTTGATGGTAAAACTGACATTACTATTTCAAAAGAAGAACTTGCTTCAGAAGTATATAATAAAGAAGATTATAAACTTGGCGAAGAAATTGACGTTGTTGTTATGGCAACAAAGCCACTTAAAATTTCTCAAAAACAAATTTTAGTTATTAAAAAAGAACAAGAATTTGTTAAAGAAATTAAAGACGGCAAAATCTTTAACGTTGCAATTACTGCATCTAACAAAGGCGGTCTTGTTGGTAAATATGAAAATTTTGACGTTTTCGTTCCTGCAAGAGAAATTAAAATCGGCTTTGTTAAAGAACTTGATAAATACGTTGGCAAAAACTTAAGAGTTAAAGCGTTAAAAGTTGAATACAACAATAGAAAGAAGGAAATTGTTGCTTCTCAAAAAGTTATTTTAGAAGAAGAAAAGCAAGCAAGAGATGCTGAAAAGGCTAAAAAAGAAGAAGAATTCTTTGCAAATATTGCTGAAAACGATATCGTAACAGGTACTGTTGCAAGATTTTCTAACTTTGGTGCTTTCGTTGTTGTAAACGGTTTTGACTGTTTAGCACATATTTCAGACCTTTCTTGGAACAACGTTAAAACTCCTGAAGACGTTTTAGAACTTAACAAGGCTTACGACTTCGTAGTATTAAAAGTTGACAAAGAGAATAAAAAAGTTTCTATCGGTTATAAACAATTACAACCAAAACCTTGGGACTTAGTTGAAGAAAAGTACGCTGTTGGCGATACTGTAAACGGCAAGGTTGTTAGAATTGTAAACTTTGGTGCTTTCGTTGAAATTGAAAAGGGTGTTGACGGTTTAGTTCACGTTTCTCAAATTTCTTACGACTTCCTTGAAAACCCTGCAACTGCATTAAAGGTTGGCCAAGAAGTTGAAGCAAAAATTATGGCTATTGACGTTGAGAAGAAAAAGATTACTTTATCTATAAAGGCGTTACTTACTCCACCTCAAAAAGAAGAAAAGGTAGAAGAAGAAAAGGCTAAAAAAGAAAAGAAAGTTAAAGAAGATGAAGAAATGAGAGGTTGGACCGATTCAACTGACACAGGCATTTCAATTGCAGAACTTTTAAACAAATAATTAAAATATAATAATCCACGGCATAATAGCCGTGGATTTTTTATTTTTTTTAAATTAGTCGTTTAGCCATTTATCGTCTTTAATAATTGACAAATTTTCCTTTAAATAGTTTACTGTTGGAAGTTTTATTTCTTTAATAATTTTGTCGTTTTCATACACTATAACCGTGTAGTTGTATTTTCCAAAATCTTTGATTTTATCGGTAATTTTGCTAATATTTCTATCGTGATATATTGTTTTAATTGTTCCACGATATTCTTTTTTAACTAAAATTTTTGAAGCGTTTTCAACGTCTAAATTTATTGTTACGTTGTTTCCGTTTAACTCTAATTTTACGTCGTTAATTTTTACTGTTTTTAAGTTTTTACTTTTTGTTGGTTGCGTGCCGTCAATAAAATAATACGGTACGCCGTTTTCGCTATCAATTAAAGTTTCTTCGTTTTTTATAAGTGATTGCTCGTCAATATATTCTTTTATAATATTTTTTGGAATTTCAAAATTTAACGGTTTTTTATCTTTATATAAATAATTTAACGTTTCGCTTGTGTATATGGTAGGGTAATTTCCGCCTGTAACAAAATTCTGCATAAGCGTGTTATCGTTATTGCCAAGCCAAGTACCAACAATATGTTCAGTTGTGTAGGCTATTGAATACGCGTCAATATTTCCTGTTTTATTTCCGTTTGTACCTGTTTTTGCACAAACGTCATAGTTAAACGAGCGCATTTTTTTTGAAGTTCCGTTTTTTACCGCACTTTTTAAAGCGTCGCCAATTAAAAATGCAGTTTCTTCGCTAAAAACTTTTCGGCTTTCGTTATTTGAAATGTAAACTTCTTTATTTCCTATTAAAACCTTTTTAATAAAATGTGATTTTGTGTAATTTCCGTTATTTACAAAAGGGGAATAACAGTCGCAAAGTTCTTTAAGCGTCATACCGTTATTTATTGCGCCAAGCGCAATTGAAAGGTCTTTATTATCAATTTTTACGTTCATTTTGCTTGCGTAAGCGCACGCTTTTTCTATTCCAAAATTGCTTAACAGTTCAACCGCAGGAACGTTCAAACTTTTTTCAATAGCGGTTTTTATGGTAACTAAACCGCTGTAATTATCGCCGTAATTCGACGGTGAATAACCGCTAAAATCTTTCTTTTTATCGTTAATTACGGTAGATAGCGTTGCAAACTTTTCGTTGAGTATTGGAGCGTAAACAAGCCACGGTTTTACGCAAGATGCAGGGCATCGTTTCAAATTTGAATTATTGCCATAAAATGCAATAATATCGTTATTTTTAGCATTTATTATAATTTGTTTTCTATCGTAATTCGGCTCGTTTTGAACGCTTAATTCGTAAAGATATTTTTGTGCGTTTTTATCAAGCGCCGTATAAATTTTTACTTCTAAATTTTGATATGGGTTTATCGCTAATTCATCAAATTCGTTTTTACAAGCGTCAATATAATTTTGTAAATAGGCGTTAGTAGTATTTTCCTTTAACGTTATAGGCAATTCAATAGTTTTTAAATATTCGCTCTCACTTATAAAGTTGCACGCCTTCATGCGCTTTAAAACTAAATTTTTTCTATTAAACGAATTTTCGTAGTTTACAAAAGGCGAGTATTTTGAAGGTGCTTTTATTATTCCTGCTAAAACTGCACTTTCGTTTAGCGTTAGGTCTTTTGCGCTTTTATTAAAGTAGGTTAAACTTGCGCTATTTATTCCGTAAGCGCCACTACCAAAATAAATAGTGTTTAAATATGCTTCTAAAATTTCATCTTTTGTGTATTTACGTTCAAGTTGGCGTGTAATTTTAATTTCGGCAAGTTTTCGTTTAAACGTTTTTTCGCTACTCAAATGGCTATTTTTTACAAGTTGTTGTGATATTGTAGAAGCGCCTTCTTTTAAACTCATACTTTTTACGTTATTTACAGTTGCTCCTATAATTCGCTTGTAGTCTATGCCGTTATGTTTATAAAATCTACTATCTTCAATGGCAATAAATGCGTTTAGCGTGTGCTGTTTAAGGTCTTTTATTGACACAAAACTACCGTTTTTAATTAAATTATCGTCAATTATTTCATTATTGCCGTCGTAAAAAGTGTATTTTACAGCGTTTGATTTTAGTTTAGTTACGTCTAATTTGGCGTCTTTTACTAATATAAAACCGTAAAAAATTGCACAAAAAGTTATTGTAAAAATTAAAAGCGTGCAAAAAAATATAATTTTAAATGCTTTTTTCATACAAAAAGTTTAATTCAATTTTAAGTAATTATGTATAAAACTTGCCGTTAAAATTAAAATTTATTAAATTTTAATATCAAAACAAAAAAATTGCTTGAAATAATGCGATATTATATGTATAATATACTTATTATGAAATACTATAAAATTTACACTTACGGCTGTCAAATGAACGTTCACGAATCTGAAAAACTTGCAGGTATGCTAAAAGAATTAAATTTGCAAGAAACGACTGACGATACGATAGCAGACGTTATTGTTTTTAATACTTGTTGTATTCGTGAAAACGCCGAACAACACGCCGTTGGAAATATAGGCGCGCTAAAACCGCTTAAAAAAAGAAAAAAAGACCTTATTGTTGCCGTTGGCGGTTGCATGACTCAACAAAACGGCAAAGCCGAGTATTTAAAACAAACATTTCCGTTAATTGACGTTATTTTTGGAACTTCGAACCTTAATATGTTTAAAGAGTATCTAACAAAACGTATAAAAACGGGCAAAAGAGTTGTTGAAGTTGTTGACGGCAACTATGCTATTGACGAAAGCGTTAAACCGTACCGCACGAGTTATCCTAACGCGTGGGTAAACGTAATGTATGGTTGCAATAATTTTTGCTCTTATTGTATAGTTCCTTACGTTCGCGGGCGCGAAATAAGCCGAGAGCCAAGCGCAATAATAAATGAAGTTAAAGAACTTGTAAAAAGCGGTTATAAAGAAATAACTTTGCTTGGTCAAAACGTTGACTCTTACGGTAAAACTTCGCATTTTAACTGTGATTTTGCCGATTTATTAGCCGAAATTTGCAAAATTGAAAGCAAGTTTAGGTTACGTTTTATGTCAAATCATCCAAAAGATATTAACCAAAAACTCGTTGACGTAATAAAAAATAACGATAAAATTTGCAAGTGTATTCATTTGCCGTTGCAGTCGGGCTCAACTAAAATTTTAGGGCTTATGAATAGGCGTTATACTTTTGAAGATTATTATAAAAAAGTTGAAATGCTTAAAAACGCCGTTCCAAATTGTGCAATTACAACCGATATTATGGTAGGATTTCCTTGCGAAACGGAAGAAGATTTTATTGAAACCTATAACGCCACTAAGTTTATTAGGTTTGACGGTGCTTTTACTTTCGTTTATTCAAGGCGCAAAGGCACGAAGGCAAACGATATGGACGGGCAAATTGACGATGCCACTAAAAAAGACAGAATTATGCGCTTAGTAGAACTTCAAAACGATATAAACGCGCAAAAATCGCTTGAATACGTTGGAAAAACGGTTGAAGTTTTGTGTGAAGATTACGATGAAAAACGCCGTTTGTATTTAGGGCGCGACGAGTTTTCAAAAATGATTTATTTTGAAAGTGAAAAATCGCTTATAGGCGAATTTGTAAACGTAAAAATTATTAAAGCGGGCGGAATGTCTTTATACGGAGAAATAGGAGAATAACTATGGCAAAAGAAAGTGGACCATCGCCTATGATGGAACATTATAGAAATACTAAACAAAAATATCAAGACGCCATTTTGTTTTATCGCTTGGGCGACTTTTACGAAATGTTTGACGACGATGCTATAAAGGCGTCAAAACTCCTTGACCTTACTTTAACGAGCAAAGAGTGTGGTAAAGGTGAGCGTGCGCCTATGTGTGGCGTTCCGTTTCACTCGGCAGATAATTACATAGCAAAACTCGTTAGTTTTGGCGAAAAAGTTGCCATTTGCGAACAACTTGAAGACGCTGTTAAAGGTAAACTTGTTGAGCGTGACGTTATTAAAATTATTTCCGCCGGCACGGTTACTGAAAACAATATGCTTGACGAAAAGCAAAATAACTATATTTTAAGCGTTGCTGAATTCGACGGTTTATACGCTATTTCTTGGGCAGATATAACCACGGGTGATTTTTACGCGCAAAACGTTGTTGACGACGGTTCTTTTGTAGAACTTATAAACGCTATTCAAAGAATTTCTCCCGTTGAAATTATTGCGCCAAATTCTTTATGCCAAAAGACTAATAACACTATGGCGGTTAAAAGGGGGCAACTTATTAAATTTTACCCTTATAACGAGTGGGAATTTAGCGTTTCAAGGGCGTACAAGGCGTTAACAACACAATTTAACGTGCATAATTTGGCAGGTTTTGGTATTGAAGATAATAAAAGCGTAATATCTTCGGCAGGGGCACTAATAGCATACCTTAACGAAACGCAAAAGCGAGCAATTTCAAACTTAAATTCAATTGAAATTGTTGAAAGTAGCGAATTTATGTACCTTAACGAAACGGCTATAAAAAATTTGGAACTCGTTAAAAATATGCGTGACGGCAAGCGTTACGGCTCGCTTCAATGGGTTATTGATAAAACGCGTACGGCAATGGGTTCAAGGCGTTTAAACAACTGGCTTTTATCTCCGCTTCAAGACGTTCAAAAAATAGAATATAGGCAACAAGGCGTTAGCGAATTGTTTAATAACCCTTTAATTAGAAACGCCGTAAAAGACCTTTTATCCGTAGTAAAAGATACGGAAAGATTATCTGGCAAAATATCTAATAATAACATTACGCCAAGAGATTGTTTGCAACTTTCTTCTTCGCTTTCTGTTTTTCCGTCAATTATATTTACGTTGGCGGGTACAAGCAGTAAAATTTTAAACGATATTAAAGATAATATCTACGATTTTACCGAATTAACAGACCTTATTTCTCACGCTATTTCTCAAAATGCGCCTATCAATTTAAAAGACGGTGGTTATATTGCCGAAGGTTTTGATAAAGAACTTGACCGCTTGCGTGAAATTGGCGAAAATTCTAATAAAATACTTCTTCAAATGGAAGAGCGCGAAAAAGAATCAACGGGCATAAAAACGCTTAAAATTAGGTTTAACAAAGTGTTTGGCTACTATATTGAAGTTTCCAACTCGTTTAAAGATAAAGTTCCTTATAACTACGTTAGAAAACAAACGTTAACAACGGGCGAGCGCTTTATTACCGAAGAATTAAAGAATTTAGAAGAAGAAATTTTAACAAGTAAGCAAACGTGCTTAAAAATAGAAAGTGAAATTTTTGCTAAAATTAAAACAGTTTTAGACGAAAATTTATTAAAAATTAAACGTTCTTCAAAGGCAATTGCCACGCTTGACGTTCTTTTGAGTTTTGCAACCGTAGCAAAAGCAAATAATTATTGCAAGCCTACTATTACCTTAGGTGGCGAACTTAATTTAGTTCAAAGCAGGCACGCGGTTGTTGAACAAATTTTAGACGGGCAATTTATTGCTAACGATTGTTTAATGAATATGAGTAGCGATAATATGCTTATAATTACAGGGCCTAATATGGCGGGCAAATCAACCTATATGCGCCAAGTAGCACTTATAACTATTCTTGCCCACGTTGGCTCTTTCGTGCCTTGTAAAACGGCTACCGTGCCTATTACAGACAAGATTTTTACAAGAGTTGGCGCAAGCGACAATTTGATTTCAGACCAATCTACGTTTATGGTTGAAATGAACGAAGTTGCCGTTATTTTAAATAAAGCAACGCCATACAGTTTACTTATTTTAGACGAAGTTGGGCGTGGTACTTCTACGTTTGACGGGCTTTCTATTGCTTGGGCGGTTATTGAATATATCGTTAAAAATATTAGGGCAAAAACGCTTTTTGCAACGCACTATCACGAACTTTCGGAACTTGAAGGCAAGTTAGACGGTGTTAAAAACTACAAAATTTGCGTTAAAGAAGAAAATGGAAACATAATTTTCCTTAGAAAAATTAAAGAAGGTAGCGCAAACAAGAGTTTTGGTATAGAAGTTGCTTCACTTGCGGGCGTTCCAAAGGAAGTTACCACGAGTGCGCGCACAATTTTAAAAAGATTAGAGCAAAACGATATAGGTAAGTCTAAAATTCAAACGGTTGAAGTGATTAAAAATGATGATAGTGAACTTAAAAACGCAATTTTAAGCGAAGATTTTGATAATTTTTCGCCACGTCAAGCACTTGAATTTTTATACAAATTAAAAGAAATTGCAAAGGAATAAATTTATGGCAAACATAAACGTTTTAGACAAGAAAGTTTACAATAGAATAGCGGCGGGCGAAGTTGTAGAACGCCCTTATTCCGTTGTTAAAGAACTTGTTGAAAATAGTATAGACGCGGGCGCAACCGAAATTACCGTTTCTATTTATAACGGTGGAAAAACGGCAATTGAAGTAAGTGATAACGGCTCTGGCATAGATAAATTTAATTTAAAAAAGGCGTTAATGCCACACGCAACGTCAAAAATTTTAAATAGCGAAGATTTAGATAGTATTAGCACGCTTGGTTTTAGGGGCGAAGCGTTGCCGTCTATTGCATCGGTTTCTAAAATTGAAATTTTAAGTAAGGTAAGCGGGCAAGATATAGGTTACGCCATAACGAGCGTTGGCGGTGAAGAAAGCGAAGTTGAAGAATGTCCTTGCAACAACGGCACTTTTATTACCGTTTCCAACTTGTTTTTTAATACCCCTGCGCGCCTTAAATTTTTAAAAAGTGATAAAAGTGAAGAAAACGAAGTAACCGATATGATGGCAAGGCTCGTTTTAGCAAATCCGGAAATATCGTTTAAATACTGTGCCGACGGTGAAACGATAATAGAAAGTTTTGGCGACGGTGTAGAAGATAGTTTAATTTCTGTTTACGGGCTTGACGCGGTTAAAAATTCGTTCAAAATATCAAACTATTTACACGGCGTTAAAATTGAAGGTTATATAGGAAAACATAACTACACAAAGCCTAATAGAACGTATCAAACCACCATTTTAAACGGTAGATACGTTGTAAACTCAACTATACAGTCTGCAGTTCATAACGCGTATTCAAGTTATTTAATGAAAAGGCGTTATCCGTTTTACGTTTTATACGTAACAATGCCAAAAGAAGTTGTAGACGTTAACGTTACTCCTAACAAAAGCGACGTGCGTTTTTTAGACAATTCTATAGTTTACGGCGCAATTTATTCTACAATCTCTAAGGTTTTAGACGGAACGGATAGTGCCGTTAATATTGTTTTAGGCGGTGGCGAAAACGTTTATAGAAGTCCGCAAGAACTTAAAGAAGCCGATTTAAAATGCGAAAAGGAAGAAATTAAAATAGTAAAGTGTAGTTTAAAAGATAGTGATATTACCGAAACTACGCCTTATAAACGCGATAATTTTGATATAAAGCCACAAGTTTTTGAAGACGATTATCTGTTTGAAAAACAGTCGCAAAACGAGCGCGCGCCACAAAAAGAAGTTGATATTTTTGCCGAAAATAAAAGGTATATTCAAGAGTTAGAACGTAAAAAACAAGAAGCCGAACAAGCCGAATTTTTAAAGCCTAACAAACTCGAATATAGGTGTCAAATTTTAAATTCTTACCTTATTTTTGACGATGGTAACGATATGTTTATTATCGACCAACACGCCGCACACGAAAGGCTTTTATACAATAAATTTATTATGCTTCAAATAACAAAAAGCGTTACCGTTCAAGACCTTTTAGTTCCTTTTACAATGAGTTTAAATACGAGCGAAGAAAACTTTTTAAAAGATAAACTTGTATTTTTGTTAGAAATAGGTTTTAATTGCGAAATTGCGAGCGGTACTTTAACAGTTTATAGTGTTCCGCTTGAATTTATTGACGTAAACTTACTTGATTTCTTTAGTGAAATTATGGAAGATTATTCGTTTAGGCATTTAACCGTTCCTAACGTAATAAACGAAAAAATTATAATGAAAGCGTGTAAATCGGCTATAAAAGCGGGTATGACGCTTGATAAAAGTGAAGTTGACTCGCTTATGCGCTTGCTTGACGGTAATATAAATTTAAAATGTCCGCACGGAAGACCTATTGCCGTTAAAATTACGCGTTATGAAATTGACAAGTGGTTTAAAAGGATAGTATGAAGCCAGAACTAATTATAATTTGCGGTGCAACGGCTTCTGGGAAATCTCAACTTGCGCTTGACGTTGCTAAAAAACTTAATACTTCCATAGTTTATGCCGACTCTTTGGCAATTTATAAAGATTTAGATATAGGAACTGCAAAACCAACTAAACAAGAAATGCAAGAAGTTAAGCATTATTTAGTTGATTTTGTTTCGCCAAAAAGTGAATTTAGCGTTTCAGACTACGAGCAACACGCTTTAAAAGCCGTAAACGAAATTTTAAGCCAAAATAAGCCTGCGGTTATTTGCGGTGGAACGGGTTTTTATATAAATTCTATTTTATATAAATTGAGTTATGGCAATACCGCCAAAAACGAAGAAGTAAGGCAAAAATATTTAAAAATGGCAAGTGAACTTGGGGTTGACGCCGTTTATAATGAACTTAAAAAAGTTGATAGCGAAACGGCAAGTAAACTTCATAAAAACGACGTAACAAGGGTTGTTCGCGCACTTGAAATATTTTATGCAACGGGAACTAAAAAATCGCTTTTAAACGACGATTTAAAACCAAGGTTTTCTTACGTTGCCGTTTCTATAGATATGCCAAGAAACGTTTTATACGACCGTATAAATTTAAGGGTTGATAAAATGGTTGAAAACGGGCTTGTTGAAGAAGTTAAAGGTTTAATAAAAAACGGTATTACCATTGAAAATCAATGTATGCAAGGTATAGGCTATAAAGAAATTTACGAAGGGCTTGAAAACGGAAATTTAATCGAAGCCGTTGAAAAAATTAAGTTAAATTCACGCCATTACGCAAAAAGACAAATAACGTTTTTTAAGCGTTTAGAAAATCTTAATAATATTAGTGGTAATAGGCAAGAACTACTTGAAAAAACCCTTGACTTATACTATAATTATAATTGCTAAATTTTTCGATAAAATCTTATATTTTACAAAAAATTCAAAAGCGTGTTCAAACAAATGAACACGCTTTAATATTTAAAAATAAAAGCGTATTTTTACTAAAAAATACGCTAATTTTTTTATTAAAATTTACGCATTAAACCGCATACTACGCCTAAAATTTCAAAAGGTTCGCAAATGTCTTCATACGCTTCGTTTTCAGGGTGAAGAATAGGTTTGCCGTTTTTTAACATAAAACGTTTAACGGTTGCGCTATCGTCAATAAGTGCAACAATTATGTCGCCGTTATTACACGTTTCACTTTTTTTAACTATAATTTTATCGCCGTTATATATGCCGGCGTTTATCATAGAATTGCCTTTAACTTTTAACATAAAAAGGTCGCTATCCGTTGAATAATCGCTTGGAATTTGGTAATATCCTTCTAAATTTTCAACTGCAAAAATAGGTGTTCCTGCAGTTATAGTACCTATAAGTGGAACGGTTAAAGTTTCGCTTGAAAACTTATTTTTAACGGTTAAAGAGCGCTTTTTTTCGTCTTGCTTGTTTATTAAACCGCGCTCAATTAGTTTATCAATATAATATTTTGCCGTAGCGGTTGATTTTATTGATAAATCTTTACAAATATCGCGTACGGTTGGCGAAATTCCGTTTTCTTTTTTATAATTTATAATATATACGTATAATTCGTTAAGTTTTGCGTCAATTTTACTCATATTTTGTATCCGCCTTATTTTTATAAATATATTTTAACACATATTTTTACAAAATGCAAACATTTGTTTAAAAATTTTGTTGCAAAATAGTAAAAATAGTTTTATAATAATAAAAGGAGATTTTTTTATGACAAAACAATGCGTTTTATATGATAGAGAATGTATTAACTGTAACGAATGCTTAACGTGTGACCTTAATCCTTTAAAAATTTGCGATAATTGCGGTAAGTGCATTGAAAGTGGCGAAAACGAGTATAAGGCTATTAAAATAACTAAAATTATAGAAGAATAGTTTATAAAAAATAAACCAAACTTTTATTATGGCGTTATATTTTTTAATTTTTGCCGTAATATTAGTATTTTTTCCTATTACGGTTACTTTTTATATATTCTTTAATAAAAGTGAGCAAAAATTATATTTTGCAATATATGCTTTTAATCGTTTTTTAGTTTTAAGCGGTTATTTAACGGTTAGAAACGCTTATAGCGTATATTTGCATATAAAAAATAGGGCGTATATTATAACGCTTAACAATTTAATTAAAATGAGCAATAAAAGTGGCGGTGGAACTTTTTTTACGCCACTTTCACTTTATTTATACGTTGATAGTGCTATAAACTTGGGTGCACTATCTTTTTTAATGCTTTTAAACTCTAGTTTTTCTATTTTTAACGCTTATTCGCACGTAGAAATGCCTTATTTTAAAAATTTTTATTCTTTTAGTTTAATAAACGACGTTAAAAAGGAAATGTCTATTAAGGCGTCGCTTACCGTAACTTTTAATATTTTTTGTATATTACGGCTTATAATTACAAATTCTATTATAAAAAGGAGAAAAGCGCGTGGCTAAAATAGCAAATAAAAAAATAGAAGAACTAAATTTAACAACTGTAAACGAACTAACAAAATTAACTAGTGAAAACCAAAATATCGGTGCGCCTATAATTTGTGACGATGGCTCAACTTTAATTCCCGTATCAAAAACTTTGATTGCTTATTTAAGTGGCGGTGGAGAATACGGCGAAGTTAAACTATTTAATTTAAATAAAAACAAGCCGTTTTTAGGTGGTGGTGGGGCAATAGTAAACTTTCAACCCGTAGGTTTTCTACACGTTAAAAACGGAAAGCCAAATTTTATAAAAATACCTATTGAGCCTATTGAAAAAATGCTTGATAGCGCGCTTAATTTAATTGGTGGTAACGCGTATGCTCAAAAATAAAAAAGTTTTATATTTTACGATATTATCGTTAATATTTCAAATTTTTATAATTGGCAACACTACTGTAAACAAGGCTTACGCACATCAAGTTTCAAAGGCGGAATACGTGTTAGAAGTTAATAGCGGAAAGGTGTTTAACGCCGTTAATGAAGATAAAAAATTACCTATTGCATCAACAACAAAAATTATAACCGCTATAACCGTTATAGAAAATTTTGACTTAAATAAAATTGTTACCGTTCCAAATAATTGTGCAAATATTGAAGGTTCGAGTATTTATTTACGCGCGGGCGAAAAAATTAGCGTGTTAGACCTTTTATACGGGCTAATGCTTAGAAGTGGTAACGACTGTGCCGAAACTTTGGCTTGTACGTTAACCGATAGGCAGTCATTTATAAATTTAATGAACGAAACCGCTAAAAAATTAGGTGCAAAAAACACTAATTTGGCAAATCCGCACGGGCTTCATAACGAAAATCACTATTCAACGGCAAAAGACTTGTGTTTAATAACAAAACACGCGCTAAAAAATGAAATTTTTGCAAAAATAGTATCAACAAAACGCCATAATATATCAAACGACGGGTTTAACTATGACAGGGTTTTAATAAATAAAAATAAAATGCTTTCTTTTTACGAAGGTTGTACGGGTGTAAAAACGGGTTACACTAAAAAAGCGGGTAGATGTTTGGTTTCATCTGTTAAAAAGAACGGTTTTGAAATAGTTGCCGTTGTTATAAATAGCCCTGAAATGTGGGAGCGTAGTACTGAACTATACGATAACGTTTTTAATAATTATGAAATGCTTGAAGTTTATAACTGTGAAAATTTAGTTAACAGTATTTTTACCGATAGTAACGGTAATAAATTTAAAATAGAATGCCACGGCAAACTCGTTTACCCTATAAAAAAAGATAACAAAAGTAACGTTTCTTACAAAGTAAACGGCATAATTTTTAAAGATTTTTTAAAAAATCCTACCGAAAACGGCATTTTTGAAATTTTTTATGAAAATAAGTTGATTTTTTCTCAAAATATCTTTACTATATTATGTAAATAATATTAAAGGTAAATTTTACTATGAGAATAAACAAATTTTTAGCAGAATGTGGCGTTGCAAGTAGAAGAAATTGCGATAATTTAATAAAAGAAGGTTTAGTTACCGTTAACGGTAGAGTTTGTAAACTTGGCGAAGAAATTGACGAGCATAACGACTCTATTTTAGTAAACGGCAAAAAAGTAAATACCGTAAAAAAATACTCTTATTATATGATGAACAAGCCAAAAGGCTACGTTTCTACCGTTAAAGACGATAAAGATAGGAAAACCGTTATGGACTTGCTTCCACCAAGCGTAGGCCGTGTTTTTCCTGTTGGTAGGCTTGACTATGATAGCGAAGGCTTGTTATTATTTACTAATGACGGCGACCTTTGCAATAGGCTTTTACACCCGTCTAACGAAATTCCTAAAACGTATCTTGTAAAAATAGAAGGAACTATTGAAGATAGCGTTATAGAAAGGCTTAAAAAAGGCGTAATTATTGACGGCGTTAAAACAAAAAAATGCTCTATAAGAGTTGTTGAAGAAAACAAAAGTTTTACAAAATATCACGTTATAGTAACCGAAGGTAGAAATAGAGAAATTAGAAAATTGTTTTTATCTGCCGGCAAAGAAGTTAATTTCTTAAAGCGCATTAAAATAGGCGATTTAGGTATGTCTGGCTTAAAACGTGGCGACGTTAGAAAACTTACGAGCGAAGAGGTTGAATATTTAAAGAGAGTATAGGTATTTATTCCGCTACATAGGTGGAAAAATGAAGAATAGATACTTTAAACCGCTAATTGCAGTATTATTTATTGTACTATGTGCGGTAATGCTTGTAGCGTGTAGATACGTTTCGTTAAGCGCAAGCACTTTTAAATTTACAAATTATTATAAAAGGACAGTTTTAACTATGAATATAAATTCTTCTTATAACGAGTTAAAGGCAACTTTAAGGCAAAAATACGCCGAAATGCTTACAAATTCAATAGAAGAAACGCGCGTTGAGTTTAATAACGCTTTAAAGTCAATTTTAGGCGAAGAATACGTTGAAAAGCGCCAAAAACTAATTGAGTTAGAAAGCAATTTAAAGGCGCAAAGAAACGAATTTTTAAATAGTGCCGATTATTTAAACGGCAAAGAAAAATTAAAGAATTTAAAATTAAAAATTGATAAAACTTCTAATGAAGATGAAAAGGAAGAACTTCAAAGCGAATTTAACGCTTGTTTAAACGAACTTTCAACTTTAAATATTAAATTTAATAACGTTTTAAAAGCGAAACGTGAAGAAATTGACGCGTTAAAAGGGCAGTTAAAAGCACTTTTTAAGAGTAAAAAAGGCGAAATTGAAAAAGAAAGAGACCGTTTAGAACAAAAAACTAAGCAAAACATTCTTAATATAGTAAATCAATATAATTTTGAGTTAAAAGAGTTGAACGATGCGTTTAGCGTGGCGTCTACTTTACGCGAAATGCCTTTTGATAACGACTTTTTAAACGATTTAAGCGTCGTTTCTAATTTTGAAAACGATTGTTTAGGCGAGGCTGCTCAAGCGGAAAGTTCCGTAAAATTAGAACTTGTTTCAACCGACGGGCTTGACGACGTTGTCGTTTTAGAAAATACTTCTAAATTAAAAAGTTAAACAACTTTAATTGCGGTTTTTTCTATAAAAATTTAAAAAAATAGCGTAATTTTGCTTGCAAAATATTAAAACGTGTTGTATAATTGCAAAGTAAATTGAATTTACGCGTATGGAGGGCTATCGAAGCGGTCATAACGAGGCGGTCTTGAAAACCGTTTGGGTGAAAGCCCACGGGGGTTCGAATCCCTCGCCCTCCGCCAGAAAAAACGACAGGTTTCGACCTGTCGTTTTTTCAACGAAATTTGCCTTCGGCGAGTGAAATTTGGCTTCGCCAAGTGAAATAGCTTCGCTGTGAAATATTTGCTTCGCAAATGTGAGGAGGCGAATTTCATTTCACATCGAACAAAGTGAGATATTTCACAA
Organism: Christensenellaceae bacterium; assembly: GCA_045637905.1. GTDB lineage: Bacteria > Bacillota > Clostridia > Christensenellales > Borkfalkiaceae > HGM11412. The sequence goes on along the minus strand of JAZUAJ010000003.1, from coordinate 156,298 downwards.
TTTCCGTAAGGAAATTATTTCACATTCGGCGGGCGCCGAATATTTCACTAAAACCGGTTTGCGTTCGAAGCCTTATTAAAGATTGCCCAAAATATCTTTTTCGTAGCCTTTATACACAAAGAACCTAAACCAAAATTTGGTTTAGGTTCTTTGTGTTTACGTAAAAAAGGGATTTGAACGGGTAGGAATTGGCAACCTAAAAGGTTATACTTTAAATATGGTTGCCAACAAACGGATATGAAATACGTTATAAAAGTATTGTGGTATAAATTTTATAAATTTTATTTCATATACTCTAAAACGTTTTGCTAAATGAATAATCTTTAATATACAACGTTAAATTTCACATTAAAACCGTACAGTTTAACTTTAACTAAATAATTAAAAATTCAATAAATTTTAACTCTAATAAAATTTTTAGGCGTTTTTCTTTATAATTTTATAAATAATATTCAATTTTTATATAAAATTTGTGTATATATGCGTGTTTTTTAACAAAAATTCTTACAAATTGTTGCAATAAAGCCTTAATTATGCTATAATTAAACAAGTTTGTGTAGTATACACATAGAATTAGGAGGAATTGTAATTTATGGAAAATAAACTTACAAAAAAGTATGGTCTTATAACGGCTATATGTATGGTTGTAGGTATAGTTGTTGGTTCTGGTATTTTCTTTAAGGGCCAAGTTATACTTAACGCAACTAAGGGTAACGTTTGGTTAAGCGTTCTTGCTTGGGCAATCGGTGGTATAGTAATGGTAATTTGCGCATCGCAATTTGCTGTTATGGCAACAAAATATTCAAAAGTAAACGGCGTGGTTGACTATGCCGAAGAAACTTGCGGTAGTAGATACGCTTATTACGTTGGTTGGTTTGCAACTACTATTTACTATCCTGCTATGACTTCGGTTTTAGCGTGGGTATCGGCAAGATATTTCGGCGTGTTATTCGGTTGGTCGCTCGTTTCGGCAGAAGTTATGATTTTAGCAGGATTTTTCCTTGTTATGTCTTACGTTGTAAACGCACTTTCGCCAAAAATAGCAGGTTACTTCCAAGTAACAACTACCGTTATTAAACTTATTCCGTTAGTTTTAATGGGTATTGTTGGTATTATTGCCGGCTTAATTAACGCACCTGACGGTAACGTTGGTATGTTAATTCAAAACTTTGTTGGTAACGAATTATCTAAATCGGCAGGTATGCCTGAACTTTTTGCAGGCGTTTGTGCAACTGCATTTGCTTACGAAGGTTGGATTATTGCTACTTCTATCAACAGCGAAATTAAAGATTCTAAAAAGAACTTACCACTCGCTTTATTATTAGGCGCTTTAATAGTTGTTGTTATTTACATTTTATATAACGTTGCTATTTGTGGCGGTGCTCCTATGAACGAATTAATGGACTCTAATTTAGGTGCTCCACAAGCGTTCAAAAACATATTCGGCTCTGTTGGCGGAACTATTTTAAACGTTTGTATAGTTGTTTCTTGTTTAGGTACGTTAAACGGCTTAATGCTTGGCTCAACTCGTGGTTTATACTCAATTTCGGCTCGTGGCGAAGGTCCACTTCCTAAAATGTTTAGCCAAGTTGACGAACAAACTAATATGCCAACAAACTCTGCAATTTTCGGTTTATTCATTTGCGGTGCATGGCTCGTTTATTTCTACGGTGCAAACTTAACTACAACTGCACCTTGGTTCGGTTTATTTAGTTTTGACAGTTCTGAACTTCCTATTATTACAATTTACGGTATGTATATTCCTATGCTTGTAATGTGGATTGTTAAAGAAAAAGATTTAGGCGTATTTAAGAGATTTGTTCTTCCAATTCTTTCAATAATTGCTTGCTTATTCTTAGTTTTCGTTGCAGTTTATGCACACGGTATTACACCTTACTTAAACGCACAAGCAAACGGTAAGTTCTCGTTCCCTGTATTATTCTACCTTATCGTTTACGTTGTAATAATGGCCATTGGCTTCTTATTCTCAAAAGATTTTAAGAATATTATTAGCAAAAAGAAATAATAATAATTAAATAAAATATTTACCGCCTTACGTGCTAAGAAATATGCAATAAGGCGGTTTTTTTTGTTATAATTACAAAAATTAAATTTTTTATTGATTTTATGCTTATATTTATGTATAATATATAAGTATTTAATAAATAAAACGAATAAAAAAGGGTTAGTTTTATGGATTTAAGCGCAATTTGCAAAGCACTTCAATTAAAGGGTGAACTCGTTGACTTTGAAGTGTTAAAAGGCGGTAACATTAACACAACTTATAAAGTAAACTGTGTTGACGGTCAAAAAAAGTATGAATATTTGCTTCAAAATATAAATAAATTTGTATTTAAAGAGCCTTATAAAGTTATGTCTAACATAGTAAACGTAACAGATTATATTGAAAGGCATAAAAGCAATTATTCGTTATATAATTTAGTTTTTAGCAAAACGCAAGACGGTGTTCCTTTCGTTGTAGACGAACACGGTAACTTTTGGCGTTCAACTCTGTATATAAATTGCACCACGTTTGACAGTACCGATAATTTATTTTTAATAGAGCAAGCAGGTTTTGCTTTTGGCGAATTTATTTATACTTTACGAAATTTTGACGCGTCTATTTTATATGAAACAATACCAAACTTTCATAACACAAAAAAACGTATTGAAGATTTAGAAAAAACGGTTGCAATTTCAACAAAAGTTAGAAAAGAAGAAACAAAGCGCGAAGTAGAATACATTTTAGCGCACAAAAAAACGGCGTCAACGTTAGTAGAACTTATTGAAAAGGGAAAACTTCCACTTCGAGTTACTCATAACGACACGCGCAGTAACAACGTTGTTTTTGATAAAGACACGCTTAAAGCACTTGCCGTTATCGACCTTGACACTATTATGCCGGGCGTTACCGCTTACGACTTTGCCGATGGCGCGCGCTCTATTTGCTCGTCAACGGCTGACGATGAAGAAGACGTTTCAAAAGTATATTTTAATCTTGAAAAATTCGAGGCGTTTACAAGGGGTTACCTAAACAAAATGAGCCTAATTCTTACTAACAAAGAAATTGAAACGCTTGGTTTAAGCGTGTTTATTATAACGCTTGAATTAGGAACGAGATTTTTAGAAGATTATTTACAGGGCAACGTTTATTTTAAAGTTAAAAACGAAATGCATAATTTAGTTAGAGCGCGTTGTCAACTTAAATTAGCAAGTGACGTTTTAGAAAAAATGGAGCAAATTAACGAAATTATAAAGAAATATATATAAAAATATGTCAATTTTAGAAACTATAAATAACTGCAACGATATTAAAAAGCTTAATATTAAAGAGTTAAACGAACTGTCTAATGAACTGCGCCAACTAATTATAGAAACAACGCGTTCAAACGGCGGTCATTTAGCGTCTAATTTAGGTACGGTTGACCTTACTTTAGCGCTATTTTACGTTTTTGATTTTGATAAAGATAAAATTATATTCGACGTAGGGCATCAATCGTACGCGTATAAAATTATAACAGATAGATTTAAAAGTTTTTCCACTTTAAGAAAAGAAGGCGGAATAAGTGGCTTTCCAGATAGTTTTGAAAGCAAATACGACGCGTTTTCTTCCGGGCACGCCGGCACTTCAATTTCGGCAAGTTTAGGCTACTGTTTTTCACGCGATTATTTAAACAAAAATTATTACGTTGTAAATATGGTTGGCGACGCTTCGTTTTTTAACGGCGAGAATTTAGAAGCCATAACTTATAGCGACAATAAACCTAATAAATTTATAGTTGTTTTTAACGATAACGGTATGTCTATTGATAAAAACACTAACGCTTTTTATAAAATTGTTTCAAAAGTAACCACAACTAAAAAATATAACGCTTTTAACAACTTTTTAGGTAGATGTTTAGGTAAAACAATAGTAGGCAAAATGCTTATGCGCTTTAAATTGTTTTTAAAACGTTCGCTAACACTTAACACGTTTATTGATAGTTTAGGGCTTAAATACGTTGGCGTTTTTGACGGGCACGATATAAAAACTCTAATAAAAATACTAAACAACGTAAAGCAAAGCGAAAGCGCAACGTTTTTACATATTAAAACTAAAAAGGGCAAAGGTTTAAGCGAAGCGGAAGAAAATTCTTCTAAATTCCACGGCGTTAAGGCTAATTTAGAAACGTCAAACAATCATTTTTCTAATAGCGTTAGCCAAATTTTGTGTAATTTAAAAGAAACCGAACCAAATATCGTTGCTATTACGGCGGGTATGAAAGACGGGGTTGGTTTAACCGATTTTGCTACAAAATACGAAAATTCTTTCGTTGACGTTGGCATTGCCGAAGAGTGCGCAATTACGCTTGCAGGCGGTATTGCAAAAGGCGGTTTAAAACCTATAGTGTTTATGTATTCAACGTTTATGCAACGCGGATATGACCAAATGCTACACGATATATGCTTGCAAAATTTGCCCGTTATAGTTTGCATTGATAGAGCGGGCTTTGTTGGTAGCGACGGTAAAACACATCAAGGCTTATTTGACCTTTCGTTTTTATCGCACTTGCCAAATTTAACTATAATTGCACCTAAAAACGCGCAGGAATTAGAAGAATCGTTAAAAGTGGCACTTCTATTAAATTCACCCGTCTGCATTAGATATCCAAACGGCGAAAAAATCAATGCTAATACGGTTGAAAGTTTTAATGAAAGTCTTAGTTGGGAATACGTTAAAAAAGGCGAAAAGAACGCAATTTTAGCCGTAGGACCGCGTATGAACGACCTTGCTTTAAAAGTTTTTAACAAAGTAAGTAACGTTACCGTTATAAACGCCAGAACGATTAAACCGCTTGACAAAAAAACGTTACTTGAAATTCAAAACTATAACGTTATTACACTTGAAGAAAACGTTAAAATAGGCGGTTTTGGGTCGTCGGTTGTCAATTTTTACAAAGAAAACGGCTTAAATACAAACGTTAACGTTTTAGCGGTAAATGATGAATTTATAAGCCACGCAACTATTGATAGGCAACTTGAATTAAACGGTTTTACGGTAGAAAACGTAATAAAATTATTAAAATAATATAAAATATAATAAATAAAGGTAGGTTTAAACTAATCTTTTGTTAGATTTGGTTTTGCCTACCTTTTTTTCTTTAAAAAAAGTTGTCCTTATACGTTCTAAACAACAATAAATTTTAATATTATTTACTATGCTTAACTATTTGCCAAGCCGAATTTTAAAAGAATTAAATAAAATAGGGCTAAATAATATATGTGAACTAAGGCTTAGGCAAAATAAGCCTGTAACGGCTTGCATAAACGGGCAAAACGTATTCCTTAAATCAACTATAAACGGTCAAGAAATAGAAGATATAGTTTACAACGCGTGCAAAAAATCAATATATTCTTACGAAGAACAAATTAAGCGTGGCTTTATTGCAACCGATACGGGTGTTAGAATAGGTTTAAGCGGTGAATTCGTGTTAAATAACGGGGTAGTTCAAACAATTAAAAATTTTTCTTCGTTATGCGTTCGCTTTCCAAGAGAAATAAATGGTTTTGCCGATAATTTCGTTAATAATTTATATGACGACGGTAGCGTTTTAGTAATTTCTAAAAGCGGGGTGGGAAAAACTACTTTTATTCGCGATTTTGCGCGTTGTATAAGTTTAAAAAAGTTAATAAACGTTGTAATTATTGATGAAAGGAACGAAATTTGCGCTCAAAATAACGGCTCAACGTTTAACGTTGGAAATAGCGCTGACGTTCTAACTTTCGCTAACAAAAGTTACGGCTTTAATCAAGCAATAAGAACGCTTAATCCTAACCTAATTATAACCGATGAACTTATGAATTTTGACGACGTAACCGGCGTTACAACCGCCATTTTAAGCGGTGTAGACGTTATAGCAACTATTCACGCTAAAAACGTAAGCGACGCTTTAAAAAAACAGTTTATGAGTTGTGCTAAAAACTTATTTAAATACTATGTTTTACTTGATAAAGATAATAAAAATAGAACCGTAACAATATATAACCAAAGGCTTGAAAAGTTATGGGCATACTAAGAATAATAATAGGTGTTTTTGCAATTGTAATTTTTACTAAAATAGGCGCTAATAAATCGCAACTTTATAAAGAAAATTACGCTTTTTATAACGGATTATGCGTTTTTTGTTCCAACTATTTAAGCGAACTAAAATTTTCTAAAAAGGAACTAAAAACTTTAATTAAAAAAGACTATTTTAGTAAAGAATTATCTTTAACGCTCAATGATTTTTTCAATGAAAAAAACGCAAATTTAATATATTTACCGCCATTTTTAAGTCAGGTTGAAAAAGATAAAATTATTTCATTTTTATCAATGCTTGGCAAAGGCGATAGCGTGTCGCAACAAGGCGTTATAAACGGTTTTTTAGTTGATTTTACAGTTTTAAAAAACGATAAATATAAAGAATTTTTAAAATATAAAAGTTTTTATAAAAAATTAGGCTTTTACGTAGGGCTTATTATGTTAATTTTGGTGATTTAATGGCTTTTGATATTGATATTATATTTAAAATTGCAGGTATAGGCATACTAATTACCGTTTTGTGCCAAGTTTTAAAAAAATCCGATAGAGACGATATTGCAACGCTAGTAAGTTTAGCAGGGCTTATTATAGTTTTAATGCTTGTTATTAGTATGATTAGTGAATTGTTTATTCAAATTAAGGAAATTTTTAAACTTTATTAGTATGGAAATTGTAAAAATAGTTGCAATAGCCCTAATAGGAGCGTTTTGTTACGTTTTTTTATCTTCAACAAAATCTGAAATAGCACCTTTAATTTTGCTTGCAACGGGCATAGTTTTAATTATTGAAGTTGTCAATTATTTATTTTTAAGCATAAATTTTTTTAAAGAACTTGCAAGCGTTGGGGGAATAAACGGTAGTTTAATAACAACAGTACTAAAAATAATGGCTATATCTTACGTTTTAGAGTTTGCTTCTTCACTTTGCGAAGATTTAAACGTTAAATCTATTCAAACAAAACTTTCATTTGCAGGAAAACTTATAATATTTGTTATATCTATACCTATTTATAAGGAATTATTTAGCGTTATAACGTCGTTTATTTCATGAAAAAACTGTTATTTTACATATTTATAATTACAATATTTTTTATTAAATTAACTCCTATAAATGATGCGTTTGCATCTAATAATTACGATGACGTTATTAGCGACGTTTTAGAGTCGATAAACGAAGAAAGTTTTAGCGAAATTACTAATTTTTTAAACGAAATTTTTGGCGAAAATTTAACCTTTAAACAAATGATTATTAAATTTTTTAACGGGGAAGTTAACTTTAATTTTAATACCGTTATAACAATTTTAACAAGTGGTTTAACTAACTTTTTAAGTGATTTTAGTCCGCTTATTTGTTACGTACTTTTTCTTGGAATTTTATGCAATATTTCAAATAGTATTTTTTGTAAAAATAACGATAATATCGAAAATAATACAGTTTTTTATATTTGCTATACCGTGTCTGTTGCAATAATAACAAAGGTATTATATGAAGTAATAAATTATTCATTAACCGTAATTGAAACCGTATCAAATTTAGTGGAAATTGCATTTCCTATTATGTTTTCGCTTTCAGGGCTTGTTGGTAATTTTGGAGTAACTTTATTTAAGCCTTTTACGGCGGTGCTTTCATTGTTTACAACAAGTATAGTAAACAATTATTTTTTACCTATAATTTTAATAATTTCCGCCACCGTAATAGCAAGTAATTTAAGTAAAAATTTAAGCCTTAATACGCTAACTAAAAACCTATTTTCGCTATTTAAGTGGTCTATAGGAATTTTTACTTTAATATTTTCAGCACTCGTAACAACGCAAGGGTTTGTAAATATGCAATTTAACGGTGCTTCTGTAAAGGTTTTAAAGTATGCAACGGGTTCGCTTGTGCCAATAGTTGGCGGGTTTTTAAGCGGAGGGGTAGACGTTTTACTTTCTTCCGTTCTACTTATAAAAAATAGCGTTGGGTTAATAACGGTTTTATATTTAATTTTTTACGTTAGCAGTAAAGCGGTTTCTCTTCTATTATTTTCGTTCGTTATAAAATTCGTAACGTCGCTGTGTGAACCTATAATTGATAATAAATTTTTAAATTGCATTATAAAAATAACCGACGTATTTAATTTGCTATCGTCACTAATATTTATTTGCGGTTTTGTATTTATTTTAGTTGTAATTTCATTTATTAGCGTAACGGGAGCGGTAATTTAATGAAAAATTATTTGATTATTTGCGTAATTTCAATAACGTTTTTTTCTCTACTTGAAAATATGCTTATAAAAGGCAAACTAAATAAAATGGTTAAAAGCGTTTTTTCTATAATTTGCATTTTGATTATTGCCAGCCCTATAACGAATTTAATAAAAGGCGAGTATAACTTAAAAGAAGTTAATTTTAATGAAGATTTAACTAATCATTTAGTAAAAATTGAAGAAAACACCGCACAAATTGAAATTAAAAATATGCTTATAAAAAATAATTTTAACGTAAGTAACGTTTCCGTTACGGCAATAAACGACGGTGGAATTATAAAAATAGAAAAAATTTTGGTAATTTTAAAAAGCCAAGTTATAAATGAGAGTGGCGAGCATATAATTTTAATAAAGCAAGCCGAAGATTTGCTTAAAAAAAATTGTTACAACTGCATTTTAGAGGTTTACGTTGAAGAGTAATTTAAGCGCAAAAACGGCGATAAAAAAAGTAAAAATAGAATACGTTTTAGCCGTAATAATTATCGTTATAGTTATAGTTTTATTTATGTTTGGCAGTTTTGATTTTTCCATAATTCAATCAAACAAAACTAATTCTACAAATTACGAAATTGCGCTTGAACGTAAACTTGAAAGTTTAATTAAAAGGGTAAACGGAGCGGGTAAAACAACCGTTTTATTAACTACCGACGGCTCAAATTGCGAAGAAATTTTAACTGAAAGCGTAACTACTTACGAAAACGGTGTTAAAAAAACGACGGAAACGGCAGTTTTAATAAACGGAAAGCCCTACGTTGTAAAAACTCATAACCCTAATATTGTTGGCGTAATAGTTGTGTGCGAAGGTGCAAACGACCTTAGCGTTAAACTTGCAATAACCGAAATTTTAACAACAACGCTTAACGTTGATTGTGAAAATATAAGAATTTTAAAAATGAAATAATTAAAAGGAGATAAAAAACAATGTCTAAAAAGAAAAAAGTAGTTATTTTAAGTTGTATGATAGCACTACTTGCAGTAACGGCGGTATTAAATTTCGTGCTTTCGGGTAGTTCTGTAAACGTTGACTCAACTTCAACGGCGTATTTTACGGAGTATAGGTCGCAACGCTCGTCGTCAAGAAACGAACAAATTTTGCAACTTGACAAAATTATTCAAGATTCCGTAGAAGATTCTGCCGTAAAAGAAGACGCATTAAACCAAAAATTGCAACTTACAGCAATTACGGAAAAAGAACTTAAACTTGAAACGCTTATTAAGGCGTACGGTTATGAAGAAGTTGTTGTTACTATGAACGTAACAAATCCTAACGTTAGCGTTATAGTAAAAGACGCGGAATTCGACCAAAACGACGCTGTAAAAATTTTTAATTTGTTAGTTACAGAAAGTAACGTTGATAGCGAAAACGTTAGTATAATTCCGTACTTATAATAAAAATATGCATAAAATATAAATTTAAGTGCATAAAAACGCTTTGGCATTTATAAAAAGTGTGATATACTTATACTAATATTAAAAATATTAGGAGAGTGTTATGGCTATCTATAAACGCGGTAAATCCGAAGGTAAAGGAAAAGTTACTTATAATGCCGGAATAGTTAAAGGCATTGTTGTTTTAGCGGTTTCTGACGTTCAAGGTGTTGCTCTTAAAAAATCTAATAAAGACAATTTAAACCTTGTAAAACTCAATTTTAATGAAGACGTTGTTAGCATTGACGTTACCGTTGACGTTATTTACGGTTTCAACGTGCCAGACGTTGCATTTAATATTCAACAAAGCATTAAAAACAGTTTAGAATCTATGTCAAAATACAAAGTTAGCACGGTTAACGTGCATATTAACGGCGTAGTTTTTAACGAAGAAGGTCATATTTAAGGAAAGCAATTAGCCGTACCGTTTGGTACGGCAATTTGTAATTTTATTTGGTTATGAGAAGAAACGCAAGAGAATCAGTTTACAAATTATTATTTAGCAATCAATTTAACGACAAGTTTAGCGATGATTTTAAATATTTCATTTATTTGGAAGATAAGTTGGGCGAAAGCGATATAGAATTTGCAAATCAAATTTTAGACGCATTTTTGCAAAATGAAAAAGAAATTAACGGCATAATTTCCAACATTTCAAAAGGCTATAAACTTGAACGCATTTATTCAACCGATAAATGTGCTATTCAAATTGCCATTACGGAAATGGGATATTTAAAAGATATTCCGCATATCGTTTCTATAAACGAAGCACTTGAACTCGTAAGAAAGTATTCTACGCCGGAAAGCCCTAACTTTGTAAACGGTATTTTAGCCGAATATAAAAAACGTATAGAAGGTGAGTTATGACAACTGTACTTAACGGAAAAGAATACTCTATTAAATTTAGAGAAGAATTAAAACAAAAAGTTGAAATTTTAAAGCAAAAACACGGCATTGTTCCCGGTTTAGCAATAGTTATAATAGGCGAAGATAGCGCTTCACAAATTTACGTTCGCAACAAAATTAAAGCAAGTGAAGACGTTGGCTTAAATTCCGTTACCGTTCGTTTAAGTGAAGATATTTCGCAACAAGATGCGGAAAACGAAGTTTATAAACTTGCTTGCCGTAATGATATTGACGGTATTATAGTTCAACTTCCACTTCCTAAAAAGTTTGATAGTGCCAAAATTTTAGCAAAAATTCCAACCCATAAAGACGTTGACGGTTTATGTGCCGAAAATTTAGGCAAACTTTTAGTTGGTGAAGACGCGCTCGTTTCTTGCACGCCAAACGGAATTATTCAACTTTTAAAAGGTTACAATATTGATTTTACGGGCAAGCACGCTGTTGTTATAGGCAGAAGTAATATGGTTGGAAAACCTATTTCCGCTCTTTTACAAAAAGAAAATTGTACCGTAACAATGTGCCACTCTAAAACTCAAAATATTAAAAATTACACACTTCAAGCAGATATTTTAGTTGCGGCAATAGGTAGGGCAAACTACGTTACCGAAGATATGGTTAAACAAGGCGCAATAGTTGTTGACGTTGGCATTAACCGTGTAGACGGCAAAATTTACGGCGACGTTGATTATAACGCTGTATTTAATAAAGCGTCGTATATAACTCCCGTTCCAGGTGGCGTTGGACCTATGACGGTTACAATGCTTATGTATAACGCGTTTACCGCTTGTTTAAGGAATAACAACATTGAAGAATTTTAATAGCGAATACCAAGAAATAAAATTATTATTTGAAGAAGAATTATATAAAAAACTCGATAGTTTAGTCGGCGTTGAACCTACGCTTTTAAACGCTATGAAGTATAGTGTAAAGGCGGGCGGAAAGCGTATTAGACCCGTTTTAATGCTCTTAACCGCTAAGGCGTTAAACGTTAATTTAAACTATATTATGCCGTATGCAATAGCCATTGAATTTATACACACTTATTCGCTTATACACGACGATTTGCCCGCTATGGATAACGACGATTATAGGCGTGGTAAATTAACCAACCACAAAGTTTTTGGCGAAGCAATGGCAATTCTTGCAGGCGATGCTCTTTTGAATTTGGCGTACGAAACGATGCTTCGTGCAAATAGTTCTATTGCCGATATAAATGCAAGTAGAATTCTTGCTCTATACGCCGGTGCAAGTGGTATGATTAGTGGACAAGCGTTAGATATTCTTAACGAAAATAACGCTTTGGCAAGTGAAGAATTGCTTAAAAATATACATTATAACAAAACGGGCAAACTTATAACGGCTTGTACTATTATTCCGTCTTGCTTTTCAAATAACGCTTATTTTGACGAACTTAAAAATTACGGCGAAAATTTAGGCTTATTATTCCAAATTACAGACGATTTACTTGACGTTACCGCTAATTTTGAAGATTTAGGCAAAACTCTTAATAAAGACGCAACTGAAAACAAGGTAACTTTCGTATCTTTATACGGCTTAGAAGGCGCAAAAGAGCGCGCTAAAAAGGTTTATGAAAACGCAGTTGCCTATGCAACTCTCGTTGAAAACGGCGAAGTTTTAGTTGAAGTTGCTAAAATGGTGTACGAAAGAAATTGTTAATATGAGAATTGATAATTTTTTATATCAAATAGGCAAATATCCGTCAAGAACAAAAGCAACGGAAGCCGTTTTAAAAGGCGAAGTTTTATATAAAGGTAAGCCTTGTAAACCGTCTAAAGAAGTGGATAGTTTAAACGATATATCTTTTTTTGAAGGCAATTCAAAATACGTTTCAAACGGCGGATATAAACTTGAAAAGGTGCTTAATGAATACGAATTTAGCGTTTTTGGCAAGGTTTTTGTTGATATAGGAGCATCAAACGGTGGGTTTACCGACTGTTTACTTCAAAACGGAGCAAAAAAAGTTTACGCCGTTGACGTTGGCGAAACTCAACTTGAAAAAGTTTTACTAAGCGATAATAGAGTTGTTGTTATGGACAATACTAACGCCCGCCACCTAACAAAAGAGCAGTTTAGCGATAAAATTGACGGTGTTACTTGTGACGTTAGTTTTATATCGGCAACCTATATTTTACCTGCAATTTCTAACGTTTTAGATAAAAATGGAATTGTTTTTTTACTTATAAAACCACAGTTTGAAGTAGGTAAAGAACGCTTAAATAAAAGCGGTATAGTTTTAAATAAAAAAGATAGGCTAAGCGCAATTAAGAAAATATACGATTTTTCTATTTTGTGTAATTTAACGCCTAAATATATAACTACCGCGCCTATAAGACCGGGTAAAAACGTTGAATATTTAATAGTTTTAAGTAGCGACGGTGGTTTAGTAAAACCACTTAATACAATACTTGAAGATAACTTAAGGAGTGAAATACTATGAAGGTAGGCATTTTTATAAATACTACAAAAAGTGAAGCAAATAAGTACGCTAATAAATTCGGCGCTTTATTATTAAACAAAGGCATCGAATATAAAGTAGTAAACTTAAAAGAAGACTGTAAGGACGTTGACGTTATTGCCGTTTTTGGTGGTGACGGAACTATTTTACGCGTAGTTGAATATGCAATTAGTTACGATATTCCTATTTTAGCGGTAAATATGGGCTCTCTTGGTTTTTTAACGTGCGTTGAGTCAAGCGAACTTGAAAAAGCGCTTGAAATTATAACGGCTAAAAAACCTGCTATTGAAAAGCGTTCCGTTTTAAAAGTTCATTACAACGGCGAAAAATACTACGCTTTAAATGAAGTTATAGTTCAACGTAATCAATGTGGCGTATGTAAATTATCGCTTGAAATAGGCGAAAATTTCGTTGATAAAATTTATGCAGACGGGTTAATTATTTCAACTCCAACAGGCTCAACCGCTTATTCGCTTTCGGCAGGCGGTGCTGTTTTAACGCCAGATATTAACGCGTTTATTGCAACTCCTATTTGTTCTCACTCACTTCACAATAGGCCTATCGTTTATAACGATAATAACGCTTCAACAATTAAAGTTTTAGATAGTTCTAACAAATGCACGCTTTTTATTGACGGCAAAAAAATTACCGTTTTAAACGCGGGCGAAAAAGTTGAAATTTCAAAAAGCAAAAAAATGGTTAAGTTTTATTCAACGGAAAGCAGTTTCTTTGAAAAATTGATATATAAACTCAATAAATGGGGCGAAGTATAATTATGACAACAACTGAAAGACGTAATAGAATTAAACAAATTATTAAAGAAAGGGAAGTTGCGCGCCAAGAAGAATTAGTTTCAATTTTGCAAGAAGAAGGCTATAAAGTAACGCAAGCAACCGTTTCGCGCGATATAAAAGAGTTAAAACTAACCAAAGTTAAAGGCACAACTATAAAATCAAAATACGCAATTCAAGTTGACGGCCATTTTGACGTTTCGCACGATAAAGTTGTTACGCTTTTAAAGGCGTTTATTATCCATATTGAAAGTGCAAACAATTTAGTTGTAATTAAAACGCTTTCTGGTAACGGGTCTTCTTGCGGTATGGCGGTTGACAAATTAAAAATTAACGGCGTTATAGGTAGCGTTGCAGGCGACGATACGCTTTTAATTGTTACTCATAGCAACGCGGACGCTGAATTTGTAAAAAATTATATTAACGATTTACTTAAATAGTATTAAAGGGGTTATATGATTACGTCATTAAAACTCAAAAACATAGCGTTAATTGAAAATGCTGAAATAGATTTTTCAAGCGGTTTTAACGTTCTTTCCGGTGAAACGGGTGCGGGTAAAAGCGTTATAATTAACGGTATTAACTTTGCGCTTGGCACTAAAGCCGATAAAAATATGATTAAGTTTGGCGAAAATTTTTGCCAAGCGGAAATTGTGTTCGATAACGTTAATAATAGTGAAGTTTTAGCCGTTTTAGAAGATTTAGGCATAGATTTTGACGACCAAATCATAATAAAAAGAAGATTTTTTAGTGACGGAAGGGGCGATATTAGAATAAACGGCAATACAGTAACTTTAAATATGCTTAAAACTTTAACGTCGGTTTTATGTGACGTTTACGGTCAAAGCGAGCATTATTCATTACTCAATAAAAATAATCAACTAAAAGTTTTAGATAATTTTTGTGTTAGTGAAATTGAGCCGTTAAAAGCGCAAATTAAACCGCTTATTTTAGATATTAAGGAATTTAAAAAGCAACTCGAATTAGGCGGTGGCGATGAAAGGCAAAGGGCGTACAAACTCGACCTTTTAAAATTTCAAATTGAAGAAATTGAGAGCGCAAATTTAATTGACGGCGAAGAAGAAGACTTACTTTCAAAACGCAAAGTACTACAAAACGTTGAAAAAATAGGCAACACACTTCAAGTTTTAAAATGTAGATTTGACGATGATAACGGCGTTTTAGACCATATAAATTCTTCGATAAGAGAAACGTCAAGCATTTCTAATATTTCAAGCGAATATCAAGAAATTTACGATAGGTTATATTCGCTAAAAGCGGAAAGCGACGATATTTTAATCGAAGTTGAAAATTTACTTGACGGTTTGGAATTCGACGGTGAAGAAAGCGCAAGAATTGAAAATAGGCTTGATTTAATTAAGCAATTAAAGCGCAAATACGGCTATAACGTAAGCGAAATTAACGAATATTTGCAAAAAATTAAAGACGAGTATAATTATTTAGTTGAGTTTGAAGAAAATTCTAAAAAAATTATTAAAAAACTTGAAGATGCTAATAATAAATTAAAGGCA
Source organism: Christensenellaceae bacterium (assembly GCA_045637905.1). Lineage (GTDB taxonomy): Bacteria > Bacillota > Clostridia > Christensenellales > Borkfalkiaceae > HGM11412. The sequence goes on along the minus strand of JAZUAJ010000003.1, from coordinate 140,859 downwards.
CTTTACAATAAACTTACTTTAATTAGGCAACAAAACGCTAAAAAATTTGCCAAGTTACTTGAAAACGAGTTATCAACGCTTGGTATGAAAAGCGCAAAATTTGAAATTAGCGTAGTTGAAAATAGTTTAGAAACCTTATCAAATAACGGAGTAAACGAAGTTGAGTTTTTATTTAGTGCAAACGCCGGCGAACCGCTAAAAACTATGAGTAAAGTTATAAGTGGTGGCGAAATGAGTAGGTTTATGCTTGCGTTAAAACTTGTTGAAAACACTAATGATTTTACTTATATTTTTGACGAAATTGACGCGGGTATTTCAGGTGAAGTTGCAAAAATAATTTCGCAAAAATTTGCGATATTATCTAAAAAAATACAAATTATTACAATTTCTCACTTACCGCAAATCGTAGCGTATAGCGACACTCTTTACAAAATAGAAAAACAAGATGACGGTTTAAAAACGGCAACGTTTGTTACCAAGCAAAATATTGATGGTAAAGTAAGCGAAATTATTAGGCTTACCGGTGGTAACTTGGGCGAAAGTTCAACCATACACGCTAATGAACTTATAAAGGATGCTAATAATTATAAAAGCGGTATATAAAAATGGTAGTATTTAGCAATAGTTTATCTAACAACGTAATTACAAAGCATAGAAACGTGCACGACGTTATTTCACTTATTTTAACGCTTGTTTTAATTCCTATTTATTCGTGCATTATAACGCATTTAGGCGAGTGGACGGACGGAAATAGGGCGGCATACAATTCACTTTCTGCTCTTGCTCATATTGACGGGCACTTAATTTGGGTTGTTATTTGGGGGCTTTTAAACGTTGGCGCTTTCGTTTATCTTATTATTCTTAACTTGTTTGACGGTGGTATGAATAAATATTTGAGAGCGTTTTTTATAATTTGTGCATTTGTTGGCTTAATTTTGCTTACTTCTGCATCGATTTTTCCGTATAACCAAGGTACGAGTGATATTGATATACGAAATAAAAACTTACACAACTCGTTTGCTCATTGGGGTTTTGGCTTTGTTGTGGTTGAGTTTTGTTTATATTCGCTTACAGTATTTTTTAGAAACAAGAAACAGTTTTTTATATCGTTTCTTTCGTTAATTTTTGTAATGTCAATTTCTTTATATCTTGTTTTTGAAGCAAATGAAAAAGAAGTTAGCCCAACGGATATATCTTCGGTTGCTCAAGTTTGCATATTCTTGCTTTTTAACGCATATTTAACGTTCTTATATTTATCAAATAGGCTTTTTAAAATTAGCCAAAGTAAAAAAGCGTAAAATTTTACAAAATTAAAACCCACCAGGGAATAACCTTGGTGGGCTTTTTTAGTGTAATTTTGTTATAGTGTTTGGAAAAATTCAAGTTTTGCAAAAGCGTATTCAATTAAAACGAAAATAGGTAAGTTTAATACCATAACCGATGGTAAAATAAGGTTATAAAACATTTCGTTTAAATTATAAAAATCAACGCCTTTAATTGCGGTTAGTGCAAATATTATTATAATTGAAGATATTGCTAAAATAAGCGCAATTTCAAATGAATTTATAAACTTTGGTAAATCTTTTTTAGAATACGTTGGGTTTAAAATAAACGCTACAAGCGAAACAATTACCGCAGTTCCAAACAACGCTAAAATTGTAATTAACGCGTTTTTACTATATTCTATATTTCCTTTTAAAATTAAGTTAAACAATAAAAATTCAACCATAGCAACGCCTAAAACGGTTAGGCAAGTAAAAAATATAAGTTTTGTTATCGAAATTTTGTTGCCCCTATATCTATTAGTGTCAGATGAAGTTCTAATTTTAAGCCCGTCTTTTTCGCTCATTTCATACACGTCAGACCAGTCGCTATTTTGTTTTTGAATAGGTTGTTTAACTTCTTCCGTTACCGCAATTTCAGTTGCTTGGTCGTTAAAGTTTTGTGGTTTAGGGAAAATTTTATTTAAAACTTCGCTATATTCGTATTGTAAATTTAAAAATCCGTCGTAATCAACTTTATTATATGAATTTTTAGCGCTTTCAACGGCACTTTCTTCAATTTCGCTCCTTGAAAACATAGGTGTTAGCGGTTCTTTTTTAATTTGTTGTGCTTTTGGCGCTTCTATTTGTGGCTCGCTAATTGGCTCGTTAACGCTATTAACGTAAGCGCTATCTATTTCTTCAAATTCTTCTTCATTGCCGTTAAAATTGCCGTTTAAAACGCTATTTTTAGGAATTTCTATTGAAGGTATATCGTCTAAACTTTGAGCATTATCGCTTAAATTTGGGGGAGTTGTTGCGTCAATACCGTTTTCAAACATTGAAAAGTCAATTTCTTTATCGATATCGTGCGTAATTTCATTATACGTTTCATTTTTAGTAGTATCTTCCGCGTTAACTTCGCTTAGAGCCTTCTTTTTTGACCTTTTAGCAGTAATATTGTTAAATGCGGTGTTTTCAAAATCGTAATTTGACGGCGCTATAAGTTCTTCGCCGTCAAAAAGGGTAGCGTATTTATTATTATAAGTTTTTAAGCCAAGCGGTGTAATTTTATAATATTTACGCCTTGACCCGTCGCTACTACTTGCACGAAACTCTTGAATAGTTTTATTTGCGGTCATTTTTGAAATTTGAGCGTAAAGCGTTCCAAGTTTAACTTCTGTAAAACGCGATTCAATTAGTTCCTTAATTTCGTCAGTATGGCGACTACCTGTTAACAAAACAAAATAAATTAAGCCTTCGGTTTGACCTTTAAATGATTTGATATTTTCCATAATATCTCCGATATAATCGTATATTTTAACAAAAATTACATTTTTGTTTTTTCTATTTTTAATTATTATACCACTATTTTTTTAACTTGTCAATTTTTTATTAAAAAAACACTTGAACACGCTTTGTATATATGCTAAAATGTAAATATGTTTAACGTTAAAATTATAAAACAAAACCGCAAAACAATATCTATTACGGTAGAAAGTAGTGGGGTAGTTTTAGTAAAATGCCCAAAAAATTTAAGCGAAAAAACCGCTTTTGAATTTGTAAAACAAAAAGAAAAGTGGATTTTAAAAAAGTTAAATGAAAACAATTTAAAACAAACAAAATATAACTCCGTATTAAATAATAAAAACAGTTTGGTTTTAGGAAAATTAGTTCCTTATATAAAAAAAGTGGAGTACGAGCGTCTTTCAAGTGAGTATTTAACCCAAAAAACAAAGGAAATATCGCAAATTTTGGGTTTAAAATACAATTCCTTATCATTTAAAAATTACAAGTCGCGCTGGGGCTGTTGCGACGCTAAAAAGAACGTTATTTTAAACTATAAATTATATATGCTTGACGAATACACTATTAAATGCGTTATTGTTCACGAACTTTTACATACTTTATATTTAAATCACGGCACGGCATTTAAAAACGCGCTTAAAAACGTTGTAGGTAACACAAGTATATATAAAAGTAGGCTAAACGAAGTAGGATTTTTATTAAAAATATAAAACGCGCTATTTTTTAACGCGTTTATTTTTTTTGTCAAATTTTATTAAAAGGGAGCAGTAGTTAAAATTTTGTGCTAAAAATTAAAATTCCGTTTGTTTTTACTGTTTTAATACAGTTATAAATCTATGCGCAAAAGTGTAGTTTTACGCAAAGATATAGGTATAAAAGCAGATTTTTGTTAAATAATAAAAAAATTAAAATTTCGCTTTTTTTCTAACATTTTAAACTTTTTTATATTTAAGTTTTACAATTTTAAATTATTTATATTTTTTATTGTTTCTATATATATAATTGTGTTTTTATAAAATTTAATTTTGGTGACGTCTAAAAATTTTTAATAATATCTTTTCGTAAAACTCTTGCATTTTGCGCAAAGATTTGCTATATTTAATATATGGAATATCCGCTTATTATACTTTTAATTTCAATAGTTTTGCTTGTTGGTTTAATTGTTTTAACAAACTTATTATCAAAAAATAATAAAACGCGTTATAAGTACAAAAAAATCAATTCTCTTATGACAAATACTGAATTAAAGTATTATAACGCTTTAAAATCTATTTTACACGGCACACCGTACGTTTTACTACCGCAAATTCCCCTTTCTTCTATAGTAACGCGTAAAAATAAGCATAAATTTCAAAACGAACTTAATAGAGTTGTTGATTTTTGCGTATTTTCGCCAGAATTTAGCCCGCTTGTTTGCATAGAAATAAACGATTCTTCACACTTATTAAAAAATAGAATTGAGCGTGATAAAAAAGTTAAAAATATATTAAAACTTGCAAAAATTCCGCTTTTAACAATTTGGACTAACGAAAAATTTGAATACAAACAAATAGCAAATAAACTTAAAAATTGCGGTTTAAAAATTGATATAAGGAACATTTACAATGAAATTTAGTGATAATTACTACAAACAACGTGAAATAAACTGTTTAAATAAAATTGACGAAGTTTGCAAAGATATGCCGTCAATTTTAAGCGAATTTGCGCTTGGAATTAGCGAATATACTTCGCCGTTAACGCGTTTAAATTACGTTTACGATATGCGAATTTTCTTTGATTATCTTATAAAATACTGTTTTATAGGTAAAAAAGTTAAAGATTTAACGCTTAGCGACCTTGAAACGCTTGAAATTGACCATTATGAGAACTTTTTAGCATATTTAAGCCATTATACAATAAACGGCAAAGAAGAAGTTTGTAACGAGCGCGCAAAAGCCAGAAAACTTGCTACCGTTCGTGCATTTTTCAAATACTTTTTTAATAAAGGCAAACTAAGCAAAAATACTTCTTCAAAAATATCGCTACCAAAACTTCACGATAAAGAAATTGTTCGGCTTGACGTTAATGAAATGGTAAAACTTGTTGAACTTGCCGAAAGTGGCTCTAATTTAACTGATAGACAAAGGGCTTACCACCAAAACACTAAAATTAGAGACGTTGCCATTATTACCCTATTTTTAGGCACAGGCATAAGAAATAGTGAACTTGTTGGCTTAAACGTTGACGACGTTAATTTTGAAGATTATTCATTTGTTGTTACAAGAAAAGGCGGAAATCGTGCCATTTTATATTTTAACGATGAAGTTTACAATGCGCTTAATAACTGGATTATATATAGAAATTCAATTAAAGACCTTGATAAAAATGAAAAAGCGTTATTTTTAAGTTTGCAAAATAAAAGAATTAGCGTAAGAACTATTCAAGAACTTGTTAAAAAATACGCAAAAGTTATAACTCCGCTTAAAAAAATTACGCCACATAAACTTAGAAGTACCTTTGGCACAAACTTATATCACGAAACAAACGACATTTATTTAGTTGCCGACTTTTTAGGACATAGCGACGTAAACACCACTAAAAAACACTACGCCGCAATGAGTGAAGACGCAAGAAGAAAAGCAATAAAAAGCGTAAAAATACGCGAAGAAGATTAAAATTTATTAGCGAAAAAAACCGCCATTTATTGATTTTAAAAAGTATTATATTTTTCGATTATATCGCATATTTTGAATATTTTTCAATTTTACAAGATATTGTAAAATACAACCTTTTAAAAAAATTAGTTGCATACTAATAACTATTATGATATAATTAAATTATTAAGTTTTAAGAGAGTTACTTATGAAAGAAAAGAAGATGTATTCTGCTTTTATTTCGTCAGTTTACGAAAGTTTGCTTGACGAAAGAACCGAAGCAATTAACTGCATGCTTGATTATAGAGTGTTCCCCGTTTGTATGGAACATTTTACGGCATCTGCCACTACACGCTTTAACGACATAATTTCCTTTATTGACGATAGTGACGTTTTCCTTTTAATTTTAGGCACAAAATACGGCTCGACCGACGTTGACGGTATTAGTTGGACTGAAAAAGAATACGACTATGCCCTTTCAATAAACAAGCCTATAATTGCAATAATAACGAGCGAACTTAACGCTTTAATAAGGTTAAGTAATGAAGAAAAACAAAATTTAACCGAAGAACAAAAAAATCAACTTAAATTTGCAAGTAAAGTTTCTTTTGCAAGAGTTCAAACGGAAACGGTTACAATTTCTAAAATTATAAGTCAATTTTTTGGAAGTTGCAATTTTAACAACTTTGCCGGTTGGACAAGGTGTAAAACTGAATTTGATTTGCAAAAAGAAAATTTAGAATTTAAAGAAAATAACAAAAACTTAGATTTAAGCGGGCTTTGGTATCACGTCCACTTAACGCCAGACGACCCTAAATATATTAGAACGGGAACTATTTCTATAAAGCAAGACTTTACTAAGACCAACTACAATAAATTATATTTAGAAGGCAAAAACTACAACGTTAAGTACGACAAAGAAAAGAACGTTTTTAAGGAAAATATTTTAACTTATACCCATTGGAACGGCGAATACTCTTTAAAGGACGACGGTACGATTTTTGGCATATTTATTGCACATAGAGAGTGTGTTGGCCAGTTTGGCGAAGTTAAAATTGAAAAAGGAATTAGGCGCGGTATTCACGATTTTATTGTTGACGTTACTAATAACGAACGCCCTACTCAATTTAACGGCAATTTCCACGATGAAGCACCATCGCCTAAATGCGGTGTAATTTTAGTATTTAAAGATAAAGCGGAAAGAGACGAATATATTAAAGATTTTTGCATTGACGCATTAGTTTAAAAAGATGTTTAACGGTGAATTATGAATTACAAAAAAGTTCTACAAATAATATATAAAACAAAAGATATTGTATTTAACAACGATTTAAGGTCTAACGTTTCGCTTAAAGGCGAAGCAGATTATTTAACTGCCGTTGACGTTGAAATTAGCGCATTTTTAAAAGAAGAACTAAAAAAACTTGATAAAAATATATCTTTTATGAGTGAAGAAGATAAAAACGATAATTTAACGAGCGACAGATGGATTTTAGACCCTATTGACGGCACTACTAACCTTGTATATAACTATAATTTAAGTTCAGTTTCACTTGCACATATGAAAAATAGCGAGATAGTTTTTGGCGTTGTTTACAACCCTTTTACAAACGAAACGTTTTACGCAATAAAGGGTCAAGGGGCGTTTTATAACGGCGTTAAACTTGAACAAATTAAAGATAGACCGCTTAAAGAGTGTTTAATTGAATTTGGCGCAGGCTCAACCATAAAAGAACACGCTGACAATACTTTTGAAGTTGCAAAACAAATATTTAAAGACTGTTTAGATTTAAGGCGTATGTGTTCGAGTGCCCTTGCAATTTGCTACGTTGCTTCTGGTAAATTAAACGGATATTTTGAAAGGCGTTTAAAGCCGTGGGATTATAGCGCGGGCTATTTAATATTAAGTGAATGCGGCGGCAAAATTTCAAACTTTAACGGCGAAAAATTAGGCTTTGATAAAGATACAACTTTGGTTTGTGGGTCAAAAACCGCATACGAATATTTACTTGAAAAAATTAAAAAAATGTAAAAAAAATCGGCAATTTTGCCGATTTTTTTATTTTAAATTTATATGGCTAAATCTTCTTTTATCTCTTTTTCACGAATACGGTTTAATCTTTCAAGTTCCGCGAATTTACCATTAAGTTCAATAAGTTCGTTATACGTTCCAACTTCAACAATTTCGCCATTTTCCATAACGACAATTCTATCTGCATTTCTAATTGTTGAAAGCCTATGCGCAACTATAAACGTAGTGCGCTTATTAACGAGTTTATCAATAGCCTTTTGAACGTGATATTCCGAAACGTTATCAAGAGCGGAAGTTGCTTCGTCTAAAATCAAAATTTTAGGATTTCTAATAAGAGCGCGCGCTATTGAAACACGTTGCTTTTGCCCGCCTGAAAGTTTATCGCCGTGTTCGCCAACAATTGTATTTATGCCTTTTGGAAAAGAAGGTAAAAATTCGGTTATAAATGAATTTTCTAACGCATCGTTAAACTCTTTTTCTGTATAATGAGATAAGCCGTAAGTAATGTTTTCTTTAATTGTTCCAGAAAAAAGCATACTATTTTGCGGTACAACTGAAATAAAGTGCCTATACTCTTGCATAGAAACTTCGTCAAGCGGTTTACCGTCTAAGTAAATTCTACCACTCGTTGGCGAAAGTAAACCTATAATTAAATTCATTATAGTTGTTTTGCCCGAGCCCGAAGCACCTACTACCGCTATCCTTTCGCCTTCTTTTACGTGTAAATTAAAGTTGTTTATAACGTTTTTAGTTTCGTTTGGATATCTATAACAAACGTTTTCAAAGTCTAATATGCCCTTTATTTCGTTTACGTGCCTTTTACCGCTGTCATTTTCAATATCTTCTGCGCTCATAATTTCGCTTAGTGAACGTACCGCTTCTTGCCCCGTTATAATGTTAGGCATAACGTTAATTAAAGATAAAACGTAAGCACTAATTGAGTTAAAGAGAGTTTGAAATAACACAACGTCGCCCGGTTTTATTACGTTATTAAGCGCTAAATATACGCAAAAGAACAAACAAACGCCCGCCATTATTTTACTTGACGACCAAATTAGAGCGGCAAAATACGCGTTTGTGTTATCAAGTTTTAATGCAGCGTCTTTAACTTCGTAAATTTTATTATCAACAATTTCGCCTTCAACGTTTGCCAAACCGTGCGCTTTAACAATATTCATCATTTGAAGCGTTGTTGTAAGTTTTGCAGACAACTGTTCATTATGAACGCGGAATTCGTAACTTTGCTTTTTAATTTTCTTTCTAAACGCAAAAGTAAATAAAACGTTTAAAGGTATAATTAGCACGAAAAATAGCGTGACGATAGGGCTTCTATAAAGCGCTATTCCTATTGCAATAAGTAAATCTACAACGAGCGTAATAATAGTTGATAAAAATATTCTATGATACATACCAACGTTATCAACGTCACGAATAAATTTGGAACTTATGCGCCCTTCTTCCATTTCTTTATGATACGTTATTGAAAGGCGTTGAAGTTTACGAATTAGCGCGCTTTTAATACGCGCGGTGTTAGACCTAATAGTGCCGTTTAATATTTTAGAGTATAAAACGTTAGTTGGAACGTTTAAAAATATCAAAAGAAGTAAAATTAACCCTTCTAACACAATTCGCAATATAAAGCCTTCTGGTTTGTACGTTATTAAATTTATAACGTCACTTGTAACTAATGAAAAAACCCAAGTTGGAGAGTCGCAAATAACGTGAATGGCGCATAGATATATCATGCGCCAAAAATCTTTTTTAAGTATTCGGCTCATGAACGAATCGCCCGATTTTTTACCCTTTTTATTTCCACCGTCGCTTGGGCGGAAAAGATACTCTAAGTCAGGAATTTTGTTTTCGTGTTTAGTGTGCTCTAAGTTAGTAGTTTGTTTACCTTCACTCACCGATATATGTTTCGACATAATTTTTACTACGCTTTTTTATTGCGTTTACCCCGTCGATTTTATATTTGACTTTTTTAAGTCGCCTACATTTTAGCACCCTTAACAGTATATGTCAATACTAAAATTAAAAAAACATTAAAAATTTTTTTAAATAAAAAAAGCGCTGTATTTTTAGCGCTTTTTCTTTATAAAATTTTGTATTTTTAAAGCAAAATTCTTGCTTTTTTAGGGTTTTGTTCTTTATAAACGACAATTACGTTTTGGTTAATAGTGGGAATTTTTTTATAAGGGCCAACCCACTTTAATTTAAAATACTCTTTTTCGTTAACCACGTATTTAACTTTTATTACGTGTGGAAATAAAGCACCGTCAAGCGTGCCCAACCTAAACGCTTTGGTATTTATTTTTAACCACCATTGTTTATAAACTTTTATAATAGTGCCGTTTATTGTAACTTCCATATTAAACCTTATTTAAAATATTCTACGGCAGATTTAAATAATTTTAAATCGTATTCGCCGTAAACGTTTTTGTATAAACCGTTATTCCATCTTTCGCTATGACCCATTTTACCAAGCACCCTACCGTCTGGCGAAACAATACCTTCAATAGCGTAAACGCTGTTATTTGGGTTATATTGAATATTTGAAGTAGCGTTGCCAAGTTCGTCAACGTATTGCGTAATAATTTGACCGTTTTTAATTAAATCGCTAACAACTTTATCGCTTGCTATAAATCTACCTTCACCGTGAGAAATTGCAACGTTTATAATATCGCCAACGTTAACGTTTTTAAGCCAAGGCGAATTGTTTGAAACAACTTTTGTTCTAACAATTTTAGATTGGTGCCTACCTATGCTATTAAACGTGAGTGTTGGGTACGCTTCGTTAGTGTCAACAATTTTACCGTAAGGAACTAAGCCAAGTTTAATAAGGGCTTGGAAACCGTTACAAATACCGCACATTAAACCGTCGCGTTTTTCTAAAAGTTCGGTAACCTTTTCCTTAATAATGCCGTTTCTAAAGAAGGCTGTAATAAATTTACCAGAACCGTCTGGCTCGTCACCACCCGAGAAACCGCCTGGAATAAATATCATTTGGCTTTCCGTTATCTTTTTAGCAAAGTCTTCTACGCTTTTTGCAACGTTTTGTGGCGTTAAGTTGTTAATAACGAATATATCGGCTTCTGCACCTGCAAATTCCATTGCTTTTGCGCTATCGTATTCGCAGTTTGTTCCTGGGAATACAGGAATTAGAACTTTTGGCTTTGCAACGCTATAATTACATTTGAACGTTTTATTAGTTTCAAAACTTAAGTTTTCAATAATAGACTTGTCGGTTTTAGCGTTCATAGGATATACGCTTTCTAAAACGTTTTCATAAACGCTTTCAAGGTCTAAAAGCGATAACTTTTCACCGTTGTATTCTATAAATTGTTCGTTTTGAGTGTAGCCTAATACTTTGCCTAATTCTACGCCGTTTTCAACTTCAAGTATAAACGAGCCGTAACTATAATTGAACATTTCGTTTATAGAAACGTTATCGTCGTATTTAAAGCCTAAGCCGTTACCTATACACATTTTGAAAACCGCTTCGGCAACGCCACCGTAGCAAGGGGTGTAACAAGCAAGAACTTTACCTTGTTTAACTAAGCCGTTTACCAAATTAAAGTTTTTAATTAAACTTTGAGCGTTTGGTAAATTATTGCTATCGTACTTGCAAGTAAGTAAAACAACTTTACTACCCGCCTTTTTAAATTCAGGCGAAATAATGTTTTGAACTTTATCGGTAGTAACCGCAAATGAGCAAAGTGTTGGTGGAACGTCTAAATTTTCAAACGAGCCACTCATACTATCTTTACCGCCTATTGAACCGATAGAAAGGTCTTTTTGAGCCTTGTAAGCACCTAAAAGTGCTGAAAGCGGTTTGCCCCAACGCTTAGCGTCTTTATTAGGGCGTTCAAAATATTCTTGGAAAGTTAAGTAAACGTCTTCAAAAGAAGCGCCGGTTGCAATAAGTTTTGAAACAGATTCAATAACCGCTAAATACGCGCCGTGGTAAGGGCTTTTTTCAGTTATAAACGGATTGTAGCCGTAAGACATAAGTGAAACGGTGTCAGTTTGACCTTTTTCAACTGAAATTTTATGTACCATTGCTTGAATAGGCGTTAATTGACGTTTGCCACCAAACGGCATTAAAATCGTGCCTGCACCGATAGTAGAGTCAAACCTTTCGCTTAAACCGCGTTTTGAACAAACGTTAAGGTCTTTAACCAAGTTAAAATAGTTGTTTTTAAAGTTATTTTCAACTGTTTTAGCGTAGTTTTGTGGTTTAGCGCAAATAACGTCAATATGTTTTTCCGCACCGTTAGAATTTAAAAATTCGCGCGAAATGTCGCAAATAACTTGATCGTTCCAAAGCATTGTAAGCCTTGCGTTATCTGTAACCGTTGCAACGCAAGTTGCTTCTAAATTTTCGCTTTCGGCAAGTTTTACAAACGCGCTTGCATCTTTTTGTTCAACAACAACCGCCATTCTTTCTTGCGATTCGCTAATTGCAAGTTCAGTTCCGTCTAAACCCTCGTATTTTTTAGGAACTTTATTTAAATTGATAATTAAACCGTCTGCAAGTTCGCCAATTGCTACGGATACACCGCCCGCGCCAAAGTCGTTACAACGCTTAATCATTTTGCTTGCAATAGGGTTTCTAAATAATCTTTGAAGTTTTCTTTCTTCGGGAGCGTTACCCTTTTGAACTTCCGCACCACAACTTTCAAGTGAACTTAAAGTGTGTGATTTTGACGAGCCCGTAGCACCACCGCAACCATCACGACCTGTTCTACCGCCAAGTAAAATAACAACGTCACCCGCGGTTGGTCTTTCGCGCCTTACGTTTTCTTTTGGTGCGCCTGCAATAACCGCGCCAATTTCCATACGTTTTGCAGTATAGCCATCGTGATAAATTTCATCAACTAAACCTGTGGCAAGACCTATTTGGTTACCGTAAGAAGAATAACCCGCCGCCGCAGTTGTAACAATTTTACGTTGTGGAAGTTTACCTTTTAACGTTTCGTTAACAGGTTTTAAAGGGTTACCCGCTCCCGTAACGCGCATAGCACCGTAAACGTAGGAACGGCCTGAAAGCGGGTCACGAATAGCACCGCCTATACAAGTTGCCGCACCACCAAAAGGCTCTATTTCCGTTGGGTGATTGTGCGTTTCGTTTTTGAAAAGTAAAAGCCAATCTTCTTCTTGTCCGTTCACAGTTACTTTTACGTTAACCGTACAAGCGTTAATTTCTTCGCTTTCATCTAACTTTTCAAGTTTACCTTGTTTTTTAAGGTATCTAACGGCAATAGTGGCAACGTCCATAAGGTTTATAGGTTTTGTTCTATTTAACTCTTTACGCGTTGAAATATAGTCGCTGTATGTGTTTTGTAAAAGTTCATCTTCAAACTTGACGCTATCAATAGTTGTTAAGAACGTTGTGTGACGGCAATGGTCCGACCAGTAAGTGTCAATCATTTTGATTTCAGTTATGGTTGGATTTCTATTTTCGCTTATAAAGTATTTTTGGCAAAAAGCAATGTCGTCTTCATCCATTGCAAGGCCGTATTCCTTAATAAACGCTTTTAAACCGTCTTTATCTAAACTATTAAAACCGTCTAACGTTTTAACGGTAGTAGGAATTTCGTATTCAGTTTTGAGCGTTTCAAAAGTTTCAAGCGTTGCTTCACGGCTTTCAACGGGGTTGATTACGTACTTTTTAATTTTGTCTATTTCTTCACTTGTTAAATTGCCTTCTAATATATAAACTTTTGCAGTTTTAACAATAGACCTTTCCTTTTGAGAAATAATTTGTAAACATTGTGAGCAAGAGTCTGCCCTTTGGTCAAATTGACCTGGCAAATATTCAACGGCAAACACCGTTTTGTTTGAAAAATCAAAATCTAAATAATAGTTATCTACTTGTGGCTCGCTAAAAACTGTACTAATAGCATAGTTAAATAAGTCTGCATCGATATTTTCAACGTCGTATCTATTTAAAACGCGCACGTTTTTTAAATTGTTAATACCTAAAAAGGTAATAATATCGCCAAGTAATGAGTTTGCTTCGTGCGTAAAGCCTTGCTTTTTTTCAACGTATAAACGATATACCATTATTTAATAATCTCCTTTGCTTTAAGTGCCTTTTGACCGATGTCTGTTCTACAATATTTATTATTAAATTCAATTTTACTTGCTAATTTATACGCGCCTTCAATAGCCGTTTCAAGTGAATTTCCAACGTAGGTTGCGCCTAATACTCTACCACCACTCGTTTTTAAAACGTTAGCATCCATTTTTGCGCCCGCAATATAAATTTCGCCTTCGTAACTTTCTGGAAGCGTTATTTCATAGCCCGTTTCGTATTTTTGCGGATATCCGTTTGACGCTAAAATTACGCAACAAGCACTACCGTTATAAAACTCAACTTTACAGTCACTTAAAGTGCCGTAAGTAGTTGCCTTCATAACTTCTAAAAGGTCCGTTTTTAAAAGTGGTAAAACAACTTGGGTTTCTGGGTCGCCAAAACGGCAGTTATATTCAATAACCTTAGGGCCGTTTTTAGTAAGCATTAAGCCAAAATATAAGCAACCTTTAAACGTTCTATTTTCACTATTCATTGCGTTAATTGTTGGAATAAAAATTGTTTCCATACAAGTTTTAGCAATATCACTTGTGTAATAAGGGTTTGGAGCAATAGTTCCCATACCGCCCGTGTTTAAGCCCGTGTCAAAGTCCCCTATACGTTTATGGTCCATAGAAGAAACCATAGGTACGAGAGTTTTACCGTCAGTAAACGCTAAAACGGAAACTTCTGGACCTTCTAAATATTCTTCAATAACAATTTCGTTACCGCTATTACCGAAAATTTTATCAAGCATAATTGAGTTTATGGCGTCAACCGCTTGCTCTCTTTCCGTGGCAATAATAACACCTTTGCCAAGTGCTAAACCGTCGGCTTTAATAACGATAGGAATATCGCAAGTTTTAACGTATTCTAACGCTTCGCTCGCGTTGTTAAACACGTTATAACTTGCGGTTGGAATACCGTATTTTTTCATTAGGTTTTTAGAAAAAACTTTACTTCCTTCGATAATTGCTGCATTTTTGCTTGGACCGAAACAGTCGATACCAACGGCGTTAAGCGCGTCAACACAACCTAAAACAAGCGGGTCGTCTGGCGCAACAACGGCGTAATCAATTTTATTTTCAAGTGCAAATTTAACTATATTATCAATATCTTTTGCGCCTATATTTACGCAAGTTGCATCTAACGCTATACCACCGTTACCCGGTAACGCGTAAATATTTTTAACGTTTTTATTTTCTTTAATTTTTTTAATAATAGCGTGTTCTCTACCACCGCTACCTACAACTAAAATATTCATTTATACTTCCTTATTGTAAATTGGGAATTTTTTGCAAAGTTCAATAACTTCGCTCGTTACCCTTTCTTTGCTATTTTCATAATCAAAAATAACGTCGCTAATAAATTTAGCAATTTTAACCATTTCTTGTTCTTTAAAACCCCTTGAAGTAATTGCAGGAGTACCTATTCTTAAACCGCTTGTAATAAACGGACTTTGTGGGTCGTTAGGAATAGCGTTTTTATTAGCAGTAATATGAACTTCGTCTAAACGTTTTTCAAGTTCTTTACCCGTAATACCCGTTTGAGTAAGGTCTAAAAGCATTAAGTGGTTATCAGTACCGTTAGAAACGAGTTTAACGCCGTTTTTCATAAGTTCTTCGGCTAAAACCTTAGCGTTTTTAACGATTTGCGCTTGATATTCTTTGAATTCTTCTGTGAGTGCTTCGCCAAGAGCAACGGCTTTTGCTGCAATTATATGCATTAAAGGTCCGCCTTGAATACCAGGGAAAACGGCTTTATCAATGGCTTTGCCAAATTGTTCCTTACATAATATTAAACCACCGCGAGGACCGCGCAACGTTTTGTGAGTGGTAGTTGTAACAACGTCGGCATAAGGTACAGGGCTTTCGTGTAAACCTGCAGCAACTAAACCTGCAATATGCGCCATATCTACCATATAGTAAGCGCCAACTTCATCGGCAATTTCTTTGAATTTTTTAAAGTCGATTGCCCTTGCGTATGCAGATGCGCCCGCTAAAATTAACTTAGGTTTACATTGTAAAGCAAGTTTTCTAACTTCTTCGTAATCGATAAGTTGAGTTTCTTCGTTTAAACCGTAAGAAACGATGTTAAAATACTTACCCGAAATATTAACAGGAGAGCCGTGTGATAAGTGCCCACCGTTTGCAAGGCTCATAGAAAGCACGGTATCGCCCGGGTTTAAAAGTGCAAAGAATACCGCAAGGTTAGCGTTTGCACCGCTATGTGGTTGAACGTTTGCGTATTCAGCGCCAAATAATTTTTTTGCCCTTTCTCTTGCAATTTGTTCAACTTCATCAACGTAAACGCAACCGCCGTAATATCTCTTTCCTGGGTAACCTTCGGCATATTTATTAGTTAAAACTGTGCCTGCGGCAAGTAAAACCGCTGGGGAAACGATATTTTCAGATGCAATAAGTTCAATATTATGCTCTTGCCTTCTTAACTCTCTTGTACAAGACTCGTACACTTCGTTATCAAATTGTTGTAATTTATCAAAAAACATAATTTTCTCCTTCTTAGTGGTGGAAAAGCCTTAAACCCGTAAAGCAAAGCACCATATCGTATTTATTAGAAGTTTCAATAACCTTATCGTCTCTAATTGAGCCACCTGGTTCGGCAATATACGAAACACCGCTTAAATGCGCTCTTTCAATATTATCGTCAAATGGGAAGAACGCGTCAGAGCCAAGTGAAACACCGCTAATTTTAGAAAGATATTCTTTAATTTCTTCATTAGTGAGTTTTTCGGGCTTAGTTGTAAAGTATTTTTGCCAAAAACCATCGGCGCAAACGTCTTCTTCATTTTTATTTATGTAACCGTCAATAACGTTATCTCTTTCAGGCCTACCAAGTGTTGGTAAAAACGGAAGATTTAACACTTTTTCGTGTTGGCGTAAAAACCAAGTGTCCGCTTTTCCGCCCGCTAAACGCGTACAATGAATACGCGATTGTTGACCCGCACCAACGCCTATTGCTTGACCGTCATACGCGTAGCAAACCGAGTTAGATTGCGTATATTTAAGCGTAATGAGTGAAATTATAAGGTCGCGAACGGCACTTTCTGGTAAGTTTTTGTTGTCGGTAACGATATTTTGAAGTAAACTTTTATCAATTTTAAAGTTATTTCTACCTTGCTCGAAAGTTATGCCAAAAACTTGCTTGCGTTCAACAACTTCGGGAACGTAAGATGGGTCAATTTCAATAATATTGTAGTTACCTTTACGCTTTTTCTTTAAAATTTCAAGCGCTTCTGGTTCGTAGCCTGGTGCAATAACACCGTCGCTAACTTCGCGTGAAATGAGTTTTGCGGTAACAACGTCACAAACGTCGGAAAGTGCGATAAAATCGCCAAAAGAACATTGTCTATCCGTGCCTCTTGCCCTTGCGTACGCGCAAGCAAGCGGGCTATCGTCTAAACCTTCAACGTCACTAACAAAGCACGCTTTTTTTAACGTGTCGCTTAAAGGGATACCAACCGCCGCAGAAGTTGGCGAAACGTGCTTAAACGACGTTGCGCTTGGTAAATTTAACGCTTCTTTTAACTCTTTAACAAGTTGCCAAGCGTTAAACGCGTCTAAAAAGTTGATATAACCTGGTCTACCGCTTAAAATTTTGATAGGAAGTTCGCCGTTTTCCATAAAAATTTTAGACGGTTTTTGGTTAGGGTTACAACCGTATTTTAATTCAAACTCTTTCATTATTTTCTCCAAAATTATTTTGCTAAATCGTGTTTGTTAATTAAAACTTCGCTATATTCGTTAGTTTCCAAGTTAGTGTATCTAACGTAAAGTGAAATTTTATTGTTTTCGTTTAAATTATTCCAAATATCGCTACTAAATTCGTTTATATCGTTTGGAATTTCTACTCTTTCAGGCTCGCCTTGGAAAGTAGGAATAGGATTACCGTCAGTAACGTAGGTGTGAATAAAGTGCCCTAAACCGTTTTTTGACGGATAATCAAAAGTGTAACGCGCGGTGTCAGTTCCTAACTCGTCAATACTTTTTAAAATGCTCATTTTATAAGTAAAGTTGCCGTTTTCAAAGGTTACCATACCGCTAATTCTTGGTGTAAAATTAGGTGCGTCTGGCTCAAATTCCCTTGTTTTGAGCGCGCTATTAAAGCACTTGCCGTCTTTAATAAAATTAAATATAGTGTCGGTTTGGTCGCCGTTTGTAACGATAAGTTTGTTATCAATGCATTTTACTGCCGAATAAATAATTAAAGACGGGTCTTCTACTTTTGATAAGTCGTAAGGCGTTGTGTAAACGGCACCGTCTTCAATAGTAAAAATACGGTTACGGCTATTTTCACTTCTTCCCATAATAAAGTAAGCAATAACGTTGTTTTTACCGTCTTTTGACTTACCTATTACAATACCTCTACCAACGTAAGGGTTACCGCTTATGCGCTCACCCATTGTTTTTAATTCGTAAATATTCATAAGTTTTCTCCATTTAATATAGATGCGCAAACTAATTCAACTGATTTAGGAAGAATTTTCCATTCCGCTTGTTGCATAACGCGTTTTTGAAGCGTAATAGGCGTGTCTTTTTTTCTAACTTTTACGGCTTTTTGCATTATAATTTTACCACCGTCAACAATTTCGTTAACAAAGTGAACTGTTGCACCCGTAACTTTTACGCCCTTTTCAAGCGCCTTTTCGTGAACTTTTAAGCCGTAAAAACCATCACCGCAAAAAGACGGAATTAAAGATGGATGCACGTTTATAATTCTATTTTCAAACGCTTTAATAAACTCTTTAGATAAAATACATAAAAAGCCTGCTAAAACAACAAGGTCAATATTATTTTCCTTTAAAACGTTTATGAGTTTTTGGTTAAAATCATCGTTACTAATACAGTCTTTTTTAGAAACAACTACGTTTTTAATTTTAGCGTTTTTTGCCCTTTCTAAAGCGTAAGCGTTTTTATTATTTGAAACAACGAGCGTAATTTTACCGCTTTCAATAGTTTTTTCGTTTTGCGCGTTTATAAGTGCTTGTAAATTAGTTCCGCCACCCGAAACTAAAACTGCTATTTTTACCATAATTAAATCCTATTCAAAAATTACGCCTTCGCCTTTAACTATTTCGCCCATAATATAAGCGTCTTCACCGTGTTTCTTTAATATTCTAAGTGCTTTTTTAGCATCGGCTTTATTAACGACAACGCTCATACCAACGCCCATATTAAAGGTGTTAAACATATCTCTTTCAGGGATATTGCCAACTTTTTGAATTAAGTTAAAGATAGGTAAAATTTGCAATTTATCCTTATAAATTTTTGCGCCATAGCCTTTATATAAACTTCTTGGAATATTTTCGTAAAAACCACCGCCCGTAATGTGCGAAATTGAGTGAACTTTTACCTTTTTAATAAGTTCTAATATAGGTTTAACGTAAATTTTAGTTGGAGTAAGCAACGTTTCGCCAACGCTTTTACCGCCAAGTTCTTTAAGCGGAGTTGTAATATCGCCTTTGCCTATATCAAAAACTTTTCTAACAAGTGAAAAACCGTTACTATGAACACCGCTTGATTTAAGCGCAATAATAACGTCGCCTTCTTGCATTTTGCTTGAATCTAAAATTTTAGTTTTATCTACAACGCCTACTGCAAAACCTGCTAAATCGTATTCGTCAATAGGATAAAAACCTGGCATTTCCGCAGTTTCGCCACCTATTAAAGCCGAACCGCTTTGAACGCAACCTTCGCAAACGCCTGAAACGATAGACGCTATTTTTTCTGGAACGTTTTTACCGCAAGCAATATAGTCTAAGAAAAATAAAGGTTTTGCACCGCAACAAATAACGTCGTTAACGCACATTGCAACACAGTCAATACCGATAGTATCGTGCTTGTCAAGTAAAAAAGCGAGTTTTAATTTAGTACCAACACCGTCAGTACCGCTAACTAATACGGGTTTTTTAATGCCTTTAAGGTTAAGTTCAAATAAACCGCCGAAACCGCCAACGTCAGAGCAAACGCCTTCCGTCATAGTTTTTGCGATATGAGTTTTCATAAGTTCAACGGCTTTATAACCTGCCGTAATATCAACGCCTGCTTTTGCGTAACTTTCGGATTGTGAATTTTTAATCATTATAATTTCCTTCCTTTTATTCTTTACCGTTCCAGCAATAAGTACATAATTTGCAAGGTGGTAAGCCTATTGCTTTTATAATACCTTCAAGCGATTGAAATTCAAGAGAGTCAAAGTTCATTTTTTGACATATTGATTTTCTTAAATTTTTACCGCGTTCAGTATTGCCGTTTGCATATTCGTCAATATAGTTAAAACCTTCTTTGCCTTCAAGTTCAAATATAACGCGCCTTGCTAAAAGGTCCATTTCGCTATTAGAACGCGAGAAGTTAAGGTATTTACACTTATACATAATAGGAGGACAAGCCGAGCGCATATGCACCGACTTTGCACCGTTATTATATAAGAATTCTACAGTTTCACCAAGTTGAGTTCCGCGAACAATGCTATCGTCAACTATCATAAGGTTTTTATCTTTGATAAGTTCTACGATAGGAACTTGTTTCATTTTGGCTATCTTTTTTCTCTCGTTTTGGTTAGACGGAGTAAAACTTCTTGCCCAAGCGGGAGTATATTTAATAAACGGCCTTGCAAATGGTATTCCGCTACCGTTAGCGTAGCCTATTGCGTGTGGTGTGCCGGAATCGGGAACACCGCTTACGTAGTCAATGTTAGGTAAAGTGCCGTTTTGCATTTCCGTTTCCGCCATAATTTTACCGTTAGCCATTCTAAACATTTCTACGTTTTTGCCTTCGTACGTTGCGTTAGGATATCCGTAATACGCCCATAAGAAAGCACAAATTTTCATATCTTCATAGCCTTCGAATAAAACTTTAACTTCACTATTTGAAACGTCAACGATTTCGCCCGATTTTAATTCTTTATAGTCAACGTAGCCTAATTTTTCATACGCAAACGACTCGAAGGAAACGCAGTATCCAAAATCGTTTTTACCTATTTTAATAGGTAAACGGCCGTATCTATCACGCGCAACTATTAAATGCCCGTTTTCAAACAATAAAAGAATAGACGCCGAGCCTTCAATTAAACTTTGAGCGTATTTAATACCTTCTAAAACGCTTTCCTTTTCTTCAATCATAGCGGCGATAAGTTCGCTTGAATTTACCTTGTTGCCAGACATTGATTGAAATATTCCATACCCGCTTTTAAGGTAAGAGTCAACAAGTTGCTTATTGTTGTTAATTGAGCCAACTAAAGCAATAGCGTACATACCGAACTTTGATTTTATTAAAAGTGGTTGAGGGTCTTGGTCGCTAATACAACCTATACAAGCCTTACCCTTTAACCTATTAGTAATATTGTCAAACTTCGTTCTAAAAGGCGAATTCTCTATATTATGTATTTCTCTTTGAAATCCGTCTTTTTTATTAAGAGCCGCCATACCAGCCCTTGCGTTGCCTAAATGTGAGTGATAGTCAACGCCAAAAAATACGTCTAATACACATTGTTTTTTACTTGTTATGCCAAAAAAACCGCCCATATTAACTCCTAAACTTTTTCAAAAAATAATTTTGAAAGGGTCATAGGGTCAATATATTCACCGTTTTTGTAAACGCGCATATTGCCAGATGCAATTTCGTCAATTAAAACTACTTCGCCGTTGCAGTAACCGAATTCAAATTTAATATCGTATAAAGTTAAACCCTTTTCTTTAAGGTCGTCTGCTACGATTTTTGTAATTTGTTGAGTCATAAGTTTAGTGTCTTCATATTGCTTTTCACTCATAACGCCAAGAGCAACTAAACCTTCTTTTGTAACGAGTGGGTCGCCCTTTGCGTCGTTTTTAAAAGTAAATTCAACGTACGCGTCAAGGTCTGCACCTTCTTCAATATAGTCGCTATAACGCCTTAAAAAACTACCAACTGCTTTGTATCTGCAAATAACTTCTAAACCCTTGCCAAATACTTTTGCAGGTAAAACTTCCATAGTAGTATCTTCTAAATTTGCGCTAACGTAGTGAGTTTTAATTCCCGCTTGTTTTAATTTTTCAAAGAAGTAGATGGACATTTTTAAGTTAACGTCACCAACGCCTTCTATAGTTAAACCTACCGCGTTTTCACCTGGGTCAAACTTACCGTCTTTACCTGTGCAATCGTCTTTAAATTTTAAAAGATAATTGCCGTTATCGAGTGCGAACACGTCTTTTGTTTTGCCTTTGTAAACTAATGTTTTTGCCATAATATTTTACTCCTTTAATTATTAAAAGTTTTTTCTATTTCTGCGTTTTTTAATAAAACTGCTTTTTTATCGTTTTCGCGTTTTTCATCTAACGCTTTTGCTAAATCACTATTTTCAATAGCAAGCATTTGAATAGCCAAAAGTGCGGCGTTAGTTGCACCGTTAATTGCAACCGTTGCTACAGGAATACCCGACGGCATTTGTACCGTTGCGTATAACGCGTCAACCCCTTTTAACGCGCCCGACTCTACAGGAATTCCAATAACAGGTAAAGTTGTTCTTGCCGCTATTGCGCCTGCAAGGTGTGCCGCCATACCTGCCGCGCATATAATTGCACCAAAACCGTTAGCGCGTGCGTTAAGCGTAAAATTAGACGCTTCTTCGGGAGTTCTATGTGCGGAAAACACGTGAACTTCGTAAGGAACGTTGAACGACTTTAAAGTGTCAATACCCTTTTTAACGATAGGCAAATCGCTATCGCTACCCATTATAATTGCTACTTTTTTCATAAATTCTCCTATAAATTGCCCTTTAAACAAAAAAAATTAGGCACTCCTACCCCTAAACGGTAAGTGTGCCCAGACGGTCGGCTTTATATCCTATGTTCCAGCGTGGTTTTCCACTTGTTCCGTCAGTCGCAAAGGACATTTTTAAAATGTAATTTTATTCTATCATTTTTTACTAAAATTGTCAACGACTTTTTAAGCCTAAAAATAACATTTTTTAATTTATTAAAAGAGTGCTTAAAATAAATAACGGCAACCTATAAAAAAGTTGCCGTTATTTTTAAAATTTTAAGAAGTATTTATCTAATCTTTTTTGCGATGTTTTGGTTGCGTTTTCTATTGTAAATTCAACGCTACTTACTTTTAATAATTGAGTAAAAGACGAGAGTTTTTCTATTGCCGTTAAGTCTAAATTCGTTAAGTTTTTAAGGTCTAAAACAACCTTATTTTGACCGTTTAAATCGCCTTTTATAGTAGTTATAAGTTTGTTTACCGTAAAGAAATAAAGCGAGCCAAAAAGTTCGTATTTTAAAATTGAATTTTCGTCATTTTTTACTGTTTTTAAGCCGATTTTTACGTTTTTAACGTTAAGTATAATCGCTATTAAAAATCCGCCTAAAACGCCGTATGTAAGGTCAAAGAAAACGGTTAAAAGCATAGTTACGTATAAAACTATAAAATCGCGCTTTCCAAAGGTTGTTAAACGTATAAAAAGTTTAGGGTTACAAATGTTAATTGAAACGTTAATTAAAACGGCACTAAGTGCGCAAAGTGGAATAAACTTTATAACCGACATAAGCGCAAAATACATAATGAGTAAAAATATTGCGTGAAAAGCACCCGCTAAACTTGATTTTGCACCGCTATTTATATTAGCACTCGTTCTTGCAATAGCGCCCGTTGCAGGTAAACCGCCAAGAAGTATAGAGCCTATATTTCCAACGCCCTGACCGATAAGTTCTTGGTTGTAGTTACTTTTTAACTTAGTCATACCGTCCGCCACCGTTGCAGAAAGTAAACTTTCAAGACCGCCTAAAAACGCTATTACGATAGTTGGCACTATTATATTTAAAAAGTTAAGGTTTTTAACGGGAGAAAAATCAATAAAACTTATAGACGCGCTAATTTCGCCGTAGGTGCTACCTATTGTTTGTATTCCTAAATTTTCACCTTTAATCAATAAATTTATAATGGTAAATAATATAATTGAAATAAACGCGCTTGGAAGTTTTTTATTGATTTTTTGTATGCCGTAAATTGAAATTAAAGTTCCTACGCCAAGTAAAAACGTTGGTAAATTAAATGAGGATATTGACTTAGCGTAACCGATAATTTTATCTAAAAAGTGAGTTCCGCCACCTGTAAAACCGCAAAAGTCTTTAATTTGGCTAAAAAGAAGCGTAATTCCTATACCCGTTGTAAAACCAACTATTATAGGATATGGAATAAATTTAACTAAATTTCCGCATTTTAAAAGCCCCAAAACAATAAGTAAAACGCCCGCTAAAAGCGTTGCAATTTGCAAGCCTATTAAGCCTATACTTTCGTTTGAAATATAGCCGAAAATTATGGTAACAAATGCCGCCGTAGGACCGCCTATTTGAAACCTACTACCGCCCAAAACTGAAACTATAAAACCAGCAACAATTGCGGTTATAATGCTCATTTGAATACCGCTTGAACCGGGAACGGATTGAAGACCAAGCGCAATAGAAAGTGGCATTGCTATTATTGCAACTAATAAACCGCTTAATAAGTCGTTAATTATATAAGACTTTTTATAACCTTTTAAACTGTTAAGTAATTCCATAAAAACACCTTATCGTTTGTTAAAACAAAATAACTTTTTTAATATATCATAATTATAAAATAATTACAAGTAAATTTAGGGGCATAAAAAACAAATTGATGCTATAACGATAAATTCAAAAAAGCACCTATGTAAAGTAAGTGCTTTTTATGCTTGAAACTACCTTTATTAAAATTTGACCTTAATTAAATCACCGATGGTGATGAAATCCTCGTTTTGCTCGGATGAAATCTTCCGCCCATGGCTTCAGATGAAATTAAATCCGCCATCCTAACCTGCCGTAAGGCAGATTTAATCGCGTAGCGATTTCATCCACGAAGTGGATTTATTCCGACAAAGGCGGATTTAGTTAAAAAAGACTGCAATTTTGTATCAAAATCACAGTCTTTTTTGGTGGGGAGAGATGGATTCGAACCATCGAAGGTGAAAACCGACAGATTTACAGTCTGTTGCCATTGGCCGCTCGGCAACCTCCCCATATGGAGCTGGCGATTGGAATCGAACCCACAACCTGCTGATTACAAGTCAGCTGCTCTGCCTGTTGAGCTACGCCAGCATAATGATATTTAATTAAAAATGGTGCCTCGGGGCGGAATCGAACCACCGACACGGGGATTTTCAGTCCCCTGCTCTACCGACTGAGCTACCGAGGCAAAAAAAATGGCGACCCGGAACGGGCTCGAACCGTCGACCTCCAGCGTGACAGGCTGGCGTTCTAACCAACTGAACTACCGGGCCGTAGCCATTTAATTTTAATATGAATTGGTGGGCCTTCAGGGACTCGAACCCCGGACCAATCGGTTATGAGCCGACCGCTCTAACCAACTGAGCTAAAGGCCCGTAAAAAAATCTGGTCGGGGTGACACGACTTGAACGTGCGACCCTATGGTCCCAAACCACATGCGCTACCAACTGCGCTACACCCCGCCGAATTTATTAGCCTTGATATAATACTACATTAAAAATATTATGTCAAGCAAATAAACTAAATTTCTTGATAAATTCAAGATTTTTATTATAACCCACAACCATACTCACGATTGCTTAATTATATTACCATAATAAAAAAATATTTGCAAGCGTTTTTTCTTAGTTTTTCAAACTTTTTAGTCAAAATTTTTAATAAATTATTTGTTAAAGAAAAAAACTTCCGCCCTAAAATAAGAGCGGAAGCATTAAACTATTAAAATTTATAAATTTAATTATTTATTTAATAATTTTTGACCTTTTCTAATATCGTCGGCATCTTTAACTTCGTTAGTAACAACTTTGTAAAGCGCAATGAGCGCAATAACGTTCGGTACAACCATTAAGTAGTTGAAGAAGTCAGTAAGTTCCCAAACAAGGTCGTTTTGGAATACAGCACCTAAAACTACGAATACAAGCGCAATAATAGTGTAAATAATAGTGCCCTTGCCTTTAAATAAGTATTCAAAGTTAATTTTACCAAATAAGTTCCAAGATAAAATTGTAGAGAAAGCAAAGAACGTTAAGCAAATTGCTACGAATACGTTTGCAATAGTTGTAGCAACGTTACTACCGCCAAATGCAATAGCAAAAGCAGTTTGAACACCGTTAGTTTTAACTACGCCGGTCCATAAATCTGTGCTACCTAAACCATTAGCATAAAGAGTTGTAATAACGATAAGAGCAGTCATTGTTAAAACTACGAAAGTATCAAGGAATACGCCGAACATTGCCGTGCAACCTTGTTCGTGTGCAGTTTTAACGTTTGCTTGAGCGTGAGCGTGTGGCGTAGAACCCATACCTGCTTCGTTAGAGAACAAGCCACGTTTAGCACCTTGTTGAATTGCTAATACGATAGCGCCCCAAATACCGCCACCGATAATTGCTTGCGGATTGAAAGCGTATTCAAAAATCATTGCAATTGCTCTTGGTAAAGAAGTAATTCTACAGCAAAGTAAAACAATACCACCAATGAGATATAAAATAGCCATTACAGGAACTAATTTTTCAGTAACAGATGCTAAACGTTTAGCACCGCCGATAAATACGAAACCAGCAATAACGGCAATAACAATACCAACGATTAAAGAAACCCACCAAACTTTTTCGCCCATAATTGCGTTAGAAACGGCTTCACCGATAGAGTTTGATTGAACCATACCGCCTACAAAGCCGAGTGCAATAACTGTAGCAATAGCAAAGAATACTGCAAGGAATTTACCAAAATTATTCTTAAATGCTGTTTTTATGTAGTATACAGGACCGCCCGAAACAGAGCCGTCTTCATTAACTACGCGAGTTTTTTGTGCAAGAACTGCTTCAGCGTAAATTGTAGCCATACCTAAAAAGGCAATAATCCACATCCAGAAAATTGCACCAGGGCCACCCGTTAAAATAGCACCCGTTGCACCTACGATGTTACCCGTACCTACTTGCGCTGCAACCGCCGTTGCAAATGCTTGGAACGAACTCATTCCACTTTTATTTTCGCCTGCTTTTTTCAGCATTCCGCCAAACACTTGCTTAGCGCCTTGTTTAAAGTAGCGAACTTGTACGAATTTTGTTTTTATGGTGAAAAACAAACCTACTCCTATAAGCAAAATTACAAGGAAATAACCCGAAAAGTATGAGTTAAATTCCGAAAAGAATTTAAGAAGCGCTGCTTCCATTTTTGCCCACATAATATTTCTCCTTTATATAAAAAAATTTTTTGACTAATAAAAAATGGAGTTATCTATAAAGAAAACTCCAAAATAAACTAATTATAGCATTTAAGCAAATAAAAAATTTAAACTGTCCTTTTACCTGAGAGATTTAGCAAAACTAAACTATTTTGCGTTGCCCCTTCGGTACTCACTTAAGAGTTCTCCAGAGTGCTATCCGCATGCGGTCGAAAAAAAACTTCCGCACCCTTCATTTAGCAATATTAAATTTGATAATATACTAACATACAACCAAATAAAAAGCAACTGTTTTTTAACAAAAAATTACAAAATTTTTAAAGTATTTAATTTGCGCTAATTTTTTATTTGACAAATTGCTTTTAAAAGAATAAAATAACAAAGTTATTATATATAAGGAAAGAGTTATGAGCGTAAGAGAAAATATTAGAAACATAGCAATTATAGCCCACGTTGACCACGGTAAAACTACTCTTGTTGACGCACTTTTAAAGCAAAACGGCATTTTTAGAAGTAACGAAGTTGTTCAAGACAGAGTTATGGACAGTAACGACTTAGAGCGTGAACGCGGTATTACGATACTTGCAAAAAACACGGCGGTAAACTATAAAGGCACTAAAATAAACATTATTGACACGCCCGGCCACGCCGATTTTGGTGGCGAAGTTGAGCGTATTTTATCTATGGTTGACGGCGTTATTTTGATTGTTGACGCGGTTGAAGGCTCTATGCCACAAACGCGCTACGTTTTAAAAAAGGCGCTTAATTTAAATAAAAAACCAGTTGTCGTTGTAAACAAAGTTGACAAAGGCGGTAATTTAGACAAAACTATGGATAGCATTATAGAGTTATTTATAGAACTTGGCGCTAACGACGACCAACTTGACTTTAAAACCGTTTACGCATCCGCTAAACAAGGCTGGGCAAGTTTAGATACTAACCCTAAAAGCGACATGAGTGCCCTTTTAGATACTATTATTAGCGAAGTTCCCGCACCCGTTGGCGACGAAAACGACGGCTTACAAACTATTATATGTAATATAGATTACGACGAATACGTTGGCAGAGTTGGCATTGGTAGAATTGTTCGCGGTAAAATTAAAGACGCTCAAAGCGTTTCTATTTGCCATACAGACGGCAAAGTTAGCAATGCTAAAATAGGAAAATTATATCAATTTGAAGGTTTAAAGCGCGTTGAAGTTGAAAGCGGAACTGTTGGCGATATAGTAGCAATTTCTGGTATTGAAAACTTAAATATTGGCGAAACTATATGCTCGCTTAATAGCCCTGAAGCGTTACCTTTCGTTGCTATTGACGAGCCTACAATTTCTATGATGTTTATGGTAAACAACTCGCCTTTTGCGGGTAAAGAAGGCAAATTCGTTACTTCCCGCCACCTTCGTGCAAGGCTTTTTAAAGAAGTTGAAACAAACGTTTCTATGCGCGTTGAAGAAACTGATAGTGCAGACACGTTTAAAGTTTACGGTAGAGGCGAACTTCACCTTTCTATTTTAATTGAAGAAATGCGTAGAGAGGGCTACGAATTCCAAGTTTCGCGCCCAAAAGTTATTTTTAAGCAAATTAACGGCAAAACTTGCGAACCTATTGAAGATTTAGTTGTAGAAGTTCCAAGCGAATACGTTGGCGCGGTTATGAGTAAACTTGGCGAAAGAAAAGGCGAACTTATATCAATGGACGCAAGCGACACGGGCGAAACAAAACTCAACTTTAAAATACCTTCACGTTGTTTAATAGGATATAGAAACGAACTTTTAACCGACACTAAGGGTTTTGGCACAATGGCTTCCGTTTTAGACGGCTACGAAGAATACAAAGGCGATATAAGAGAAAGAAACCGCGGTTCACTCGTATGCTTTGAAGCGGGCGTAACTACTCAATACGGCTTATTTAACGCGCAAGAAAGAACTACCCTTTTCGTTGGCCCCGGTTTAAACGTTTACGAAGGTATGATTGTTGGCGTAAACTCAAGAGAAGACGATTTGGTTGTAAACGTATGTAAACAAAAACATTTAACTAATAGCCGTGCAAGCGGTAGCGAAGAAGCGTTAAAACTTATTCCGCCAACGATTATGAGTTTAGAGCAATGTATGGAATTTATTGCCGACGACGAACTACTTGAAGTAACCCCAAAATCAATAAGGCTTAGAAAGAAGATTTTATCAAAAGATTTAAGAATGAAAGAGTGGGCAAAAAACAGAAAACAATAAATAGAAAAGTAATTAAAAAGTGGCTTATTAAGCCACTTTTTTTAATTTTTACTATCTTGTTTTTTTCTAAAATTTACAAAGTACATAACTATCAATACTACGAGTGTTACGATAAACGATATAAACGCCATCATAGGTAATGGATATAGTGTAAAGTTATTAGTTAACGCTAAACCATTATCGCCGATATATTCGTATAAAGGCGAAACTATAAGCACCGTAATAAAGCCTGCAAAACCTAAAAACATTCTGTTAAGCGCATACGCTCCGCTTCTATCTTCAACTTTAACTTGGTCGTAAATTAGGTTTAATTGGCAAGTTGAAGTTCCTATACCGCCAACGTACGAAAGCACGATGTAAATAGCGTACATTATAAGCCCGTTTGACGGAACTGTAAACATAAGCACAACGTAAGAGAGTAAATACAAAATCAAAGATATAAACAACAATTTGTTAAACGAATATTTATCGCCAAACTTGCCAAAAGGCTTAGTTAATAAAATTCGTATAACGTTAGCACCAAAAGGATAAAGCGTCATAATTAAAGCCGAAAAACCAAGCGTTAATTTTTGATAAGCACCAAGGAAAGAAAGCGTTACGTAGTTACCCGCATTCCAAACGGCAAATATAAGTATGGTGGTTATAAGTTTTTTATTTTTAAACAGTTCTTTAAAAGAAACTTTGTGAGTTATAATTTCGTTTTGAGGCTCGCCAACGAATAAAAGCGACGCCGTATGCCCTATCGTTAATAAAACGATTAGTAAACCTATAATTGTAAAGGCAATTTCTAACTCGCCCGAAATTTCGTAATGGTCAATAATTGCGCCAAGTGCAAATGAAAAAATCATACTGCCAACAATAGAAACAATTTCTTTATCCGCGGTAAATTTTCCTCTTGTTTTATCGCTTACAAACGACATACACCAGGAAATTTTTGACGATTCTATGTAGTTGCGAATAACGTAGGCAGAAATTAGCGAAAAAATAAATGCTACAACTTTTAATTCAAACGGAAAATTGAATAGCGGAACAAAAAATACAAACGAAAATAATAAATGCCCAAGCGAGTGGAATATTATAATTTTGCGTTTTATGCTATTTTTTAATGGAAATAATATTGCTAAAACTTGAAAACCAAAGCCAAGCGATATTATAGAGTTAATTATGCCTTGTAATGAAGAAGAAATTCCTATGTAGGTCATAACGTGAGTTAAATACGTTGAACTAACGGAAACCGTTATAAAATATTCAAGCATTGCCTCAATGATATACGCGCGGTTACTTTGCTTAATAATATTAGTATTCATAATTTTCACCTATAATTTATTCAATAATTAAAATTAACACGTCTAAACAATATAAAGTTAAATCCGTTTTAATTTCGCCGTTTTCGTAAGCAAAATTAAGTTCTTTTATTTGACCGTTACCGTCAATAAAACTTACTTTTTGTGGCTTAGTTGGATATATTAAACTAAAATTTTCAATTTCGTCGTAACAAAGGTTTATAATTGACGTTAAGTTTTTGCCTTCTTTAAGCGTGCCCGTTTTTAAATAAACGTTTTCATCGCCCTTGTAGTAAATTAAAGGCTCGTTAAACCATTTGAGCATTTCTATAAATTGCCTTTTTCTTGCATAGTTTAAGAAAGAATAGCCTTGAATATAGGTTGATTCGCCGTTAGGCGTACCGCAAAATACCGCCACCTTACCGCCAAACTCGTTTTCATACTCAGCCGTGCCTATGCCAAGGTCAATAAAACCTTTTTCAAAGTCGTTATAAATTAGCTCTGACGTTACTTTAACCCTATCGTTAAGTTTTTTAAGCGTTTTATACTTTACTTGAAGTTCAACGTGTTTGCCCGTTACGTAAATTTTTTCGGCAGTAGGCTTTAAATCGTTTGCATAATCTTCAACCTTTACGCCTAAATAATTAGAAAAACCGCGGTCTTGTAACTTTATTGCAACGTCACTACTAATTATTGCTTTGCTTGAAAGTTCTTGTTTTAACTCTTCATCGGTAAAGAAAATATCGTTATTGTCAGTAAAGCAAGTAATACCGCCTTTTTCAGCACTAAAATACATAGGCAAGCCTAAACGTTCAAAGCATTTTTCTGAAAAAGAGTTAACGTCGCTTGTAATTTCTTTTTTAAAGGTAACTTTTTTATATTTTGGTATAGGTATTTTAAAGCCGTGCCAAGTTATGCCGTCAACTAAATTTGCAAGAGTTTGATAAAGCCCTGCGTTTTTAGCAAGCATTTTTCTATACGCCTCGCCTGACTCCCACTCAATTTCATCGCTATGCGAAAGCCTTGTTATCCAATGCTTAGCACCTTTAACACCTTCTAAAATTGAGGCAATATAGTGCGAATTAAATTGTTTTGCCGTTTTTGAATATCTATGGTGTGGCGTTGTATCGGTTTCGGCTAAAAGATAATCAATACCCTTAAATTCAACGACTTGTTTTGCTGCTCTAAACATATTATAAGTAAAGCCCGAAGTTGAATTGTAAGAATAGTTAGCGTTGCCTATTCTTATAATGGTTGGATTGTTTTTACCTGCAACTATTTTAGCAATTTCAACGCTATTATCGCCACCGCTACATAAAACGCCTTGAATAGACGGGTCAACACTATCAATAGCACTTCTAATAAGGCGTGCAAACTCGTTTAAAGTTTCATACTCAACTTCAATAAATTTGCTTGCATAATATTCGCTGTCTTCATCGTTACTTGTAACCTTATTATAAAGTTCCTCACGCGTGAAATTGCCGTTTACCGCTTTGTTAAACCTTTCCATATGATTTTTACAAGCACAGCCCTTACCCGGCCTATAAACAAGCCTAAAATCATCGTCTAAAAGTATTGCGCTTGGACCGCATTTTGCAATTTTAACGTAACAATCGTAAACGTATTGTTGAAAATCTTTATCAAGTGGGCAAGCAATGCCTGCACCTAAACCGTTTGTAAAATTTTTATATTCTTCAAAAGGTTGCTCACATTTAACAGCGCCGTGCCCAAGCGTTGATTGAACTAAAATACCGCTTTTAAGCCCGCGTTTATCAAGTTCTTTTTTTACTTTTAAATAGTTATTTAAATAGTAGGTTATTTTATCTTTAATAGGCTTGCTATCTGGGTTAATTCTAACAAAGAAAATTGCCAAATTTGAAATGCCTTCTTTATATTGCCTTTCAATATCGTTAGCAATTTCTTGAATTTGCGCTTCGTTATTTATTTGAGTCATCATTATAGAATAAGTTATTAGTTTTTTGCTCATAAATATCACCTACTATTATTTTACAACCATTTTTACTTTTTACAATATTTTTATTTTATTAAAAACTTATCATTTTTTTAGATTTTAAGTTTTAACTATTAAAAAATATAATTTTTTATTAAAAAATCCGCCAAAAGGCGGATATTTTTATTCTATTATTAAAATTAAAACGTCTAAACAATTAAGAGTTTTTTGCGTAATTATTCGACCGTTTTCGTAAGCAAAATTAAGTTCTTTAATTTGACCGTCAAAATCAACAAAACTTATCTTTTTAGGCTTTATTGGATAAACGAGCGTTACGTTTTCAACGTCATCGTAACCAAGATTTATAAACGAAGTTAAATTCCTACCGTCATTTAGCGTGCCTGTTTTTAAATAAATAAGGTCGTCGCCCGGCGCGTAAATAACGGGCTCGTTAAACCATTTAAGAAGGCTAATAAATTGCTCTTTTCTCGTTGGGTTTAAGAAAGAATAGCCTTGATAGTAGTTAGACTCGCAATTAGGCGTTCCACAAAATACCGCCACCTTACCGCCAAACTCGTTTTCATAGCGAGTTGAGCCTATACTTACGTAGCGTTCTCCATTTAAACCGTCACTATACATCATTTTAGTATCTTCTTGCACGTTATTATTTATTCTAACTAATTTTTTAATGCCCACGGGAGTATTTATAACGTTATCGTTTTTAACGTAAATTTCAGCGTTTGGCTTATCGTTTGCGTCAAATTCTTCAACGGTAACGCCTAAATAATCTTTAAAACCGCGCTCAACAACCGTTTTGGCAACGTCACTACTAAATATTGCTTTGTTTGAAAGTTCAACTAAAAGTTCTTCGCTATTAAAATACCTGTCGTTACCGTCAGTAAAGCAAGTAATACCGCCTTTTTCCGCGCTAAAATACATAGGAAGACCTAAACGCTCAAAACATTTTTCGCCAAAAGAGTTAAAGTCGGAATAAACTGCTCTCTTAAAAGTTTTTACCCTTTCTTTTGGTACGGGAATTTTAAAACCGTGCCAAGTTATGCCGTCAACCAAATTTGCAACCGTTTGGTAAAGACTTGCGTTTTTAGCAAGAATTTTTCTATATGCAATGCCCGCGCCCCACTCTCTTTCACCTGCCTTTACAAGCCTTGTAATCCAATGCTTTGCACCTTTTACACCTTCTAAAATAGAACCAACGTAATGTGCGTTAAGTTGCTTTGCAGTTTTACTATAACGCATATGAGGGCAAGTATCGGTTTCGGCTAAAAGATAATCAACGCCACTAAATTGCGCCTTTTGTAAGCCCGTTCTAAAAAGATTGTAAGTGAAGCCTGAAGTTGAATTATACGAATAATAACCCGAGCCTATTCTCATTATAGACGGGTTGGTTTTACCCGCTATTATTTTTGTTATAGCAACGGAATCGTCGCCACCGGTACAAAATGCGCCTTGAATAGTTGGGTCAACGCTATCAATTGCGTTTCTTATAGTGTGTGCAAGTTCGCGTAACGACTCAAATTGAACTTCCACAAATAAATTAGTGTATTCTTCACATTTTTCGTGGTCGCTTGTAACAATATTAAAAAGTTCTTCACGCGTTAAATTAGTGCCTGCAAGTTTGTTAAACTTTGCCATATGTAACGGGCAAGCACAAGCCTTTCCACTCCTACCTAAAAGCCTAAAATCATCGTCTAAAAGTATTGCGCTTGGACCGCATTTTGCAATTTTTACAACTGCGTTGTAAATGTAATTATGAAAATCTTTATCAAGCGGGCAAGAAATGCCTTCGCCGTTGCCGTCGGTTAGCCTTATATATTCTTGGTAAGGTTGCGGATATTTTCTTGAGCCGTGCCCTATCGTAGACTGAATTAAAATACCGCTTTTAAGCCCGCGCTTATCAAGTTCTCTTTTAATCTTTAAGTAATCTTCACAGTAAACGTCAACTTTGTTAGTAGGCGGATTTTCAGTTATATGAAGCGACATTGAAAATATAGGCATAGTGCTAATATTCTTTTCGTACTGCATTTGAATATCGTTGCAAATTTCGTTTATTTGCTCGATGTTTTTTACGTGTGTTGGCATTATAGAGTAAGTAACAAGTTTTTTATGCATAATAGTTTCCCCTTTTATTCAATAATAAGCAATAAAACGTCTAAACAATTAAGTGTTTTTTCCGTTTTAATTTCGCCGTTTTCGTAAGCAAAATTAAGTTCTTTAATTTGACCGTCACAGTCAACGAAACTTACTTTTTGTGGCTTAGTTGGATATACTAAACTAAAATTATCAATTTCGTCATAGCAAAGGTTAAAAGCGCAAGTTAAGTTTTTGCCACCAATAAGCGTACCCGTTTTTAAATAAACGTTTTCTTCGCCTTTAAAGTAAATTAACGGCTCACCGCTACCCTTTAAAATATCTATAAATTGCGCTTTGCGCGAACTGTTTAAAAACGAGTAGCCGTAAATAAACTTATCGGTTGAATTTGGCGTACCGCTAAATACCGTTACGAAACCGCCAAGTTCGTTTTTAAATTCGGTTGTACCGTTACCTACTGAAACAAGCCCCGTTTCATAGTTGTTATAGCAAAGTTCACTCGTAACGCGTACTTCGCTACTTAACGGCACTAATTTTTTATACTCGTTTTGAACTTGAACGCCGTTGCCAGTTGCCAAAATTTTGTCGCCAAGCGGTTTAATTTTGCCGTCAAATTCTTCAACTTTTACACCTAAATATTTAGAAAAACCGCGCTGTGCAACTGCTTTTGCTTCTTGCGAACTAAAAATAGCATTATGTGAAAGTTCTTTAATAAGTTCATCGTCATTAAAATATTTAGAGTTGCCGTCAACAAAACAAGTTATACCGCCTTCATTTTTGCTAAAATACATAGGAAGACCTAAACGCTCTAAACATTGCTCGCCAAAAGAGTTACTGTCTTGATAAACTCTACCGTTCATACTCTTTCTTTCAAATCTTTTTGGAAGCGATATTTTAAAGCCGTGCCAAGTAATATCTTCAACTAAATTTGCTACCGTTTGATACATATTAGCGTTTTTAGCAAGAATTTTTCTGTAACTTTCGCCACTTTGCCACTCTATATTTTGAGAGTTTGTAAGCCTTGTTATCCAATGCTTTGCACCGTTTAAACCTTCTAAAATAGAACCTAAATAATGTGCGTGGAGTTGTTTTGCACTTTTAGCATAAACCGTGTGCGGACAAGTATCGCACTCTGCTACTATATAATCTACACCGTCATATTGCGACCTTTGAAGTGCGCCTTTAAAAAGCGAATAAGTAAAGCCGGAAGTTGAGTTATAGGCGTAATAACCGTTGTTTATTCTTAAAATGGTAGGATTATTTTTTCCCGCTAAAATTTTAGCAATATTTATGCCGTTATCGCCACCGTTACAAAATACGCCTTGAATTGACGGGTCAACGCTATCTATTGCCGAGCGTATAATTTTTGCCGTTTCTTCAAGCGAGTCAAATTGAACTTTAATATGAGCCTTTGTATATTCTTCGCACCTTGAATCGTTTTCGTTTGTTACGATATTATACAACTCTTCACGCGTAAAATTTTGACCTATAAGCGCGTTAAACCTTTGTAAATGTTTAGGGCAAGCACAGCCCTTACCGCCCCTTGTTATAAGCCTAAAATCATCGTCTATTAAAATGGCGTTTGGTTTTAAAAGTGCAACCTTTCTAACGCTTTCGTATAAGTAAGACTGAAAATTAGAGTCTATCGGGCAACAAATACCGTCCCCCTTGCCGTCGGTAAACTTAATATATTCCTGAAACGGAAGTTTGTTTTTTACCGCTCCGTGACCTATTGTGGTTTGAAAAAGAACACCGCTTTTAAGCCCGCGTTTATCAAGTTCTTTTTTAATTTTTATATAGGACTTGCAAAAATACCCTGCTTTATCTTGCACGGGCGTGGCTTCTGGGTGAATTGGCATACAAAAAACGGCAAGAGTACAAATTCCGTTTTTATATTGACGCTCAACGTCCGCTACAATTTCGCTAATTTGGCTATCGCTCGTAATTTGTGATGGCATAATAGAATAAGTAATAAGTTTTTTGCCCATAAAATGCTCCTAATTTATATTATAAAAATAAACGCAAGCAAAAATTTACAAAATAAAAATTTGCGTTACGTTTATTAGTTTTATATAGTTTTAGTCGATATCTACTTTGTTAAGTAAATGCTCGTCGTTAGTTCTTAATTCTTTTGGAATTACAATTTGGTCGTAAGTGATATAGTATTTATTTTTTGTTATTGAATAATAATCAACGAAAGTTAAGGCAATATAGGCTATACTTGCAAGCGGTATAATTGCTAAAAGTGCTACAAAGAAAGTAATTATCGTTGATACAACGCCTATAACGTAAATAAAAACGTTCATTATAAAATATGAAACTAAACGTGAAGGCAATAATTTATAAACGCCGTTTTTAAACGATTTTTTAAACGCTTGAATAGGAGATAACTTTTCACTAATCATTATAGGAAGAACTAACCCAACAAGCGCAAAATTAAGCGCGCTTGCAAAGAAGAGTAAGAAAATTAAAAGAGTTATAACGTAAATTCCTAAAAATTTTGCAGTTGCTATTATAACAAGCGTTATTAGTGAAATTGCTAATCCGTAATAAAGCATTGTAAATAACGTTTTAAAAATAGCGTATCTCAACGCCTTTTTAAAGTTATCAAAAAGCGTTGAAAAGAAACTCGCGTGGCGCATACACGTCATATGCTCAAAAACGTTTACGGCTATTGAATAATCGCCAAGCGCAAGTAAAAACGAAGTAAACGCTAATACTAAAACCATAGCAATAGCAACGAAAACTATTTCGCCCGACATATTTAAAAAATTAGTATGTATTGCGGAAATAGATTGCTTTATAATTTCGCCGTACTCAGCGCTTTGCTGGTCAGGGCTCATCATTATAAAATTTTTAACGATATTGCGCGTTGCGTTAAACAAATTCAAAATTTCTTGACTTTTAAGTATTGGCTCAATAACGATATTCGCAAATAAAAAAAGCGACGTAACGCACGCCAAAATAACAACCAACTTATAAAGCAACGTTTTTATGCATAATGCCTTGTTTGACGTTGCAATTTTAATAGCATTAGAAATTTTCATAAAAATTCTCCTAAAAAAATTTTATCATAGATAAAATGTTTTTGCAAGTGTTTAAATAAAAAAAAGCGAAGTTATTTAACTCCGCTTAAAAAATTAGATTTTATCTGTTTTTTAAATAGTTTTTAACAACGTTTGTTAAATCTTCGCCTAAAATGTAATGAACGTCAACGTCGCTATCAAATTCTTTTAACGCGTTCTCAGGCGTAAGCGAATAATAATAAGAAAGCGCGCTATTAAGCATTTTCTTTTTATATTCCGCCTTTTCTTTATCGCTTGGAAGTTGTTTGCCTTGACTTTGAAGTTTGTAAATTTTTTCATCAATACTGTTATTGTATTTTAAAACTTCATCAATTTTCTTTTGCTGTTCTTTGTTAAGGTCGTCAATTTTTTCCTTAATTTCAATAGCCTTTTCAATTTCAAGAGCGTTTACCGCCGTTTGATATTCGTTTTCATACGATTTTAACTTGTTTGCATTGTCTTTTAAATTAGAAGCAATTTCGCTATCTACGTTAAAATATTCCTTGATTTTATCTTCGCTTAAATTTTTAACGGTTTCCGCTAAAATTGACGAGCGTGCAACCCCGTTTTTTATAGCCTTTGATTGCGCGCTATCAAGCAAATTTTCATACTTTTGGTCAATCACGTTTTTTAGCGGTTGCTCCGTGCTTTTAATTTTTTCATCCTTTTGCATAATTTCTTGACGTTTATTTTCAATAGAACCGTCAAGTTTAGTTTTCTTTAAATTAAAATCATCTTGCGCAAGTTGAGTTGCCAAATTTTCAATTTCTTGCTCGGTTTTTGGCTCGTATTCCATTTTCTTTAAAAACTCGTCGTCAACAACGCCTTTAAGTTTATCGTCGTATTTTTTAATCGTGCTTATCATTTCGGTTTTTAAAGTACTCGTATTTTCTTTTTTGCTATCAGCCGTTTCACTACTTTCATTTTCGTAGTTATTAGCGGTAGTTTTTACCTTTTTAGGCTTATTTTCGCTGGCTATAGGCTGATTTTTTACGCCTTTTAACCAGTCTAAAATCTTTTGTTCTATTCCGTACATATTACTCCTTTGATATAACGATACTTTCTTGAGTTCGCCTTAATATATAGTCGTCTAAAACGCGAACTCTTTCATCGCAATAGTCTATAACTTTTGGTTTAGTTACGGCGTTTAATAAAACGTCTTTTTTGTAAATTTTGCCGTTTTTGTGGTATTCAACGCTATATATATCGCCGTTTTTAAATATGTGATAATTGCTACCCTTTTCTAAATTTACCGTACTCATAACTTCTCCTTGCGGTTTAAAAATATTTTGTTTTGGGGGAATTTTTATTCGGTTATAAATTTGGCGTTATAGAAATTGTCAACAATTATTATAGCGTTTGGAACGTTGGCGTCTCCGTAAAGAAAAGTGCCCTTGCGCCCGGTATATTCTCCGTAAAAATTAGCGTTTTTAACGTATATGCCACTAAAAATTTTTGCAAATTTAGAATAAAAAAGTTTAATGCCGTTTTCGTAAGGATAACCCGCCACAGACCTACACCCACTAACTTTTAAATCAATTATTTCGTCTGCACCCGTTTCAGCGTTATAAGTGCACATAAACAACTTGTTGTTTTGGTCTATAAACGCCAAGTAAATTTCGCCGTTTATTGCACCAACTATTTTACAGTCGCAAACGTTTTTTAAAGTGTAGCAACAAACTAAATAACTATTGTGTGAATAAGTAAAAAGTTCAACGAAATCTTTTTTTAGGCGCAAAACGTATTCAACGTTATCTACCGTTAAATTTGAAATAAAATTTTTGTAATTTACTTTTTCTACGTTGCCTTTTACGGTAATTTTTATTGAATTAACTTTAACAAACATATCTTGGTGCTGTACCGTAACGTCAATTACGTTTTCGGTAGCACTTAAATTTGGCTCTAAAAAAATAGTATATATGTTTTTATCAATAACGCTTTGTATATGCAAACTTTCTCCGTTTACTTTTACTTCAACTAAGTAGGTTGCAACGTTTATATCCGCGTCAATTTCTACGGTTATTTGAACCGCACCTTCTTTTAACGCGTTAAATAAAGCGTAATGATAATGTTTTTGCTTGCTTATAAGGTCGTTAAATAAGAATTCAAGTTTAGCGGTTTCATTTTCGCTAACTTTACTATCTAAATCGTTTATTTTGTTTTCAAGTTGAGCCACTTTTAAATATGCAAGTTTGCCGTAATCGTTATTTACCATAAATGCTCCTTTAAATATTTAAAATAAATTACAGGTTTAAAAATTCGTGGATTGTTATCATACGATATTATAGAAATACTAAAATATTTACCTTTTAACTTAGGATATATTGTAAAGCTACGCTTGTTTAGTTTAAAAACACGTTCTTTACCGTCGCAAGTAATTAAAACTTCAACGTCTTCTTGAGCGTTTAGCGTAATTTTATATAGGTTTTTAACGCAAGAAAGCGAAAAATCACTTTCAATGCCTTGCCAAACTTTTTTTAAAGGTTTTTCAAATACTTTACCGTAATTTTTTACGACTTTTGCTATTTTTTTGCCGTCGTCGTACACCGAAATTAACTCTTTATTTTGACCGTTAAATACACATAGCGAAGAAATTTTTGAGTCTTTCATTATATATGAAGTTCCGTTAAGTAAATTGTAAACAAGAACTACGTTTTGTATTTTTTTGTCAATTTTCATATTTATTACAACGTAAAGTTTTCCGTCGTAATAGCACCCGCTCGCGTTTTTGTTATCAACTCCGTCTAAAAAAGCATCGTAACAGTCTAAAATTTTAACGGCGTCTAAACCGTTAAACCTATAAAACCCGTTACTTGATAAAAAGTAAATATAGTTACCGCAATCCGTTACGCTTTCGCCGTAAATTTTGCCAACTTTACAATATAAATGAGAAACCGAAAAGTCTTGTTGACTACCGTAAGCCGTTAATCTTGATATACCGTACTCTCTAAAAACGTAAACGTAGTCTAAAAAACTAACTACTTTTAAAAGCGTTCCGCGCTCGTCGGGAAAGTCAATATACCCTGCTTCTTCAATAGAAACGTTCCAGTTTAGCGGGTTAAAATCATCTGAAAACCATAGCGACGTGCTATTATCACTTTCGGTAGCAAAAATTCGTTCGTTATGAACGCACATAGAACTAAGTTTTGGCGCGTCTTCTATAAGTTTGAAAGTAGTTCCATCGTAAACGTAGAGCGCGTCGCTAAACGTAGATAAAAGCATAACGTTATCACCGCTATTATTATAAATTACGGCGTTTGGCGCGCTTTTAAACGAAACTTCGCTTTCTATAAATATGGGTTCGCTTTCAAGCAAGTTTAAAACGTACATCTTGCCGTTTGTAGCGTATGCAAGCAATATTTCTTGATTACTGCCACCGTCAAAACCGCTATTTTCAAAATAATAAAGTTTTTTAACGAAGGCGTCATTACCTAAACTTGGCAACGCTTTACCGCCTATGGTAAACTCTTTTAAACCGTCGCCCGCTTTTAAAGAGCCGTCGCTTATATCAAAGTTGAAAATTGCTTTTGCATCACTAACTTTTTTAACACTTTCGTCTTTTAACGCGCCTAAACCGTCGCTAAAATTACCTATGGTTACCTTTGTTTTACTTAAATTAGGTGTTTTAACGCCGTTTTTATAAATAATCATAGCCACTTTCTTTCCTTAATTTTATTAACTTTTTTACGCGCTAAACAGTTAGTTAACGCC
Organism: Christensenellaceae bacterium; assembly: GCA_045637905.1. GTDB lineage: Bacteria > Bacillota > Clostridia > Christensenellales > Borkfalkiaceae > HGM11412. The sequence goes on along the minus strand of JAZUAJ010000003.1, from coordinate 99,777 downwards.
GTCAAATACTTTTTGTGCCACATAACCGCTTCTTCGTAATCACCTTTTATAAGAGAAAATTCCGTTATCGTGCCAAGTGCAAGCGCACGTTTTGATATTAAAGTATTTTCAAATGAAGATAAATCGTTTTCCGTTTTATTTTCGGGCACGTAAGTATATTCAACAACAATTTTACTCTCTTTCGTATAAATACCGTCGGGTTTTATAACGGCATTAACGGCTTTGCCGTTTAAGTTTTTTACACTTAAAACGGCAAGTGGATTGTTTGAAAAGTCGTTACAACTAACAACGCCGTCAACCACGGTAAAAGTTTCACAATGCGTTAAATTAAAATAATCGGTTGCAATTTCTTCTTCAACTAAATTGTAACAACTTAAAAGCAAGTTAAAATCTTCTTCTACTTGCAAATAATCGTCAACCGCCTCTCCGTTTAAGTAGTTTTTTATATCTGCTCTATTAAGTAGCGTTGACGCGGTTTTTAAAATTTCTTTTACCGTCATAAAAATTCTCCTTTATTTACGCTTCCGTAATACCCGTGAGCATTGCTTGACCGCAAGGGCGTGAGCAAATTAAATCAGCATATTTAACGAGTGTAGCCTTGTAAACAGGTTTGTCGGCAACTTGTTTAATAACTCTGCCGTCTTCGCCTTCAAGCCACTTCCAGTCGCAAAGTTGATGTAAAACGAAATCGTCGGTATTAAGTAAGTACATAGTGCCTTCTGGGCAAAATCTATCGCTTACGATAGGAATACCGTTATAAGAAATTGCTTTATAACCACCGTTTAAATCCATTACGTCGATATTGCGTTTATAAGTAGAAAGGTGGTTTTGGAACGCGCGCTTAACACCGCTTGAACATACTATAAAGTTTACGCGTGAGCCTGCGTTTTCATCAAGATAGTCGATAGCCGTTTGAATAGCCGTTTCCGAAATACTGCCTACGTTAGTTTTAATGTACGGAATAAGCCATTTGTGAGTTGCTCTTGATAAGCCGTACAAGTCGCCCGTGGTTTTAAAAATTGCACCAAGACCGGTTATTTCTTGATTATAAGAGCCTTGAACGGTAAGTAAACTGTTTTGTGGAACGGTTGTAGAATTTAAAGTAGTTCCGCTAACCGTAATAGTTTTATTTTCTCTATCAATGCTCAAAATACGCCTTGCGCCCGCGCTTGCAATAACTGAGCCGTCGCTTGACGCTCTAAAATCAATAACCATACCTTCAACAAGGTTTTTAACGTTATCAACTTTTATAGCGCCGTTTGTAATTTCGCTAACTTTGGCTAAAACACCTGAGCCGTCGCCAAAAAGCATTCTACCAAAGTTGTATGAAGATGCTTTTAAAAGACCTTCCATTTCCGCGTTAAGTAAGTTTACGAAAGCGCCCGAACTGTTTTCCGAAGCCCTAATAGCCTTATCGCTAATTTCAATAGTGCCGTAAAGGTTTTTAAGCGTTAAAACGAATTGTTCGTAGTTGTTGCCTGCGGCTTCTGGAAGCGCGCCGTCTTCTTCGCCCGCGCCTATACCGCCGTTAATGCCGTATTGTGCAAGCCTTCTTACTTCTTTACCCCAAACGTCCGACGCAGTTTGTTTAATTTTTGCAAGTAACGGGTTAATAGCGGTGTTTAATTGTTCGCTAACAACACCTAAATATGCGGTTTTTAAAGCGTCGTCTGCATTTTTCATTGTAATCATAAATTATTTATACTCCTTATGTTTGTCTAAAATTTCTTTGGCAAGATTCCCCGCCTCGTATATCGTTTTGGGTTTTGACGGTGGAGTTATAAACGCCGTACCGTTTCCCGATGTCAAATGAAGGCTTGGAATATCGTTATTTACCTTATTTAAATAAGAGCGAATAACGCTTTCATATAGGTTTGGGTTTAATTCTATTTGCTTAGTTAAATAGTCGAGCGAAGTATAATTTTTTTCGCTTTCTTCTTTTTCTTTAAGTAGAATTTCCGCATAAGCCCTATAAAGCCTTCCGTTTTGATTATCGCCGTTCTTTTCGGCTATTTCAACGAGCGATTCAAGCATATCTTTCGTTTGTGGAAAAACGGTAGATATGTCTAATTTTTCCCGCAAAACGTCGTTAGTTTGCGAATTCGCAGTCGATTGTTCGCCAACTTTTGCCGTTTCTAATTCCCTCTCCAACTCTTTTACTTTCTGACAGCGTCTGGTAAATTCAGATTGTAAAGAATTGTAAGCGTCTACTAAACTTTCTAAACTATTAAACTTACCGTACTTATTAGAACTTGCGCCTAAATTCTCTTCCGCCTCCGCGGTGTGCGCATTGCTTGTAACTATTTCGTTTGTTTCGTTTAGCGTTTTAGTAGTTTCACCCGCTTTATTATTTTCAATCATATTAAATTCCTTCCTTGATAGTTTCTAAATTGCTTTTAAAAATAAAATTTTTATGCTCTTCAATGTGTTTTTGAAGCCTTGACTTAAATTCTTTGTCGTTCTCACCTTCAACGTCGTACTCTAAAACTCTACGCGTGTGTTCGTCAATATGAATTAAGTGGTCGTCGTAGCCTTCAACAACGGCGTCTTTTTTGAGCATATCAATATTTTCTCGTTCGGCTTTGTTCCTGTGAAGATTGTTTATATCTTGCGCGTTATCAAGCGAGCCGTAACCTAAAATTTCTAAAATTTTGGACTTGTTACGCGCGGAAATTTTGCCAGAATCATCACTAAGTAAGCCACTTTGCAACATTTGTAAAACTGCGTTTTTCTTTTGAGCCGGCGTTTGGTTAAGTTCGTTTTCGGTATCAAAAGCAATATCGTCGTAAGTGATATCCGCGCTATTAAAATAGAACGCTTTTACACTTTTTGAAGTGCCCGCACTTTTCATAATACGCGTTTCGGTAGCAAACTGTTTAAATAGCCTTAAAATATGCCTACCAACTTCCCTAATTGCCGTTTTAATATTGTCGGCGGTAACGGAAAGCCTCGTTTCGTCTTGCTCAATTAAAAGTTCAATAGCAGTACCCGAAAGGTTCGTTTGAGTAAAAGCGGTGCTTCTTGAAACTTCGCTTGAACCGGAAATTGAAATAAATTCGTTATTTAAACGTTCTTCTTCATAAGTAAAGTCGATAGGAACGGAATTAACGCTCATCATTTGCGGTGGCCTACTTCCTTGCCTATAAACTATAACTTTACCTGGCGACAAGCCTTCTTCGGCAAGGTCGTCGGTATCGATAGAGCCGTCTTCAACGCTAATTACGCCCATACTAACCCTATTCATAAATTCGTATTTTCTATTTTTAACGGCGTTGTAAGAACGCTGAAGTGGAATTAACCTTTCAATTAAACTAACGCCAAAGAAACTGCCCGTAAGCGAAATAGAATTTTGTTTTATAAACGGATACCCGCGCGTGCCGTCCGCACCGTTTTTGTACGGAAGTTCGCCCACCGCTAAAAGAGTGTTTCCTGCAACTATAATTACTCTACCGTTTGGATATTTTGTAGTTGGAAGTTCGTATTTTTCAATTAAAAGCACGCTATCGTGAACAACGGAAGATACGTCAGTTTTATTATATCCACCGTTATTTGATATTGCGTTTTTATTAAAGGTAAATACGTCTATATCTTCTCCGTTTAACACTACGCCGTATTCACTTTCAATATCGCTAACAGAGTAAGGGTGAGCGTAAATAATACTTTTACAGTCGCTAAGTTCGCTATGAAAAAGTGAATCGGGAAAAATTTCAAAAGGCGAAACGGCTTTAACTAAAACGTCGCCGTCGTAAATAACTTTATCTCCGCTTTCGCCTAACTTTTTACCGCTTTTTTCGTTCCAAGTAACCTTGTAAAAGGCAGTTCCGCAAACTTCCGACCACATAGTGGCGTTTGATATAATTTTATCTACCGCCAAGCGCGAATACGTTGAATTTAAAATATCCGAAGAAATCATAGCCGTTTTTAAGTCGCTTTCTTCGCTACTTGCACTTCTTACCGACATCGACGGCCTAACTCGTGAAAGTTTTGCAAGCCTCGTTTCGATAATAGGCGCAATATGATTAAAAACGTTGCGCGATTGCCAACCGTAAAAACTATCTTCTTCTTTAATTTCGCCCGTTGGCATAATTTCACAGTACTGGTTGCCCGCCAAATAATTAAGGTTTAATTGCCATTGACGTTCAAAATTTTGCCTTTCTTGCCTACGGCGATTAAAATCTTCTAATATCGACGCTACCAAATCTTCTTTGAAAATTTCGTTTTTAAGTTCTTTTGCTTTTTTCATAAACTCTCCTTTGTTTTTAACGCTTTTTCAAGCGATTTTAATAGACTTTTTGCGCAATTTTTGCACAGTTTTAAAGCGTCGCTATCGCTTGATTGTTCATCTTTTTTAACGTAAAATTCCGTTAAATTAGAGCACCCTTTAACGTCGCAAGTTATAGGCACGTTACATTTTGTTATCTTCATTTTCACTTTCCTCCAAAAGTTTAATTAGTCTTATTTTTTCTTTTTCAAGTTCTTCGTCTGTCAAACTTTTTATATTGTCGCTTTCCGATTCAAACTCTTTTAAGAGTTTAAGCGCGGAAACGTCTGGCGGAACGGGCTTTAAAACCACTTTTCGTTTTACCATTTTAATTGAGCCTTCGCCGTCTTCACTATATTCTTCCGTAACTTCGGTTGAATCGTAACCTATCGCCCTTTTTAAAAGAGCGTCTTTAACATTTTTATCCGTATCTTTTCCCTCCCGTGCGCAATTTCTTTTTTATTAGTTTTAACTTATCTTTTTGAACGGCGGTTAGAACTTTGGTTGGCGCGTCTAAATGCGGTTTCGTCATAATATAGTAACGAAGTTCGTCAAGCGCGTGGTCGTCTTTTTTAACGGGCACGTCGCCCTTTCCCCACCTATACCCTTTAATTTCGCGAATTAAGTTTACGCAATTTTTAAAAATAAAGAGTTTGTTGCTTTTTAAAAAACATTTAACGCGATTTATACCGCTAAACAAATCTTTATTTACGTTAGTGTTAACGTTTATGCCGTTTTCGTAAAAAAGTTCGGCAACGCTTTTTGAGTATGCAAGCGTTTTTTGGTTTGCGGCAGAGTCTATAAGCGCGTTAATATTGCCGTTAAAATCAACGTGCCAATTAAGTTTTTTGCAAAGTTCTTTTATCTTTTTAGAGTGTTCGCTAACGTCAAGCCCGCTTTCGTAATGCTCGCCAACAACGTAAACGTTACCGTCGTAATCGACTGCGTAAAAATGGCAAGAAAGCGGGTTTTTAAGCCCTGGGTCAATGGAAATTACGTCTTGCCAATCAAAAGGCACGGTAAACGGCTCTATAACGTGCACGTTCTCGTCAAATTCGGTGTAAACTCTACCGCTGTCGCTTGAAAACTCGCCGTATCTACGCGTTAAAAGTTCACGCTCGCTCATAGAAGAAGTTAACGCTTTAATTTCACGCTTATTTAAATAAGGATTGTCTGCCCATTCGATAAACTCGTACCAAACTTCTTTTGAGTTAAAACTGTTAAGGTAAATTTCTTCATAAATAAAAGTTAAGCCTTTTAAAGGGGTCATAGTGCCGAAAATATCGCCACGTTTATCTAAAACACGCATTTTGCACTCGTCGTAAATATCTTTTGGCGGTTCTTCATCAAACCACACAAAATCTAAGGAACTACCTTGAAATTTCTCTCTGCCTTGGTCGCAACTTTTAAAGCCGATAGTTGAAATTCCGCCAAAAACGTTGCGAATTTTAATTTGGTCTATAACACCGCTTTCTAAACTGTCTTTTTTACCGGAAAGCATAGTCGTTTCTACAATCCAATCTTTATTAAGATATTTTAAAATTTTACTTTGGCTAACGTCGCGCTGGACTTGTTGCGAAAGCGAAACAACCCAACCAAAAACGTCTTTTTTATTCTTTCTATACGGGTGAATTCCGCGCGCCATATACACGCACTCAACCGCACCACACTCCGTTTTACCACTTCGGTTACCGCCAAACACCCACCTGTTTCGCTTTTTGCATTTATGAAAAGCAAGTTGTTTTTTATGCTTTTTTTTGCCCGTATTGTAGCGAAAAATCAAGTTGTTATCGTACCTGCGCTTTTGTTCTTTTTCAATTTCTTTAATTTTTTGCACTAACGAACTTTGCATTTGACTTTTTACCTTTAAATTTTATATTTTTCGACTTTTTTATTGATTTTTAAGTAGTATAATTGTATTTATGAAAAAATTTACTTTGATTTTAATTTATGCCTTTTTAAGCATTACACTTTTTGGTTTTCATATAAAACCGAACGACGCTTACGCGCAAAATTGTGAATATTTTAGAGTTTTAGAAGAAAACGTTTACATTTATCAAGACGCGCTTTGCACTCAAAAAATATTTGAAATTCCTAAAACTTATTACGTTAAAATTGAAAATTTTAGCCAAGAATTTGCACGCGTTAGTTACGGTTATGAAAATAGTGGATATCCGGTAATTATAGGCTATATGAAAGTTAGCGAACTAACCGCTTGTCAAACCACCCCAACAAACCCTTATAACCTAATTAAAGTTTCAACGTCAATAAGCGACGTACTCTTTAACGACCCTGCCTTAAACAAGGCGTATTTTAACGTAGCAAGTAGCAGTTTTATGACTTTTTACGGTTATTACGTTTTAGAAAACGGAACTAAACTTTGCTACGTTTATTGCAATAATAAACTTGGGTATATTGACGTAAATTCATTAAACCCTTTTACTTTGCCTTTAAACACAGACCCGCTCCCTAGCGTTGACCCTTTGCCAGACGACGATAGCGATAATAACGAACAAAACCAAACTGTAAATCCGCCGTCAAATTTAAAAGGCGAAGGTTTGCAAATTATAATAATTGTTGGAATTTCAATAATTTGCATATCAATTGTTTACACTATATTTAAGCCTTCAAAAAATAAGGTTTACAAGCGTGAGCCGTTAGAATTTGAAGACGAAGAATAGAATTTTGAACAAAATTAAAAGCAGTTTTTAATACACGTTAAAAATTAAGCAACGTGCTTTTTTCCTTGCTCGCTAACAACCTTATTATACGTTCCTAAAATAAAGGAAATATTAAGGTAAGTTTGTTCAAACCACTCTTCGTTAAAGCCTTTGCTTTTAAGAAGCGAACTAAATTTGTTAAGCGCCTTTATTTGCTTTCTAAAATAGTTTCTTGAAGATAAATCAAAATTTTTGTCTTTAGGCAAAATTCCAAAATATTTATAAAAAATTAGCGTTTTTTGCTCATTATTTAATAAATTTAGCGTGTTTTTTGCAATTTCTTTAAGTTCTATTAAATCAATTCTAACGTTAACAAGTTTTAAAATTTTATCACTTTGCTTTAAGGTTGAACTATAATCGTAAAACGAATTCCTTGCTTTTGTCTTTATTAAATTTTCAATTTGATTGATAATTTTATCAAGCATTGTGTAACAACTAAGTATTGTTTTTGCATACAATTCCATACAAGTTTTCTCTCCTTTTTGCTACCAAAATTATAATGCACTCAATCATTTCTTTGCAACATAATATGACATATTTGTACAAATTATTTTATTTTTGAACAAATTTCTCATTTTCTTTGTCATATTCTATTGATATTTAAATTTTTACATCGTATAATTTTATATTTACGAACATTTGTTCGTGTTTATTTTAAAAAAATATACTTGACAGTTTTAGTCAAATAAAATAATTTTTTAAAATTTAAATAAAATGTTGAAATATTGTATATTTATATGTTATAATAAACTAAGTTAATATATAGGTATACGCGTATGAAACGATTTGCATTAAAAACTCTATTATTTTTATTTACCGCCTTTCTTAGTTTAGGCGTTTTTGGCGTGAGTTTAAATACCGCTAATGCAAACTCGCAAAACTCTTTGCAAACTAAATTTTACCTACCTTCTTCCCCTATCGAGTTTTACGACCTTACTTCACCCGTTGGCTTAGCATATAATAACGGCAATTACGCTTTTTCGGAATATTTTGACGATAAAGAAAATAATGAAAACGACGTTAACTCAATAATAATTTACAATTCTCAAACAAAAAATTACGTAAAAGTTTATAACGACGCGTCAATCATTAGCAAACTTAATTTTTACGAAAATTTCTTATTTTACGTAAGCGGTAGCGAAATTTATTATTTGGATATAAACGACTTAACTAAGCAACCTGTAAACACGGGTATTTACGCATCAACGTACATAAGCGTTCACGATAACACAATTATTACTAACACTAATGACTCGATTAAAGTTTACGAACTTTCAACCGAAAGTAACGCGCCCGTATTTACTTTTAGATATTCAATAATGGCGGAATCGTTTATAGGCTATATTGACAGCGGTAAAAACATTTACTATCAAAATGCAAACGGTTTTTACTATTACAGTTTAGAAAACGGTACTATTTACGAAATTTTTAAAGGCGAAAATAAAACGGCAATTAGTTTAACGGGTATTGGCAATAACCTTTATTACACCACAACCGACGGGCTTTATAGCCTTGAAAAGGGCGAAAATAAAACGCCTACTTTACTTTTAGGCGTTGATAAAAATGCAAGTACGCTTGGCTCAATAAACAGTCCGCAAGGCGTAACGAGTAAAGACGGTAAACTTTTAATTTGCGATAACGCGCTTAATTGCGTTCAAGAATACGACCTTGAAAACGCTATGTTTACACACTTTGCAATAACTACCGAATCTACTGCAAACTACCGTTTAACAAGCGATGCTTTAGTTTTAGGTTTAAGCGAAAATTACCTTTACGCGCTTGATAAAACAACGCTTAATAATTCGCAAAATGCAAGAAGAATTCTAAAAAAATCACTAAATAACGAAAACGAATTTACAAGAATTGACCTTTCGTTTTTATATGAAAATAACCAAGATTATAAAATAGAAAAAATTGCTTTTTCAGACGACCACGTTTTAATTTACGACGGAACTAACCTTACCCTTTATAACCAACTTGAAACGGGGCTTGAAAGCGTTTACTCTATTAAAAACGAGTCTATTACAAGCGTATGCTACTTAGACGGCAATTTTTATTACACACACACAGCAAAGAGTTTAGAACTGACGCACGACTATACTAAAATATATCAAATAACGCTTCCAAGCGAAACTAATAATTTGCAAGAATTGAACGTTCAACAACTTACTATTAGCGAAGAAGTAAAAGGCGTTGTAAGTTTAGTTACGGTTGACGTTTTTGGTAGCCTCTACCTACTATATAAAGATAGCGTTGAAAACCCGCAATATAAGTTAGCAAGGTTTTACGCAAACACTTTAAACTCTATAACCACATTGAATTTAAGCGCTAATCCGTTAAAAATTAACTGTGATTTTGCAGGTAACGTTTATTTATTGTTAGATAATAACACTATTACAAAGTTTACACTTAACCCAGAAGAAACTGAATACGTTTCAAGCGAATATTCGCTAAATTTAGCGGGCGGAACTAACGTTAAAGATTTTTGCTTATCTTATAAAAGCGATACCGTTTATTACCTTTCAAACGCTTGCATTTTAACTAATAGCGACAATCTTTTAAACGTTTCAAACCTTAACTTAATTAGCGCCGAAAACGTTAATGAAAAGGCTATTTTAAGCGATATTTCGTTCTTAACAATAAAAAAGAACGCTAAAATATTTAAAATTGAACTTAATAACTATAAAGAAGTTGACGGTAAAAAATATTTTAATAGCATAACCCCTATTACCGAACTTAACACCGCTAAATGCTACCCAATAATTGCCGAAATTGAAGAAGACTACTACCTAATTTCTTATACTGACACGATAGTTGCGTTAGTTAGAAAAACTTCCGTATCAAACGTTCAAAATAACAATGCAGACGCTACTATTATTGATAAAAACTCATACCAAAACTACGGAATAACCGAAACTGTGCTAAGTGGCGAAGCAAAAGTTATATCTAATACCGAATATTTATTTGCAAAACCTATTTATAACCAAAATTACGGTTTACAAAATATAGAACAAGGAACTACCGTTTATTTAATTAAAGAGTATTCTTTTAACAACACGAAATACACTCTTATTTCACTTACTCAAAACGGCGAACCTTACGGATACGTTCCAAGCGGATATTTAGTTGACTCTATAAACTACTTAAACGATAATTACGTTCAAACTTTGCAAACGATAGGCGGAAACGGCAAAAAAACGGTTACAGACGCACTTATGATTATGCTTATTGGTTTAACAATAACGTTAACCGCACTTTTTATTGAGTACAAATTACTTTTTAAAAGCGGTAAATAATTAAAATATAAAAGCCTTCTACGGTGGCTACCATAGAAGGCTTTTTTTATTTTGTAAATATCTTTTTAATTTTAATTTTTGCGTTTCTTAATTTAAAGCAAATTGCCCTAATAATTCTACAATTTCCATAAAAGGTTTTATAGAATTTATATTTTAAACTTTTATTAAGGTCAATAAACCTATCGCCCTTGTAAATTCCCGTTAAAATACCTAAAACGCTATCGCACATAACGTTATATTCAAGCGTTAAATGATTATCGCCACACATAACTAAAAAATTAGGCGTTACGCTATAAACGCGGTGCAAAATATACGCGCCATTTGGGCGTTTATATAAAAGCACGTCACCTTTTTTTATTTTAGTTTTAAGAGTTTTAATAACAACGCGGTCGCTATTTTCTTTTAAAAGCGGGGTCATACTCGTTCCCTTTATAGGCGTTATAATATAACCGTTTTTTAAAAGCGCGTGTTCAAGTGAAGAATCAATCATCAAGCGCTCCTATTTGAGTTAATTTACTAATAAATAAGTTAACGTCGTTTTCAGCAAGCGCCCTATCAACTTCAAAATTTTCAATTAAAGCGACAACCAAATCTTCTTTTTGAGCGCCTTTTACTAAAATATTCCACAAAAACGCGCCTGTAGAATTTAAGTTTAAATAACCCTTTACAAGTTCTTTTGACTTTCCCGTTGGCATAGCAACGTAAGAAGTTTCAGTCATTTTTTGTAAAATATAATCACTTTTAATTTTCATTTATATCACCTTTAAAAATATCGTTAATGGTAACGAAAGCACTATCCAACTCTTTGGTGCAATAAAGAGTGTAAAATTTTGCGCTTGAAACAAGTTTAGAAATTAAGGCTAAAAGCGTTGTTAAATCTTCTTTGTTATGAAGTGTAAAGCATTGCCTTAAAAGTTGTTTAACGGCTAAATTTGGCTCTAATTTTTCAACTTTATTTTCGGTTGAACGAGCAATAAAAATAATAGACTTTAATTTAGCCTTTGTATTAGTGCCAACGTTATGCTTTCCACACCAAGGGCTACCGTAAACCAAAATTTCATTTTCGCTAAATTTAACGAAAGGCTTATCGTCGTTTATATTTATTAAACTATCGCCTAAAATAGTTTTTAAGTTTTTTACGTGCGTACTTTTACCCGTACCGCTTGGCGCACTAAATAAATATGCGCTATCATTATATAAAACTGCGGAACTATGAAGCAAAACGGTGCTATGCTCTTTAAGTAAAATCGTAGATATTTTGCGCAAAATTGCAACGTTTTCTAATTTATTGTAATTAGTGATATTGCCTATTTTGCTTTCAAAATCAAGTTCACTTTCAGTTGGCAAATTTAAAACGTGTTTTGGCTCTAAATTGCAAGTATAATCTTTAAGCAAATGCTCCGTGCTTATACTTTTATATTCAATTTGAAAAGGTACGCCTGCTATTAAATAAACGTTTTTCATAATAAAAATACGGATTAAAAATCCGTATTTATTATAACAAAACTATTAAAAATTGTCAATATTAAACGTATTCTTTTTGTTTGTCTATATACGACAGTTCAAATTCTTTTTCAATATCAAAGTCGTCTGCATTATCGTACGCCATAAGTTTTGAAACGGAAACTTCGTAAGCAGTAAGCGTAACAACTTCCGTTTCACTAAGTTTCTTTTGATATTCACGCGATTGTATGCGCCCAGAAATTGCTATTTTTTCGCCAACGCTTAAATTTTTAACAAATCTTGCGTTTCTGCCCCAAGCAATGCACGGAATATAGTCGCTTTTATTGTAGGCTCTATTTACCGCAACTAAAACGTCGGCAATTTCCCTATTAAACGGCGTGGTTCTATAAATAGGCGGTTTGCAAATGTAGCCAGATAGCACTACGTTATTAGGATTTTTATAAAGGTCTTCACTTAAAACTTCCTTTACAAAAACGGTTAGCATTAGTTTAGATTTTCCGTCTACTTGCTTATTGTAACTTCTAAACTGTCCAAAAGCGCAAAGCGTTGAGCCAACTTTCAAATTGCCTTCTTCTATAAGGCGTTCAGATATTGTAACGGGTAATATATCCGCTTGCCCAGATAGCCTTTTAACTAAAACTTCTATTTCGTAAAACCCTTCTCCGTACGTTTCGTGCGAATATTTTGCTTCAGTAATAATTTCCCCTTTAACGTATACCTTGTTGTTAAGTTTTTCTTGCATATTGTCTCCTTTTTGTATTTTTAACCTTTCGCGCGTTGAATGCCAAAGGAATCTATAGTGAAATTATCTTTATAAATTAAATCGCTAATTTTAACGAATTCAAAACCTTTTTCTTTAAGCGTTGATAAAATATAAGGCAAGGCTTTATAGGTGTTTAAACCGTTATTGTGGCAAAGTATTATACTGCCACTTTTAGTTTTTGAAATAACCCTTTTTGAAATTTCGCTTTCGGTTAAATTTTTCCAGTCTAAACTGTCTACCGTCCATTGAATAGTTGAAAGTGAAAGCGCGTTTGCACCGTCAATAACGGCGTTGTTATAATCGCCGTAAGGCGGTCTAAAAAGTGTAACTTTTTGATTAGTTATGGTTTCAATGGCGCTTACTGAACTTTGAAGTTGATTTTTTATAGAATTAGCGTCAAGTTTACTCATATACGGGTGCGTTGACGAGTGCGTGCCTATTTCGTGCCCACGCTTTACAATTTCCATAACTTTTTCAGGATATTTTTTTACCCAAAATTCAACTACAAAAAACGTGCATTTTACGTTGTAATCATCTAAAATTTTTAATAAATTATCCGTGTAGTCTGCACCGTATGCACAGTCGAAAGAAATTGAAATTTTATTATCGCTTCTATCAACACCGTATATAGGAACTTTTCTACTTTCACCACTTAAAAAATTTGCGCTTGCAGTTTTCGTGTAGTTAAAAAGCGAAAAACTACAAATTAAAGCAATAGTTAAAACAAGCATTAAAACAGACGTAACGTTCTTATTAAATTTCATTAAAATTTATCTCCGTTATATTATATAGGCTAAAAATGGTAAAAATATGATATAATTTGTCAAAATTTTAAACAAAAAGTCGATTTTAAAGCACGAAAAAAGAAGGCACTAAAAGTGCCGTCTTTTAAAATTTAATTAAATAAGTTTAAGAGTAATAAAAATAATTGATGCAAGTAAAAGCGAAACGGTAATATTTACAAAAATTCTTAAAACTTTTGATTTTGTTGATTTTTCATTATTATTATTCATAACTCACCTTATTTACCCTTTACAATTAAATCTTGCCAGTAATATTCTTTTAAAGTTTGCCTAAGCATTTCACTATCGGCATATCTTACAATTTTACCACCACGCGCAATTGAAATAATGCCCGTTTCTTCCGAAACGATAATTGCGGTAACGTTTAAAACTTCCGTAACGCCTATACCCGCTCTATGCCTTGTTCCAAGTTCTTTTGGCAAATCGCCTTCTTGTGAAAGCGGTAAAAAACAACCTGCCGCTTGAATTTTATCGTTTTGAATTATAATAGCACCGTCGTGAAGTGGTGTTTTTGGAAAGAAAATACTTTCAATAAGCGCACTTGAAATATCACTATCAATTTTAACGCCACTATCAATAATACTTCCCGGTATTTTTGTGTTTGATAAAACTAAAATTGCGCCTATATCGTTTTTTGACATATTTTGAATCGCTTTAATAATTTCATTTATGCACTTATTAACGCTATTTGACGCCATTTTAACCGAGTTTGCAGTTTCAATTGAAACGCGCTTTGACGCCTTAGTATTCCAAACGCTACGCTTAATTTCCGTTGAGAACATAACAACAACGCAAATAATAAACGAGCAAAGAAGTAAAATGTAAACCGTTTTATCAAATTCGGTAAGCAATGAAAGCATTGAAATTATAATTATAAAAAATGAAAGCCAAACCGAAACTTTACTTGCATTGTTTTTAGCAAGCATTTCAAGTAATACGAAAATAGAAATAAATAATAAAACGTAAATTATTATACTTACAGCATCTAAACTTTTATATATAGGTATTATTTTATTGTTTATAAACGATATAAAATGCGTCATTTTTACTCCTTTTAATTTACTATAAACGCGTTAAATATGGAATTCCATAAAACGTTATCTAAACTAAGTTCGCCACTTTTAAAGGCGGTGTCAAATTCGCAAAGCTTATCGCAAACGGCCTTTAAACGCTTTACGTTAAACTTTTTTGCCTGCATTTTAGCCTTTTTTACGGCGTACTCTTTAACGCCTAAAACGTTTGCAATTTCGCCGTCTGGTTGATTTGATATAGAAACGTGAAGTAGCCTTCTAAAATGATAGTAAATTGACATAAAAATCATTTGCTCGCTTTCTTTTTTAGAAAGCATTTCATTTAGCGTTTGAAAGGCTTTTTGATATTTTTTATCGGCAATATAACCGCTAAGTTCGTAAATTTGATAATCCGTATCTTTAACGACTATGGCATCAACTGCGGTTTCGTCAATAACCTTAGTATCTTTAACGAAAGACACAAGTTTGTTTATTTCACCGTTAATTTTTGCCATATCGTAACCAGAGTATTCAACGAGTTTTATAACCGCACCGCTATCTATAACAATTTCGTTTTTAAGTAGCACCGCGCGAAGATATTTAGTAATGCTATCTAAATCTAATTTATTACAATCAACAACCGTAACGTTATTTTGGTTTTTAAGCGGTGCACACGCCTTAGAATTTATAAAAATTATAATAGACGTTTCTTCAACCGTATTAAAAATTTCTTGCAATTTTTTTGACTTTAAGTCGGTAGCGGTTGGATAATATTCACTAACCGCTATAACGCGCTTATCACTTAAAAACGGATAACTTCTTACAGCGGTTAAAAAGTCTTCTATATCGGCTTTTAAATCTGCACCGGTAAAATTAGTTAGATTAAAATCAGGCTCTACTAAAAAGGCGTTTTTTAGCGTTGAAAGAGCCGATTGGCGTAAAAACGCGTCTTCTCCCTCAATATAGTATATTGGCAATATTTCGTTTTTTACACTATTTTTTAACTCTAAAAATTTCACCTTTAATCTCCTAACGCTATTTTAACATTGTTTATTAAAAAAATCAAGGTAAAATATAAACATTTATTAGTAAAAATACTAATAAAAATACAAAAAAATTAGTTATTTGAATTGTTTTTACAGTTTTTCGCTTTAAATTTATTACTCCGCTATATAGCGTTAAACCAAAGTAGTAAAACAATTTGCTAACCGCAAATTTTATTGTAACTTTAAAAACGATAAAGGAAAGCGTATTTACAATAAAAATAACCACCCCAACAAAAGCCGAAGCAACGTGAACCAAAAATAAAAGTTTACTAAAAATTAAAAGTAGTAAACTTGTTAAAAAACAAAGAATAAACACAAAACTCATAATAGGCACTATTAGCGCGTTAAATAGCATTGAAAATGCCGTTGAATTTGAAAACGCGTCGGTAATAATAGGCAAAGTTCCTAAATACGCCGAAATAAACGGCGCAACGAATTTTGAAACGCTATTTGGAAATATATTATCAAGTAACTTTTCAATTTTAGGCGTTATAAAAATAAGTGATAAACACGCCGTGTACGACAAATGAAAACCAACGCTAAATAAATCGCTTGGATTAAGCGTTAAAACTAATATTGCGCTTAAAATACCGACGAAAGTTTATCATTTTTTAGCCCTATCGTTTTAGCAAAACTTGATACGGCTATAATTATAAACGCTCTTAAACAAGACGCCGTTAACCCGCAAAATTTAGCATATAAATAAAGCAAAATTAAGGTTAAAAAATATTTTACTAACTTATTTATTTTTATCGGTTTAAAAATAATCGTAATAAAGGAATATAAAAAGCCTATATGCAAACCGGAAACGGCAAAAATATGCGCAACACCAACGTCTCTAAACTTGTTTAAAGTTACGTCGCTAATAAAATTAGTATCGCCCGTTATTAACGCGTAAATAAATTCGTAATTTGTTGCACCTGCGCTACTAAGCCTATTGTAAAGTAAATTTTTAATAGCAAAAAATACGTTTGTAATTTTTGTATCTAAACTTATAACTTGACTATTATAGCAAGCGTAATTAGCGCCATATTTTAAAAGTTTATAATCAAAATAGCCGTTAAAGTAAATTTTATTTGCGTCAATTTGACCGCCAAATTTTATTTTATACCCTTCAAACAGTAAACAGTTGGTATCAAAATACGTTTTAATAACTTCACCCTTATAATCACCTTGTAAAACTTTTACAAAAGTGCTAATCAAATAAACGTCGTCTGTTTCAGTTATAGAATTTACGCTTATAATTTCACAATAAATTGTTTGATAGCCCAAACTACTCGCATTTAAATTTTTAAATATTTGCAAAGCAAATATAAAACAAACTAAAAGAGTTATAATTAGCGAAACTATTAAGGTTATATAAACTTTTTTATTTTTTAAGAGTGCAAAATAAATTATAAACGAAATTAGCAATATAATAAAAGCGCAACTTAAAAAGGTAAAAAGCCCTTTGCCGTAGCATAGCGTTACGGTTAAAAGTATACCTATAATTAAGGTTGCGCATATTAAAACTATCGGTCTAAAATTTAATAATTTGCCGTTTTCGTTTACCATTATAATACGTAGGTTTTATCTTCTTTTGCTACTTCAACTAAATCTTTAAAGTCTTTAATTTCTTCTTCAATTTCGCTATCGCTATAATTGTATCCTATATGCGAAAGCAAAGTTTTAACGTTATATTTTTTTGCTAAATTTGCAACTTGTAAAACGCTCATATGCGGTTTATTTTCATTATAATCACGCTCTAAAAACGCACCATCAGCAATTAAAAAAGTTGCATATTTTGCGATTTCTTCTGCATTTTTACACATTTTTGTATCTGCAGTATAACCTAACGTTTTATCATTTCCTTGCATAATTATGCCGTAAGTTAAAACGGGGTGCTCCATTTTTAAAAACCTTACTTTATAGTCGTTAAAGAAATAATTTATATCATTTTGCTCTCTAATACCTATAACTTTAAACGCGTCTAAATCGCTAATTAAATTGTAAAGCGGGCTATTATCTAATGGCATATAAACTGCAAGCGGGTCATCTTTTCTTAAAAAGTTAATAGCGTAAGATAAAACTAAAATATCACTTGCGTGGTCAAAATGAGTGTGAGTTAAAACCAAGCATTCAAGTTCCATAATATCTATCTTACTTAGCATTTTAGAAACCGAACCTGCACCGCAATCAAGCATTACGTAGCCACTTTTACCCTTTACTAAATATGATGAAGTTGAACCGCCGTTTTTAGCAAACGGACCGTATTTACCTAAAACCGTAATTTCCATAATAATATTTCCTTATATAGTTGACATAGTTTTAAAATTTATATTATACTTAAATAGCCTGCGGTGTGCGTAAGGAAAGTATGTTGTTCCACGTTAATAAATAAGGGAACTTGCCGTTTTTATAGCAACGCGTATTCCTAAGAAACTGCCTTTTGCGTTTCTACTAAATTTGGGAAAGTCTTAACTATAAAACGAAGTACCCACCTCTAATAAAAAGGGGTAAATAATTTTTCCATAACGGCACAGGCGGGTTATTTTAAAAACTAAGCATTTTGCTTTATAAATAAACCTTTACGCTTTTTTATGCGTAAAGGTTTTGTTTTTATTCTTCTTCGTCTTCTTCTGGAAGATTTACGTTGTGATAAACGTCTTGAACGTCGTCGTTATCGTCGAACGCGTCAAGCATTTTATAGAACGTTACGAGTTGGTCGCTTGAAAGTTCGATTTTGTCGTTAGGTATCATTAAAATATCTGCTTCGGCAAAAACGATATTGTTTTCTTCAAAATACTTTCTAACCGCGGAAAAATCACCTGGTTGAGTTCTAATTTCAAAGATATCGTCTTCAACGATAACGTCGTCTGCCCCGGCGTCAAGTGCCATTTCCATAACGGTGTCTTCTAAAAGGTCAACCGTTCTTTCAATAATTAAAACGCCTTTATTTTCAAACATATAAGAAACTGAGCCAGAAGTTCCCATATTGCCTGCATATTTATCAAAAATGTGCCTAACTTCGCCAACCGTTCTATTAACGTTGTCGGTTAAAGTTTTAACGATAACCGCACTACCGCCAATGCCGTAGCCTTCGTAAGTTTTAACTTCGTAGTTTACGTTACCAAGTTCGCCTGCCGCCTTTTTGATAGAACGCATAATGTTATCGTTTGGCATATTTGCCGCTTTTGCTTTTGCAATAACGTCGGCAAGTTTGCTATTTGTAGAAGGGTCTGCACCTGCTTTTGCGGCAACTGCAAGTTCTCTACCTATTTTTGTGAAGATTTTACCTTTAGCAGCGTCTGTTTTTGCTTTTTTATTTTTAATATTAGCCCATTTGCTATGTCCTGACATAAAAAATACTCCTTTATTTAAGTTTATACATTAAAATACTAAGTGCAATAGCAACGTTTAAACTTTCTTGGTTGTTTTGCATTTTAATAGTTACAAAACTGCTTGCAAGTTCCCTTACTTTTGAAGATAATCCATTTGCTTCGTTACCAACCGCTATACATAAATTTTGCGGTTTATTAAAACTTTCAAGGTCTTGACCCTTTAAGTCGCCCGCAACTACGCTATAATTTTTAAGCGCGGTTTTAATACGGCTAAAATCGCTTTTATATAAATTTACGTTGTAAATACCGCTCATACTTGCCCTAACAACCTTATTTGAATAAGGGTCAACGCAATTTAAAAGGTAAATATCTTTAAAGTTAAAGGCAGATGCCGTTCTTATAATAGTTCCTAAATTGCCAGGGTCGCTAACGCCGTCTAATAAAAGACAGTTGCCGCTTGGTTCTTTAACTACGCTATTTGGAATTTTTAAAACCGCAAGAACGCCTTGTGGCGTGGTTTCATCACTTAAAAATTTAAAAACTTTTTCGCTAACTTCTAAAATTTGTGCGGAAGTTTTAGATATTAAACTAAGCATTTCCGTTGTAGAAACGATATATTTTATATCTTTATTAAACTTAATGGCTTCGTTCACCATTTTTAAGCCTTCGGCAACGTACAAACCTTGCAAAGCGCGGTGTTTTTTATCTTTAAGCGAAGAAATGCTTTTAATTAAGGGATTTTGTATTGACGTATAAACCATAATATTATAAATATTAGCAATATTACAAACGTGTTTTTAACAAAAAAAAAATAAAACACGCTAAATTGTAATAGAGCCAAAACTTAAAGGCTGTCAATAAAAATTAACAGCCCTAAAATTTTGCAATTAAATTTTGCTTTTAGCAGTTGCAACAAGTTCTGCAAAACCCTTAGCATCATTTATAGCCATATCTGCAAGCACTTTTCTGTTAAGAGTAATTCCTGCAAGTTTAAGACCATACATAAATTTGCTGTAAGAAATACCGTTTAATCTGCAACCTGCGTTAATTCTTGCAATCCAGAGTTTTCTAAAATCTCTCTTTCTGCGCTTTCTACCAACGTAAGCATAACTTAAAGATTTCATTACGGCTTGGCGAGCAACTCTATATAATTTGCTCTTAGAACCAAAGTAACCTTTTGCAAGTTTCATTATTTTTCTACGCTTTTTAACAGCGTTAACACCTCTTTTAATAAGCATAATTCACTATCTCCTTTTATTAACCTTTATAAGGAATCATTGACTTAACAGTCTTTTCTTGAGTTTGAGAAACGTAAGTTGTAGTTCTTAATCTTCTCTTTCTTTTAGTAGTTTTTTTAGATAAAATGTGGCTCTTGTTTTGGTGGCCTCTTTTAACCTTACCAGTAGCAGTAAGTTTAAAACGCTTTTTAGCACCGCTGTGCGATTTCATTTTTGGCATAATAAAATGTCCTCCTAATAAATTTTCATATAGTGTTACCACAAAACGTGGCATTATTTATATAAGTTTAGGCCTTAGGACCTAAAATCATAAGTATATTTCTACCTTCTTGTAAAGGCTTTTTTTCAATAACCGCATCACTTTCAACCATTGTAAAGAATTTTTGCATAACTTCAACACCAAGGTCAGAGTGAGCGTTTTGCCTACCGCGCATTCTTATTGAAACTTTAACTTTATTGCCCGCCTTTAAGAATTTTATAGTTTGCTTTGCTTTAACGTTAAGGTCGCCAATATCAATGGTCATAGAAAGCCAAACTTCTTTAACTTCAACAACTTTTTGCTTTTTGCGCGCTTCTTTTGCCTTTTTAAGTTGTTCAAACTTAAATTTGCCGTAGTCCATAATTTTACAAACGGGTGGAACGGCGTTTGGCGAAATTTTAACAAGGTCTAAATCGCTATCGTAAGCAATTCTAAGCGCTTCTTGACCGCTAACAATACCTAATTGTTCACCGTTAGAGCCTATAAGCCTAACTTCATTGTCTCTTATTTCATCATTTATTTGATGTAAGTCTTTAATAGTAGTGTACCTTCCTATAAAAAATTAACGGGTTACAAAAGTAACCCGTTACAAAACACGCCTAAGGCGTTAAATTGCAATATCTGCCAAGCGAACGTAATTGCCGGCGAGAAGGGTTAACTTCTGCTTGTTGCAATTATATTACCACTTATTTTGAATAATGTCAAATATTTTTTACTATCTTTTTAAAATTAGTCAAGTTTTAAATCTTTAACTTCTTTTTTAACCATTGCAATAAATTCGTCAATAGTCATTTGACCTAAATCACCGCGTTTTCTATGCCTTACGCCAACCGTGTTGCCGTTTTCAAGTTCCTTGTCGCCAATAATAAGCATATAAGGCACTTTGTCAAGTTGAGCGTCTCTAATCTTTTTGCCTATTTTTTCCGCGCGTAAATCAAGGTTTGGTCTTAAACCTTCTTCAAGCATAGTTGACCACAAGTTACGGCAGTATTCTTCACACCTGTCGTTTACGCTTAAAATAGTTGCTTGGAAAGGCGCAATCCAAGTAGGAAGCGCGCCCGCGTATTTTTCAATTAAAAGCGCAAGCGTTCTTTCGTAGCAACCAAGCGAAGTTCTATGAATAACGTAAGGATATTTCTTTTCGCCGTCGCTATCCGTGTAAACCATTTCAAAACGCTTAGCAAGTTGGAAGTCAATTTGAATAGTAACGAGCGTATCTTCTTTGCCGAAAACGTTTTTAATTTGAACGTCGAGTTTAGGGCCGTAGAACGCCGCTTCACCGTCCGCTTCTTTATAGTTAATGCCAATATCGTCTAAAATTTCGCGCATTGTGTTTTGAACGGTTTCCCACTCTTCTTCACTACCGATATATTTTTCTTTATTGTTTTTATCCCATTTGCTAAAACGATAAGAAATGTCGCCGTCTAAGCCAAGCGCTTTCATCATATAAAGCATAACGTCAACGCAACCTTTGAACTCTTGTTCAAGTTGGTCAGGTCTACAAGCAAGGTGACCTTCCGAAATTGTAAATTGCCTTACCCTAATTAAACCGTGCATTTCACCGCTTTCTTCGTTTCTAAAAAGAGTTGAAGTTTCGTTAAAGCGCATTGGTAAATCTCTATAACTTCTTGGCTTATTTAAGTAAACTTGGAATTGGAACGGGCAAGTCATAGGTCTAAGTGCAAAAACTTCTTTATCTTTCTTTTCGTCGCCTATAACGAACATACCGTCTCTATAATGGTCCCAATGCCCTGAAATTTTATAGAAATCGCTTTTTGCCATTAACGGAGTTTTTGTTAAAATATAGCCTTTCTTTTGCTCGTAATCTTCAACAAAGCGTTGTAAAACTTGAATAGTTTTAGTACCCTTTTCAAGTAAAACAGGCAAACCTTGACCAAGCGTGTCAACGGTAGTAAAATAACCAAGTTCTCTACCAAGTTTATTATGGTCGCGAAGTTTTGCTTGTTCAACTGCTAAAAGATATTCGTCAAGTTGGCTTTTCTTTTCAAAAGCCGTGCCGTAAATACGCGTAAGCATTTTATTTTTACTGTTACCACGCCAGTAAGCACCCGTAAGCGAAGTTAATTTAAACGCTTTAATTTTACCCGTTGAAGGAAGGTGCGGACCTCTACAAAGGTCGGTAAACGCGCCTTGTTTATAAAAAGAAATTACGCTATCTTCGGGCAAATCTTCAATAAGTTGAACTTTATAAGGCTCTTTAAAGCGCTTGCAAAGTGCAATTGCCTTGTCGCGTTCAAGTTCAAACCTTTCAATAGGCAAATCGCTCTTTATAATTTTTTGCATTTCAACTTCAATTTTTTGCAAATCTTCTTGCGAAATAGGCGTTTTAAACTCGATATCGTAATAAAAACCGTTTTCAACAACAGGGCCTATTGCAAGTTTGCAAGTTGGATAAATAGATTTAACGGCTTGCGCTAAAACGTGAGAACAAGTGTGGCGATAAACTTCTAAACCATCTTCATCTTTCATAGTGATTATTTGCACCAAATCACCGTCTTTTACCTTAGCAGAAAGGTCGCAAAGTTCGCCGTTAATTTTGCCTGCAACGGCATTTCTAAAAAGACCTTCGCTAATTTTTAAAGCCACGTCTTTAACAAGCGAATTTTCTTCAACTTCTAAACAAGTTTCATTTGGTAAAAATACTTTCATAATACTCCTTTATATAAGGTTTACCGCATTAAATAGTAGCATCGCAAATAAACTATGCGATAGGACCCAAAATAAAAAAGCCCTTAAACTTACGTTTAAGGACGATATATACCGCGGTTCCACCTTAATTGCCTTTCGGCCTCTTTTAAGCGTTAAAGTACGCTTTAACTTTGGCTACGTTCAAGTGGTTTCGCTTATCTCTACCTTGCATTGCCTTTCAGCCTAAGGGCAAATTCTCTAAAGCAAGAATTAAGGGCTACTTGTCTTAAATAACGCCATATTTTTTTATAATTATAAAACCTAAGCGCTATTTTGTCAACTATTTAAGCAAAATAACTTTGAGAAAAATAAACCTTGCTTCCGTAAAATTCCTTTATATATTTTTCGTTTTCGTTGTCTATTTTAGTTGCAAGTTCAACTTCTCCCGCGTTAGATAGTAAAATTTCTTTTATTATGCTTAAATTTTCACTATTACAATTTAAAAGTTCACGGCGTTTAAGCGGAACGTATTTTTTATCGTAAACGGTTAAATTTTCAACGTAAACGCGCTTTCCGCACTTGTCTTTTATCAAATAAGTTATAAAATCTTTGAGTTGACCTTTTTGAAAAGTTGGCGGAATATAACCGCAAATTTCACACCATTTTTCTTTAAGCGGTTTCATTCTAAAATTAAATATACCGTCAATCGAAAACTCTTTAAAGAGTTTTAACCGCTTAGTTATATAGCGTTTATCTTCTTCTAAATCGGCGGAAATTAGTGCGGTTAATAAAAGTTCTTTTTCGTTTTCGGTTAAGCCTTTTAACTTAATGTTTCGGTTAAAATAAGTATGTTTATAGTTTATGGCAATAACGTCTGCCATTTTGTCAATCAACTCAACTAAAAACGCGTCCAAATAACCACAAGGCACGTCAATAATAAGTTCGCACCTATTTTTACCGTTTAAAATTTCCGCTTTAAAATTTAGGCAGTTAATAAATTCGCTAAGCGCTGAATAGATATACAAAATATTTTTACTCTTTTTACCGCTTTCTGTAATTTTTAATTCGCTCATATTATCAAGTTTATGCATTATTTTTTTATTTAATTAAAAAATTTTTAAAAAAGTTTATAGTTTTTTAGCGTATTTTTTTAAATTTTGATAAATGTGTTTACAATAAAAATTTAATGTGCTAAAATAATGTTGTTTTATAATAAATTATAAATTTTTTTATTTAAGGGGTTTTTATGGATAAATTTTTTACTGTTGATATTAGCGGTTATAAAGCAAACCTTCCTATTTTGCCACTTCCGTCTGGAATAAATATTGCATTTTTTAATTTGCACGGCAACGCGGAACTTACGGAGCATTGCGGTAAAGCACTTGCTAAATATTTAGGTGATTGCGAAGTTTTAATTACTGCGGAATCAAAAGGCTTACAATTAACTCACGTTACCGCTCGCGAACTTGGTCAACCTTTATACGCCGTTGCGCGTAAAAGCAAAAAACTATATATGCAAGACGGTATTGAAATTACCATTGAATCTTCAATAACTACGGGTAAAGAACAAAAATTATACCTTTCTAAGCACGACGTTGACCTTATTAAAGGCAAAAAAGTTGGCATTGTTGACGACGTTGTTTCAACGGGCGCATCTCTTTTAGGCTTAGAAGCGTTAGTTAATAAAGCCGGCGGTATTATTCAAAAGAAAGCCTTTGTTTTAGCAGAAGGCGACGCTGCCGATAGAAAAGACGTTTTATATCTTGCTAAAATTCCACTTCTATAATAAAAGGAAAAAACTATGAGAATTGTAATTAAAGTGGGCACTTCTACCCTTGCCTACAAAACTTGCCACTTAAATATAAGAAAAGTAGAAGAACTTTGCAAAGTTATTAGCGACATTAAAAATGCAGGCAACGAAGTTATTTTAGTATCTTCCGGCGCTATTGCAATGGGCGTTGGTAAACTTATGCTTTCAAGTCGCCCAAGCGATATTCCAACAAAACAAGCGTGCGCTGCGGTTGGTCAATGCGAACTTATGTATAAGTACGACGAACTTTTTACAAAACACAACCACACCGTTGGTCAAATTTTACTTACGGGTGACGATTTTGAGCACGAAGATAGGCTTACTAATTTTTCTAACACAATGCGCCGTTTACTTGAACTTTCCGTAATCCCTATTATCAATGAAAACGACACTATCGCTACTGACGAAATTGTTATAGGCGATA
The DNA here is from genome assembly GCA_045637905.1 of Christensenellaceae bacterium. Taxonomy (GTDB): domain Bacteria; phylum Bacillota; class Clostridia; order Christensenellales; family Borkfalkiaceae; genus HGM11412. The sequence goes on along the minus strand of JAZUAJ010000003.1, from coordinate 74,714 downwards.
ACGACACGCTCGCATCAATCGTTACAAAAACCGTAAATGCCGACCTTTTAGTGTTACTTTCCGATATTGACGGTTTATATACGAGCGACCCGCACAAAAATAAAGACGCTAAACTTATTTCAAAAGTTGAAAAATTAACTGATGAAATTATGGCGCTTGGCGGTGTAAGTGCGTCTAATTTAGGTACGGGCGGTATGGCAACTAAACTTAAAGCGGCTAAAATTTGCACTTCAAGCGGTGCAGATATGATTATTGCTAACGGTGAAGACCCTAACATTTTATACGATATTATAGACGGAAAAGAAGTTGGCACAAGGTTTATTAAAAATGACGACTAATGAAATTTTAAAAAATGCTAAAAGCGCAAAAAGCGAAATTGCAAATTTATCCGAAGTTCAAAAAAACGACGCGCTTAAAGAAATTGCAAATAGCATTATACAAAACACTCAAAACATATTAAACGCAAATGAAAAAGACGTTTTAAATGCGGAAGGCAAAATTTCTTCCGTTATGATTGACCGCCTTAAACTAACAAGCGAAAGAATTAAGGCTATGGCAAACGCCGTTATAGAAGTTAGCGAACTTCCCGACCCCGTTTACAAAACTATTGAAACGGTTACGCATAAAAACGGTTTAATTATTCAAAAAACGTGCGTTCCGCTTGGCGTTGTTGCCATAATTTACGAAAGTAGGCCAAACGTTACCTTAGACGCTATGGCTTTATGCTTAAAATCTTCTAACGTATGCGTTTTAAGAGTTGGTAAAGAAGCGTATTTTTCGGCAAAAGCGATAGTTGACGCTATTCGCCAAGGTTTACAAAATTGCGGTATTACAAAATATGCAGTTTCTTTAATTGAAGATATTACGCGCCAAAGTTCTTACGAACTTATGACGGCTACTGAGCATATTGACCTTTTAATTCCACGCGGTGGTAAAGGTTTAATTGACGCGTGCGTTCAAAACGCCAAAGTTCCCGTTATTCAAACGGGCACGGGCATTTGCCATACGTTTGTTGACGAAAGTGCTAATTTAGATATGGCAATTTCTATTATAAACAACGCTAAAACAAGCCGTCCGTCCGTGTGTAACGCGCTTGAAGTATTGCTTGTTCATAGTAGCGTTGCTAATGCCCTTTTACCAAAATTAAAGGAAGTTTTAGTTGAAAATAGAATAAAAAACGGTTTAATTCCTGTAGAATTAAGGCTTTGCAAAAAAGCAAGTAAAATAATAGACGGCACTATGGCGAGCGAAAACGACTTTGACACCGAGTTTTTAGACTATATTTTAGCCGTAAAAATTGTTGACGGCGTAGAAGACGCTATTAACCATATAGAAAAGCACTCAACTCACCATAGCGAAAGCATAATAACTGAAAATAGCGAAAACGCTAATAAATTTACACTTAACGTTGATAGCACGTCCGTTTACGTTAACGCTTCTACCCGCTTTACAGACGGCGGTGAGTTTGGTTTAGGTTGCGAAATGGGTATTTCTACACAAAAACTTCACGCTCGCGGACCAATGGGCATTAAAGAACTTACAACTTACAAATACATTATTAAAGGAAACGGTCAAATAAGATAATATGAAAATAGGTTTTATAGGTTGCGGAAATATGGGTGGCGCGCTTGCCACCGCAGTAAGCAACGCAAATGGACAAAAAACTATATATTTACTTGATAAAAACGAAGATTTACAAAACAATTTAGCGCTTAAATTAGACGCAAAAACGGTTTCGTTAAAGCAAATGGTTAACGAGTGTAATTTTATTTTTATTGGCGTTAAACCGCAAGGCGTAACTAGTGTTACAAGCGAAATTGTTGAATTTTTAAAGCAAACCACAAACAAACCGGTTTTTATTTCAATGCTTGCGGGCGTTAAAATTGAAAAACTTGAAAGTTTACTATTAAACGGCACTAAAATTATAAGAATTATGCCAAATACGCCCGTTAGCGTTAACAAAGGCATGATTTTATACTCGTGTAACGCTTTTGTTACAAGCAAAGAAGAACAAATTTTTATAAAAATGCTTGAAAATAGCGCGGAACTTTCTAAAATAAACGAAAGTTTAATTGACGCGGGCTGTGCGGTTAGCGGTTGCGGTCCTGCATTTGTTTATATGTTTATTGACGCGCTTATAAAAGGCGGTGAAAAATGCGGTTTAAGTTATGATGACGCGCTTTTATACGCAACTCAAACGGTTATTGGTGCATCTACCCTTTTAAAAGAGTCTAAACGCACGCCAAACGACCTTAAAAACGCAGTTTGTAGCCCTAACGGCTCAACTATTGAAGGCGTAAAAAGTTTAGAAGAAAACGATTTTTATAACGTAGTTATAAACGCGGTTGAAAAATCGTTTGAAAGAACGAAAGAACTTGGTAAATAATTAAAATAAATGGTGGCGGGCTTTTTGTCCGCCTTTTTATTTAGGGAGCATATAAATGTTATATAAAAATTTAATCCATAACTCGCTGCCGTTAGGCAATTTCACTCGTCGTTACACGAATTTCACAAATCCGATAGGATTTATATAACTGTCTGCGAAAGCAGACCAAGTGCTCCCCTACGGTGTTATATAAACTCTATTATATATTCGTAGGGGCGGATTCCATATCCGCACCTTTTATTTAGGGTGCATATTGAATGCTCCCCTACGGTATTATATAAACTCTATTATAAATTCGTAGGGGCGGATTCCATATCCGCCCTTTAAAAAAAAGAGCGAAAATTCGCTCTTTTTTATACTATTTTATTTTTTACTAAATAATTTGAAAGTTTAACGTAAGTTGAAGCGTCTAATTCTTCGCCCCTTACTAAAATATCTATACCGCAACTTTTTAAAACATCTTCAATTTGTTGGCGGTTTAAATTATAACCTTTCATTAAGTTATTAACAAGCGTTTTTCTTCTCATACTAAACGCGTTTTTAATAAGTTTACGGTATTTAATTATATCTAAAATTTGGTACTTTTGCTTATCAAATTCAATTCTAACCACAGCAGAGTCAACGTTTGGGGCTGGGTAAAACATTTGCCTATCAATATACTTAATAATTTTACTATTTGCAATAGCACCTATGCTTGCAGTTATTGCACCGTAATCGCTCGTTTTAGGGCTTGCAACTAACCTTTCGGCAACTTCTTTTTGAACTGTTACCACTATTCTTTCGCAAAACTCGCTATTTTCAACGAATTCCATAATTATAGGCGTTGTTATATAGTACGGTAAATTTGCAATAATAGAGTAATTTTTACCTATCATTTCGTCAACCTTTTTTGCGCCTATCTTTAATATATCGTTAAAAACAATTTCAACGTTGTTATAATCTTTTAGCGTTTCTTTTAAAACGGGCTTTAACTTCGTGTCAATTTCAAAGCCGTAAACAAAACTAACTTGCTTTGCTATTTCGCCCGTTAACGTTCCCGCACCAACGCCAATTTCAACAACGGTGCTTTCTTTATTTACGCCCGATTTTTCAACTACGCTTTTAAGTAAGTTTAGGTCGGTTAAAAAGTTTTGACCGTATCTCTTTTCAAATATAAAATTGTTATCTTTTAATATTTTTTTAATATCCATAACTAATTTATATAAATTTACACATACCTTTTATGGTAATAACACAAGTTTTTTACTTGTAGTTTACCAACTTTACAAATGATAAAGCGGGCAAAATTATGCCCGTTTTACATATTATACTTTAATTTTTTTAAAGAAATTTATAGCGTTATTATATAATTTTTCGGCTAAAAACTCTTTATCAATTCCTAAACTATTTGCCACAAAATCGTAGGTAATATCTATAAATTTAGGCGAATTTCTATTTCCCCTATAAGGCGTTGGGGTTAAATACGGGCTATCAGTTTCTAAATGCAAAACTTCAAGCGGTAAATTTTTAAACACTTCAATGCGGTTACTATTTTTAAACGTAAGCGAACCGCCAAACGAAAAGTGAGCACCAAGTTTAAGTAACTGTTTTGCCGTTTCTAAACTTTCCGAATAGCAATGCATTAAAAACCCGTTTTTAAGTAAGTTTTTATGCTCGGTTAAAATTGAAACGGTGTCAAAACACGCATCGCGCGAGTGAATTACTACGGGTAAACCTACGCTACAAGCAAATTCAAGTTGAGTAATAAACGCTTGCTTTTGCTCGTTTTTATTATAGCCTTCGTAATGATAGTCAAGCCCTATTTCGCCTATAGCAACGCATTTTTCGCACTTTGCATAATTTAGAATTTGGTCTAATTCGTTTTGAGCGTTTGAGTGCTCTGGGTGAAGCCCTGCGGTAAAATACACTTCGCTATACTTTTGGCTATTTAGCGCGCAATTTTTAACGTTTTTTAAACTACAACCGCTATCAATAACTAAACTAACGCCCTTTTCTAAATATTCACGCCTTACGTTATCTAAGTCGGCTAATAGCAAACCGTCGCTTAAATGCGCGTGCACGTCAACTAATTTTAGCAAACTTCCGCTCCCGACGGCATATCTTTTTCTGGCGAAACTAAAACAACCTTACCGTCTTTTTCAGCGCAAAGCACCATACCTTGGCTTAATACACCGCAAAGTTTTGCAGGCTTTAAGTTGCAAACTAATATAACCTTTTTACCAACTAGTTCTTCTGGCTTATAGTAGTTTGCTATTCCCGAAGCAACCGTGCGCTTTTCACCGCCAACGTCAAGTGATAATTTTAAAAGTTTTGAAGATTTTTCTATCTTTTCGCACGCTTCAACAACTGCAACGCGGAGTTCAGTTTTAAAGAAATCGTCTATTGAAATTTCTTCTTTGTGTTCAATTTTTTCTTCCACTTTAACCTGTTTTTCCTTTTGGCGTTTTGCCATCATTTCTTCAATTTGTTTAATTTCCTTATTAACGTCAATTCTTGGGAAAATAGGCTGAGCCTTAATAATAGGCGTACCTTCTTTTAAAACGCCGAATTTAGCGTTGTCAAAGGTGTTTTCACTCTCACCGTCAATAGAAAGATAACTTAAAATAACGTTAGGCGCTTTTGTAATAAACGGTTTAAGCATTATAGCCGAAATTCTAATACATTCCGCTAAAACGTACATAACCGTTTTAAGCCTATCACGCATATTTTCGTCTTTTGAAATTTTCCAAGGCTCAGTTTCATCAATGTACTTATTCGCTCTTTGAACAAGTTTAAAAATTTCAACGAGCGCGCTTGGAACGTCAATTAAATCAATATACTTTTTAACTTCGTTAAACACGTTGTTTGCAATACTTATAACTTCGTTATCAAGTTCGGTAAATTCCGTAGGGCTTGGCAATACACCGCCAAAATATTGGTTTATCATTGCGGTAGTTCTTGAAACAAGGTTGCCAAGGTCGTTAGAAAGGTCGCCGTTGATACGTTTAAGCAAACTTTCGTTAGTGTAAACGCCGTCGTTTCCAAACGGAATTTCACGAAGTAAGAAATACCTAAGCGCGTCAGAGCCGTACCTATCAACTAACTCTTTTGGGTCAGTAATTTCCGTTCTAATATTTTCGCCTTTTGATTTAGAAAGTTTGTCGCCACCAATTAAAAGCCAGCCGTGGCCGTAAACTTGGTTAGATACCGGAATATCAAGCGCCATTAAAATTGCAGGCCAAATAATTGTGTGGAATCTAACAATTTCCTTACCAACCATTTGAATATTTGCAGGCCAGTATTTTTTATACAAACTATCGTCTTCCGTGCCGTAGCCGAGCACCGTAATATAGTTAGTAAGCGCGTCAACCCAAACGTAAACGGTATGCTTTTCATCAAAAGTTACGGGAATACCCCACTTTATAGTAGTTCTTGAAACGCAAAGGTCTTGAAGCCCTGGTTTTATAAAGTTGTTAACCATTTCATTAACGCGTGATTTTGGTTGCAAAAACTCTTTATTATCTTCATAAAGTTTTAAAATTCTATCGGCATACTTAGAAAGGCGGAAGAAGTAACTTTCTTCTTTACCCTTTTGAACGGGTCTGCCACAGTCTGGACACTTGCCGTCTTTAAGTTGAGATTCAGTCCAAAAAGATTCGCAAGGCGTGCAGTACCAACCTTCGTATTCGGACTTATATATTTCGCCTTTATCGTAAAGTTGTTTAAATATCGTTTGAACGCCTTTGACGTGATAATCGTCGGTCGTTCTAATGAATTTATTATAAGAAATATCAAGTTCACGCCAAATATCTTTTAAGCCTTCAACAAGCGGGTTAATAAATTCCATAGGCGTAAGACCTAATTCTTGCGCTTTCTTTTCAATTTTTTGGCCGTGCTCGTCAGTACCCGTTAAAAAGAAAACGTCTTTTTTAAGCATACGGTTAAACCTTGCAAGCGCATCGCAAATAACGGTTGTATAGCAATGACCTATATGCCAGTTTCCGCTTGGATAATATATTGGTGTGGTAATGTAAAATTTATTGTTTTCCATAATAACTTCCTTATAGTAACTAAATAATATACTTATTATATAACATAATAATTTATTTGTAAACACAATTTAGGCTAATAAAACGCCACATTTTAGCATAAATTTTAATATGAACGCAATTTTTATTACAATTTTAACGTCTTCACTTTTAACGCTTTGCATATTTGACCCTTCTATTATTTTGCCAACGCTTAGCAATTCTGTTGAAAAAAGTGTTAAACTTTGCATTACCTTACTATTTGTTTACGTTGTTTGGTGCGGGTTTAGTGCACTTATTGAAAAAAGCGGTTTAACTAAAAAATTAAGCAAATTTTTAAACCCTTTAATTAAAGTGTTATTCGGCAAAGTTTCAAACCAAACTAAAGAGTTAGTTTCAATGAATTTATCTTGCAATTTACTTGGCATTAACGGACTTGCAACGCCTTATGCAATAGACGCTTTTGAAAGTTTAGAAAAAGAAAATAACGAACACGCTAAAACAATGCTATTTGTAATATCGGCAACTTCTATCCAACTTTTACCAACTTCGGTAATGCAACTACTTAGTAGCCACGGCGAATTAAACGCTTCTTACATATTAGTTCCGTCGCTTATAGCAACTACAATTTCAACCGTTATAGGTATAATTTTATGCAAGGTGTTTAAATGATTATTTTTGACCTTATAATACCCGTTATTTTAATTTTATTAGTTGTTTATTGTGCGTTTAAAAAAGTAAACGTTTACGAAACTTTTGTTTTTGGAGCGAAAAACGGGCTTGATTTAACCATATCGATTTTCCCTTACGTTGCAAGCGTAATTTTAATGGTTACGCTTTTTGAAATTAGCGGTTTAAATAACGCAATAATTACGATATTATCGCCTATTTTTAATTTTTTTGGAGTGCCTAAGGAACTTATAAATTTAATTATTTTAAAGCCGTTTTCGGGTAGCGGAAGTTTTGCTCTTTTAAGCGATATTATAACTAAATACGGCACGCATAGTTATATTACGCTTTGTGCTTCGGCAATATTTGGTTCGAGCGAAACCGTGTTTTATATTAGTGCCGTCTACTTTATAAAATGCAAAAATATAAAAGCGGTTAAGCCGATAATAATATCGTTAACCGCTTGCTTTATATCAACAGTTTTAACCTGCTTAATTTGCAAATTTTTTATTTGAGTTCGGTGCTTGAATATAAAAGCCTTCTACAGTTTTCACATTCTTTAATATTTCCGCTAACAAGTTCGTTTTGCGCACTTATAGACATACCCGTTGCACACGCTGGACAGTAGCAACTCTTTTGAGAAGTGTCAACACCGAAAATAATAGGAAATCTTTTATCTTCACGCTTTTGAATATATTTTTGCATTAAAGTAGGTTCGATGCTTTTAGCAATTTGTTCAAGTTGAGTTTTTAACGCTTTAACTTCCGGTGCTTTAGCGTCTCTTAACTCCTTAAATTTAGGTGCAAATTCGTTATATTGAAGTTTATAAGCGTTGTTATCTTCTTTAAGTTTATTGTATTCGCTAAAAATATCGTCAATATTTTTTTGTAAATTTTTAACCGAATCTTCTTTAAGTAAAATTTCGTTTGCAACTTCTTGAAATTTCTTTTTTAAATAGTTAAGTTCATCGTCGTTTTCGCAAGTTTCAACAGATTTTGAGAACTCTTCCGCCTTTTCTTCAAGATTTTTTAAATCGCTAACAAGCGCGTTGTAACTATCAATTAACGGCTTTGATTTAGCGTCGATTGAAGATGCAACTTCGCCAACGGTTTTTAAAAACTTACTTGCAGTATAATATTTTTTTGCTTCTTCAGTCTTTTTTAAAGAATCTTCAATTTCTTTAACTTTTCCGTCAACTTCTTGATACTTTAACAAATATTTAATTTGGTCGTTCATAAATATACCCCCAATTTTTTACAAATAATAATCTTCATCTAAAAGTTCGCATTTTAAATTAAGCGCGCCTTTTAAATTGTTATAGAATTTAGAAAAACCGTAAAATTCCGAAGAATAATGCGTTAAAACTATTAAATTTTTACCACTATCAACAACTTTTAAAATGGTAGAGTGCTTTACGTCACTTGAAACGTAAAGGTCAACGTTTACGTTTTCAACTTCGCTTTCGCTAAGCCCTGCACCGCAATAACTTGCCATACTACTAATAACGTTATTAGCGTTGCCGTAAAGCATAATTTTATTACTTCTAAATTCTTTTTTAGCGTTTTCATAAATTTCAAGCGCGGTTAAGCCGTTCATTTTACTAATTTTGCCGTAACTATTACCGCTTTCAAATACGTGAACGCCCTTTTCAATTTTACCGCCTAAGCCAACTGCCAAGCACTCGTCAATACCGCCTTTCGTACTATCTAAATTAAGGTGGCACGAAATTACGCCTATGCCGTTTTGAATAGCCTTGTAAATTGCCGTGTTAGTATTTATTCTGTAAAGCGGATTAAATATTGCTGGATGATGCGTAATAACCGCGTCAAACCCGTTTTTTATAGCGTAATTTACGGCGTTTACTGTTAAATCAAGCGTAAACAACACGCTTTTTATATCTTTTTCCGTTTCAACTATAATTCCGCTATTATCCCTGTCGTTGTATTCTTTACAAAACTCGTTAGAAATACTTACGGGTGCAAGTTTTTCGGTTTCTAAAAACAATTCGTTAATTTTCATATAATACTCCGTTTATAAGTTGAAGTTTTAATTTTGCGCTTTCTTTTTGCACGGTAGAAACGCTTTCGTTTTCAATAACTCCGTTTAAAATTTTAGCGTCTTGCCTTAACTTGTTTAAAAAGTCGTTACTTCTATTTTTTAAATTATCGCGCCCAAATATTAACTCTAATTCCGTGTAACTATCATTGCCAAGCGTTGCCGAAATTGCATCGTAATACTTTTTATCGTAAAAAGTAAAGTCGCAATCAATTTTATAACCGAGTTCAAGTAGCAACTTTCTTACCTTGCTTGAATTTTTTTGCGGTGATAGAACGAGTTGTTGTGGTTTAAATTTAGCGTTTTTTAAAATGCTACAAATTTCTTCACCACCCATACCCGCTATAAAAACTACCGTAGGCTCAATATCGTAACCGTCTAAACCGTTACATACTATTGACTTTACCTTTTTACCGTAAGGCGCAAGCAATTTTTCGGCTTTTTGTAAACTCGGCTTAGAAATATCGGATATAATAACGCTTTCAAAATCTCCGCTATCAAGCGCGTGCTTTGAAACTAAGCCGTGGTCACAACCAACGTCGGCAAAAATACCGCCCTTTTTAACAAGCGAATAAAGTGTTTTTAAACGCTTAGTCATTATTCTAAATACTCTTTAAGTTTTTTAGAGCGCGAAGGGTGTCTAAGTTTTCTAAGTGCTTTTGCTTCAATTTGACGTATACGCTCTCTCGTAACGTTAAATTCTTTACCAACTTCTTCTAACGTTCTTGGCTTACCGTCGTCAATACCGTATCTTAAACGTAAAACCTTTTCTTCTCTTGGCGTAAGTGTATCAAGCACCGAAATAAGTTGGTTTTTAAGCATATTAGCGGCAACTTGGTCGCTTGGAGAAGTAGCGTTTTCATCTTCAATAAACGTGCCTAAATTGCTATCGTCGCCATCGTCACCGATAGGTGTTTCAAGAGAAACGGGGTCTTGCGCAATTTTTTGAATTTCAATAACCTTTTCTTCCGAAATGCCCATATAATCGGCAATTTCTTTAGGGCTTGGGTCACGGTTGTATTCTTGAACTAAAAGGCGTGAAACTTTAACAACTTTGTTAATTGTTTCAACCATATGTACGGGAATTCTAATAGTTCTTGCTTGGTCGGCAATAGAACGCGTAATTGCTTGGCGAATCCACCAAGTAGCGTAGGTTGAAAATTTAAAACCTTTAGTGTAGTCGAATTTTTCAACGGCTTTCATTAAGCCTAAGTTACCTTCTTGAATAAGGTCTAAAAGGTGCATACCCCTACCAACGTATCTTTTAGCAATAGATACAACTAAACGAAGGTTTGCTTCGGAAAGCCTGCGCTTAGCAAACTCGTCGCCTTCCATCATTTTTTTAGCAAGTTCACTTTCTTCTTCCGTTGATAAAAGAGCAATTTTACCTATATCTTTAAGATATACTTTAACGGGGTCGTCCATTGAAATTTCTTTTTCAAGTTGAAGTATAAGGTCTTTATCTTTGGCTAAAAGATTATAAGTATCTAAAATTTCAATATTCTTTTCACTAAACGCCTTGTAAATTTCTTCAATTTGTTCGGGCGATAAATCAAACTTGTCAATTCTATCCATTAACTCATCGCTTGAAATAGCCTTTTGGTCGTGGTATTCGTTTAATAAATTTGTGATAATGTCGTTAAGTTTTAATGTAGATATACTCATTTTATCCTCCGTTTTTTAAATTTGATAATTTTTGAGTTAGTTTAAGTAAAACCTTGCCTATCTCTTTTCTTACGCTAAGGTCAGTTTGCTTTGAATATTCTTTGTTTAAGTTCGCAATTTGACTTTCTAAATTGTATTGCTTTAAACTAAAAACACAGTCTTTATAATATTTTTCTTCGCCGTCTTTTGAAATTAGTTCGCCGGCGTTTAAAATTTCATTAAGTTCAACAAGTTCGTTTTCGCTAATAAGTTTACTAAGGTCGCCAACTTCAACGTTATTTAAACCAAAAACAACCGTTTCAGCAAGTTTTTGGCAAGTTGGATTGTTAAAATCTAACTCATCATCAAACTCGGCAAAAGGTTTTTTGTTTATAAAGCAGTATAAAATATATCTTTCCGCCCTATCGGTGGCGGTGCTTTTTACAGTTGTTTTAGGCGCAATAAAAGTTTCATTTGTAGGTGCGCTAACTCCGTGCTCTAAATCGCGCTTTAAACTTTCGTAAGTTCTGCCCGAAACGTCGCGCACTTTTTGCAAAAGTTCTTCACGCAAATACTCGTTATTTACGCTTCTTATAACTTCAAGCGCTTCGCTAATATACTTTCGCTTATCGGAAACGTTAGATAAATCTTTGCCGTTTTCAACAATTTTCAACTTAAAGTCAATGAGCGGAAGCGCATTGTCTAAAAGTTTTTGATACGCATCTTTTCCACCTTCCCTAATAACGTCGTCAGGGTCTTTACCGTCTGGAAGTGGAACAACTCTAATTTCAAACTCTTCGCTTGCAAAAATATCTAAACTGCGGAGCGTTGCTTCTTTACCAGCATTGTCACCGTCGAAACAAACGTAAACAACGTCTGTAAACCTTTTTAAAACTTTTGCTTGGTCAAGCGTTAACGAAGTTCCCATTGAGCAAGCAACGTTTTTAAAGCCCGCTTGGTGAAGTGAAACAACGTCTAAATTGCCTTCAACCATAATTACGAAAGGAATTAGCTTGTCCGTTCTCAATTTTTTTAAGTTATTAACGTTAAAAAGCGTTTTTTTCTTTAAATATATTTTTGTTTCTTGCGTGTTTTTATACTTGCCTATTTTATCGCTCGTAGGCCTTAAAACGCGCCCCGTAAACGCTATAACTTGGTTAAAAGTGTTTATTACGGGAATTGTTAGGCGGTTTGCTTCGGCATCAAAAACGTTGCCCTTTTCACTCTTTTGGCAAACGCCCGCTTCAAGCATTTCGCTTTCGGTATAGCCTAAACTCTTTAAATGTTTAGGTAGCCCGTCAAACGAAAGTGATGCGCCCATACCAAACGCTTTGATAGTTTCGCTTGTAAACCCGCGTTTTTCTAAATATTTTAAATAATCGCTTGCTTCGGGCTTTTTTAAGTTGTTAACGTAAAAATACGCCGTATCTTTTAAAACGGCTAAAAGCCTTTGCTTGCTTTCTTTATTCTTTTTAATTACGTCTTCGTTATAATTATCGTCTTCGGGCATTTCCATTTTAGCAATATCGGCTAAAAATTTAACGGCTTCGTAAAAGGAAAGGGCTTCAACTTCTTCAATAAACTTGACCACGTCACCACTTTTACCACAACCAAAACAATGGTAAAATTGCCCCGGCTCGTTTACCGTAAAAGAAGGCGTTTTTTCGCTATGGCCTGGTAGCGGACAACGCGCCCAATAGTTAGACGAGCCCTTGCGCTGTAAAACGCAATAGCGACCAACTATATCTACGATATTACATTTTGATTTAAGCTCACTAATGAACTTTTCGTTTAATACTGCCATAATACCCTATAATTAAAAATTTTCTGGAATAAAAATTGAACTAAACACGCTAACGGCGTATCTATCGGTCATACTTGAAATATAGTCGCAAATAACTTGCTCTTTTTTATGCGTTTCAAGTAGTTTTTTATAAGCGGACGGAAGGTTACTTTCGTTTTTATAAAAGTAGTTGTACGTTGCGCTTATCATATTCGTAGCCTTTTCTTCTTGAATTTTAGCGTAGTTTGTAAAATATACCTTTTCAAACATAAACTCTCTTAATTCAGTTAACGCGTCTAAAACGGTTGAAGAAATTTTAATATCGCCTGCGTTTTCACTTTCTTTTACTATTGCGTAAATAGAAGTGTTTATTCTCTCGCGCGAAGTTTCGCCTAAAACGCTCGTTGCCTTTTTAGGTAAACTGTTTTTTGTAATAATGCCCGCTCTAATAGCATCGTCAACGTCGTGATTTAGGTATGCAATGCGGTCTGCAAAAGAAACGCATTTACCTTCTAACGTAAACGGATTACCGCTTAATTTGTGGTTTACGATACCGTCTTTAACTTCTTTGGTTAAATTTAAGCCTTTAAAATCGTTTTCTAACACTTCAACAACTCTAAGCGATTGTTTATTATGCTCAAAACCAAGCGGACAAACTAAGTTAAGCGCTCTTTCACCCGCGTGGCCGAAAGGCGTGTGGCCAAGGTCGTGCCCAAGCGCAATTGCTTCGGCTAAGTCTTCGTTTAAAAATAAACAGCGTGCAAGTGAGCGTGCTATTTGGCAAACGTCAAGCGTGTGAGTAAGCCTCGTCATATAATGGTCGCCTTCGGGCGAAAAGAAAACTTGAGTTTTGTTCTTTAAACGAATAAAGGCTTTGCTATAAATAATTCTATCTCTATCACGTTGAAATTCCGTGCGCATTTGACACGGCTCTTCTAAAGTGTCGCGCCCTAAGGTATCTTTTGATTTTACCGCGTATTTAGATAAGTAAGCGTTTTCACGCTCGTAAATTTTTTCTTTGATAGAAAAATTCATTTTTAGCCCACCTTTTAACTATTACACTTAATATATACTATAACTTAGTTTAAAAACCTTTTTATTTTTTAAATTTTTGTTTTAATTTGTTAATTTAACGCATTTCCCGTAAAAACGTTAAAGTTTTTGCCGTTTAACTCGATATTTGAAAGTTGGCAAATTTCATAAATTTTAGTTGCTACTTCACTTGGCGTTGGAACGGTTTTTAAACCGCACTCGTTTACAAACGCCAACTTATCTTCAAGTGATAAATGCGCGTTCATATTAGTGTCAACAAGCCCTAAAATAACGCTACAAACCGAAATATTTGAAAGAGCCAACTCTTCGCTAAGAGCGCGCGTAAAACCTATTACGGCACTTTTTGAAGCCGAGTAAACCACTTCGCAACTACCACCTATTTTGCCAAAAATAGAAGAAATATTTATAATTTTGCCACCGTTATTTAGCATATTGTTTACGGCGTTTTTAGTGCATAAAAACACGCCTTTAACGTTTACGTTAAAAACGCTATCGTATTCTTCACAACTAACGTCAATAAGCGGTTTTTGTTTGAGCGCAACGCCGGCGTTATTTATTAAAACGTCAATACTGCCGTATTTTTTAACGGCATAATTAAATAAAGCGTCAACTTCTTTACCATTTGAAACGTCCGCTTTAAAAATATCAACGTTTTTTAAACTAAGCAATTCTTGAGCCTTAGTTTTTGAAGTGTTATAAACGGCTAAAACTTGATATCCGTTATTTGAAAATGTAGTTGCAAGCGCACGCCCTATTCCTTGGCTTGCGCCTGTAATAATAACTGTTTTCATAATTAAAATAAAATTGCCCGACAAAAAAACCTTGCCGAGCAAAACTTAAAATTATTTCTTAACTCTTTCCATATATTCGCCTGACCTTGTGTCAATACGAATAACGTCACCTTCGTTAACAAACATAGGAACTTGAATACTAATACCCGTTTCGAGTTTAACGTTTTTAGTTGCGTTAGTTGCTGTGTTGCCGGCTACGCTTGGTTCTGCTTCCGTAACTAATAATTCAACGAAGTTTTCGCAATCAACAGAGAACGCTTTGCCTTTGTAGAATTTAACGGTTACAGGGTCGTTTTCTTTAATGTATTTAAGAGCGTCTTCAACTTGATCGTAGTTGAGTGGTTCCATATTATACTCTTCGTCCATAAAGTAGTAAAGTTCACCGTCGTTATACGAATAAGTCATTCTTTTTGTTTCAATAATTGCATTTTCAAACTTTTCAGTTGGGTTGAAAGTAATTTGTAATACTTTACCGTCAACAACGTTTTTTAAAGTAGTTCTAACGAAAGCCGCGCCTTTGCCCGGTTTAACGTGTAAGAAGTCTACAACTGTAAAAATTTTACCATCATATTCAATAGTTACGCCTTTTCTTAAATCGCCTGCTAATACCATATAAGAGATTTTCTCCTTAAAATAAAATATTTTTAATTGAGTTTATACTCAATTTCGTTTAACGTTAGTGGCGTGCATACGCCGTTTTTAATAATACAAGTATCTTCAATTCTTATGCCGAACTCGCCTTCAAAATAAACGCCCGGCTCAACTGAAAACACGTTGTTTTCCTTTAAAATTTGCTCGCTTTTTATAGAAAGCCTTGGCTCTTCGTGAATTTTTACGCCAACGCCGTGCCCAAGTGAGTGAATAAAAAATTCGTCAAGCCCAAATTGTTTTAAATAATTTCTTGCTATGCCGTCTGCTTCCTTACCGCTAATTCCCGCCTTAATTTTAGAAATTGCTAAGCGTTGTGCGTTATATACCGCGTTAAAAGTTTTAACGTACTTTTGAGTTGGCGTGCCAAAGTAGAACGAGCGCGTTAAATCGCTTGAATAACCGCAAAGTTTACAGCCAAAATCAAAAAGCACGGGCATATTCTTTTTTAGAACTGCGCTTCCCGTTTTGTAATGCGGAATAGACGAGCCTTCGCCAAATGCAACTATCGTGTTAAACGCCTTACCATCTGCCCCGAATTTTCTAAATAAATATTCAAGTTCAAACTCCGCTTCGCTTTCCGTTATACCTTCTTTTAAAATAGGCATTAACGCTTTAAACGAATTTTCGGCAATTTGGCAAGCCTTATTTATAATTTCAATTTCACTTTGAGTTTTTAATGAAGTTTGCAAAAAAACTTCTTTGCTACAATCGTATAAATTATAGCCAAGTTTAAGTAAACTATCGTATAAATAAGCCGTTGTAAAATCGTAAACTAAGCCGATATTATTAACGTTTGCTCCTTTTAAAAAGTCGAACAAAACTTGACTACTTGTTAATAAATGAACTTTAAAACCCGTATCGAATTTAACGGCTTCGTAGTAGCGCAAATCAACGAATAAGTGCTTTTCGTTATCTATTAAAACTAAAAAAGCATCGTCAACAAAGCGTTTAGTAAAGTAATAAATTAAATCTGCATCTTGTAGCGCAATAACGTTTTTATTCATAACAAAATGGCGAACTAAAATTTAGTTCTATTATATATTAACATATACTTTATTATAAGTCAACCTTAAATTTGTTAAATTTCAACAAAAAACGCTTGCTTTTAATTTAAAAAAGGTTATAATTAAATTATGAACGTTAGTCAAGAAGAATTTAACAAGCAAGTTGCACAAAATTTAATAAAATATCGTAAGTTTAACAATTTAACGCAAGTTGCTTTGGCAGAAAAATTAAATTATAGCGATAAAGCGGTTTCAAAATGGGAAAGTGGCGAATGCTTGCCAGACGTTTACGTTTTGCAAAATATTGCTGAAATTTACGGCGTAACAGTAAACGATTTGCTTTCAAAAAAAGCAACGCCAAAAATGCACTTTAGCAAAGTTAACAGGTTTTTTGTACCAACGCTTTCTTGCGCAATAGTTTGGCTTGTTGCACTACTCGCCTTTTTTATTGTAAACGTTGCGTTTCCAAACCTAAATAAAACGTGGCTCACCTTTATTATTGCAATTCCCGTAACGTTTATTGTAAAACTTGTTTTTGATTGCATTTATAGAAATTTAATAATGCAATTTATTTCAATATCCGCAATTATTTGGACTACCGTTTTAACGCTTCATTTAGCACTTTATCAAATTGTTGACCAAATAGCCTTGCTCTATTTTGTAGCAATTGCCATTGAAGTTTTAGCAATTTTATGGTACGTTTACAGATTAATAATTAAAAATAAAAAATCTAAATAAAAAAATTAAAACGGCTCGGTTGAGCCGTTTTTTTTATACGTTTAAATAAATTTGTTTCATTTTAACCGCGTCTATATCTTGCGTGCCTGCGCTTTCACAAATAATGAAAGGTTCAATATTCATAATTTTAAGTGCTTTTGCAAGCGGTTCAAAGTTAGGGCCGTAAACGCTATCTTCAAAAGTTAAGTGCTTAATTTCGCCCTTGTCGCCATACATAATTTTTGAAAAGTGAATATGCAATTTATTTAACTTTTCTTCGCCTATAATTTCTTTGGTTGTTTTTAATACGTTTAAAAAATCATCAACGGTGTTAAGCGAGCCGTTTTCACGCGAGTTGACGTGGCCAAAGTCGATTGCAGGCACGAAAAACGGCGCTATCGTGCAAAAATTAGCAATTTCCTCTACCGTGCCTATTTGCTTTGATTTTCCCATTGTTTCGGGGCAAACAATAAGGTCGTCTAAATTAGCGTCAACAATCAAATTTGCTAAATTAACAAGCCTTTTATGCGTTAATTCAACCGCGGTTTGACGGTCTAACTTTCCTTGTGTTGACGGGTGAAAAACTACCCTTTTAGCGTTCATTATTTTAGCGTATTTTAAACTGTTTATAACATAGTTATAAGAATTTTGCTCTTTATCTTCTTCCGTAGTTGCAAAATTTATAAAATACGGCGCGTGAATACTAAGTTCTACGCCGTTTTTTGAAAATTCGTTGCCTATATTTTCGGCGGTAGCTTTTGTAAGCGTTATTCCGCGCCCAAAAGAATATTCAAAACAGTTTAAGCCTAAATCTTTAACGTATTTTGCGCTATCGCTTGCGCCCGATAAACCTAAATTATAAAAGTTTTCGCCGTTGCCACTTGGGCCAAATTTAATCATTTAGTAACTCCCTATCTTTTTTAAGTTGATTTATTAGTTCTTCTTTATTGTTAAACGCCTTGATTCCCCTTATAAAATCAACAAAATACACGGTAACGTATTTAGAATAAAGGTTACCGTTAAAACCGTTAATATAAGTTTCAATTACGCAATTATTTCCGTTAAAAGTTGGTTGTTTTCCTACGTTTGTTATTGAAGAATAAAGTTTATTTTGTATTAAAACACACGTTAAATAAACGCCTTCTTTAATTAAGAATTTTTCTTGTTTAAGCGCCATATTTATTGTTGGAAAACCAAGATTTTTGCCAAGTTTTTTACCTTCTACAACCTTTTCGGTTATAAAATAATTAGAGCCAAGAAGCGCGTTTGCGCTTTTTATATTGCCGTTTTTTAACTCTCTTTTTATAAGCGAAGTTGATAATTTTTCACCGTTTTCGGCAACGATTTTATCTAAAATAAAGGTGGATATACCGTAATTTTTTGCACTTTCTTCAAGCGTTTTTACGTTACCTTCCGCCTTGTATCCGTAAGTAAAGTCAAAACCGCAAAATACCGCTTTAATACTGTAATTTTCAAATAAATTTTTAGTAAATTCACTATGCGAAATTGACATAAATTCTTTATTTAAAGACGCGTAAATTACAAAGTCAACCCCCAAGGTTTTTAAAATTGTTAGCCTTTCAAAAAACGTGAAAACGTCGCTATCGAATTTACCGCTCGTAAAGGCAAAAACGCCAAGTTTAACGCCTAATTTATTAGCCGTTTCCTTAGCGGTTTTTATAAGTGCTTTATGCCCTTTATGAATAGCGTCAAAGTAACCTAAACATAAAACGCAGTCACTATTAAATTTATTGCCATACTCAAAAATTTCCATATTTATTTAAAGTAAACTTTTATTTTTAACGCTTTGTTTACAACGCTTGCTAAACACACTAACGTTTGACCGTTTAATAAAAGATAAAGCCCGTCTTCTTCATTTACGTAAGACGGCTTACCGCAAACGAAATCATACTCAAACTTGTCGTCAATATAAATTTTTTTATAGTTAAGAACGTCAAGCGGATTAATAATTAAACTTGAAACGTCGTTTGTTTCTTGCAAGTCTTTAAGCGAAACGCTATTTTCTTTTGTAAAAACACCGCTTTGAACTCTTTCTAAACTCGTCATTGTGCCGTAAGTTGATAATAAAGTTGCCAAATCTTTACAAATTGAGCGAATATAAGTTCCGCCCTTACACTCTATTTTAAATTTATAAACGCCTTTTTCTTCTATGCAGTCAAGTAGCGTTATAGCGTCAATTTCAACTTCTTTTGCCTTTAACTCCACAAAAATTCCTTGGCGCGCCAAGTTATAACTTTTAACGCCGTTTACGTTTTTTGCGCTATAAAGCGGTGGAATTTGGCTAACTTTTCCCACTAATTTTTGTGAGTTTATAATAACTTGTTCTTTTGTAGGAAGTTGCCCGTTTTGGTTTATTATAACGCCTGCTCTATCTAAAGTGTCAGTTTCGTAGCCAAAAGTAAACTCGGCAATATATACCTTTGTTTTATCAAGCATATAATCAAAAAGTTTAGTGCATTTACCTATTGCAACGGGCAAAACGCCTTCTGCAAGCGGGTCAAGAGTGCCCATATGCCCTACTTTATTGCCCCTAAACTTTTTCTTTATAGAATTTAATGCGTATGCGCTTGACATTCCGCTTGGCTTGTATAAATTTATAAATCCGTTCATTTTAAAGCCTTTGTTTAACGTTGTAAACAAGTTTTTCTATAATATCTTCTTTGTAGCCTTTAAGCATAGCGCCACTTGCTAAAACGTGGCCACCACCACCGTAAATAGACGCTATTTCGTTAACGTTTACCTTACCTTTACTGCGTAAACTAATTTTATACTGCAATTTGCCAACTTCAAGAAGCGATATTGCAACTTCAACCGTTCTAACCGTAAGCGGAAAATCAATAAAACCTTCCGTCATACTACTAATGCCGTTACATTCTTCTAAATCTTTTAAATTCGTTACAATAACGGCAACTTTATCGTCTAAAAAGTATTGAATATTAGAAATTACGCGCGCATATAGTTTTGCCCTTTCTTTACTTTGGTCTTTAAACATTTTTTTAACGGTAAAATTTAAATTAGCACCCTTTTCCATAAGTTTAGAAGCGCAACTTAAAGCGTTAGAAGTAGCGTTAGAATTGCCAAAATTACCGGTATCGGTAACAATACCTAAAAGCAAAGAATTTGCAATATCGGGCGTAATTTCAACGCCTAAAAGCGTAATAAGTTCGTATAAAATTTCACAGCAAGCACCCGTTTCTAAAACGTAATTGTGTTTAGCGTAACGGGTATTTGAAACGTGGTGGTCGATATTAAAGGTGTTTTTATGTTTTTTAAACAAAGCGTAAGTAGTGTCAAACATACTTTCACTTGAACAGTCAACCGCAATAAACGCGTCGAATTCGCCTTTAATATTATTTGAATTTTGATATTCGTTTGCGCCTTTTATATATGAAAATTTAGAAGGTACTTCGGCATTACAGCACAAAACGACGTTAGCGCCTAAACTTTCAAGCGCTAATTTTAACGCGGTGGCACAACCTATCGTGTCGCCGTCGGGGCGATTATGGCTAAAAATAACCACGTTTTTTAAATTTTTAATTTTACTTGCAATTTCGTTAAGCGTCATTATCGTCTTCCTTTGTATAATACTTAAATCCGCTTAAAATTTTATCAATTTTGTTGCCGTATTCAAGCGCGGTGTCTAAATAAAAGCGAAGTTCGGGAACGCATCTCGTGTTCATTTTGGTAGAAAGAACGCGCCTAATTTCGCTTGACGCGCCTTTAATACCGTTAAACGTTGCCATTTTCTTTTCTTCGCTTGTAGAATACACGCTAACGTAAACCTTTGCGCTTTTAAGGTCGGGCGCACAGTCTACGTCGGTTATAGAAAACATTTCCGTAATAGTTGGAACGTTTATTCGCGTTTTAATTATATCGTAAACGATTTTTTTAATTTCGCTATTGATTTTGTCAGTTCTTTTTACTTTCATTTATTAGTCCTTTTGTTGCTCTACGCTGTAGCATTCAATAAAGTCGCCGATTTTGATATCGTCAAAGTTTTCAATAGAAATACCACATTCGTAACCTTGGTTAACTTCTTTAACGTCGTCTTTAAATCTCTTAAGTTGTAAAACGTTGCCTTCGCAAATCATAACGTCGTTTCTATAAATACGGAGTTTGCCACTACGCAAAATCTTACCGTCGGTAACGTAGCAACCTGCAACCGTGCCAACGCCCGTAATTTTAAACGTATCACGAACTTCGGCTTTACCCATATAAACGTCACTAAACTTAGGTGCAAGCATACCTTTAAGAGCCTTTTTGATATCTTCGATTGCTTCGTAAATAACTCTATATAACTTAACGTCAATTTTAGATTGTTCCGCAAGTGCTTTTGCCTTGCTATCAGGTCTAACGTTAAAGCCGATAATAATAGAATTTGAAGAATCTGCTAAACTTACGTCCGTTTCCGAAATTGCGCCAACTGCGGCGTGAATAACGTTAACTTTAACTTCTTCGTTAGAAAGTTCCGCAAGCGATTGTTTTACGGCTTCAACCGAGCCTTGAACGTCTGCCTTAACGATAATATTAAGGTTTTTAAGGTCGCCCGAAGATACTTTTGAGAATAAATCGTCTAAAGAAACTTTTTGTTGCTGTTTTATCATATCTTCTCTTTCTTTATTCTTTCTTTCGTTAGCAACGAGCGTAGAAAGTTTTGCTTCTTCAACGGCATACAAGAAGTCGCCCGCGTTTGGAACGCTTTCTAAGCCGAGAATAGAAACAGGGGTTGACGGACCTGCCGTTTTAACGTTTCTACCCTTATCGTCAATCATAGCCCTAACTTTACCGGTTATAGTGCCTGCAACTAAATAGTCGCCAACTTTTAAAGTACCCGTTTGAACTAAAACGGTTGCCATAGGACCTTTACCCTTGTCAAGTTTTGCTTCAACGATAATACCTTTTGCCATTCTGTTAGGATTTGCTTTAAGTTCTTTAATTTCCGCAGTTAATATAATGGTTTCTAAAAGGTCGTCAATACCCGCGCCTGTTTTTGCAGAAACCGGAACTAAAGCAACGTCGCCACCCCATTCTTCTACTAAAACTTCTTGGTCGGCAAGACCTTTTTTAACTTTTTCTAAATCGGCGGTTGGTTTATCAATTTTGTTTGCCGCAATAATTATAGAAACGCCTGCCGCTTTCGCGTGGTGAATTGCTTCTATTGTTTGTGGCATAATGCCGTCGTCTGCCGCTACAACGATAACGGCAATATCCGTAAGTTGAGCACCGCGCGCACGCATTGCCGTGAACGCCGCGTGGCCTGGGGTATCAAGGAACGTAATTGATTGATTGTTAATATTAACGGTGTAAGCACCGATATGTTGCGTAATACCGCCCGCTTCGCCCGCAGTAACGTTAGCGTTTCTAATTTTATCAAGAAGCGACGTTTTACCGTGGTCAACGTGACCCATAACCGTAACGATAGGTGCGCGAGTTATAAGATTTGCGCTATCTTCTTCGGCATCGGCAAAGCCTTCGGTTAACACGTCTTCCGCGGTTTTGTCAAGTTTAAGTTCAAGTTGAATATCTAAACCTGCTGCAATAAAGCCTGCGGTATCGTAGTCAACAGAGTCGTTAATAGTTTTTAAAATGCCTTCTTTAAAGAGCCTTTTTGTAATTTCAACGGCGGTAATACCTAAAAGTTCGGAAAGTTCTTTTATTGAAACGTTTTCTTTTGTAATAACCGCCTTTTCAATTTTAACAAAGTTTACGTTTTCTTCTTGGCGCTTATCTTTTGCCTTTCTTAACTTTCTGTAACCCGTCTTGTTTTCGTCAAAATCGTCAATAGACATTTGCCCTTTTATTAAGGACTTTTTGTTTATTGCCTTTTTATCTTCGTAGTTATTTTTTTCTACGTTCTTTCTCTTTTGATTTTTACCCGTATTTTCTTTTGCAACGTAAGGTTGTGGTGGGGTAAACGGTGTTAAAGTTGGCTTTTTACCGTCTTTATTGAACGGTTTTTTATCGCCGTCTTTTGGCGTGTATTCACGCTTTTGAGTAGGGTCGAAAGGTTTTTTACCGTCTTTATTAAACGGCCTTTTTTCGCCTTGTTTTGCCCTATCGTTATCTTTTGGCGTATATTCGCGCTTTGCTTGTGGAACGAAAACGCGCTTGCCGTTTATAATTTGAATATTAGGATTATCCGTCTTTTGAATAACGGGCTCTTTCTTTTCTTCTTTAACGGACTCTTTCTTTTCTTCTTTAACTTCTACCGCTTCAACTTCTTTAATAGGTTCTTCTTTTTTAGAAGTTTCAATTTCAACGGTAGTTTGAGTTTTAGGAACTTCAACTTCCTTAGTAGTTTCGGTTTTAGGAGTATCAACCACTTCTACTTCAGGTTTTATAGTTTCCGTATCAAGTTGCGCTTGTTTTAACGCGTCTTCTTTTCTTTGCTTATCGAAAAGGCGGAATTTTTCCGCTATTTTCTTTTCAACGCTCTTAACTAAAGATTTTGCGCTTTGATTTGCATTTTTTAATTCTTCGCTTTTAACAAGCGTCATTAAGTCTTTAATATTTTGATTTTTAACTTCTTTCTTTTCTTCAATTCCCATAGCCGTTTCCTCCCGAATATTTAGTAAAATGACAATCTAAATTTTCAAGTATTGCTTTTGACAAACCTTCGTCACTAATAGCAATAAGTTTACAATTTTCTTTGTGTACTATATCTTCTAACTTCACGTCGGTTGCAATTAGCAAAGTTGAACGTAGTTTTGTTGCAAGTTTAACTACTTCTTTTTTAGTATTGTCACTTGCGGAATCGCATACGATAAGTAGCGGAACTTTTGGTTTAAGCGTACCTACCGCACCAACCCCGAATCTAACTTTTCGAGCCTTAATTGCAAATCCAATAAAAGTAATAGGTTTACTGTTTATCACCAAAAAACTCCTCCGCAATTTTGGCGTAAACTTCTTTTGAAACTTCCATTTCAAACGCGTGATTAAGCAAGTTTTTTTTGCAAATTTTTTCAATGCAATTCTTGTCGTTACAACTGTACGCGCCACGACCGTTTAACTTGCCCGTTTTATCAACGCTAAATACGCCTTCTTTACTTTTTACAATTCTTATAAGTTCTTTTTTGGGTTTTTCAGTTCTACACGCAATGCAAGTGCGCATAGGTATTTTTTTAACCGCCATACTTTTACCTCAATTAAATGTTTTATTCTAAGTTTTCACCTAAAGCATCAAAATCGCTAAGTTCGGCATCAGCACTTTCAACCATTTGGTTAAATTCTTCCATAGCCTTAGATTCGCTCTTAACGTCAATTTTCCAACCTGTAAGCCTTGCAGCAAGCCTTGCGTTTTGCCCGTCTTTACCAATGCAAAGTGAAAGTTTATCATCTGGAACGATAACGCGTGCAGACTTTTCGTCAAGCGCGTAAACTTTTAATACTTTTGCAGGTGCAAGCGCCTTTGCAATAAATTCAAGCGGGTCTTCACTCCAAGGAATAATGTCGATTTTTTCACCGCCTAATTGTTCAATAACCGCATTAACGCGCATACCTTTGTTACCTACGCAAGCGCCAAGTGCGTCAATTTGTGGGTCTTCGCTATGAATAGCAATTTTAGTTCTTTGACCTGCTTCTCTTGAAATAGATTTAATAACGACAACGCCTTGCCTAATTTCTGGAACTTCGTTTTCAAAGAAACGTTTAACTAAGCCTGGAGCAGTTCTTGAAACTAAAACTTGAGTGTTTTTGCCAAGAGTTCTAATTTTCTTAACGTAAACGACAATTTTATCGTTGATTTCGTATTTTTCGTTAGGAACTTGGTCTTGCGGAAGCATAACGCCTTCAAGTTGACCGCCGGAAAGTTCTACGTAAACGTTGCCGTTTTCAACCTTTCTAACAATAGCGGTATGAATTTCGTTTTCCTTGTCTTCAAATTGTTGAATAGTGTTTGCTTTTTCCGCTTCTTTAATTTTTTGCATAACTACTTGTTTTGCAGTTTGGGCGGCAATTCTACCAAAGTCTTTTGGAATAAATTCTTTTTCAAACGTATCTCCAAGTTTGTAACTTTTTTTGTATTGCTTTGCTTCTTCTAAAGAAATTTCTTTGTCCGTATCAACAACTTCTTCAACTATCGTTTTAATAGCGTAGAACTTAATAGAACATTTTTCTTCATTGTACTTAATAAGCACGTCGCACGCGTCGGTTGCGTACCTTTTGTAAGCAGACGTTAAAGCGCTTTGCAACGTTTCTTTAAGTGCTTCTTTGTCCATACCTTTACTTGCACAAATTTCGTCAAGTGCAGCAAAAAAATCTTTGTTTACCATAATAACTCCTTACGTGATAAATATATAATTTTTTATTTTTTCTTATTTTAACCGCCGTTTTGGTGGCGGAATTTTTTATTTAAAATACTATTGCTTCGCAAATTTTTGCAATTTTTGAAAGTTCAAAAGTAACGTCTTCCCCGTTTAATTCAATTTTTACGGTGTTTACGTTATATTCTTTTAAAATGCCTTCAAATTCCTTTTTACCGCGGATAGGCGCGTAAAGTTTAACTTCAACTAATTTACCTATTCTCTTTAAAAAGTCGCGCTCGGTTTTAAAAGGACGGTCAAGCCCTGGGCTTGAAACGTTTAAAGTGTAAGGCGCGCCGTACGGGTCTAAAACGTCAAGCGGGTCGTTAATTAAATTGTGAAATTCTTCGCAGGCGTTTAAGTCAACGCCACCGTCTTTATCAATATACACGGTAAGTTGCGGATTTTTTGAAGTTTTAAACTCAACTTCAACGATTTCTAAATTAAGAGAGTTTGCATAAGGCAATAAAAACTCTAAAATTTCTTGATTTGATTTTGCTTTCATTTTTTGCTCCTATAAACAAATTTGAGAGTGGCGCTTGCCACTCTCAAATTAAGCATTATCTTAAGTCTAAAATAATTTTAACATAATATTTTATATTATGCAACTGTTTTTTGTAAAAATTTTGTCGAATTTATTAACTATTTTTCTCTTTTAAGCCTTAAAAACGCTTCGCCTGCACCGTACGCGTCGGAAAGGGCGCGGTGGTGATGAAGTTCAATGTTATAATGCTCGCAAATATAGTTTAACTTGTGCCTTTTTAAAAACGGAAGTTTTTTGCGCGATAGTTCAAGAGTGTCAACAACTTCGTTAGTTAAAACGTAACCAAGTTTTTTGCCAACGTTATATAAAAACCTAAAATCAAATTCGGCGTTGTGCGCAATAAACGTTGTTCCGCTAATAAATTTAAAGAAATCACAGTAAACGTCGTCAATTATAGGGCTATCTTTAACCAAATTATCGTCAATGCCCGTAAGGTCAACTATTCGCTCAGGAATAGGCACTTGCGGGTTTACAAGAGTTTGAAATTCTTCAACTATTTTTCCGTTTACAATTTTAACCGCGCCTATTTCAGTTATTTTATCGTTTAACACGTCAGTTCCCGTAGTTTCAATATCAACAACGGTGTAAACCGTGTTTAAAACTTCGGTAGGAAGCGGTTGTAAACCACTAAAAAAGTCGCTTTGCTCAAAAGTTTCTACCTTTTTTGGTTTTATTAAAACGTACCTTTCTGGAACGGGTTTAGAAGGTTTTTCTTTTGGTGTAAAATCTTTAGGAAATTCGCAAAAGTGAAAGCCTTTAATAGTTAAATTTACGTGTTCGTTAAAAAGTTCGTTTTCACCGCGAATAATAACGTTGCTACCTTCGCTAATTTTTTGAATTTTCTTTAACTTGTTTTTGTCCGCCGTAAAAAATCTACCGCTAACTTTTGAAGTTTTATCGTTTAACGTTATAACGAAAAAAGGTTTTCCGTTTTTAGTAACCTTTTCTTCAACACTTTCAACTATGCCCGCAAAATATACCGTGCCAAGTTCGTTTATGCCGTCAATTATGTAGGTGGCAACGTCGTAAACGGTGTCGTCACAAGTTTTTTCAACGCCTAAAACTTTAAAGCGACGGATATCGCTAATTTGAAGTTCGTTTTCACTTACGCTAAACTCTTCGTAAACGGCTTCCTTTTGAACTTTTTGAGTTAGTTTTAAACAGCCTTCAACGTTACAAACGTAGTTTCTATAAATATGCTCGTTAAGTTCGCTAATAAACGCCGTGCGCGTTAAATAATTATAAGTAAAATCATCAACCTTTATTTCGTAAATAAATTTGTTATTTGAAGTGAAAATTTGCACGTCGCTTTGCTCTATAAGATGGCTTACCGAAGAATAAAACTTTTCAATAAACTGTAAAATTGCGCGCTTTAAAATAGAAGCGTCGGCAACGGATTTATGACACTCGACTTTTATGGAATATAAATCGGGTATATTTTTAATTATGCTCTCTTCAATAAATTTTGCGCCTTCTAATTGAATAGCAACGTCACTTATAATTTCAACCGTTATCAAGCCGTTTTCTTCATCTAATTTAGCGCACCTTATTCGAGCGTTTCCAAGCCCTTGGTCAACGCTTTTTAAAGAGTTTAATAATACGTCACACTTATTTTGCAATTTTTTCAATTTCCTTTATAAATTCTTCTTCTGCTACGTTAAACGGCACTTTTTTAACCACCGTTTCGCCTTTAAAAATTACGCAAAAATCTTTTGAGCCCGCTATGCCAAGGTCGCAATCTTTTGCTTCGCCCGGGCCGTTTACAACACAACCCATAACGGCTATTTTTAAAGGTTTTTTAACGTTTTTTACAATATTTTCTATATTATTTGCAAGACCTATACAGTCGTATTCCGTTCTACCGCAAGTTGGGCAAGAAACAACTTCAACGTAGTTTTTTTCTTTGCCTACCGCCCTTAAAATTTTATGCCCTATCATAGGCTCAAAAACGGGATTTGCCGTTAAACTAACACGTAAAGTATCGCCAATATTATCAACTAAAAGCGCGCCTAACCCAACGCTACTTTTTATAATTCCATTTTCATAAGTTCCCGCTTCCGTAACGCCGATATGAAGTGGATAATTAGTTTTTTTATTTAAATATCTATACGCTTTAACTGTTAGCATAGTATCGCTTGCCTTTGCCGAAATTACTATATCTTTAACGCCGTATTTTTCAAAAAGAGCCACGTCTTTAAGAGCGCTTTCGCAAAGCGAAATTTCGTTTTTACCGTAACGAGATAAAAAGTCTTTTTCAATGCTACCCGTGTTTGCGCCAACTCTTACCGGAATATTATAACTTTTTAAACAGTCGGCAACCTTTTTAACGTTTTGCTCGCTACCAATGTTACCTGGGTTTATTCTAACTTTATCAACGCCGTTTTCTACGGATAAAATGGCAAGTTTATAATCAAAATGAATATCGGCTACAAGCGGAATATGTATTTCTTTTTTAATTTGTTTAATGGCGTAGGCGTCTTCTTCGTCTTTAACGGCAACTCTAACTATATCACACCCTGCGTTTTCAAGCGCTAAAATTTGGTTAATTACTTCGGTGTAATTTTGAGTTTTAATATTAGTCATTGACTGAACGGCAATATCGTTATTACCGCCAATTAAAACGTTACCTATTTTGACTACGTTAGTCATTTACCTTCTCCTTATTCATTTCGTAAACTAGGCGCAAGCCTTCAAGAGTAAGCATACGGTCAATTTTAGAAATACAATTAACTTCTTTTGCTATAATTTCACCCATACCGCCTGTCGCAACAACGTTTATAAAATCAAGTTTAAGTTCTTCTCTTATTTTTTTAACGATGTTTTCAACTAAACCTGCAAAACCAAATATTATACCAGATTGCATACAAGTTATAGTATTTTTACCTATTGCATTTTTAGGCGCAACAAGTTCTATCATAGGAAGTTGCGCTGTGTTAGAAACAAGCCCTTCAAGTGCCGTTTTAATACCTGGGGCAATAACAACGCCTATAAGTTCGCCGTTGCCCGTCAACACGTCAAAAGTGGTTGCCGTACCAAAGTCTATAACTATCATAGGTTTGCCGTTGCCGTATTTATTAAACGCACCAACACAATTTACAATTATATCTGCGCCTACTTCTTTAGGGTTGTCGGTTTTAACGTTTATGCCCGTTTTAATGCCCGCACCTATCATAATAGGCGCAATATTAAAGAAATACTCGCACATATGAATAATTGTGTAGTTGAGCGCAGGAATAACGGAAGAAACGATTATCCCCTTAATATCGCCCGTGTTTATTTGAGAACTGTTAAGTAGATTTATAAGCGTTGCACCGTACTCGTCGGCAGTTCTTGTATGGCGTGAAGAAACTCTATACGAAGCCATTAAATTTTTGCCGTTAAATACTGCGTATTTAATGTTAGTGTTTCCTATATCAATACATAAAATCATAAACTTTTATTCACCCTTTTTAAAACTTTGTAATATACGGGAACTAAAATTATAGCACCAACGATTTCGCCAACGAAGTTTATTGACATAATTGTTGTAAACACCGCGGCAAGCGCGCTATAATTAAACACCCAAAGCATAAAAATTGTGCAAACCGTGTTAGTTAAAATGCCAAAAACACCGCCAACCGAACAAGCAACAATTTCGTTTTTGAATAATTTTTTTGCTAAAACAAATGCAAAATAAGCAACAACGCCTATTAAAATTCTTGGTAAAATTGAAATAAGCGGGTTAATAAAAACGGGATTTGCTATTATGCTTGCTAGCACAAACGAGCACACACCGAATATAGTTCCGCCTAAAAACATACTTTTTTTGCCTAAAAAAAGCGATAGCGCAACGGCAAACGGCAAAGTGAGTATTGCCGGAGTTAATGCACCGAACGCAATCGTTAATAAATAGGTTTCAATAAGCAAAAATACGAACATTAATGCCGAAACCAAGCCTAAATATGCAATTTGTTTTGATGATATTTGTTTCATAAAGCCTCCAATCGAGTTCTATATAGATACCCGTAAGATAAATAAAAAATAATAAAAGTCAAGCCTTAAAAAAGTGCCTGCAAATATATTTTAATATATTTTAGTAAAAATTACAACACTTTGTAACATTTTTTTAAAAAATTAAATACAATGTAGTGATAGCAATATCAAAAAAAATTTTTGGAGGATAAAATTTAATGATGAACTTTTTTGGTTTTAACGATAACTGCTGTTTATACATACTTATTATACTTTTAATTCTTTGCTTATGTGGTAACGGTTGCATTACCAACGTTTTTGACAAACTTTGCAACTGTGGTTGCTTACTACCTATACTTTTAGTGTTATTATGTTGCTGTAAAGGCGACAAAAAGCCTTACGGTATTGGCGGTTGCGGTTGTAAATAAGATTTTAGTTCAAAAGAAAAAACGGCGATTATTTCGCCGTTTTATTCTTTTAATAACCTAAAAATTCTACGCCTTTTAAAAGTATTTCGTTTATAATTTCGTTTCTAAGCGAATAAAAAATGATTTTCCCTTGCCGTTTACATTTAACAACGCCAACGTCTTTTAAAATGCGAAGTTGATGCGAAACGGTTGTTTGATTAAGGTTAAGCATAATAGATAAATCTGTTACGCACATTTCGCTTATTGCAAGCGAAGACACAATTTTTAACCTTGTAACGTCACTAAAAACGCTAAAAAAGCCTACTAAATCCCCTAAAATTTCATCATTTGGCACGTAATCGCTAATTAACCCTTGCGTGCGCTTATCAAGTAGTAAAACAGTTTGACTTATTGCCATAATTTTAACTCCCTTACTTATTTATAAAAATGATAATACACGAAAGAAAATATGTCAATGCGTTCATACTTCAAATTTTGACGCATATTGTAATAATAGAGTATTTTTTGTAAAAAGGAGTTTTATGAATTCAACGTACTTAGTTTTATTAGGAATTTTATTCTTATTAGTTTCCAACAACACTATAACGCTAACGCAAGCACTTTTACTTGCAACTTTGCTATCAACAACGGGTTGTTTTTGTAACAATAACGTAACGGCACTATAACCAAAGCAAAAAATTAAAGGTATGCAAAGCATACCTTTTTTTATTTTAACGGCTTGACGTTTTTACCTACTATTGCGGTAGACATATTGTTTATATCAAAGTAATTAAGTGCATCTATTACGTCGCTTTTACTAACTAAGTCTAACGCGTTTAACCTTTCGGTAACGTTATATAACTTACCCGTATTTAAGTAATATTTAGAAAATAACTGTGCCCTTGACATCGTTCTTTCAAGCGAAAAAACGGTAGAAGATTTTATTTGGTTTTTAACCCTTATAAACTCATCGTTTGTAATGCCGTTAGTTTTAAGATTAGAAATAACTTCTAAAACGGCGCTAAATGCACTATCTACGCTACTTGGGTTAACGCCCGCGTAAATTGACGTAGTTCCAACGTCTTTAAAGCGCGTTGACGTTGCGTAAACTGAGTATGCAAGCCCAAGTTCTTCTCTCACCTTTTGAAAAAGCCTACTACTCATACCACCGCCCAAAATAGAAGTTGCAATTTCACTTGCAACGCGGTCGCAATCTAAGTAGTTTGGCGAATTGAAAGTTAAGCAAAAATGCACTTGTTCAATATCTTTTTGAGTAGACAAGTTTTGCTTTAAATTTACCAAATTTCTTTCTTCTTCTTTTGCCTTTTCGTTAAAAGAAATAAAAGGCACAACGTAAGTGTTTACGAGCCTAACCGCAGTATCTATATCAACGTTACCCGCAAAAGTAATACAAACGTTATTTGCAACGTAATACTTATTTAAATACTCTAAAATATCGCTTTTTGTAAACGATTTTACGTTTTCGCTCGTTCCTAAAATAGTTCTTCCGTAACCGTTAGAACCAAAATAAGAGAGTGCGGAAAGGTCGTAACAAACGTCTTCCGGGCTATCTAAACTCATATTTATTTCTTCTAAAATAACGCCCTTTTCTTTTTCAAGTTCGGCACTATTATATATAGAATTAAACACCGCGCTTGAAAACACCCTAAACGCGTCTTCCAAATTTTCGCTAAGTGTTTGAGCGTAATAGCAAGTAACGTCTGCACCCGTATAAGCGTTAAAATTAGCGCCGTAAGTTTCTAACGCGTTAGAAATTTCAAAGGCGGTCATTTCGTTAGTGCCTTTAAAATTCATATGTTCAATAAAATGTGAAAGCCCGTTAGTTTTATCGTTTTCGTTTACACTACCCGTGCCAACCATAATGGCAAACGACGTAGATAGCGCGTCGCTTCCGCTTACGATAACGGTTAATTTGTCGTTAATTTTCTTTAAGTAGTCCATAAATTCCCTATTAGTATTAGTAAGATTAAAAAAATTATTATTCAACGTTTTTAGAAACGCTAACTATTGAAAAGCCTTGCTCTTTTATTTTTGATATAATTTGTGGCAAAACGTCAAGAGTATGCTGTTTTGGGTGCATTAAAATAAGGTCGCCGTTTTCTAAATTCGACGTTGCACGCTTTAAAATTAAACTTTTATCGCTATCGCGCCAGTCTATAGTGTCTTTTGACCACATTATAGTTTTATACCCTAAATTATACGCTACTTTTAGCGTAGTTTTAGAGTACGAACCCGAAGGCGGTGCAAAAAGAGTCATATTGACGCCTGTTAAAGCGCGTATAACGTTGTTATTATCTAAAATTTCACGCCTATTTTGACTTTCGTTTAAATTTTTATGGTCTTTGTGAAAGTAGCCGTGATTTCCAAGTTCGTGCCCGCTATTTACTATTAGTTTTAGCGTTTCCAAATTATCGTCTGCCCAGCAACCGCCAACAAAAAAGGTTGCGGTTACTTCGTTTTCGTTTAATACGCTAACCATTTGTTTTACAACTTCCGCATTTTCATAAACGTTAATCATTAAAGAAACGTTTGAAAATTGCCTGTTTCCGTTATAAATTGCGCCGTAACTTTGCCCGCCGTTTATGCTTTGCACTTTTTTTGGCAAAAACGCAACCGACAAAACGCCCAAAACTATTAAAATAAGTAGCGCGTTAGTAATTATAAAAGTCCGCTTTTTCATATATACACCATTTCTATTTATATACTATTAAAAGCGGGCTAATTAAATTCTATATTTTAGGAACTTTTACGTTATTTTTCTTAAATAACGCTAAAATTTGCTCTACCGTGCCAACAACTATATCACCATATTCAAAATAATACATTACACCGTCGTCTAAATAAAACGAAATGCCGTATTTAGTTTTTTTAAGCGAAGCAACGTTTTTAAACATTATAGTTTCTTCTTTTACGGTATCGCCTTTATATTGCTTAACTTCTATGCGCCTTTCTTTAAAAACGTATTCGATTTTAAGCGGAGTAGTTTCAACGCCCGTTTGCTTAACGGCACTTTCAAGCCCTTTTTTAGAAGTGGAAATAGTGTTTATAACGGGAAAAATTGAAAATATGCAAGCAAAACCGCCTATTACAACCGAAAGCCAATTTATTTTTTCTTCGGTTAAACCCATAACGAGCGTAATAGCGCCTATCACTAATAATAGCGCGCACATACAAATTGATGAAATAATAGCGCCTTTATCGATGCTTTTATTCATTTTTATAACTTTTTGTTTATCAAATTCGCAACTTACTTTATACATAATTCACCTTAAAACGCTTCAATTATTTTAAGCGTAATAGCCTTGTACGCTTCAACCGCTTTTTTAACCATTTGGTTGTATTCTTCCGCTCCGCCCTCACCGTCAGAAACGGCTTTAATCATTAACACGGGAACGCTTGCCTTGTTGCATACAAGCACTATACCCGCGCTTTCCATATCGCAAATTAAAGCGCCGTATAATTCGTTTAAACTGTTTTTAATCGCTATGTCTTCTAAAAACTTATCGGCACTTGCGCAAGTAACGGTTTTTAAATTAGGATATAAATTTTTAGCAAAATTTAAAACTTCGTTATCAACGCTTATAACCGCGCTTTCGTAATTTGGATATTGCCCTACCTTTACGTTGTCGATAGCGGAAAGGTCAAAGTCGTAATGAACAACGCCGTTTACAAGCACGGTTTCTAATAGCCCCGTTTTTTTAGTTAAAGCACCGCAAACGCCAAAGTTGATAATTAAATTACAGTTAAACACGCCTATTAAAATTGCAGTTGCGCTTGAAGCGGAAATTTCGCCTATCCCGCTGTTTATTAAATAGATATCTTTGCCGTTTTTATTGTATTGCTTAATAGTAAAGCCACAAACGGTATAATCGTTAATTTGGCTACCAAGTTCACTTAAAAGCGGAATTATTTCTTTTTCCATTGCAACTACCATACCGATAGTCTTTTTAGTATTTTTCATATTTCACCTTTTAACAAAAATATAATTATTTTAATAAAATGTAGTATGCAAGTTTTTGTTTATGATAACGGTTTAAACTTAACAAACTACCTTACCGCCTTAAAAAATATAGGCGTTAGTTACGTATTTTCAAAAAACACGACGCTAATAAAAAACTGTAATGCCCTTTTACTTACGGGTGGCGGAAATATAATTCCGTATCTTTATGGAAAGCCCGTTTCAATAAGTTATGATTACGACGCGGTTTGCGACGTTTGCGAACAATACCTAATTAAAGAGTTTGTTAAACAAAGAAAACCTATAATAGGCGTTTGCAAAGGTATGCAAGCAATTAACGTGTTTTTTGGCGGAACGCTATCGAGCGTTGAAAACCATTTTTATACCGAAAAGAACGCGCGCCATAAAATAACCAACTTAAAAAACAGTTTTTTGCTACCGCATTTTAATAAAACTATTGAAGTAAACTCTTGCCACGTTGAAAAATTAGACGTGGTTGCAAAAAGTTTACAAGTTTGCGCCGTTAGTGAAGACGGAACTATTGAAGCAATTAAACATAAATCGTTGCCAATCTACGGCGTTCAGTTTCACCCAGAGCGTATGGGCGTTTACTTTTCAAATAGATTTTTTAGTTCTTTGCTTTTTAAATAAACCATTAAGTTTCAGTTGGACATCATCTTACACCAAGCGGGGCATTTTTTAACGAATTCTTCGTTGGTTTCGGTGCGTTTTAACATATCTAATAAGTTTTGAATAGCATCGTCGTTTCTATCTAAATATCTGCGAATAAAGTAAACGGCGTCTAATTCTTCTTGCGAAAGTAAAAGTTCATCTTTACGAGTGCCCGATTTATAAAGGTCGATAGCAGGGAAAATTCTTCTTTCACTAAGCGTACGCGAAAGTATAATTTCCATATTGCCCGTGCCTTTAAATTCTTCGTAAATAACGTCGTCCATTTTAGAGCCCGTATCAACAAGCGCGGTAGAAAGAATTGTTAAACTACCACCGTTTTCAATATTTCTTGCCGAGCCAAAGAACTTTTTAGGCGCTTGAAGCGCAAGCGGGTCAATACCGCCCGAAAGCGTTTTGCCAGACGACGGAACAATCGCGTTATACGCGCGCGTTAATTTGGTTATAGAGTCAAGTAAAATTACCACGTGCTCGCCTTGTTCAACAAGCCTTTTACCCCTATTTAACACAAGTTCCGCCGCTCTAATATGGTGGTCGGGCGCTTCGTCGAAAGTAGAGTAAACGACTTCGCCTTTTACAAAGCGTTTTATATCGGTTACTTCTTCAGGCCTTTCGTCAATAAGTAAAACTAAAAGTTTAATATCGCTGTAATTTTTTTCAATAGAGTAAGCAATTTTCTTTAAAAGCGTAGTTTTGCCTGCCTTTGGCGGTGCAACTATAAGCCCGCGTTGACCACGCCCTATAGGCGATAAAAGGTCTATTGCTCTAATAGATAAATCGTCTTTACTATCGCTAAGTTCAAGTTTAATTTTTTGGTCTGGATAGCAAGGTGTTAAATCGTCAAAATTTGGGCGAATATCGTTAAAATTGTAAGGTTTTCCATTTAACGAAACAATCTTTTTAAGCGATGGTGAAGAATTAGAGTGCAAGCGTTCGGCGTAACCTTCAACGTAGTCGCCACGCCTTAATTTAAAGTATTTAATAGTGTTTTTAGAAACGTAAATATCGCTCGTTAAATTCGCTTCGTAGTTTTCACCGCGCATAAAAGCGTAACCGTCGCTATGAAACTCTAAAATACCTTTTACAAGAGCACCGTCTTTTACGGAATTTTCTATTATTTCGTCGTCTTCTTGGGTGCTTCTTACTTCCGTTTCTATTTCAATATCTAAACCGTTTCTATAATCTTGATATTCAACGTCTGTTTGGCGCGGTTTTCTACCCTTACCGCTTTTGTTAGGAATAAGTTCGCCGTTTTGTATCTTTAAAATATCTTCAATAAGTTCGTTTTTTGATTTTGATGAAGGCGTACCGCCAAGTTCGCGCATAATAATACGTAAACTTTCAACACCTTTACTTTTTTCTAAAAAATCACGAGTATATTTCATTTTACACCTCCGTTATTTGTGGGTTTAATATTACAACTTCGTTACGCCCGTCGTAAAGGTACGGACTGTTTTTAACAGAATATTCATCAATAAGTTTAGTAAAACTTTCTATTCCGTTTATATCAATTTTACTTCCTTTAATTTTATAATGCATAGGAATAACCGTTTTTGGCTTAATTAAGTTTATATAGTTTAAAGCCGTTAACGCGTCAATAGTGTAAACCGAGCCGATAGGAATAAACAAAACGTCAACCCCTTTACACTCTTTAATAATTTCTTCGTTAAACGTTTCTCCTTCGTCGCCAAAAAAGCAAAGTTTTTTACCGTCTAAACAAAAAATTAAAATATCGTTACTTCCGCGAAGCGTACCACCAGCGTTATCGTGGCAACCTTTAACAATTTTAAAGTTACCACCGTTTTTAACGCGCTTGGCGTTTTTAACTAAACTAACGTTGTTATGGTCATAGTGTTCGTGAGAACAAAAAACGTAATCTGCCGTAACTTGTTGCTCGTGTAAACCAACGTTTTTAAAAGGGTCTAACGCGATAGAATACTCTTTCCCTTCAATTAAAAAGTAAGAGTGCCCGTAATAATTTATAACCAAAATTAAATAACCTCCGCAATAATTTTAATAGTTCTATGGTCTTGTTCTTTTCCGCACGTAAAAATATAGTTAATGCTAACTTCTAACCTGCTTTCATTTATACTTGTTTTAACTAATTTGGTATTTGCGCTTGCGTCAATTTTAAATGCGCCTAATGAAATAAAAAATGGATAATCTACTTGATTTTTAAAAAGAATAGAATAATTTGATTCGCCTTCGCTAATTAAACGAACGCCACCGTCATTTAGAATAAAAAGTGAAAAATTCTGACCGCTTTCTAACGAAAACGATAACTTGGTTTTACCGTTTATCGTGTTTAGCGTTCCTTTTGACTTATACCTTGATGTTTGACCGCTAATTTTTGATGAATATTTAACTATGCAATTGTACATAAGCAAATTTTAACACATTTTGTTCAAAATGTAAAGATTTATTTTTCTTAAATTTTAAAAAAATTGTCGTGTAAGCAAAAAAAACGGTGGAAATTTTACTCTCCACCGTATTTAATATTTATAAGTTTTGCAATTTTTTTACCGTCTGCACCCGCGCTTGTAATTCCGCCCGCATAGCCACAACCTTCTCCACAAGGATATAAATTTAAAACGTTTACGCTATTGCCGTTTTCCGTTCTCGTAACGCGAATTGGTGAAGAAGTTCTACTTTCAACACCCGTTAAAACAGCGTCAAACGAAGCAAAACAGTCAATTCTTTTTGCCATATCTACTATCGCACATTTTAGCGTTGTGTCAATTTCTTCGCTAAATAAAGAAGATAGGCTTGCCTTAGTAACGCCAAGCGAATACGACGGCTTAACTTTGCCAAATCCGTTTTGAGACACGCCCGCCAAATATTCGCCAACGAGTTGGCAAGGTGCGGAATAATTTTCACCGCCAAGTAAAAACGCCTTATGCTCTAAATTATTTAAATAATTTAGCCCGTCAAAAACGCCTTCGCCAAAATCACTCTTTTTAACTTGAACAACAACCGCGCTATTTGAGTTTTCGGCGTTTCTTTCAAAATTACTCATACCGTTTACAACAACCGTGTTTTTATTAGACGACGCAGGCATTACGTAACCGCCCGGGCACATACAAAACGTAAACGCACCCCTACCGTTTAGTGAAGAAACGAGTTTATATTCGGCGGTTGGCAAATTATTATATTTTAAATAATCTTCGCCGTACTGACATTTATTTATATCGGTAGCCAAATGCTCAATTCTTAGCCCCACGGCAAACTCTTTACTTTCTAAAAACACGCCTTTTTCATCAAGCAATTTATAAACGTCGTGCGCGCTATGCCCTACCGCTAAAACGACTTCGTCAAAACTTTCTTTAAACTCGCCAAAAGTTGCGGTTTTTATAGAATTTGCGCTAATTTCAAGGTCGGTAAGTTTTGTTTCAAACAATACCCTACCGCCAAGTTCAATAATGTGGTTGCGCATATTTTTAATAACGTTTGGCAAATTGTTACTGCCTATATGCGGTTTACTAAGATACCCTATTTCACTTGGTGCGCCAAAAGTTAAAAAATCTTCAATAACGGTGGTTGCAAACTCGCTATTTACACCCGTGTTAAGTTTTCCGTCAGAAAAACAACCTGCACCGCCTTCGCCAAATTGAATATTGCTTTCAGTATCTAAAACGCGCGTTTTTATAAAATTAGAAATGCTTTTATTTCTGTTTTCTACGCTTTTACCGCGCTCAATTAACGTAACTTTATGCCCGTAACGTAAAAGGTCAAGCGCGCAAAATAAACCTGCAGGGCCTGCGCCAACAACTAAAACGTTTGCTTGCTTTTTACATTTTTTATATTCGCGCTTAACTTCTTTTTCTTCCTTATCTGAAATTTCAACGGAGTAAACGTATTTTAAGTCGCCTTTAAAGCGCGCGTCAAGCGACTTTTTCTTAATTTTAAAGTGCTTTACGCTTTGAAGTGGAATTCTTTCCATTTTCGCCGCTCTTAACTTTAAATCTTCAACGCTTGCGTCAATAGGCATTTTTACGTTTGAAAAGGTGCTCATTTTATAGCCTCCGCCACGGCACAAGCCGTTGAATAAGCAAACTGTAAATTATATCCGCCACAGTCGCCGTCTATATCTAAAACTTCGCCCGTAGCATACAAGTTAGAACACAACTTACTTTCTAAGGTGTTGCCGTCAAAATCACTTGTAACAATGCCACCGCTCGTAACTTGCGCCATATCAAAATTTGCAGTACCTTCAACCTTTAAAGCGTAGTTTTTAAGCACTTTAACACAACGCGGAATATCAAGAGCGGTTATTTTTGAATTTAAGTCTATACCTAATTCGCTTTTTAAAATATACGACGCTATTTTATTGTTTACAATTCCGTTGAATAAGTATTCTGCCGTTAAATACGAGCAATTTTTTGCTTTATTTGTTAAAAAGTTTGTAATTTCGCTTTCGGTAAAATCGCTTAAAAAGTCAATTTCAACTTGTGCGTTTTGCTTGCCCGTTAAATAACTTGAAACGTAGAAAATAGAGTTGCCTGAAATATACCCGTCGCCAAACAAAAGGTCGCCCACAAAAGACGTTAAAACGTTGCCGTTTACAACCGCTTTTACGCTTGACTTATGCTTTAAGCCTTTTAAACCTTTAATTTTGTTTTTATCAACTTTCAACTGTACTATTGCAGGGTTAAGTTTAGTTAGTTTATGCCCGAAATTTGTAAGCAAGTTATAAGAAGTTCCGTCAGTTCCTAAATGCGAAGCGCACTTACCGCCAACCGCCACTACCACGTTTTGAGTTTCTATATCATTGCCGTTATCAAGCACTACTTTAAACGTGCCGTTCTTTTTAATATCTACAACTTTGCTATCATATAAAATTTGAGTGCCTAAACTTTCAAGTTTAAAACGGAGCGCGTCTAAAACGGAAGACGCTTGATGTGAATACGGATACAATTTAGCCCCGTCGTAAACGGTTAAAACGCCTAATTCATTTAAAAAAGATATAAACGAATTTTGGTCGTATTTTTTAACTAAATCGTAAGCAAATTGTGGGTTTTTACCGTGAAAATTGCAGGTTTTTATATTTGCGTTACTTAAATTGCATTGACCGTTTCCCGTTGATAAAATCTTTTTTCCAACGCGTGAAAGGCGCTCAATAAGTAAAACGTTTTGACCGCCGAATTTTTGCGAGAGTTTAATTGCGGTTATAATTCCCGATGCGCCCGCGCCTATAATTACAACCTTAATTTGCCTTGAATTTGCCCTATTCATTCTTATTGCCTCCCTATTCAAAAAATATTTTACCACTTTCTTATAAAAATTGCAATATTTGTATTGACTATTTATAAAAAAAGTTATAATATTATATTAGAAAAACAAATGGAGTACTAATATGGAAAAGGTTAAGGAATTTTTATTGAACGTTTACCATAATTATATGAGTTACGTTGCCCTTGGAATAGTTGCCCTTGCGGTTATAACGGTTTTAATTATAATTTTTGTAAGAATTCAATCAAGTAAAATTAAAAATAAAAAATTTGATAATAACGACCAAAGCGCAGTTACTTCTTTAACACCAGAAGAAATTGACAATATTTCTAATAACGTTTCTAACCCCAACGAACTTTTAGAATATATTAACGAAACTAACGAAAAGGCGGTTGCTAAAAAGAAGAAATCAACTAAAAAAACAAAGCAACCTATAAAGCCTAATAAAGAAGACGTTAAAACGGAAGAACAATCCACTTCTAAAACTTCTAAAAAAGCAAAAAAAGAAACGGCAAAACCTGAAAAATCTAAAACAACGGAAGTTAAGCGTCAATATCTTGGCAAATGGAAAATTATAAAAGAAGAAGATAAATTCCGCGCAGAACTTATTGCGTCAAACGGCGGTGTGTTATTAAAAACCGAAAACTACACTTCCCTTGCAGGCGTAAAAAACGGTATTTTGACAATAAAGAAAAATATTGACGACGGGCACTTTGCAATTAGCGTTGATAAATATAGCCATTTTAGATTTAAATTATTTTCTGGCGCAAACCGCTTAATTTGCATTAGCGAAGATTATTCAAGCAAGGCAAAATGTGAAAACGGAATTGAGTCGGTAAAACGCTTTGCTAAAGACGCTAACATTATTATTGAAGACAGTTACGAAACTAAATAAAACGTAAAAAATAAAACGCTTTTTTAAAATTTTTAATTAAGCGTTTTTTATTTTTTAAAAATTGTATTAAAAAATTAAAAAGTGGCAAACATAATAGCAAGGAGAATTATTATGATTGCAATTTGTTTAATTTTTAGCGGTATTGCCTTCTTTTTAAACGGCTTTTTACCGCTTATTGACGAAAACGATAACAATGAAACTGCAGTTATTAACGTTCTTGCAGGCGTTATCGTAACAATTTTATCAACGGTTGGCATTTTAACCAGCCTTGACGGTGGTGTACAACTTTTATATATGTTTACACTTTTATTAGGCATAACTAACCTTTACGTTTGTGCTGTTGACATTTGGGATATTTCCAAATCAAGCCTTGGTTGGTTTAGTTTATTAGTTGCGCTTATCAGTATTGCTTTTGGCATTTACTTTATTGTAACAGGCGCGCTTATAGACGGCATTATGTTCCTTGTTTGGTCGCTTCTTTATATCGCGTACTTCATTTCACGCGGGCTTGACGTATTAGAAACGCCTTCTAACTGGGTTATTATGCTTGAAGGTCTTATTCCTATGGTTAGTGCGGGAATTTTGATTTTCACAGGGTTAATTCAACTTTAATTTACAACTTAATAAAAAATTGCGGGTGCTAATTTGCATCCGCAATTTTACTATTAAACTATAACGTTTCTTGGGCTAATAATCGTTGAAAATACTATTTGAGTTTTTGTTTTGCCAAAACGTTGAGCACCGTCAACGAACGCGTCCATTTCCTGCATATTTTCAAACACGGCTTGAACTACGAAGGAATATTCGCCCGTTACCCTATCGCAAGAAATAACGTTTTTAGAGCCTTTTAAAAATTCGTAAACGGCTTCTCTAAGCGTTGTATCAACTTCAATATTTATGTAACATTTAATAGAATCGCCAAAGCGCGAAGTGTCAATTTCCGCGCGGTAACCTTTAATTATGCCCTTTTTAGAAAGTTCCATAATTCTTGCATTTACCGTTGGAGCAGATGCAAAAACTTTTTCGGCAATTTTTTTAACGGGCATTTTAGCATTGCTTGCAAGTAGTATTAAAATGGCTTTATCTAATTCGTCTAAAACGTTTTCTTTCATAGTGTAACTCCTTATCGTTATAATTATATTTTATTTTTATAAAAAAATCAAGTCAAATGTTTCAAAAAAATTAAATATTTAGTCAAAAAATTTAAATTTATTCGGTAATTTTATTTACTATTGACATTGAAATTTCGTTGATTTAGAATTAAAATAAGGAGATATGTTATGAATTACAGAAAAGAAAGCGATTCTATTGGTGAATTAAACGTACCTATAAACGCCTATTACGGCGTTCAAACGTTAAGAGGTTTTAACAACTTCCAAATAACGGGCGTTAAAGTAAACGATAACTTCGTTAAAAACGTTGTTAGAGTTAAAAAAGCGTGCG
Organism: Christensenellaceae bacterium; assembly: GCA_045637905.1. Taxonomy (GTDB): domain Bacteria; phylum Bacillota; class Clostridia; order Christensenellales; family Borkfalkiaceae; genus HGM11412. The sequence continues at coordinate 32,495 of JAZUAJ010000003.1, read as the reverse complement.
CTATTGCAAACTATAACGCTGGCGAAATTTCTAAAGAAATTTACAACGCTATTCTTTTAGCGTGTGAAGACGCGCTCAACGGTAAACTTGACGACGCGTTTATTACAGACGCTATTCAAGGCGGTGCAGGCACAACGCTTAATATGAACGTAAACGAAGTTATAGCAAACCGCGCTACCGAAATTTTAGGCGGTAAAATGGGCGAATATATTTGCCACCCTAACGACCACGTTAATAAAGGTCAATCTACTAACGACGTTATTCCTACCGCTGGTAAACTCACAATTATAGAGTTTACGACTTCGCTTTTAAGCAGTTTAGATAATTTGATTTTAGAACTTGATAAAAAAGCCGTTGAATTCGACGATATCGTTAAAATGGGCAGAACTCAACTTGAAGACGCTGTTCCTATAAGGCTCGGTCAAGAATTTAACGCTTACGCTTCCGCTTTAAAAAGGTGTAAAGAAATGATTAAAAGCGCAACTGCGTATATGTACACGGTAAACCTTGGCGCTACCGCAATAGGCACAGCAATAAACGCGGTTCCTAAATATCTTAACGAAGTCGTTGAAGATTTATCAAGCGTAGTTGGCTATAAATTGACGCAAGCCGACGATTTAATTGACGCTACTCAAAACTTAGACGCGTTTGCTTACGTTTCGGGCGCGTTAAAATCACTTGCTATTGCCCTTTCAAAAATGAGCAACGATTTAAGGCTTTCGGCAAGCGGTCCGCGCACGGGCTTAATGGAAATCAACTTACCGCCTATGCAAAACGGCTCGTCTATAATGCCGGGTAAAGTAAACCCCGTTATACCGGAAGTTGTTTCGCAAGTTGCTTTTGCGGTTATCGGTAACGACACGACCGTTGCAATGGCTTGTGAAGCGGGTCAATTTGAACTTAACGCTTTCGAGCCCGTAATTTTCTATAAATTATTCGAATCACTTACGGCTCTTAAAAACGCTATGGATACGCTTACTAAAAACTGCATAGTTGGCATTACCGCAAACCGCGAAGTTTGTAAGGAACTTCTTGACCACAGCGTAGGCATCGTTACGGCGCTTTGCCCTATTATCGGCTACAAAAAGTCTGCCGTGCTTGCTAAAAAGGCGCTTAAAGAAAATATACCTATAAAACAACTCGTTGTTGACGAAGGTATTTTAACAAAAGAAGAAGTTGATAAAGTGTTTGACGCTTTCGCTCTCACTCAACCAAAAAGATAAATTTTAAATAAATACGGCGTAAGGTTTAGCCTTACGCCGTTTTTTTATTAAGTTAAAGAATTTATTTCGTTTATCCAGTCTTGCTTTATTGCATCGCTTGGCATTTCAAAATCTCCGCGCGGAGAAACTCCAACCGAGCCAACCTTTACCCCGTCTGGAAGACAAGAACGCTTAAATTGATTGTTAAAAAATCTATTGTAAAAATTTTTAAGCCATTTTAACAAGGTTTGACTGTCAAAATCGTTTTTAAAGGTAATTTTTGCAATTTCATACACCTTTTTTGGCGTATAATAACGCCTTAAAGCGTAATAAAGGAAAAAGTCGTGCAAAATATACGGGCCAACAATATCTTCGGTTTTTTGCTTTATACTATCGTTACTTGGCGGTAAAAGTTCTGGCGAAACGGGCGTAGAAACTATATCGTAAAGCGTTTCTTTAACCGCGCCTTTAAGCCTATTTGCTTCGTATTTTACAAGATAGAATATAAGCGTTTTAGGAATAGAAGCGTTTACGGCATAATTGCTAATATGGTCGCCGTTAAAGGTCGCAAAACCGAGCGCAAGTTCGGAAAGGTCGCCCGTGCCAACAACTAAGCCGTTTACTTTGTTTGCTAAATCCATTAAAACTTGCGTTCTTTCACGCGCTTGTGAATTTTCAAAAGCAACGCTAAAATCATTTTCGCTTTGCCCGATATCCTTAAAATGTTGTAAAACGGCGTTTTTAATATCAATTTCTTTAAAAGTAACGTTAAGCGCTTTGCATAAATTTTCGGCGTTGTTTTTAGTTCTACTCGTAGTGCCAAAACAAGGCATTGTTATAGCCAAAACGTCAGTTGACGGCTTATTTAAAATTTTACAAGCCCTAACGCAAACCAAAAGTGCAAGCGTGCTATCAAGCCCGCCCGAAACACCTATTACAAGCGTTTTTGCATTAACGTGCTTAATTCGTGTTGCCAAGCCTTGCGCTTGAATTGAAAGTATAAGTTCCGCTCTTTCGCTAAGTTCTTTGTCGTTTAAAGGAATAAACGGGGTTTTTGAAAATTGCCTATCAATATTTGTTGAAAAGTTTAAAGTATCAAAAAATACCGTTTTAAATTGTGTTGTTTCGCTAAAATTATAACCATTTTTAGCCTTTTCCGTTTCTAAATAAGAAACGTCTAAATCGCTAACTAATAAGCCGTTTGTAAATTTTTGGCTTTCGGCTATAATTTTGCCGTTTTCGGCTATAAAATTACCGCCTGCAAATAAAAAGTCTGTTGTAGATTCGCCTAAACTTGCATTAGCGTAAACGTAGCCAAGCGTTAACTCGCGCGATTTTGCCTTTATATAAGTTTTCAACGTTTCACTATTGCCAACAACTTCGTTTACACACGCTAAATTTATTAAAACGGTTGCTTGATTATTATTAAGTGGCGTGCCGTTATCAACCGCAATTTTTAACGACGGCATATTTTTAGCAGTATATAAAAGAGAGCCAAAAGGATATTCAACACCGTTAAAAACTACCGTTTTAACACCGAAAAAAGTTGAAAATTGCCTATGCTTTATTCCATTAGCGCCGTTTAGATTGTTGATAGGTGTAAAACCTAAAATATTGCCGTTAAAAATAGCGCAAACAGCGTTATAAATTGCCCCGTCAAACTTAATAGGAAGCCCTAAAAATATAAGCATATTTTTATTTATGGTAGAATTTACGATATTTAATAGTTCTATCTCGCAATTTTCAAGTAAACTTTGTTGATAGTAAAGGTCGCCACAAGTTGCGCTTGATAAAGTTAAACCGTTAAACGCTAAAACGTTAACACCCTTTAAATGCGCCTTAGTTATAGCGCGTATAACTTCGCTTGAGTTTTCGGTTACTGAGGCAACGCGCGTGTTTATTGTGTATGCGCCAACCTTTACAAAACCTAAACTAGAACAAACGGCACTTTCGCCTTTTAACGCTTCGTTAATTTTTAAAAGCGTTTGTTGTTTTACACTCTTTGTAGCGTTTGACAAAATTTTGTTAATAGTTCCAAGCGGAACACCGCTTTTTATGGCTAAATCGCTATTAGTCATTTTTAGTTCGTTCTTTTTTTGCTTAATTTCTAAAATTATATTATTCATAATCAAATTATATAATATTTATATAAATATGTAAAGCGTTTTTATAATATTTTATAATTTTAATTATAATATTTTATCATTTTTTATAAAATAAAGCGGTGCTTGAACACTTCAAACACCGCTTATAAGCGAATTTATTTAGTTTTTTTAAGCCTGCGCTTTTTACCGTTTTTAATTAAAAACCTTTGCGTTCTTTACCGCCCATTTTACGGAGTTAAGCGTTTATTTTATTGTTTCACTATTCATTGGCCTGCCCTCCAACTAACCTTTAATCTTTTTGAGTAACCTTCTTTTTAACGTTTTTACATACATTTTTAAGCACCTCCTTAAATTAGTATGAACTTTAGTTGTACATCGGTTTACCCTCCCTTTTGTACTTTTATTATAAGGTTAAAAATAAAAAATGTCAATATAGTTTTTAAAAATTTTACCTAACTTTATTTTTAAAAAACCTATTTACAACCGCCCATTTTTATGATATAATAAAAGGGTGGAAAAAAATAGCGTAGCACTTGCTACGCTTTTTTTATTTCTTTTTATTCTTAATTAAAGGTTTTAAAACGTCTATTTTGAACTCGTTTATAAGCATTGCAACAAACACTATAATAAAACCTATTACAAGCATAGCAGAGAGCGTTTCTCTACCAAACAATACGCTAAAAAACGCGCCGAAAACCGCTTCTAAACTAAGTATTAACGACGCTTGGTTTACGGTAGTTAATTTTTGACCGAATATCATACAGAACTGCGCTACAAGCGTACACACTCCCGTCAAATAGCAAATATTTAAAATTTGGTCTAAATTCAACGCGTAAACTTCAACGCCTTTTGGAAGTTCAAAAATAAGCGAAAGTATACCGTTTATTATACCAACGGTTAAAAGTTCAATGGCGAGCAAGCAAATGCTATCGCTTTTTTGTTCGGTTTGATATTTATCTATATATATTATTTGTAATGCGTAAAAAATTGCGCTAATAAGCGTTAAACCGTCGCCAACCAAGTAGTTTAAGCCACCGCCCGCGTTGCTTGTTAGCGATATAAAACCTATGCCTACTATACACAAAATAGCCGAAACTACACTATACGATTTTGGCGCGTTTTTAGTAAAGAACCAGTATAAAAACGGCGTCATAACCGCGTAAGATGCCGTTAAAAAGGCGTTTCTTGACGGAGTTGTGTATATCAAGCCAAGCGTTTGTATAACGTAAGCAAGCGCAAGTATAACACCTAAAACTACGCCTTGAAACAATACTTTTTTATTTAATTTTGACATCTTTTTAAAAAAGATAATTCCAAGCACTACTCCCGAAATTAAAAACCTAACTGCTAAAACGAAAAACGTTGGAGCAGAAGCAATAGTATCTTTTAGTATAAAAAACGAAGTTCCCCAAGCAAGCGTTGCAATTAAAAGCAAAAGTTCGCCAAGTAAGTGAGATTTATTTATTTTTGCCATAATTAACCTTCTTTAATTACAATTTAAGCGTTTCAATGTTTGATAAAGCGTTTTCTATTAAACCTTCAACGTCTAACAACGTTTCAAAATGTTCAACCTTTTCAAGCCTTGGTTTAATAACGGGATATTTAGGTAAAAATACCGTGCAACAGTCTTCATAAGGTAAAACGCTCGTTTCATAAGTGCCAATTTTAGTTGCAATATCTATAATTTCAAGTTTATCAAAGCCGATAAGGGGTCTTAACACGGGCAAAACTTTAACCGCGTTTTGTGAAGAAGTTATACTTTCAACCGTTTGGCTTGCAACTTGACCTAAACACTCACCCGTAATTATTGCACCCGCACCTATATTATTTGCTATTCTTTCACTAATGCGCATCATAAACCTGCGCATCATAGTTATCATATATTCTTCTGGAAGTTTTTCGTGTATTGCTTCTTGAATTTCAGTAAATTTAACTATATGTAGCGTTAAACCTTGCGAATAGTTTGATATAATTTTAGCAAGTTCAATAACTTTTTGCTTGGCAAGTTCGCCCGTGTACGGATACGAGTGGAAATGCACCGCTTCAATTTTCATACCGCGCTTTGCCATCATATACGAAGCAACGGGGCTATCAATACCGCCCGAAAGCATAACTAAACCTTTGCCCGACGAGCCAACCGGCATACCGCCCATCATTTTTATAGTGTCGGTAAAAATGTGAGTTTTGCCGTTTTCGCGAATTTCTATATAAAGCGTAAAATTAGGGCTGTGCACGTCTACGCTTAAATTTTTGTTGCTTTTTAAAATTTCTGCACCTACAATACGCGAAAATTCCGTTGATTGAATTTCAAACTTTTTATCAACGCGTTTAGTTTCAACTTTAAAAGTGCCCGCCTTATCTTTACAAATGCTAACGGCAACGTTTTTTATATTTTCAACGCTCGTTTCAATGCAAGTTGCCAAAGAAACAGAGTGAATACCGCTAACCGCTTTTAACTTTAAAATGCAAGTTTCAACGTCAAAATCACTTAAATTTTCAATTAAATATCTGCCTGGAATACGCGTTAAATTACAATTTATATCTTTTATAGCGTGTTTTATATTTTCAAATAAAAGTTTTTCAAAAAAGCCCCTATTTTTGCCCTTTAAATGTATTTCGCACCAGCGAATTATTAAAACTTTACTCATTTATTCATCGTCCTTTTCAAATTTCTTGCACAATCGCTGAGCGCGTTTACCAAAATTTCAACTTCGCCAAGCGTTGTTTCGCTTGAAAAACTTATTCTTATAGCACCGTCAAGCACACTTTCATCAAAACCTATTGCTTTTAAAACACGGCTATGCCTATTTTTTGACGAACAAGCCGAGCCCGTGCCAACGTAAATGCCCAAGTCTTCAAGCATATGCTGAATAACTTCGCCCCTAAGCCCAACGGCAGAAACGCTTACAATGTATGGCGAACAATTATCACTACTAATAATTTTAAAAATGCTTTTATCTAAATTACTTTCAACGTAATTTTTAAGCATTTTAGCGTTTTCATAACTTTTAGTAAGCGTTTTTATATGCTCTTTAACGCTATACTCGAAAACTTTTATGCCAAAAACGTTTTCAGTACCGCTTCTAAGTCCACTTTCTTGACCACCACCGCATATTAACGGTTTTAAATTTTTAACTTTTTTATTTTTAATTAGCGCGCCAACGCCTTTAAGCGCGTTTACTTTATGCGCGGAAATTGAGTAAAAATCAATATCGTTTGAAAGCGTATACGGAATTTTTAAAAACGCTTGCACGCCGTCAGAGTGGAAAATTACGCGTGGATTTATTGCTTTTACGCGTTTTGCTATGTAGTTTATATCGTTTATTGCTCCCGTTTCGTTATTAACGTGCATAACGGACACGAAAACGGTGTTTTTATCTATTAACGACAATAAGTTTTCAACGTTTACAGACCCGTCTAAATTAAGTGAAGCAAAGCGCGCGTCGTAGCCAGTCTTTTTAAGTTCGTTAAACGGCTCGTAAACGGCGGAATGTTCGCTTAAAGTTGTTACCGCGTTACCGCGCTTTAAATACGAATTTATAACCGTGTTATTAGATTCGCTACCGCAAGACGTAAACACAGCGTCAAAATTTAAGCCAAAAACGCTTGAAATGGTTTTACGCGCATCGTTTAGCGCCAAACTTGCATTTATTCCGCCCTTATATAATGAAGACGGATTAAAATAGTTTTCATAAATAAAAGATTGCGCATTTTCTATTGAGTTTTTAAACGGCTTTGTAGTTGCACCGTTATCTAAATATATAATTTTTTGCATAAAAACCTATTTATTTGATATGAGTTTTAAATATTCTCTATCATATTTTTGAAGTGATGAAGAACTTAAAATTTTAGATAAAAACTTTTCGTTAAACTGTAAAATAATAATGCGAACTTCTTTTAAACCTTGAACTAAAAACACCGTGTCGTATTCGGTAAGTTCGTTAGGCGTTGCCTTATAAACTTTAAACTCGTTAGTTTGACAGTTTTTAACGTAAAAATCGCTGTTTATATTACCTGCTTTAATAATTTTATCACAGTCAAAGTTAGCAAAAGGTTTAGATTTTTTATTGTTTATAACAACGTTAGTTCTAACCGAACCCATAACGAAAGCGTAATCGTAAAAGTTGTAATATTTATGTTGAAAATGCCAAACTATTACAAGAAAAAATACGAATAACGCAAGTGGAAACCAAAACAAATTATTTACGAAAAATGCGTTTATAAAACAACTAATTGAAAGAACTAATAACGCTATTTTTATCCAAAACAACACTAAATACGCCGTTTTTTGCTTTTTTTCATTATTTGGACCTATTGAAACTTCTAAAAATGAACTGTTTACCCCAGCCATATTTCCCCCTATTCTTTAAACGTAACTATAGTTACGCCGTGTTCACCTTCACCGTATTTACCAAACCTAAAACTATCAACCGTTTTTACACCCTTTAAATAGTTGTGTATTGCGCTTGAAAGTATTTTTAAGCCTTTGCCGTGAACTATTCTTACTTCTTTTAAATTTTTAACTATTGCGCTATCAATAAAATTTTCTACCATTAAAAGCGCTTCGTCTTGATTTAACCCTATAACGTTTAATTCCGTTTTAACTTCGCTATTTATTTGACGCTTAACGCTTACGTTTATTCCCTTTTTATTTTCGGGCTTGTTGTTTACAAGCAAAACGTCGCCTTGCTTTAATTTTGTTTTCATATTGCCAACCAAAACCCAAACGTAGCCTTTATTTTGGTTAACTTCTAACACTTCGCCTTGACTTTCAAGTGTTTTAACGTAAACTTTTGCGCCTACTTTAAGCGTTTTTAAGTCAACTTGCGAATAATTTGTTACGGTAGAATTTTGCTCGTCTAAATTAAACGGCAAGTTAGAAATTTTATTTTTTAAAGTTGCCATTTTAACAAGGTCGCTATTTTTATATTCTTCCTTATTAAAAATTTGCTTCATTTCGTTAAGCATTTCTTCGGCTTCTTCAAGTTTAGAAGAAAACGTTTTTTTGGCTTCAATTTTAGCCTTTGTTAAAAACTTTTCTTTTTCTTTATAAAATTTCTCTTTTTCTAAATTTAAATTATTTAATAATTTAACTTGCTCTTCTTTTATAGTTTTAACTTCGCTTTCTAACTTTTCCGCCCTTTCTTTAACGATTTCCGCTTCTTTAAGCATATTGTTAAACGAAATTTTTTCACTTGACAAAAATGACGTTGCGAGTGTTGCAATTTGACTGTCAAGCCCAAGCCTAATTGCAATTTCAATAGCGTTTGAAGTACCTGCAAGCCCCGTCCTTAGTTTATAAAGCGGTTTAAAAGTGGAATTATCAAAGTCCATTGAAGCGTTTAACACCTTGCTATTTGAATAAGCAAATTCTTTAAGCGAATTAAAGTGCGTTGTAACTAAGCCTATGCTATTTTTATTTAAAAGCGTAGTTAAAACGGCAAGCGCAATAGCACTACCTTCGTCTGGGTCGGTACCCGCGCCTAACTCGTCAATTAAAATAAGCGAATTTTTGCTTGCTATTTCTAAAATTTCTATAATATTTTTTAAATGAGAAGAAAAAGTTGATAGGTTTTGCTCAATGCTTTGCTCGTCGCCAATATCGGCGCACACGCTTTCAAAGGTTGAAACTTGGCTTTCTTCTTCACACGGTACGAATAACCCCGTCATTGCCATTAAAGTTAAAAGGCCAACGAGTTTTAATGTTACCGTTTTACCGCCCGTGTTTGGGCCGGAAATTAAAACGTAGTTATAGTTTTGACCAACGCTAACGGACACGGGAACAACTTTTTTACTATCAATTAAAGGGTGCCTGCCCGTTTTTATATCTATAATTCCGTTTGAGTTTAAATTTGGATATATACTTTTTGTTTTATAAGCGTATTGCGCTTTTGCAAAAGTAAGGTCTATATCAACTAAGTAAGTTTCGTTTTCGTAAAGCCTATTTGATATTAAACCTATTTGATTTGAAAGTTCGCTAAGTATTCTTTCAATTTCTTGATTTTCGCTAATTACGGCGTTTCTAAGTTCGTTGTTTAAATCAAGTATTTCTTGCGGTTCAATAAAGAAAGTATTTCCGCTTTGAGAGCGGTCGTGAATTAAACCTTTAACCTTTGTAACGTACTCGCTTTTTACGGGGATAACGTAACGGTCAAAACGCTTTGAAACAACGTTATCTTGCATAAATTTGTTAGCGTCTTTACGCATATAATCGTTTAGTTTAAGGCGTATTTTTTCCGTAATTTCTTTAATGCTACGGCGTATTGAAAAGAGTTTTTCACTCGCCGTATCCGCAATTTGAGTTTCGCTTAAAATCTTAGAAAATATCGAATTTTCTAAGTTATTTTCTATATAAATTTTATTTGCTATTTCTTTTAAAATAGGCGCATTTGAAGTAGCGCTAAGAACACTATTTTTAGTTATTCTTGAAGCCTTTAAAAGACGCGCGCATTTAAGAAGTTCGCCAAAGTTTAAAACGCCACCGCGCATAGCCCTTTCAGGCTCGTCGAAAAGTGGAATAAAGAGTTCTACAACACCAACGCCTTCGTTATATAAAAGATTGTAGCCTTCTTTAGTTTTATCAAGCAAATGCTTTACCACTAAAAAATCACTTATTGGCAAAAGGTTTTTTATTAAATTTTTAGTGCCGTCAAGCACGGCAAAACTATTCAACTTTTCTAAGATTTTATCATATTCAAGTTGTTTTAAAGTTTTGTTAGTTATCATAAAACACCCTTTAATAAATTACCGCTCGTATAAATATTTGATAAGTTTTGTTCCTTAATTTTACAGTCGGTTATAGTTGAAAATCCACTTTCTTTAATTTTTAAATCAAAACAGTTGTAAAGCCTAAACCTACACTCGCTTATTTTATATCTTTCAAGTATAAAACGCCTATTTTGCCCGTCTTTTAAAGTAATTCCGTCACTATACTTGCAATTTTTACACTCTTTTGAGAACGGACAGTAAATTAAGTCCATAATTTCAACGTTGCCGTTTAGTACAACTAAATTTTCATTTATACTTTTAATTTCGCTTAAACTCAATTCTTTTGAAGCACAAATTTTAGTTACGCCACTATTATAAAGCCACTCTACGTTAACGCTATTAAAAACGTTTACGCCAACGCCTGCAAAAACGATTTTATTACGCGCTTTTGCATACTCTATATGCCAGTAAGAATTTGCGTAAACACCTTTAAAATATAAAAGCAAATTATCAACAATTTTTAAGTCTTGCCCGCTCATAAAAGGCGGTAAATATAAGTAAACTTCATAGTTATTATTCTTTAAAAATTCAATATCGCTTTTACTTAATTCGTTATAGTTTTTAGGCGCGTATATAACGGCGTTATATTCGCTTTCATTTTTAAGTTCAGTTGTAATAACTGCCTTTATACCGCTTTCTAATTGACAGTTTTTAAAAGTAATGAAATCGTTATATTTTTCGATATTATCGTTAATTTTACAAACTTTTTTATAAAATAACTTTTCGTAAAGTTCGGCTCTTAATCTATTGAGCACACCTTTTGGAACAAAAGCGTTTTCATCAAAATTTATAAACTCTACGCTTACGTTAAACGGATATTTATCAACCTTTTTTACGTTTAAAACAACTTCGCTTTTTGTTGTTGGCAAAGTTTTGCTTTGCTCAATAACGGTGTCGGTAAAAACACTAATTTCATTTGCAAAAAGCGCAAGTGGTTTGCCTACTTTTACGCTTACTTTAACAGTTATATCTTTAAGCATTTTAACTTTTAATTTATCGTTTAAAGACACGTCTTTAGTTACGGAAACTTCGTCGCCTAAATATATTTTTCCTTTATAAAAAAGCGTTTGTTTGCCGTTTACGCATTTTGAGTAGCCGTTGCCAACTTCCCTGTTACTACGCAAAATTTTAAAAGCATCGCCATCGTTAAACTTAACGAAATTTTTTGTTGTAAACGTTTCCTTATAAACTTTATCAACGGTAGCAACCGTTAAACCTTTATGCCCTTGGATATTTGAACTAATAAAATCTTTATTTTGTAAAAAGGCTAAACCTTCGGTATAATCTCCCCTATTAAAAGCCTTTTTTAAACTTTTAAAAAGGTCAACTCTATTTTTATTTTCAATTACGCTTTTATATAGCATTACGGACGCCCTAACGTATTCTTCACTACGCATACGCCCTTCTATTTTAAACGAAGTTACACCCGCGTTTATAAGTTCTAACACCCTATCTTTTAAACAAAGGTCGCTTAAAGATAAAGGGTAGCCTAATTTAATAGGCGTACCGTCGCTATACTCGTAAGCGTATTGCATACGGCAAGGTTGCTTGCAAAATCCCCTATTACCGCTATTTCCGCCTATAAACGACGACATATAGCAATGGCCAGATAGCGACGTGCAAAGCGCGCCTTGCACAAAAACTTCCGTTTCAATTATTTTAGAAATTGCTTTTATATCTTCAAATTTAGTTTCGCGCGCTAAAATAACGCGTGAAAAGCCGTTTTCTTTTGCTTGAATTGCGCCAAACTCGTTGCAAACGCCCGCTTGCGTTGACAAATGAAGCGTAACGCTTGGTAAAAACTCTTTAATTTTTTTACCCAAAAACAAGTCTTGCAATATAAGCGCGTCAACGCCAAGGTTGTGCGCGTCGATTATCGCTTTTAAAACGCCTTTTAGCTCACTATCTTTATATAAAGTATTTACCGTTAAATAGCATTTTACACCAAATAAATGAGCGTAAGAAACACCGTACTTTAACTCGTCAAGAGTGAAGTTTTTTGAATTTTTACGCGCGGAAAAATCTTGCAAACCAAGATATACCGCGTTTGCACCACTTTCAACCGACGCTATTAAATTAGTTAGGTTGCCCGCGGGCGATAAAATTTCAATCATAATAAAAGCGTAATACCGCCACTATTTTAGTGGCGGTTTAAATTATCTTAATTCAACGTTAAATTTTTTAAGGTTAGCAAGTATTTTTTGAATATTTGCTTCAACTTCTTCAAGCGTTAAAGAACGGTCAAACGCGTTAAACACTAAGTGGTAAGCCATACTCTTTTTATTATTTAATGCAAGGTCGCCACCTTCGTAAATATCAAAAATATCTACCGAAACAAGCGTTTTATCACTTGCTTTTTTAATAAGTTTAATCATTTCACCGTTTGTTACGGTTTTATCCATAACGAGCGCCAAGTCTCTTTCAACAGACGGATATTTATTAATAGCCTTAAATTGCGGTTTTTTGTTGAGCATTTTTAAAATTTCATAAAGGAAAATTTCGCCAACGTAAACACGCCTATCAATATCCATTTTTTCGCTAACTTCTGGGTTAAGTTCGCCTATAAAACCAACAACCCTGTTTCCTATAACGATATTTGCGCTACGCGTAGGGTGTAAAAACTCAATATTCGACCTAACGTAATCAACCTTAAAACTTGCGTGTAAAACTTCAAATAAATCTTCTACAACGCCTTTAAGAGTAAAGAAATCTTCGTTTTCGCCAAATACGCCAAGAGAAATACATAAATTTTCGTTTGGAAGTTCGGTAAGTGGAAGCGCCTTTGGCTTGTACTCTACGCCGAATTCAAAAAGCCTACCTTCTAAATTCTTTTTGTTAAGGTTTGTTGCAATTACTTTTACCATTGACGGCATAAGCGAAGTGCGCATAACCGACATATCTTCGCCAAGCGGATTAAATATTTTAATGTATTTGTACTCTTCGCTTTCAGCGTCAATATTAAGTTGTTCGTAATCTTTTTTAGAAATGAACGAATAGTTAATAGTTTCGTAAAAACCTTGGTTTACAAGATAATTTTTAGCGGTATTTATATCTTTTTGCTCTTTTGTTAAACCGCCAACGGTTAAAGAAGCATCGTCTAATAAAGTATCTGTAATATGGTCGTAACCGTACATTCTAATAACTTCTTCGGCAATGTCTGGATAGTCAACAATATCGTCGCGGTATGGCGGAATTGTAAGTTCGATATTATCACCGTTAATTTTAACGCCAAATTCAAGAGAAGTTAAAATATTTGAAATTATATCGGTTGGAACTTCAATACCTAAAACTTTATTGATTTTAGAAATTTGAGTGTTGAGCGTTTTTAAAGAAGTGTCAACCGAATTTACGTCAATATAATTAGAGTAAACGGTGCCTGCGCCTAAACTGTCAATAAGCGAAAGCGCGCGCTCCATACCAAGTTTAGCAATGTACGCGTCAGTCCCCTTTTCAAAACGCGAAGAAGAATCGCTACGCTTGCCTAAATTACGAGAAGTTTTTCTAATACTATCGCGCTTAAACATTGCAGACTCAAACACAATTTGCTTAGTTTCGTCGCTGATGGAACTGTTTTTACCGCCCATAATACCTGCTATGCATTGTGGTTTTTTACCATCGCAAATAACTAAGTTAGAACTATCAAGCGTAAAGTCTTTATCGTCAAGCGTGGTTATTTTTTCGCCGTCTAACGCGCGCCTAACAACAATTTTATTATCTTCTAAATTAGCATAGTCGAAACTGTGCATAGGTTGGCCGATTTCAGTTAAAACGAAGTTAGTAATATCTACGATATTATTTATTGCGTTTATGCCAACGCTTTTAAGCCTTTTTTGCATCCAAAGTGGCGAAGGCTCAATTTTAACGTTATCAACAAACGATGCAACGTAACGTGGGCAAAGTTCGCTATCTAACACTTCTACGCTTAATTTCGAAGAAGTTTGAGCGTCAACGGTTTTATAAGACGTGTTAGGCATTTTTAAAGGCCTACCTAAAACGGCGCTAACTTCACGCGCTAAGCCTAAAATGCTTTGACAGTCCGGCCTATTTGCCGTAACGCCAATGTCAAAAATAATTTCGCCAAGCCCAACGATAGGCTTAATATCTAAACCGTTTTCTAAACTATTATCTAAAATTAAAAGCCCGTCGTAAGAAGCGCCTTTATACATATCTTCGGTAACGCCAATTTCTCCGCCGGCGCAAAGCATACCAAACGAGTCGTAACCCCTTAATTTACCAGCCTTTATAGTCATAACGCCTTCAATAGTTTTATGGTCGCTACCCGTAGCGTAAACCGTTGCGCCTATAAGAGCGCAAGGTGCTTTAATGCCAACTTTAACGTTATCTGCACCGCAACAAATTTGGAAAACGCCGTGCTTGCCACAGTCAACTTTGCAAAGGTGTAAGTGCGTGCCTTCAATTGCTTCACACTCTAAAACTTCGCCTACGACAACGCCCGAAATTTCTTTGCCGTATTCAATAACTTCTTCTACTTCAAAACCGCAAGAAAACAATTTGCTTTCAAGTTCGCTTACGGAAACGCCAGATATATCAACGTAATCGTTTAACCAGTCTAATGGAAGTTTCATAACTAATTTCTCCTTATTTAAATTGCTTTAAAAAGCGCACGTCGTTTTCAAAAAATAGCCTAATATCAGGAATTTTATATTTTAAAATTGCTATTCTTTCAATGCCCATACCAAACGCGTAACCAGAATATTCGTTACTATCAATACCGCAGTCTTCTAAAACTTTTTTGTTTACGATGCCCGCGCCTAAAATTTCTATCCAACCCGTACCTTTACAAAGTTTACAACCTTTGCCGTGGCACTCCGAACACGAAACGTCAACTTCAACGCTTGGCTCGGTAAATGGAAAGTATGAAGGCCTAAGCCTTGTTTTAGTGTCTTTACCGAACATTATTTTTACGAATTCGTCAAGCGTGCCTTTAAGGTCGCATAAAGTTATGCCTTTATCTACAACTAAGCCTTCCATTTGGTGGAACATTGGCGAGTGCGAAGCGTCGCTATCCGAACGGTAAACCTTGCCTGGGCTTAAAATTTTAATAGGCGGTTTTTCTTTGAGCATTACCCTTGCTTGTCCCGCCGAAGTTTGCGTGCGAAGGAGTATGTTTTCGGTTATATAGAAAGTATCTTGCATATCGCGCGCCGGATGGTCTTTTGGAATATTGAGCATTTGGAAATTATAATAGTCTTCTTCAATTTCAGGACCTTCGTAAACGCTAAAACCCATACCAACGAAAGCGTCGATAAGTTCGTTTCTAACTAACGTTATTGGGTGAAGCGCGCCAACGCTACGTTTTTTAGACGGCATCGTTATATCTATTGATTCGCTCACGTACGTTTTTGCACGTTCTTCCTTTTTTAAAACTTCTTCACGGCTTAAAAATAGTTCTTCAATTTCCGTGCGAACTTCGTTTATAAGTTTGCCTACGTTTGGTCTTTCTTCTTTAGGCACGTCTTTCATACCTTTAGAAAGTTCGGTAAGTAAACCTACTTTACCAAAATATTTAACCTTAACGTCAAAAAGTTCTTTAAGCGACGAAACACTACTTACGTCACTTGTAGCAAGTTCTTTAATGTTTAACAACTTTTCCTTCATAATTTACTCCTTAAAATAAAAAAAAGAAACGCCTAAAAAGGACGTTTCTTACTACGTGGTACCACCTTAATTCGTGTAAAATATTTTTACACCTTATTCGCTGTAACGAAGCGTAACGGCACGGCTTACTAAACTTGGGCTTGCAACTCAAAAGTGAATATCGTTTTATCAGTTGTTAAGGGCTTTCAGCGTAGCACCCTTAATCTCTTTACAACAACAAAAACGCCTGTCTTTTTCATAGTTTTTATGTATTTACATAAATTATAACCATTTTTTTAGTTGTTGTCAATCATTTAAAGCGTTTTAAATGCCGAAAACACGTTTCCGTTTAAATACGCCTCAGGCACTTTGCCTATTATAACGTTATCGTAAATCATAACGCGTATATTATCAACTAGTTTTTTATTAGTTACCTTTGTTATAACGGAAGCATCGGGCGTAACGTCAACGTAAAGAGTGTGGCGCGTTTGGTTGATACCCGCACTTTCAAAAGTGGAAATTACTTCGCACTTAATAGAACTTATAACAACGAGTGGCATTTTTATTTTTGTGCCAACGCCTTGAAGTATTCCTATACCCGAAAATACGCCCAAAGGCACGTCAACCCCAGCGTTTATATAGTCGGTTAAAAAATAAGTTACGCTTTCGGCAAGCATAGTTGTTAGCGCGTTAAACTTATAACTATTTGCGCTTATCATAGTTATTTCGCCTTGCTCGTTTTTGTGAATATTATATAAGTTTTCATAATTAAATTTTTCGCCAAGCGTTTGCTCTATTGCATAGTAAGACGCCGTAGATAAAACGCCTTGATACGACGCCTCGCCTATTTTAACAAGCATTTTATTTGAATTTGAATAAAGCGATAAAAAAACGGCAATAAACAGTAAAACAAATAAAAATTTATAAAATTTTTGCTTAAACGATTTTTGTTTTTTCATAAAAAAATACAAGCAAGGCGCTTGTATTTATTTATGTTTTAATTTAGTTTTTAATTACAATTTTTATTAAATTATAAACTTTTGGCTCTTTTTAGGCGCGTTTTTAAGTTCTTTTGCCTTTTCTTCATAACCCTTTCTACCTAAAAGCGCGTAAGTTGCGTTTTTACCACCTTCAACGCCCGGTTGATTATAAGTGTCAATATTAAACATTTCGCCAGCGTACGCAGTTTCAAGTTCAAAAAAGAATAATAACTCGCCAAGCGTAAACGCGTTTAATTTAGGAAGATAAATTGTTCTATTAACGCGGTTTTTCTTTGTTAAAGCGTACTCGGTGGCAACTCTTTCGGCTTGTATTAACTCGTTAAGAGTATGACCGCACAAGAAGTTTACGTCAGGAATATCTTCGCAACCGTTTGGAATATTAACGGTTGTTCTATACTCGTCTACCGCAATAAAGGTTACAACTTTATCAAACGGACCTTCGGTATAAAGTTGAACTTGGCTGTGTTGGTCGGTTACGCCAACCGCTTTAACGGGTGTTTGACCAACGTATTTAAAGTTACCGTTTTTATCAACTTCTTTACCTAAACTTTCTGCCCAAAGTTGACAATACCAGTCGGAAATAAATTTTAAACCGTCGCAATACGGCATCATAACGGAAATGTTTTTGCCGTTTTTAATTGATAAATAACTTAAATAAGCACTTGCAAGCGCAGGGTTTTCGGCGTAGTTTGAAGTAGAGCAAAGTTTGTCCATATACTCAGCACCTTTTAAAAATTCTTTAATATCAATGCCTAAAACGCTTGCAGGAAGTAAGCCTACTGGGCAAAGTTCACTAAATCTACCGCCAACACCGTCTGGAATATAGAAAGTTTTTAAATTTTCTTGCTTTGCAATTTTAATTAAGTTGCCTTTCGTTTTTGAAGTTGTTGCAATAACGTGATTTGCTATATCTTTTTTGTAGATATTTTTTAAAATATCTACAATTATTAAATATTGCGCCATAGTTTCGCTCGTTGCACCGCTCTTTGTAACTACGTTAAACATTGTTTTTTCAGGTTCTATAACGTCTAAAAGTGCTTGCATACGTTCTGGGTCTACGTTATCTTCAACGTAAAATTTTGGTGCGTTGCGCTTATCTTTTGGTAAATCGTTGTGATGAAGGTGGCAAAGCGCGTTAAACACCGCCGTTGGACCAAGTGCCGAACCGCCTATGCCTAAAACTACGAAATACTCGTAATTTTGCCTAATTTCACTTGCAGTTTGTTCAATTTCTTTAACAATTTCGTCTTGATTGTATGGTAAATTTACCCAGTCGGTCATACCTTGACCGCGTATATTTTGAAAAGCGTTAAACGCAGTTGTAGCAATATTGCTATTTTGTTCAAGTTGCTCTACGCTAAAACCTTCCCCACCACCAACTTGCGTGTTAAGCATATTGTTGTAGTCAAGCCTAATTTTCATTTCGTTTTGCCAAGTTTTATCGTTGTAATTATTCATATAAGTAACCTCTAAAAATATTTTACGGCTTTGTCTCGTAAAAAGTTTAAGCCGTCTTTAAGTTCTTTAATTTCTCCGTAATCGCCAGAATATACTTCTATTAGCATTGCACCGTTAAAATTAACGTCTTTTAAGCGTTTAAACAAGTCGTCAAAATCAAAAACGCCCTTGCCCGGTAAACAAATTTTGCCCGTTTCGGTAACGTCTGAAATATGAACGGTTTGAATTGAGTTTTGCATTTCGCTTATATAGTCTTTATAACTATCGCCCGAAATACGCGCTTGCTTTACGTCTAAACAAGTTTTTAAGCCTTTGCAATATTTTAAAATCTCAGTTAAAAAACCAACGTGATTATAGTATGCCCACTCAACGTTTTCAAGGCATAAATTTACGCCTTTTGATAAGCAAAAATCGTTTAATTTTACAAATTTTTTGCCTATAACTTCGTAATTATTATACAAAATGTCTTTTTTAAACCTTGCAATGCCGTGTAAGGTATAGTTTTTTGCGCCTAAAAGGTTTGCCGTGTTTAAACAGTTTTCTAAAATTTTATACGCATCGTCTATTGCGCGCGGATTATCACCGAAAAGTTGCGGTTCAAAATGAGTGTTTAAAGTGTGTATAGAGTGAACGGTTAAATTGCCCTTTCTTTCGTTTAAAAGGTTGGCAAATTCTTTAGTATACTCACAGTATGAACCTAAAAATATTTCAACAACTTTAGCGTCAAGTTCATTTAAAGTTACTAAGGCGTCTTCGTTAAATTGCCGTTTAAATAATGATGCGGTTGAAATACCTATTTGCATAACTTAATCCTTTTTGTAATTTATAGAAGTGCCGTCAAAATAAATGGTAACGGAATTTTGCGGTTTAATATCGCCTTCAATAATAGCGTCGGAAAGCAAGTCTTCAACGAGGTTTGAAACGGCGCGTTTTAACGGCCTTGCTCCGTAAACGGAACTAAAACCTACGTTTACAATATGCACTATAGCACTTTTTTCAACGGTTAATTTTACGCTTAAATCTTTGAGCCTTTCTTCAACGTCTTTAAGTAAAATTTCAACGATTTTAAAGCAATCTTCTTTTGACAATTTATTAAATACTACGATATCGTCAAGCCTGTTTATAAATTCGGGCTTAAAGCGTTTTTTAACGCCTTCAATGGCAATTTCTTTATTCGTGTTTTTTGTAGAACTAAAACCAAACGAAACAACTTGGCTTTCATCACTTGAAAAGCCCGCGTTTGAAGTAAGTATAATTAAGGCGTTTTTAAAGGTTACCGTTTTACCTTTGCTATCGGTAAGCCTGCCTTCGTCAAGCACTTGTAAAAGTAAGTCAAAAACGTCGGGGTGCGCTTTTTCAATTTCGTCAAATAATACGATAGAATAAGGTTTTTTACGGATTTTTTCAGTTAGCAAACCTTCTTCTTCATACCCTACGTAACCTTGCGCTACACCTATCAATTTATTGACGCTTGTTTTATCGCTATACTCGCTCATATCAAAGCGAATAATGCTATTTTCCGTGCCAAAAACACATTTTGCAAGCGCCTTTGTAAGTTCACTTTTTCCAACGCCCGTTGGGCCAACGAAAATAAACGAACCGATAGGTTTATTTGGGTCTTTTAAATTTGCGCGTGAACGGCGAACGGCTTTTGCAACCGTTTTGATAGCGTCTTGCTGACCTATTACAAGTGCGCTTAAATCTTGTTCAAGGTTTAAAAGTTTTGCGCTTTCAACAGCCGATAGTTGCGTTACGGGAACGCCCGTTAAATTGCTAACGAGTTGTTTTATTGTGTTGCTATTAACAATTTTAGGCTTAACTAAATCGTTTTTGTTTTCGCTCAACTTTTTAGAATACTCTTCCTTTTTTTCGTTAAGCGTTTTGTCTGCGTTTTTAAACGCGTCTAAATTAAAATTCTTATATGCTTCGTTGCGCACGCTAACAAGCGAATTGATTTCTTGCTTTAGAAGTTCCAACTCGTTTACCACCGTTCCGCCCTGCAAGTTTATAGTTGAACACGCTTCGTCTATAAGGTCGATAGCCTTGTCTGGCAAGCGCTTATCTATAATATATCTATCTGAAAGTTTAACGGCGGTTTCAACGGCTTGTTCTAAAATAGTTACGCCGTGATGCTTTTCAAATTCGCCCTTTATGCCGTTTATAATTTGAATTGCCGTTTCAATAGACGGCTCTTCAATTTTAACTATTTGAAAACGCCTATCAAGAGCGGGGTCTTTTTCAATATATTTAGTGTATTCGGTTGGCGTTGTTGCGCCTATAAGCATAATTTCCCCGCGTGAAAGAAGCGGTTTTAATATCTCAATAGCGTCAACTTTACTGTCTTGCGTGCTACCTGCACCAACTAAATTATGTATTTCATCAATGTAAAAAATTACGTTTTTACTATTTAACGCGTAATCGACCGCACTTTTAAGTTTTTGCTCAAAATCACCGCGATATCTCGTACCCGCTAAAAGCGACGCAATATCTAAACAAAAAATGCGCTTATCCTTTAAAAAGTCTGGCACTAAACCGCTTGCAATTTTAACGGCAAGCCCTTCAATTACCGCACTTTTACCTACGCCCGCTTCGCCAACTAAAACGGGGGCGTTTTTAGTTTTGCGCGAAAGCGTTATTATAATTTTTTGAGTTTCGCTTTCCCTACCTATAACAGCGCCAAGTTTACCGTCTTTAGCCCTTTTGGTTAAGTCGTAACCTAAACCGTCAAACGCGTCAACTTCAACTTCTTCCACCTTTTTCTTTTCCGTTTTAGGTTTTAAAATGGTTGCCGACGGATTAGGCATAGGCTTTTGCACCTGCCTTTTAATAGGTTCGGCTTGCTTTTCATTTTGGCTTTTATTAGGCACGGTTGCGCTAATTTTAGCGTAAAGCGACGCTATATCAACGCCAAGTGCTTGCAAAATTTTGTACGCCCTACAATTTTCAAGCGATAAAATTGCCATAAGCAAGTGCGCGGTATTAACGTAACCGTTTACGCTTTTTGCAATTTCGCCCGCTTTTTTTAAGGCAAGTTGACAATTTTGAGTGTAACCCTTTCTTTCGTTTCTAAAAGTAGTTTTTAAGAAAGCAAAATACCTTTCGTGAGTTGCTCCAAGTTCAAAAAGGGCTTTGTTTGCATCGCATTTTGGCGTAAGCAAAATACCGTAAACTAATAACTCAGTTCCAACGTAGTTTAAGTTGTATTTAGTTTTAATTTCGTTTGCTACGTTTAAAACAACGTACAAACCTTGACTGTAATTTGTCATTTTACCCTTTATTTAATAAGTTCTTTTAAATATTCTTTTAATTCGCTTGATATTGACTTATCTCTTAAACCGTATTCAATATTAGCCTTTAAGTAGCCAAGTTTACTGCCCATATCGTAATGTATTGCATCAAAAACGTAAGCAACGGCTTCGCCTTTTGACGCTAAATAATCTAATACGTCTGTAAAATAATATTCTCCGTTAGGCGCAGGCGTTAACCCGTCTATAAT
Source organism: Christensenellaceae bacterium (assembly GCA_045637905.1). Classification (GTDB taxonomy): domain Bacteria; phylum Bacillota; class Clostridia; order Christensenellales; family Borkfalkiaceae; genus HGM11412. The sequence goes on along the minus strand of JAZUAJ010000003.1, from coordinate 10,867 downwards.
ATCAAACACGTTAGATTCAACAACGTATCTGCCAAGTGGCGAGAGCGTGCTTTTTACGTCTTCAAGTTTAGGTTTTTCAACGATTTTAGTGGCGTAATAAACGCCGTCAACAACCTTATCATATTCAATTGACGCGTATTTTGGAACTTCTTCCCTTAAAACGTCTAACGAGCCTATTACCGCTTTGCCCGTTTTTTCATAAACGTCAATAAGTTGTTTTGTTACGGGGTAACTATCGTTAAACATAACGTCGTCACCAAAAAGTATTGCAAAAGGCTCGCCGTTAGCAAATTCTTTGGCGTATTTTAAAGCACCCGCCGTACCGTTTAATTCTTCTTGCATAATATATGAAATTTTAGCCATTTTTTCGGGATATTTAACGGAATTATAAAACTCCGTTTTACCCGTTTTTAATAAAATTTCATCGAGAATAGGCGACTCTTTAAAATGATTTTTAATAACTTCGTCACGATAGCCAACGATAAATAAAATTTCCGTAATACCGCTTTTAACAACTTCTTCTGCAATAATTTGAATTGCAGGAATATTAAGTATTGGTAGCATAGCCTTAGGAACAGCCTTTGTATAAGGCATAAATCTCGTGCCAAAACCCGCTACGGGAATAACTGCTTTTTTAACTTTTTTTACCATAATTTCACCTTTTTAAATTATTTTAAGCAGAAATGACGTAAAAGTAAAAGCCCAAATTAACTCTGCCAAATCAATAAAATATCGGGCAAAAAATTTTAACCCGATATTTAAATTATATCTATTTTGTGCCAAACAACCTATCGCCAGCGTCGCCAAGACCTGGAACTATGTATGCGTGGTCGTTAAGTTTTTCGTCTAACGCGGCAACGTAAATGTCAACGTCTGGGTGCGCGTCTTGAACGGTTTTAACGCCTTCTGGTGCGGCAATTAAATTCATAAGTTTAATATCTTTACAACCGCGTTTTTTAATAAAGTCGATAGCGGCAACGGCACTACCACCCGTTGCAAGCATAGGGTCAACTAAAATAACCGTTCTTTGCTCACAGTCAACCGGAAGTTTGCAATAGTATTCTACAGGCATATGTGTTTCTGGGTCACGATATAAACCGATATGACCAACTTTTGCATTAGGAACAAGAGTTAAAATTCCGTTTACCATACCTAAGCCCGCACGCAAAATAGGAACTACCGCAATACTTCTACCCGCAACGAAATTAGCCTTAGTTTTGCAAATAGGCGTTTCAATTTCTTTTTGTTCAAGCGGTAAATCTCTTGTTACTTCGTAAGCCATAAGTAAAGAAATTTCGTCTGCAAGTTCTCTAAAATCTTTTGTATTAGTTTCCGTCATTCTCATCATAGAAACTTTGTGTTGAATAAGTGGATGGTCAAGTACGTATAATTTACTCATAATATCTCCTTAAATTATCTTTTGTTATTTATTTTAAATTTTTATTTTCAACGTCGCTAATTTTTGAAACGCGCGTTTGATGTCTTCCACCGTCAAACGGAGTATTTAAGAAAATTTCCACGAATTTAAGACAGTCTTCAATTTTAGAAATGCGCGCGCCTAACGCTAAAACGTTGGCGTTATTGTGCCTTCTTGTCATTTCGGCAGAGAACGCGTCGGTAACGTGAGCACACCTAATTCCCTTTACTTTATTTGCTACGATGCTCATACCTATGCCTGTTCCGCAAATTAACACGCCGTAATTACAATTTTTAGTAACTACCGCGTTAGTTACCTTAGTTGCATAGTCGGGATAGTCGCAAGAGTCTTCACTAAAAGTGCCAAAATCTACGACTTCGTGCCCGCTATTTTTTAAATAATTTATAACGGCTTCTTTGTAAATAAATCCACCGTGGTCACATCCAAATGCAATTTTCATAATTTCACCTTTTATTAGCAAAACGCTTTTTCACTATAAATAAGTTTAGCCGTTTCGCCGTCAAATTCTATTTTATAGGCGCAATAACCCGACTTTGTGTAATCAAACTCTCTCGTTTGCAAAAGGTCGCTACCGCCCCATCTATCGCCAAAATAAACTATTTCGCCCTTTTCGTTTTTATAAAGGAAAGCAGATTGGCTTAAATAAGTAGTTTCATCGCCTAAATTTTCGTTTATTGTAAATAACCCGTCAATACTGTCTGCCACGCTAAACGTTGCTTGGTTAGGATACCAACCCGTACAACCCGAAGTTACAAGCAATACTTTACCGTTGCTTTTTATAAAAGCAGGCGCTTCGCGTTTTTCGTTAGAGAACAATACGTTAACAACTTTTTGAACGTTTAAATAATCGTCTGTAAGCAAGTAAACGCATAAATCGCAATTTCTACGCGCCGAACTTATAAAATACATTTTACCGTCGTCTTCAAAAAGCGTACAATCGCGCGAGTGGTTGCCAAACGGATTAAAACTGCCGTGATAAACAAAGTCACCATAAGGTGTGTCGCAAGTGGCAACGGCACAGCACGCGTCTTGCCTATCTACACCGTTTTCGTAATGCATCCACATAACGAATTTTTTAGTTTTTTTATTGTAAACGACTTTTGGCCTTTCAATAATTACTTTAATTTTACTTTCGTTAGAAATTTCTTTTGTGAGCGATAAATTGCTAATAACGCGCGTTGGTGCGGTTGGCGAATCCGTTCTTAAAACGTGATTTAAAAGTTTCCAACCGTTACTTAGTAAAACGTAACAAGAAACGTAGTTGTTATTCGTTCTATCTTCACCGTACCAATATAGTTTTCCTTCGTGATAAAGCCTACAGCCACCGTGCGCTTCAATAGGATTACCGTCTATATCAAGCCATTTTTCGCCGTTTTTCATAATATTTTACTCCGCTTAAGTTGTAATTTTTATACTTTTATTATTTTATAATAAATAAACCCTTTTGTCAATAGCAAAAAGTTTTAATTTAGGTCGCTTTTGCACGCTTTTGAAAGCCTATTCATAATAGAAAGGTCAAGTTCCGTGCCCGTTTTTACTTCAATTGCCACTAATACGTCGGCAAATTTTTCGGCTTCAAGCAAGTTAAAGTATAGGTTTGACGCAATTTCAGTTGCAGTTTTGCCTAAATTTAAAACGTTGCCGTTTAGTTTTTTTGCAACTTGGTCGTCACATAAAAAATACGCTTTTTTGCCGTTTTTTACGCAATCGTTATAAAAACTTTGCGCGCCGTTTAAATTGCTAACTTCAAATAAAGCAGTTTGGCATTTTGGCTTGTAGTGAGTGTACTTAGTGCCTGGCGAACGATTAACCATATCGCTAACACCGTTTGCGTACTCACATTTACCAACAACGTCTAAAATCATTTGTTTAGTTATTAAGCCTGCGCGTAAAATTGTTGGCGTTTCGGAGGTAACGTCTAAAACGGTTGACTCTATACCGCCCTCGCATTTTCCGCCTTCTAAAATTAAATTTATTTTGCCGTTTAAATCGTTAAAAACGTGCTCGCTCGTAACGGGGCTCGTATGCTTTGAAACGTTTGCCGACGGCGCTGCAATAGGCGCGTTAACGTATTCTAAAAATTGTTGCGCTTCCTTTTTTAACGGAACGCGAATTGCAAGGGTGTTAAGCCCGCAAGAGACCAAATTAGAAACGTTGCCTTTACTTTTAAAAACCAAAGTTAAAGGACCTGGCAAAAACGCTTTTATCAACTTTTCAACGTAGTTATGCTCAACGTAAACAAGGCTATTTATATCGTAATTTTTATGAACGTGAACTATAAGCGGATTGTCGCTTGGCCTACCTTTTGCTTCAAAAATTTTTTTAACCGCGCTATCGCTCGTTGCAAGCGCGCCTAAGCCGTAAACCGTTTCGGTTGGAAAGGCTACGAGTTCTTCGCTCTCAATTAAATTTTTTGAATATTTTAAGGAATATTCGTCAATTTTAAGAATTTTTGTATTCATAAGTTTTGTTAAACGTCGTAAATTTCATCAATAGGCGGAACAAAATTATCGTCTTCTGGTGGAACTAAATTATCGTCGAAAATAGCGTCGCCTAAATTAGTGAAAGTGTTTTGAGAGTGGTTTTCTGGCGGAATAACCATATTGCTTTCGTTGTAAACGACGTTAACGAATTTAGAAAGTTCGCCTTTAAACATAAGGTTAAACGAGCCGATAGGACCGCTTCTGTTTTTAGCAATAATAATTTCGGTTTCGTCCTTTTTAACGGCGTCTGGATTTTCCGCGCCCTCTGGAGTTCTATCTGGGCGGTGAATAAACATAACGACGTCGGCATCTTGTTCGATAGCGCCCGATTCTCTAAGGTTAGAAAGTACGGGTTTAGTGCCCTTCTTTTCGCCGTCACGGTTAAGTTGTGAAAGTGCAATAACGGGAACGTCAAGTTCCTTTGCAATCATTTTAAGCCCGCGTGAAATTTCGGTAATTTCGGCTTGCCTACTGTCGTTTGATTTAACGGCGGTCATAAGTTGAATATGGTCAACAACTATAAGGTCAAGTTTACCTTTTATCGACTTTAATCTTCTACACTTAGATAAAATATCTGGAACGGTTACGATAGACGAGTCGTCAATATACATTTCGGCTTGTTCGATAAGTTTTTTGGCGTTCCAAATTTTTTGCCAGTCTTTAGTTTCAAGTTTTGCTTCTTTTTGAACTTCACTTGGCACACCGCTAAGAGAGTAAATCATACGCTCGGCAAGTTCGTTTTTAGTCATTTCAAGCGCAAATACCGCACAAACGGCGTTGCTCTTAATTGCAACGTGCTCAACAATGTTCATAACGAGAGTTGTTTTACCAATAGACGGCCTTGCCGCAACTATAACAAGGTTGCCTTTATGTAAACCTTTGGTCATTTTATCATATACGGTAAAGCCTGTTTTTAAGCCTTGATTATAGTTTTTATCTTGTTGAATTTTAGAAAACATTTCGATAACTTCATCAACGTTTTCTCTTATGTTGGTAAGAGAAGAAGTATCTAACTGTTCGCTAATTTCGTAAATTCTACTTTCGGCAAGCGCTAAAGATTTGGTACTATCAGTACTAAGTTTAGCGTCTTTTATAATTTCTTCCGCACTTCTTATAAGTTTTCTTAAAGTGCTATCGCGCTTAACTATGCTTAAATAGTATTCGTAGTTAGCAGCTGACGGCGTTGCAAGCGAAAGAGCGGAAAGATATTCAATACCACCCGCTTTTTCTAAGGTAGTTTTACTTTCCATATCTTCTGCAAGCGACACAACGTCTACGTTACCCCTTACCCTTTTCTTGTTTTTAGAGCGAGTTTTAGACATATTGTCTGTAAGAGTAACAAGGTCAACGGGTTTGCTTGCGTCTAAAACGCTACAAATACTGTCAAACACAAGTTTGTGTGATTCCATATAAAAATCGTCACGCTTTAATTGTGCGCGGATTTCATACTGTAACTCTTTGTCAATTAAAATTGAACCTAAAATACTTTGTTCTGCTTCCAAATTGTACGGAAGTGCTGAAATAACGTTATTTGCCATAATTTATCCTTAATAATTTTATATTTTTTCAAGTTGTGATAACGCGTCTTTAAACGATTGCATACAAACGTTGTAAGGCTCGTTAGTTTCTAAGTTTACACCTGCAATTTTTAAAAGGTTTACAGGGGTGTCGCTACAGCCGGAAGATAAGAATTTAAAATACTTTTCAACGGCAGGAGCACCATTTTTTAATATGTTTTCCGCAATATTTACGGCACTTATTATGCCCGTAGCGTATTTATAAACGTAAAACGCCGTGTAAAAATGCGGTATGCGCGCCCACTCGTAAGAAATTTCTTCGTTTGATTTAACGCTTTTGCCGTAATATTTTTTGTTTAACTCTAAATATTTTTCATTTAATAGTTCTTTTGTAAGCGTTACGCCTTTTAAGGCTAAGTCGTGCGCTAAAAATTCAAATTCCGCAAACATAGTTTGCCTAAATAAAGTAGTTCTTAACGTATCTAAATAGTATGAAAGTAAAAACTTTTTAACGTTAACGTCGCTTTCGCTATTTATTAAATACTTTATTAAAAGTATTTCGTTTACAGTTGATGCAACTTCGGCAACGAAAATTTTATAATCTGCCGTTGTTTGAGGTTGGTTTCTATTTGACATAAACGAGTGAAGCGCGTGCCCAAGTTCGTGCGCAATAGTAAATACCGAGTGAGTTGTTTTGGTGTGGTTTAATAAAACGTACGGGTGTTTTAAACCGTAAGTGCATACGCTATACGCGCCACTTCTTTTACCAACGTTTTCATAAACGTCTATCCACCTTTCGTTTTTAGCGCGTTTTAAAAGTTCGCTATATTCACTTCCAAGCGGTGCTAAACCTTTTATAACGAGTTCGTAAGCGTCTTCATAATCGAGTGCAATTTCCGCTCCGCTAACGAGTGGAACGTAAAGGTCGTACATATTAAGCGTTCCGCCTAAAACCTTTTTTCTATACCTAACGTAAGCGTGTAAGGTTTTTAAGTTCTTGTTTACGCTTTCAAGAAGTTTTTGGTAAACTTTTTTATCAACTTCTTCGTTAAAAAGCGCCCTATCAAGCGGACTTTCAAAATTCTTTACTTTTGAAATAAACACGTTTTTATCAACGTTACCTTTATAAGTTGCCGTAATAGCGTTTAATAGTTTTCTATACGCGCCGTAATATGCTTTAAACGCCTTTTTTCTAACGTTTTTATTAGGGTTTTGTAAAAGAAGCGAATATGAAGCGTGCGTAACTTTAACCTTTTTGCCGTCAACGCTAATAACGGGAACGTCAAGGTCAACGTTGTCTATCATAGAAAACACGTCGTGATATCCCGAAAAAACTTTACCGCCAAGCGCCAAAAGTTTTTCACAGTCTTCGCTTAAAACGTGCGGTTTATAGTCTTTTAAACGCTGTAAATCACGCTTGTATAATGCCAAACTTTTATCGTTAATAAGCGCGTCTAACTCATCATTTGATAAAGCCGTAATTTCAACGTCTATAAACGAAGCGGAAGAAGAAAATTTAATAAAAAGTTCGTCAACCGCACCGCTAAGTTCGTTAGCCGTTCTGTCGTCGGCATTTTCGTCACGGCGCATCATTGCGTAAACGGATAAAACTTCTAAATCGAGCATAAGCGAATATAAAAAATCGTAACACTCTTTTATGGCTAAAGCATTGTTTAACTTGCCTTTAAAGCGTAAAAAATCAATTTTTGGCTCTATTTCTTTTATTTTTTCATAAAATTCAACGTCGCTTTTAAAAATGTCAGCCAAATTCCATTTGTATTGCTCTTTAATTTCACTACGATTCATTTTACACCCCTTTCTTATAAGCAATTAAGTAGTTTGACGCCGTTTCAATTGTTAAAATGTCGCCTTTTTCAAAATTTAAATTTGCAAATTCCGCGTCTATAAAAACACTTCTTTCAACGTAGTCTTCTTTTGAGTTAGACCACTCTAAAACGTCAACCGAATAATAGTCGATATCGCCCGAAACGGTTTGAGCGTTTGTTCTTATTACGGTTGCGGTTGACACTACGCTTTTTCTTGATAAAAGAGAGCCTATAAAGTTTAAATAACCCGCCACCTTACCGTAAATTATTTGCAAGTATATAAACGAAAACGTTACGAGTATAACCGTTGCCACGCATATAGTTATAAGCAAAATTGTTCTATGCCCGTAACCGTATGGAAAAATAGCGTTCAAAATTATACAAGCAAGTATTATTAAAAATAAAAATATTGCAACCATTAAATAAACGGCTAAACACTTGTTTTTTTGGCGTATAGTTTTATTTACGTAATTGTTAGAATAAAAATTTATCATAGCGTGCCTACTGTTTAACGTCAGTTTTAACGTATTTTAATCCACTTTCTGTTTTTAGGTAAAGTTCGTATCTGTCTTCATACTCGGCAAAAATATAGCGCGGGTCTTGCTTTACCGTAAAGTATATTGGGTAAACAACCCTTTTTTTAGTTTGTTTAGGCTCTTTACTTTGCCTTTCTTTTTCTCTTTCTTTTTTTAAATTACCCTTTTTCTTAAACAAAGCGCGGTAAATTGAATATAAAACGGTTACTAAAACGCCTATAACTAATACCGCAAAAGGAATAGAACCATAACTAACGTTTTCGCCTAAAAAATATAAGATAACGTACAAAATTAAGAGTATTGGTATAGGATAAAGCCTTGACCTAAATATAAATTTTATAAACTTCATACTCCTTTTACCTTGACAAATTTGCGCCGTACACTTTTTTTGTAAAGCCCTTTATTTTGATAAAAAAGTTATGAACAACTCCTTTAACCTGTTCTTCTGTAATAGCACCGAAGTCACGGCTATCGTAACTTTCCGCCCTATTGTCGCCCATAACGAAAAGTTCGCCTTCTTTAACCACGTAAGTAGGAGTGGTTTTATATGAAGTAATAGTGCCTTCTTCTAAATACGGCTCGTTTAAAAGTTCCCTAATTTCTTTGCCTTTATATTTTATATAAACCAAATATCTTTCGCCAACTTTTTCAAAATATAGCGTATCGCCCTCGGTGGCTATAACTCTTTTAACGTAATCGGTATCTTCATCGTATGCAAAAATGATAACGTCTCCGTGCTTTGGTTTTGCCAAATCGTCTGCCCAAACGATATCGCCGTCTACAAGAGTTGGTTGCATTGAAACGTTTCTTACAAGGTGAACGGAAAGCCAAACGTTAGTTAAAAAGTAAAAGAACGCTAAAATAAATAACAAAATGCAAGCAATAACAACGTCGGTTACCACTTTTTTACGCCTATTAAGTTGTGTATTTAATATAGGTTCTTTACTCATTTTTTAACACCGTTTATAGTTTTTACGCTTTTATTAAACGCGTCTAACGAAAGCATAATAATTCTTCCGCAATTATCGCATTTAATTTTAATATCTGCACCCGTTCGAACAACCGTCCACGCGTTAGTTCCGCAAGGGTGATTTTTTTTAGTCGTTATTTTATCGTTTACGTTTACCATAGTTAAATTAAAATAAAATTATTTATCATAAACGCGCCGTTTGAAGAAATTGAAATAGATTCTATATTTTCAAAATCTTTTAAACTCTTTACGCCTTCGTACTTAAATTCGCTAATAGGAATTTGAACGCTTTGCCAAAATTCACCGCCCGTTAATTCGTAACTTTTTTCATAACAAGTTTTATCACTTAGCGTAATTTTTATAAGTAGTGAATCTTTAAGCGGAGAATACGCGTCGAATTTAATAAAAGAATCTTCTTCTATTTGGCTCGTAATTTTTCTTACCGCATAAGAAGTTAAAGTGTTTTCGGAAAATATTCCGGATATTCCGTAAGGCCCTTGTTTAATTCGGTAAAGCCTGCTTTTTGCAAAAACGTTGCCTAAAAGCGGAATTTTTAAGTCTTCTATTATAAAATTTACGGGTTGTTTAAGCGAGCTAAACATAACCGACGGCGTTTTTGAAGAAGACGAAACGTTAAATTTTTTAAATTCTAAACGCGAACTTACCGTAAACCCGCTTGAATATTTAACTACTGCAAACGCTATGCCAAAATCAACGTTACCATATACTTTTTGCCTAAAAACAACGCTTCCGTCGGCTTTTGTTTTAGGCGTAACGTTATACCAAACTCTACTACGAGTGTTTAGGTCGTTATTGCTTGCCAAAACAAAAATATTAGTAACGTCGCTCTTATTAGAATAATCAACGCTGTAAACTAAATGCTCGTCGTCGTAATCTATTTCAATTTCGGGAATTGACGGCAAGTTTATTTTCTTATCTAATATAAACTTTTCAAAGAAAAGTTCAACGTCGGTTAAACTGTGCTCGTCTAAAACTTCTTTGGCTTCCGTTGTAAAATTAAACCAACATTTATCTTGGTTTGGAAGTTTTGAAAGAGTGTCAAGCGCCCTTTCAACGTCGAATTGGTCGCTATTTGTGGTGGTTAAATATAAAACCGGGCATTTTACGTAAGTGGCGTATGATTGCGCTTCTATACCGGCAATAAACCTATACCTTTCTTCGTTAAGTTCAATGGTTGCCTTTTCATCGTACTTAGAAGTGCCTTTGTATGCAAGCCAACCCGCACCGAATAAAAAGGTTGAAGCGTCAATTCTACCGTCGGTTGCTGAAAGTTGCCAAAGTACGTTAGAAGCGTTTCTTATGCCTATAACGCCTATTTTATTTTCTTGGCGCATACTTTTTAAAAACGAAACGGCATATCTACCAACCGCAGTCCACTCATACCAACAAGTTTGGCTCGCTAAAGACGGCGCACTATAAAAAGTTTCGCCGGAAGTTGCGTAGTTAGCGTATGAAATTTCGTCGGGATATTTAGTACATTCACCGTCGCCAACAAACCTACCGCGAAGGTCAACCGATAAAACGTCATAACCCAAATTTACAAAATAGTTTACAAGTTCACCGTCAATAGTATCTACAACGTCAGGCAAAATTAAAATAGAGCCTTTGCTTTTCTTTTTTTGTTTAGCGTACAAGCCGAATATGCGCACGCGCTCTAAACCAACTTGCCTCCCTGAAAAGTAAACTTGGCTATAAACTGCATCGTTAAGCGTAAAAGTATTAAGTTGAACTTCCTTTAACGGTAAAGAATCGTCAAAAGATTCCCAAAGCGTTATAGGGGTTAAAATAGTTTCTGCCATTATTTTTGCCTAAAAATAGTTTTATTAAATAATTTATTTTTATATAAAATAAAATACTTGATATCTATTATACACTATATTTTTGCTTTTTGCGCACTTTTTTTAAAAATTTTTAAATTTTTACGTTTTTTTAAAATTTTTGAAACTTTAATTCTAATAAAAATTTTTAATAGGTTTTCGGATAAAGAACTTGTTTTAAAGATAGAAAAAAATATAAAATTTAAGCAAAATTTTAAAATATAAAATATTTAATATTTTTCGATATTATCGCATTTTT
>JAZUAJ010000002.1:0-31618 GCA_045637905.1 Christensenellaceae bacterium | reverse complement strand
AGATAAAGTGTATATGGAACCTCTGACACTTGAATATATAGCAAGAATTTTGCGCTATGAGCGCCCTGATGCCATTGTTCCAGGCATAGGTGGACAAACTGGCCTTAACCTTGCAATGCAGCTCGAGAAAAAAGGTGTTTTGAAAGAGTGCAATGTTGAGCTTTTGGGCACAAGCAGTGTGAGCATTGAGCGTGCAGAAGACCGCGAACTTTTTAAAGAGCTCTGCACTTCCATCGGCGAGCCTACAATTCCTTCCGAAATAACTTACTCGCTTGAAGAAGCAAAAGAGTCTGCAAAGCGCATAGGCTACCCAGTAGTATTGCGCCCAGCCTTCACGTTAGGCGGTACGGGTGGCGGTTTTGCCGACAACGAAGAAGAACTTATCGAAATAGGCTTAAACGCGTTTAAACTTTCGCCTGTCCACCAAGTTTTAATTGAAAAGAGTGTAAAAGGCTATAAAGAAATTGAATTTGAAGTTATGCGTGACTCGTTTGATACTGCAATCACAATTTGCGGTATGGAAAACATTGACCCCGTTGGCGTTCACACGGGCGACTCGGCGGTTGTTGCGCCTATTATGTCGCTTAACGATAAAGACTTAAAAATGCTTAACGATAGCGCCATTAAACTTATAAAAGAATTAAAAATTGAGGGCGGTTGTAACGTTCAATTTGCACTTAACCCTAAATCAAGCGAATATTATTTAATTGAAGTAAACCCAAGAGTTTCGCGTTCTTCTGCACTTGCAAGTAAGGCAAGCGGATATCCTATTGCAAGGGTAACTGCAAAAATTGCCGTTGGTATGGCTTTAAGCGAAATTAAAATTGCCAACACTACCGCAAACTTCGAGCCAAGGCTTGACTACGTTGTTGCTAAACTTCCACGCTTCCCGTTCGATAAATTTACTAACGCTTCAAACAAGTTAGGCACTCAAATGAAAGCAACGGGCGAAGTTATGGGCATAGGCTCTACTTTGGAAGAAGCGCTTTTAAAATCGGTAAGGTCGCTTGAAATAGGCGTAACGCACTTCTATATGCCTAAGTTTGAAAAAATGAGCGTTCAACAACTCAACGATTATTTAGTTGATTTTAGAGACGATACTCTTTACTGTGTAACCGAACTTTTAAGGCGCGGTGAAAGCGTTGAAAGTTTACATAAAAAAACCGCTATAACCGAACTTTTCTTAGAGGCAATTAAGCGCATTGTTGAAATGGAAAACATTTTAAAAGAAAAGTTTGACGTTAAAACTTTAAAATGCGCAAAAATGCTTGGTTTTAGCGATAAATTCATTGCAAAATTAGTAGGTAAAACCGACGTTGAAATTTTCAATATAAGAAAAGAAAACGGCATATTCCCGTTCTACAAAATGGTTGATACTTGCCACACTAACGCGTATATACCATACTTCTATTCTTCATATATAGGCAAAACGCAAGTAAAATTTAGCGATAAAAAGAAGATTATAGTTTTAGGCGCAGGTCCTATAAGAATAGGTCAAGGCGTTGAGTTTGACTATTCTACCGTTCACGCCGTTTCTACTATTAGAAAATCGGGCTACGAAGCAATTATTATTAACAACAACCCAGAAACCGTTTCTACCGACTATACAACGAGCGATAAATTATACTTTGAACCGCTCACACCGGAAGACGTTATGAACGTTATTGAACTTGAAAAGCCTTACGGCGTAGTTGCGTCGCTTGGCGGTCAAACGGCTATTAACCTTGCCGAGCCACTCAATAACTTTAACGTAAACATTATAGGAACGGACTGTGCCGCTATTGAAAGGGCGGAAAATAGAGACGCGTTTGAAAAGATTTTAACTTCTCTTAATATTCCACAACCAAAAGGCAAAGCGGTAACGAGCATTGAAAAGGGTATTGAAGCCGCAAAAGAAATAGGCTACCCTGTTTTAGTTAGACCAAGTTTCGTTTTAGGCGGTAGGGCAATGAGAATAGTAGGTAACGAAGAGCAACTTAAAAGTTACCTTAAAACTGCCGTTGAAATTGATGAAGACAAGCCTGTTTTAGTTGATAAATACATAATTGGTAAAGAAGTTGAAGTTGACGCTATTTGCGACGGAAAGGACGTTTTCGTTGCGGGCATTATGGAACTCGTTGAAAGAACGGGTATCCACTCGGGCGACTCTATTAGCGTTTACCCTTCGTTTAGCATTTCAAATAAAGTTAAGGAAACAATTTTAGAATATTCTAAAAAACTTGGCTTAGGCATTGGCATAGTAGGTTTATACAATATTCAATTTATAGTAGATAAACACGAAGACGTTTATATTATTGAAGTAAACCCAAGGTCTTCGCGTACCGTTCCGTTCTTATCAAAATCAACGGGATATAGTTTAGCCGATATTGCTACCGAAGTTATACTTGGCAAATCTTTAAAAGAACAAGGAATCAATAAAATTTACCCAGAAGAAAAGAAGCGTTGGTACGTTAAAGTTCCTGTATTCTCGTTTAACAAAATTCGTGGGCTTGACGCGTACTTGTCGCCTGAAATGAAGTCAACTGGCGAAGCAATAGGTTACGACGATAAGTTATACCGCGCTTTCTATAAAGCACTTCAAGCGTCGGGGCTTAAAGTTCAAAACTACGGCACGGTATTCGTAACGGTTGCAAACAACGATAAAGAAGAAGTTTTACCACTTATTCGCCGTTTCTATAATTTAGGCTTTAATATTGAGGCAACGCGCGGTACGGGCGAATTCTTAAAGGCTAACGGAATTAGAACTCATATTCTTAAAAAGATTAGCGAAGGAAGCGATGAAATTCCTAACGCAATTAGGCAAGGCCACCTTGCTTACATTATAAACACGAGCGATATTGCAAATTCTATGTCAACCATACACGACGGTTACGAAATTAGAAAACTTGCAACGGAAAATAACGTAAACATTTTCACTTCGCTTGACACCGTATCAACTCTCTTAGAAGTATTAGAAGAAACTACGCTTTCTATATCTACGATAGACGCGTAAGGGGAAATATGAAACAAAGTATTTTTGAAATAAAATCAAACGTAAAAGTTGCCGAAAACGTTTATAAAATGGAACTTTTTGGCGACGTTAGCGAAATTAAAAATAGCGGTCAATTCGTAAATATTTTAATTGACGGATTATATCTTCGCCGTCCAATTTCGGTGTGCGACGTTAATGAAAACGTGCTTACAATTATATATAAAGTAGTTGGAAAAGGCACTAAAATTTTAAGCGAGTTATCAAGCGGAAAACTCGATATTTTAACGGGGCTTGGCAACGGTTATAACCTTGATTTTGACGGCGAAAACGTGCTTTTAATAGGCGGTGGCGTAGGCGTGCCACCACTCTATTATTTGGCTAAAAAACTTATTAAAAAAGGTAAAAAAGTAACGGCAATTTTAGGTTTTAACACGCAAAACGAAGTTTTCTTAAAAGAAGATTTCGAGCGTTTAGGCGTAACCGTATTTATTACCACCGTTGACGGTAGCCAAGGCATTAAAGGTTTCGTTACAGACGCGTTAAAAAGCGTTGACTATTCTTACTTTTTTACTTGCGGTCCAGAGCCTATGCTTAAAGCCGTTTATAACGCTACTACAACGAGCGGTCAGTTTAGTTTTGAAGAGAGAATGGGTTGCGGTTTTGGTGCTTGTATGGGTTGTTCGTGCAAAACTTTATACGGCAATAAGCGCATTTGTAAAGACGGCCCCGTTTTAGTTAAGGAGGAAATTATATGGGAAAAATGAGCGTAAATTTATGCGGAATTGAACTTGACAACCCTGTAATTCCCGCAAGCGGAACGTTTGGTTACGGCTATGAATTTGCCGAACTGTACGACATAAATATTTTAGGTACTTTTTCGTTTAAAGGCACTACTTTAAACGCGCGTTTTGGCAATCCTACGCCAAGAATTGCAGAGTGCAGTAGCGGTATGATAAACGCGGTTGGGCTTCAAAACCCCGGCGTTGATAAAGTTATTAGCGAAGAACTACCTAAACTCAAAAAATGCTTTAACAAAAAAGTTATGGCAAACGTAAGCGGTTTTTCTATTGAAGAATACGTTGAAACTTGCCGTAGGCTTGACGCGTGCGAGCAAGTTGGCTTTTTAGAAGTAAACGTAAGTTGTCCTAACGTTCACGGTGGCGGTATGGCTTTCGGCACGAGTGCGAGCGCGGTTGAAAGCGTTGTTAAAGCGGTTAAAAAAGTTACAACAAAGCCCGTAATTATGAAACTTTCGCCAAACGTAACCGACGTTGTTTCTATTGCAAAAGCGTGTGAAAACGGCGGTGCAGACGGTGTAAGTTTAATAAATACAATGCTTGGTATGCGCATTAACATAAAATCAAAAAAGCCGATAATTGCTAACAAAATGGGCGGTTTTTCGGGCAAAGCAATTTTTCCAGTTGCACTTCGTATGGTTTATCAAGTTGCTAACGCCGTTAAAATTCCAGTTGTTGGTATGGGTGGCGTTTCGTGCGCGGAAGACGTTATTGAAATGATGCTTGCAGGCGCAACGGCGGTTGAAGTTGGCGCGGAAAATTTAGTTAATCCTTTTGCGTGCAAACAAATCATTGAAGACTTGCCAAGGGTTATGCAAGAGTGCAAAATTGAAAATTTACAAGATATTATAGGGAGTGTAAAATAATGGAAAGAGACGTTATTATTGCTTGCGATTTTGACAGTAAAGAAAAAACCTTACAATTTTTAGATTTATTTAAAGATAAAAAACCTTTCGTTAAAATAGGTATGGAACTTTATTATGCAGAAGGTCCGTCTATCGTTAGCGAAATTAAAAAGCGCGGTCATAAAATATTTTTAGACCTTAAACTTCACGATATTCCAAACACCGTTAAAAAGGCTATGGCAGTTCTTTCTCGCCTTGACGTTGATATGTGTAACTTACACGCGGGCGGAACAATTCCTATGATGAAAGGTGCTATTGAAGGCTTAACGAGAGCCGACGGTACGCGTCCGCTTTTAATTGCCGTAACACAACTTACATCAACCGATGAAAAAACTATGCAAAGTGATTTGCTCATTGAAAAACCTTTAGACGAAGTTGTTATGCACTACGCAAAAAACGCTAAAATTGCGGGGCTTGACGGCGTCGTATGTTCTCCGCTTGAAAGTGGAAAAGTTCATAGCGTATGCGGAAACGAATTTTTAACCGTTACACCGGGCGTAAGGCTTGAAGGTGATAGCGTTGGCGACCAAAAGCGCGTTACCACGCCTAAAATGGCAAAAGAACTTGGTTCAAATTACATAGTTGTTGGTAGGTCTATTACGGGCGCAAGCGACCCCGTTAGTGCTTACGAACGTTGCTTAAACGAGTTTTTAGGCTAAAATAATTTTAAAAAATTTGCTCATAATAGAATAAAAGCAATTAAAATTGCAACAAAAGTGAAAATTAGGTGATAATTTAAACTAATTATATTGACAACGTCTTGCTATTTAGTATATATTATATATATGCTAACAGTATGCGTAGTCTTCGCTATTGTTGCAATTTTTGCATTTTACGATTAAGCAAGAGGTAAACAATGAAAACTAAAAAACTTTTAAATGCATTAGTATTAGTAGTTTTAAGCGTTGTTATGTCGCTTAGCGCTGTTGCGTGTGCGAGTAAAAAATATACTGTATCGCTTGACGCTAACGGTGGCACACTTGCGGGTGGTCAAACTTCCGTTCAAGTAACGCTCAATAAAAACTACACTCTTCCTACCCCTACTAAAGTCGGCTACACTTTTGAAGGTTGGATGCAAGGCACAAGCCTTATTCCTACAACCGGCAAATGGACTATAGAAAGCGATATTTCCGTTAAGGCAAGTTGGGCTGAAAGAATTTACAACATCACGCTTGACGTTAATGGTGGTACTGCTCTTGAAACTACCGCTTTAACAGCAAAAATGGGTGAATACGTTCAACTTCCAACCCCTGTAAAAGACGGTTACGTTTTCCAAGGTTGGGCGCTTAACGATGAAATTATCGCAACTCCTAACACAGTTATTACTTGGGAATACGATGGCGATGCTAATTTAGTTGCTAAATGGGCAGGCACTACTACTCAAGTTACTATTAGTGCAAACGGTGGTCAAGGTTTAGTAAACCCTGTAGTAGTTGCTACAAAAGGCGAAGTTTTAGCCCTTCCTACTCTTACAAAAGCAGGTTATGATTTTGCAGGTTGGGAATTAAACGAACAAGCGTTTGACGCTACTCAACCTTGGTCTTTTAATGGCGCAACTGCAACACTCGTTGCTAAATGGACTGCAAAAACTTACACTATAACGCTTGACGTAAACGGTGGTAACGCGTTAGCAGAAAATACCGTAACGGTAACTTTCAACGAATCATTCACTTTACCAACTGTAACTAAAACTGGTTGCCAAATTGATAAATGGCTTTATAACGGTCAAGAACTTAACGTTACTGAGCCTTGGACCATTGCAGAAAACGCTACGCTCGTTGCACAATGGAAAGCCTCTACTACGTTAGTTACTTTTGACGTTAACGGTGGCGTTGCATTAGAAGGCGATAATGAGGCGGCAACTTTCACTTACGGTGAAACGGTAACTTTACCAACAACTACTAAGTACGGTTACAACCTCGTAGGTTGGAAACTTGGCGAAACGGTTTACACCGCAACAAGCACTTGGGACGTTGATTTGGCTACTACAACCTTAGTTGCTGTATGGCAAGCAAAAACTATTCCTGTTACGTTTAACGTTAAGGGTGGTGAAGCCGTAGCAAACACAACGTTTACTTTCGGCGAAGTTCCTTATGCTGATGCAAGCCTTGTTCCTACTACTAATAAAGCGCATTGCACTTTTGCAGGTTGGACTTATAACGGCGAACTCGTTGACCTTACTTCTATATGGACAGTTGACGACGAAATTGAATTAGTAGTTAAATGGCAAGGTACGGAAACAACGGTAACCGTTAAATACGGTCTAGGTATTGAAGACGAAACCGTAACCGTTCTTTATGGTGACGTGTTCGACTTTGGTTACGAACGCGCAGGTTATATCTTAAACGGCTTTGTTTTAGAAGGTACTGAAACTGCAATTGCTATTTCTGGCAATGAATGGGCTTATACGGAAGATAAAACTATCGTTGCTAATTGGTCTGCAAAAACTTATAACGTAACCGTAAAAGATTACGACGGAACTGTTTTAAACGAAACTCCAATAGTTGTTACTTATGACGCAAAAACCAACTTAGCACAATTTGCCCCTATCGATGAAGACAAGGTTATTGAAGTTGACGGAGTGCTTGTTTACGTTGAAAAAACAATTACAGTTGACGGCAAAACAATGGCGTTTGACGGATTTAAAGTTGAAGGCACGGAAACTAAATTAACAGGCAATTTCTTTGATTTTGTTTGGAACTACGATAGCGAAACTCAAGATATCGTTTTAGTAATTTCATACGAAGAAGATACTTGGATTTAAACTTAATACAATAAACGCACGGCATACGGCGGTTGCCGTTAGGGATTTTTAGTTAATAACAAAAGTATAGCCCACTATACTTCGCTTTAATGCGAAATATGGTGGGCTTTTCTTATCCACAA
Organism: Christensenellaceae bacterium; assembly: GCA_045637905.1. Lineage (GTDB taxonomy): Bacteria > Bacillota > Clostridia > Christensenellales > Borkfalkiaceae > HGM11412. The sequence continues at coordinate 24,059 of JAZUAJ010000002.1, read as the reverse complement.
AAGATTAAGATAATTTAGTTTTATTTTTAGCCGTGTGGCTAAAAGTGATATTGTTTGCGCAAGCAAACAGTTTAGCCGAGCATCGCGCACGCCAACTGCGCAAGCAGTTTTATTTTGGCAAAGCCAAAGTTATATTAAATAAATCCACAACTTGCCGTTAGGCAAATTTCACCGCCGTAGGCGATATCACCCGTTGTTAGACGGATATAACAAATCCGTTTGCGGATTTATTTAGTTGCCGAATCCCTATGAGGGACTCGGCATAGCGCCGTGCGTTTTTTATTCCAAAAAAATTAAAAAAAAGAAAAAGAGGTTAAAAATATGATAAATTTGTGAATAAATAGTATACTAAAAGTGAAACTATTTACGTTTTTATATTGACAAAGCGTATTGCTTGTTATAAAATATATTATAGACAATAACTATAAAATAGTTAAAATATTATAAGGAGTAACAATAATGAAACTCAAAAAACTTATAACTACTGCTCTAATGCTTGCTTTGAGCGTAACTATGGCGTTTTCATTAACCGCATGCTTTGGCGGTGACAATGCTAAGTATACCGTTACGTTTGACCCTAGCGGCGGTACTATGCCAAACAACGCTACTACAATGGAAGTTACTATGGGTGAAAACTACACTCTCCCTACTCCTACTAAAACAGGCTTTGATTTTGACGGTTGGAAAAACCAAGAACAATCAGTTGCCGTTAGTGGAACTTGGTCAATTGAAAGTAACGTAACGTTAAAGGCATCATGGAACGCTAAAACTACCGCGGTTACACTTAACGTAAACGGTGGCACGGGCGCAACTCAAACTACGCTTACCGCAACTTACGGTCAAGTATTAACTTTACCTACTCTTACAAAAGTTGGTTATACTTTCGCGGGTTGGACTTTGAACGGTAGTGCGTATAATACTGCAAACGCTTGGGCTTTAGAAGACGCAACTGCAACTTTGGTTGCAACTTGGACTGCTAAAACTACTACCGTAACGCTTGACTTAGACGGTGGCACGGGCGCAACTCAAACTACGCTTACCGCAACTTACGGCGAAGTTTTATCTCTTCCTACTCTTACGAAAGTTGGTTATACTTTCGCAGGTTGGAAACTTAACGACGGTGCTTACGACGCAAGCGCTACTTGGGCTTTAGAAGATGCAACTGCAACGCTTAAAGCACAATGGACTGTTAAAACTACAACAGTTACGCTTAACGTAAACGGTGGCGTTGGTGCAGATGAATTAGAACTTACCGCTACTTACGGTCAAGTTTTATCTCTTCCTACGCTTACAAAAACCGGTTACAACTTTGCAGGTTGGACTTTAAGCGGCTCTGCATATAACACTTCAAACGCTTGGGCTTTAGAAGACGCAACTGCAACTTTAGTTGCAACTTGGTCTGCTAAAACTACTACCGTAACGCTCGACGTAGACGGTGGCGTTGGTGCAGATGAATTAGAACTCACGGCTACTTTCGGTCAAGTTTTATCTCTTCCTACACTTACAAAAACTGGTTACAATTTTGCTGGTTGGAAACTTAACGACGGTGCTTATACCGCTACTGACGCTTGGGCTTTAGAAGATGCAACTGCAACGCTTAAAGCACAATGGACTATTAAAACCACAACCGTTACGCTTAACGTAAACGGTGGCACGGGTGCAGATGAATTAGAACTTACCGCAACTTACGGTCAAGTATTAACTTTACCTACACTTACAAAAACTGGTTACAACTTTGCTGGTTGGACGCTTGGCGGAAACGCTTTTGATACAACTGCAACTTGGGCTTTAGAAGATGCAACTGCTACTTTAGTTGCTAATTGGACTGCTAAAACCACTACCGTAACGCTTGACTTAGACGGTGGCACGGGTGCAGACGAATTAGAACTTACCGCAACTTACGGCGTTGTTTTGAATCTTCCTACGGTTACTAAAGCAGGCTTTAAGTTTGCAGGTTGGAAACTTAACGGAAATGCTTATGATACAACGAGTGCTTGGGCATTAGAAGACGCTACTGCAACTTTAGTTGCAACTTGGACGGAAAAGGGCTCTACCGTAACTCTTAGTTTAGATGGTGGCTCATACGACGGTGACACTACCATTGTGGCAATTTACGGTCAAGTATTAACTCTTAAAGACCCTACTAAAGTTGGCTTTAACTTTGCTGGTTGGACTTTAAACGGCTCTGCATTTAATACTGCAAACGCTTGGAGTTTAGAAGACGAAACCGCTACTTTAGTTGCTACTTGGACTGCTAAAACTACAACGGTTACACTTAACGTAGACGGTGGCACGGGCGCAGATGAGTTAGAACTTACCGCTACTTACGGTCAAACGCTTTCACTTCCTACTCTTACAAAAACAGGTTACAATTTTGCTGGTTGGACGCTTGGCGGTTCTGCTTACGATACTGCAAATGCTTGGGCATTAGAAGATGCAACTGCAACTTTAGTTGCAACTTGGACTGCTAAAACTACAACCGTAACGCTTAACTTAGACGGTGGCTCGTACGACGGTGAAACTACCGTTACCGCAACATACGGTCAAGTATTAACACTTAAAGTCCCTACAAAGGTTGGTTATACGTTTGCAGGTTGGACGCTTGGCGGTTCTGCTTACGATACTGCAAATGCTTGGGCATTAGAAGATGCAACTGCAACTTTAGTTGCAACTTACAATGCAAAATCTATTCCTGTAACGTTTAATACAAACGGTGGTGCACAAGTAGACGCAACAAACTTCACGTTTGGTCAAGCACCTTACGCTCAAGAAAGCCTTGTTCCTACTACTAATAAAGATTACTGCACGTTTGCAGGTTGGTTATATAACGGCGAATTAGTTGACCTTACGGCTATTTGGGATAAAGACGTAGAGTCTATTGAATTAGTTGCTTCTTGGACGGGTAACAAATTAAACGTAACAATCAAGTACGCTGACTCTGAAAAAGTTGACAACGTAGAAGTTATTTACGGTGATGCTTACGCGTTAAAATCTACTGTTGCAGGCTATAAATTCGACAAGTTAGTTATTGAAGGTACTGAACAAGAAGTTGAAGCAAGCGGTGACGCTTGGAACTACGGCGCAATTACTCTCGTTGCAACCGTTACACCTAAAACATTTACCTTAACAGTTAAAGACTACTACGGCAAAGTATTAAATAAAACTCCTATCGTTGTTACCTACGGTGGAGAGTTTAATTTAGGAGATTGCCTTCCTTCTAATGAATCTGTTGTTTTTGATGGTATAGGACAAAAATACTTTGACGGCTATAAAGTAGAAAATACTGAATATAAAATTGTATATACAAAAGAAAATTTAGTATGGAATTACGACTTTGAAAGTGAAGACGTTGTTCTTGTTACAACTTACGAATCTGACGATAAGTGGGCTTAACAATTAAATAGCAATTTAAAGCGCACGGCAAAAAGCCGTGCGCTTTTTATTTTTACGCTAAAATTATTGCCAAAATATTTTAAAAATTCAACTAAATTTTAAAATTATATAAATATAATTTAAAAAAGGGCTAAAAATTAACTTAATTTTTACATTTGTATGTTAAATTATAATGGTAATAAAAAAATGGCGAATTTTGTCATATATAACAAAAGGTGAAATTATGAGTAATTGTGTTGACGGTAAAGTTTTTAAGAGTATGCTTTTAAGCGGTACAGGCTCTTTACAAAGCAACGCTCAAATTGTAAACGAATTAAACGTTTTTCCCGTTCCAGACGGCGATACGGGTATAAATATGTTAAAAACAATGCAAGGTGGTGTTAAAAATCTTGCATCAACTGCGGGCGAAGCGGTAAGCGATATTGCTTACGGATTTTCACGCGGGGCGTCTATGGGCGCAAGGGGTAACTCTGGCGTTATACTTTCTCAAATTATAAAAGGTATTCAAAAGGGGCTTGAAGGTTTAAGCGTTATATCAGTAAGTGACCTTGCAAACGCTTATAAAAAAGGCGTTGAATATGCTTACGCTTCCGTTGAAAAACCTGTTGAAGGAACTTTGTTAACGGTTTTTAGAGAAGCAACGGAATTTGCAAGTTCTAACGTAAATGAAAATTCTACCATTGAAGAATTTTACGCTTTACACCTTAAACAAGCGCGCAAGTCTTTAAAAGAAACTAAAGAAATATTGCCCGTTTTAAAAGAAGCAAACGTCGTTGATAGCGGTGGCGCGGGTTACGTTTACATTGTTGAAGGAATGCTCAAAGCGCTTGTTGGTGAAGACGTTGCCATTACCGTTGACGAAAGCGAAGTTTTAGGTGAAAGCGTTGATTTTTCACTTTTTACAAGCGATAGCGAAATGGTTTACGGCTACTGCACCGAATTTATTTTAAGGCTTCAAAAATCAAAAGTAGACGTCAACTCTTTTGACGTTTCTATTATAAAAGATTATTTAAAGAGTATAAACGGCGATTCTATAGTTATATATAAAGATGACGATGCCGTTAAAGTACACGTTCACACTTTAACGCCCGGTTTAGTTTTAAACGAGTGCCAAAAATACGGCGAATTTTTAACTTTAAAAATTGAAAATATGACCGTTCAACACTCTGGCGTTGAAGAAAAAAAGGAAAAAGCACCGCGTAAAAAACTTGCCGTAATTGCGGTTGCAAACGGAAACGGCTTAACCGAACTTTTTAAAGAACTCGGGGCAGACGAAGTTATTGACGGCGGTCAAACTTCAAATCCGTCTTCGGGCGATTTTATAACGGCGTTTAATAAAGTTAATGCGGAAAATATTATAGTTTTACCAAACAATTCAAACATATTTTTAGCAAGTAAACAAGCAAAAGAAATGTATAAGGAAGCAAACGTTTACGTTGTTCCAACAAAAACTATTGAGCAAGGCTACGTTGCTTTATCCGTTATAAACGGCACAATGGACGATATTGAAGGTCAAATTGCCGATATTAAAGGCGCTATAAGCGAAGTTTCAAGCATAGAAGTTACTTACGCTATAAGAGACGCTAACTTAGATGGTTTATCCGTTAAAAAAGGCGAATTTATGTCTATATGCGACGGGCATTTAACTGCGGTTGGCTCTAACGCCGTTGAAACTGCAATAAGCGCGCTTAAAAAAGTTGACGACGATAAAGAAATTGTTACCGTATTTTACGGTAAAGATTTTAGCGACGAAGAAAGGCAAAATTTTGAAGAATTGTTTGAAGAAGAATTCCCAGATTTTTCACTTACCGCATACGACGGTGGGCAATCAGTTTACAGTTTGCTTATTTCAGTAGAATAAAATTTTATTAAGGAGTATATTATGAGTAATAAAAGATTAGTTGCATGCACTTCAACAGGCTGTATTGAATACGCGCCTGAGCGTTATAGAAAATACGACATTGATTTTATTAGGGTACATATTTTATTTGAAGACAAAGAGTATATTGAAGGTTTAGATTTTGACGCGGAAGCATTTTATAAAAAACTCGAAACGTTAAAAGACCCTAAAAACAATCTTCCAAGAACTTCTATGCCTACTATGGACGAAATCAGCGCGTTTTTCCAAAGCGCTATCGATAGGGGTTACGACGAAGTTTTAGTTATTGCCATTAGTTCTGGCCTTGGCGGAACTTACAACCTTATTAAACTCGTTGCAAAAGATTATGAAGATAAGCTTAAAATTAACGTTATTGACTCTCGCACTACTTGTTTTTGCGAAGGCTTACTTGCTATTAAGGCTGCCGAACTTTTTGAAAAGGGCGTTCCTACCGAAACCGTTTTAAAAGAAATTAAATGGTGTATGGAAAGGCAAGAGTTTTTAGGTGTTGACGGTAAACTCGACTACTTAATTTACAACGGTAGGCTTAAAGGTGGCAAGGCGTTAATGGGTAAAATGCTTAACATTTGCCCCGTAGTCCACTTTAATAGAGACGGCGAAATCGTTTCTATGGCAAGCGTTAGAACGCCTAAAAAAGCACTTCATAAAACTTGTGAAGAACTTCTAAAAATTATCGGCGATAGAAAGAGTGAAGACTATATTTTATTCCATATATATACGGGCGAAAGTTTAATTAAAGACCTTGTTGAAATTGAAAAAGAATACGGCATTAAATGTAATCACGAAAGGGTTATTATGTCGCCTGTGTCGGGTTGTCATAACGGACCTTGGCTTGCTGGTTACGGCTACTTACCTATAAGAAGAGAAGACGAAGAGTTAGAATAAATTTTTATGGTAGAAATTATAGAAGTTAAAACTAAAAAAGATATAAAAGAATTTATAAATTTTCCGTTAAACTTATATAAAAATAACCCTTATTTCGTACCGCCTTTATACGATGATGAAAAGTCTATTTTTACCGATAAAAACGTATATTTTAAAACTTGCGTTTCTAAATTTTTCTTGGCTAAAAAAGACGGGAAAGTGGTTGGCAGAATTCAAGGCATAATTCAAAAACAATATAACGAAATTCATAATGAAAAACGCTTGCGTTTTACCCGTTTTGACGCTATTGACGACCAAGAAGTTGCCACCGCACTTTTTACCGCACTTGAAAATTTTGGCAAAGAAAGCGGTATGGACACGTTTTGCGGTCCGCTTGGATATAGCGACTTAGAGCGCGAAGGTTTGCTTATTGAAGGCTTTAACGAACTTTCTACTTTTGAAGAGCAATATAACTACGAATACTATGCTCGTTTAATTGAAAATTGCGGTTTTAAAAAGGAAGTTGACTGGCTTGAATTTAAACTTAAATTAAAACAAGAAAAAGACCTTGCTATTAAAAAAATAGCCGAAAGGTCGCTTCGTATAAACAAACTTCACGAAGTAAAGGGGCTAACTAAAACTCAACTTATAAATAGGTATGGCGACGGTATTTTTGCTTGTTTAGACGAGTGTTATAAGCACCTTTACGGCACGGTTCCGTTTACGGAAGAAATGAAAAAGCAAATACTTTCACAATTCAAACTCATGATAAACCGTAAATACGTTATGGTTATAGTTGATGAAAGCGATAAAGTAGTTGCATTTGGGTTGTGTTTGCCAAGCATAGGCAAAGCGCTTCAAAAAAGCGGTGGCCGCCTTACTATTTCTGCGCTAATTAGGCTTTTAAAATCAATAAACAAGCCTGAAATTTTAGACCTTGCTTTAATAGGCGTGTTGCCAGAATATCAAGCAAAGGGCGTAAACGCACTTGCGTTAAATTATTTAATGGAAATGATGGAAAATTCTAATGTTTCACATTGTGAAACAAACTTGTGTTTAGAAACGAACGACAAAGTTCAAGCACAATGGAAGCGTTTTGACGCGGTTCAACACAAGCGTAGGCGCTCGTACGTAAAAAGAATATAAGATTAGCGTGGAATTTTCCACGCTTTTTATTTTGCTTTGAAAACGGTTTAGTGGTTGACTAAATTTAATATATCAATTATAATATAAGTAATTATTATAATAGGGGGAGTATGTAATGCGTATTTTAGGCATAGACCCAGGGCTTGCCACGGTAGGCTGGGGCGTTATAGACGTTATAAACGGTAAACCTAAGGCAGTTGCTTACGGCGTAATTTTAACACCGAAAGAAAACAAACTTCCCGAAAGGCTTTTAATTATTGAAGAAGATTTAAAAAGTTTAATAGCAAAATTTAATCCCGATGAAATCGCGCTTGAAGAGTTGTTTTTTAACAACAACGCAACAACCGCAATAAACGTTTCACAAGCGCGTGGCGTAATACTTTTAACCGCAATAAAAAGTTGCAAAGGGCTTTTTGAGTACACACCGCTCCAAATAAAGCAAGCGCTTACGGGTTACGGTAGGGCGGAAAAAAAGCAAATTCAAGAAATGACGCGCACTTTTTTAAATCTTGCTAAAGTTCCAAAGCCAGACGATGCCGCCGACGCGTTAGCGGTAGCTTTAACACACTCTCAAACAAATAGACTTCGCAGTTCGTTTGCGATAAAATAGGTGAAAAATGATAGGATATTTAAGTGGAAACGTAATAAGCCAAAATAACGGCGTAATAATTTTAGAAACGGGCGGTGTAGGATTTGAAGTTATATGTTCTTCGTCCGCATTTTCAGTTTTATCTGCAGAAAAAAAAGGTGCAATTTACACCTATACTCACGTTAAAGAAGACGCTATAACTTTATACGGCTTTATTTCGCTTGAAGAAAAAAGTATGTTTTTAAAACTCATTTCCGTTTCGGGCGTAGGCCCTAAAATGGGCATTTTAATACTTTCTTCAATGCCACTTAAAGACTTGGCATATATTATTGCGTCAAGCGACGTAAAGAGCCTTTCAGCCGTAAAAGGTTTAGGCAAAAAAACTGCGGAACGCATAATACTTGAACTTCGTGAAAACATTTCCGCGCTCGACCTTCCAGAAGGCAAAAAACCAAGCAAAAAGCAAGGCGAAACCGTTTCTTCGCTCGACGACGACGGCGTTATTGCGCTTATGAGTTTAGGCTTTAACCGTCAAGACAGTAAAAGGGCGGTTGAAGAAGCCAAATCGCGCGGGGCAGACACTATTGAAAGCATTATTACAATAGCGCTTCAAACTATAAAATAAGGGTGAGTTTATGATAAACGAACAAGATATATTTGGCGTTGAAAACGAGCGCGTTTTAGACGTTGAAAAAACTTCTTACGATGAAGTTGAAAACATATTAAGACCAAAATCTATGGACGGTTACGTTGGTCAAGAAAAGGTTAAAGACAACTTAGTTGTCTTTATGAAGTCTGCCAAAATGCGCGGAGAAGCGCTTGACCACGTTTTACTTTACGGCCCACCGGGGCTTGGTAAAACTACGCTTGCGCATATTATTGCAAGCGAAATGGGCTCGCAAATAAAAGTTACGAGCGGTCCGTCTATTGAAAAGGCGGGCGACCTTGCCGCCATTTTAACTAATTTAAACGACGGCGACATATTGTTTATTGACGAAATTCATAGGCTTAACCACAACATTGAAGAAATTTTATATCCCGCTATGGAAGACTTTTCGCTTGATTTTATAATAGGCAAAGGCCCTTCTGCAAGAAGCGTTCAAATACCGCTTAAAAAGTTTACTTTAATAGGCGCAACTACAAAGGCGGGTATGCTTTCTTCGCCCCTACGCGACCGTTTTGGCGTTTTATTACGCTTAGAACTTTACTCTACCGAAGAACTTAAAGAAATTGCAACGCGCTCGGCAAAAACTTTGGGCATAGAAATAGAAAGCGACGCCGCCAAAGAAATTGCTATGCGTAGCCGTGGCACGCCAAGAATAGTAAATAGGCTTTTAAAACGCGTGCGCGATTTCTCTTTCGTTTTAGGGCATAGTTCTATACTTTTAGACGATGCTAAATTGGCGCTTTCACGCCTTGAAATTGATAATTTAGGGCTTGATATGATAGACAGGGCGCTTTTAAAATCAATGATAGAAAAATTTAACGGCGGTCCTGTTGGGCTTGAAACGTTAGCCGCAACTATCAATGAAGACGTTTCTACTTTGGAAGACGTTTACGAGCCGTACTTACTTCAACTTGGCTTTATTTCGCGCACTAATCGCGGTAGAGTATGCACCAAAAAAGCGTACGAACATTTAGGAATAAAATGCCCGCAAGTAAGTTTACAAACTTCAATTTTTGACGAAAACTAATTATGCTAAAAACAAGTGATTTTTATTACGATTTGCCCGAAGAACTTATTGCGCAAACTCCCGTTTACCCGCGTGATAGTTCAAGGCTATTATATTACAATAAGCAAACAAAAAGCGTAAAAAACGGCGTTTTTACCGACGTTTTAGATATTTTGCAAAAAGGCGATTTGCTTGTTGTTAACAATACGCGCGTACTTCCTGCGCGTATGTTTGCTTATACCGAATTTGGCGGTAAAATTGAAATTTTGCTTTTAAAAAGGCTATCGCTTACCGACTGGGAAGTAATGGTAAAACCGGGCAAAAAGGCAAAAGAAAACGTAAAACTTACTATAAATGAAGAACTTTCTTTAACCGTTTTAAGCCGTACGGAAAGCGGTGGAAGAATTGTAAGGTTTCACTTTAACGGCGTGTTTGAAGACATTATATCAAGAGTTGGCGAAATGCCACTTCCGCCATACATTAAAGAAAAACTTTTAGACCAAGAGCGCTATCAAACGGTATATTCAAAAAATTTAGGCAGTTCTGCCGCGCCAACCGCGGGGCTTCACTTTACAAACGAACTAATAGACGCGTTAAAACAAAAGGGCGTTGAGTTTGCCACCGTCGAGTTAAAAGTGGGCTTGGGCACGTTTAGGCCCGTTAAAGTTGACGACGTAACTAGCCACGTTATGCACACCGAGTGGTACGAAATAACGCAAGAAAACGCCGAAATTATAAACAAGGCAAAGCGTGAAAATAGGCGCGTTATTGCCGTTGGCACAACTTCGGTTAGAACGCTTGAAACGGTTGCCGACGAAAACGGTTTTGTAAAAGCGCAAAAGGGCGACACGAATATTTTTATTTATCCCCCTTATAAGTTTAAATGCGTAAACGGTTTAATAACTAATTTTCACCTTCCAGAATCAACCTTAATTATGTTAGTTTCCGCCTTTACAAGTAAAGACGAAACTTTGGGTTTATATAATTACGCTGTAAAAGAAAAATACAGGTTTTTTTCCTTTGGCGATAGTATGCTCGTTTTATAACCGAGCAGTCATACTACTCGTAAATTAAGCGAAAGCATACTTATTCTATAAACCATACAAAAAACGTTCAAATAAAATCAAAATAAAAAAACAAACTATAAAACTATGCAAAAATTTTCATACGAAGTAATTAAACAAGATAAAAGAACGGGCGCAAGGGCGGGCGTTTTGCACACTCCGCACGGCGATATTAAAACCCCCGTTTATATGCCCGTTGGCACTCAAGCAACGGTAAAAGGCGTTTTCCCGCGTGATTTACACGAGGCGGGAGCGCAAATTATACTTGCAAACACTTACCACTTATTTATGCGCCCCGGCGACGAAATTGTTAAAAAGGCTGGCGGTTTACATAAGTTTATGAACTATGAAAAGCCTATACTTACCGATAGCGGTGGCTTTCAAGTGTTTTCGCTTGCAAAACTTAACGATATTAAAGACGAGGGCGTAACTTTTTCTTCTAACGTTGACGGGTCAAAGCACTTTATAACGCCCGAAAGAGCCATTGAAATTGAAAACAATTTGGGTGCAGACATTATTATGGCGTTTGACCAATGTTCTGCCTACGGCGTTGATAAAAACTACGCCAAAAAGGCTATGACAAGAACTTTAGACTGGCTTGATAGGTGCTATAATTATCACTCAAGCGAAGACCAAGCGCTTTTTCCTATCGTTCAAGGCAATATGTTTAAAGATTTGCGCTTAACGAGTTTAAAAGAAACGCAACCCTACGCTAAATACGGCATAGGTATAGGCGGATTATCCGTTGGCGAGCCAAAGGAAATAATGTATGAAATATTAGACGAAATGTTACCGCATTATAGGCAAGATATTCCGCGTTATTTAATGGGCGTTGGCTCTCCCGACTGTTTAATTGAAGGCGTAAGGCGCGGTATTGATATGTTCGACTGTGTTTTGGCAACGCGCATAGCGCGTAACGGCACGGCTATGACGAGTAGCGGTAAAGTGGTTGTAAGAAACGCTAAATATAAAGAAGATTTTACGCCACTTGACCCTAAATGCAACTGTTATTGCTGTAAAAACTACTCAAAAGCATATTTAAGGCATATGATAAACGTAAACGAAATGATGGGCGCAATGCTCATAAGTTTACACAACATAACTTTCTTAATTAGCCTTATGGAAGATATGCGCGAAGCGATTTTAAACGATTGTTTTACCGAATTTTGTCAAGAATTCTATAAAAACTACAAATAAAGCGCAAAATTTAAATATAAATTAAAATAACACTTGCAAATTGCAAGAAAAGACAGTATACTATAAAAAAAGGAGATGTTAACTATGTATTTATTTAATTTACTTGCAGAAGAAGCACCAAAAAAAGATTACGGCACTTTCATATTTTTAGGTGTAGTCGTAGTTTTATTTATCGTTATGATGATATTTAATTCAAGGCAACGCAAAAAGCAAATGGCGGAAGACCAAAAGAAGAAAGACAGTTTATGTAAAGGAACTAAGGTTATAACTATTGGCGGTATCGTTGGCAAGGTAGTTTCAGTTGACCACGAAGCGTCTACTTTCGTTTTAGCAACGGGCAATACCGAAATTGAATTAGACAAACGCTCTATTTATCAAATGACTTTGCCAGAAAACGCTAAAAAAGAAGCGGTTAAAGAAGAAGTTAAAGAAGAAGTTAAAGAAGAAACTAAATAGTAGTTATTAAAATTAAAACCTTTGCATAAAGTGTTATGCAGAGGTTTTTTTATTATGTTTGAAAGCAAAAATATCTTTATTTCACTACTTAAAGCGGTTGTGGTGTCAATTTTATTTTCGCTACTTGCCGTGCTTGTTTTCGCCTTTATTGTAAGCGTTTGTTCTCTTGACGGTGCCGTTTTAAAGCCCGTAAATTATTTTATAAAATGTTTGGCGGTTTTTTTAGGTTGTTTTTTATCTATTAAAGGCGAAAAGGGTATGCTTAAGGGCGCTATATTTGGCGCGGTGATAATGATAGTTTGTTTTATAATATTTTCCTTAATTTCCAACTCTTTTTCACTAAGTTTTTCGCTAATTTGGGAAATTTTACTCGGTGCTTCGGTGGGAGCGGTAACGGGCGTAATAGCCGTAAATAAAAAATAGGAAAGCGCAAATTTTATATTTGCGCCTTATTTTTTGCCGTTTTTTGGTAAATTTATATATAAATATATAAAAAGTATTGCTAAAAATCAAAAAATTTATTGACTTAATTAGGTTTTGCATTTATAATAAAAAAGTATATATGTATTATGAAGTATAATGCTTAGTTTTACTTCTATGCTACTTATGGGAGGCAGTAAATGAAAAAGACAAAATCAGGAATTGTGCTTTTTATCATCGTGTTCTTTACGGCTATATTAGCCTTTTTAGAATTCGCATCTTTTGCACTTCCATCGTTTATAGCGAATGGAACTAAAAAGTACGTTGGTATTGCAAACACTATTCCGTTAGGTATAGACCTTCAAGGTGGTTACTATGCCGTATTAACGCCAAAGGTTGACGGCTCAAACGACGCAGTTGATATCGACAAAGAGTTTGACAGCGCTGTTGACGTTTTAAGGCAACGTTTAGACAAAAAGGGTTACACGGAAGCAACCATTACTATTCAAGGCGTTGGCGCAGATAGGGAAATTAGAGTTGAAGTTCCCGCAATTGAAGAAAACTACGAAGAAGTTTTAGAAATTATTTGTAGTGCGGGCGTTTTAACTTTTGAAGTTGAAAACGCTATTAAACTTGAAGGCGAACACGTTAAAACAAGTTACGCAGGATACGATAAAGACGGTAAGCCTGTAGTTTACTTAGAGTTTACCGACGAAGGCCGTTCGTTATTTGCACAAATAACGGGCGAACTTGCAGGCACGGGTAAAACGCTTGATATTAAACTTGACGGCACAGTTTATTCTTCTGCAACGGTTAGTGAACAAATTACAAGTAGTTCGGCAATAATTAGCGGTTTAGACTCTTTTGAAACTGCGCAAAACATTGCGGCGGTTGTTGAAGGTGGTAGGCTTTCTATCAACTTTGAACTTGGCGAATCAAATAAAATTAGCGCATCACTTGGCGAAAACGCGCTTAAAGCAAGCGTTATTGCAGGTGCTATCGGTTTAGCGTTAATTTTCTTAATTATGATTTTAAAATACCGCGGTTTAGGTATTTGTGCAACAATTGCGCTTTCTATTTACACCGTACTTTTAATTTTATTACTTGCGCTTATTCCTATGGTTCAACTTACGCTTCCAGGTATTGCGGGTATTATTTTATCAATAGGTATGGCGGTTGACGCAAACGTTATTATCTTTGAAAGAATAAGAGAAGAATATAATTCGGGCAAAACCGTTGTATCTTCTGTAAAAGCGGGTTATAAAAGAGCGTTCGTAACTATTTTTGACGGCAACGTTACAACTATTTTAGCGGCTATAATTCTTTGGATTTTATGTCCAGGCACTATCAAGGGCTTTGCTATTACGCTCTTTATAGGTGTGGTATTATCAATGATTACCGCTATCGTATTATCAAGGTTTATATTAAAACTTTTAATGAATCTTTCTCAAAACAATAATAAATTCCTTGGTCTTAAAAGGGAGGCTATTTACGATGAAGAAGATTAAAGATATCAATTTAAAAGTTGCAGAATGGTTTAAATATTTCGGTTCTTTCGCGGTAGCCTTAATTTTAACGGGTGTAATTTTACTTTTAACGGTTGGAATGAATATCGGGCTTGACTTTGCAGGCGGTGCAACCATAAACGTTTCACTTGGCGCAGGTTTTAGTAGCGGTGAATACGACAAAGAAGAAGTTAAAAACGAAATTTTAACTTTTATTGAAAGTAAATATTTTAAAGTGGGCTCTGAGCGTTGGGCTGGGGAAGACAACACTATTTTAGAAATCGGCATAGAATACGGCGATAAAGGTAGTGGCGATGATAAAGAATATCAAAAGAAGTTCTTAGAGTCTATTCAAGGCTCGGAAGAAGAAAATTTTGAAGACGGATTACTTTTTGAAATAAGTGAAATTGTAAAACAAACTGACCCTACTTTTGTTAAAGACGATTGCTCTGCTCAAATAGTTGGTGCTTCTACCGCGCGCACGCTTTTGAAAAACGCTATTATTGCGGCTTCGGTTGCGGTTGTTGTAATGCTTATTTACATTATGATAAGGTTTACGGTAGCATCTGGCTTAGCGGCTATAATATCACTTTGTCACGACGTGTTCATTATGATTACGCTTTGCACTATTTTCCACGTTAAAATAAACGTTACGTTTATTGCGGCAATTATTACGGTTATAGGTTACTCAATTAACGCTACTATCGTAATATTCGATAGAATAAGAGAACTTAAAAAGTTAAATTCTTTAAAAGATGCAAGCGATAGCGAAATAGTAAACTTGGCGGTTAAAAATACTTTGTCAAGAACTATTTACACTACTATAACTACTTTACTTGTTATCGCTGTTTTAGCGGTAGTTTGCGCGTTAACAGGCGTAACTACCATGGCGGAATTTGCGCTTCCTATAATATTTGGTTTACTTGCGGGTACTTACTCGTCGGTATTCCTTGCAACGCCAATTTGGATGTATTTAAGAAAACTCGGCGCAAAAATCAAGAAAACGAAAAAAGCATAAGATTTTTAATGGTGGCGGACGGGGTTTACAACTCCCGTCCGTTTATTTTTAAATTAAGAAGGATATTTTGCTATGAAAATTTTACAAAAGCAATATACTAATGAAGAACTTAATAGCATAAAAAATCTTTCGGCAAGTTGCAATTTGCTAAGCGAAACTACTGCCATTTTATATTCGCGCGGGTACGATAGTTTAGAAAAGATAGATAAATTTTTAAACGCGGGCAAGCAAAATTTTTATAGCCCGTACCTTTTAAGCGGTGTAAAAGAAGCGGTAGAAAGAATAAATATAGCAAAACAAAAAGGCGAAACGGTAGTTATTTACGGCGACTACGATGCCGACGGTATTTGCGCTACCACCGTTTTATATAGAACGCTTTTTGAATATGGTGTAAACGTTTACGCGGTAGTTCCCGAAAGGCAAAACGGTTACGGGCTTTCTCAATCTTCTATCGACGAAGTTGTAAAAACGCTTGCTCCAAGCCTTTTAATTACCGTTGACTGTGGCATTAGTTGCTATCAAGAAGTAGAATATTTAAAAGATTTAGGCGTTGACGTTATCGTTACCGACCACCACGAACTTCCTAATATTTTGCCAGACTGCACTATAATAAATTGCCACCTTAAAAACCAAGAATATCCGTTTGATTCGCTTTGCGGTGCGGGCGTTGCTTATAAACTTAGTTACGCGCTTATAGGCGAAAAGGCTAATAAATATTTAGATATTGTTTCACTTGCCACGGTGGCGGACAGTATGCCACTTATAAGCGAAAATCGTGATATAGTTAGCGAAGGCATTAAAAATATTAAAAAAGGCGTAGTTTCAAAGGCTATAAAAAGCATTATTGAAGTGTCGGGCATAAAGGAAATAACGGCTTCTTCACTTGCTTTTGGCGTTGCTCCAAGAGTAAACGCCGCCGGGCGTATGGGCGATGCAAACTCCGCTTTAAAAATGTTTTTAAGCGATAGCGACGTTGAAGTAAATAGACTTTCAACCGACCTATCAAATTACAACGTAAACAGGCAATTAGAGTGCGAAAACTTATATAATAAAGTTAAGGAGATGCTTAAAACTAAAGGCAATTACGAAAGCGTAATAGTTTTATACGGCGAAAATTTCATTAACGGCATTTTAGGTATAGTTAGCGCGCGCATTACGGAAGAATACAATAAACCAACTATTCTTTTTTCTAAAATAGACGAGTATTTACACGGCTCTGCCCGTAGCATAGACGGCATAAATATTTTTGAAGCGATAGGCGCGTGCAGTCAAAACTTAATTGATTTTGGTGGACACGCTCAAGCGGCAGGCGTAACGGTAGAAGAAGAAAATTTAGAAAGTTTTGCTTTAAAACTTAACGACTACATAACTTTAAATTACAAAGATAAAACGCTTGAAAAAACCGTTGAAGTTGACTTTTATTTAGACGGTAAGTTTAGCGAAAGGCTTGCAAGTGAAATGGCACTTTTCGAGCCGTGCGGTCAAGGCAATAAAAAGCCTATTTTTGCAGTAGATATTGAAAGCGTAAACGCAAATCCTATAAAAGAAGGCTCTAAACACGTTTCGTTTTCAACAAAGTTTAACGACTTTATGTATTTTAACGGCTTATCAAGCCTTAACTTACTTAAAAATAGCGACAAAAAAACGCTTATTTTCGAGCCTAACGTTTCTAATTTTAAAGGTAGAAATTATCTTAAAGGTTACGTTAAGCAAGTTGTTAAAAAGCAAGATAAAGACTTAGAAGAAAAGTTAGAATATTTAAGAAACATATTTTTAATTTTAAAAACCAAAAGCAACGTTTCGTTTATTATAAAAGAAGCGAGTTTACGAGGTTTTGATTTTAAAAATTTAAGCGTTGATAGAAGTTGTTTTACCACCGTTTATAAAGAACTTGTTAAAGCGGTAGATGGTGGAATAAATAAAGAAATCGACTTATATAATCTTTCGGTAGAAAACCAAAATTTTGTACAAGTTGCATTTGCGGTTAGCGTATTTTTAGAACTTGAATTTATAATTAAGCAAAACGGTGTTTACGTAGTAAACAAAGGTGCAAAAAATAGTTTAGAAAATTCTTTAATATATCAAAATATTAAAAAGTTGAAATAGGTAAAAAATGGAAAACGTTACACTTTTAGAAAAAATTAAAAGCATATATTCGCCCGCCGAAGCGGACGCCATTATACGCGCCTATTATTTTGCAAAAGAAGCGCATTTAAACCAAAAGCGCGCGTCTGGCGAAGAGTATTTTACTCACCCTTGCGCCGTTGTTGACATTTTAATAGGTTTGAGTATGGACGCCAACACTTTAACCGCCGCATTTTTGCACGACGTTTTAGAAGACACGTCTTTTTCGGCAAGCGACATTGAAAGAGAGTTTGGCGAAGAAGTTTTAGAACTTGTTGAAGGCGTTACTAAACTTGAAAAAATCGAGTTCAAATCACACGAAGAAGAACAAGCCGAAAATTTTAAAAAGATTTTCGTTTCTATGGCAAAAGATATAAGAGTTATTATTATTAAACTTGCCGATAGGCTTCATAATATGCGTTCTTTAAACTACTTATCGCACGATAGGCAAGTGCGTATGGCAAACGAAACGCTTGAAATTTTTGCACCGCTTGCAGGTAGGCTTGGTATTTCGCAAATCAAGTGCGAACTTGAAGACTTGTGCCTTAAATATATCGACCCAGATATGTACGAATATTTGTCGGTAAACATTTCGCAAAAGATAGGCGAAAGGCAAGAATTCGTTAATTTAGTGGTCGCCGTTTTAAAAGAAATTTTACAAGAAAGTAATATAAAAGGCGAAGTTTTTGGTAGAAAAAAGCACTTTTATAGTATCTATAAAAAAATGAAGAAAAAGGGCGTTGCGCTCGACCAAATTTACGACCTTACCGCCGTAAGAGTTTTAGTAAACACCGTTGACGAGTGCTACGAACTTTTAGGTAAAATTCACAAGCGTTGGAATCCAATGCCTGGTAGAATTAAAGACTATATTGCAATGCCAAAAGAAAATATGTACCAAAGTTTACACACTACGGTAGTAACTACTTTCGGTCAAATTTTTGAAATTCAAATTAGAACTTACGAAATGAATAATACCGCCGAATACGGTATCGCGGCGCATTGGCAATATAAAGAACATAAAACTTCCGCTAACGAAATGGACAAGCGCCTTGCCTGGATTAGGGAAACTATGGACCTTCAAGGCGGTTTTAAAGACAGTAAAGAGTTCTTAGACTCCGTTAAAGACGTTTATAATAGCGAACTTTTAGTATTTACGCCAAAGGGCAAGGTTATAAGTTTAATTAAGGGTAGCACGGCTATCGACTTTGCTTATAAAATTCACACCGAAGTAGGCAATAAGTGTACGGGCGTTAGGGTAAACGGCAAAATAGTTCCGCTCACTACCGTTTTAGAAACGGGCAACGTTGTTGAAGTTATAACTTCAAATTCAAGTAAAGGCCCTTCGTGGGACTGGCTTAAAGTTGTTAAAACAACGAGCGCACGCGCCAAAATCAAAGCGTTTTTTAGGCGCGAAATGGCTGACGATGCTATTAAAACGGGCAAGCAAATGCTTGAAATTGAAGCAAAAAATAGGGGCTATAATTTTGGCGAACTTTTAACACCGCAAGCCTTTGAAAAGGTTGGCGCAAAACTCTCTTTTGCCGGAGTTGACGAAATGTACGCGGCGGTAGGTTGCGGTGCGGTTACAGTAAACCAAGTTTTAATTAAAGTTCTTGATTTCCACAAAAAAGAAACACCGCCAGTTTATCACTATCCAACAAGCACAACGTCAAAAGTCGTTCACTCTACGGGCGATATAACAATTAAGGGTGTTGACGGGCTTTTAATTAGGTTTGCAAGGTGTTGTAACCCTGTTCCGGGCGATAAAATAGTTGGTTTCGTTTCGCGTGGGCGTGGCGTTACCGTGCATAGAGAAAATTGCCCTAATATGAAAGGCGAAGATAAAGAAAGGTTGCTTTCTGCCGAGTGGACGGGAAAAGTTGGGCAATCGGGCTACAACGCAAGTTTAAGAATACACGCAAAAGAAGACGTAATGATTCTTTCAGACCTTACAAACGCGTGCAAAAAGAACAACTTGTTTATTTTAACCGCCAACAGTAGAATTGATAATAAAAACCACGTTTCAATAGTTGACATAACGCTTAAAATCAATAAAAAAGAAGATATTGATAGTTTAGTTAAAGATTTAAAAGACAATGCAAGTATTATAGACGTATTTAGGGTTACAAACTAATATGGAATTAAAAATTTACAGTTTAGGCGCTCTTCAAACGAATTGCTACGTTTTAATAAATGAAAACACGCGTGAAGCCGTTGCAATTGACGTTGGCGGAAATCCTGCAAAATTGCAACTTGAAGAGTTAAAACACAATTTTAAAATAACGCATATTTTATTAACTCACGGTCATTTTGACCATATGGGCGGAGTTTTTCCCTTTTATAAAAGGGGCGTAAAAGTTTATATAGGTAAAAACGAAAGCGAGTTTATTAGTAACGGTAATCTTAATTTAGGCTCGGTTTTTGGCGACCCCGTTCCCGAATTTGAAATACAAGAGTATTTAACTGACGGGCAAAAAATTACGCTTGCGGGCATTGAATTTGAAGTTTTAGAAACGGCTGGGCATACGAAAGGTGGCGTTACTTACAAGGTGGGTAATATGCTTTTTTGCGGTGACGTTTTGTTTAAAGGTAGTTTTGGTAGAATTGACTTTCCTACGGGCGACTTAAACGCGCTTAAAAAATCGTGCAAAAAACTGTTTGAAATAGACGGTGCAATTCTCTATTCAGGGCACGGCGAAAAAACCACTACGGACGAAGAAAAAATTTACAACCCAATAAACTATTATGATTGAAACTAATAGAATAGATTACAAAAAAGATTTAGAAGAAGTTGCCGTTATGTTTGACGGTGGAAAGGACGTAAAAGTTTTTCACACTCAACAAACAAACGGTAATACTTTTATAGATATTTATAGGGTAGACGGCAAGGTTTTCTACTTTGAAAACGAGCGCCAAACAAACGGCGTGCTTGAATTAAAGCGTTTTGAAAAACGCTTTTCTAAACTTGCGCTTTATTCTATTTTTAAACAAAAGTTTAACGCGCAGTTCGAGTGGGGCGCACTTACGGGCATAAGACCTACTAAAATGGCGTATTCGGCAACTAATTTTGAAAAAGAGTTTAAAGAAGTTTTCGACGTTAGCGATAGTAAAATTAGCCTTGTTAAAGATATTATTAAAACTCAATGCAAAATTATAGATAGAAACGGCGAATTCGACGGGCTTTTCGTAGGTATTCCGTTTTGCCCGTCAAGGTGCACTTACTGCTCGTTTATTTCAAGCGAAATTGCCAAAGAAAAAAATATAAACGAGTATATAAATTGCTTAGTTAAAGAGATAGGCGAAGGTATAAAACTTTTAAAAAATCCGCGCTCAATTTACGTTGGCGGTGGCACGCCCGTCGCGCTTAAAAACGAGCATTTAATAGCCGTTTTAACGGCTTTAAAGCCACTTTTAAACGGCAAAATAGAATTTACCGTTGAAGCGGGTAGACCCGATGCGATAAATAGCGAAAATCTTAAAATTTTAAAAGACTTTGGCGTTACGCGTATTTGCGTAAACCCGCAAACTTTTAAAAACGAAACGCTTGCTCTCATTGGTAGAAAGCACACCGCCGAAAGCGTTATTGAAAAATATCACTTGGCAAAATCTTTCGGTTTTGACGTTAATATGGATATTATTGCGGGCTTAACGGGCGAAACTTTTTTAGACTTTAAAAACACGGTTGACACCGTTATTTCATTATCTCCCGAAAACTTTACCGTGCACACGCTTTGCTTAAAAAACGGCTCTAAACTCAAAGAAAAGGAAAGCCGTTTAAGAGAGGGCGAAATTGCAAAAATGATAGACTATGCAAGAAGCGTTGCCAAAGAAAACGGATATAATCCGTATTATCTTTACCGCCAAAAATATTCGGCAAGCAATTTAGAAAACGTAGGATACAGTAAAAAGGGCAAAGAGTGCGTATATAACGTTGACGTTATGGAAGAAACTTCAAATAACGTTGCATGCGGTGCAAACGCCGTTTCAAAAAGGGTAATAAATAGCGAAAATCGTATTGAAAGGTACGGAAATCCTAAAAATATTGCAACTTATATTCAAAAAATTGACGAAATAATAAAAAGCAAGCGCGAACTTTACGAATAAGGCTAAAAATCGTTTGCGTTTTTATTAAATTTATGTTAGTATAATAAAGTACTTTACGCTGGGTTTTGGCGAATACTCAACGCATAACTCTGTGTAATAGCAAATATTTCCATAATGGAGGATAAATTAAAATGGAAAAAGTAACAAAATCACAAGTAATTGAAACTTACAAAACTCACGATGGCGACACGGGCTCTGCAGAAGTTCAAATTGCGCTTTTAACTACGCGCATTAACCACCTTAACGAGCACCTTAAAGCCAACAAAAACGACAATCACTCAAGGCGTGGCCTTATGAAAATGGTTGGTCGTAGAAAAGGTCTTCTTGACTACCTTAAATCTAAGGATATCGAAGCGTACAGAGCACTCATTGCTAAACTCGGTCTTAGAAAATAAAAAACAAGGAGTGACGCAAAGTTCACTCCTTTTTTTATATCTTAGGAAATTTAAGAAAGCCTTTATATTTTGGCTCTATCACTTCATCTGGTTAATTTTTTGACGGAAAACTACTGCAAAATACTTCGCGTTTTGTTCGGTTACAGACCGCACAGGGTATGCGCCCTTACAAGAACGCTCGTCTTTTTTGTATTTTTCTTGTCAATCACAAAAATAAATTTTTGTTAAAACTAACCATATTCAGTAATATAGCCTACTTAAAATGCGTTCCAGTAAAGGTTTTACTGGTGTTATAAATTAGAGTATAAAAGGAGAAAAAGATGTTAGAAAATTTTAAAACGTTTAAAACCGAAATCGGCGGTCGCGAAGTTATCGTTGAAGTAGGTAAATACGCTCAACAAGCAAACGGTTCTTGCCTTGTTAGATGTGGCGAAACGGTAGTTATGGTAAACGTAACTATGGCACCCGTTGCAAGAGAAGGTATGGACTTTTTTCCATTGAGCGTTGACTATGAAGAAAAAATGTACGCCGTTGGTAAAATTCCAGGCGGTTTCAAAAAGAGAGAAGGTAGAGCAAGCGATAAGGCTATTTTAGTTTCACGCCTTATTGATAGGCCTATTAGACCACTTTTCCCAAAAGGCATTTTTAACGACGTAACGGTTATTGCAACTGCTCTTTCAGTTGATACGAACATTATGCCTGAACCACTTGCAATGCTTGGTAGTTCTATTGCTTTATCAATTTCGGATATTCCTTGGCAAGGTCCTACTGGCTCAGTTCTCGTTGGTATGGTTGACGGTAATTACGTTATCAATCCAGGCACGGCTGATAGAGAAAAGAGTTTATTAAGTTTATACCTTTCCGGCACGAAAGACGCTATTATGATGGTTGAAGCGGGTGCTAAGGAAATTGACGATGAGCAAATGGTAAACGCAATACTCTTCGGCCACGAAGAAATTAAGCGTCAATGCGCGTTCATTGAAGAAATCGTTAAAGCGTGCGGTAAGCCTAAACTTGAAATGGATTTATACAAAATTCCAGAAGATTTAGACGCCGAAGTTAGAAAATACGCCGGCGAAAAACTCGACTACGCGTTAGATACTTTCGATAGAGTTGTACGCCAAGAACGTCAAGACGAAGTTGAAAAAGACTGTTTAGAACACTTTGCTACAATCTTCCCAGATATGGCAAGAGAAATTAAAGATTCTTTATATTACATTACAAAAGAAAAGGTACGCGCTAAAATCACGAATTTAGGCGTTAGACCTGACGGCAGAACTTTAACTGAAATTAGACCTATTTGGTGCGAAAACGGCGTTTTACCAAGAGTACACGGCTCAGGCGTATTCACTCGTGGTCAAACACAAGTTTTAACAACTTGTACGCTTGGCACTATTTCGGAAGTTCAAAAACTCGAAGGTTTAGACGATGAAGTTGCAAAGCGTTATATGCACCACTACAACATGCCTGGTTACGCTTCTGGCGAAGCAAGAGCGCTTAAAAGTCCAGGCCGTCGTGAAATAGGCCACGGTGCGCTTGCAGAACGCGCGCTTGAACCCGTTATTCCAAACGAAGAAGAATTCCCTTACGCAATTAGGCTCGTTAGTGAAGTATTATCTTCAAACGGCTCTACTTCACAAGGCTCTGTATGCGGCTCAACTTTAGCACTTATGGACGCGGGCGTTCCTATTAAAAGACCTGTTGCAGGTATTGCTATGGGCTTAATTAAGGACGTTGAAAGCGGTAAAGTTTCCGTTATGAGCGATATTCAAGGTTTAGAAGACTTCCTTGGCGATATGGACTTTAAAGTTGCTGGTACTACTAAAGGTATTACTGCAATCCAAATGGATATTAAAATTAAAGGTATTGACGAAGCTATTTTACGTAAAGCAATTTCTCAAGCTAACGAAGGTAGACAACACATTTTAAACAAAATGCTTGAATGTATCCCTGAAGTTGCTCCAAGCCTTTCTAAATACGCTCCAAAAATTCTTTCATTTAATATCAATCCTGAAAAAATTAAAGACGTTATTGGTTCAGGCGGTAAAACAATTAACAAAATTATCGAAGAAACTGGCGTTAAAATTGATATTAACGATGACGGTAAAGTATTTATTGCAACGTTTGATGAAACTACTGAACGCGCTGAAAAAGCAAAAGCAATTGTTATGGCAATTGCACGCGACCTTGAAGTAGGCGATATGTTCATTT
>JAZUAJ010000001.1:0-351395 GCA_045637905.1 Christensenellaceae bacterium | reverse complement strand
AAGCAGTTATATAACCATTG
The DNA here is from genome assembly GCA_045637905.1 of Christensenellaceae bacterium. GTDB lineage: Bacteria > Bacillota > Clostridia > Christensenellales > Borkfalkiaceae > HGM11412. Next base: position 351,375 of record JAZUAJ010000001.1, on the reverse strand, counting down.
CGGTGACGATAGCGTTGAGGTCCCACCTGTTCTCATTCCGAACACAGAAGTTAAGCTCAATTGCGCTAAAAGTACTTGGCTGGACACGGCCTGGGAGGATAGGGAGTTGCCGCATTTCATTATTCCTCGTTAGCTCAGCGGTAGAGCAATCGGCTGTTAACCGATGGGTCGCAAGTTCAAATCTTGCACGGGGAGCCAAAAAAGAGTAACTTTCGTTACTCTTTTTTTATGTCAAATTCGCAAGAATTTGATTATAATTCAAGCCTTTAGGCGAGTTATCATGTTGCGATAGCAACTATCATTTGAGCGTCAGCGAATTTGAATTATAACTCACTAACGTTCGCATTATAACACCTAATGGTGCATTATAGTTCGTTTCACTCACATGATAGCAACTATCGTTGCATTTTCTATTTTTATATGCTATAATTTTTTCATGAAAGAAAATGTCTTATTAACGTTATCTCAAGAATTTGCTGTTGAAATAATTAAATTATCTCAACAATTAATAAATAAAAAAGAACATAGTTTTGCTGACCAAATTAAGCGCTCGGGTACAAGTATATCGGCAAATATTGCTGAAGGTAATAATCCACAAAGCCGAGCCGATATGATTTCGAAGTTTGAAATAGCCTTAAAGGAAGCGAGCGAAACTGAAAACTGGCTAACCGTTTTAAAAGATGCAGAACTTATAACAGCCGAGGCTTTTCAATTATTGTATAAAAAAGTCGTTAAAATCAAAATTCTTCTTATCAAATCAATTAAAACGTTAAAAAGTAAGTAAAAATGAAGACCTATAATAGCACTTTTGCTATTATAGGTCTTTTTAATATGTTATTATTTTAAATTTTTTACTATTTGCAATAATGCCATTTTATTTTCTTGAGAAAGTGTTTTAACTCTTCTTATAAGTTCATCTTCATTTTCTTCTTCCTTGAAAAATTCAGATAATGTTATGCCAAATGCTCCACATATTGCCCGTAGGGTTGAAATTTTAGGCTCGGTCTTCCTTGTATATAAGTTGTTTAAGGTTGATTGCGTTAAACCGCTTTCCATTGCAAGATAGTTTATAGACCAACCTTTTTCCTTTCTTAAAATATCAATCTTTTCTAATACGTCCATAATTATATATTACCCCTTTTGTTTTTATTATATAACTAAAAAGAGTTAATTAAATAACCCAAAACACTTGACAAGTAAACTCAAATGGGTTAAAATGTAATAAAAAGTGAGAGGCACTTAAAAACAAAGGAGAAAAATTATGCTAAAAATTACAAAAATTGTGGAACAGAAAGCAAATAGCGATAACTCGCCATGTGGAAAAGTTAGTGATTTAAAGGTCAGAAGAACATATCTTTAATACTATGAGAATTATTTGTATTAATTTAAAGGAGTGGAAAAATTATGCTTAAAATTACAAAAGTTGTAGGACATTCGATAGCAAACATGGTTTCATGTAGTAAATATACAGCTGGTATTTGTGGTAGCAGTAATAAATATTGTGAGTAAAGCATCGAATTTCAATATCAAATGAATTACCGTCAAGTATATTTTATACCTGACGGTTATTTTAAATTAAGATAAAAAATTAAAACAATTTCAAATACAATAAAAAATAATTTCTTTGATGTTTAGTATAAATTAGTTTAGTTTTTTGTGTTCAAAAGAGTTTATAAAATAGTTAAAGGGAGGATAGATAAATAATATGACGTATAATACTTGTAATATAATAATACCGACATGGGTATCGTGCCATACTTACAAATTTGGGGAAAAAGATAGCCGTACTTATATTTCGAACGAAAAAAATCATATTTATTTTCAATTAGATGGGTTGGCTAGTGATATGTGGCAAATGATTATTGACAAAATAGACAATAATGAATTCTTGAAATGGTTAACTGACAAAGGTATTGAAGGGCAAGTAGATGACTTTATTGCAGAACTAGAAAATCAAGAATTGCTTGTGATAGACTTAAAAAATGAAGATAGAAAAGAATTATCTACGTACTCATACAAAGAAATATCAAATACCTTTAATGATGAAGAAACGAAATTTGTTGAAGAAATGAGAAATTGGTTATTTGATAATAAATTCTTATTTTCTTTATTTTTTGAATTGACATATAGATGTAATCTTAAATGTGTACATTGCTATAATCCTAAAGATATGTCTCATATTGAAATTGATTTTGAAAAATGCAAGCAGATAATTGATGATGCTTATGATTTGGGATGTTTTAAAATAACCTTTTCTGGTGGTGAGTCGACTTTACATAGTAAATTTATTGAAATTATAGAATATGCGAGGAGTAAGCGCATTTCTGTAGAGATATTTACAAATGGACAATTACTTGGAAGAGATGAGAGTTTATACAAAAAAGTTCTAGCTTTATATCCATATAGAATAGGTGTAAGTTTATATAGCACTGAGGAGGAAACACATGAAAGAGTTACTGCAGTAAAGGGCTCATATAATAAAACATATTCTTTGATTGAAAGATTGCGAAAAGATAATGTAAATATACAAATTAAAAATTTTCTATTAAATATAAACTGTAAAGATTGTATAAAAGTAATGAATTATGGGAAAAGAGTTAATGCAACTGTAGTTGCTGATTTATCCTTAATACCTCAAATAGATGGAGATAAAAAAAATTTCAAGTATTTATTGGAGGAAGATAAATTGCTTGAACTATATTCTAATGCTGATTCGCCGTTATATGTAGGACATGATTATAAATTGCATAATCTAGAAAAAATATTAAATGATATTCCTTGTCTCGGAGGTGTTGTAGGGTTATGCATTAGTCCTAGTTTGGACATTAACGTTTGCGTGTCTATGCCAAAGCCGTTAGGGAATCTCAAAAAGGATTCACTAAAAGATATATGGCAAGGCGCAATGAATAAAGATGAAAAGAATAGATTGTATAAATGGCAAAAATTGACAATAAAAGATTTAAAAGAATGCTATAAAGAAGAATATTGTAGGTTTTGCAGTTATTGTCCTGGTATGGGATATTTAGAAAATGGTTATTTAAAAAAATCAGATGTATTATGTGCTCAGGCAAAAGCAAAAATGAAAGCATATTACCTAGCAAAAAAGTAAATAATAATATACTTTTTGTGAGTAAGCCCAAGAATTACCTGTTTTGTATTTATTGAAATCTCTAAAAGATATACGTGGCTTCTTTTTTGATTAGGCGATTGACAGCTTTTTTATGAGTGTAAGACAAAAAATACCAAGTCAAACGACTTGGTATTTTTTAATTTGCATACGCAAAAACGTTAAAAAGTGGTGTTTTAATTGCTTATATTGTATGGCGGGCGCGTTTTAATTTTTCCGAAGGCAAAAAGCCCGTTCTTTTTTTGTATAGTGCGGAAAAATATTTAGGGTCGTTAAATCCCGATAAAAATGCAATATCTTCAATAGAATAATAGCCCGTTTTTAAAAGCCCGATTGCATAATTCATTCTTAAACCGTTTAAATAGTGTAAAGGGGTTTCGTTTAACGCTGTTTTAAATAGTTTGCGCAAATAAACCGTGCTAAAATTAGCGTGCCGTGCAATGCTTTCTACGCTTGTTTCCGTATTAGTGAAATTTTCTTGTATATACGTTAAAATTTCTTGAAGTTTTGCCGGTTTTTTTAATAAGGTCTTTTTATAACCTTGAATTTCAATTTGTTCAACGATTTTATAAAAAAGAGAATTGAGCCTTGCTTGATATCCAACGGGCTTAATACGCCACGTTTCGCTCATTTCCGAAAATAATCGATAAAAAACGTCTGGGTTTATAGGCGAAAATATTTCCATTTCGTTAAAGGCGGAATTTTCAATAAAGAAATGAATAACTAAAACTTCTTCGTCTTTGTTCGCGCTAATTTCATAATCATAATGAGCGGGAACAAAAAGAATATCGTTTTTTTGCACGTGATACGTTTGACTGCCGTGATGATATGTGGCACTACCTTTTATTCGAAAAGAGAGCGCGTCGTAATTTCTTGAACGCGCGTAAGCGGTACTCTTTTTCCAACTGATTGAAAATGCGGAGTCTATTTTAAGATTGTATAAATTAAAATCTATCATAAAAGTATTATAATGTGGCAAAAACGTAATGTCAAGTGATTATAGAATAGGTTTCGATTTTTCGACCTTATATTTTCGTTTTTTGCTATTTAGTTTGCTTTTTGTTATGATATAATTAAACTACAAATAACTTTAGGAGTATTATTATGTCAATTAAACACACAGCAGTTAGTTACTATGGTTTCAACTACGTTGAACACGCCGAGAAAGATTTTCTTGAAATGAAGGAGCACGGTTGCGATACCGTTATTCTTGCAATTACCGAATTCGATATGGATTTTTGGTTTCCAAATATCAACAATATCGTAAAAACGGCGCACAAGGTAGGGCTTCGTTGTATCGCGGATACGTGGGGTATAGGTAAATATTTTGGTGGAGAACAAGTTTCATTGTTTTTGCAAAACAATATTCATCATAGGCAAGTTTCCGCTTATACGGGCGAAGTGCTCAATGCGGCGTGCTTTAACACCAACTCGTTTAGAGACTATTTTACTAACATTTGCTTAAAACTCGCAAGAGAAACGGAAGTAGACGGATTTTTCTGGGACGAACCGCATTACGCGTATCCAAAGTCTTACGCTTCTATTACGGGCGGTGCGGGCGACGATTGGGCTTGCAGATGCCCTGAATGTATGAAGAAGTTTGAAGAATACTACGGTTATGAAATGCCGAAGTTTATGAACGACGACGTAAAGCAATTTAGGTGGAGAGAGGCTTTAAAAACGCTTGCAGACTGCTCAAAGGCGTTAAAGGAAGTAAATCCTAACCTTGAAATTACTTGTTGTGTACACGCAACTAAGAATACTTATTACGTTACGGAACTTCGCGGTTACGATAATTGGGATATGGTTGCATCTTGCCCTTATTTCGACGTGTTCTCTACAACAATTATCAACTGGTCGCTTCCTGAAAGTTTCTTTAAGGAAATTACCGAAAGAACGGTTAAAATTGCTAAAAAATACGGTAAACAAAGCGAAAGGTGGCTTATGGGATACAACGCACAACCTGAAGATTTTAAACAAATTGACAAAGTGGTTGACCTTTACGAAAGCATGGGCGTTGACCGTTTAGCAACTTGGACTTACCGTGGTGGCTTAGGCACGAGCGTAGCCGCTCCCGACCCAATTAAACTTTGGGACGCTATTGGCGAAAACTACAAGCGAGTGTTGAAGAAAGATGAGTGAATATTTACATAAAATTATTGCTTGTTTAGAGCAAATTGAAAACGAAGAACGAGAACGGATTGATGCCGTTTCTCGGCTCGTTGCCGATACGATAAAAAACGGTGGTTTAATTTTCACCTTTGGTTGTGGGCATTCCCATTTACCTGGACTTGACGCGTTTTATCGCGCGGGCGGACTTGCGAACGTTTCGCCTATGCTCGATACCGACCTTATGCTTCATAACGGCGCGGTAAAATCAAGCCGTATGGAAAAAATGAGCGGTATTGCAAGCGAAGTATTTAGAAGATATACGCCAAGCGAAAAGGATATAATTTTTATCTTTTCGGCATCGGGCAAAAACCAAGTGCCCGTAGAAATGGCGCAAGAGGCGAAAAAAGCAGGCGTAAAAAGCGTGGGAATTTCGTCTTTGGCTTATGCTGAAAAAGGCGGTAGGCTTCATGAAAACGTAGATATTGCCATTGACTGTAAAGTTCCTTACGGAGACGCATGTATGGAAGTTGGCGAAATTAAAATGGGCGGACTTTCCACCTATGCTTCTTGTTTTATTCTCAATACCTGCCTTATAAATGGCGCAAAAATTGCGCTTAAAGAAGGCGTAAAACCGCCCGTGTATATAAGTGGAAACGTTGAAGGTGGTAGAGAGCATAACGTTGCGCTTGAAAACTTATATATGGGCAGAGTGAAACACTTATGAGTAAAATTGCGGTTATCGGTATTGCAGGCGAATCTGTGTTTTTGTCAGTAGATAAGTTTGGCAAAACGGGCGAAACGGTGCAAGCCAAAAACTATCATAACGAACTTGGCGGTAAAGGCTTTAATCAAGCGCTTGCCGTAAGTAGATACGGTGAAAAAGTTTCCTTTCTTAGCGCTTGTTATAGTGGCGACGTAGAGCGTTTTACAAAATTAGCCGAGCAAAACGGAATAAAGGCTTTCTTTATAGAAAAAACGGAGCGCAGTCCTTATGCGGTAATTACTACGGATAAAAACGGCGATAATAAAGTGCTTGTTTACCGCGGTGCACAACTTAACGAAAACGACGTAGATTTATTTGCAAATGAAATAAAAAGCGCTGATATTCTTTTAATAAACAATGAAGTTCCCGTTTCCGTCAACGAACGTGCGGTAAAAATTGCAAAAGAAAATGGTGTAAAGGTCGTTCTTAATCCTGCGCCTACCCGAAAATATAATAAAGAATTTTTAGATAAAATTGATTTATTTACGCCAAACGAACACGAAACGGACGGACTTAAAAGTTATCAAAACGTAGTGGTTACGCTTGGCGATAAAGGTTGTTTTATTAAAAGTGAAAATGAAATTATTCCCGCTAAAAAGGTTCAAAACGTTGTCGATACGACGGGTGCTGGGGATACGTTTAACGGTGTGTTAGTTGCGTGCTTGGCAAATGGTGAAAATGTAAAAACTGCCTCAAAAAAAGCAAACGTGGCTTGCGCAATTAAGGTAACGAGAAAATATATATTAGAAAGTATTCCGTTTAAGGAAGAAATAGATAATTTTTTGGAGAATAAAAATGGATAAAACGTATTTTTTTAAAATCGTTGAAAATTTAGAAAAAATCAACGAAACGCAAAGCGAAAACATTAAAAAAGCAGCAAGTCTTATGGCGGATGCCATTGAGCAAGATAGGCTTATCAACGTGTACGGTGGCGGTGGACACACCACTCTTTGCATGGGCGAAATGTTTTTTAGAGCGGGCGGTCTTGCCAACATTAACCCAATTGCCGAAAACGGTTTGACGGTATTTAATCAAGCGCTCAAATATTTGGAACTTGAAAGAACTGTAAATTATGGCTCTGCAATTATGAAATATTACAAATTGCAACCTGGCGATTTGCTTATAGTATTCCACAATATCGGTATCAATCCTGCAACGATAGACGCAGTTATGGAAGCAAAAAAATCAGGTGCAAAAATCGTTGCGGTATCGTCAAGTTATTGGCAAAACGAAATGCCTGCCGACCATTTTATACGTCACCCTAACAAAACGAACTTGTTTGATTATGCGGACGTATGTATAGATGATTTTAACCCAGTAGGAGATGCGGTTATCAACGTGGAAGGTTTTGATACGCCGATTGCGCCAGTATCTAATATTGTAGATTTTTATATCGCGCATATGCTTGAAATCGAGTGCGTAAAAGAATGTCAACGCCGTGGCATAAAAGCCCCTTGTTGGTCGAGTGCAAACACCCCTGGTGGAGACGAAAAAAATGCAGAGTATCTCGCAAAATACAGTCCGAGAATAAAAATGCTTTAAGGAGAAAATAATATGCAAAAAGGATTAAATTTATTGCTTGAAAAGTATTCCGTTGGTAAAAACGCCGTATTAAAGGCAGACGGGAAAACGGTTGAAATTGACGGAAAAAAAATTCCCGTATTGCCTTGGGAAAGTGAAAGAAGATTTATAGAACTTCGCAATCTCGTTGTAACGGGCAGGCTTGGCAATATGTGTACTTACCGTATCGGCCATACGGCGAAAAAAGACGCGGATTTATTTACGTTACTTGCAAGAGAAGTTGGAATTTTAGAATTTACCGTAAATTCCACGGCAAAAGAAATTTTTGCAATTGCAGGCGTGAACACTATGAACTGTATTGTAGAAACGGAAAACGGTTGCGTTTGTACAATTGAACTTGGCGCAACGCTCGAAGACGGACAAAAGGCCGTAGATAAACACGAAATTATTGCAGACAACGGCGTAGGTTGCGATAGAGTAGTTGATACGCAAATGCCACAAGATTCTATTTACGTTTACGGCAAAAATAATCAAGCGTTTATGGATACAGACGCGGAACTTTTTGGGTATGAAGAAATTCAAATTAACACTATAAGAAACGCATTTGCGCTTGCAAAAAGTGATGAACTTTGCAAAGCAAACACGGCAAAATGGGCGCATATTCAAAAAGTTGTAGATGGAGCGAAAAAATCGCTTGCTACACTTGAAAACGTAAAGGTGGAGGCGTAAAAATTATGAAAAGATTAAAAATTGCTATGATGAGTATGACGCACGGTCATACAAGAAAATACTACGACGTACTTAAAAACAACCCTAAACTTGATTGGATTGCAGTTTCTACTGCAAACGAAGAAGTTAAGGAAATTTTCTTAAATAGCGTTCAAGGTATTCCTTGTTACGACAGCGACGAAGCAATGCTTGACGCACACCCTGAAATTGAAGCGGTTGTTTTAGCAAGTGAAAATAGCGAACACTTGCGCCAAGTAAAACTTTGCGCTAAGCGTAAGATAAACGTTCTTTCTATGAAAATTCCTACTTTCGATATGGACGAATATGCGGAAATGCAAAGACTTATAAAGGAAAGCGGTATTACTTTCCAAATTGAACTTGAACTTCATTACAACCCCGTTGTTTTGAGAATGAAAGAACTTGTAAAAAATAAAGCGGTAGGCGAAATGGATGCGTTTAACGCAACTAACATTACTCTTTCGCCAGTTTGGGCATTTCCTTGGCAAGGCGTTCCAGAAAAGAGTTATGGCAAACGCGTTCCTATCAAAGAAGGACACGAAAAATTCCGTGGTGGCGCGCTTTGCGACCATCCGCATATTTTTGATTTGATTAGAGAGGTTACCAAAAGTGAATTTGACGTAATTTTTGCAAAAGTTGCACCTAATATGCGCCACGAAATTGAAGAAGAAGATATGCTTGCCGTAGTTGGCAAAATGAAAAACGGCGTTATCTTCTCGCTTGACCCAAGTTGGTCAAGAGCGGAAAACAAACTCAAAGTTCCTGGACCAGGTTGGGAAATTTTCCCTAAACGTATGGAAGTAAACCTTGTTATTCACGGCAAGCAAGGTAGTATGTTTACCGATTGTTTCGGCCCAAATACTTACCATAACGGCTCGCCAGACAACAAATATACGGTACAATATACTTATTTTGACGAGTGGGTGGGCTTGATTGACGAATTTGTTGAAAACATTGAAACCAAGCGTATGCCTAAAATCAATATTGAATGGCATAAAAACACCATTAAGGCTATGAACGCCGTTTACGAAAGTATTTCTTCGGGCAAGGCGGTTAGACTCTAAAAGAAAATATGTAAATTGCTGTTGCAAGCATAAAAGGATACTAACGTTGAAGATAGGTTAAACGTTCAAAACCGTATGATGGAAGATTGGCTTTTTATTGCCATATTCCTACAAACTATCATAAACAAAAAAGAAGTTATAGATTAGTTTTTAATAAAATAAGCGCTAATAAAACGATTATATGGCGCTTATTTTTTATTTTTGATATGTTATATTGTTAAAAGCCGTTATATTTTTAGTTTAGCCACGTTGATTTTATTTATAAATTATGTTATAATTAGCCTACCACAAAAGGAGTTACAAAAACCTTATGAAAGAAATTATAATTATTTGCTTACTTGCAGTTTTAATAATTTTATGCGCGGTTATAATATTTAAACTTTTTGCTAATAAAAATCAAAACAGTTTATCTATTGAAAAACGCGATAAAGAAGACATTGTAAACGCGTTTTCTTCAAACATTTCAATAATTTCTAACGCGCTTCAAACTTCGCAAGAAAATTCTTCAAAAGAAGTTAAGGCAAATTTAGAAAATATGGCGGGTAGAATTAGCGACAATAGGCAAGCAACCGAAGAAAGGCTTAACGCCATAGAGAAAAAACTTCAAGACAGTTTAGAGCAAATTCGCCAAACGCTTGAACGCAATATTCGTTCTATTCAAGAAAGCAATGAAAAGAAACTTGCAGAAATTCAAAGCACCGTTGACGAAAAACTTACCAAAACGCTTAACGATAGGTTTAACGAATCGTTTAAAGTTTTAAGTGATGAACTTCAAAAAGTTAGCCAAACGATAGGCGAAATGCAAAAAATTTCTTCTGACGTTGGCAATCTTTCAAAAATGCTTTCTAACGTTAAAACGACGGGTATTTTGGGCGAAATTCAACTTGGCGCTATTATTGACGAAATACTTTCGCCAGAGCAATACCTTAAAAACGTTGTTACAAATAAAGCGGGCAGAGACCCCGTTGAATTTGCCGTTAAACTTCCAGGGGGCGACGAGGGCGAAGTGTTACTTCCTATTGACAGTAAGTTCCCTTACACCATTTATAGCGATATGCAAACGGCTTACGAACAAAACGATTTTGCCGAGTATGAAAACAAGAAAAAGCAACTTGTAAACACAATAAAATCGATGGCAAAAGATATAAAAGAAAAGTATATAAACCCACCCACAACCACGAATTTTGCCGTTATGTTTTTGCCGGTTGAAGGGCTTTACGCCGAAGTTGTTAAAATGGGGCTCGTTGAAGAATTAAGAGTTAAATATAGCATTACGGTGGCTGGGCCTACAACAATGTCGGCACTTCTTAACAGTTTACAAATGGGTTTCCAAACGCTTGCAATACAAAAAAAATCTAACGAAGTTTGGTCAATACTTGGTGCGGTTAAAACGGAATTTGCTAAATTTAACGGCATTATTGACAGTATTCAAAAGAAATTAAACGGCGCAAGTAATGAATTAGACCAACTTATAGGTGTTAGAACGCGCGCTATAGATAGGAGTTTAAGAAACGTTACGGCAGTTAATGAAGGCGCAAAATTATTAGATTTCAGCGATGAAGAATAAATCAAAAACAATTAAAAATTCTTAGGAAAAGTCCTACTTTTGTAGGACTTTTTTTGCGTTTATTAAGGATTTTGAGTTTAAAAATTTTGCTTAATATAACCTAATTTAAGGAAATTATTTAATTGTTATAAGTCTTGGTTAAACTTATACAAATTTGACTGTAAATAACAAAAAAAGTAAACGATTTTCCAAAAAAACTCAAAAAATAGCCCGTTTTGTGTATATTTTGTGAATATTTTTAAAGTTTTGTGTATTGACAATACATTAGTCTAATGATAAAATATACATTGGTATATAATAAATAATTATAATATATAGGGTAAAAATAATGAAAAAAGCGTTGGTTTTGGCGTCAGTTGCGTCAATGATAGACCAATTTAATATGCCTAATATTCTCTTATTGAAAGAGTTGGGTTACGAAGTTGACGTGGTTGCCAATTTTACGGAGAGCGGTTCTATTACAAGTGAAAGAACGGAAAATTTAAAAATGCGCCTACTTAAGTTAGGTGTAAACGTAATAAACGTGCCTATTCCGCGAAAAATTTTTGCCATTAAAAACATTTTAAAATCATACAAAGTAATAAAAAAACTTTGCAATGAAAACAATTATAATTTGTTGCATTGTCATTCGCCTATAGGTGGTGCTATTGCAAGGCTTGGAGCAAGGCGAGCGAGAAAAAGCGCTGGAACTAAAGTTATATATACGGCGCACGGTTTTCATTTTTACAAAGGAGCGCCTTTAAAAAATTGGATACTTTTTTATACTATTGAAAAATATTGTGCGCGTTTTACCGACGTTTTAATAACTATAAATAAAGAAGATTATTCTTTAGCAAAAAGTAAAATGAAGGCAAAAAGGGTGGAATATTTGCCAGGCGTTGGCGTTGACGTTGCTAAATTTTCTAAAAACGAGCAAAGCGAAAGTGCAAGAAGTTTAAAGCGCAAAGAAATGCAAATAAGTGAAAGTGACGTTATATTACTTTCGGTTGGCGAATTGAACGAGAATAAAAACCACTCCGTTATAATAGACGCCATCGCACGCTTAAACGATAAAAACGTAAAGTATTTTATAGTTGGCAAGGGGCATTTAAAGGAAGAACTTGAAAAAAAAATTGCTAATAACAAATTAGAAAATCAAGTGTTTTTATTAGGGTTTAGAACTGACGTTGCCGAAATTTATAAGGCTTGTGATATATTTGTATTTCCGTCTTATCGCGAAGGATTATCCGTTTCTATTATGGAGGCTATGGCAAGTAACTTACCTTGCGTAGTGTCGCGTATTCGTGGTAATACCGACTTAATAGATAGTGAAAAGGGCGGATTTTTATGCGAGCCTTTCGACGCTATTCAGTTTCAAGACTATATTAAACGTTTAATTGAAAGTAAAGTTTTGCGCGAAAAATTCGGCGAGTATAACTCGAATAAGATACAAAACTTTTCCGTAGAAAACGTTATGGAAAAAACCAAAGAGATATATTTAGGTTGATTATGAAAAAAACCGTTTTACACATTTTAAACACAAGTTCATATTCAGGAGCGGAAAACGTTGCTATAACTATTATTCAAAATTTTCAAAAGAAAAACGGAAACTATCATTTCGTTTACGTTTCATTAGACGGCCCTATTAGAATGGTTTTAGAAAACAACGGAATTGAGTTTGAACCTATAAAAAAAGTATGCGTTAAAGAAATAAAGAGAGTAATAAAAAAATATAAACCGAGCGTAATTCATGCGCACGATTTTACTGCAAGTATTGTTAGTGTTTTTTCAACAATTAAAATACCCGTTATTTCGCATATTCACAATAATTCGCCGTGGATAAAAAAAATCAACGTAAAGTCAATAGCGTACGGAGTTACTTGTTTTAGGTATAAAAAGATAATAGGCGTTTCACCGTCCGTTTTTAACGAGTTTATTTTTGGCAAGTGTTTTAGAAAGAAAGAAATGGTTGTAGGAAACCCTATCGACACTCAAAAAATTCGCAATCAAGCAAAAAACGCTGTCGTTAATAGAAGTTACGACGTGGTATTTTTAGGCAGGTTGACAGAGCAGAAAAATCCGTTATTATTCGTGGAAATAATAAACGACTTAAATAAAAATAAATCGGTTAGCGCTTGTATGATTGGCGACGGTGAACTTCGCAGTAGCGTTGAAGAAAAAATTGCGGAGTGCGGTTTAAAAAACGTAGTTACGTTAGAAGGTTTTATTGAAAATCCACACGGAATTTTAAATAATTCTAAAATATTGTGCTTGCCGTCTTCGTGGGAAGGTTTTGGTTTGGTGGCGGTAGAGGCGCTTGCGCTTTCAAAACCCGTAGTGGCGTCGCCAGTTGGTGGAATACCAACAATTATCGTTGGCGAAGAAGGATATTTATGCGCTAATAAAGAAGAGTTTGTAGTGGCATTAAAAAACCTTTTAAATGACGAAAACGAATATCAAAAGGCGTCGAACAAAGCGTTGATTCGCGCTAATGAAATGGATAATATTGAAACGTACTTAAAAGCGTTAGAAAGAATATATAGCGAGGAATAAAATGGACTTTTGGATAATACTTTTTGTTATTTGCGCTTTAAATTTAATGACGGAATTTTTTGTTGTTAAAGAAACGCAAATAGGTGAATTGTATAACAGAAAATCGAATAAAACTCAAAAAACGCTAAATTTGATTACCATTATGATTCTTGCGTTAGTTGCGGGGCTTAGAAACGTTGGCGGTTCGGATTTTAACGTTTATAGAAATATTTATAACGATATTCCAACTTTGGGCGGTTTTTTTAGAGATTACGAAGTTTTAGACGATAAATATATGACGCTTGGCGTTGAAAGAATGTATTTGTTTATGAACTCTCTTTCTAAAACGCTCGGTTTATCGTATTACGGTTTTATATTTATTCACTCACTTTTTATAGTTTTCGTAACGTATTTTGCGTTAAGGAATTATACGAGCGAATTTACCATTGTAATTTTCGTATTTTTATATAAATTCTATTTTTACAACGTATTCATAAGTTTGCGCCAACCTATAACTATGGCGTTATTCTTTATAATGATACGCTATATGGAACGGCATGATTGGAAGCGCTACTTCTTGCTTGCAATTATAAGTTTTACGTTCCATACCGCAGCGTTAATACTATTTCCGCTATACTTTTTAAATAGGTTAAAGTTAAGCAAAAAACTTATTGTAGCGTTAAACTTAATATTCGTTCCAACGCTCGTCTTGTCTACGTTAAACGTTCCCGTTTTACAGTTATTCGAGCCGATATTGCAACTTGACATTTTTGCAACGGACGAAATGTTTGAAAAAGCCGACAGTTTAATTAACGGCATAAGTTTAACGTCTATTAGTTGGCTTCATACGGCGGAATACTTTTTAATCATGTGCTTCGTTATTGCTTTTTACGACGATTTAGTAAAAGCAAACCCAGGCGCGGGCACTATGATAAAACTATTTTTATGTTTACTTCCTGTGTTTACTCTATTTAGAAATTACGAAATTTTAACGAGAATAAAGGAATATTTTACGCTTTCTTACGGCTTTATTCTTTCATATTTAGCAATGATAAAGAAAGGCAAATTTAGAGAGTTCGTTTATTTAGCGGTAGGCTTGTGGTGCGGTTTTGGTTATTTTAGATTTATAACGCTATTCGACGGCGGTGCTTTAACTAAATATATGCCTAATATATTCTTAAATAGGAGTTTTTTTAAGTAATGATTAAGGTTTTACACGTGTATCCACAAATGCGAAGTGCGGGTACTGAAATGGTTATTATGAACCTATACCGCAACGTAGACAGAAGCAAAATTCAATTCGATTTTTGCGTGCAAAAAGAGGGCGAAACGGATGAAGTTATTTTATCTATGGGCGGAAAAGTTCATTACGTTCCTTACACTAAAAATTACGAAAAAGATATGACGGAATTTTTTAAATCTCACCCCGAATATCAAATCGTTCACACGCACACTCATAAAGAAATGGGTATAGTGTTAAAATGTGCAAAAAAGGCAGGCGTAAAATGCCGAATAGCACACTCACACAACTCGCGCCCAGACTTGCCTAAAATAATAAAACTTTACAAGGCGTTTACAAGTAGGCATATTGAATTAAACGCCACTCATTTTTTAGCGTGCTCAAAAGATGCTGCCGAGTGGCTTTACCCTATAAAACATAAAAGAGCAAAAGTTTGGAATAACGCTATTGATTTAGATGCATTTAGGTTTGATGAAAAAGTAAGAAGCGAATATCGCGAACTTTTGAATATTCCAAAAAATGCAAACGTTATTGCGCATATAGGCCGTTTTGCCGAGCAAAAAAACCATGCCCAAATGATAGAGTGGCTTAACGAAATAACTACAAGCGATAAAAACGTTTACGCGCTTCTCGTTGGCGAAGGCCCGCTTTTTGAGCAAATAAAAGAAAAGGCAAAAAGTGAAAACATACGCTTTTTAGGTTTGAGAAAAGACGTTCCGCAAATATTGTGCTCGGCAGACGTGTTTTTATTTCCGTCTTTATACGAAGGTCTTGGTATAGTTGCGGTTGAAGCGCAAGCAAGCGGGCTTAATTGTATTGCGTCAACGGGCGTTCCTACCGCTGCGGATATAGGGCTTAATTTATTTGAAAGGCACGCTTTAACGGAAGATAAAAGCGTTTGGATAAATAGCGTTTATTCAGCCTTTAACAAAAAAAATTTAGAAAAGAGAAAAAACGTTTCTAATAAAGCGTTTGAAACGGAATACAATATTAAGCAAGTTGCAAAAGAAGCACAAAAATTTTATTTAGAAAACGCATAAGGGGAGAATTATGTTTTTAACCGTATTTACGCCAACTTATAATAGAGCGCACACATTAAAAAAAGTTTATGATTCTTTATGCGCTCAAACTGAAAGAGATTTTGAGTGGCTAGTTTATGACGACGGCTCTGTTGATAATACCAAAGAACTTTTAGAAGAGTGGTCAAAAGAAAATAAACTGCCGTCTATGAGATATATTTGTCAAAAAAACGTTGGTAAAACTACTACGCATAACCGCGCGGCGATAGAAGCAAAAGGCGAGTTGTTCGTTTGTTTAGACTCAGATGATTATTTTAGAGAAGACGCCGTTGAAGTTTTAAAAAGAAGTTGGGAAAGCGGTGATAAAAGCGCCATAGGCATACTTGCTTACAAGGTTTTATCAACCGGCGAAGTAAACACCCAAATTAAAAATAAAGAAGTTAAAAAAACAACGCTAAAAGACGGTTACGATAAATACGGTTTAACGGGCGACACCGCCTTAATATTTAAAACCGATATTTTAAGAAAACACGAATTTCCGTCTTTCCCAGGTGAAAAATTTATTCCCGAAGCGTATTTATACGATAGGCTTGACCAAGAAGGCCCTTATCAAATAGTTAGGGAAGGCATTTACGTTTGCGAATATTTAGACGACGGTTATACCGCGAATATGAAGAAAACGCTATACACTAACTATCAAGGCTATTTTGCCTACATAGAGCAACGTTTAAAAATAGACAAAGGCTTAAAGTTAAAATATTTAGATTCAATACGCTATATGGCAATGGCTATTGCGCGCCACAAAAAGAACAAAATAAAAACGGCGGTATATCCGTTTTTGGCATTTCTTGCTTTTTTTCCCGGCTGGCTACTTTATAGAAGGGATTTTAGGAGGTTTCAAAAGTAATGCCCAAGGTTAGTATTATAATTCCCGTTTATAATGCCGAAAACTATTTGAGAGAAACGCTAAACAGCGTATTAAACCAAACTTTTACCGACTTTGAAGTAATAGCGTTAAACGACGGGTCGAAAGACAATTCGCTTTCAATATTAAACGAATATGCAAGTAAAGACGGGCGTTTCGTTGTTATAGATAAGCCTAACAGCGGTGTTAGCGATACGCGCAATTTAGGTATTTTAAAAGCAAGTGGCGAATATATTGCTTGTTTAGATGCAGACGATTTGTACTCGCCTAACTTTTTATCAATTATGGTTGGCGCTATTGAAAGTAGCGGTGCGGACGTTGCCGTATGTAAGTACGAGTCTTTTAGAGGAAGTGCAAACGCAATATATAGTTCCTATCAAAACGCAAGCGATAGGCAAACGAGCGTTCAAGAGTTGCTTGATAACGGCTTGATTACGTCTATGGCGGTAAAAATTTTTAGGCGTGATTTAATTTTAAAGTACGATATTAAAATAGATACGAATATGGCGTTCGGTGAAGACGTTTTCTTTTGCTGGAAAGCCTGTTTAGTAAGCAATAAAATTTGTTTAGTAGATAAAGTTTTATATGGTTACCGTATGACCGGCACGAGCGCTACGAGCAAGTATCACGATAAACTATATGAAAAGTATAAGTTTGCTTTTGACGATTTAAAGAATTTTTGCCTTGAAAACAATTTAGAACAAGAGCAAAACTTTAAACAAATAAACGAGTTTTTTACAAAAAGGCTACCCGCGCTTTCTATGATGTGCGCAAGGTCTAAAATGAAACTCAAACAAAAAAAAGAATATATTGCAAAAATATTAGAAGATAAAGATATAAAAGGCGTATTGGAAAACGATTTTGAAAGTTTAGTTAAAAACGCGCCTAGAAAAACTTACGACTTATATAAAAATGCAAAAAATCAAAACGCAACGGGAGTGTTGCGCTTTGGCGAAAGATTGAATTTTCGCATAGTTCTTGCAAATTTAAAGAGCAAGATAAGGGGGAAATAATTTGATAAAAAGTAAGCAAGATTTGCTTTATTATTTGGAAGCCGATAGAATTGCCTTGGGCGTAAGCGGTAAAAAGCCACATTTAATTTCGCGCTATGAAAGCGATATAATTTGGAAGTTTTTGCGCACGTTAAGGTTCACGGAATACTACCACAACTGTAAGCAAAAAGGCTTAAATAAAATTATATATAAATTATGGCAATATAGGCTTTTTAAAATGCAAGTAAAAACGGGTTTCGGCGTACCTATAAACGTGTTTGGCCCAGGTTTTTCTATTAGCCATTTAGGCCCTATCGTTATAAACGGTTTTGCAAAAGTTGGCAAAAATTGTAGGCTTCATCCGTTTACGTGTATCGGTATTGACGGTAGAAGTAACGGCGTTGCTACAATCGGCGATAACGTTTATATTAGCACGGGTGCAAAAATAATAGGTGAAATTGAAATTGCAAACAACGTAACTATTGCGGCAAACGCGGTAGTTGTAAAAACAATTTTAGAAGAAAACACTACGTGGGGCGGTGTTCCCGCAAAAAAAATATCAAGTGAAGGTAGTCCGTTTCCTATGGATAGAAGGGGCGCGGATATAGCAAAAAAAAGGGGAAAGTAGTATGAAAAAAATAATGCTTTATCAACACGGAGGAAGTTTTAACCACGGTTGCGAGGCTTTGGCTACAACGATTTCAAAAGAAATTACAAGGGTTATGCCGGAAAGTGAAGTGTATTTATGTTCTCACCACCCAGAACAAGACGAAATGTTTAACATAAAAACAATTCATAAAATAGTAGAGTCTAAAAGGTGGCTTCGCAGATTTACTTTTCCTTGGTTTATGTATCAAATAAATAGGCGTTTGTTTAAGTCAAAAACGTTGCAAAACAAGTTTGAAATAGAAAAAGACACCATAGAATTTGCTAAAAATATGGACTGTTGCATTGCAATCGGTGGCGATAACTACTGCTATAATAAAGGCAAGGTTTACTGGGCTACCGAGCGTCTTATTAAACAAACGGGTAAAAAAATGGTGTTATGGGCTTGTTCCGTCGAGCCGGACGAACTTCCGGGCGAACTTAAAGAGCATTTAGAGTTGTTCGACCTTATTACCGTGCGTGACTCTATTAGTTACGAAGCGTTTATAAAAAACGGTTTTGAAAATAAAGTTAAATTTGTTGCCGATCCCGCTTTTTTACTTGAAAAAGCAAAAGTTGAATTTCCTAAAAACTGGAAAGAAGGGCAAATGGTAGGCATAAATTTAAGCCCAATGATTTTAAATTACACAAAAAATAGAGAGCAAGTAGTAAACTCAATTTACGCATTAGTCGACTATATTTTAGTAGCCACTGAAATGAACGTTGTGTTCGTTCCGCACGTGCGCCTTCCATATACTGACGATATGGACACTTTGCGCCCTATATTCGAGAAGTATAAGGATACAAACCGCGTAATATTGCTTGACGATATAAATTTAAGTTGCAGTCAATTAAAAGGCTATATTTCGGCTTGCCGTTTCTTTATCGGTGCAAGAACGCACTCAATAATTGCAGCGTATTCAACGGAGGTTCCATCACTTGCCCTTGGCTATTCGGTAAAGGCAAAAGGTATTGCAAAAGATATTTTCGGTACAGACGAGCATTTGGTTTTACCCGTTCAAACGTTTAACAACTCAGACGCTACTGTAAACGGCTTTAAATATCTACTTGACAATGAAGAGAATTTAAGAAAAACGCTAAAAGAAGTTATGCCTTTATATATAGAAAAGGCAAAACTTTCCGCCGAAGCGTTTAAAGAATTGTTGAAATAAGGAATTTAAAATGAAAAAAGATTTGGTCAGCATTGTTATACCCGTATATAACGTTGCAAGTTACATTGAAAGATGTGTAACAAGTTTGTTAAAGCAAACCTATAAAAATATCGAAATTATTTTAATAAATGATGGTAGCACTGATAATTCCAGTGAAGTTTGTAACAATTTGATTAAAACATATAATGGCAAAGGCTTGCATCTAATTGAACAAGAAAACAGTGGCGTGTCGTCTGCGCGAAATGCGGGTTTATATAAAGTAAACGGTGAATACGTTATGTTCGTAGATGCTGACGATTGGGTTGATGAAACATACGTAGAGAAATTGTATGAAGCCATTGTGGGAAATGATGCTGATTTTGCTTATTGTGGTTTTATTGAATGGCACAGGGAAGAAAAACAGATTAAGTTTGCAAAGCCAAGTGGAACATACTCATTAAGCGAGTACTATAAGCGCTTTGAAATGAGTAGACCTCAGCTTTGGAGCGGAATATATAAAAGCGATATTATTTTAACAAACAAAATAATGTTTGACGTACTATTGCGAAGAATGGAAGACGGCTGTTTTGTGGCGGAATATCTTTCTTATTGCAGAAAAATAGTTTCAATTAACGAACTATTATATTATTACTTTCAAAGGGGTGGCTCCGCAATAAATTCTTATCGCCCACAAACGTTAGTTGGAGCAGAGCGGGATATGTATATTTTGGATAAACTCTACGCATCTTTTTGCAATTCTAACGTGGACGAAAAAATTTACAAAGAGTTTTTTTATAGAAAATGGGCGGAGTTTATGATACTTGAAGCAATAAGTTATACAAATTCTAAACACCCAATAAAATTCACAAAAGAAAAAATAAAGATTTTAAAAGAAGTAATTGTCAAAACAAAAATAAAAGAAAAATTGGCCTTAATTGACTGTACTAAATTATCGTTTAAATATAAACTTTTTGTTAAGTGGGTAAAAAATGAAAACGTAAGGGCAATTCTTGCTTATGGTAAAATATATAATAAACTAAGACAAGTAAAACGCAAATTGCGAGGATAAAATGTTAGAGATTAAAAGATTTGAAGATTGTTGTGGTTGTAACGCTTGTTATAACGCCTGTCCTAAAAATTTAATAGAAATGAAGATAAACGAACATGGCTTTGCATACCCCGTTATAAACGAAAGTTTATGTACTAAATGCGGGCGTTGCGTTGCCGTTTGCCCAATAAAAAACAAGAGTAAAGATAACAGCCCATTGCGCGTTATTGGTGCAAAAAACAAGTGTGAAAACGTTAGAAAAACGAGTTCTTCTGGCGGAACGTTTTTTGAACTTGCTAAACGTGTAGTTTCAAAAGGCGGTATAGTTTACGGCTGTGCGCTAAACGAAGATATGGTAGCGTATCACGTTAGCGCGGAAGATGAAGAAGGGCTTAAAAAATTTCAAAGTTCAAAGTACGTTCAAAGCGAAATAGGCGATATTTACAAGCAAGTAAGATCAAACCTTAATAATGGTAGAGAAGTGCTATTTTCCGGCACGCCTTGTCAAGTAGCGGGCTTAAAAAATTATTTAGGAAAAGAGTATGAAAATCTACTTTTAATAGACCTTTTATGCCACGGCGTTCCGTCACCTAAACTTTTTAAAGACTATTTAGAAATGCTATCTAAAAAGTATAAGGGTAAACCAATTTCCGTTAATTTTAGGCAAAAGCAAAAAGGTTGGAAAAGGCTTTATATAGAAATTTTGTTCGACAACGGCAAACGCTATTACGAATTTAACGGTTACGACCGTTACATGTCGTTATTTTTACATAACGTATCGTTGCGCCCGGCGTGTTACGAGTGTAAATTTGCTTGCGAAGAAAGGCAAGGCGATATAACCCTTGGCGATTTTTGGGGTATTGGTAAAAAATATCCTGAACTTGACGACGATAAGGGCATTTCTTTAATACTACTCAACACTAAAAAAGGCGAAGAAGCGTTTGGCGAGATAGAGCAAAACTTTAATATTTTTGAAAGCGATTTAGAAACTGCAAAAGCAGGGCAATTAACGCTAACAAGGCCGTCAAAGAAAAATGACAAACACGAAGAGTTCTATGAACTTTATGCTAAAAAAGGCGTTAAAGAAGCCACCGAAACGTACGTTAAAGTTCCAGGAACTTTGAAAAGGACGTACTATACCGTAAGGCGCTGGGCGCTTGATATTTTGCGCAAAATTTTAAAGAAAGGTTATTGATAAAAATTTAAAATCAAGTAGATAAATGATAAAGCGTTTGCGGATAGATAAATTCGCTTAACAAAAATAAAAATATAAAAGGATGATTTATGATAAGCATTATAGTTCCCGTTTATAAAGTTGAAAAATATATAAACAAGTGTATTGAAAGTATTTTAGCGCAAACCTATAAAGATTTTGAACTTATTTTAGTTGACGACGGTTCGCCCGATAATAGCGGTGCTATTTGCGATGAATACGCTAAAAAAGATAGCCGTATAAAAGTTATACATAAACAAAACGGTGGTGTATCTTCTGCAAGAAACATGGGGCTTGAAAGCGCCAAGGGTGAATTTATAAACTTTGTAGATAGCGACGATACAATTCCTTATGACAGTTTAGAAAATTTAATAAAGTTGCAAAAAGAAAACGATGCGGATTTAGTTTGCTGTGGTTATGAATTGCAATATTTAAACGGCGAAACTGAGAGATTTGTGTTTAATGATAAATTCGTAGAATTTTATTCAATGGCTGACGAAGATTGTAAAATTTTTCTGTCGTCACTTTTTCATGGCCCTTGGGCAAAATTGTATAGAAATAGTATTTTAAAAGAAAACAGCATTATATTTGACACGGCAGTTTCTTATAGAGAGGATACTATTTTTGTATTTGAATATTTATCAAAATGTGCAAAAGTGCAATGTGGAAACGATGCCGTATATAATTATTTAAAAAATGACCAGAGTGCAACTAATAGGGGCCATAAAAATATTGGGGAATATATGACGAAATGCGCAAGAGCACAAATTGATTTTTTTAACAAATTGAACGTTTCTAAAACTCAATTAACGTGCTATAAAACGAGCGAGATATTAGTTTCTTTAGCAATTATTACCGACCAGTTAAACACTTTTTTTTCAACTAAAAAAATGCGTGAGGACGTGAGAAAGTTTTATAACAACTTTGCCGAATATTTTGCATTCCAAAATAAAGAAGTTGAAATATTTTTAGAGAAAAAAGGAAGAAAAAAGTCTTTAAGAACATATAAAATGTTGTCCTCAAAATTCGGTTTAACAAAATATTTACTTTACAAAACAATACAGGGTAAAATTATTAAATTTAAAGCAAAACTTAAAAAGAGAAAATAATTAAACAATCAAACGAATTTATAAATGTTGCGAATAGCATTAAAAGGTTATTATGAAATTAGGAATTGTAACTCATTTTAATAACAGTACGAATTACGGTGGAGTTTTGCAGGCGTATGCCTTAACTAAAAAAGTAAACGATTTAGGCTACGATGCCGAGCAAATTGCATATAAAGCAGGATGCGTAAATCTTAATGCACCTAAAAATAGCGCGTCGAGATTTTTAAAAAAATTAACCGTAAGGCGAGTTTTAGGCGCTATTAAAAGAAGAATAAAAAAACTTATATTTAAAAAGCGGGTAAAAAACGAGCAATTAGCAGTACAAGAAAAGCGAGATTGCTTTAAAAAATGGACTGATAAAAACGTTAAAAGTTCAAACGTTATTTATAACCAAAGTAATATTGCGGAGTGTAATAATTTATACGACGGTTTTATTACGGGTAGCGACCAAGTATGGAACTACACTTGGTACGATAAAAACTATTTTTTAGACTTTGCAAGCAATTCTAAAATTAAACTTTCATACGGCGCGAGTTTAGGGCATAATGAAATTCCTAACGATATAAAGAAAGTTTATAAAAGCCATTTAAAATCTTTTAACGCCGTTTCCGTTAGAGAGCAAAATATGGTTGAGTTATTTTCCCCTATTTCGCCCGTAAGCGTTGAGTGGGTTGTTGACCCCGTATTTTTACTTGATAAAAACGAGTGGAACGAAGCGGTATCTAACACCGCAAACGTAAACGAAAAGTACGTTTTTTGTTACTTTTTTGGCGAAAATAAAAAGGAACGCCAAATTGTAAAAGAGTTTGCTAAACGTAAAGGCTTAAAAGTAGTAACAATACAAGATTTGATGTTGGAATTTGGCGAACATTTAGACGAAAATTTTGCAGATATTAAATTAAAAAACGTAAACCCTGGGGAATTTTTATACTTAATTAAAAATGCAGAATACGTTTTTACCGACAGTTTTCACGTAACGGCGTTTAGTTTAATTTTTCAAAAGCAATTTTTTGTTTTTAATCGTTTTAGCAACGGCGGTATGAGTGATAGAATTATAAGCGTTACAAGTTTATTTAACGTAAGCGAACGTTTTTGCGCGGGCAAAAACGAGAATTTAGAATACGTAAACACTTTAAAAGATATTGATTACACCGCTAATCAATACGAGTTTAACCAATTAAAAGAAAAATCTATCAACTTTTTATTAAACGGTTTTGGGGGTCGCGCTTAATGGCAAGTAAAGGGCAAGTAAAAGCCGGAATAATACTTTCATACGGGCAGATATTTTTAAATATCGTTATAGGTTTAGTGTATACTCCTATAATGATACGCTTGCTTGGCAAAAGCGAGTACGGGCTTTACAATACCGTGGCATCAACAATATCAATGCTCGGTGTTTTAAATTTAGGTTTTAACGCAAGTTACATTAGGTATTATTCTAAATATAAAAAGAACGGCGATACCGAATCTATATTTAAATTAAACGGCTTATTTTTTACCATATTTTTAGTAATAGGAGTAATAGCGCTTTTATGCGGGCTATTTTTAACCTTTAATTTAAATTTAGTTTTTGATAAAGGCTTAACTCAAAAAGAATATGAAACAGCAAAAGTTTTAATGTTTATTCTAACTATAAACCTTGCACTTTCATTTCCTATGAGTGTTTTTAGAAGCATTGTTTCTGCTCATGAAAAGTTTATATTCTTAAAAATAATAGGAATGTTTTCTACTGTAATAGGACCACTTGTAAAACTGCCGTTACTTCTTTTAGGGTACAAGTCTATCGTTTTGGTTTTTTCGGGGTTTCTTATAACAGTTTTTATAGATGTTATATTTTTATATTACGTTTTTATAAAGCTTAAAAACAAGTTTATTTTTAAAAATTTTGAAAAGGGCTTGTTTAAAAGTTTATTTGCATATACTGGCTTTATTGCGATAAACTTAATTATTGACCAAATAAATTCTAACGTAGATAAATTCTTGCTTGGTAGATTTGCTGGAACTACGGCAGTTGCCGTATATTCTGCAGGTTATGCATTATATTCTTATTATATGCTATTTTCAACTTCAATAACGGGTGTTTTTACTCCAAGAATACATAGAATTATAAATGAAAGTAACGCTACGCAGATAAAAGAAAGATTAACTGATTTATTTGTAAAAGTTGGCAGGCTTCAATTTTTACTACTTGGCTTGCTTTTTACGGGAATTATATTCTTTGGAAAGCCTTTCATATTTTATTGGGCGGGCGAAGGTTATGACGATGCATATTTCGTAGCCGTTATACTCGTGTTATCTTCAACAATACCGTTTATTCAAAATATTGGCATAGAAGTTCAACGCGCTTTAAATAAGCACCAATTTCGTTCGATAGTGTATTTATGTATGGCAATATTAAACGTTGTGGTTTCAATCTTTTTAATAAAGTTATATGGCGCTGTTGGTGCGGTTATAGGTACGGCAATTTCGCTAATTTTAGCAAACGGCGTAATAATGAATATTTATTATCATAAAAAATGCAATATAGATATTCTAAAATTTTGGAAAGAAATTTTAAAAATTTTACTTGCAATGATTACTCCTATTGCTTGCGGAGTAGTAATAAACTTATTTATAAATTTATATTCAATATTTAATTTGATTATATTTATACTTGTTTATACCGTAATATATTGCGCGTCTATGTGGCTACTCGGTATGAATTCTTATGAAAAAGATTTAATAAGAAAGCCGTTATCAAAAATTTTTAAACGTTTTAAAAGAGGATAATATGCGTAAAGAAGAAAAGGCTCTTGCATTGCAAATAGCATTTGGCGTGGCTTTGGGCGAAACTAAAAATATAAATATTTGCAATGAAGAAATCAATTTAAAAAACGTTTACGTGCTACTTAAAAAACACGATTTAGCGCATCTTTTAGCGTGTTATTTACTTAACGTTTCTAATTTTGACAATGCCGAATTAAACAAAGCGCTTTTAAAAGAAATGTCGCTTTCCGCGTACAGATTTAACAATTTAAAAATTGTAAAAAACACTATAAAAGAGTGCTTAAACAAGCAAGAAGTTCCATTTATTTTGCTTAAAGGCGCGGTTTTAAGAGAATTTTATAACGAGCCTTGGCTAAGAACGAGTAGTGATATAGACCTTTTAGTTAACCATTGCGACCTTGAAAAAGTGAGTAAGGAATTAATTAAAAATTACAACTTTACTCTTGAAGATAAAGCACCTAATTCCATTTCATTAAGAGCGGAAAACGGTGTTTTATTAGAAGTTCTTACTCAAATGGAAGGTGACAAGCAAAATAAAAGCCTTTTGAATATGTTATGGGATACCGCCATAAAAAAAGTTGGCTATGAATACGCTATGCCAAACGAACTTTTTTATTTTTATCATATTGCGCATATGGCAAAACATTTTAAAGGTGGCGGTTGCGGAATAAGAGCGTTTATTGATTTATATTTAATAAATAAAAATTTAAATTACGATGTTCAAAAAGTAGATAAACTATTAGAAGATTACAACCTTAAAAAATTTGAAACAGTTGTTTCTGCTTTGGCTAATTCTTGGCAAAACGGCATAATGAATAGCGAGTATGAAGAAGTAGAAAATTACGTTCTTTACGGCGGAACTTTTGGCACTATGGAGCAACATATAGCCACAAGTAAAAATTCTAAAAATAAATTTAGATATTTATTAAGGCGAATTTTTATGCCGTATAATGAACTTAAAAAGAAATATAAAATTTTAGAAAAACACAAATGGTTAACCCCTATTTTTGAAGTTGTGCGCTGGTTTTCTTTACTCAATGCTAAAAGTATAAAGCGTTCAAAAAGAGAATTGAGGGGATTGAAAAATTTTGATAGCAATAGGGCGGAAAACGTAGAAAACCTACTTGATTACTTAGGCTTAAATAATTAAAACGCTGGTTAAAAACCAGCGTTTTTTCTTTTATAAAATGCAAAGCCTAAATTCACAATTAGTAAAATTTTTAAAACGTAATAATATTTCGTTTGTAAAAAATATTTGCTATGCTATAATCTAAAAAGTTAAAATTTTAAAGGGTTTAAATTTTATGCCGTATTTATATCTTATTTTAGCCGTTTTTATGTCTTCTTCATCAAGCAATTTTGGTAAAATTTTCAATATATAAAATAGCGGTAAAAAAGACGCCAACGTTTTACTAAACGCGCTCAATATTTTAATGGCATCAACAACGCTTTCGCCAAACTTTTAATATATCCGGTAGTTGGCACGGGCGGGCTTTCCGTAGTTACGATATTTTCATTATTCGTATTTAAAGAAAAAATGCGTTGGTGGCAATGGATAGGCATATTGTTTGGCATTTTATCCGTAACTTTATTATCTCTTTAAATAACCAACCACTTAAAAGAGCGATTGCAAAATCGTTCTTTTTTATGTAAAAATGTTTTACACGTCTTTACAAATTTTTAATAAAGTTGTATAATTTAAGTAATAATTTAATAACTTAAATTATGATATTTTGCAATTATTTTTTTAGGGCGCTTGTTGAGTTTGCTTTTATCGGGCGTTTTTTACGTAAAATCTACGCAACAAAAAGTTGCGAGTTTAGTAGTGTTTAGCCTAACTTTGTAAAAATTTTAATAAGCAACTTTTAATTGCTAAAATTTGCAACGCTTAATTGGTTGTTAAGTGGCAAAAAGCAATATATAATAATATTAAAAAAACTGTTAAGGAGCAAAAAATATGAAACTTATTATTAAAGACAATTACGATTTAGTTAGCAAATGGGGTGCAGAGCACATTGCCAACGCTATAAACAACCACAAAGAAAACCGTCCTTTCGTGTTAGGTTTACCAACGGGCTCATCTCCGCTTGGCGTTTATAAAAACCTTATTGAAATGAACAAAGCGGGCAAAGTTACCTTTAAAAACGTTGTAACTTTTAATATGGACGAATACGTTGGTCTTCCAAGAGAACACGACCAAAGTTACTGGTATTTTATGCACGATAATTTCTTTAACCATATTGATATTCCAAGAGAAAATATCAACATTTTAAACGGTATGGCTGAAGATTTAGAAGCGGAATGCAAGCGTTATGAAGATAAAATAGCATCATACGGCGGAATTGACTTATTTATGGGCGGTTCTGGTGTTGACGGGCACATTGCGTTTAACGAACCTTTCACTTCTTTAACTTCAAGAACGGGCGTTCGCGCTTTAACGGAAGATACTTTAATTGTAAACTCACGCTTCTTTGGTGGTGACGTTAATAAAGTTCCAAAAACCGCGTTATCAGTTGGTGTTGGCACGGTTTGTGATTCAAAGCAAGTTATGCTTATTATTACAGGTCATAACAAAGCCCGTGCACTTCGCCATTGTGTAGAAGGCGGTGTTGACCACGCTTGGACAATAAGCGCACTTCAAATGCATAAAGACGGCATTATTATTTGCGACGAACCTGCTTGTGGCGAATTAAAAGTAGACACTTATAAATACTTTAAAGAAATTTACAAAAACGAAAAATAATTTGAGATGGGGATGCAATGGCTGAACTAATAGGCGTAATAATAGTGGGCGCAATTTTAATAGTGATAGGCGCTATAAATATGAGTGGCAATATTTCAACGCTACACTCATATCATAGAAACAACGTTAAAGAAGAAAATAGAAAACCGTTTGGCAAAATGGTTGGGCTTGGCGGTATTATTTGCGGTGCTACTATTATTATAAAGGGCGTTATAGACCTTATTGAAAACTATGCTAAAATTGAATCGCTTAAAGTAGTTGGTAACGTGGTTTTAATTGTTGGCTTAATTTTAGGTTTAGGTTTAAGCACTTACGCTATTATTAAATACAATAAAAGGCTTTTTTAAAGTAAAACGGCTGTAAGAAAATTCTTACAGTCTTTTTTATTTGAAAAAAATGTGATATAATACCCATAATAAATATAAAACAAACTCTACCCGTAGTAGAAATATTTAAACTCAACCATTGGTATGTAGATTTTTTAAAAAACCGTGTATATAATAGCGGTGAAAGGAGGCGAAAATGAATCAAACTAAAATAGGTAAATTTATTGCAGAAAGAAGAAAAGCCGTAAACTTAACGCAATTTCAACTTGCCGAAAAGTTGGGCGTAACCGATAGGGCCGTTTCAAAATGGGAAACGGGCAGGGCGCTACCAGATTCTTCAATTATGCTTGAACTTTGTTCGCTTTTAAAAATTACGGTAAACGATTTATTAACGGGGGAGGTTGTATCAATGGAAAATTATAACAAAGAATTAGAAAAAAACTTAATAGAAGCAGTAAAACAAAAACAAGAAGCAGACAAACGCTTACTTTTTATGGAATTTGCAATAGGAATTCCCGCAATTTTATTATTTTTTGGTTTAATTATGGTTGCGGCGTACGTGCCTATGGAGGCGTGGGCGCGCGTATTAATAATAGTTGGGGCTTTCATATTAATTTTAATCGCATGTTTTTTTGCTGTAAGAATAGAACAAGTTGCAGGCTACTATCAATGTAAGCATTGTAAACATAAATACGTTCCAACGTATAAACAAGTGGTTTTTGCACCGCACTACGGCAGAACAAGATATATGAAATGCCCTAAATGTAAAAAATTTAGTTATCAAAAAAAAGTTATTAACAACTAATTAAATTTGGCTATAAGCGCGCCCTTATAGCCATTTTTTTATTTAAAACGCGCATTTTTTTAGATAACGGCAAAAAAATAAAATTATTTTTGAATAACTGTTGACAAAAGTATAATATAGATATTATACTAATTTTAATTTCAATAGATATTATTGAAATAGGAGGATTAAAAAATGAAAAAATTAAGTGGATTAATTGCATTATTAATGTGCATTGTAATCGGTGGCGTTTACGCTAACTGGGCTTATGCTCAAACAGACGATATTCCTGACAAATACGTTGAATTGAACATTACTATTCCTGATGCTGTAATTGAAGGTGAAAACGGTGTTTACGAAATTACTTCTACCGCTCAATTCGTAGTTCGCGAATTAGAAGGTAGTGACCGTGCAACTGAATTAGTTGTTGAACCAACTTCTGGTAGCGAAGAAGCAAAGTTAATTATTACGTTCACACCAACCGAAGCGGCAACTATCGAAATTAAGGAAAACGCAGTTCCAACAGAAATTGCTTTCAAGCCTACTGCTCACCCTAAGTTCAAAGCAACGAAAGACGCTGACAGCGAATACTATCACTATGATGCTACAAGTGGTGAAGAAATAGAAATTTTAACTTACAAAAACTTAGCAAACGGCACATTTGAAAAAAACGTTCAATGGACTGCTAAGAGAGCAATTGAAGGCGATGATACAAGTGCTATTCAATACTTCTATGCTGAATACGACGCTGCTTGGTTACTTGAGCAAGTTTCATTAACTAAAGTTTTCGTATTAGACAATCAACTAGCATATAACGCATTTGCAGAAGCAGTACGTGGCGTTGGTACTATTACTGTTAAAGTTACTGACGGTAACAACATTAAATAATTAAATTAAAACTTAAAATTCATAAAAATATAGCAAAAAGCCACCGCAAAATTGCGGGAGGCTTTTTGCCCTATTTTTAAAAAAGTTAAAAAGCAAACCAAAGAGGCGTAAAATGTCGGCATTTGATATTTATATACTCGCGCTTTGTATACTTATTATCGTTTTGCTAACTTCCGTTTCAATTGCAGTTGTTGTAATTATTTATAAACTTTCTTGCAAATTGATAAGAACGGGCGCAGAAGATGATAATATTTTAGCCGAAGTAAATAAAACTCAATCAAAAAGTGAAAAGATAGGGAAGGTTATTGACCAAATAGTTTCCCTTATTTTTGCCGTTGTTTTTATTGTTGCCTTTGCGCTTTCTACAATGGTTGCTTGTACTAAAAACGTTTCACTTGGAAGCGTTCCCGTTTTCCGTGTTGTTAATTCTGACTCAATGTCTAAAAAGCACGAAAAAAACAAATATTTAACTGAAAACAACCTTAACGACCAGTTCGACACTTTCGACCTTATTATTACCTATGACGTTCCTAAGGAAGAAGACTTAAAACTTTATGACGTTGTTGTGTATAAGTATAAAGACGTGTTAATCGTTCACCGCATAGTTGATATAGTAACGGTTGGAAACGAAACTCACTACGTATTAAAAGGCGATGCCGAAGAGTATGCCGATTCACTCCCCGTAGATTACAGCCAAATGGTTGCTATATATCGTGGCGAACACATACCGTTTATAGGTAGTTTTATTAAATTTATGCAATCCCCAGCGGGATATATTTGCATAGTGCTTGTTCTTGTTGCAATGATAGCAGGCCCTTTATGCGATAAAAGGTTACAAAAAGAAAGATTAAAAAGGTTGGCAATTTTACAAGGCTTGCAAAGTGCTAATGATAGTGTAGAGCCTGTTTCATATAACGGCGAAGAAAAACTTGAAACAAGCAATTCAAACGTTGCTATAGAAGGTGTAGCATTACAAGGCAACGGCGAAGAAGAATTGCAACCTACAAAACAAGAACGCGCTATTGAAGAAAGCGAAAATAATTTTGTTATAGAGCAAGAAACTATAGAAAACGAACTTGCAATAACGGAAGAGATAGAAGAAAAAGGCGAAACTATAAATCCTTTTGCAAGCGTAAACGGTGTGGCACTTCCGTTTATTGAAAAACTTAAAAAAGCGCCAAAAGACACTAAAAATAGATATCAAAAGATAGTAGAATTTTTAGCCCGTATTGACGGTGTTCGTGTAATAAACGGCAAAAAATTCGAAACTTATAAATATAAAAACGTTGCTATACTTCGTTTTGCAATACGCGGTAAAACGCTTAACGCGTACTTAGGCCTAAATGCAAGCGAATATGAAAACTCTAAATACGTATTTGAAAACGTTTCAAATAAGGGCGCGTTTAAAAACTATCAAATGCGCGTTAAAATTACAAGCGAGCGTCAAGCGCGTTGGACTTTGGAACTTTTAAACGACATAGTTAATAAAAACGGGCTTAAATTAAACGAAGTTTTAAAACTTGAAGAAGTTAAACTTGAACAAGTTGAAAATGATATTACGGGCGAAATTGAAGCGGTAAGCGTTCCGTTTGCGTTCCATATGCTTTCTAAAAACAAGCGTACGTTTACTGAAAAACTTGCACTTTCTTCAATCGCTGTAAAAGAAAGATACGAAAAAATTGTAAAATTCTTAAAGCGTATTGACGGAATTCGCGTAATAAACGGCAAAAAATATGAAACTTATAAATGCAAATCAACGCCTATTGTAAGGTTTGCAATACGCGGTAAAACGCTTAACGCGTACTTAGGGCTTAATGCAGGCGAATATGAAAACTCTAAATACGTATTTGAAAACGTTTCAAATAAGGGCGCGTTTAAAAACTATCAAATGCGCGTTAAAATTACAAGCGAGCGTCAAGCGCGCTGGGTAATTGAACTGCTTAACGATATTGTTTTAAAAAACAACTTAACTTTACTTAAAGAACCTATTGAAAACGTGTTTGAAAATTTCAATAAACTTTATAAAAAGAAAACTTTTAGGGCACGTTTACGCAAAATTTCGTTAGAAAGTAAAGAAAGGCTTAAAATAGTAACGGCGCACTTAAATTCAATAGAAAAGGTTAGTGAAAAGCAGTTTAACGAACATAGAATTTATAAACTTAAAGGAAAGCCTATTTTAAAGGTCGTTATAAAAGGTAAAACCGTTTGCTTATGCTTGGCTATTTTACCAAGTGCTTTACAAGGAACGAAATACGTTTATAAAGACGCGTCAAACGTTAAAAAACATAAAAAATATCCAACAATAGTTAAACTTACGTCTAATAGGCAGGTTAAATGGTCTATTGAACTTATAAATAAAATTGTTGAAGGTATTTTAGGGGGTGAAAAATTATGATAAAGTGCCTTGCTAAAATATCTATGATACTTGCATTGTTTTCAACAATGCTTATAACTTCCGTTTTTGCATCTTGGGTTTACGCTACAAATCCTGCCACAAGTAAAACGATAGATATACCTATATCGCTTGTAGAGTTTATTTATACTCCCGAAGAAGTGTTGCCAGGCCACGAAGTAGGTCACCTTCAACAAAACCATCAAGAAGTTGTTTATAATATAACCGACCACGTTAAATACGGCTTAAACCATCAACAAAAACCGTTGCTTACAAACTACTTAAACTCTAACGGTGTAGTTTATTCAAATCAAAAGGCTACGGGCGGTAACTTAAAATTCTTAGGTGACGAAAGTGAATCTATAATGTGGATTGTTTATAAAGAGACGGAAACCGAATATCACATTTTCACTTTTACAGACGATAGGGTTAACAGTAGTAACGTTAATTACGTTAAAGAAGTTTATAAAACAAAGTGCGTTTATGAAAATGGCACTTGGCAAAACGTTCGCGCATTTAAAGGCGAAGCGCCCGTTGCGCAAATTAACAACCTTTACACCATAAACTATAAAGTTTGGCAAGAAACTAAATAAAAAAACAAAAAGAACGGTTAAGGGCGTTTCCCTTAGGGATTTAAATTAGAAAATATAAAAAACTCGACTTTTGATTAGTCGAGTTTTTAATTATTCCCTAAAATATAATTAGCATCTAAATCAAGCTCTTTGCAAATTCTTGCAAAAGTATCTAATTTGGGTAGTTTTTTTGTCGTTTTGTATTGGGTGATCATTTCAGGAGAAACCCCTATGCGCTTTGCTATTTCTATAGTAGTTAGCCCACTATTTCTCAATTCTTCACTTAATCTATTTTTAATTATTGATTCTTTCATGTTTTTATTATATAACCATTGGTTAGAAATTGCTTGACAACTAACCATTAGTTAGTGTATGATATTATAAAAGATTTATACAGGAGAAGACAAATGAAAAATAATAATCAAAAAGTTTTATACGAGTATTTTAGGATAGGCAAATTTTATTATAACTCGGGTTGGCAATTCAAAAAAGATAGTGATAATGCACTGGTAATTCTGATGGTTTTACTTTTGGAGTTGTGCAAATTTATATTTTTTTGGCCGATATTACTATTTAAGCATCTTATAGATAATGCTTATGATATAGGTACGTGTTCTAATCACTCTATTAGAAAATTCATAAACAAAAAAGGAAATTTAATTTGCACGGACATGCTTATTAAAAAGGCAAAAAATTATGCTAATAAACATCAAAATATAGAAAAAT
Source organism: Christensenellaceae bacterium (assembly GCA_045637905.1). Classification (GTDB taxonomy): domain Bacteria; phylum Bacillota; class Clostridia; order Christensenellales; family Borkfalkiaceae; genus HGM11412. The sequence continues at coordinate 317,424 of JAZUAJ010000001.1, read as the reverse complement.
TAGTTACTTCGATTATTGAAGATACAACCCCTAATAAATGGGTTAGTTTTTCTGTTTATAAAGATTATATCGTGTATGATAGATACGTTGTAGATAGTAAAACCTATTCCTATACTTCATATAATGCGAGCATAGATACTATTAATAATGAAATAACTATTTCTCGATCTACTGATTACGATTCTGATAATGAATATAATCAAAAAGTAAAAAATGTTAAAACTAAAAATTTGCGTGTTGCTAGGTTAATATGTATTCTTTATGCTATTAAACTTGCCGACATATTACCAGAGGGGGAAACGGCTTTTGTTAAGGATAATCATGTAACAATACGTAACTTCCCATATTCTTATATATAAAAGACTGTTGTTATAATAGTAATAGTTGTAGGGAATTTTATCCAAGATAAAAGTATAGCACACTATACTTTGCAAGCAAAGTCGTGTGTTTGTGCAAAGCAAAAAGAAAGACTAACGAAAATTTTTCGTTAGTCTTTTATAATGTTTTAAAAATCCCTAAGTGAAGAGCGACTAACCGTTCTTTTTTATTTTACAGTTAAAAGCCTAATTGCCACATAACAATTAAAAACCAATTTTTTTAATATTCCTATTGACACCCCGCAAACTTATATGATACTATAATTCTATATGATACTATAATATCATAATATTATGATATCATTATAAATGATAAATTTATTCTAAATTCTTTATATAGTGATAAATTTATTCTAAAATTTTTATATATAGGTATCTCAATTATATATAGATAGGGGGAAAAATGAACAAAACCAAAACGCCAACAATCAAAAAAGCAACGTTTCCGTTAAGGCTTGAACCAAGCACCTATAAAAAGGTTAGGGCGATAGTAAATGAAGTTAAAGAAAGTGAAAACTACGCTTATAGCATCAACGATTTTTTAACTGAAATTATAGAAAAAGAGTTAGAAAACTACGTTCAATTTAAAGAATAATTTGTTTTTAAAGGAGGCAGTATGAATTTTAAAAAGGAACAATTTATTTTTAAAGGTCTTAATGCAATAGTGGTTATTCCAAGTAATGCTAACGGCAAAGTTATTTGGAAAACTGAGTATTTTAACGCGTTTGAAAGTGCGGAACTTGAACTTTTACAAAAGGGCTACACGCGAATTCATTTGACGGTTGAAGACAAGTATGCAAGCCCAAAAACTATGCGCTTAATGCACGCGTTTCAACTTTTTGTAACTGAAAAATATAATCTTAATAAAAAGGCTAATTTATTTGGGTTTTCACGCGGAGGACTACTTGCTTTTACTTATTCGCTTTATTATAGCGAGTACGTTGAAAAGTTGTATTTAGACGCGCCCGTTTTAGACGTTAAAACTTGGCCACCAAAGGGTAGCGACGGGCAAAAATCTCTTTTTGAAAATTATTATTTAAACGAGCAAACTTTTGAGTTGTTTAAGGGCGACCCTATCAACAATTTGCAAGAATTTTTTGAACTTAATATTCCGCTTTTAGTTATTGCTGGCGCAAAAGATAGCGTCGTTCCGTTTGATAAAAACGCAGGCACGCTTTTAAACTATGCTAAAACAAACGGCTATAAAGTAACTCAAATTGTAAAGCCTTTATGCGACCATCACCCACACGGGCTTTTAGATAACGCGCCTATTATACAATTTATTGAAAATTAAAAACACAAAAAGGAAAATAATATGAAATACGTTTTAGTTACGGGCGCATACGGTGGTATGGGCTACGAAACGGTTAAAATTCTTGCTTCAAAAGGCTACGTCGTTTTTGCTCTTGATAAATGCGTAAAAGAAAAGGAAGACGGCGTTATTCCTATTGAAACTGACGTTACTAATTTAGAAAGCATAAATTCCGCCTTTACAACGGTTAATAAAATAACGAGCGAACTGTTTGCAATTATTCATTTTGCGGGCGTTTATATGCTTGACTCTTTAATAGAAATTAGCGAGCAAAATTTTGATAAAATTTTTAAAATCAACCTATACGGCGCGTTTTATATAAACAAAACTTTTATGCCGTTATTAAAAAACGGTAGTAGAATTTTGCATATTACAAGCGAACTTGCACCCCTTTCGCCACTTCCGTTTACGGGCATTTACGCTATTACCAAAAGTGCGCTTGATAAATACGCATACTCGCTTAAAATGGAACTTCAACTTTTAAACGTTTCAGTTTCGGTACTTCGCGCGGGGGCGGTTTCAACAAATATGCTTGCTACGTCTACTACCGCTCTTGATAAATTTTGCGCTCAAACCGCAATATACAAATGCAATGCCGAAAGGTTTAAGCGTATTGTAAACGGCGTTGAAGCAAAAAATATTTCGCCTAAAAAATTAGCCGAAAAAGCCGTTAAAATAATTGAAAATAAAAAGCCAAAATTTGCTTATAGCATAAATAGAAATAAACTACTTTTACTACTTAACGCGCTTCCAAGCAAACTGCAATTTTGGATAATTAAAAAAATTTTAAAATAAACGTCTTTACAAACGGGCTTAAAAATAGTATTATAGATAGACCTAAAGGAGATTATTATGCAATATAAACACTTTGGCGTTATGCTTGACTGTTCAAGAAACGCCGTTATGAAAGTTAGCGAAGTTAAAAATATGATAGACCTTTTATCAAAAATGGGCTATAACACGCTACAACTTTATACTGAAGACACTTATCAAATTGAAGGCGAGCCTTACTTTGGTTATATGCGCGGTGGCTACACTTCAAGCGAAATTAAAGAAATTGACGCGTACGCTAAAACTAAGGGCATTGAACTTATACCTTGTATTCAAACGCTTGCACACTTTACAAACCTTGTAAAATTAAGGCAATATAAAAACATTGTAGACGTTAACGATATTTTGCTTATAGACGAAGAAAAAACTTACGAACTCATTGAAAAAATGTTTAAAACGCTTAGGCAAAACTTTACGTCAAACTTAGTAAACATAGGTATGGACGAAGCGCATATGGTAGGGCTTGGCAAGTTTTTAGATAAGCACGGCTATCAAAACCGCTTTGACATTTTACTTCGCCATTTAAATAGAGTTGTAGAAATTGCGTCAAAATACGGTTTTACCCCGCATATGTGGAGCGATATGTTTTTTAGGCTTGTAAACCACGGCGAATATTACGGCGAAAACATAGTTATTCCAAAAGAAGTAGTTGAAAAAATGCCTAAAAATTTAGACCTTGTTTATTGGGACTATTATCACTCGTATAAAATGTACTACGACGCAATGTTTAAATCGCATTTAGACACGGGCAAAAATATTTGGTTTGCAGGCGGTGGTTGGACTTGGAACGGCTTTGCTCCGCTTAATAAATACACTAAGCAAACTATGAAACCTGCAATGTTAAGCATTAAAGAGCACGGCATTGAAAACGTTTTAATTGCTTTGTGGGGTGACGACGGCAAAGAATGTTCCTTCTACTCGCTTTTGCCATCACTTTACGCAATTAGGTGCTACGCAAACGGCATTGAAGACGAAAATGAAATTAAGCGTGGCTTTAAAGAAACGCTTGGCTTTAACTATGACGACTTTATGCTTTTAGATATTCCTAACAAAACAAAATGTGCTAAAGAGTTTGATTACGAGCCTATACCGTCAAAAAATCTATTATATAGCGACCCGTTTATGAACAGCAACGACGCTTTTGGTATAGACTGTTACGATATGAATTACGAAGAATACGCGAATTTATTATTAGATGCGTCTAAGCGCGCGGGCGAGTACGCGTATATTTTTGAAACTCTTGCAAGTTTATGTAAAGTGTTAACAATAAAGGCAACTCTTTCATATAGAACGCGCACCGCTTATAAACAAGGCGATAAAAAAACTCTTGAAAAAATAGTTGCCGAGTACGACGTTTTAGACGGTTTGTATAAAGATTTCCACCAAAAATTTAGCGAATTATGGCACAAGGAAAACAAACCTTTTGGCTTTGAAATTCAAGACGTAAGGCTTGGCGGTATAATAATGCGTGCTAAAACTTGCAAAAATAGAATTAAGGCTTATTTAAACGGCGAAATTTTAAAAATTGAAGAATTAGAAGTTGAGCCACTTAAATTAACGTCGCTCCCGTTTGAATCGCACTTGTATAGGCGTGCAATTTCAGCAAGCGAACTAATTTATTAAAATTAAATTTGCAAAACTCTAAAGTTCCGCAAGTAAAAAAATAATAAAAAAGGTGTGTTTATGAAATTAGAAGAAGCAATCACAAAAAGAATTTACGCTTTATGTGAGCAAAACTCTATATGTCCTAATAAATTGGCTACTCTTTCGGGTCTGCCTGCTGGAACAATAAAAAGTATATTTTATGGCAAAAGCAAAAATCCTGGAACGAGAACCTTGCTTGATATATGCCAAGCCTTAAATATTACTTTATATGACTTTTTTAACGACGATTTATTTAAAGACGTAGAACTTGAAGGAAACTATTAAACTTAAAAGAAGTGCAAACGGCACTTCTTTTTTTATTTTATTCATATAATAAAATATAACTATTGTTAAAAACTTGACTTTATAATTAAAAAAGAATAAAATGTGAATTGTGCCAAAAATAACACTTAAAAAAGTGCTATGTTATGACATATTATTCACTACTTTTAAAGTAGCGCATTACGAAAGAAGGTATTTTTATGGCAAAATTTAGTAACAAATGGACGCGTGCTGCAATTCCTGCTCTTTTACTTCATTGTAGTATTGGTACGGTTTATTGTTGGAGTACGTTTAAAACTCAAATTGCAGAGTATATTGGCAAGTCAACTTCAAGCGTTGAATGGGCTTTTTCGCTTGCAATTTTCTTTTTAGGTATGTCTGCCGCGTTTATGGGCAACGTCGTTGAAAAAAATATTCACCGTTCTTCGCTTATTGCGGCTTTTTGCTTTGCCTTTGGTTTAGCAGGTACTGCACTTTTTATTTACTTAAAAAGTTTGGTTGGTATTTTAATTTGCTACGGTTGCATTATGGGTATAGGTTTAGGTCTTGGCTATTTATCGCCCGTAAAAACTTTAATGCTTTGGTTTAAAAACAACAAGGGTTTAGCAACGGGTTTAGCGGTTGCCGGCTTTGGCGCGGCTAAGGCTATTGCAACGCCTATTATGGAAGCAATGATGGCAAGCGGTATGGCGCTTTACACAATGTTCTTTATTTTAGCGGGCGTATACTTTGTAATGATGATTATAGGCCACTTGCTTTTAAAGAAGCCTGACGGTTGGCACGAAGAACAAGGCGAAAAAGAAGCGCACCCTATTAAAGCGTTCTTTTCTAAGTTCAAAGTGTTTAAAGATAAAACGTTTATTGGCGTTTGGCTTGTTTTCTATATAAATATTACTTGCGGTTTAGCAATAATTTCTAACGAAAAAGACCTTATTAAAATGGTAGGTTTAGCACCAGCCGTTATAGGCACTATTTGCGCTATATTTAACGCGGGCGGTAGGCTTGGCTACTCTGCGCTTGCCGACGGGTTAAAAGATAGAAACACAATGTACAAAATAATTTTAGTTAGCGAAATTGCAATAACTGCTATTGCCGTTGCGCTTGGCTTTATAAACGGCTTTGATAGTTCTATTATTTCCGTAATTATAGTGCTTGCGCTTTTATTCTTAGTAAACGCGGGCTACGGCGGTGGTTTTTCAAACTTACCAACACTTCTTTCAGACCATTTTGGTATGAAATCAATTTCAACAATTCACGGCGTAGCACTTTCCGCTTGGGCGTTTGCAGGCTTAACGGGTAACCAAATGGCTTCTATTATAAAGAGTGCTACGGGTAACGTTACTTGGGTATTCGTTGCAACGCTCGTACTTTACGTTATTGCAATGGTAATAAATCTTTTACTTATTAAACCACATAAAGAAGTTAAGGAATAATGTATAATTTTTTTGTTAAAGAAGGGCAATTAAATAACTCGTTTGAAATTTCGGGTAGCGATTTTAATCATATTAAAAACGTTCTTAGAATGAAAGTGGGCGAAAAAATAATAGTTACTTATAATGAAAAAAGTAACCTTTGTGAGATTGCTAATTTTTTAGAAAACAGCGTTATTGCTAACGTTTTAGAAGAAAACTATAACGAAACGGAACTTCCTATTCGCATTTATTTGTTTCAAGGCTTGCCTAAAAGCGATAAAATGGAACTTATAATTCAAAAGGCGGTTGAACTTGGCGTTTATAAAATAATTCCCGTTGAAATGAATAGGTGCGTGGTTAAGTTAGAAAACAAGAAAAAGGCTCAAAAAGTTGAAAGATACAACGCTATTTCGGAAGCGGGTGCTAAACAAAGCAAGCGAAACGTTATTCCAACGGTTGAAAAAGTTTTAACCTTTAACGAAGCGCTTGACTACGCTAAAAACCTTGACCTTTTTATTGCGCCTTACGAGTGTGAAAACGGCGTTGGCGGAACAAAAACCGCACTTTCTAAAATAAAAAGCGGAATGAGCGTTGGCGTTATAATTGGGCCAGAAGGCGGGTTTGACGATAAAGAAATTGAAAAAGTTAAACAAATTGGCGGTGAAGTAGTTTCTCTTGGCAAGCGCATTTTAAGAACGGAAACGGCTTCAATAACCGCACTTTCAATGTTAATGCTTTATGCAGAAATGAGTTTATAAAAAATTAAAAACGGCTTAAAAAAGCCGTTTTTTTATTTTACTTTATTATTGAATATTTGTTTGTAACGGGGTCTAAAAATATCGGTAGTTTTGGCGTAATATAAGTAAATAGCGCAAATAAAATAGCAATTATAATTAGCGTTATAAAAGACGCAACACCGCCTTTTTCATATTTATTGCTCTTTAAAATTAGCGCTTCGTAGTAGTACGCTAAAAATGCCGAAACAAAAAAGAATATAACGTTTAGCCATCCCGGAGGATTGCCAAAACAACCCTTAAAAGTATAAAACAAAATAGGTATAAGTTCAACGCCTAAAAACGTTCCAAGAAGTTTAGCATTCCAGTAATTTTTATATTCTTTTCCAAGAAAAAACCACTCTAAAATTGCATAAAAAAACATAGGAAAAAACAGAATTTTCATATGCTCAAAAGTACTTTCGTTTACTGCCGAAATAGGCGTAAAAATAAGGCAGTTAGTCCACTCGTATAAAAAGTGTAAAATAGTGCCTAAAACTACCGAAAAAGTAAACCCGCCGAATTGCCATAAAAATAAAGAACGTTTCATATTTTTAATATACGAAACGCCCTTTCAAATTATGCTATTTAACTTTATTAAAGTATTTCTTTTTGTATTGTAGCGGTGTTAAACCGTAGTGTTTTTTAAATTGAGAATAAAAGTAGTTTTCGGTATTAAAGCAAACGGCTTCGGCAATTTCCGCCATTGATTTATTGCTATTAAGTAGCAATTTAGAAGCAATATATAATCTTCTTTCATTTAATAAAAGAGAAAAACTTTTATTGTAATTTTGCTTGATAATGCGCGACGTTTGGCGCGTGCTTAACGACAAGTGTTTTGCAAAATCTTTAAGAGTAACGTCTTTATTATAATTGTAAAAAATAAAGTTTTCAATTTCGGAAGTGTAGGTTGCGGAATTTACCGTTGAATTTTTATTGCAAGTGTTGTTTGCAAGCAAAATTTCCCAAAATAAAAGTTTAAATAAAAGTTCCACTTTTTCTAAAACGAAATTATTTTCAATTAAAAACGCGTCTTTTAAAATAGAAATATATTTTAAAACGTTCTCATTTTTTTGAAGCGTAAATATATTGGTTGAATTAAAAAGAGAGTAAAAAGTGCCGTTTTTTTCACTATTTTTTATTAGGAACGTAAAATTAAAAATTTCACCGCTACGCTTAGAGTAGTGCGTTAAAAACGGCGGAACTACTACGATTCCGTTGTTTGTGCTAACTTCGCCCGTTTCCGTAACTATCGTAACGTTACCGTCAATAACAAAAAACAATTCAATAAACCTATGATAGTGCATAGATTGAAAAGAATAATTTTGCGTTAGCGTTTTTGAAAAACACGAGTTAGAAACGTCAACTTCAAAAAAGTCGTTATCAATTTTAAATCTAAAACTATACTGTAAATTACGCATAAAAGCCCCTTTGTTAAAGAGTACATTAAAATAAGTCAAAAAGCAACTGTTTTACACTAAATTTTGGCTAAAAACTATAAAAATAAGACAAATTACGGCATTTTAGCAGTTCTTTAAAAGTTTCTAAAATTTGCCAAAAAAATATAAAAATAAATTTTACTTATAAATAAATTTATAAATTTTAAAAAAATAGCGTAAATTTGCTATCTTTTATTAAAAAAATGTGATATACTAACGGCGTAATAGTTGATAATGTGGCAAAATTCCCATATTTTTAACTATTAACTTTTTTGTTAAACATTGTTAAAATTTTAACAATCACAAAGTTAAAGTTTTAGAAGGAGATATTATGAAAAGAAAAATTACGATTATAGGTGCAGGTACGGTAGGTGCTACGGTAGGATATTTACTCGTAGCAAAAAACATTGCTTCGGAAATAGTTTTTATTGATATAAATAAAGACAAGGCAAACGGCGAAGCGCTTGACATTTTGCAAGCAACTCCGTTTTTATCGCCATCCGTTGTAAGAGCGGGCGATTATGAAGACGCGGCTAAGTCGGATATCGTTATTATTACGTCTGGTCTTCCAAGAAAACCAGGTCAATCACGCACGGATTTAGCGCAAGCAAACGTAAATATTTTAAAGAGCATTGCTCCAAAAATTACGGCTTATGCGCCAAACGCAATTTACATTATAGTTGCTAACCCTGTTGACGTTTTAACGTACGCGTTTATTAAAATGACTAATATTCCTGCAAAGCAAGTTATAGGCTCTGGCACGAGTTTAGATACTGCAAGGTTAAGAACTAAACTTTCAAGCGAATTAAAAGTTAATCCACTTCAAATTGACTGTAACGTTTACGGCGAACACGGCGACACTTCTTTCGTTCCTTGGTCGCTTGCAAAAGTAGAAGGCGTTTCTATTGAAAATTACGCTAAAATTATAACTACCGGTAGAGAAAAGGTTTACTTTAATAAAGAAGAAACAGAAACTTACGTTAAAAAGTCGGGCGCAACAATTATTCAACAAAAGGGCGTAACAAACTACGGCGTTGCCGCTGCCGTTTCGCACATTTGCGAATGCTTATACGGTGGCGTTGCAAGTATTTTATGCGTATCCGTTCTTTTAAGCGGAGAGTACGGTATTAGCGACGTATGTTTAAGTATTCCAACCGTTTTAAATAGAAAGGGTATTAAAACAACTTTAACCCCTACTTTAACGGAAGAAGAACAAGCAAAACTTGAACTTAGCGCAAACGCAATGAAGTCAGTTATAAATTCATTAGATTTTAATTAAGGATAAATAAATTATGGAATATCGCATAGAGAAAGACACGATGGGCGAAATGAGAGTTCCAAGTGATAAATACTGGGGCGCTCAAACGCAAAGAAGTTATCAAAATTTTGAAATAGGCACGGAAGTTATGCCACGCGAAATTACACACGCTTTTGGTATTTTAAAAATGGCTGCGGCGCGCGCCAACTTTAAACTCGGCAAATTAAGTGAAGAAAAACTCGGCTATATTGAAACGGCTTGTAAAGAAGTTATTGAAGGCAAGTTAAACGAGCATTTCCCACTCGTAGTTTGGCAAACGGGCTCTGGCACGCAATCAAATATGAACGCCAACGAAGTTATTGCAGGGCGCGGAAACGAACTTGCGGGCAAAAAACTTTTACACCCTAACGACGATATAAATAAAAGCCAAAGCAGTAACGATACTTTCCCAACTGCAATGCACATTTCGGCAGTTTTGGCGGTTGAAAACAATTTACTTCCGCAAATCGACGAGTTAATTAAAACTTTTAAACGCCTTGAAAAAGAAAATAAGGGTATTGTTAAAAGTGGTAGAACTCACCTTCAAGACGCTGTTCCTATTAGTTTTTCACAAGAAATTAGCGGTTGGAGAAATATGCTTGAAAAGGGCAGAGATATGATAGTTTCTTCTCTTTCGGGCATTAAAGAACTTGCGCTTGGCGGAACTGCCGTTGGCACGGGTTTAAACGCTCCTAAGGGCTTTGATAAATTAGTTGCCGAAGAAGTAAGTTTAATAACGGGCAAAAAGTTTACTACCGCTAAAAACAAATTCCACGCGTTAACTTCTAAAGACGAACTCGTGTTTACTCACGGCGCGTTAAAGGCACTTGCTGGCAACCTTATGAAAATTGCAAACGACGTTAGGTGGCTTTCGTCCGGCCCACGTTGCGGTTTAGGCGAAATTTTTATTCCAGAAAACGAACCGGGTTCTTCAATAATGCCGGGCAAGGTAAACCCTACTCAATGCGAATCTTTAACGATGGTTGCAGTTCAAGTAATGGCTAACGATACGGCGGTTGGTTTTGCTTCTTCGCAAGGCAACTTTGAATTAAACGTGTTTATGCCCGTAATAATTTATAACTTCTTGCAATCTGTAAAACTTCTTGCAGACGGTATTAAATCGTTTAACAAAAACTGTGCAAGCGGAATTAGGGCAAACAAAGAAAAAATGAATCATAACTTATATAACTCTTTAATGCTCGTTACGGCGCTCAACCCTTATATTGGTTATGAAAACGCTGCAAAAACGGCTAAAAAGGCTCATAAAGAAAATATAAGTTTAAAAGAAGCGTGCGTATCGCTCGGCTTCTTAACAGAAGAAGAATTTGATAAAGTGTTCCACCCAGAACAAATGGTATAAAGGAAAATTATTATGAAATTTAATTACTATCCAGGTTGTACGTTAAAAACAAAGGCAAAAGAACTTGACGCCTTTGGTAGAAAAAGTTTACAAGCATTAGGCGTAGACTTTGAAGAAATTAAAGAGTGGCAATGTTGCGGTGCGGTATATCCCGTTGCAAAAGACGAAGTTGCAACAAAACTTTCGGCAGTTAGAACGCTTGAATACGCGCGCAATAACGGCGGTAAAGTTTTAACGCTTTGCTCGGCTTGCCACAACGTTTTAAAGCGCGTTAATTACGATATGCAAACTGACGAAAATATGCGCTTAAAAGCAAACAATTATTTAGATTTTGAAACGCCTTACTTAGGCGAAAGTGAAGTTATTCACTACTTAGAATTACTTCGCGACTACGTTGGGTTTGACAAAATTAAGGAAAAGGTAGTAAATCCGCTTAAAGGCGTTAAAATAGGCGCTTATTACGGTTGCTTACTTCTTCGCCCAAACAGTACTATGGCGTTTGATAACCCAGAAAACCCTACTATTATAGAAGATTTTATTAAGGCAATAGGCGCAACGCCTGTTGTATACGCTTTTAGAAACGAGTGCTGTGGCGCATACGTTTCAACAACGAATAACGAACTTGCTAAAAAGAAGAGTAACGCGGTTATTAAGTCTGCAAAAGACGAAGGCGCTGAAATGCTCGTAACGGCTTGTCCGCTTTGTATGTATAACTTACGTCAAAACGGTGGCGGTCAAATTGAAGTTAAATACTTTACCGAACTTTTAGCAACGGCATTAGGAGTAAATAACTAATATGAACACTCAAGAACAAGTAAAAATCATTAAAGAAAGAAGCGGTACTGACGCAAGCAAATGTATGAAATGCGGTAAGTGCTCGGGTAGATGCCCAGCGTATAACGAAATGGATATTAAGCCACACCAATTCGTTTCTATGATAGAAAAGGGCGAAATTGAAAAACTTTTAAACTGCAAGGCAATTTACAACTGTTTAAGTTGTTTTGCTTGCGTTGAAAGATGTCCTCGTAACGTTGCCCCTGCTTCCATTATTGAAGCGGTTAGGCAAGAAGTTATTAGAATGCAAGATGGTAACTATTTAAAATCGGAAGAAATTCCTAAAATAGTTGACGAAGAAGTGCCACAACAATTGCTTGTGAGTATGTTTAGAAAGTTCAATAAATAGGAAGTAGAATTATGCAAAGAATAGGCGTATTTGTATGTTGGTGCGGAAGTAACATTTCCGCCACGGTAGACGTAAAAAAGGTTGCCGAAGTTTTAGCACTTGAACCAAACGTTGTAATTTCTCAAAATTATCAATACATGTGTTCGGAAAACGGCCAAGCCTTAATTAGAAACGCAATAAAAGAACACAGTTTAACGGGCGTTGTAGTATGTTCTTGTTCGCCAAGAATGCACGAGGCAACTTTTAGAAAGGCTTGCGAAAGCGCAGGGCTTAACCCTTATATGTTAGAAGTTGCAAATATTCGTGAACAAGTTTCTTGGATACATAAAGATATAGAAGAAGCAACTGAAAAAGCAATTATTTTAGGTAGAACTGCAATAGCAAAACTCCGTTTAAACACTCCGCTTACTTCGGGTGAAAGCCCCGTTATTAAGCGTGCGCTCGTTATAGGCGGTGGTATAGCAGGTATTCAATCGGCTCTTGATATTGCGGAAGCAGGTTATGAAGTTGATATAGTTGAAAAATCGCCAACGATAGGCGGTAATATGGCTAAACTTGATAAAACTTTCCCAACTCTTGACTGTGCCGCTTGTATACTAACTCCAAAAATGGTTGACTGTGCTCAAAACGAAAAAATTGACATTTTAACTTTTAGCGAAATTGAAAGCGTTAAAGGTTTCGTAGGTAATTTTAAAGTTGGCATTAGAAAAAAGGCAAGATTTGTAAACGAAAAACTTTGCACGGGTTGCGGTATTTGCACTCAAAAATGTCCGTCTAAAAAAGGTTTAAACGATTTTAATATGAATTTAAACACTCGCCCTGCAATTTATATTCCGTTTGCACAAGCAATTCCAAACGTTGCTATAATCGACCCAGAACAATGCTTAAAATTAAAGAACGGCAAGTGCGGTTTATGCGCAATGCAATGCCCAACTAAGGCAATAGACTACACTCAACAAGACGAAGTTATTGAAAGAGAATACGGCGCAATAGTAGTTGCAACGGGCTACAAACCTATTTCGCTTGAAAACTTTAACGAATACGGTTACAGCACTTATAAAGACGTTGTTACTTCGCTTGAATTCGAGCGTATTATGAACGCGGCAGGCCCAACAAACGGCCACTTAGAACGTCCGTCTAACCATAAGCAACCTAAGGTTATAACCTTTATTCAATGCGTTGGTTCAAGAGATACTTCGGGTTGCGGTAAACCGTATTGTAGTAAAATTTGTTGTATGTACACGGCTAAACACGCAATGTTAGTTCGTGAAAAATATCCTGATACGCAAGTTAATATTTTCTACATTGACGTTAGAACGCCTGGTAAAAACTACGACGAGTTCTTCCGCCGTGCAGTAGAACAATACGGCGTAAACTATATTAAAGGTATGGTTGGTAAAGTTTATAAAGACGGCGATAACCTTATGGTTCAAGGCTCTGACCTTATAAACAACGAACAACTTTTAATTAAGAGTGATATGGTAGTTTTAGCGGCGGCAATCGAACCAGACCCATCGGTTAGAAAAATTGCAACGCTTTTAACAACGAGTATAGATACAAACAACTTCTTAACGGAAGCACACGCAAAACTTAAACCTGTTGAAAGTCCAACGGCGGGCATATTCTTATCGGGCGTATGTCAAGGCCCTAAAGATATCCCTGAAACCGTTTCGCAAGCAAGTGCTTGTGCGGCAAAGGTTATAGGCTTACTTGCAAAAGATAAATTAAAGTGTAACGCGTCAACTGCGGGAGCAGACGAAATGCTTTGTACTGGTTGTTCGCTTTGCGAAAACGTATGCCCTTACGGCGCAATTACGTACGTAGATAAAGAATTTAGGCTTGGCGGTGGCAAAACGGAAGTAAGAAGAGTTGCAAGCGTAAACCCTGCGGTATGTCAAGGTTGCGGTGCTTGTACGGTAACTTGCCCATCGGGCGCTATGGACCTTAAAGGTTTCTCAACTAAGCAAATTATGGCGGAGGTAGACGCAATATGCAAGAATTAAATAAAGAACGTAAGCCTTTAATAGTTGCATTTTGTTGTAACTGGTGTAGTTACGCGGGTGCGGACCTTGCAGGTTCAAGTAGGCTTTCTTACCCTGCTAACGTAAAAATTATAAGAGTTCCTTGCTCGTGTAGAGTAAACCCTACCTTTATTTTAAAGGCTTTCCAAAAGGGAGCAGACGGTGTTATTTTATGCGGTTGCCACCCTGGCGACTGCCACTATACGTCGGGTAACTACTACGCAAGAAGAAGAATGACTTTACTTTTTAGTATGCTTGATTATTTAGGCATTGAACGCGAAAGAACGCGCGTTGAGTGGGTTTCCGCCGCCGAAGGTGCTAAATTTTCAAAAGTTATGAACGACTTTGCCAAAACTATTTGCGAACTTGGCGAAAATAAGAGATTGGAGGATTTAAGATGCAAAGATTAGAAGTTGCTTTTTTAGAAAAGGCAAAAGAACTTCTTTCAAGCGGTGCGGTTAATAGAGTGCTTGCTTATAAGAAAGGCGAATTTTGCTACGACGTTTCTCCAGCGGTATTTTACACGGTAGAAGAACTTGAAAACGCCGTATATAACGGTTTTTGCGGTGCTAACCTTTCTAAATACTTAATACAAGAAAGTAAAAAAGAAGGCAAAGTTGCAGTATTTTTAAAACCTTGCGACACTTATAGTTTTAATCAACTTATAAAAGAACACCGCGTAAATAGAGACAACGTTTACGTTGTTGGTATTGAGTGTCAAGGCAAGTTTGACGTTGAAAAATTCCACGCTAACGGCGTTGAGTTTATTGAAAGCGTTAGCGAAACGCTCGATAGCGTTTTGGTAAACGGCGAAACTACGCTTAATAGAGACGACGTTAAACTTGAAAGATGTTTAGTTTGCAAAAAACATCACGTTGTTTACGATGAACTTTTAGAAATTAACGAAAAGAAAGACGGCGATTTAGACCGTTTTGAAATGGTTAAAAAACTTGAATCTATGACGGCTGACGAAAGGTTTGCTTTTTGGAAAGAGCAACTTTCAAAATGTATTAGATGTAACGCTTGTAGAAACGTTTGTCCAGCGTGCACTTGCGCAAAATGCGTGTTCGATAACGACGATTCTCAAATTTCATCTAAGGCAAATGCCGATAGTTTTGAAGAAAAACTTTTCCATATTATAAGGGCGTTCCACGTTGCAGGCCGTTGTACCGACTGTGGCGAATGTTCACGCGTTTGCCCTCAACACATACCGCTCCATTTATTAAATAGAAAGTACATTAGCGATATAAACGAACTCTACGGCGAGTTTGAAGCGGGTAAAGACATTTCTAAAAAAGGTCCGCTTACAAGTTACAACACGGAAGACTGCGAGCCAAACGACTTTAAAGGGGGTAATAAATAATGAAGAAAATTGCTTACCAAAATATAGATAAGTTGTACGGCGAAATAGCGTCAAAATTAGACCTTTACTTGCCTATTAAAAAGGCGGGCGCTTTAAACTTTGAAAAGTACGAAGCGGGTAAAGACGTTGATATTGAAAGTTTACAAACTGTAAAATCGGCAAAAGATTTATTCTTTCCACAAGTTGAAAACATCGTAGATTTTAAAACGGACGGCAAAAACATTGATATTATAGACGCGCGCGAAAAACGCGAAGAATTCGTACTCTTTGGCGTGCGCGCTTGCGACCTTAAAAGTTTTGAAGTTTTAGATAGAGTATTTTTACAAGAGCCCGTTGACAGTATGTATAAAAACAAGCGCGATAACGCGGTTATATTTACTCTTGCTTGTCAAAATCCGCAAGCGTCGTGCTTTTGTAAAGTTTTTGATATAGACGCGTCAAGCCCTAAAGGCGACGTTGAGTGCCACTTAACAAACGGCTACTTATACCTTAACGCAATAACGGAAAAGGGCGAAAAGGTTTTAAGCGGTTTAACTTGTTTAGAAGACGCGCTTGACAATGCGCAAGTAGAACAAAGCAAAAAAGAAATTAAAGAAAAGATTGAAAAGTTGCCGTTTGTAAATTTAGACCTTTCTAATTTTAAAGGCGAAAATTTAATGGAACTCTTTGATAGAAAAGAGTGGGAAGAACTTTCCAAGGCTTGTTTAGGTTGCGGAACTTGCACGTTCATTTGCCCAACTTGTCAATGCTTTGACGTTAGAGATTTCAAAACTAACGACGCAGTTAAGCGTTTTAGGTGTTGGGACTCTTGTATGTACAGCGAATTTACTAAAATGGCTGCGGAAAACCCAAGAAAGAACCAAATGCAAAGGTTTAGGCAAAGGTTTATGCACAAGTTAGTATATTTCCCACAAAACAACGAAGGCGTTTACGGTTGCGTTGGTTGCGGTAGATGCGTTAAAAAGTGCCCACAATCGTTAAACATTGTAAAAGTAATTAAAAAATTAGGAGATAAATAATATGGTAAACGAAGTTCTTATTCCACACGTAGGCGTGATAACTAATATTAGAAAAGATACTCCTGACGTTAAAACTTTTAGAGTAGTTGGGCTTGACGGCAAAAAGGTTTTTGAACATTTGCCAGGTCAATGCGCTATGCTTTCAATTCCGGGCGTAGGCGAAGCAATGTTTTCAATAACTTCTTCACCAACTAACACGGAATTTATGGAATTTTCCATTAAAAAATGCGGTTGCGTAACTTCTTGGCTTCACGCTATGACGGAAGGTCAACAAGTAACAATTCGCGGGCCATACGGCAACGGTTTCCCCGTTAAAACTGAATTTAAAGGCAAAAATATGTTGTTTATTGCCGGCGGTATAGGTTTAGCGCCACTTCGCTCGGTTATCAACTACATAAGAGATAATAGGCAAGATTACGGCACGGTTGATATCGTTTACGGCTCGCGCTCTATGGACGATTTAGTTGATTTTAAAGAAATTCAAGAAGAGTGGAAAAACGAAAAAGACTTTAACGTATATCTTACAATAGACAGAGAACAAGAAGGTTGGGACGGGCACGTTGGTTTTGTTCCATCGTACGTAAAAGAAGTAAATATTCCAACGGATAGAACTGCGGTATTATGCGGTCCGCCAATAATGATTAAGTTTACGTTACAAGCACTTTTAGAACTTGGCTTTAACAAAACTCAAGTATACACAACGCTTGAATTTAGAATGAAATGCGGTGTTGGTAAATGCGGTAGGTGTAACGTTGGCAACAAGTACATTTGTAAAGACGGCCCCGTATTTAGAATGGACCAGTTACAAGAACTTCCATCGGAATATTAAGGAGTAAAAAATTATGGAAAATATGGTTAATATATATCTTTTTGGTAAACAATATCAAGTTCCAAAAAGCCTTACAATTATGAAGGCTATGGAATACGCAGGCTATAAACTTATTCGTGGTTGCGGTTGTAGAAACGGCTTTTGCGGTGCTTGTGCAACAATTTATAGAATTAAAGGTCAAACGGCTCTTAAAACTTGCCTTGCTTGTCAACAACAAGTTGAAGAAGGTATGTACGTTGCAACGCTTCCTTTCTTCCCACTTGTTAAACAAGTTTACGACATACAAAAAATTAAGCCAACTGAACAAATTATGATGCAACTTTACCCAGAAATTTACAGTTGTATAGGTTGCAACGCTTGTACTAAGGCTTGCCCACAAAGTTTAAAAGTTATGCAATACATAGCATACGCTCAAAGGGGCGAATATGAAAACTGTGCGGAAGAATCTTTTGACTGCGTAATGTGCGGTATTTGCTCGTCGCGTTGCCCAGCGGGTATTTCTCACCCACAAGTTGCAATTCTTGCACGCCGTTTATACGGCAAGTATATTGCACCTAAATGCGAACACTTACTTGAAAGAGTAGGCGAAATTAACGACGGTAAGTTTAACGACGATATGTTAGACATTATGAACAAACCGTTAGAAGAACAAAAAGCGCTTTACAACACGCGTGAAATTGAAAAATAAGAGGTGGAAATATGTATCAATATACCGAAGAACAATTAGTTTCAATGAAAAAGGTTGAAGCAACAAGAAAAGAAAGAACTGCTAACCTTTTTAGGCGTATGACGGCGGAAGAAAAACAAGCCGTTTTACAAGAATTCCACCCAGACTACATTGAAGGCGCATACGAAACGCTTAAAGTAGGTAAAAACAAGGGCGGAAAAGTTTTACACGAACTTGCGTCATTACTTCAAGGTAAATCACGCATACACGACTATAAAATTGACCTTAATAACCCTAATTACGACGTTGACGTGTTAGTTATCGGTGGTGGCGGTGCAGGCTCTTCTGCGGCCATTACGGCAGACGACAACGGCGCAAAAGTTATGATAGTTACTAAGTTAAGAATAGGTGACGCTAACACAATGATGGCAGAAGGCGGTATTCAAGCGGCAGATAAGCCTAACGATAGCCCTGCTATTCACTACTTAGACGCTTTTGGTGGTGGCCACTTTGCGGCTAAACCTTGCCTTCTTGAAAAACTCGTTTGCGAAGCACCTGACGCTATACGCTGGCTTAACGACCTTGGCGTTATGTTTGATAAAACTGAAGACGGCACTATGGTTACAACTCACGGTGGCGGTACTTCAAGAAAGAGAATGCACGCTTGTAAAGACTATTCGGGCGCGGAAATTATGAGAACTTTGCGTGACGAAGTTTTAAACCGCGGTATTCCCGTTGTTGACTTTACTGCCGCTATCGAAATTATTAAAGACGATAAGGGTAACGCTGCGGGCGCAGTTTTACTTAATATGGAAACGGGCGAAATTAAAGTTGCTAAGGCAAAAACGGTTATTATTGCAACGGGTGGTGCAGGTAGACTTCACTATCAAGGTTTCCCAACTTCTAACCACTACGGCGCAACGGCAGACGGTTTAGTTTTAGCGTACCGTGCGGGCGCAAAACTTATGTATCCTGAAACTTTACAATATCACCCAACGGGCGTTGCAGAGCCTACGCAAATTTTCGGTGCGTTAGTTACTGAAAAAGTTCGTTCACTCGGCGCACAACTCGTTAATAAAGACGGCGAGCCTTTCGTATATTCACTTGAAACGAGAGACGTTACCGCTTCAACTATTATTAGAGAGTGCAAAGGTAGAAAAAATAGCATTAAAACTACCGACGGTGAAGGCGTATGGCTTGACACTCCTATGATTGACCAAATTAACGGCGAAGGCACTATTGAAAAGAGAATTCCTGCAATGCTTCGTATGTTTATAAAATACGGCATTGACATTAGAAAAGACCCTATTTTAGTTTATCCAACGCTCCACTATCAAAACGGCGGTATTGACATTAAGGCAAACGGCGAAAGTGAAGACGTTGGCAACTTGTTCGTAGCAGGCGAAGCAGTTGGCGGTATCCACGGCAAAAACAGACTTATGGGTAATTCTTTAC
The DNA here is from genome assembly GCA_045637905.1 of Christensenellaceae bacterium. Taxonomy (GTDB): domain Bacteria; phylum Bacillota; class Clostridia; order Christensenellales; family Borkfalkiaceae; genus HGM11412. Next base: position 298,160 of record JAZUAJ010000001.1, on the reverse strand, counting down.
TTGACATTATAGTATTTGGTAGAAATGCCGGCAAATTTGCAAGTGCAAAGGTTAAAGAAGGCATTGAAGTAGGCGCGTTAACTCTTGACCACGTTGAAAAGTTTGAAAACGAACTTATAAAAGCAGGCGTAGATACGGGTATTGTTTCTCCAAAACTTTTACCAGACTACACAAGAAAAGATATGTAAAAAACTTCACAGCCGTTTTTTAACGGCTGTGAATTAAATTTAATTTTGGTGACTTATGGAAAAATCTAACAAAAATTTAAAATGGCTTTGGGTTACTATTGCTTTCGTTGCAGTTGCCTTACTTGCAGTATGGTGCATTGTAAACGCAATAAACAATCCTAAACTTGATAAAATTGAAACTCCGCTCGTTAACGAAGGTAAAGACGGCGTAGTTAACGTATTTAACTTTTCAACAACTTTCGTACTCTTTGTGGTAGCGTTTTTAATAATAGCACTTGGCTATTTGCTTGGTGGTGTTGATATCAAGGGCGTAACGCTTGGTACGGCGGGCGTTTTCTTGGTTGCAATACTTTTCGGCTTTTTATGTACAATCGTTCCTGAAAACGTGCCTTTACTTAACGCGTTTGCTATTAAAGAAACAACTCACACCGTTGTTAAATATCTTTCAAGCCCACTTCAAAATATGGGTCTTATATTATTCGTTGGCGCGGTTGGCTTTATTGCAGGCCCTAACTTCTTTAAAGACTTAGCAAAGAATTTTAAAACTTACATAGTTTTAGGCGCTGTAATTATTTTAAGCGGTACTTTAGTTGCTGTTATTTGCACGTTATTAACCCCAGAATACGGCCCAGAATTTTGGTCTGGCGTACTTTCGGGCGCATTAACTTCAACTCCAGGTTTCTCTGCGGCAGTTGACGCGGCAGACCCTAACTTAAAACCTATTATTACGCTTGGCCACGCTATAGCATATCCTTTTGGCGTTGTAGGCGTTGTATTGTTCGTTCAACTTTTACCTAAAATGTTAAAAGCTGATATGAATAAAGAAAGAGAACTTTTAAAAATGGGCGAAGGCGAAAAGGAAAGAAATTATTCTAAATACTTTAAATGTGAAGCGTTTGGTTTAATGCCTTTTGGTTTGGCTATAATTTCGGGCTTACTTTTAGGCTCTATAACTATTCCACTTTCACTTGAAGGTTACAACGGCCCATGTTTCTCGCTTGGAACAACGGGTGGCGTACTCATTATGTGTTTAGTGTTTGGTCATTTAGGCCACGTTGGCAAACTTTCACTTGAAGTTACCGAGCCAACAAAAAAGATTTTACGCGAGTTCGGTTTAGCGTTATTCTTATTAGGCGCAGGTTTTGAAGGTGGCGTTGCTTTAGTTGAACAAATTAGAGAATTTGGCGGTGCTATCGTTGCGTGGGGCTTTATAGGCGGTGCGTTAATGACTATTGCTCCTATGGTTGCAGGTTTCTTTATGTCTAAATACTTAATGAAACTTCCACTTTTAAACTCGCTTGGCTCAATAACCGGCGGTATGACTTCTACTCCGGCTCTTGGTACTTTAATTCACGTTTCTAAAACGGAAGACGTGGCTTCTGCATACGCATCAACTTATCCTATCGCACTCGTTCTCATTGTACTTGCTTGCCAACTTATGATAACTTTGATGTAAACAAAATTTTAAAAGTGTGTTCGCGACGAGCACACTTTTTAATATGCTTAAATAAGAGCGTTTTTTCTATAGAAAAGGGTGCTTTTTCTTTGACATTAGTGGAATATGAGAGTATACTTTGAAATAACTTATAAACAAAAGGTTTAGTTATGAATTATCACGTTAGAAAAATTAGGAACAATAGTCGCTTAAAAAGCGTTAAAATAGAAAGAGATTTTACAAGCGGACCTTTGCTAAAACAAATTTTATTGTTTGCAATTCCGCTTATGTTTACAAATATTTTGCAAATACTTTTTAACACGGCAGACGTTTTAGTTTTAGGTGCGTTAGTTGGCGATACCGCCGTTGCGGCGGTTGGTTCAACGGGCTCGCTTATAAACTTGTTGACGGCGTTTGTAATAGGTATTTCAATAGGCGTAAACGTAGTGGCCTCAAAACATTTGGGCGCAAATAACGAGCAAGACGTTCAAAAAGTTATAGGAATGAGTATTCTTTTAAGCGTAATTTTTGGTGCGGTTTTATTGCTTGTTGGGTGGTTTGGCGCAAACTTCTTTTTAACGCTTATGAAAAGCGACGTTGAAGTTATAGGGCTTTCTACAACTTACTTAAAAGTTTACTTTTTAGGTGTTCCTCTCGTAGTTTTATACAACTTTTTGTCGGCTATAATGCGTGCAGCGGGCGATAGCAAACGTCCGCTTATATACCTTGCAATAAGCGGTGTTGTAAACGTTATTTTAAACGTGTTTTTTATACTTGTATTAAACCTTACTGTTGAAGGCGTTGCCATTGCTACGGTAGTTTCGCAAGGCTTGTCGGCTCTACTTTGCTTAATTCAACTTATAAGGGCAAAAGGATTAGTTAAACTTAAAGCAAAATATATAAGGTTTTATAAAAAAGAACTTTTAGAAATTGTAAAAATAGGTTTTCCATCGGGCGTGCAAAGTTCGCTATTTTCACTTTCAAACGTGTTTATTCAATCAACCATAAATATGTGCGGAAAACTTGCAATGGCAGGCTCTTCTTACGCCGTTCAAATTGAGGCGTACGTTTATAGCCCTATGCATAGCGTTGCGCTTGGACTTATGACGTTTATTAGCCAAAATTACGGCGCTAAAAAAATTGACAGAATACATAAAACCATTTTATACAGTTTGATTTTAGCGGTTTCGGTAGGCTTTACGCTTGGTGCAATAGGAACTTTAATTTCTAAACCGCTACTCAGTTTATTTGCAGATGATTACGAAGTTGTAAATTATGCTTATAGAAGGTTGCTTTTAGTTTGCCTTCCGTATTGTTTATGTGGTATAATGGACGTACTTTCGAGTACTATGCGTGCGCTTGGAAAAAGCGTTACGAGTATGATAATATGTTTAATAGGCTCTTGCTTATTAAGAATAATTTGGGTAAACGTTATGTTTGCACTTTTCCCAAGTTACGACCTTATTTTCGTTTCTTACCCTGCAACGTGGATTATAACTTCTATCGTTTTAGCACTTGTTTTAATTCCTATGCTTAAAAAAATTAAAACGAGGTTTGAAATTGAATTAGACGCTTAAAAGCGTTTAAAATTTAATATTTATATTTTTTTGAGTGCACCTTTTAGGTGCGAGAGCAAGGGAAGCGTAGTGGAAATCTACCGCAACAGTCATTACCGTAAAAGTCGGATAACTTGCCAAAAAAATTCAAGGTAATAATATTTTGGACGAAGGAAATAATACCAAAAAGGCATTTTAAATAGTGCTAACGCCCCGTTATCTTGAATAGGGCGTTTTTTAATTTTTTGGTATAGGTAGTATTATGAAGACTTATTTTAAAAAAGCCTTAATCCCCGTAATTGCAGTTATTGTTGCAATTACAATGTCCGTCATTTATGCAACTTGTTTTGCACCAAAGAAAATTGACGGCGAAAAAAACGTTTCCGTTGAAATTGTGTATCAAGAAAACACTTTTAAGTATGACGTTGATACAAATGCGCAAACCGTTTACGAACTTTTAGTTGAAATTGATAGCGTTTACGATATTAAACTTGTTTGTGAAGACAGTTCTTACGGTAAATTTATAAAATCGCTTAAAGGCGTGGCGCAAAACGAAGAAGAGGGTATATACTATACCTACTCAATAAAGGGCGTTGAATTTGCAAGCGGAATATCGTATCAAACCATTAACGACGGCGACGTTATAACTTTTAAATATTCAAAAGACACCTACGACGAAAACTTTAATTTAATAAATAGCGAATTAAAAGGCAAGGGTAGTGTTGACGCATATTTAACCTACGGCGTTGTTTTTGCGTCTATTATAGGCGTTTTAGTACTTCTTTCTATTTCGTACGGCGTAGTGCTTATAATAAAATCTAAAAAGGCGTAAATATGGAACGTAAATTTTTTAATAGCGCAAAACGAATAGCGCGCGTAGCGGTTATGTCTGCAACCTTAATTGTGGGTAAATTTATGCTTGCATTTATTCCAAATATTGAAGTTGTAACAACGCTCGTTGTAGTTTTTGCTTTCGTTTTTAAATACGAGTGCGTGTTTGCAACGCTCGTGTTTTGCACGGCAGACGCGTTTATTTATCCGCCTACAATAGACGTTATTATTAGTTACTTTATATACTGGAATTTACTTTCAATTTTAGTGGCTACTTTAAGCGAATTAAAGGTTAAAAAATTTTCCGTATATTTAGTTGTTGGGCTTATAATGACGGCGCTTTTTGGCGTTATAACTTCGCTTTTATACTCTTTGTTTTACGGCGTTAATTTTTTTGCAATTTACGTTGCAGGGCTTTATTTTTACGCGTTGCAAATTATTTCAACCCTTGTGTTTATGCTCGTTGGATTTAAGCCACTAACAAAAGTTTTATTAAAAATAAAATAGAACATAAAAAAGCGGTGCAAAGCGCACCGCTTTTTATTATTCGCCTTTTATACGGCCTATTTTAAAGTTGTCTTTTTGTCTGTCTCTAAGCGCTTTTTCTGGGTGCGGGCTTTCTTCAAAGCGTAAATCTTTGCCGTTTTTAGCAATGTATTTTTCAATAACTTTGTGCGAAGGCACGCTATTTTCGCTTTTTACAACCTTGTTTTGATATTCGTTAAAGGTGTTTTTAGCGGGGAGTTTATCAACTAAAATATAGTCTTCTTTTTGCGAAGTAAGCCTAATGCGCGTTAAAACTTCGCGAATATAACTCTTGTTTTGCCTAAACGAAAGAAGCGACGGAAATTCAGGCGTTAAAATAACTTCTAAATAATGCTTGCCTTCGTATTTTTGTAAAAGATTTGCTATTTTATTAAGGTGCAAAAGTTCGTCTTCGTAATGTTTAAGCCAAACTGATTTTAAATAAGCGTCGCCTTCGTCTTTGTAGCAAGAATAGTATAAATAGCACTCGGTGTATTCGTGCATTAAAGCGCATTCAAGCCAAGTGGTTGTAGGGTCTTTTAAACTTTCGTAGCCCGAAACGTGCTGTTCTTCTATCATTGCAATTTCGCTATACATTTTTCTACCGTAATCGCTATGATAAAATGCGCCAACGTTCATATAATAGTTCATTGTTTGTTGTTCCGCCGCCGTAATTATTGAAACGTTTAACTTTGTTAAAGGGTCGGCAAGCGTAAAGTTAAGCGGTTTTCTAATATCGTCAAACGGGTGGCGATGCTCTGAAATAGTTGGGCGACCAGGCATAATTTCCGTATAACTACCTATAAGGTTTTTGTAACTTTGCTTTTCGTCCATTTCAAGTAGGTCTGTAAACCTATAAAGGTGGTCAAAGTCTTCAAGTAGCGCAAAGTCAAGTTGATTTTTTACCGTTACGTCGCTTTCTTTTTGCGCCATAATGGCGGTTAAATCAACGGCTAATTGTTCGTAACTAAGCGTTGTTTCAAGAATCGTTTCGCTCAATGGTTTAAGCGACGCTATGCGCTTTTGTTGCTGTTGTTCTTGACGCCTAATTTCGCTAATTTCACGCCTTATATCGTTGTTTGTACAATGGCGCGCAAATTGGTGGTAAAAGCCTACCGATTCAAATTCAGTTCCGTTCATTAAAATAATGCGTGTTTTAGAATACGGGTCGGTTGAGAATTTGTCGTAAGGTTTTAAGGCTAAGTCTTTAAGCGAGTAGTAGTTTATTTTATTGCTTTTTAATTTTTCTAAAAAAGGGTTCATAATATTTTCCTCCGTTTTAATTATTGATGTTTTTTACTGTTTTTTATAACAAAATTTAAAAAAAGTAGCAAAAAAAGTTAATTTAACACTATACAAAAGCCAAATTACTTGTTATAATATATAAGATATTATAAAAAAGGAGTTATATTTTATGGATAACGTTAAAGTAGTACCCGTTGTGGTTATTAAAAACATTGAAGACACTTTGCCTACTTTACAAGCGCTTTGCGACGGTAATTTACCAGTTGCCGAAATCACTTTTAGAACTGCTTGTGCAGAAGAAGCAATTAAGTTAGGCGTTAAAAACTTTCCTGATATGTACATTGGCGCAGGCACGGTTATAAACAAAGAGCAAGCAATTAAAGCGTATAACGCAGGTGCTAAATTTATTGTTTCGCCAGGTTTAAGTGAAGAAGTTGCGCTTTTTTGTAAAGAAAAGGGTATTACTTACTACCCTGGTTGCGTAACTCCAACTGAAATTATGAAAGCAATTTCTCTTGGCATTAACGTAATTAAATTCTTCCCTGCAAACGTTTACGGCGGTCTTAAAGCAATTAAGGCTTTGGCTGGTCCGTTCCCACAAGTTAAATTTTTACCAACGGGCGGTGCGGATGAAACTAACTTAAAAGAGTTTTTAGACTGCGATAAAATTTACGCCGTTGGCGGTAGTTGGATGATGAAAGGCGATATCGTAGCAAACTGCAAAAAAATTAACGAAATTATTAACGGTTAAAATTTTAATTTATTATAAATTGTTTTAAATAAGGAGAAATAAAATGAAAGTTATTACTTTTGGCGAACTTATGTTAAGGCTTGCACCCGAAGGCTACCTTCGTTTCGTGCAATCAAACAAATTCCAAGCAACTTTTGGCGGTGCTGAAGCAAACGTTGCAGTTTCACTTGCAAACTACGGTGTTGACGTTGCTTTCGTTTCTAAATTGCCAACACACGAAATCGGTCAAATGGCAGTAAACAGTTTAAGAACTTTTGGCGTTGACACGTCACTCATCGTTCGCGGTGGCGAAAGAGTTGGTATTTATTACTGTGAAAAAGGTGCTTCTCAAAGACCTTCAAAAGTTATTTACGATAGAGCGTACGCCGCTATTGCTATGGCTAAACCAAGCGACTTTAACTGGGCTAAAATTTTTAAAGGCGTTGAATGGTTTCACTTTACGGGTATTACGCCAGCACTTTCAGACAGTATGGCAAAAATAACTTTAACTGCTTGTAAAGAAGCAAAAAAACGCGGTATTAAAATTTCTTGCGACCTTAACTTCCGTAAAAAACTTTGGTCTAAAGAAAAAGCAGGCGAAGTTATGGGCGAAGTTTGCAAATACCTTGACTACTGCATAGCAAACGAAGAAGACGCGAAAGACGTTTTCGGTATTGAAGCCGATAACACGGATATTTACAGCGGTAAACTTAATAGAGAAGGCTACATTTCAGTTGCTAAAAAATTAACTGAACGCTTTGGCTTTAAAGGCGTTGCTATTACGTTACGTGAAAGTTTATCTGCAAACGATAACAACTGGTCTGCAATGCTTTACACGGATGGCGAAGCATATTTCTCTAAAAAATACCCTATGCACATAGTTGACCGTGTTGGCGGTGGCGATAGTTTTGGCGCAGGCTTAATTTTCTCTCTCTTAAACGGTTACGATAGCCAAAAAGCAATTGAATTTGCAGTTGCCGCATCTTGCTTAAAGCACTCTATTGAAGGCGACTATAATATGGTTTCTGTTGACGAAGTTCAAAAACTTGCCGGTGGCGACGCGTCTGGTAGAGTTCAAAGATAAATAATTTTTAAATACTTGCGTAAACTTTTTTAAAGGAGAGTTTATGCAAGAAAATTTAGAAGATTTACTTTGGAACTTGTTTACCGTAACGGGAAATCCAAATTATTACGTTTTAAAAAATAAAGTTAAAAACAAAGATAAAAATAAATAAAAGGGCGAAAATAATGGAAGTAAAAGTAAACGCTTTCGTAATTAAATCAATTGATTATAAAGAGAGTGATAAACTACTCACGTTATATTCGCTTGAAAGCGGTAAAATAACCGCGTCTATAAAGGGTGTAAAAAAGTCGGGAGCAAAGTTAAAATTTGCTTCCGAGCCTTTTTGTTTTGCGGAGTATATTTTAGCCGAAAAAAGCGGGCGATATACCGTAATAAACGCAAGCCATATAGATAGTTTTTATAACTTGCGCTTAAACCTAAAAAAATATTACGCTTGCGCGGTTATAGGCGAAATTTTAAACCTTTTTGCCGAGCCCGACGTTAGCGATAAATCTTTGTTTACTTTATCTATTAACGCCATTAAAGAAATTTGTTACGGTACCGAAGAACTTAACGCGCTCGCGTCGTTTTTATACGGCGTTATAAACGCGCTTGGTTACGGTGTTTTAGATAAAACTTGTTACTCTTGCCAAAGCGTTATAAAAGGCAGGGTGTTTTTTAGGTTTAAAGACGGGCTTTTTAGTTGCAAAAACTGCCAAGCCGAAGGCTTTAACGAAATTAAAGAGCAAACCTATAACGCCTTTTTGAATTTGGCAAACGGAGTAAAAAATAGCGAATTAGAAAGCAGTCAAGTTTATCTAATTAAATTTTTACTTTACTTTTTAAATTATAAAACGGACGTAAAACTTAAAAGTGGCGAAGCCTTACTGTCGTTTTTAAGTGAAAGTTTGGAAAAGTAAAAAAATAAAAAATTGCGCTTAAATTTTAATTAAAATAAAAAAATACGGCTTTTTATTACTTTTAAGTAAAGGTTTTTGTATTAAAGGTTAAAAATAGTTGAAATTTAAAGCATTATAATGTATAATACGTTATTAGAAAAAAATAATGCAAATTTGCATATAAGGAGATATATAATGAAGTACGTTTATTTGTTTAGCGAAGGTAACGCGCAAATGCGTGAATTACTTGGTGGTAAAGGTGCTAACCTTGCGGAAATGACTAATATCGGTCTTCCTGTACCACAAGGCTTTACTATTACAACTGAGGCTTGTACGCAATATTATGAAGACGGTAAAAAGATTAACGATGAAATTCAAGCCCAAATTATGGAATACATAGACAAAATGGAAGCAATCACCGGCAAAAAGTTCGGCGATAAAGAAAATCCACTTTTAGTATCAGTTCGTTCTGGTGCAAGAGCGTCAATGCCTGGTATGATGGATACTATTTTAAACCTTGGTTTAAATGAAGAAGTAGTTGAAATTCTTGCTAAAAAATCAGGTAACCCACGTTGGGCTTACGACTGCTACCGTCGTTTTATTCAAATGTATAGTGACGTTGTTATGGAAGTTGGTAAAAAATACTTCGAAGAACTCATTGACAAAATGAAAGAAGAAAAAGGCGTTACGCAAGACGTTGACTTAACTGCCGACGATTTAAAAGAACTTGCTAACCAATTTAAAGCAGAATATAAAGCAAAAATCGGTCAAGATTTCCCAAGCGACCCTAAAGAACAACTCATGGGCGCAGTTAAAGCCGTTTTCCGCAGTTGGGACAACCCTCGTGCTAACGTTTACCGCCGTGATAACGATATTCCATATTCTTGGGGTACTGCAGTTAACGTTCAAGCAATGGCTTTCGGTAATATGGGTGATAACTGTGGTACGGGCGTTGCGTTTACTCGTGACCCTGCTACGGGCGAAAAGAAACTTATGGGCGAATTCTTAACAAACGCTCAAGGTGAAGACGTTGTTGCCGGCGTTCGTACGCCAATGCCTATTGCACAAATGGCAGAAAAATTCCCAGAAGCGTTCGCTCAATTTGAAAACGTTTGCAAAATACTTGAAAACCACTATCACGATATGCAAGATATGGAATTCACAGTAGAAAACGAAAAACTTTACATGCTTCAAACTCGTAACGGTAAGAGAACTGCTCAAGCAGCGTTACAAATTGCCGTTGACCTTGTTAAAGAAGGCCACAAAACTGAACAAGAAGCAGTTCAAATGATTGACCCAAGAAACCTTGACACTTTATTACACCCACAATTCGACGTTAAGGCTATTAAGGCTGCTAAACCTTTAGGTCGCGGTCTTGGCGCTTCTCCTGGTGCTGCTTGCGGTCAAGTTGTATTTACGGCAGAAGACGCAGAAACTTGGAACAACGCAGGTAAAAAAGTCGTTTTAGTTAGACTTGAAACTTCCCCAGAAGATATTTCTGGTATGAAAGCCGCACAAGGTATTTTAACAGTTCGCGGTGGTATGACTTCACACGCAGCCGTTGTTGCTCGTGGTATGGGTAAATGCTGTGTTTCTGGTTGTGGCGAAATTAAAATGGACGAAGAAAACAAGAAGTTCACTTTAGCAGGCAAAGTATTTAACGAAGGCGACTATATTTCTATCGACGGTTCTACAGGTGCTATTTACGAAGGTATTATTCCTACCGTTGACGCGGAAATTTCAGGTAACTTCGGCATCATTATGGGCTGGGCAGACAAGTATAGAAGTTTAAAAGTTAGAACTAACGCAGACACTCCTCAAGACGCTAAAAAAGCGCGTGAACTCGGTGCAGAAGGTATCGGTCTTTGCCGTACTGAACACATGTTCTTTGGCGAAGGCAGAATTGACGCTTTCCGTGAAATGATTTGTTCTGAAACCGTTGAAGAAAGAGAAGTTGCACTTGCAAAAATTCTTCCTATGCAACAAGCAGACTTTGAAGGCTTATTCGAAGCACTTGAAGGTATGCCTGTATGTATCCGTTTCTTAGACCCACCACTTCACGAATTCGTTCCTACAAGCGAAGAAGATATTGCAACTTTAGCAAAAGCACAAAATAAATCTATTGAAACTATTAAGGCTATAATTTCTTCACTTCACGAATTCAACCCAATGATGGGTCACCGTGGTTGCCGTCTTGCAGTAACTTACCCTGAAATTGCAAAAATGCAAACTTTAGCAGTTATTCGCGCGGCTATCAACGTTCAAAAGGCTAACCCTACTTGGAACGTTAAGCCAGAAATTATGATTCCACTTGTTGGCGACGTTAAAGAACTTAAATTCGTTAAGAACGTAGTTATTGAAACTGCTAACGCTGAAATTGCAAAACAAGGCGTTAAACTTAACTATGAAGTTGGTACGATGATTGAAATTCCAAGAGCGTGCCTTACTGCCGATGAAATTGCAAAGAATGCAGACTTCTTCTGCTTCGGTACTAACGACTTAACTCAAATGACTTACGGTTTCAGCCGTGACGATGCCGGCAAGTTCTTATCTGCTTACTATGATACTAAGATTTTTGAAAACGACCCATTTGCTAAACTTGACCAAACGGGCGTTGGCAAACTTATGAATATGGCAATTGAACTTGGCAAACCTGCAAACAAAGACCTTCACGTTGGTATTTGTGGTGAACACGGTGGTGACCCTACTTCCGTTGAATTCTGCCACGAAATCGGCCTTGATTACGTATCTTGCTCACCATTTAGAGTTCCTATTGCTCGCCTCGCTGCAGCACAAGCTAATATCCGTAATCCTAGGGGCTAACAATTAACCCTAAAAAGCGGTAAAAATTCAATTTTTAATTAAAAAATAAGGTTTTAGTAGTCATTCTTCTCGGAGAGTGACTACTTTTTTTCTCTTAAAAATCTCTTGCAAAGCCAAAAATCGGTCAAAAAAACGGGGTGGTTCCTCAAATTGAACACTTTTCTGTATCTACCGCTATGGGTAAAAAAGGGCGATAAAATAGGAGAAAATTATGTCAAAATACAAATTAATCATTGAATACTACCAAAAAGGCAACAATAATAGCCAAATTGCTACCCTTTGCACTTGTTCTCGCACGACTGTATGGACTGTTCTAAAAAGGATAAAGGCGTTAGGGATTGAAATTTATGCGTTAAATGATTTGAGTGAAGAAGAAATTTCTTCTTTATTATTCCCCGAAAGGGCGAAAGCAGGGGAAGGGTATCTAATTCCCGATTTTAAGTGGGAAGAGTTTCAAATGTGTAAGCATCAATCATCTATAAGGTTATGTTGGCGTAGGTATTGCAAACGTGCCGCAAAACAAAACTTGATGGCGTATAGTTGGAAGTGTTTTATAACTTTATATAATGCTTATCGAAGACCGAAGATTGTGGTTGAAGACCCAAACGACAAGATTCGCAACAAACTAAAAGATTTTAACTTTTTATTATCTTGTTGTCCGCGTGGAAGTATAAACTATCAAGTAATCCAACGTAAAAAGGAAGAGTGGCTAAAATCCTTAAAACTCGAAGAAGATAAAATCTTAGACGACGAGTAATTGAATAATCAACTAAAAGGTTAGGACAAAGATGTTCTACCCTTTTAGTTTATGTATTGTTTTAACCAAACAAGCACAAAACACTAAAAATGCTTAGTGTTTTGTGCAAAAACAGTTAAAATTCATATTTTTTATACCTAAAATGCTTTAAAAACGTCGTTTTTTCTTCGGAAATCAAGCAAATTAGGTATAGTATTACTAAATATTAACCAAATCTACACAAACCACTTGACTTTTGTAGTGTTTTATGTTAAAATGGTTAAAATTAGTTTTGAGGATATGTAAATGGCAAAATTTATTCCTTATACGTTTACAAAAAAGGACGTAATAGGCAATTTTATAAATGATAAACAATACGAAAATTGGATAGCGGGGCAAGTTCGTTCTAAAAAAATTGTTAAAGTTCGTAACGGGTTATACGTTCACGTTGACGTGTCGGGATATCCGCTTACTACAAAGTTTGAACTTGCTACAAAAATCGCTGAGGATGCTTTCGTGTGCTATCATTCTGCCTTTGAATATTTTGGCGTAGCTAATCAAGTTTTTAATACCGTAACGGTAGGTAGTAAAAAGCGTTTCAACGATTTTACTTTTGACGATATCGACTATGTTCGTAAACCTCTAAAACACGACGTTCAAATTATGAATATAATAACCGCCGCGGTTCGCGTAACTTCGCTTGAACGTACGGTTATTGACTGTCTTGACGATATTGACGCAGGTGGTGGAATTGACGAAATCTTAAATGCGCTTGACCAAATTCGCGTTTTAGACGAAACAAAACTACTTGAAACGTTAAAAGCCTACGATTCGGTATTCCTTTATCAAAAAGCAGGCTACGTGTTAGAACATTTTCAAGACAAATTTATGCTGACCGATTCGTTCTTTGAAGAGTGTAAAAGCAAACTAACCAATCAGATAAAATATTTTTTACAAGACGAGTATAAAGAGATAGAGTTTAATTCTAAATGGAAACTTATGGCTCCTAAAAATCTTAAATCTCGTCTAAACGGGGGATATTAATGGAGCTTTCAAGACAATACTTGACAAGACTTGCCCAAGAATCTAACTTTATAAAAGATACTTTGGAAAAGGTTTTGCGTCTTTCTGAGATATTAAAATTCTTAAATAGCGACGTTGTTTTTAAGGATAAACTTGCTCTTAAAGGGGGGACGGCAATAAACTTAACGGCGGTAGAGCTTCCACGCCTTTCGGTGGATATCGATTTGGATTTTACCGTAAACGTCGATAGGGAAGAATTGCCCGAAATTAAAGAGAAGTTTAAAAAGCGCTTAACCGATTATATGTGGCAAGAAGGCTATTCGCTTGCTGATTCTCGTGACCACTTTGCTTTAACGTCATTCTTATTTAATTACATTAATAACGCAGGCAATCGAGACAACATTAAGGTTGAAATTAACTTCTTGGATAGATGCCACGTTTTACCGCTTGAAAAGAAGAGAATTTTAACGAAAGGCATTGTAGAAGATTTTGAAGTTTTAACCTTAAACACTACTGAACTCTATGCAAGTAAAATCAACGCACTTCTATCACGTGCTACGCCAAGAGATTTATACGACGTAAATGCTATGATAGAAAATAACGTTATAACGGATACCGAACTTTTAAGAAAATGTCTTGTATTTTATAACGCTATCGGCGGGGATTATGATATTCAAGAGTTAGACTATAAAAACGTTGAAAGGTTGGATTATAGAAAGTATAAAACTCAATTAAAACCCGTTATATCAAAAGACGATAAGTTTGATATTGAAAAGGCAAAAGAAAAAGTTCTAACTTACTTAAAGGCTTTACTTGTTTTAACGGACGGAGAGAAAGAGTTTTTGTCCAAACTAAAAGAAAAAGTTTACGAGCCTGAATTATTATTCGATAACGAAGAAATTGTATCAAATATAAAACATCACCCCGCCGCACTTTGGAGAACAAAAGAAAATAATTAAATATGACGGAAGTTGTCATATTTAATATGGTAGAATTACTTTAGGAGAAAATTTATATGTCATTGATAGTAACAGTATGGACAACAGAAGGAATTGTAATGGGTAGCGATAGCAGAATTAGTTTCTCTTCTCAAATCGCACCTAATATTCCTGTAAATATTCAAACGGGACATTATTTCGATACACAAGAAAAAACATTCCTTTGCCCAAATAATTGTGGTATTTCAACTTGTGGAGCAGCATCGTTACAAAATAAAAATATAACAGGTTATATATATGATTACATAGATAATCAGGTTACGGCAACTACATCCACTTATGATACTGCAAATAATTTGAAAAATCATATTATAAGTATAGACCCTAATGCAGAAGTTCACTTTATTGTTGCGGGATATGATTTGATAAATGGTCAAAAGATACAAAGTGTTTATCAAGTTATTACAGGACCGCAAAACATTTGTAATCAAATATCTTCTAATGGAACTGGGGCAAAATGGGACGGAGAAATTGATACTATAACTCGTATTGTTAAAGCCCATTATATGTGTCAAAATCCTATAGATGTTCCCAATTTAACCTTAAATACAGCAAATGGTTCATTAAATGTTGGAGATTCTCTTGTTTTGCCTAAAAATCAAACCATATTTCTCGGAGAAAATATTATTTTGTGGACTCTAATGACTTTACAAGATGCAATAGATTTTGTAAGATATGCTATCAACACAACAATAGATACAATGCGCTTTACAAATGTAAATAAAACTGTTGGTGGTCCGATTGACATATTAGTAATAACACCAAATAAAGCAAAATGGATAGCGCATAAAAAATTACACTAATATTGTTAAAGTTGAGAAAAGGAGAAAATTATGAACAAACAACAATTAGCTTCACTTATTTGGGATTATTGCAACGGCTTAAGAGGTTCGATATCTACAGTAGAATATAAGGACGTTATATTAGGATTCATTTTTTATAGATACTTATCTGAATGCGAAGAGAAAGATTTGTTGTCTATGGATTGGACTTATGAAGATATGGAAACGGACTTAAACGAAGAGGACGAAGAAACCGTTAAGCACTGCCAAAGCAAATGGGGTTATTTCATTAAATACGATTATTTGTTTTCGACTTGGTATAAAAAGTTGGAAACTGATTTTAATGTGTCTTTGGTAACGGATGCGTTGTCTGCTTTTACAAGAAATATTGACAATGATTATCAATCAATATATAAAGATATATTTAAATCATTAAAAGAAAAATTAAGCAAGTTGGGAACAATTCAAGAACAAACAAAACACATCAAGAAAGTAATAAAAATTGTCAACTTTATTCCTATGGACGGTAGACAAGGTTATGACGTGTTAGGTTTTATCTATGAATATTTGCTTGCTAACTTTGCATCTAACGCCGGTAAAAAAGACGGGGAATTTTATACTCCTCATGAAATTTCGGTGTTGATGTCTGACATTGTTTCGCATCATTTACAAGGTAGAGAAGAAATCAATATTTTTGACCCTACAAGTGGTTCGGGCTCTTTGCTTATTAATATTGGTCAAAGCCTTCAAAAGTATTTAGCAGATGAAGATAAAATCGTATATTATGCGCAAGAAAAAATTGATGACACTTATAACCTTACGAGAATGAATTTGGTTATGAGAGGTATTAAGCCAGCGAATATTTTTGTTAGATGCGCAGATACTTTGGCTACCGACTGGCCTTATATTGACGATAGGAATGAATATAGGTATATTCCTGTGGATTGTGTTGTTTCAAATCCTCCATATTCTCAAAAATGGGATTCTAAAAATCATTTAAACGATAAAAGATACAGAGAGTATGGTATCGCGCCTGCATCAAAAGCGGATTATGCGTTTTTATTGCATGATTTATATCATTTAAAAGATGACGGAATTATGTGTATTGTTTTACCTCACGGTGTATTGTTTAGAGGTGGAGACGAGGGTGAAATCCGTAAACAGCTTGTTGAAAAGAATAATATAGAAACGATTATAGGTTTACCTGCAAATATTTTCTATGGTACTGGTATCCCTACTATTATAATGGTGCTCAAAAAGCATAGAGAAACAAGCGATATACTGTTTATTGATGCATCTAAAGAATTTGAAAAGAATGGAAATAAAAATAAGCTTTTAGGTTGTAATATAAAGAAAATTACAGATGCAGTTATAGCAAGAAAGGATGTCCCTTATTTTGCCAAGTTGGTTTCAAAGCAAACAATAAAAGACAATGGATACAACTTAAACATTCCACGTTATATTTCTTCTAATGTTCCAGAAACGCCAATTGATATTAACGCAACAGTTTTAGGCAATATTCCAAATTATGAGATTGAAGTGTTTAATAAGTATTGGACTGAATTTGGTTCTTTAAAGGAAGAGCTTTTTGAAAAGTTAAACGAGCATATTTCTAAAGTAAAGTGTGAGTCTATGTCTTTAACAGTGCGCAACAATAAAGACGTTGTGGCATTTGACACTAAATTTAAAGAAGCTTTTGCAAAACTTGAGGAGTTCTTATACAAAAAGCTGATAGAGGAAAAAGTTGAAAATGTTTTTGCGCTCAAAGAAGAAATCACCAACTATTTATTTGATACGTGTAAAGACTTTTCTCTTGTGGATAAATATAACGTTTATAAGGCTTTTGATTCCATTTGGGATATGGTTTCAATTGACTTAAAAACGATTCAAGAAGAAGGATTTGAGGCTGCTAGAAAGACAGAAGATATTAAGGTTTATGATAAGAACAATCAAGAAATAAGCGATAAGAAAAATGAAAATGGTAAAATAATACCATTCGATTTAGTTGCTAAAGTTATGTTCTCTGATGACTTTAATAAACTTGAAGACTTAAATAAAAGCTTAGAAGGGGCAATCGCAGAATTTGATTCTTATTGGTTTGATTTAGACGAAGATATAAAAGAAGAGTTAAAGAAGCAAGACGATAAAAAAGAATCCGATGACGTTAAGCTGGATACAAAAGCCTTAAAAAAGAAAAAGGAAGAAGTATATGAGTCGTTAGAAAATGATTTGATTAAGAGATATGATGAATATCTTTCATTATCTGTTAAAGAGCAAATTCAATTTGAAAAAGACCATCCAGAAATGGAATGGCCAATTGAAGAAAAACGCACCAAGAAGGGAGTGTTTAAAGCTTCGGATTTTAAGTCTATTATTCTAAACGTTAAAAATACTATGGATATTGATGAAGAAGATGAAGATTATAAAATTAGAAAGTTGTTTTTCTTAAACGCTAACGTTTCTGCAATTAAAAAGGAAAGAAATGATTGGAAGAAGGCTATTGAAGCTAAATCGGTAGAAAAATTAGCAGTATTAACAGATGATGAAATCAAAACCTTATTAAATGCTAAGTGGATTTTGCCTATAATGGTAAATATCAATAAAATACCTCAAGATATAGTAAACGCTTTAATAAAAAAACTAAACGAGCTTTTAGCCAGATATGAAAATCCGCTTTTTAACGTTGGTAAAGAAATAAAAGTGATAGAGCAAGAATGTTATAATCTTATTGGTGAGCTTCAAGGTGATGAATATGACATGCTGGGGCTCAAAGAGCTTCGAAAATTGCTTAGGGGTGAGTACAATGGAGAATAAAAGAAAAAGCCCTTGTTTGAGATTTAGAGGTTTTACTGAAGCGTGGGAACAGTGTAAGTTTTCAGAAGTGTTTGATTTTCTACAGAATAACGCTCTGTCAAGAGCAGAACTAAGTAATGCAGAGGGAAAGATTATGAATGTGCATTACGGAGATATTCTTGTAAAATATGGCGAGATTTTAGATGTTAAAAGGGATGAATTGACCTATTTGTTAAATGATTCGCTTGTAAAGAAGTATCTGGCTTCAATATTACAAAACGGAGATATAATTATTGCTGATGCGGCAGAGGATGAAACAGTAGGTAAATGTAGTGAAATTGCGGGATTAACTGAAGAAACAGTATTGTCAGGATTGCATACTATTCCTTGTAGACCAAAGAAAAAATTTGCTAAAGGATTTCTTGGATATTATGTAAATTCCAACGCCTATCACGACCAATTACTTCCTTTGATTCAAGGTACAAAGATTTCATCTATTTCCAAATCTGCAATACAAGATACAGCTATTATGTATCCTAAATTAGAGTCAGAACAGAAGCAACTTGGGGAAAGTTTTTCAAGTCTCGACTACCTTATAACTCTTCATCAGCGGAAGTATGACAAATTTGTTGCAACAAAGAAGGCATTGATTGAAAAAATATTTCCTAAAAAGGCAAGTAATGTTCCACAACTTAGGTTTAAGGGATATGAAAGTCCTTGGCAAAATAAAACTTTAGGGAAAATTGGCTCAACCTATACAGGCTTATCAGGAAAAACAAAAGATGATTTTGGACACGGGGAGGCTCGTTTTGTAACTTACGTAAACGTGTTTAAAAATCCCATAGCAGATATTAAGGGAGTCGATTTTGTAGAAATTGATGCTAGCCAAAACATTGTTAAAAATGGAGACGTGTTTTTTACTACTTCATCTGAAACACCAGAAGAAGTAGGAATGTCTTCAGTTTGGTTGGGAGATACTGAAAACACATATTTAAATAGTTTCTGTTTTGGATATCGCTTGTTTAGTTCGGAAAAAATTGACCCGCTATATTTGGCTTATTTGCTTCGCTCGCCGGAGATAAGAAAAGAGTTTCAATTCTTAGCACAAGGGATTTCTAGATATAATATATCAAAAACAAAAGTTATGGATATTGTAATTTCCGTACCAGAGGATTATGAAGAGCAAGTTAAAATTGGAAAATTGTTTTTCAATTTAGACAAGCTTATAGAGCTAACGCAAAAGAAATACGAAAAGTTAGAAAGCCTTAAGAAAGCGATGTTAAACAAAATGTTTGTTTAAAGGAGAAAGATATGTCATTTGCATTTGAAAAAGATTTTGAAGACGCATTGATAGAGAAACTTACAAAGTTAGAGAATCAATGGTCAAGAAATATATTAAATTATTGTTCGGAAGAAGATTTAATCAAAAACTGGGCAGATATCATTTTCAAGAACAACAATACTACCGATAAATTAAACGGCTATCCATTAACTGAGACCGAAATGAAGCAAATTATTGGTGATATTGATGGGGATTCTCCTTTTAGTATTAACAGAAAACTTAACGGAAAGTATGTTTCTATTATAAGAGATAATCCAAGGGACACGGCGCATTTAGGCGAACGTGTGGATTTGTTTATCTTTGATAAAGATGATATTGCAGCAGGAAATAGTACTTACCAAATTGCAAGGCAACCAAAATTTAAAATATCTTCAGATATTTTAGGCGATAGAAGAGGGGATTTGCTTCTTCTTATCAATGGTATGCCATTAATCCACATTGAACTTAAAAGGAGTGGTGTTCCTGTTGACCAAGCTTGCAATCAAATTAGCAAGTATATGAAACACGGGGCTTTTACTGGAATTTTTTCGTTAATACAAATTTTTGTTGCAATGAATCCAGAAGAAACAAAATATTTTGCTAACCCAGGAAGAGATAAACCATTTAATTCAGATTATTATTTCCATTGGGCTGATTTTAACAATAAATATATAAATGATTGGGAAGACATAGCAAGCACTTTATTATCTATTCCAATGGCTCATAAATTGATTGGATATGCAACAATTGCCGATGGTAAAGATAATTTATTAAAGGTAATGCGTAGTTATCAATACCACGCTGCATCTAAGATTTATACAAGGGTTGTAGGAAGAACTGATTGGGATTTTGAAGACCAAAAAGGTGGATATGTTTATCATACAACTGGTAGTGGTAAAACCATGACCAGTTTTAAGTGTGCACAACTTATTAAATCAACAGGAAAGGTTGACAAAATTGTTTTCTTAATGGATAGAAATGAGTTGTGGAAACAGACGTATGATAACTATCGTAATTTTTCCGATAGCGATGACATAGAAGATACTTCAAATACTGAAATTTTATCCTCAAAGTTGAGTTCAGATGCTAAAAGTCAGTTGATTGTAACTTCAATACAAAAGATGAGTAATATTACTCTTGCCGCAAATTATAGACCAGACAAATTAGAAATCATACAAAAGAAGAAAATCGTATTTATAGTTGACGAGGCGCATCGTTCAACTTTTGGTACAATGTTGAGAGATATTAAATTGACGTTTAAAACGGCAATGTTCTTTGGTTTTACTGGTACGCCGATTAAAGAAGTGAATTCAATCAACGGGATTACGACGGACGGATTGTTTGGGGAATGCTTACACAAGTACACTATTACAGAAGGCATTAGAGATAAAAACGTTTTAGGATTTAAGACTTCTAAAATAGTGACATTTGATGAAGCAGATTTGAAAAAGCAAATAGCTTTACATAAGTTTTGTGTGGAAGATGAATCTAAGTTAAGCGATGAGCAATTTGCGAAATTTAGGGCACTTGCAACAAGAGATATGCTTGAAGTTGAAAAAGATATTGATAATTCTATTTATTCCAACGATATAACGGGGCCTAAGCATAGACAAGCGGTTGCTGATTCCATTTTGAAAGATTGGGATATGATTAGCTTTAGAGGTAAATTCCATTATATTCTCGCAACGTCTTCTATTCGTGAAGCAATAGAGTATTACAAGATTCTTAAAAATAATGCTCAAGATTTATTTGTTACGGCTATATTTGACCCTCATACTGATAATCAAACGGATGACGTGTTTAAGGATGAGGCGGTTGAAGAAATCCTAACAGATTATAATAATCATTTTGATTGTAAATATACGGTTGGAACGTATAGGCATTTTAAAGATGATGCTTGCGCAAGATTGTCGCATTTAGACCCATATAAAGATATTGATAGAGAAAGAGCAGATGCTATTAATATAGTAATAGTAGTAAACCAATTGTTGACAGGCTTCGACTCTAAATGGATAAATACTTTATATCTTGATAAAGTGTTGGAATATGAACAATTTATTCAAGCGGCATCAAGAACAAATCGTTTGTTTGGGGTTGAAAAGCAATATGGAATCATTAAGTATTGTAGAAAGCCCTATACGATGGAAAAGAATGCGCTTGAAGCGTTGAAATTATATGCAGAGCAAGATTATCAAAGCGCTTTTGTTCCATCATTAGGAACCAACATTACCAATATGAATAACGCGTTCAAGAATATAGAAGTTATATTTGCTAAAAATCATATTGCTAATTTTAGTCGTTTGCCTTCTGAAGAAAACGATGTAAGGCTCTTTGCTGATTTGTTTAACAATATTAATAATAGTTACTACATGTCTATACCTCAATTGTTTTCTTGGAGTGAAAAGACCTATTTAACTGAGGATATGGGAGAAGTAACAGTTGCTTTTGATGAGTTAACTTATAATACTTTAAGACAGCGTTATAGTGAGATTCCAAGAGCAGTATCTTCTGAAAATTTAGAAACGTATGATTTGAAAGCTCATTTAACAGAAATTGCAGCCGATGAAATAAATAAGGCGTTTATGGAGCTAAAATTTACTGAGTTCTTAAAGGATTTATCAAGTGGAGCAACCGAGGCGGAAATTGAAAAAATACTTAACGAACTTAGAGAAAATTTTGCTGTTTTAGAAGAAAATCAACAAAGAATTGCCGAGGTTATTTTAGAAGACATATTATCTGGCTCATTAAAGTATGAAAAAGGTAAAACATTTGTTGATTATATTGAGCTTTATAGCAGAAATGAGTTGCTTGAAAATATACAAAAGTTTTCTGATGCCTTTGGCTTCGATAAAAACAAATTATCGAGAATCATGAGATTCCATTTGTCAGAAAGCGACCTTAGTAAATATGGTAGATTTGATAATATTATGTCATCTTTAGACAAAGTTAAAGCGAAAGAAACGATGGAAAGAATTGAAAATACTACGATAAAAAATCATAAGGTTGTTATAAGAGCCGAAGAGTATTTAAGAAAGTTTATTTTGTCTGGTGGTTTCGATATAGAGAAACTTTAATTTAAGAGATGTAAGGAGAAACATTGAAGAAAACACTAAAGAAAATTTTTAATATAGTTTGGCACGTTTTAGTCGCAGTTGCTATTTGCGGCTTTATCGTGTTGCCATTTTTGCATAACACTATTGATAAAACGTTTGGACAATGGTTATGGTATCCTTGTCTTGTAGTTTTCTTGGTTTATTCGTTTATACCGAATAAGAAAATAAAAGAAAAAGAGCAATCTAAGTTTGTTCGAATTTCTTCTTCAGGTGGAATATTACAATTGCTTTTTATCATAAGTGGAATATTCGTAATCAATTACTATGATACTGGCTACAATTGGTATTGGTTTGCATTTGCGCTAATTGCCTTAAGTATTCCAATTGGATGCGTAACTGTAAAAGTGTGGGCAGAAAGTAAAAATACATACTCTACTGAACAAGTTAAAGCCGCCAACGTTCGTTTAGGCAAGTATATTATGTTTTATTGGTTGCTTGATTTGTTCTATATGGCTTGCTTTAATCAATGGCTTGTATTACAGTTTGTTTTCGGTGGGGTAGCAATGTTGATTGTTTTCTATAGTTTAACAGTTGCGTTTTTATCCGAAATCAAAACAAACAAATGGCTTTTACTTACGGATTTTCTTTTAGGTATAGGTTTAACTGTATATTTGATTTATATTATTCCGAATAGTAGTTTGCAAGAAATTTTAATCCCTATCATCTCTGCTGTTTATGGTGGCTTACTCACGCTTGTTGGTGTTGCGTGGACTATTAAAAGCAATAATAAAGATAGAAAAGCCGATTTAGAACGCATTGAAAATGAACGAAAAGAAGAAGAACGCAAAAAGGCGAAACCGTTATTTACTTTTAATATGTTCGACCATATTCCAAGCACTAAAGACGGAAGAAAAATCTGCGTTACAATAGAAGACCTAAATAAAGATTGCTCCGTACACGCTGAGATTGAAAACTCAGATAAATCTTCTTTTGAAATTAAGCGTTTGTATCACGACAAAAAATGGTATGAACTTAATGGGAATACTGTTATTTTACCAAACTCGAAAGTATTGTTTGCCTTTAACTTTAATGATGTTTTTGATATGTATCTTGAAGTTGTCGATTCATTGGGTTATACCTATTATTATGAACTTAAAGTTCTTCACTTGGTAATAGGCAAAGGAGATAAATTTTTCCACACGATAAGAGAAATAAAAGAAATATCAACTAACGTTTTAAAAGAAAAAGGAATTTTACAAATAACACAAGATTAAACCTATGGAGTAAAAATGTCAAAATTTTTTAATTTTTTAGAGAAATACGAAAATTTCAAAAAACCAATACAATGGGGCATTTATGTGCTTATTGCTATTGCAGCCATAAGCACACTTGTGAGAGTGATATTTGGTGTTAGAAGTTGTAAATCTAATAATTCCATAGAAACAGTTGAAGCAAAATATTTTATGAATGAGGTTGTCGAAGTTCACGATAATTTTGACATAAAAGTTTATTACGCTAAAACAGTTGATTTAATTTCTTATCAAAAAGAGAAGGACTCAATAGAAAAAACCACATTGTCAGGCAACTATATTGAAGTAAATCTTGATATAACCAAAAAGATTGATAGTAATGAAAAAGACCATAAATTAGATACAAACGATTTTAAGTTAAGAAATCATAGCGGAGTATATTTACCATTAAATGATATTATGAGCTTGTTTGATATCAATGCTGTTGACGTGCATATCGACACTGACGAAAATGGTTTTGTTAAAAGTTCTGCTGATTTTGACAACAAAAATGCAGTTAAAGATTTTTCTTGGGTAGGTACAGTTCTTGCAAATGGTGAAACCACAAATATAACCATTTTCTTTGAAATGAAAGAAGGCTATCAAGTTGAAAAAGATTTAATGTTGCTTGAAGTGGATTTTTATACGGGAAAGTTAGGGATTAAAAAAGGAGAAGATATTGTCTTACTAAATTGCACAAAAAAATGAGGTTTAAAACAGCACTAAAATTTATATAGACAAGTGGAGGATAAAAATGGGAAATTTAAATTTAAGCGATGGCAATAAATGCCCAATTTGCGGCGAATTGAATTGTTCAATTTGGGTAAAAGATATCCACGACCCGTTCTATTATTATGATTGTAAAAAATGCGGGGGGTTTTTTGTTCCTGATGCACATAGAACAATTTACGATTATGAAGGGGTTAAAAACAAATTTAATCTTCAACATTTACAAAGCTATTTGTTCTATCATAAATCACACTTACGACCTGTTATTTGTGAAAAAGAATATTTTGATAAACATATAACTGACGAGTTCGTTCAAATTTATAACATTACGCCCGAAATGGTTGAAAGTTGGTATCCCAAAAACTTTGCAGAGAAAATTGATTTAATTTTATCTCAATTGCATAGTCAAGCTGAGTATATCGGACAAAGTAAAACCTACAATTATATTGACTTAAAAGATGTGTTTTTTGTTTATGCTCCTACGCATACTCAATCTGACGTCATAGAAAAAAAGTATAGTGAGCAAATGGATTATTACATAATGTATTTGCGAGATAATGAATATATATGTTGGTCGAGTAGCGGATACGCGGGTTCTTTAACTTGGGGGCATAAGTCAACCATTAAGCTTACGCCTAAGGGGTTAGCCCGTGTTGAAGAGCTTCAAAAAAATCAAAAGAATAACAAAAATGTTTTTGTGGCTATGAAGTTTGGAGAAGAAACTAAAGAACTTCGAGAAAAAATCAAAGAAGGATTGAAAGGTTTTAGTGTTCGTATAATGGATGAAATAGAGCATAATCATCAAATTGTTCCTGAAATGCTCTACGAAATACGTAATAGTCGCTTCGTTGTGGCTGAATTGTCTCATCATAATAACGGAGCTTATTATGAAGCAGGTTATGCTTTAGGATTGGGGAAAGAAGTTATACATATTTGCGATAAAAAAGAACTTAAAAGTGGGTTGCATTTTGATGTGGCTCAAGTAAACACTATTTTCTATGATTCCATAGATGAAATCCCCGAAAAATTAAGAAGGCGCATAGAAGCAACTATTAAATGACGTTGGAGGAAATAATGTACATTCATTCGATAAAATTAACGAACTACAAATCTATTGGAGACTATAATGAGGATGAAATTATTATAGAGCCGAAAGTTACCGCCATTATAGGGAAAAATGAAAGTGGTAAAAGTAATGTTTTAGAAGGAATATCTAAAATAAGATTTTTATCAAGAAATGATGCCGCTTTTAGCGTTGAATGTATCAATAGGCAAGTGGAAAGCGGAACCTTTAATTCGTTTCTTGTAACATTAAAGCATAGTCAAGATGAAATTGAAAAGGGTGCTAATACTGACACAAAAATACTTATAACAAAGGATAGATATTCTGCAACGGGCGGAATTGTTGGTTATTATAAAAATACTATTCAAAGTATTTTTGTTTCTTTGGTTGAGCTTCTCAAATCTATTAATAACAATCCTTTTGGCTTATCAGGACAAGACTACAACAATTACACAGCATATTTGAATGAAATACAAAAGGAAGATGACATAAATTTTTATAGGCTAACTTACTTTGTTAATTTATGTAAAAGTAGAATAAACAATATTCCACAAGATAAACGCGAAGAATATAAAAATTTATTAGATGACGTTCAAATAGCTTGGGACTCCTTTGGTTCTATCTTCCCAACTTTTTTCTATAGAAGCACTAGCAAGATGCTTAATTCGTCGTATAAATATGATGATATTAATAGTGAACTTAATAATCCAAATGCAAATCCTAATAGTTTAATAAGAGAGTTGGTGAAAATTATTGGAGTATCTCAGAACGACTTTCTTTCTGCTTGTCAACAAGGAAACAATGCAACTCAAATTACCAAACGTAAAAACATAAATAGATTAATTAATCAAAAATTAAACAAAGAATTTCATAACTTCTATACAACAGAAAAATTGTTTTTAGGCATAGAGTTTAATGCGGGAACTATAATATTCACCATAAACAAAGAAGATGGAACGACGCTTTTATTATCCGAAAGAAGTAATGGTTTAAAGTGGTATTTGAATTTGTTTATTGATATGCTTGCAAATGATGCTGTTAATAATAAAGTAGTATTCCTTTTGGATGAACCGGGAACAAATCTTCATGTAAATGCTCAAAGAGAATTGTTACGCTTATTTAATCACCTTGCGGATAATGGAAACCAAATTGTTTATACAACACATTCTCCGTATATGCTTGATATGGAAAATGATGGAATTCATCGAATTAGAGCGGTGGTTAAAAATGAAGATGAAAACACATATATTTATAAAACAGCATACGATTCAAAAATTGCACCTGATAGTCAAAATGATACCTTAACTCCTATTATTCGCGCCTTGGGTATGAATTTATTAGACACTTTTGGTCCTGCAAAAGATAAATTAAATATTATTACCGAAGGAATGAGTGATTATATTTATATTACTTTAATGGCAAAACAATTAGAAATTGATTTAAGTAAAGTTGCCTTTATTCCTTCTCAAGGAGCAACAAATTGTGTAAACATAGCAATGATTTTGCATGGGTGGGGCTGTAAATATGTTGCATTATTTGATTACGATAAAGAAGGCGTTGAAGAGGGTGGCGAGCAGATAAGAAAAACTTTTGCTTCTAAAATAGGGGAAAACTTTCAGTATATAGTTGATGTTAAGCAGGAAGATGTTGATGCATATACTTACAAGCAATCTCCTAAAATGGTAGAAGATTTGATGGTTCGGTCAGAGATAAGTAGGTTTTGTAATGAATTTGACGTTTCGACAACGGGAAAATCATTAATTGCTAAATTATTAAGCAATGCTGTTGAAAACGGTTCGTTCACATTAGATGAAACAACTAAAACAAATTTTGTTGAGTTATTTAGAAGAATGGGGATTAATTAAAAACTTACAAAAGCGGTCAGATGTACCTAAACGTGGACATTTGACCTTTGCCATTTTTAGCGAAATTTTGTATAATATATGACATAAATTGTCATATTTACTATGATATAATAAAGGCAGACAATAGAAGGACTAGGCTAAAATGAAACAAGGGTATAGAATTATTTCAATTGAAGCGGCGGATATTTATCGGCACGAGCAAGAAAACGGCGTTAGCGTTGGGTATAAAATGCCCGAAAGTAAAAGCGACGCCTATTTTCGTTTGTTCAAAATCTATTTGGATAATTCGCTAGACCTCATAGAACTTGAAAACGCATATAAGCGTGTTTGCCGTAAAAAGTTTTCTTTTCAAGATAAGAGCGAAAACGAATATACCCTTGCCGTAATTAACTTAAAGTTTAACTATACATACAAGCCCGAAAACGGCAAGCCTGTAAAAATCAAAGACTTGCGCTCGCATTTCTACCAAAACGGTTTTTATTTAGATGGTGTTCACTACGTAAGATATAAGCGTAGCGCGGGCAGTTCAAGAGAGGGTAAATGCCTTTTTATTGCCGAGCGCTTATATAAAGCAATGGATAAATGGAGCAGTTGTGGATTAAAAGCTCAAACCGACCTTGCTTCGTGGGAATCATATAAAGCGTTATCATTAAGTAGCATCAAGGGGACAGTGAATATTCCACTTCATGGAATACTTTTCGTTCCCGATTATAAAAGCGTATTTACGGAAGAAGTAATATCCGTAGAACTTAAGGATAGCAAACTTGTAGCCGAGCAAAAGCAAACGGAAATCACAAACGATATTTGGGACGGCGAGAGTCTCTTGGACGAAAGAGTGTTTAAAGATGGCTACGCGGACAAGCATATGCTACTTCTTCGTAACAAATTTTTTAAGTCTTGCGCGTTTAGAACGAAACTTCAAAAATGGATAAAAGATAAAAATATTACCCTTGACTACATAAAGAAAAGGGGATTTACGCTTGCAACCGACGTAAGCCAAATCGTAATGGTAACGACGCCCAACAGTTTGAAATATCTTAAATTTGCGGGCGGTCTTTCCGAGAAGAATATTCGCAAGTGGATAGAAAACGTAGATAATACTTTTGGCGTGGTAAAATGGGATAAAGGCACGAGATTTTTCCACGGCGATATGGTGCAAAGCAGCTATCAACTTCTCAATACGTTGGGATTTGATAAGGCACAAGCGGAAGAATTATTAAAACCGAGTTTTGATTATATCTCGCTTGTCCGTAACGACGCAGAGTTTATGCGCTATCATTTTACTGATGCTTATGCAAGAGAAAAGAACGGGGAAGAAAAGAAAACTCCCGACGGGCTTGCTGAACGCGCGGAAGTAATTTTTAGATTGTTGTTTAGTTGTCCGTATTTTAACTGTACAGCATTGTATGCTAATTTCAGGGACGACGTAGTAAGCGGACTTAAAAGTAATTTGCGCCGTGGACATATTCTTCTAAACGGCACGAACGCAACATTGTTTGGTAACGGTCCCGAACTTTTGAAATACATAGCAGGGGAAGAAATAATAAGCGAATTAAAGAAAGGGCAAATTAATTCTAAACGCTTTGCAAATGGTGCAAAGCTTCTTTGCGCGCGCTCACCGCATATCACGATGGGCAATCTTTACTGCGTGGAAAATAATCTTGACGGCGATATTTGGAACTACTTTGATTTGGGTAAAAATATCGTGTGCGTAAACGCTATTGGAGAGAATATTCAACAGCGATTAAATGGTTGTGATTACGACTCAGACGCTATGCTCATAACGGACGATAAGCTATTAGTAGAAGCAGCCGAGAAATATAAAAAGCATTTCAAAGTACCCGTTTGTGGTATTCCGTCTATGAGTAAAAACGGTCAAACTCTTGCCGAGCTTGACCACGATACGAGCGAAAATAAAATAGGCGAGATAGTAAACCTTTCGCAAAAGTTAAACAGTATTGTATGGAACGAAATCCATCACGGCGCGCCCGTAGGGAAAATCTTGGGGATTTATAACGACGTTTGTAAACTTGCCGTTTTATCGGGCTTAGAAATAGATAAAGCAAAACGCGCTTACGATAACGTAAACGTTGGAAAAGAACTTTCCGCGTTGCGTAAAAAGTATAATCGACCTGCGCCTATTTTCTTTAAGGAGATAGACGAAAAGGGGAAAGATAACGAGTACGAGTTTTACGATACGGCGATGGATTATATCTATCAAGCGGTTAAAAAATTCAACTTTGTCAAGGGTAAAAGAAAGAGCATAAATTATATGCCTATCTCCTGGGTGGTGGGAGAAAATACAACTTCTGATAATGCTACGGATTATAGGCATAGAGATAAAATCATTGAAATATGCGAAGAGTATAGAAAGAGAATTGACCGTTTGTATATGGAACTTCGTGTAGTTGATGACCAAGAAAGGGAAGTCCTTTACGAAAGGATAGAAGAAGAGAAAGCTGAGAGGGATAGACAAGTTTCAAAGTGGCTAACGAGTAGAAACGTGCTTATATTCGTGGCACGTTATTACGAAAAGAATCGTCCGTCCGATTGGCGAATTTATGCGCCGATAGTTAATGCTCATCACTTTAAGGAATTTATGCTTAAAGGTGGTTCGCCTATAGGTTTTATTGAAGAAAATAGAAATGGAAACATTATCGTATATGGTAAGAAATTCGCAAGAAAATGGTAAAAAGTGAAAGAGCGAGTTTATAACGAGATGCTCAAAAATCAACGTTTTCCCTTTCTACGAAAGGGAACGGCTTGCCAAAAATTAAAAATGAGTAATCGGCGTAATAGAACCCGTTTTCCCAAAGCGTGGAAATGAAAGCTCGACAGTGATAAACTGTCGGGCTTTTTCTACGTCCAAAATACAATTTAATATGAAATGGGTATGGTTGGTTGCGTCGATATAGCGAGGAACGTATTTGTCTTGCCAAATACACGATTTTTCAAATCGCCTCGTTAGGGGAAACCCCTAATACCCCAAATAACAAAAAAATAAAAGGAGGAGAAATTATAGGAAGGAGAACAAGACCATTTGCCTACAATTTTAGGGCAAGCGAACAAGAGAAAAATTTAATAGATAGCGCAATAGCAAAAAGCGGACTGACGATAACGGACTTTGTAATTCGGTCAATTACTGACAAGCCGATTACCGTAATAGAAAATGGCAACGAGATTTTAGCAGAACTAAAACGGCAAGGCAATAACCTAAACCAAGTAGTTAGACACAGTTATAACGGCTTTGCGACGGAAGAAGAAATAAAAACGTGCATCAAAAGTCTGAAAGAACTATACCGTAAAATATCTATTGCAATCGGAGGTGGATAATGCCGCTTTTTAAGTGTAGCGCAAGCAAAGCAAAACCGAAAAACGGTATCGCGTATATCACCGACGAAAAGAAAGCAAAGATAGTGTCGGTAAGGAATCTTTTTGAAGACGAGGACTACGCCAAGCAGTTTGATGAAACAGCAAGTAGATTTGGAAAAGGGGATAAGTTCGATGAAAGAAAATATTATCATTGTAAATTATCGTGCGCGCGACAAGATAACGTTTCACCCGAAAAAGCTCACGCTTACGCCAAAGAACTTACGGCAAAATTATTTCAAAACTACGAGTGCGTAATCGCTACCCACACGGATACGCAAACGGTGCATAGCCATATTATCGTAAACGCGGTGGACCCAATAACGGGTAAGAAATTGCAGTTCAACAAACAAGACTACGTGAAGATGAAAGACGAAGCGAATAGGATAGGGAAGAAATACGGGTTCACCGAAACGGATTTTAGAAAGCGTGGTAAGAACAGTAGAACGGCAATTGAAAAGAAGATTATGCTCAAAGGCGGTATTAGTTGGAAAGAAGAACTACGAGAAGTAATTGCAGAAGCAACTAAAAACTCAACCACGCCCGACAAGTTCAAGGAATATCTTGAAAAGTGTTACGGCGTAAAAATCACAAGGGATGGAAAAGATTATTCCTATTTGCATCCCGAAAAACAAAAACCTATCCGAGGGGAAAAACTCGGAACAAATTATACAAAAATGGAGGTAATAAAACAACTTGATAAACAAAATAACGGGAGAGCGTCCTCAACCCATATTACAGGACGAACCGGTGGATTTATCGCACAACCCGCCGGCATTAGAACTGTGCGAAGAAGTAAAACGATTAACGGCGGAGGCACGAGAAGCAATGCTATTGAAGTCCTTAGCAGTATCGAACGAGCAATGCAACGACTTAGTTTTGAGGCTGAATGTGCGAGTCGAGGAACTGACGCAGCAAGTGAAGAACGTAGAATTGTACAACGAAAGGCTAGAGAGGAAGCTGAAAGAAAGCGTAGAGAAGCTGATAGACGACGTGAAAAGGAGCAATCACCGATTAGCGAAGGAGATAGAGTTCTCACTCAACCAGATAACGGAAACAGTAACGGAAATCGAGCGCCTTGTAAGCACAGCTATGGGAAAGGCGATTGATTCGGCTACAAAACTATTAAACGACAGAGTGAAAGATGCAACGGATATGGCAGTAGCAAAAATAAACGAAGGAGCAGAAGGGCTAAATAAAGAACTGAGAAAAACTAAAGAAGAAATTCGAAAACAACGCGAAGAAATGCAAGTGGAAGGTGGTTTTAGGAAATTTATGTTTTGGGCTACGCCTATACTTCTTTTTGCGCAAAGTATTGCAATGACACTTTTACTATTAAGATAAAACTATTTTCTCAAAAGAGTATAAAACAGCTTGACTATCTCGTGATATCACGGTATAATATTGCTACAATAAATTAAAGGGAGGGTTTTATGAACGTAGAAGAAATCATTAAAAAAGCGGATTTGGGCGAAGAGTTGACTGTGGAAGAAGTAAAAATCTATCAACAAGCAGTTAAACCTAAAAAGCACGTTTACGGCAAGTATGGAACGCTTGCAAAACAGTATATTGAAGAGCATAACTTCGGTAAATTGTTAAGTTTAGCAGGGCAGTTGCCTGAATATTTGCACGGCGTAGATAAAGCCGCGGAAAATTTGTATGATACTATGTGGGACAAACTTTCTAAAAGCGAACAGTATCGCCGAACGGGTAATTACTTGGAAGACGTTAAAAGAATTAACGCTATGAAACAAGTGATTGAAGAAGAGATTTTAAGCGAAATCGTTTATATTTAAGGAGAAAATAGAATGGAAAAACAATTAACGCCAAAACAAAAGGCAAGACAAAAGTATGAAATCGTGCATAAGGAAGAGCGCGAACAAGCAACAAGGCAGTTTAACACGAGACTTCCTGTGAAAGAGCACGATGAAATAATGGCTTTCTTAAAACAAAAAAGAATTTCAAAAGTAGATTTGATTAGATTAGGATATCAAACGCTAAGAAAAGAATTTGAAGAAAGCAAATAACAGCGGGACACTATATGTGCTTAATACACCCGTAATGTCGGGAATTAATAAGGAGAAAAATGATTGCATAGGGCATTCGTACTTATCTTTCCGTTAAAAGTGCGGATATCACCCTATAAAATAAAAATTAAGGAGAATTGAATTATAAGGAATTAAATTTAAGAGAAGAAAAATTAAATAATGAAGTGGAAAATCAAGGTTGCTACAAAACTCTAAACGTAGAGAAAATCGACAAGTCAAAAATAAATATGGAGGTGTTAAATAAGATTATCGCGTTTAAGATGTTAGAGATTATGCGTGATAACGAAATGATTGACGAGCGAGAATACGCCAAAATCGAAAAGAAGCGTACTCAGTTTGGGGAAAGTGTAGTAAAGCAAAATAAATTATTCAAAGGAGGCGATTTAACTTGATTGAAAACGGAATGGTAATGCCCACTAACGTTAATTTTAACAGGGCAAGGCAAAGAAGAGTGGTTTTCTACGGACGAGTAAGCACGGAGCACGAAGCGCAACTTTCGGCGTTAGAAAATCAAATGCAATGGTACGACGACGTAGCGGATAGAAATCCGAATTGGTATGTTATTAAGAAATATATCGACGAAGGGATTACGGGAACGCAAGCGAAAAAGCGACCTGCATTTTTAAGGATGATACAAGACGCTAAACAAAAGAAGTTTGATTTAATCGTAACGAGAGAAGTGTGTAGATTTGCAAGAAACACGGTTGATACGCTCGTAGTTACGAGAGAGTTAAAAGAGTACGGCATTGAAGTCTATTTCGTAGAAGACAATATTTGGACAATGGACGGAGACGGCGAATTAAGACTCACTATTATGGCAACGCTTGCGCAAGAAGAAAGTCGAAAAATTTCAGAGCGTGTCCGCGCGGGGCAAAAAATCAGTAGAGACAAGGGCGTTTTGTATGGAAGCGGTAATATTCTTGGTTATGATAGGGACAAGGCAAAAGGAACTTACGTAATCAACGAAGAACAAGCCGAAACGGTGCGTATGATTTACGATATGTATTCGGCAGGTAAAGGGATATCTCAAATTCGTGACGAGATGATACGACGTAAAAGAAAAGATAGTTCGGGGTTAGTTAGATGGGAGAACGCGAAAGTATCACGAGTACTACATAACTCAACCTATAAAGGCTATCCTGCCTACTTAAAATCACGAAGAAATAATTTCCTTGACCAAAAAATTATTATAAACCGTGACGAAGATACCTATCTTTACGTAAAAGGCGATTTTGAGCCGATTATATCCGAAGAACAGTGGGAACGTTGTAAACAGATAAGACTTCAACGAACTAGGTATAGTAAATTCCGCACGGAAAACGGGGAAGTTCTTCACAAAACGGGTATTCACGAAAGTAGCGACGTTTGGACGAAGAAATTAAAATGTAGATGCGGTTATAAAATGCGCAAAAACAAATGGCGCAAGAATAAAAACGGCGAAGTCATCTATGGATATAAATGCTATAACCAACTTAACTATGGTTCTAAGGATATTAGAATTGAAGCAGGGATTGACGATTCAAAAAGTTGTAATCTTAGAGAAATATGCGATTGGAAATTAGAAATGATGGCAAGGCATATTTTTGCAGGGTTATGGGGTAACAAGAAAGATATTCTAAATAACGTGTCGTCTTTATATCAAATCGGTGTGTTTCAAGAATACCAAAAAGCGGCGGAAATTAAGGCAACGGTTGATAAAGAGATAGCAAAGTTAGACGAAAAACTAAAACGCTTAACTCGTATGCGCTTGGAAGACGAAATCCCGAAAGAATCTTACTTAGAACTCAAAAAGGAAATTGAGCAAGAGAAAATTGAACTTATAAACAAAAGGCGTATTCTTGATGCGGGTATGGTTCCAAACGAAGACGGGGAAGAAGAGCCTGCAAAAAAGGTGGAAGACTTCTTGTTGTCGAAAATGGATTTTACCGAACACTACGTAGATAGAGAAGTGATTAAACAGTTCGTTCATACCATTGTTCCCGTAACGGAAACGTGCTTTAATTGGTATATGAATTTTGACTTAATTGACGTGCCAAACGATATGAAAAAGTTAGTATGGGAATTTACGATTGATTATAAATCGGCAAGGTCGTATAGAAAGGAAAAAGACGGTATGCTTAGACCAAATCAATGGCAAGATTTGACGGTAAAGGTGTTTATATAACATAAGAATGATAAGGGAAAACTTAAAAAAATTAAAACTGAATACAACCGCTACGGCGGATAAATATATGGATAACAGTATCGTGATAACAGCCTAAAATTAAACGGGCAATTTGTCGCTAAGGGCAAAAGATAACGAGCACAAGCGAACATTAAAAACCCAAGAAAGTAATTTTTAAAAATTAACAAAAGCCTTGCACTTAGCGGTGCAAGGCTTTATTTTTTTCTTGGCTTAAAACAAAGTTTTATATATCATTAAAAATACTTTTCTCGTAAAAACCAACCATTTTTACGAGAAACTTTTTATATTTTATTTTGCAATGTTTATAATACATTTCTTTTTCCGTTTGGCATATTCTAAAGCTTTGGTAGCTCCACCCCAAGAATATTTAACGTAGGCAATAACAAGGTCAGCTTGTTCAACCATCCACTCGTTTCTTTTCAAGATAGCAAATTTACGAGGAACGCTTTCAATAGGAGGGAAGATAACGTCGTCATAATGATTTTTAGCAAACTCTATTTTAGAATAATTCTTATCAAGATAGGGAGTAATAAATATAAGCTCAATTTCCGGAAAATCATTTTTCAAATCTTTTAAAGTACGCAAACACAATACGTCAAAATCACCATACCCACCTAAGTAAAACTTACAGGTGGGATTTTTTATTATCTCGCTTACAATAATATTTTTTAATTGTTCTTTGACATCTTCATTAAACAAACAGTTAGAATGTCCACAAAAGGTAATTATCATTAGAAACCTCCGTTTATAAAATAGTTTATCACAATGAACTATATTTTGAAAGCGTTCAGCGCAATAAACTAAAAATTAAATTGCACAAACTATAATTATTGCAATGAACGTTTATTGTGATAAACACGAGGAGGCAACTATGAAATTATCTGAAGCGGTAGGAAAAAGGGTAGAGAATTTACTTGCAGAACGTAATATGACTCAATACCAACTTTATAAAAATGGAGGAATTCCTCGTTCTACTATTTCCGTTACGGTAGACGGCAAGTATAAAACTGTTAAATTAGATACGATATATCAAATTGTTGCAACTTTGGGCATTACACTCAAAGACTTTTTCGATGATGAGTTGTTTGATGAAATAGACGATTAATTGTTGATAAGGTTTTTAATTATTATAATTTTTAGAAAATAGGTCGGTGGGTTTTACCACCGATTTTTCTTATGCAAACAATACATCTAGAAAAATAGCAAGCGTTTACGTAGGTTTAGCTACGTATATTTAGAAACGTAAACTGTTAAACTTATATGTAGCTATAACTGCGTAGGAGGTATGATATATGAACGTATGTGAAGCAACAGCTACAAGAATAAATCAATTATTAAAAGAAAAGGGGATGACTCAATACAGATTAGAACAAAAGTCGGGTATATTACACGGAAGTATGGCGTGTATTATGAATGGACGTAACAAAACGGTAACGCTTAGTACGATTTATATGTTGGCAAGAGGTTTTGATATGTCTATAATAGAGTTTCTCAATAATGAGATTTTCTTATCAGAAGATGTTGATTTTGAATAACGATATATAGTAAAGTCGGTGGTTTTTACCACCGATTTTTCTTATGCAAACAATAAACCCCCAGATAGTCTGGGGGTAAAGAAAAGGTTAACTGTTGAGAATAAAACAAAGTTTTATATATCGTTTAAAATACTTTTCTCGTAAAAACTAATAACATTTGCTCAAAACTTTTTCATTTTAAGAGAAAACCTATTGACTTTTCTCGTAAAAAATTTAAAATTCGTAGTTTAAAAATAAAACTGTAAAAAGGCGTTAAAACGCTTGACAATAAACCTTTTTTTATATAGAATATATAAGCGATATTAAAGTTTTTTAATTTGGATTAGCCCCCTAAAATAAAAAACTTTCAAATAAAAGTTATTTTTTAAGGAGAACAAGCATGAAAACTTTCATGGCAAAAAACGGTCAAATAGAAAGAAAGTGGTACGTGGTTGACGCTACTGATATGCCTTTAGGTAGGCTTGCATCACAAGTAGCAGCGGTGTTAAGAGGTAAAAATAAACCTACTTTCACTCCAAACGTTGACACGGGTGACCACGTTATTATTATAAATACTGATAAAGTTGTACTTACTGGTAAAAAACTTGACCAAAAGTACTACACTTATCACACGGGTTACGTTGGTGGTTTAAAACAAATACCTTACAGCAAAATGATGGCTGAAAAGTCTGACCTTGCTGTTTACGAAGCAGTTAAAGGCATGCTTCCAAAGAATAGTTTAGGAAGACAAATGATTACTAAACTTAGAGTTTACAAAGGCGCTGAGCACAACCATATTGCTCAAAAGCCCGTTGAACTTAAACTTGACAAGTAAGGAGGAGTTTTAAAATGGCAAAAGTAGCAAGCAAAAAGAAACTTCAATTCTGGGGAACAGGTAGAAGAAAAAAGGCAGTTGCAAGAGTTAGGCTTATTCCAGGTGGCTCTGGCAACATCGTTATAAATAAAAGAACTATCGACGATTACTGCGACCTTGAAACAGTAAAACTCATTATTAAACAACCACTCGTTTTAACTGACACTCTTTCTAAATACGACGTGTTCGTAAACGTTGTTGGCGGTGGCTTTACAGGTCAAGCAGGCGCAATTCGCCACGGTATTTCAAGAGCACTTATCATTGCTGAACCAGAACTTCGCCCAGCACTTAAAAAAGAAGGCTTCTTAACTCGTGATTCACGTATGAAAGAAAGGAAGAAGTACGGTCTTAAAAAGGCTCGTAGAGCACCACAATTTAGCAAGAGATAATTTGTTAAATATCTTAATAAAATTAAAGTTGCACTTAGATTTAGTGCAACTTTTTTATTTTTTAAACAAGCAAAATTGCGATATTTTAATGCAAAATAAAACATTAAACGGCAAATAAAAAATAGGCGTTCTACTTAATTTTACATTTTTGTTTAAAATTCGACAAAATATTTTATTAAAAATGCTTTATTTTGTACAAATAATATGTTATTATATTATTAACAAAAAAGGAGTTGATAATATGAGCAGTAAATCCGTTGTAATTTTGCAAGATAACGTAGAGTCTTTAAATAGCGTTTTAGAAGCCGTTTCAATAGTAAAAGAGTTTAAAATTGTTGGTACTTCGCTTGATGGTGAAGATGGTATAAATTTAATAAGGCAACACAAGCCAGACTTTGTAATTTTAAGCATTATATTAAAAAATGCCGACGGGTTTGAAGTTATTAACCGTATTAAAAACGAAGATATAAAAACCACTATAATAGTAGTAAGTTCGTTTACAACCGAAAGCGTTATAAGAAGGGCGCTTGACGCGGGCGCGGTTTACTATATGGCAAAGCCGTTTAAAGTAGAAAATTTATCTGGTAGGCTTAGCGACCTTTTAGAAAGTTCGCTTAAAGGCGAAGATATAAAACTTAGTTTTAAGCGCAAAAACTCTCTTGACGAAAAGATTAGTAAAATATTTATTGCCGTTGGAATTCCAGCGCATATAAAGGGGTATTATTATCTTCGCGAAGGCGTTAAAATGGCGGTTGAAAGCCCAGAAATTATAAACAACATTACAAAAAAACTTTACCCAAAAATAGGCGAAAAGTATAACACAACGGCAAGTAAAGTTGAGCGCGCTATACGCCACGCCATTGAAGTTGCTTGGTCAAGGGGAAGAATTGAAAGCATAAATTCGCTACTCGGCTTACGCGCTTACGTTACGGGCGACAAGCCAACCAACGGCGAGTTTATAGCCCTTATTGCCGACAAAATGCTACTTGAAGGGGCGTAAAAGGGGTAAATTTTAAAATATTTTATAAAAATATTAAAAATAATTAAAAAAAGTGTTTACAAAATCCTTTTGAGTGATTATAATAATCAAGCGATATATGATATCGCAAAAAAGGAGTTGTAACTATGCCTAAATATATTTTATGTCCAAGATGTGAACTTAATTATATTTTAGAAGGTGACGGCTATTGTGACGTTTGCAAAGCCGAACTTAAAATTGGTCCTCAACTAATGTTCTCGGTTGAAGAAGAAAATCACGAACAAATTCTATGTCCCGTTTGCAAAATGAGATATATGAGTGAAAACGACGAAATGTGTGAACAATGTAGAGAAGACGCGGAATACAAGCGCTCTCAACTTGTTGAAGACGTTGATATTGAAAAAGACGAAGAGTGGCGCAGGTTCTTAGACGATGATGAAAAAGACGTGCTTTCTACTAAAGGCGACGAAGAAGAAATGGTTTCTCTTTCTGAAATTGAAGAAGAGGAGTATGACGATTATGAAGACGAAGAAGATATCGACCCATACACTAACGAACGTATAACTCACTCTAAGCGCGATGACGACGATTTTGATTACGCGCCTATCAACGAAAGCGACTTTGAAGACTACGACGAAGAAGAAGAGGAAGAAGACGAAGAAGAAGACTTTTAATATATAATAAATAAAATTAGGGCGCGCGTATAAAAAATACGCGCGCTTTTACTATAAAATTAAGGTTGAATAAAAATTTTAAAATAGAGCCAAAATAATAGTATGATAAAGCAAAACGTTTCAATGGCAATGACTAAGGAAAAAATACGCAATTATTTTAATAAGCGCGTAGAAGTTAAGGTAAACCTTGGTAGAAACAAAACGGTTAGTTATCAAGGAGTGGTAACGAACATTTACCCCGCATTATTCACGGTAACGCCGATAGGCGAATTTAAAGGCAAAACGGCTTTTTCTTATTCGGAGTATATGTGCGGTTTGGTTGACGTTAAAGAAGCGCAAAACTAAATAATAAAAATAACGTGCATTTTAAAGGAAACTTTAAAGTGCATATTTTTTTACAAAATTCAAATGTAATAATTAAAAAATAAGGCGCATAAACTGTATAAACAAATTGTGGAGGGTTTTATATGGCAAATGCGCCTCGTTTAGAAAAAGTTGCTTTTCAAAAATGTAGTGAAGTAACAAGCAAAAACAAAATAGAGTGCAAATTAGGAGTTTGCGAAGAAGATTTAGAAATTTTAAATGGAAACGCTAACGCGTGCCTTTTAAGCGCCGAAATTTCGGGCGGAGAAATTAGGTATAGTGGCAAGGCGATTTTTAACGCCGTTTGTCAAATGGAAAAAGAGCCTAAAATTTTTGAGAGTGGCGTAGAGTTTAGTTTTAAATGTAGTAGTGGCGTTAGCGGTTTAAACCAAGTGTTAAACTTAGCAAGCGTTACCGTTTGCGACGTTGAAGTAACTAAGCAAAACGGCGTTCTTTTAGGCGTTGCCACCGTGGTTTTTAGCGGAGAAGTGTGCTACGAAGAAGAATTTGAGCAAATTGCAGTTAACGGCGTTGATTTATTAACTAAAAAGCACTACGTGGAAAAATGCGATAGAATTGCAAAAGTTGAAAAAACTTTTACCGTGCAAGACGATTTTGAAGTAAACGGCATAGTAAAAACCGTAATTTGCCATACTGAAAAAGCGTATTTATCAAGTTCGCAATGCGGTATAGGTTCAGTTATTTACGACGGCGAAGTTGAACTTTCAATCATATTAAAAACAAGCGATGAATTAGGTGGTATAATTAAAGAAACGCGCCACGTTCCGTTTAGATTAGAAAGCGAAATTAGCGATGTTATCCCAAGCCTAATAGCAATTTCTAACGCGTGCGTTAACGGTAGCGCCGTTAAAGTTTACGTTGATGAAACTAAAAACAAAAGTTCCATAACGGTAGTAACGCAAATCTCACTTTCTTCCACCATTTACGAAGCGGGCGTATATAACTACTGTCAAGACGCTTACTCAACGAGTAACAATCTAAAAATAGAAACTTCTAAAAAGGTTGTAGAAAGTATAGCCGAAGTAAACTATAAAGAGCAAAAAATAGTTGGCGATTTAGCCTATTTTGATGAAAACGCTGGACTTATTTGCATACTAAATGATAAAATAGAAGAAATATCAACGTCTTATAAAAACGGCGAACTTTTAGTAAAAGGCGTAATAAAGGTTGATTTGCTACTAAGTGATAACGGTTTATTAAAAACTCAAACTTCACTCGTGCCGTTTGAAACGAGTTTTTTAGCGGACTGTAACGCCGTTAAAAACGTCAACTGTTTAATTTGCAACGCGGTAGTTGAAAGGCTTGACCAAAAGTTTACGCTTAGTTGCACTTTAAAAGTTAGTTACGCGTGTATAAACCAAAAGACCGCCACCGTTTTAGTTAAAGTTGAAGAAGGCGATAAAAAAGTTCAAAACGATTCTGCAATTAGCGTGTATATTGCATCAAAAGGCGACGAGTTGTGGGACGTTTGCAAAGCGCTTAACGTAAGCGAGGCAGTAATTTTATCTAACAACCCAGACCTTGTTTTCCCGCTTGAAAAAGAAGAGCGCATACTAATTTATCGCGAACTAAACAAAGAATAGGCGTTAAAGCAAAAAACAAAGGAGAAATTATTTATGTTTTCCGTAACCGTAAAGGCGTACGCAAAACTTAATATAGCGTTAAACGTTTTAGGCGTTAGCAACGGCTTTCATATGCTTGACACCGTTTGCACCACCGTCAATAAGTTCGACGAAGTTATTGCAAAAAAGCGTAACGACGATAAAATTTTAATTTCCTTTACGGGTAGATACGGTTTTATTCCACCGCTTCAAGAAGAAACTAACGCGTATAAAGCAACTAAGGCGTTTATAGGCGAGTTTAAAACTACGGGCGCAAACGTTGAAATTGTTAGAAATATTCCAACGGGTAGCGGTATGGGCGGTTCTTCGGCAGATATCGTTGGCGTTTTAAAAGCGCTTAAAAAACTTTACGGCGTTAAAAGTTCTATAGAGCCGTTAGCCACCAAACTTGGTAGCGACACAACTTACTTATTAAAAGGCGGTTTTGCAAGGCTTACGGGTAGGGGTGAAAACGTTGAGCCGTTCAAATGCCCTAAAAAACTTTACTTCGTAGTTATTTATTCAAGTAACTCAGTTACCGCAAAAGAATGTTTTTCTAAGTTCGACGCGCTTAATGAAAGCGGTGAAGTGTGCGATATAAACTCGTTAAAAACCTTGCTTGAAAACGGCGAAATTGAAGCGCTTTCAAACAGCCTTATAAATAAAAACCCTAACGCGCTAACGAAAAGCGCAACGCTACTAAATAGTGAAATACAAGAAAACTTAAATAGTTTACAAGCGCTTTCGCCTTACTACTTTGGTATGACGGGTAGCGGGTCAACCGTATTTGCGCTATACGAAAATTTAGAAATGGCAAAATGGGCTTATTCAAAACTAAGTAGGCGTTACGGAAACAGCGTTGAAATTTTAAGTAGCCACGACCCAAAAAACTTGTCGCTTTTTGACGTAATATTTTCAAAAGACTATTACGAACAGGAGTTTTAGCGCGCAAAACAAATAAAAAGCGTAAAATAAAACTTAATAAACGATTTAAACTTCCCAAAAGTGTTAATACTTGTACTATCACTTTTAGGGGAGTTTTTTTATGAAAAAAATTTGCATAAGTTTATTTTTAATAGGCATAATATTTTTGACGGTTACTTTGTCAACTAATAGTCAAATAAAAAGTAACAACTATTTTCGCATCCATATCCGCGCCAACTCAAACAGCGTTGAAGACCAAAGCGTAAAATACAAAGTTAAAGAAGAATTAGTTAAATTTCTTACGCCGTATATAGCAAATTGCCAAACCAAAAGCGAAGCGGTTTTGCTAATAAACAAAAAGCGTAACGAGTTAACTAATATAGCAAACGGCGTATTAGCAAAAAACGGTTTTAATTACAAGGCTACGGTGGCGGTTGAAAATCAAGAGTTTCCAACAAGGGTTTACGAAAACGTTACTTTAGAAAAAGGCTATTACGACGCTTTAATCGTTAAACTCGGAAGGGCAACAGGCGATAATTGGTGGTGCGTTGTTTATCCGCCTATGTGCTTTACGGGAAATGAAAGCGGAATAATTTACAAATCTAAAATATTAGAAATAATACAAAATTTCAAAAGTAAAAAATCCGCTTTATATTAAGGAGGATATATGAAAACAAAATTAAAAATAGGCGTTGCAATATTCCTTGCCGTACTTTCGGTAGGTTGCGCGTCAGCGTTTTTAATACAAGAGCAAACAACTTCTACTATAGAGCCTACTGCCATAATTAGCGCGTCAAGTAACTCTTCCGATATAAAACTCATACAAAAAAAGTTAAAAAATTGGGGTTATTATAAAGGTAACGTTGACGGCATTTACGGCTCTCAAACAAAAGCTGCCGTTAGGCTTTTCCAAAAAAGGAACGGTTTAAAGGTAGACGGCATTGTTGGCAACAAAACTTTACAAGCAATGGGAATTTCTCAAAGCATGCTTTCTAACTCAAACTCTAAACCAAACCAAAGCGCGGGCGTAAACGGTTACACTTCTTCAGACGTTCAACTTCTTGCGCGTTTAATCCACGCGGAAGCAAGGGGCGAAAGTTATACCGGTCAAGTTGCGGTAGGAGCGGTTGTTTTAAACAGGGTTAGAAGTTCATCGTTTCCAAACACTATTTCGGGTGTAATTTATCAACCGTATGCGTTTACTTGTGTAAACGACGGTCAAATTAAACTCAACCCTAATAGCACGGCGATATCCGCCGCAAAAGACGCTATGAACGGTTGGGACCCAACTTACGGCTGTTTATACTATTACAATCCAAAAATAGCAACAAGCCAATGGATTTTTTCAAGACCAACGGTGGTTACAATAGGCAACCACGTGTTCGCGTCTTAAAGGGGGCTAAAATATGAGCGAAATTAAAAACAACGCCATTGAAAAGGCGGAAAACGTAACTACTAAAAACGCTAAAAGCGGAAATAGTTCAAAAAAGAAAAACTATAAAAAGCAGGCAAAGGAACGCGCGCTTAAAAGAGAGCGTTTAGCCGAAGCCCGCCAAAAAAGAAAGCATGAACTTATGCTTAAAAAACAACAGTTAAAACAGCAAAAAGAAAACCAAAAACAAGCAAGGTTAGAAGCAAGGCGCTTAGAAAAAGAAAGGCGCTTAAAAAAGCACCAAGCAAACCTTGCCGAAAAACAGGCTAAAAAGCAAGAGTGGCAAGCACTCAAACTCAAAAAGAGAGAAGAGCGTTTAAAAAGGCGAGAACTTTTAAAGCACGAAACAAAAACTCAAAGAAACGAACGTATAGCAAAAGAGCGCGCGCAAAAATTAGAAATGCGCCGTCAAAAACTTGAAGATAAAAAAGCAAAACGACTTGAACTTATGAAAGAGCGCGAACAAAAGCGCATATTGCGTAGTCAAGAAAGGCGCGAAAAGCGCAAAAACAACAAGGGTGTTGGCGGTTGGCTTGCGGCGGTAATTTCTCTTGGCGTTGTAACGCTCGTTCTTGCGGGCATGTTAACTTTTACTTTAATTACGCCGATGGACGACCTTGCGTCATACTCGGCTATGCAAGAAAGGAGTTTTTACGACCTTGTTGGCTACGTTGATAATTTAGACGTTAATTTAAGCAAACTTACTCTTTCAAACGATAGTGAAGACCAACAAAAAATTTTAGGCGACGTTAGAGTTCAAAGCAATTTAGGTGTTAATAGCATATCTACACTTGCACTTCCAGACGAAGATAAATTTTACACCACAAAATTTATAAACCAAGTAGGCGATTTTGCCAAATATCTAAACGAAAAACTCATTGACGGCAAAACTCTTTCAAAAGAAGATAAAGAAACTTTAAATTCAATGTACAAAATAAATAGCGAATTAAAAATGCAACTTAGCGCGCTTGCAAACAGTTTAGGCGAAAACTTTGATTTTCGCTCACTTTACGAAAACAAGCAAGATAACGTTTTAATTTCAAAGTTTATTGAACTTGAATCAAATGCAACCAACTATCCGCATATGATTTACGACGGTGCTTTTAGCGAAAATGCAAACGTTAAAGAGGCAAAGGCGCTTAAAGGCTTAAAAGAAGTAACCAAAATGGAAGCCGAAAAGCAATTAAAGCAATATTTTAAAAATTACGGCATTAAAGAAATTGAACTTGTAGGCGAAGTTAGCGGAACTAACGTTGAGTGTTATGAATTTAACTGTAAAACCGAAGGCGACGTAACTCTTACTGCCGAAA
Organism: Christensenellaceae bacterium; assembly: GCA_045637905.1. Taxonomy (GTDB): domain Bacteria; phylum Bacillota; class Clostridia; order Christensenellales; family Borkfalkiaceae; genus HGM11412. The sequence goes on along the minus strand of JAZUAJ010000001.1, from coordinate 253,530 downwards.
TTTCAAAAATAGGCGGTAAACTACTTTTATTCAACCATTTTAAAGACTGTAAAGAAGATAAAGTAAACGTTCATGAGTGTCAAAAGTCTGCCGAAGAATTTTTAGCAAACTTAGGCATTACAAACGTTAGATGCGTTTGGAACACAACGGCATCTAATACGGTAACGTTTAATTACGCGTCGGTTGTTGACGGCATTATTTGTTATAGCGACCTTATTAAAGTAAACGTTTGTAAAGAACGCGGAACAGTTTCTGCAATAGAAACGAGCGCATATTATTTAAACAATACTAAAACAAGGCAAATTCAAAAACCGCAAATAAGTGAAGAAGAAGCAAGCAAAAAATTAAGTAAAGATATAACTATTGAGTCAACAAGGCTTGCAATTATTCCTATTAACAATAGCGAAGTTTTAACTTACGAATTTATAGGCAAGTTTAACGATAGCACTTATTACGTGTATATTGACGCCGTAACGGGTAGAGAAGTTAAAATTTTTAAAGTTATAAACACAACGAACGGCAACCTTGCAATGTAAAAAATTGTACGAGTTTTAACGGTGCTTTTTTAAGCACCGTTTTTTTTATTAAACCGTTTTTAAAAAGCCTCCCTTGTGTAAAGTGGCAAAAAAATTTCTTTCCCCAAGCCTCCCTTGTGTAAAGGGAGGTGGCATTTGAAAAATGACGGAGGGATTGACGGTTATATAAAAACAATTTAAACAATCCCCCACCGCTAAAGCGGAGCCCCCTTTACACAAAGGGGCCGAAAAAGTTGTTAATAACGGCAAAGCCTTTTTCGCAATGGGGCCTAAGAAGTTGATATTATACCGTAGGGGAGCATTCCATATGCTCCATTATATATAAATTATTGCCACCTTTTAACTATTGTTAATATACCGTAGGGGAGCATTCCATATGCTCCCATTATAAAAAGCGTTGCACTTTTTAATTATTACTTAAACTTTCACACTTAGCGTAAAGGCATTATTATTTTTATTTTGCATAAAATAATAGAAGGTAAGTTTTTATGTTAATTAAATATAGCGAACTAAAACGAAAAGACGTTTTAAACGTTGAAACGGGCAAAAACTTAGGCAAAATTATCGACCTTGTTATAAATGAAAGTAGTGGTGAAATTCAAAAAATAATAACGAGCGGTAAAAAATTTAGTATTATTCCGTGCGATGGTTTAGAGTTAGACTTTTGCACCATTACCAAAATAGGCGACGACGTCATTTTGGTTTCCAAACGCTCAAAAAATTGCGCGCAACCTTGCAAAAACGAGCCGTGCAACCCGTCGCCTTTTCCGCCACCTTGTCCACCACCGCCACCTTGCCTTGATTTTGATGAAGAATAAAACGTTGCTATTTAAAAAAAGCCCTTTCTTAAAGCCTTCCTTGTGTAAAAGCGAGTTAAGATATTTTCTTAAAGCCTCCCTTGTGTAAAGGGAGGTGGCAACCAACGGTTGACGGAGGGATTGACTGTTATATATAAACAATTTAAACAATCCCCCACCGCTAAAGCGGAGCCCCCTTTACACAAAGGGGCCTAAAAAAGTTAAAAATAAGCCGTAAACAAAAAAACGATATTCGCGCACGCGCGCATTATACGCGCGTACCTTTATATAATTTGCGTTAGTGCAAGGTTTTAGCGTGCTATCAAAAAGGGGCAAATCAATATTTAGTGGTTAAAAATTTAAAATTCCCTATATTTAGTAAAAGGCGAATAGGGCATTAAACGCACAAAAAAATTGTGAAAAAATAATGAAAATTTTTCAAAAAACAGTTGAAATTTTATAATACGTATGCTATAATTAGTGTAACTGTGGAGTTCTCTACACTTTTTGTCGTTCAATTTTTTATAAAAACGGCAAATTTTAACTAAAAATTGCTTAAATGAAAGGCTAATCTTTTTTATTTATAAAAAAACTATCTTATAATTAAGAGGTGTTATAAAATGAAAAATTTATATGTTAGTCCGTCAATAGAAGTTGTTGAAATCAACTACGTTGACATAGTAACTGAGTCTAGCACGTTCAACTACGAATGGATAGACCCATTGAAATTAGGATTATAGGCAAATAGGAGGAATTATGACAAAGTCTATTAAAAACAATTTAATTCGTTTCCTTACGTTTATAGTTGCGGTAACTTGCGCGTTCAGCATTTTAACAATGCCAAAAACAAGCGCAATGGCAGACAATGCTACTCCAGCATTAGAACATTTCTGGATGGAAGATTCCGTTGAACTTAACGTAACAAGTCTTGAAAAATCGGGTATTAGATTTACTGCCGGCGCAAATATTAACTGGGCACGTTATACGGCGCAAGATTATTCTCTTGGTAAAATGTATCCAGATGCGAAAGATTACGTATTCGGTATCGTAATTGCAGACAAGTATTATCGTGACCAAAACGGTGACCTTCAAGAAAGAACGGAAGTTACTGCTGAAACACCAACTGCAATTAAAATAGGTTACATTCATAAGAGCCAATTTGAATCTGTTAACCCTGCCACAGGTCAATCTTGGTTTACGGGCGGTGTTACTAAATACACTGCTTCTATCACTTACCGTGAAGACAGATTAGCAGCAGACTTTATTGCTCACGATATGGCAGTTAGAGCAGGCGAAAAGCAAGGCAACTGCTATTTCTCTAATGAAGTAGCCAGCGCTAATTATGAAGGCGAACTTTTTGACGAAGAATTTGCTGAATTAATGGATAAAGTTCACGCTGAAAAGTTAATGGCACGTGCTTACGTTGAAATAACTTATGAAGATGGTTCTAAGGAATACGTTTATTCTGAAAACTCTATCACTAACTCTGTTCGTGGTGTTGCTACAGATAAATATCTTGAAAATAAAGACGATGAGTCTTGGATGGCTCAAAACGGATTTATAGCAGAAAAGTACCTTGGCACAATTTCTACAAAATCTGCATATCTTGACAGTCAATCTAACAAAATTATCGGTCAAGATTTACGTGGTTATGAAGAATTCACTCTTAACGACGTTTCACTTTCAGTAGGCGAAGACATTATCGTTAATGAAACTTCAACTCTTAGTGCATCTGTTGTTGAAGGTTTAGAAGTAGGCCAAACTTATACTCTTACTGCAATTGACGCGCGCGGTAACGTATTGTTCTTAAACGTTACTCCTGCAACTGAAGTTATTACAACTGCAGAACAATTCAAGTCAATTTTCGACCTTTCAACTTACAACGAAAAATGCGTAGATAGAGGTTCATTCTATTCTTGTACGGTTGAGGGTTATTACGTTTTAGGTAACGACATTGATATGACCGGCGTTACTCTTGACCATAACCTTGTTTGTGCATATGACTCTAACACAACTGTTTCTGCATTCGGCGTTGGCTTCTATGGCACTTTTGATGGTAATGGTTACACAATTTCTAACCTTAACGTTGCAAGAAACGTTACTAGCTACAAGATGACTCAAAGTAGCGACTTTATGATTCTTAACAAGGATGGATCTGGCGTTGCAACAAGTACAACTTCAAGTTATTATCCTTCTGTTGCTGCTAACCACTCTTGCAATACGGCTTATCACTCATCTGGTATTGGCGTAGGTGTATTTGCTTCACTTGGCTATGGTGCAACTATTAAAAACGTTGCGTTTACAAACGTTAATGCATCTAATAGTAGCGTAATTGCTATGTTTACAGAAGGTGGCTCTACGCTTGATGGCGGTTCTGAATGGGGTACGTTTGCTGGCTTTGAAGAAGTTGACGCTGCTGGTTATGCTATTCGTTATTCTAAAACAAGCGGTGGTGTAGATATTTCTACTACTTGTACAGGTGCTGCAGATTGTCCTGTTCACGGCGAAGCTGATTGTACTGCTACTCAAGGCACTAAATTCGTTAAATGTAAAGGCTCTATTGGTTGTGTTCATTGCCAAACAATGCAAGCACACGATCCTGTATTCTACCCTGTAGTATTAGAAAATTCTTACTATAACGTAGCTATTCGTGAAGGTAATATTTATAATAGGGTTGAAAAATCTTATGGTAACTTAGCTACTGCAAAAGCTGATGCTGGCATTAACTATGAAAACTTATATATTGATATTAATGACCAAACAACAAGTTTCCGTGGTATCTTTAACTCATTTGGTAACGCTAAGGTAGACGCTATTACTACAATAAACAACGTTGTTGTTAACTACAACGGTGCTAACGTAACGGCAAATAACTATGGTTTACTTCGTGGTGAAAATAAATTAGCTACTGCTAATAGTTATAAAGACATTAACTTTGGTGCTACTGCAATTAATAACTTTGTTATTGTTACAGAAAAAACTGCTAACTTAATTAACTATAATGGTAATTACGTTGCTTCTAACTTAGAAGGCACTAATAAAATTGCTGGCATATTACAATACGCTTCACTTGAAGAATATGCTTCCGCTATTGAAGCAGGTACTGCTTCTAAGGAAGGCTTTGGCTCTTACTGGGAAACTGAAAAAACTCAAACTCCTACTTGGAAAAACGACTTTACAAAAGTTACGTTTAAAGTTGACGGCGAAGTAGTAGGCAATTCATTTGACTATACTGCACTTGCTTTAGGCGAACAAAAAACTTTCCAAGTAACCGCATATGACTATCAAGGCGAACAAATTACTGAATTTGACGTTGCCAAAACTACAGACGAATTAGTTGCAACCGTAAACAAATCTGGTTTAATTACCGTTGCAGGCTCAACTAATAAAACTGAAGCATCAACAATTATTACTTTAGAAGCAAACGGCAAAACGTTTATTGCTACAATTACAATTCAAGGTGGCTTTATTCTCGTTGAAGACGTAGAAGTAGTTTATGATGAATATTCTTCACAATTCAACTTTAACGGCTTTGCTGTTGACGTTGATAACGACGATACTAACGACAATAGCGTAGTATTCAATAACGACACTATTCTTTCTGCAACCGTAATTTACGGTAACGAAACAACTACTCTTGAAAAAACGACTGTGGATTATGTTGACTATGGTACTATCAATGGTAAAAACTGGGAAGAAATCCCTGGCTATGTAGGTGCAGGATCTGGCAACAGAGACGCTAATGCTACGTCAGATGATACAATAAAGCAACGCACAGGTTTTGTAGGTAACGTTGTAAAATTTGCTGTAAACGGCGAATACGGTGATTATACTCCTGTTCTTTACACTCAACAATTAATGGTAACAGTTCAAGTTGGTGAAGAAGTTAAAACTTACGTATTTAACAACTTAAAAGCATATAGTGCAATTATTACAAATATTGCTCAAATGGGCGATATATTTAAAATAACTGCAAGCGACCCACTTAACTATGGTTACTACGTGTTAGCAAACAACATTCAACCACAACGTGGTGGTGGCATTTACAAATACGTGCACGAAAGTCTTTCTGGCGTTGAAAGAGGTTTCCAAGGCGTATTTGACGGTCAAGGTTATCAAATCAACGAAGGTTTCCACGTTAATGGTGCAAATGAATTCGGTACTTTATTTGGTGTAATACGTTCAACAAGTGAAATGCCTTCTACTATTAGAAACCTTTCGGCTTCTCAATATAGTGGTTCTACGGAATACACGTTGTTTGCACGTTCAATTGAAAGTGACGTTTATGAAAACGTAGATGCTGGCGGCACAACTATTAAAGTTGCAAAATATCCTGTTGAATTCAAAAATATTCACATTAAACCAAAAACTAAAACAATTTATGGTGTAGTAAGGTCTGATTCAGGAACTGTTGCATATAAGTTTAAAAACGTTTTAATTAACCTTGAAAATTTAAGTACAACAAATGGTCAAAATATTGGCAATAGTAGTGGCTTACTTTCAGGTAATACTACAATGCTTGTATCTAACGCATCTCCAGGATATAACGAAACAACACATCAACCACAAATGCTTGGTTTAGCAAGGGATGCTTACTATACTAACGCTTATGAAAACGTTGTTGCTATTATGAACTTCCCTGTAATGAGTTTCATAAAGAGTTCTACAACTACAAAAGTTGATAACAGAGACCCATTAGATATATATCTTACTGCTTATGGTTGGAACAGAATTAGTAAAGCGGGTGTAGCATTAAGTAAATACGTTTATGGTGTTACTGATAACGTACTTGCAGTATTATCTTCACAAGCAACGTTAAATCCATTCGATGGTACTGAAGAAAATAGTTACGCTGATGCAACTCCATACGCAACTCAATTAACAACTGGAACCTATGCTGGCGAATCTGGCACTGCATATTCAACAGTTATGGAACAAGCGTTCTTCTTCAAGGGTATTTGGCAATACTACACCTACGGTGATGCTGTTGCTCAATACAATAATGAAGGAAGTGGTGAAAAGGCTATGTTTGACGAAATGGTTGCAACTGGCTACTTCACAAAACGTGCATCTGACAGCAAACTCATTTGGGCAGTTGCTGGTGCAGCAAACTAATAGTTAAAAAGTAATTTAACTAAACAAAACTAAATTAAGGTACGCACCTTTCGGTGCGTACCTTTTTTTGTTAGTTTAAGGCTTAATTTACTCCCCAAAAAAGCCTCCCTTGTGTAAAGGGAGGTGGCATTTGAAAAATGACGAAGGGATTGCGCTTAAACGTAAAAGTTATAAGTAATAGTTAATAATGAATAGGTGCGGAAAAATTTTATATCGAAAGGGAGTATATAGAATACTCCCCTACGGTGTTTAAATAAACTTTATATTTATAATCGTAGGGGCGGATTCAATATCCGCCCGCTAACGCGAAGGTTATAAGTAATAGTTAATAGTGAACAGGTGGGGTAAAAATTTATATATAAAAAACAACCGAAACTTTTAACCGCAAGGTTAAAAATAAAACTGCAAACTTTGTTTGCTTCTGCTTTAATTGACAAAATTTAATTATAGCGTTATACTATTTTATAGGTAATAATTATGAAAAAACGTTATATTGTAAACGGAATGTCTTGCACGGCTTGTTCAAGCGCTGTTGAGCGCGTAGTTAAAAAAGTTGACGGTGTAAATAACGCAAGCGTCAACCTAACAAGCAAGTTATTAGTTGTTGAAGGCACTTCGTTTAATGACAATTCCATATTTTTAGCCGTTAAAAAGGCAGGTTTTAGCGCCACGTTATATAGCGATAGCGTAGAAAACGTAAAATCAAGCCTTAAATTAAGGCTAATTTTATCAATAGCGTTTTTAGCGCTACTTATGGCGGTAGTTTTAATTCAAAACTTTAAAGCAATTGTTCCGCCGTTTATAAGCAAAACAAAAAACCCCGTAATTTTTGTTTTAGTTCAATTACTTTTAGCGCTAATAGTAATAATTCTCAACCTTAAATTCTATATAAAGGGCGTTAAAGCAATAATAAACAAAGCCCCTAATATGGATACGCTCGTTTTTATAGGCTCTTTTTCCGCCTTTATATTCGGCGTGTATAACTTTGTAAAAATAATTTTAAGCGTAAAAACAAATTTTGAAAGCGCGGTAAATTTGGCAGGAAACCTTTATTTAGAAAGTTCTGCTATGATTTTAACGCTCGTTTCGGTAGGTAAAGCGCTTGAAGAAAAGTCTAAAAAAAGCACGCTTTTTGCGCTTGACAGTCTTAAAAAATTAGCGCCAACGTCCGCACTCGTAATAAGAAACGGCATAGAAGTAGAAGTTGACGTTAAAGACGTAATAGTAGGCGATATTTTATCTATTAAAGAAGGTGCGTCTATTCCAAGCGACGCGGTTATTATAAGTGGTGAATGTGAAGTTGATGAAAAGGTCTTAACCGGCGAAAGTATGCCAATTTACAAAACGGTTAACGACACGGTAAAGGCGGTTACAACTTTAGTTAGCGGTTACGTTCAAGCGCGCGTTGTAGCAACTAATGAAGACACGGCTTTTTCAAAAATAGTATCATACGTTTTAAACGCACAAGGCTCGAAAGCGCCTATACAAAAACTTGCAGACAAAGTTAGTAGCGTTTTCGTTCCGTCCGTAGTTATAATTTCAATTTTAACTTTTATAATTTGGCGCATTATAGGAAAGCCTTTTGACTTTTGCTTAACGAACGCTATTTCGGTGCTCGTTGTTTCTTGTCCGTGCGCATTAGGTTTGGCAACTCCCGTTGCAGTTACCGTTGCGGTTGGAAAGTGCGCACAAAACGGTATTTTAGTTAAAGAGGCGCAAGTTTTTGAACAGTTAAACAACGTTAAAACAATTTATTTTGACAAAACGGGCACGGTTACAAACGGCAATTTAGTTGTAGATAGTACGTATTTTTTAAACGAAAATCAACTTGACGCGGTTAGCGCAATAGAAAGTTTAAGTTCGCATCCGATAGCCAAGGCAATAAGTAATTACGCGCCTAATAGTGTGTCGCAAGTTTCTTCCTTTAAGTCAATTATAGGTAGTGGCGTTTTGGGTGAAGTAAACGGCAAATTATACAAAATAGGCAACCTAAATTTTGTAATAAGTGATAGTAACGACGGCGTTAGCACCGAACTTTACAGTAGCGTTATGAACGGCGCAAAAGAGCAACTTTTACAAGGAAAAACCGTTCTTTTCGTTAGTGAAAACGGCGCTTTAATAGGCTATATTTGCGTTAGAGACGGCGTTAAACAAAGTAGCAAAACCGCAATAGAAAAACTTAAAAATTTAGGTGTTAAAACCGCGCTTATTTCGGGTGATAACAAATTGACAACGGCTTCCGTTCAAAAAGAACTTGGCATAGACTTTGCCTACGGCGAAGTTTTACCTATCGACAAGGCAAAACTCGTTGACGACGCTAAACGTTTAGGTATAGTTTCTTTCGTTGGCGACGGTATAAACGATAGCCCCGCAATAGCGAGTGCAAACGTTGGTTTTGCGCTTGTTTCCGGCACGGACGTTGCTATGAGCACAGCTGACGTAATACTTGTTAAAAGCGATTTATTAGACGTATATAAAGCCGTAAAAATTAGCAAAAAAACGGTTAAAATTATAAAACAAAATTTATTTTGGGCATTCTTTTACAACGCTCTTGCAATTCCGCTTGCGTGCGGTGCGTTTTACGCGCTAAACGTTATGCTTAACCCGATGATAGCGTCGGCATTTATGAGTTGCAGTAGTTTAATAGTTGTATTAAACGCTTTAAGAATTAAAAGGTGAGTTATGTTAGTTAAAGTTTTAGGGATGATGTGCGGTGCTTGCAAATCAAGAGTAGAAAACGCACTTATTCAAATAGGCGCAAAAAACGTTAGAGTTGACCTTGAAAATAAAAGTGCGTATTTTGAAGGCGTAGATTTAGAAAGCGCGGTTACCGCCATTGAAGATTTAGGTTTTGAAGTTATTAAATAATTATGACGTTTAACGAAATTTTACACGTTTTACTACACTCTTTTTTAGATAGTTTAGTAGTATTGCCGTTTTTACTTTTAACATATATAATAATTGAACTTATAGAGCGAAAAGCGTTGTTTTTTAGAAACGGTAAGTTATTAAGCGGTAAAAACGCCCCACTACTTGCTGGTGCGCTTGGCGTATTTCCACAATGCGGTTTTTCGGTTATGAGCGCAAAACTTTACGAAAGCAACCTTATTAAAGTGGGAACGCTACTTGCCGTATTTATTGCCACAAGTGACGAAGCCTTTGCCGTATTATTAACAAACGGCAAGTTTTTAGATTTAATTATACTTTTAGTTTTAAAATTCGTATGCGCGGTTATAGTTGGCTATTTAGTAAACGCCTTTGTTAAAAGCAGAATTTTAATTCGCTATAAAAAAATTACGTTTACTCACGAAGAATATTGCACTCAATGCGGTAACAGTAAAAACGCTAAAAATCTTTTTGAAGCCTACGTTTTATATCCGCTTATTCACGCGCTTAAAACCTTTGTGTTCGTATTTATTGTAAACTTTGCGTTTGCACTTTTACTTGAACTTATAGGCGAAGATAAAATTATATTATTTATGTCAAAAAGCAAGTATATTCAACCTTTCGTTACGGCACTTGTAGGGCTTATACCAAATTGCGCGTCGTCAATTTTAATAACTCAATTTTTCGTAAACGGCGGAATTACGTTTGGAAGTATGTTTGCGGGGCTTTCGGTAAACGCAGGAATAGGTCTTGCCGTAGTATTAAAAAATAAAAGTAAATTTAAAAGCGGTATAATTATTATGCTTGCGCTTTATTTAATAAGCGTAGCGTTTGGGCTTATTTTAAACCTTTTTATTTAATATGCAAAACACTCTTTATTATATAGTTAAACAATTTAATAACCAAGAAGATAATTTATTAGACTTTGCCCACCGCCACTCTCGTTTAAAGTACGGCGAAAAGGAAAAGTGGGAACTTAGCCGTTTTGCTTATGAAACGCTTTATAAAGGTTTAAAACAAGTGTTTAACGAAAGCGTGCCCGAAATCAACTTTTTAGAAAGCGGAAAACCCGTTATAAGCGGTTTTAGCGTGTCGGTTGCTCACTCGCACAGCGCCGTTGCGGTTGCATTTTTTAGGGGAGATATGCCCGTAGGCATTGATATTGAACTTATTTTAAATAAAAAGAGCGAGCGCCTTAATAAATTATTAAATTTAGAAAGTAACGCAAGTAAACAAGAGCAATATTTAGCCTTTACCAAGCGTGAAAGCGTTATAAAGGCGTTTGATTTAAAAATGCTATCAAGCGTTAATAATAATTTTAAAGGCGTTTCTAAAACGGTTAAAGTTGGCGGTAAAGAATACGCGCTTTCCGTTTACTTTGACGGAAAAATTAAGGAGATTGAATTATGAAAATTATTTTTAATACAGACGAAAAGGTTGTTAAGGCAATAAGGGAAGGTTTAAAGCGTAAAGACGGGTATTGCCCTTGTAGAATAGCGCGCGTTGAAGACAACGTGTGTATGTGCAAAGAGTTTAGAGACCAAATTGCAGACCCTAATTTTGAAGGCTACTGCCATTGCAAACTCTACTATAAAGAAAAATAAACAAAAAACCGCATTTATAACTTGTATAATGTCAAGGTGTAAATTTCTTAAAAAAAGCCTCCCTTGTGTATAGGGATAGAGTATAATTTTTTTATTATATGCCTCCCTTGTGTAAAGGAGAGTTAAGATATTTTCTTAAAGCCTCCCTTGTGTAAAGGGAGGTGGCAACCAACGGTTGACGGAGGGATTGACCTTTATATATAAATTTTTAAACAATCCCCCACCGCTAAAGCGGAGCCCCCTTTGCACAAAGGGGCCGAAATTAAGGCTTGTATTCTATATATAAACCATAACAATTCCCTCTACAAATAAAAAAAGCCCCCTTTTTCGCAATGGGGCCTAAAATAAAGGCAAATAAATTTTCAAAAGGGAGCATTAAAAATGCTCCCTTTTATATATAAATTATCAATGTTTATTCGCTATTACTTGGTGGTCAGTTAAGTACTTTCGCCACTACAAATACTTAAAACTTACGCGTAAGCATTTTAGTTAGACGCAAATATTTCGTTTAAAAATTTTTCGGTTTCGTTTAAGTTTTCTTTACTTGTTAAAGGCTTTAAAAAATAACTTGAACAAGGTACGTAATGCCTTTCGTCTTTTTTAATAACTTTCTTTTCTTCAAAACACCAATCAACAATTTTATTTATTATATTCATACGGTTTCTCCTTATTACACCGCTATTTTATGCTATTAAATATGACATAAGTATGTCACAAAATAAAAAAATTTAAATAAAATTGTAAAATTTTGCAAAAAAAAGCGACCTATTAAGGTCGCTTTTAAAATTCTTTATTAGTTTTTATTGCCGTGAATAGGTGCGGGAATAACTCCGCCACGATTTATAAACTTTTCGGCACTTGCTTTTTTAACAGGCATAATAGGTGCTCTACCAAGTAAACCGCCAAATTCAACAAAATCGCCAACTTTTTTATTAGGAACGGGAATAATTCTAACTGCGGTAGTTTTGTTGTTTACCATACCTATTGCGGCTTCGTCTGCAATAATTGCAGAAATTGTTGAGGCAGGCGTGTCGCCCGGTACTGCAACCATATCTATGCCAACTGAACAAACAGCCGTCATTGCTTCTAACTTGCTTAAAGTTAAAACGCCTTTTTCGGTTGCGCTAATCATACCTTCGTCTTCACTAACGGGAATAAACGCGCCACTAAGACCGCCAACTTTTGAACTTGCCATTACACCGCCTTTTTTAACGGAATCGTTAAGTATTGCAAGGCAAGCGGTTGTTCCGTGCGTGCCAACGGTTTCTAAGCCCATTTCTTCTAAAATTCTACCAACGCTATCGCCAATGGCAGGAGTAGGTGCAAGAGAAAGGTCTACGATTCCGCTTTCCGCGTTAAGCCTTTTTGCCGCTTCATTTGCAATAAGTTGACCTACGCGTGTAATTTTGAACGCCGTTTTTTTAATAATTTCGCTAATTTCGGTAATGTTTGCGTTAGGTGCTTCTTTAACCGCTCTATACACAACGCCTGGTCCCGAAACGCCAACGTTTATAACGCATTCGCCTTCGCCAACACCGTGAAAAGCGCCCGCCATAAACGGGTTATCTTCAACCGCGTTACAAAACGCTACGAATTTGGCGCAACCAAACCCGTCTTTATCTTTAGTTAAATCGGCGGTTTTTTTAATCATTTTGCCTATTTGGTCTATCGCGTCAAGGTTAATGCCGGAACGCGTTGTGCCAACGTTAATTGAAGAACACAAAATGTCAGTACTTGCTAAAACTTCGGGTATGCTTTCAATAAACGAGCGCTCGTACGACGTAGTGCTTTTGTGAACGAGTGCGCTGTAACCGCCTATAAAGTCAACGCCAACGGCTTTGCCTGCATCGTCAAGTGCTTTGGCAATGATATGTTCTTTACCTTTAAACGGTGCGGTAATTAGAGAAACGGGCGTTACCGAAATGCGCTTATTTACTATTGGAACGCCAAACTCATTTGATAAGTCGCTTGCAACTTTAACTATGTTTTTAGCGCGCGTTGTAATAAGGTCGTAGCAGTTTTGAGCAGTTTGCTCGGCAGTTGACGCTATGCAACCGAAAAGCGAAATGCCCATTGTTATGGTGCGAACGTCAAAATGCTCGTTTTGAACCATATTTATAGTTTCTAAAATTTCTCTGTTACTTATCATTTTTATACCCTGTGCATTGAATTAAATATGTCTTCGTGTTGTATGATAATTTTTACGCCTATTTCTTCGCCTTTTTTGCCTGTAATTTCTACAAGTTCGCTAAAAGAAACTTTTGAGTTTTCTAAATTTATAAGCATAATCATAGTAAAATAGCCTTGCATAACTGTTTGGCTAATGTCTTCTATATTTACGTTGTTTTCGGCAAGTGCGGTAGATACCGTGGCTATTATACCTGCCTTGTCTTTACCTAAAACGGTGAGAATTGCTTTCATAAAGGTCTCCTTAAATTTTTATAGTTATATAATAACATAAATAGCGGTATTTTGGCAATATAAATAGCGTGAAATTTAGTTGAAAAAATGCAATGTAATAGTTTAGAAATTAACATTGAAAAGGGTATAAATTATTGGTATAATAAAAATATTAAACTAAAAGGAATTTACTTATGGAACTCAAATTGCGCATTTTACAATTAGACCTTGCAAGGCAAAAAGAAAATATGGCTTTTATTAAAAAGTATATTGATTTTGCTAAAGAGTGGAACTACACTCACGTTTTATTCTATTTAGAAAACGCCGTTCGCACTAAAGACACGCCGTTTTTTAATAAAGAAGAAACGTATAGCGAAGAAGAAATTTTAGAAATGGTTTCTTACGCCAACGAAAAAGGCATAGATATTATTCCCGCATTTGAAAACCTTGGCCACCAAGAAAAGTTTTTAATGTATAAAGAACTTGAAGATTTTTCTGAAATTACCGATTATAGAACGCAAGGTAGGGGCTTTCACGCGTATGAGCGCGGTACGGTAGGTTGCTTATCTAACCCTAAATTTATAGAGTTTATTGATAAATATATTTTCGACGTTGCTTCGCTTTTTACAAGCCCGTATATTCATATGGGGCTTGACGAGCCTTTCGACTTTGCCGTTTGCGACAAATGCCGTGCTCGTTTAGAAAAAGGCGAAACAAAAAGCCAAATGTTTTTAGACCATATTTTGCGCTCGCATAAACTTTGTAAAAGAATAAACAAGCGTATGATGATGTGGGACGACTTTTTTGAATATGCCGACGTTATCGAATCTTTACCGCGCGATATTATTATGTGCAACTGGAACTATTCCTACATTGCCGAAGAGCCTAACGGACATTGGACAAACCGCATTAAACGCGACTGGTTTAAATACTATCAAGACCGCGGTTTTGACTATATGTTCTGTGTTTACGCGCATAGAGCGTCGTCAACGTATAACTTAGAAACGTTTACAAAATACGGTGCAAAACATAGCCCTTTGGGCGCAATTATGACCACTTGGTGCCGTAACGATAGTTTTTACGAAGGCGCTATGCCGTTTATTGCTTACGGCGGTAGTTTATGGGCGGGCAAAGTTAAAAATAAAGAAGACGCTATTGACGTATACGCCAAACTTCTTGGCTCTAAAACGCTTGCAAGCGTTGTTTATAATAACACGTCGTTTGGGTGCAGTAATTGGCGTCCTGACGAAATTTGCGAAAACGACGTTATGCTTAGATACGTTGAACGCAAAACTCAAAGCGTTATAATTCCTATTATGGAAAGCGAAATTGAAAAACTTACGGGCGAGCAAAAAGATATTGCCGAAGATATTTATTCGGTAACGCTTAACGCGTATATGGGCTTAAAACTTGCTTATATTGCAGAGCAAATTTTTGACCGCTACGAAAGCGGAAAAGAAATGCCTGATTTTAGTGCCGACGTTAAGTTTATTAAAGACGGATATACTAAAATTAAGGCAATAGCCGATAGATTATGGCAAAAAAATCGCCCTGATATTTTAAGTTGCGGTGATAGTTTTAATAAAAAATACGAAGGCATATTTAAAAATATTGAAAATTTAGAAAAACGCCTTTCAAATATTGAAAGGGGTGGCGTATTATCTGTTGAATATATGCTACCTGAAATTTTCCTTAGTGCCGAAGTTAAAATTAAGGTTAAACATAAAGGCGAAGAAGAAGTTGAAATTTATAGCGATAGGCTTTCGCCAAGTGTATCGGGTTACGACGTTGCCGGTTGCTTTACGTATAGGTTTAAAATTAAAAATAAACCCGTTGAATACGTTAAGTTCGGCGTGTTTAAAGAAGGCGCTTACTACCCTGTGCATTTTAGGTGCTTAGTAAACGGCGTTAAATACGTTGTTGATAACGCGGAATGCGTTTCGGGCGTTTGCAAAGATTTGCAAAACCTTAAAACCGACGACGCGCGCTTTGCAATGGTAGGCGTTGAAGACGGTATTGCCCACTTTAACGATATTGATTTAGGCAAGCCTCTTAACGAAATAAAAGTAACGTTTAAAAAATTATAACAAAAAAGATAGCGAAATTACTGCTCTTCCCATAGGGATTTAAATTGAATACATTATGAAACTCGACTTACAAAAAGTCGAGTTTTTTATTTTACCTTCAAAAGAGATTGAAAAAAACAAAAAAATATGTTATACTCAAGGTGTCACACGAACTAAATATTTTTGAGCAAGACTAAACAAGGGAATATTATACCCTTTTTATTGTCATACTCCCATTATAGTAGTTTGTAAAAAATGCAAATTCCAACAATGGGAGAGTTTAGTCTTTGCTTTTGTTCGTGTGACAACGACGGGGTTTGCGTTTTTAGTGCGCTAACTTCGGTTGGTGCACTTTTTTATTTTAAGGAGTTAAGTAATGGCAAACGAAAGATATTCTGAAAGTTTAGTGTTAAAGGAAATGTGTGTTGATTTAGGCAAAAATGATTTTGGCTTTGTTTTTCCACAAGGTGAATCTAATAATTTTGATAAAATTGAAAAATGTTTGAAAGAAATGGGTGGAAAACCAGCCTTTTGTTCGCTTGACGATTATGACACTGTTGGTCATGGAAGAGCAAAGCCAGAATATATAGTTACTTTCAATAAAGATAAAAACACAATAATTTTAGTAGAATGTAAAAAATCTATTAAAGAACATGAAAGTTTAGAAAAGAATATGCCACAAAAATATGCTGTAGATGGCGCGTTGTTTTATGCAAAGCATTTAAAGGATGACTACAATGTTGTTGCAGTTGCTGTAAGTGGAACATCAAAAGAAAACATAAAAGTTAATACTTTTTATTGGAAAAAAGGTTTTGAAGACTATCAGGAATTAAAAAAGGCAAAAGACACAATTTTAGACCCTTTAAATTATTTAAATTTAGTAGAAGGTAAAAAACTTGAAAGAAAGTTTTCTTTACAGGAAATTAGAGAGTTGTCTCAAATAATGCATGAAAAATTAAGGCAAATAAAAATTTCGGAAAAAGACAAGCCTATTTTTATTGCTGGAATGCTTATTGCTTTGCAAAATGCTGATTTTAGAAATGCATGGAATAATATAAATTCATTTAATAGTTTAGTAAAATTAATGGTTGATTCTATTGAAGAAACTTTAGATAATAGCGACATTAAGCGAGAAAAAATTGAAGCAATTAAGAGTTCATTTAGAAGAATTAAAAGCAATGAAAAAATCAAATCAATTCCTTTAGGTGAAAACGGTTCTTTGGCATGGTTTATTGAACAACTTGAAATGAGAATTTTGCCTATGATGAACCATTATGAATATACTGAAGATGCTTTAAGTATTTTCTATCACGAATTTATTAAATATAGTTCAACCGACGGAAAGGGGTTAGGAATTGTTTTGACGCCAAAACACTTAACAGACTTTATGTGTAAGTTGGGAGAAATAAATAAACAGAGCAAAGTTGTTGATATATGCTGTGGTTCTGCGTCATTCCTTGTTACTGCAATGGGTTTAATGTGTAAAGAAGCAAATGCTACTGAAATATTAGAAATAAAGAAAAATGGTCTATATGGTGTAGAATTAGACACAGATTTATACACACTTGCAATAACAAACATGATTATTCGTAAGGATGGAAAATCCAATATTGTTTGTGGCGATTGTTTTTCACAAGAAATATATAACAACTTAAAAAACAAACATTTATCTTTAGGCTTAATTAATCCACCTTATTCCCAAGAAGATAAATGTGAATTAGAATTTGTCGAAAGGTTGTTAAATATCCTTGAACCAAGAGGCTTGGCCGTAGCTGTTGTTCCTATGAGTTGTGCTATTGGAACAAAATTTAAAGAAGTTAGAGAACGACTTTTTAAATATCATACATTAAAAGCAGTTTTCAGTATGCCTGACGATATTTTCTACCCAACAGGCACAAATGTTTGTGTAATGGTTTGGGAAGCACATAAATCTCACGATAGCACTAAACCAACGTTTTTTGGTTATTGTAAAGATGATGGGTTTGTTAAAAGAAAGAAGATGGGTAGAATTGACTATTACAACAAATGGGATGACATAGAAAAAGAATGGCTTGATTTGTATGAAAACAAAAAAGTTGTTGACGGAAAATCAGCATTACAATGTGTTACTCATAAAGATGAATGGTTATGTGAAGCCTATATGAAAACTAATTACCAACATATCTCAAAAGAAGATTTTGAAAACAGTGTAGCTGATCATTTATCATATTTGGTAAAACAGAAAACAACCAATTTAGAAAAGACGTTTGATAAAGGTGAAGAATTAGAATTAAATCTTGGAAATTGGGAAAATTATAAGGTTGGAGATATCTTAAAACCTATAAATGGCAAAGGAATTACTGCAGAAGAAATTGAAGAAAATATAGGTTCTGTTCCATGCGTTCAAGGCGGAGCAGAAAATAATGGAGTCCTAGGATTTATAGCTTTTGATTATATTAATAACAAAAAATTTGCAACAATACATGAAGATTGTTTAACAGTTGCAAGAGTCGGAACATCTGGACAAATTAATTTTCAACAAGAAATTTGTTGTATTGGTGATAAAGCGAAGGCGTTAGTTCTATCGGACAAATACGAAACGCACAAAAATAAATACGTTTACTTATTTTTAAAAGCAATATTACAGTTTTTAAAATATAAATACTGTTATGGAAGGGGTATAGTAACCGAAACATACATGAATGAAATTATAAAATTACCAACAAGAAACAATGAACCAAATTGGGAGTTTATGGAAAAGTATATTAAATCTTTGCCATATGCGGATAGAATTTAGATAAATATAGTAAGTATAGCTCACTATACTTTGCAAGCAAAGTTGTGAGTTTTGCAAAGCAAAAATAAAAAGACTAACGAAAAGTTTTCGTTAGTCTTTTATATTGTCTAAAAAATCCCTATGAGAAGAAAGACTTTTTCGCTATCTTTTTTATTTTACTATATCAATAATTTCATAAAGGTCTTTTATTTGGTAGGTTACTTTGTAGCCGTCTTTTAAAGGGGCGGAATTGCGGTTAAACCAACAAGTGTCAATACCTATTTGGTTACCGCCTTTAATATCGCTCGTTAAACTGTCGCCAATAATTAGGGTGTCGCTACCAAAAGTGAGCCCGCATTTTTTTTGCGCGTTTTCAAAAAAGCCGAGTTCGGGTTTAGGAAAGCCCATTTCTTCGCTAACGAAAATGCCGTCTAAATACTTAAAAAATTCTTGCGAGCCAAGGCGCTTTTGTTGAACTTTTGTAACGCCGTTTGTTGCAATATAAATTTTTTTGTTATAAACTTCTTTAAGCGTTTTTAAAACTTCGCAAGCCCCGTCAATAGTTTTAACTCCGTTTGCAAGTTCGCCTAAAAACGCTTTGTTAAATTCTTCCGGGTTAATTTCAATTCCCGTAAGGGCTAAATACTCTTTAAACCTTAAAATTACTATTTCTTCTTTTTTATATAAGCCTTTTTCGTACCTTTTCCACCAACCGTCGTTAATAACGTGGTATTTTTTATAAAGTTCTTCCGTAAACGGAAGCCCAAACTTTAAGTTGGCGTTTTTAAAGGCTTCGTGCTCGGCGTAATTAAAGTCAAGCAAAGTATTGTCTGCATCAAAAAGTAAAACGTTGTAACTCATAACATTATTTTACTATATTTTTATTAAAATTTCAATAAAATTTTAAACGTTGTTTATGCAGTTTACGTTTAATTTAAGGAGGCAATTTTCTAAAAGAGTGTATTTATGCTTTTCATACTCTTTCGGGTGGCGCTTGTAGGCTTCGTTTTCAATTTGAAAAATATCACACCCGTCTTTTTTTGTTTGCTCAAAAACTTTTGTAATTGTGCTAACTATATGCGCTTTGCAGTCGTAAAGCATTTTGTTGGTCATTTCGCCAAGGTTAGAAACGCTATCTATATCTTCGGCAAAGTTGGTGTCTATTATAGAAAGCCAAACGTCAAGGTCGATATTAAGCGTTGGCTTGCCGTTTTCAAAAGTTAGGTATTTTAGTTGCTTTACTTTTTCAATGCCGAATAAAAAATTGCCAAAAATGCCGTCGTCGTTAATTGAATTTACTGAAATATAACTATCTTTTGCACTCCTAATTGTTAGCGAATAGCAAAGCGACTCGTCGCCTTTAAGTTCGCCTTTAAGTTCACCATTATAAAAGTATAGCGAAGTTGTAGCGTCGTAAATAACGGGCGCTTTTTTGCCTTCTTGCTTGCCTGCATTACCGCTACTTGGCTCGCTTAAAGTTGAAGCACTTTGCTCTCCGCTTTTAGAGTCGATATCCGTTTCAATAGTTTTTACTTTTGGCATAAACGAACTTTTAGACCGCGAATAATAGCCTATTGAAAACTCTTTTATAGAAGTAGTTAAAATTCGGCTTGCGCCGTTGTAATCTCTAACAAAAATTTTAGCAAGCGACAAGCCCGAAATGTTATCAAGCGGGGAATGTGAAAGCAAAATTTCTTTTGCTTGGCCGTAGCACGCGCATAAAATTGCAGAGTCTTCTACTTTATAGGAACGAATAAAAAAGTCGATAACGTTAAAAACGTTTTCCGCAAGCATACTTTCGCCTAAAATAATAAGGTTGCAAAAACTAAGTTTAGGATACCAACCCGTCATTTCGCCTATTTTGGCAACGGCGGAGTATAGCGTTTTTCCGCTTGCAGTTATAACGGACTCGTCGTTAGAAGATTGACCTATTGACGATTCTGGCACGGCAATTTGCGCCGTAACGGAATATTCTTCTTCCGTTTTATCAATGCCAAGCGAAACTATAAACGCCGTTTTTTCAATGTTCAAAAGAGCGAAGTCGGACGTAAAATAGAATATAAAAATAGCAATAAATATTAGTATAAAAATTTTAGCGCGCTTAAATACCATTTTTTCTCCTTTTAATTAGCATTATAATAGGAATTAAATACGTCATTAAAATAAAGAAATATACCGCGTAATTTTGCATAAAGGAAAGGCTTTTAAAAAAGTCGTTTTGAGTTAAAATAGAAAGGGCAAACTCAATTAAAACAACTATTAAGCAAGGTATAACTTTATTTTTAAAATTAAAACAGTAAGCAAGTAAAATTGCCGAAAAAATAAGTGGTAAGCAAACTTGAAACACGTTAATGCCCGAAAGTAAAAACGCGCCTAAATAGTCAAACCTGCCTATATCGGAAAGAGAAATTGAATACTTGCTCATTTTAAGCGACGCGTAATATTGCCTTTCTGCAATAGTTGAAAATATAGAGTAAAAAACAACTAAAAACAAAAGCGTTAAAACGGCGTAAATTATATACGCGGTTATTATTTTTTTGTTATGATTTTTGCTTCGCTCAATTTTTCCTGCAAAAAAGAGTAAAAAAAGCGGGTCGCCAAACCAAATTAGGCTTTTAAAAGAGCCGTTTAAAAATGCAAAATTGTTAGGAATTATAGGAAGTAGCGAACTATAAGTTCCAGAAAACGTTGAAAGTAAAAATATAATTGCTAACCCTAAAATAAAAATCCAAAGCGAAATTTCCATACTTCTTGCATACGGTCTAACGCCCTTTAAAACTATATAAAACGCCACTACGAAAAACGGCATAAAGGTTAAAAAAGTTGGTTGAGTTTCGTAAAAGGTAAGTTCAATAGAGTTTTTTTGCTCGTAAATAGGAATAAAGGCTTTAAGCATAAAAAACAAAACGTATATAAAACAAATAATTTTTGAAACGTTTTTGCCAAACCTATTTTCTAAAAATTCCATAATGTTTTCGTTTTTAGCGTTACTCGTAATTTTTAAAACGGCAAGTAATAAAAAAAAGTCTAAAACAATATTTATAAGCGCGGAAAGCCATAACGCTTCGTTTGAATAGCGCGAAAGCATTGCGGGAAGTATATGAAGTTTTGTTATAGTAAAGCCAACCGCACATATAACGGCAAGTTGGCGCGTGGTTACAGATTTTTCCATTAAAATTTTTTCCTTATAACGTTTTTTGGTTTAAAAACGGCTGGTCTTCGTTTCATTTCCGCGTAAAACGACATTGTTATTGCGTCTTGCAAGTCGTTTTTAACGATAGGCGAATACGGTGATAAATAAGGCACGCCAAAACTGTCAAAATCGCTTAAATATACTATTATTGCGCACCCAAACAATACTATTCCAAACCCGCCGAAAGAACCTGCTATTATTAAAAAAAGTATTCTTAAAACGGAAAGTGTTTCCGTCATATCGGGAACGGTGTAAATACAAATGCCCGAAAGTGCCATAATCATAATGGTAGGCGTTGAAACAATGCCCGCGTTTACGGCAGTTTCGCCTAATACGAGCGCGCCTACAACGCTCATAGCAATGCCAACGTAGCGTGGCATACGAATACTTGCTTCATTTAAAATTTCAAAAATAAACAGCGTAAAAAACATTTCAACGCTTGGCGATAAAGGTATTCCTTTTATGCTACCAACAATCGTTAACAAAAAGTTTAGCGGTATAATTTGCAAGTGAAAAAGTTGCGCCGCCACGAAAAACGACGGCAGTATTATTGCCACGATAACCGCTAAAATTCTAAGCGTACGCGATAAATTTGCTCTATACGCGTTTACGTAATAATCTTCGCTTGACTGGAAGTCTTCAATAAACAAAAACGGCACGGTTAAAACGATAGGCGAGCCGTCAACCATAATTCCAACCCTGCCTTCAAGTAGTTTTGCGGATAATATATCGGGCTTTTCGGTAGTTCCAACTTGCCTAAAAAGAGTAGTTTTTCTGTCGGAAATGCACTTTATTATATAGGAACTATCAATAATACCGTCAACGTCAATTTTTTTAATTTTTTCCGTTACAGCCTTTACAATTTTTTCGTTTGCAATAGAAGATATATAAACTATTTCAACCGCCGTTTTAGAGTATTTGCCAACGCTATATTTTTTAATGCATAAATCGGGCGATTTTATTCGTTGCCTAAGTAGCGAAACGTTCATTTGCAAGTTTTCAACAAAACCTTCACGCGGGCCTTTTAATACGGAAGACGTTGGCGGTTCGGTAACCGCGCGCGAAGTTGGTTTTTTGCATTTAACGTTAATTGCCGTATTATAGCCGTCTACAAAAACTATGGCGTCGCCTTCGCAAATTTTTACGGCACAATCTTTTATAGTGTAAACTTCTTCCGTTTCCGGCGCGGTTATAGCGTTTAAAATGCTTTTAAAAGAAGTTATGCTTTCTATATTTTTAAACGGCTCAACAACTTGCTTTCCTATTAAAATTTTATCGCTTAACCCTTCTAAAAACACTACAACGGCGTTTTGAGCGTTTATTTTAAAGTTGTAAAAAAACACGTCGTCGCTATCGATAATTTTTTTTAAATTATCAACGTTTTTGGTAAGCGTTTTTAAAATATTCATAAAGTTACTATTAGCAAACGAAATAAAAATATGTAAAAATAAAAAAGAACGGTGTTTTAAGCCGTTCTTCTTATTGTTTTTGCGCTGACAATGAATTTACTTTTTGTTTGCGTTAGTTATTTCTTTTAAAATTATTCCCGTAATAGTTTGGCACTCGTTTTGACTAATAGAAGTGTTTTGGGCAATAATTTCAGCAATCTTTTCTCTATTTTGCTCGTCACTATTATTTGTTGAATAAGAACTTATAATTTTTGAAGCAACATTACTTACGGGCTTTGTTTTAAGTATGCCTTTTAAAATATCTGCAACGGTACTTTTTAAATTACCGTTTTTTGAAAGTTGTTTAATTACGGCGTAGTAAAAAGTTGCCACACCGCCTATTTGAAGCCCTTTTTTTAAGATATAAAGATAATTAGTGCACTTTAAAAGAAGATATGCGTAGGTAAAATATAATATAGTGCCTATCAAAAAAGGTATTAAAGGAATAACCTTTTTAGCGCTATATGGCACTAATTTTTTAACGGCGCAAGTTAAAAGAAAAGTAACGAAAGCAAGAGTAAGAGTTTCAACGTTAAACTTTTGCAAAACTTGTAATATTTCTTCTGTGCTCATTGTAAATTCCTTTGGAAGAATAGTACAAAAAAAGGTTGTTGCAATAGCCGTATTTTGCAAAGTGCAAACGCAGTAAAAATTTAGCGTTAATTTTAGCCGTTTTTATAAAATCCCTCCCGTAAAATTTTTCCAGACGCAACTTTATTGTAACCTTAAAAAGTGCGAATATAAAGTGTTTATGACACCTTTTTAAAAATTCTTACGGCTAAAACGGTCATATCGTCTTTGTTAATTCCGTTTTCTAAATCAAGAGCCTTTTTAAGTATGCTATCGGCTATTAGTTGCGGGTTTTTGTTGTCTAAGGTGCGAATAAAGTCAACAAGGTCGGTTGACGACGAGAACGCGTCGCTAATGCCGTCGGTAATCATAATAACCACTTCGCCTTCGCTTAGTTTATACGCGCAACCCGTAGGGGTAAGGTCGTCTAAAATGCCAAGCGGAAGCGAATTGCCTTCAATAATTTTTATAGAACTTTCGGAAAGAATAAAACTATACGGCGCGCCTATTTTAATAAAGTCGGCAGAGAGCGAAAAAAGGTTGACGGTTAAAATATCCATAGCGGAAAAATTATCGTCGATATTAAGCGCTAAAACTTTGTTTACCATATTTAAAATAAGGTTGCTTTCAAGCCCTGCTTTGTAAAACGACTCTATAAGCGAAATTGCCGTTGAAGACGTTTCGTTTGCTATTTTTCCGCTCCCCATACCGTCGGAAAGGGCAATTAAAAACTTGCCTTCGTCAATTTTAGTTAAGGCGTGCGTATCTCCGCTTTTTGTAGAGCCGTTTTTTACTGCCGTTGCAAGCCCGAAAGCCGCGTCGTAGCACGGTGACGCTTTAATGGAAACGGCAACCGCTTTACTTGAAATTGCCGTTTTTGAAACTATGGTTACACTTTTATTTAAACACTCGCTAACGGCATCTAAAAGCCCTGCGTTAAATAAATCGTCGCTGTTTACAACTAAACTAACTTCGGTATTTTCGCCTACGTTAAAAACCATAATTTCGCTAAATTCTATGCCTTTTTTTCTCAAATTTTCGCCTATTTTCCTTTCTATTTCACCGTAAAAGGAAAGTGTTTTAGAAAAATCAACTGCCAAACCTTTAAGCATATTAGCAACGCCTTCGCTTTGCATTTTTATTAGTTCTTTACCGCTTAAAATATCTTCGCTTTCCTTAACTTTTTCACGATATTTAGTAATAAGCGAATTCATTTCAAAAATAATTCCGTTCACGTATCCGCAACTTTCGGTAAACTTTTTAGTAAGGTCAATAAGCGAAATTCTATTTTTGGCAATACCTATTGACAGTATTTTTATAAGTTCCTTTTTGTCGGGATATCCGTTTTGCTTACACCTTAGGTACGACGGGCATTTTTCGCAAACTTCAATAAGCACTTCGTCTGCCATTTTGTAAAGTAAGTCTTCATCGGTTGAAACGCTATTTTCAAGAGCCGTAAAACTGTGTTTCATTTGCATAAAAACGTCTGCAATTCCGTAAAGTTTACTTGAAATTGTAGTTCGGTTACGGTTTATTGCGTACTTAGAAAGCACTTTATTTTCTATTGCTTCGGTTTTTTTGCTAAGAGCGTTTATTAAAGGCGTAGGTAAAACTAAAAAGAGAACGCAAGGGGTAATGGTATAAAAAACGTCTTGGTAAGAAAACGAGCCGTAAACTTTAAAAAGTAGCATAAAAATAAGGTCAAAAACTATTAAAGTGAGCGCACTAATTAGTTTAGATTGCTTAAAAAATAGCGACGCGCCTAAAATTAAAAGTGGAAAAACGGCAACGGAGGTAAGTGATTTTTGGGCAGTTGCCAACGAAAGGGAAAGTATAACACTTACGCAAGTTGCAACTTTTCCGTTAAACACAGAAAGGCAAAAAAGCCCTATAAAAATAATTATAGCCTTGCAAACGTTAGCGTTAAAAACGTTATTAACGCCTAAAAGAACGAGCACCGCAAAAATACTCAAGCATAAAAGTTCATCTAAACTACACCTATAATTAAACCGCTTAAAAAACACTACTTTCGTTGAAGAAATAAAAACGAAAACTAAAATGATTGAAACGCAAGAAATTATAAGATTAAAAATTACGGGCTCGCTATCAACGATAAAAGAAAATGCTAAAAGCGAAATAGTAGAGTATATAATAAGTTCTGCCCCTACCGTTTTTTTCTTTCTTTTATAAACCAAAAAAACGAACGATAAAAACGCCGAAACTACTATTGAAGCAATTAAAATTTTTAAGTTAAGAGTAGGTAAAAAGCAAAAAATAAAAACGGCGCTTGCCGTAAAAGGATTAAACCCGTTAAAAAGTAAAGAAATATAAAAAGGAACGCTAAAAAACGCTTCAAAATCAATGCTTTTTGAAAGAAAATAACAAAAAGTAAACTGTAATAAAAGGTTAAAAGCGTCTAAATACGTAACTTTCTTTTTAATCATAAAAAAACACCGCCTAAATTAGTTATATAATATATACCATAATTTAAGTGGTGTATTTTGTTATATTTAATTAGTTTTTGTAAAAATTTGCTATTTTACAAGCGTTGTTCCAACTTCTCTTATAGACGCTTTAAACACGTTATTTTTGCCAAACATATTTTTTAAAACGCTAACGTAATTGTCAACTTCTTCGTTATTTACTATTGCTAAAATTGAACCTGCAAAGCCACCGCCGTGAACTCTAACCGCACCGTCTTTAATAATTAAGCGTGAAGTTTCAATTGCAAGGGCAACGGGTTGCTTATCGTCACCTGGAACGTAGCAGTTTTGTAGCATTCTCATACTCGACGCGCCCGACTCGTTAACCGCGTTTAAAAACGTTTTAGCATCGCCTTGTTTAAGGGCGTTATAAGCCGTAACTACGCGTTCGTTTTCTTTGTAAAAATGCATTGCTCGCATTATTGCGCGCCCGTTAAAATGGTTTTTAAGCGACGGCAATTTTTTAACGAATTCGTTATAGTTAACGTCTCTTAAAACTTTTTTGCCAAAGTAACTTGCAATAGATTCCATATCCTTTCTAATTAAAGCGTAATGCTCGGTTAAACTTGCGTGGTCGCCACCCGTGTTCGTTATAACTATCGAGTATCCTTTAAGAAAGTTCACTTTTTCATAAGTTGGGCATTTACCGCCGTTAAAATCAAGTTTAACAAGCGAGCCTATTGAAATTCCGCATTGGTCAAGTAGACCGCAAGGCTTATTAAAGTAAACGTTTTCTGCGTATTGCGAAACTATTGCGCGCTCAATCGCGTCCATTTTACCGTCGTTATATAAAGCGTTAAAAATTTCGCAAATAAGAACTTCAAAGGCGGCGGAAGAAGAAACGCCCGCACCCTTAAAAATATTGCTCGTAGTATAAGCGGTAAAACCGCCAACCTTATAACCGCGGTCTAAAAACGCTTTTGCAACGCCTCTAACAAGCGCGTTAGAAGTGCCAAATTCACTTTTACTTACCGATAAATCTTCTAAGTTTACAATAACGGGGTCGTATTCTTTTGCGTAAATTTTAACTACGTTTTCGCTTTGTTTATTAACCGCGCATAAAATATCGCAAGTTATGCTTGCAACCATAACTAAACCGTGGTTATGGTCGGTATGGTTGCCTAAAATTTCGGCTCTGCCAGAAGAAGAAAATAAAAATTCGGCTTCTTGTTGCTCGCCGTCAAAAAACGAGCGTTTTAAATCGCTAATACGCGCTTCAACTTCAGCATTACTATAATTGCTACCATATAAAATTTCATAGTTCATAATATCACCTTTTACATATTACCAAAAAATACACTATTTGTAAACGGAAAACGGCATTTTTTTTACTTTTACTTAAAACTCCACTTAAAAAACAAGTTGCAAAATTTAGCGTTGCGGTGTATAATTAAATGCAAGGAGAATTTTTATGTATCTTGTAGTAGGGCTTGGTAACCCAGATAAAAAGTATTTAAATACTATGCACAATATGGGCTTTTTGGCGCTTGACTTAGTTGCCAAAAGTTTAGGCGTTGAATTTAATAAAAAAGAGTTTAAAGGCGTTACCGCGCAAACTACCATTAACGGTCAAAAGGTGGTGCTTTTAAAACCGCACACCTATATGAATTTAAGTGGTTCAAGCATTATTGAAGCCGTTAATTTTTATAAAATTCCGCTTTCAAACATCGTTGTCGTTTACGATGATATCGACCTTAATAAAGGCGTTTTGCGCATACGCGAAAAGGGTAGTGCAGGCACTCATAACGGCATGCGCGATATAATAAATAAGTTAGGCTGTGGCGACTTTTTAAGGATAAGGGTTGGCATAAAACCAACTAATTTTTTAGGCGACTTAAAAGATTACGTTTTGTCGCAAATTACAAAGGAAGATAAAGAGTTAATTGACGGAGCGTTACTTAGGGCGTGCGACGCGGTCATTGATTTCGTGTCTTCAAAAGCGTTACCTATCGTAATGCAAAAATATAACGGCTAATATGCTTAAATCTCTTTTAAAGCCGTCGGGTGGCGACGGTATTATTAAAAATATTGAACTTTCGTTCCGCGGTGGGTTACCTACCGCGGTATTTGGCGTTTCACTACCGCAAAAAAGTGCTATAACCGCGTGCTTTGATTTTCCTACCTTAACTATTGTTAAAGACGGTATAACCGCGCAAAAAACCGCCGAACTAATAAGCCAAATTAGTGGCGAAACGGCAGTTTATTTACCCGCCAAAGACGACGTTTTGCTTTTCAAAACGGCATACAATAAAGAAAGTTTATTTAAGCGTTTAACGGCTCTTTACAAAATGAGTTTAGGCGCAAAAAAAGTAGTTACAACTTTTGAAGCAATTTTGCAGTTGTTTCCTAAAAAAATAGACTTTATTACTATTGAAAAAGGCAATGAATACGACCTTTATTCTCTTATAGAAAGCCTTATAAAATTAGGCTATAAAAGGGTAGATTTTAGTGAAGTTCAAGGCACTTTTTCCGTTCGTGGCGACATTTTAGAAATTTTTCCTATAAACGAAAACGAAGTTTATAGAGTTGACTTTTTCGGCGATTTCGTTGAGCAAATAGTTACGCTTAACGGCGAAGAAAAAAATAGCGTAACCGCCGTAATGGCAACCGACGTTATTATTGAAGAAGCAGAAGTAGAAAATATAAAAACCGCACTCAATTTAGCGTATAAAGAGTACGGCACTTTGCTTACCAAAAGCACGGCAAAAGGCATATATTCAAAACTTATAGAAAAACTTGAAAGCGACCTTTTTGACGATAGTTTACAGTACGTTTTCCCGCTTATTAAAAATTCAACGAGCAACGTTTTCGACTTTTTAAACGGCAGTTGCGGAATAATATTCGACGAGCCTAAAATTATTTACTCTACCTTAGAATATTTTTACAAAGAGCATGGCGAAAGGTTAAAATCTTTAATGGCAAAGGGCGAAGCCCTTTCTTTTAGCGATAGGCAAATTGCAAATAAAGAAAGCGTGTTAAACGCTCTTACAAAACGCCCTATGCTTAGTTTGCAATCGCTTCAATCAACCGTGCCGTTTTTTAATCCGTTAAAAACTTTTACGGTAAATACTTCGCCTATAAACCGCTATTTTTTAAAACCAAGTGAACTTTATAGCGACTGTTTAAACTGGCAAGTTACGGGTTATAAAGTAGTTATTTGTTGTGGCGACGCGCGCTACGCAAAAAGCGTTTATAGTGACCTTATTCAAAACAAAATAACCGCAACTTATTTAGAAAATATTACGGAAAACGTAAGCAAAATTAACGTTTTTCCTAAATACTTAGAAAGCGGTTTTATTCTTCATGGCGAAAAACTCGTTATAATAGGTACGGGCGATATAACCGCAAAAAAACAACGCGATAAAAAAGTAAAGCGCAAGCGTGGCGATATGTTTACCGCGCCTACCGTTGGCGACTTTGCCGTACACGATACTTTCGGCGTTGGCATAGTAAAAGGTCTTAAAAAAATAAGCACTATCGAAGGCACGCTTGAATACGTAGAACTTGAATACGCTGGTGGCGATAGGCTTTATATTGCAACCGACCAAATGGATAAATTATCCAAGTATTTAGGCGGTAGCGAAACGCCAACGCTCAATAAAATAGGCAGTCGTGACTTTGAAAGGATTAAAGAAAGGGTAAGAAAATCTATTTCTTTAATGACTATAAACCTTAAAAAATTGTATGCGGAAAGAAAAGAGCGTAAAGGCTTTATTTTTTCAAGCGACAATGCTTTGACGGAAGAATTCGAGTCGTCTTTTGGCTATGAAGAAACGGAAGACCAACTTTTATCTATTAGCGAAATTAAAGAAGATATGGAAAGTAGCAAGGTTATGGATAGGCTACTTTGCGGTGACGTTGGCTTTGGCAAAACGGAAGTGGCTTTCCGCGCGTGTTTTAAGGCTATAATGGACTCAAAGCAAACGGCAATAGTTACGCCAACAACCATTTTAAGCGAACAACACTATCAAACGGCAAAGGCGCGCTTTAAAGATTTTGGCGTTAGAATAGCCGTATTAAACCGTTTTAGAACGCCAAATCAAGTAAAAAACACGCTTTCCGCACTTGAAAAGGGCGATATTGACTTAATTATAGGCACGCACCGCCTTTTTTCAAAGGACGTAAAATTTAAAGATTTAGGGCTTTTGGTTATTGACGAAGAGCAAAGGTTTGGCGTTGAGCATAAGGAAAAATTAAAGGTTTTAAAAGAGAACGTAGATACTTTAACTCTTTCGGCTACCCCTATTCCAAGAACGCTACACTTATCGCTTTCCGGCATACGCGACATAAGCACTATAAACACTCCGCCAAAACAAAGAATACCCGTTCAAACGGTGGTTACGGAACTTACCGATTCGCTTATTACGTCTTCAATTAACCGCGAACTTGCGCGCGGTGGTCAAGTTTTTGTTTTATATAATAAAGTTGATAGTATCTATTCATTTGCAAGCAAAATTCAAGAACTTGTAAAAGACGCAAAAGTTATAGTTGCGCACGGGCAAATGCCTGAGCGTATGCTTGAAAATAACGTTTCGGCGTTTTATAGGCAAGAAGCAAACGTTTTAGTTGCAACCACCATTATTGAAAACGGCATTGATATGCCAAAAGCAAACACTTTAATAGTTGCCGATGCCGACACTTTGGGGCTTTCCACCCTATATCAATTAAAAGGTAGAGTAGGAAGAAGCAACTTAATGGCATACGCGTATTTTACTTATGCTCAAAACAAAGTTTTAACAGACGTAGCGTATAAAAGGCTTACCGCTCTTATGGAATTTACCGAAATGGGTAGCGGATATAAAATTGCCATGCGCGATTTAGAACTTAGGGGCGCGGGTAGCGTTTTAGGTAAAGAACAGCACGGGCATATGGATAAAATAGGCTACGAACTATACAGTAAACTTTTAAAAGAAGAACTTAGTGAAAGAACTAAACTCGACGGTTTAGAACTTGATATTAAGGCAGACTCGCATATTCCAAGCGCCTATATTGAAAACGAAAGTGCTAAAATGGACGCGTATAAAATTATTGCTGAAATATCTAACGGTGACGATGCGGAAAAGGTTAAAAAATCGCTTACGGAAACTTTCGGCGCTATGCCAAGTTGCGTTTCAACGCTTATAAACGTTGCGCTTTTAAAGTGCCTTGCAAGTAGCGTGGGCGCAATAAAAATAAAAGTTTCTATGCACGTTGGATTAGTTACGCTTTCTAATTTAGATTGCTTAAAAAACGAAAAACTTACAACCGCTTTAAAGCAATTTAATAAATGCGTAACGCTTTCGTTTAACGACTATCCGCAACTTTCTTTTAGCGTAGAAAGCGGAAAACCCGAAGAAATTATAAATAAAATGATTGAGTTTTTTACTTTTAGTTAAAAAATTCGACAGTAAAGGATAGTTTTAAAAGTGAAATTTATGTAAAATTCGTTTAAAACTATTGCAATATATATAAATATTATGTATAATATTTGTATTGTTTAAAAATTTTCGTTTAAGGTTATACCTTAAATTACTTATACGGAGAAATTTATGAAAAAACTTTTTGCTAAAATTGTATCACTTATAACGGCGGTAGTTTTATCAACTGCGGTTCTTTCTGGCTGTGCTCTTATTGAAACCGATGCAGAAAAGGATATGGCGCTCGTTGTTGCTACCGTTTCTCTTGATGAAAATTTAAAGGAAAACGTTATTAAAAGAGATATGGTTTCCGCTTACACGTCAAACGCATATTACTATCAATATTACGGCACTTCTAATGAAGACGCGTACAATGAAATTATAAATTCGCTTACTCAAAACTTAATAGTAGTTCAACAAGCAATGAAAGCGCTCGTAACTACTACCGGCGAAGAAGGCAATACTGAAAAGGGCTATTTTGACCAAGCAACGGAAGCAGTTCAAAATGGTAATCCTACTTCAAAAGAAAGGGTTTTGGCAAAAAACAACTGGGAAGGTAACCCTGTTAGCGAAGTTAATTATAACGGCTATAAAGACAAAGATATTTACGGCAAACTTGAAATTTTAGACGATTATTTGACTGAGTACGAATACGCTTTAGCGCACTACAACGCTTTACTCACTATCGACACGTTCATTAGCGAGTTTATAGAAAAAGAATATTCTAAAACTTATTCTTACGAAACTTTTAAACTTACAAATCGTGCAACGTTAACAATTCCTACCGATAAAGAAGGTAATGAATACGAACTTAAAAACGACCCTGAAATTTCTAAAATTACCGAAACTTACAAAAAGAGCGTTGAAACGGTTAGCAAAAAATACAACTTAGGAATAACTTTTAGCGATACCGACACTAAGTATGACGTTGCTTTAAGAGTTTACAACGGCGTTAAAGAAAAATTTGATATCGTTTCGTTAGATAGGCAAAAGGCTTTAACAAAAGTTATTAGCCATCTTAAAAAGTTAGGTTATATTAAAGCAAGCGAAGCAAAAACACCTAATAAGGAAGAATTATTTACTGCTAACACTTTCTTTGCAAACGTTTTAAAAACTGAATACGAAACTTTAATCGTTTCAAAATATAAGTTAGCGCTTGTAAACCAACAAGAAAATCAAGTTACTAAAGCAAACTTGTATAGCGAATATAAGTCGTTATTTGAAAGCCAAAAAATAGACTTTGATAAGTCAAGCGCAAATTACGAAGCAAAACTTGAAAGCACGAGTGCAAACTCTTACGTGGCATACCACCCTGATTACAACAAGGGTTCAAAATACGGCTACACCGCAAACCTTTTAATAGGCTTTAATAAAGAACAACAAGCGCTTGTTGACGCGTTTGAAAATAACGCTAAGTTTACCGATAGCGAAAGAATTGCATACCGTGGCGAAATGCTTAACAATATTACGGCAAAAGATTTGCGTCAAACTTGGGTTCTTTCAAATTTAGGCGAATACGACGCTCAAAATAACGTATTCACTTTTGGTAAAGACTACGTTAAAACGGACGCCTTAAAAGTATTCGGCGGTAAAATTTACGGCGCAAAAGATTATAAATATTTAGACGGGGAAGACGAAAAAACTGCATATACTTACCAAGGTATTAGCGAAGTTGAAATTCCGTTTAATACGTTTATAAACGGCATCTTTAACGACGTTATGGGCGTTGTTCCAAAAACAGACGCTATCGTAACCGTTCCAAACGTAACCGTTAAAGACGGTACTATTGACGATGCCACTATGGATAAGTTTAGAGACCTTATTTACGCTTTCTCAACCGACGGTGGTTCACTTACGGAAAATTACGGTTACTTATATTCGCCAATGGGCACTCAATTCGTTAAAGAATTTGAAGATACGCAAAAAGAACTTGTTACACAAGGCGTTGGCAGTATGAAAATAGTTGCAACAAAATTCGGCTATCATATTATGCTTTGCACAAAGGTTATAACTCCAACGGGAGACGAACCGCTTAGTTTAGCGAAATTTGAAGAATTACTTGACGTAGAAGGCTCTATGCCTTACGAATTCAAGGCTTATAAAGTAAACAACCTTTCTTCTATAACCGTTAACGACATTGTTAATTCGTTCATTAAAAAGAACGCTAAAAACGAAAGCGTAGTTCAAAAATTTGAAAAAACTTATAGCGACTTAATTAAAGCGTAATTTTAAAGCGTAAAGCGGGCAAAATTTGCCCGCTTTTTTTATTTCTATTATATATATATAGAAAAGCGGTAAACTCCGCTCAAAATAGGCAAAATTTGCCTTGTCAAGCCATATTTTAAGAAAAATGGAAACAATATGTTGTTGCCGTGTTTTTTATACAACCACAATATATTGTGTATTTTTTCTATTATTTGCAATTTTGTTGCAAAAACAACAAATAAAACGCTTATATGTGTGGTATACTACCAATACGTCACTAAAATACGACTTAAAAGTAGGGGATAAAGTTATGAAAATTATCAAAAGAAGTGGTTTAGAAGCAACCTTTGATTTAAGTAAAATTATAGGCGCGGTTAAAAAAGCGAATAACGAAGTTGTAGAAGCAGATAGATTAACCGAAGCCCAAATTAGAGAACTTGCAAATAACGTTGAAAGAATTTGCGCTGGCAGAGCGCGCTCTTTAAGCGTAGAAGAAATTCAAGACCTTGTAGAAAACGAAATTATGCGCTACGGGGCTTTTAACCTTGCAAGAATTTATATTACTTATCGTTTTAAAAGGCAACTTGTAAGAAAATCTAACACCACAGACGACCGCATTTTAACTTTAATAGAGTGCAATAACGAAGAAGTTAAGCAAGAAAACTCTAACAAAAACCCTACCGTAAACAGCGTTCAACGCGACTATATGGCTGGCGAAGTTTCAAAAGATATAACCAAGCGTATTTTACTTGCGCAAGATATTGTTAACGCGCATGAAGACGGTATTATTCACTTCCACGATGCCGACTATTACGCTCAACATATGCATAACTGTGACCTTGTTAACCTTGAAGATATGCTTCAAAACGGCACGGTTATTTCGGGCACTATGATTGAAAAGCCACACAGTTTTTCAACGGCTTGTAACATTGCAACGCAAATTATTGCGCAAGTTGCATCTTCACAATACGGCGGTCAAAGCATTTCGCTTACTCACTTAGCACCTTTCGTTCAAATTTCGCGTGAAAAGTTTATGAAGGAAGTTAAGCAAGAGTTTGACGACGTTGGAATTGAAATTAAAGAAGACCAACTTAAAGCAATTGTTGAAAAGCGCGTTAGAGATGAAATTAGGCGTGGTATTCAAACTATTCAATATCAAGTTGTTACTCTTATGACAACTAACGGCCAAGCACCGTTTATAACGGTATTTATGTATTTAGGCGAGGCTAAAAACGAAAGAGAAAAGCAAGACCTTGCCATTATGATAGAAGAAACGCTTAAACAACGTATTCGCGGTGTTAAAAACGAGCAAGGCGTGTATATTACACCTGCTTTCCCTAAACTCATTTACGTTTTAGAAGAGCAAAATATTCACGAAGATAGCCCTTATTTCTATCTTACAAAACTTTCTGCTGAGTGTACTGCAAAACGTATGGTGCCAGACTATATTTCTGAAAAGGTTATGCTTTCTTTAAAGAAAGATAAAAACGGCGAAGGTCATTGCTACACTTGTATGGGTTGCCGTTCGTTCTTAACTCCTTTCGTTGACGAAGACGGTAAGCCTAAATATTACGGCAGATTTAACCAAGGCGTAGTTACGGTAAACCTTGTTGACATTGCTTTATCTTCCGGTAAAGACGAAGATAATTTCTGGAAGATATTTGACGAGAGAATGGAACTTTGCCACCGTGCTTTACAAGCACGCCACGAGCGTTTAACGGGCACTTTAAGTGACGCTGCACCTATACTTTGGCAACACGGCGCGCTTGCACGCTTAAAGTCTGGCGAAAAAATTGATAAACTTTTACACGGCGGTTATTCTACTATTTCACTTGGCTATGCAGGTCTTTGGGAAACGGTTTACTATTTAACGGGCAAAAAACTTATCGAACCAGAAGGCAAAGAAATGGGCCTTAAAATTATGCGTAAGTTAAACGAATATACTAATAAGTGGAAAAAAGCGGAAAATATCGACTATTCTTTATACGGCACTCCGCTTGAAAGCACTACTTATAAATTCTCAAAATCACTTCAAAAGCGTTTTGGCGTTATCGAAGGCGTAACCGATAAAAACTATATTACAAATAGTTATCATATTCACGTTACCGAGCCTATCGACGCGTTTGAAAAACTTAAATTTGAAGCGGAATTCCAACAACTTTCACCAGGTGGTGCAATAAGTTACGTTGAAGTTCCTAATATGCAACACAATATTCCAGCGGTTATTAAGGTTATGCAATTTATTTACGATAACATAATGTACGCGGAACTTAACACTAAAAGCGACTATTGCCAATGCTGTGGCTATAACGGCGAAATTCAAGTAGTTAGCGATGAAAGCGGTAAACTTATTTGGAAATGCCCTAAGTGCGGTAATACAGACCAAACTAAAATGAACGTTGCACGCCGTACTTGCGGTTATATAGGCACGCAATACTGGAACCAAGGTAGAACTCAAGAAATAAAGGAAAGGGTGCTTCACCTTTAAAAAGTACTAAAATCTTTTAGCGCCTTGCTAAAAGATTTTTAGTTTTAATAAGATTATGAACTATGCAACTATAAAATTTAACGATATAGCAAACGGTTTAGGCGTTAGAACTTCGCTTTTTGTTTCGGGTTGTACGCATCGCTGTAAAAACTGTTTTAATAGCGAAGCGTGGGATTTTAATTACGGCAAACCTTTTACCAAAGAAGTAGAAGACGAAATTATAAATTCGCTTAAAAACAGTTTTGTTGACGGGTTGTCGCTACTTGGCGGTGAGCCTTTTGAACCGCAAAACCAAAAGGCGTTACTTCCTTTTTTAGAAAGAGTTAAAAAAGAAGTTCCATCTAAAAATATTTGGTGCTATACGGGTTATTTATTTGATAGCGAACTTTTAGGCGATAGCCGTGCAAAAACGGAATATACTAATAAAATGCTTGAACTTATCGACGTTTTAGTTGACGGCAAGTTTATAGAAGAGTTAAAAGACATAACGCTTTTATTTAAAGGTTCTTCAAATCAACGCGTTATTGACGTTAAAGAAAGTTTACAAAAAAACAAAGTTATATTATATAATTTAGAAGGGTAAAAATATGAAAAAAACTGTTATTAAATTCAAAAAATTAAATGAAAACGCCGTAACTCCTACTTTTGGCACGGAATATTCTGCGGGAGCAGACCTTTATAGCGTAGAAGAAGAACTTACAATAAACCCAAACGAAACGGCGTTTATAGGTACGGGTATAGCGGTGGCAATTCCCGAAGGTATGGTGGGCTTAATTTACGCAAGAAGCGGTTTGGCGTGCAAAAAAGGTTTAGCGCCTGCAAACAAGGTTGGCGTTATTGATAGCGACTATCGCGGGGAAGTAAAAGTGGCGCTTCATAACCACGGCAAAGTTCCACAAACAGTTTTAAAGGGCGAAAGAGTTGCTCAAATGGTTATAGTTGACTACTACGCTTGCGCTTATGAAGAGTGCGATAATTTAGATAGCACCGAGCGTGGCGAAGGCGGTTTTGGCTCAACGGGTAGGAAATAAGGTTACGCCACTTACCTATTAGTTTTTTGGCGGAAAAACTTAAAAACAATAAAACAAAGGTTTAGCGTAAAAAATGCTAAACTTTTTTTAATGTAAAATTTTTTATTTTTTACTCATAATGAAATTATGAAGAAAATTGACAAAGAGTATAGAAAGGTTTTAAACAAACTAACTTATGCCGAGCCACAAGAAGTAGGCGCAATTTTAAAAGAGTATTTTAATTTAAGACGGAAAAAAAGCAAAAAATAAAAGGCAACGCTAAAGCCGAGTCCCTACAAGGGATTCGGCAACTAAATAAATCCGCTTGCGGATTTATGAAATTTGTCTAACGACAAGTGAAATTGCCTATCGGCAATGAAATTCGCCTTTGGCGAGTTGTGGATTTATTTAATATAACGCAAGAGTTTTCTTGCATATCACTTTTAGCCACAAGGCTAAAAATATAACTAATAAATTTTATATTTTGTGGATATGAAAAGCCCACTACATTTCGCTTTAAAGCGAAGTATAGTGGGCTATACTTTTGTATTAAATTAAAAATCCCAAGTAGGAATATATTTTGTTGAAGAAGAATTAAGTTCTTGAATAAATATTTTATCTTCGTTTATATCTTGCAAACTATTTAAAACTTTGTTATATTCGCGCTCGGTTATAGGGCGGTTAAGTTCTTTAAAATTTGCAATTTCACCGTATGGCGTGTACTGGCTCATAAGCGAAAAATACGCGCCGTTTTTTTGGTTTTGTTTAAACCAATTTACAATTTCAACGCTGTCGTTTTGGCACATAGGCAGTATTAAATGTCTTACAATTACGCCACTTTTTATTAGTCCGTTATCAACCACCGTTTTTTTAGAGTTAAGCATATATAAAACGGCATTACTTGCAACTTCAAAATAGTTTTCTTTACTTGTGTAACGCTTTGAAATAAGCGGGCTAAAAAATTTTAAATCGGCTAAATACACGTCAACGTACTTGTCAATTAGTTTAAGAGTTTGTATATTTTCGTAAGAGTGAGTGTTGTAAACTATGGGAATATTAGGCTTGTAAATATCAAGCGCTTCAATAATTTTAGTAGCGTAGTGCGAAGGCGTTACTAAATTTATATTGTGCGCGCCCATATCTTCAAGTTCTTTAAAAATATTAGAAAGTTCTTTTGGAGTGATAGTTTTGCCCGTTTTGGCCCTTGAAAGTTCGTAATTTTGGCAAAATACGCACTTTAAACTGCAACCTGTAAAAAACACCGTGCCAGAGCCGTTTTGACCGCTAACAATAGGTTCTTCATAAGGGTGAAGATAATATTTTGCAATTTTTATATCGTTTGAAACGCCACACTTACCTAAAACGCCGTTATTTCTATTTACGTTACAGTTATTTGGGCAAATATTACAATAATTATTCATAATAACATTTTAACATTATTCTTTATAATTGACAAACGTTTAAAAAAAATATATAATGTTTTTACAATAAAAAAAGACCACAAATACGGTAAATAAGGTGGATAAAGATAATGAATAAATTTTTTACAAGTGAAAGTGTAACTGAAGGTCATCCCGATAAAATTTGCGACCAAATTTCCGACGCGGTTTTAGACGCTATTTTAGAAAAAGACCCTGACGCGCGCGTTGCGTGCGAGTGCAGTTGTTGCACGGGCATAATTTTTATTATGGGCGAAATTTCTACTAAATGTTACGTTGATATTCCTGCTATTGCAAGAAAGACTGTTGAAAATATAGGCTACACTCGTGCAAAATTTGGTTTTGACGCTAAAACTTGTGGAGTTCTTACGAGCATTAACGAACAAAGCGCCGATATTGCTATGGGCGTAAATAGTTCTGTAGAGCACCGCGAAAGTGGCGACGTTGCCGACGTTATAGGCGCGGGCGACCAAGGTATGATGTTTGGCTACGCTACCGACGAAACCGAAGAATATATGCCTATGGCGTTAACGCTTGCGCATAAACTTACAAAAAGGCTTAGCGAAGTTAGAAAGCAAGGTATTTTAGATTATTTACGTCCAGACGGAAAGGCTCAAGTAACCGTTGAATACGACGGTAGAAAGGTTAAGCGTATTGACGCGGTTGTAGTTTCTACTCAACACGGCGAAAGCGTTACTACCGAACAACTCCGTAAAGACGTTTTAGAAAACGTTATTAAAGCCGTTTTACCAAGCGAATTGCTTGACGAAAACACTAAGTATTATATAAACCCAACGGGCAGGTTTGAAATAGGCGGTCCTCACGGCGATAGCGGTTTGACGGGTAGAAAAATTATAGTTGATACTTACGGCGGAAGTTGTCCTCACGGAGGTGGCGCGTTTAGCGGTAAAGACCCAACTAAAGTTGATAGAAGTGCTGCGTATATGGCAAGATATATTTGTAAAAACATAGTTGCAGCGGGCCTTGCAAAAGAGTGTACGCTTGAACTTTCTTATGCAATAGGCGTTGCAAGACCGCTTTCCGTATTTATAAACACGCACGGAACGGGCGCTTTGCAAGACGGCGAAATTGCAGATATAGTTAATAAAGAGTTTGATTTAAGACCTTACTCAATTATTAAAACGTTAGACCTTAAAAAACCAATTTACTCTAAAACGGCAAGTTACGGCCATTTTGGTAGAAGTGAATTTAGTTGGGAAAAACTTGATAGGGTAGAAGACCTTAAAAAATATTTAAAGTAATAAAGATTATTCCATATCGTTTAGATTGATTTTTGACGGAAAAATACTACAAAATACTTTGCGTTTTGTTTAGTTACATACTTTGCAAGTATGCGCCCTCACAAGAACGCTCGTCTTTTTTGTATTTTCCTCGTCAACCCGCAAAAAATTTTTGCTAAAATCAACTAAACTCTTTGTCATAATCTAATGAAGCACTTTTTAAAAGTGCTTTTTTTATGCCTAAAAATTTGCATATAACAAACAATCCCTCCGACACGGAATCTCCGTGCCCCCTCCCTTTACACAAGGGAGGCATATAAGAAGAAAAATAAACTTTATACCTTTAAACAAAAGAGGCATATGCGAGAGAAAAGTTATAAGTAATAGTTAAAAGTGAATAAGTATTAGTAATTTTTATATATAAAGGAGCATACGTAATGCCCCTTTTATTTAGGCCCCTTTGAGTAAAGGGGGCTCCGCTATTAGCGGTGGGGGATTGATTATAAATTATACGTAACAAGCAATATAAAAAAGTTCAGCGCAAACGCGCTGAACTTTTATTTAGTTTTTAGTTTTCGCTTGAAGGTTCTTCGTTTGTAGTTTCTTCGCTACCGCCGTCTTCTTGTAAATCTTCTGGATTTTTATTAAGTTCATTTACGTCAATAACGGTTTCTTCAACGTTTTCGGCTTCTTCGTAGTTATACTCAGCGTCGCTAACTTCGTCTAAAACGACTTCCGCCTTTTTAGCGTTAATTTTCTTCAATGTTTTTTCACGGCTATTTCTATCGTAGAAAGAAGCAACGTATTCTTTTCTGTTTCTTCTATTTTTAACTGTAGTTCTAATAAGAACTATAATCATAACCGCAATTAAAACTACTGCTATAATTATTGAAGATATTTGAAGTGCAGCGTCAGTTTTAACGGTGTAGCCTTCTTCGCCTTCGTGCTCGTGGTCATGGTCATGGTCGGCATCTTCGTCTTTAGTAGTGTTGTCAATTTCAGTATCGGCAAAAATAGTAGTGTAGTCAACAAACTTAGTTAAGCCGTTGCCGTTATATATTTCTCTTTCGCTATAGTATTTTGTAGAAGTTACGTCTTCACCGTCAATAGTTTCTTTAACCGTTGCAGGTGTACGAGTGTGTTTAAACGCTTCGTAATCGCTATCCGTTCCGTGCGCGTCAATAAACAAATCTTTAGCGTACATAAAGTCTGCTTCCGTGTAGTCAGATACAATTACGTTTTCAACAAACATCGTGCCGGTTGTTTTAGTTGCGTCTTCTCCGTTTCTATCGCCAAGCCAAATTTCAACTCTATAATCAATAGTTTCGTTACCCGCCGCAACGTAGAAAGCAACTTCCGTCCACGTATCTTTGTTTTCGCCTGTAACTTTTGCTTTAAGTTCTTTTGACCAGTTGTATGTTTCGCTATTTGGGTTGATATCTAAAACTTTATATTTGTTAGAGTTTTCAATTAGTTTATTAGTAGAAAGGTAAACGTTTGCAGTTGCGCCTTGGCTAACGTTTAACTTAATTGCAATTTTAACAAACTTGCCAGCGCCTATGTTTTTAGCGCTTGAAACTAACGCCGAATTGCTTGCTACGTTGTTTTGTAAAACAACTGCTTGCGCGTATTTATTGTTGTTAGAGTATAGTTTTGCAAAATTGTCAAGATTGTTAATGTGTGTGTAGTTAGCGTTGTATTTACTGTTGATAACACCGCTAATAACGCCTTCGCCACAGTCTTTACGAGTAAAGTCAGGAATATTAGTTGTTTCCTTGTTTACAATTTCAAGTTTGCCAAGCCCGTCAACGTTAGTGTTGTAAATATCGTTTGTTTCATCTTCGCTTTCTTCGCCGTAAGCACCGTATTCGCCTTTAAGCGTAACTTTAGTGAAGGTAGAATCGGTAGTTGCAAGGTTGTATAAATCTTCTTCAATTTCGCAAGTTTTTAAATCTGCAATTAAAGCGTAGCCAGATTGTAAGAATAAAGCGTCGTTTTTAATAGAAGATTTGCTTGGGCCGAAGGTAATATTGATTTTATACTTAGCGTCTTTATCGGTAGGGTTGTTTACCATTATAGTGTATTTAACCCATTTGCCGTAACTACCTTCTTCAACTTCTTGCGTAGTAAACGAACTAAACGCCGTGTTTGAAGATTCTTTTTTATCGTTAACGTAGTCGATAACCGAAACGCTAACTTTGTCAGAGTTAAGCCTTACCGCGTTTGACTTAACGTAGAAAGTAACCATATTATATTTGCCTTTTTCAAGTGCAATTTCGTTACTTAAATAAGTTGCCGAAGTAAGTTTATTAAAGTTAAAGTAAATTACGCTCGTGCTATCGTTTCCGCCAATTTTATCAATATCTGCAACCTTATCGGCTAAAGATGCAGGAACGGTAGCCTTAGTAGCAACGCCTTTTTCCGTGCTTGTTTCTATGCCGTTTGCAGTATTGTAACTATTATCTGTATTAAGACTAACTGCACCCGTAATAGCGCTTGTGCTAATATTATCAGTTTGCCTTAAATTGAGTTTATAAGTAAAGGTTGAGAACTTATCGTTTTTGTTTTGAGAATCTGCTGTGTTTGACTTGTAAGTTTTAAAAGCCATATCAATTGAAGAGTTTTCTTCTTTATTAACCGTTATAACTTCGTCGCTATCGTGGTTAAATTCTTGCTTGTTAAACACTTCAAAGTGTGCGTTATCAAAATAAGCAAAGCCTTCAACGTAACCCGTTTTACCAAGGGCGTTACCTTTACCAAGACCAAACGTTACGTAAGCGGTAGTAGTGCCGTATTCAAAGCCTTGAATTTTAGCCTTTAATAAAGCCCATTCGCCGTTAGTGTTAATGTTGTTAAAGTAAATCGTGTCGTAAGTGGTTGTGCCAACTTTAAAGTCAAGCGCTATATACGCGCCAGGGTTTTGAGTGAAAGTAGATTTTAAATCTTTCGTTTTAACCCAAACTGAAAATTCCGCGTAACTATCGCTCGTTATTGAAAGGGCAGTAGAACTCTTAAACTTTTGGGCAGTACCAACTATGTTTTCATTGCTGGTTTTATTTTGAATCATTAAAATTTTAGTGCCCTTAGCGTTTACTTTAGTTTTATTGTCTTCATAATCAGCACTTTCAACGTCGTCAACAAATTCGTTTTCAACTAAACCATAGTAGAAAGGAGTTTGTGGGTTGTAGAAAGTGGTATCGTTAATTTTTGGCTTGTAACTGTCGCTAAGTTTTTTATATGGAGAAGAAGTAGAATCATCGTCAAGCGTGTCGATAATACCGCTTTTACCGTTAGAAGAAGTTGATGGAGCGGTGTTACCGTTTAAGCCAGAGTCAAGGGAATTTGTCCACGCGATAGAAGAAGATTTAGGAAATTCAGTCTTCTCGTCGGTCATATACTCAAAGTCGCCGTTCTTTAATACTTGATAGTCAGTCAAAGTAGTTTCGGTAGTGGTAGAGCCACCGCCACCAGAGCCGCCGTCACCATTATCGTCATCTTTTTTACAAGCGGAAGCAAAAAGCATAGTAACAGCCATAAGCAACGCAAGTAAAACTATAAAGAATTGTTTAGTTTTGTTTTTAGTTAATGAATACATAAGCCACCTTATTTTTATAGTTGCGTGCGCTATATACGCGCGTTTACATAATAATACATTTATTAGTATAATATATTTAACTAAAAAAAGCAATAGTTTTTTTAAACTGTTTTTCCATTTTTTAACCTATATTTAAGCGCAAAATAAAAAATAATACAAAAAGCGCAAATTTTTGTTTAATACACGCTTTTTTGCCTAAACTGTTTATATGACTAAAAAAAATAAATTGTTTTTAATATTAGCAGGTGTTTTTACGGGATTTTGCAACGGGTTTTTCGGTGGTGGCGGTGGAATGGTTGTAGTACCTATTTTAACTTTGCTACTTAAATTAGAGCAAAAAAAGGCGCACGCTACCGCCATTGCAATAATTTTGCCAATTACCATTATTAGCGCGGTAGTAACAATTTTACAAAAAAACTTTGATTTTAAAGTGGGAATTTTTACGGGAATAGGCGTTTTTTTAGGCGGTATTATAGGCGCGCTTTTATTAAAAATTATAGACAATAAAAAACTTGTTAAAATTTTTTCAATAGTAATGATTATTGCGGGAATTAAAATGTTGTTTTTTTAGATTTTATCTTTAATTTTAATTCTTTTACATATTATGGAAACAAGCGTTATTTTTTATATTTTAGCAGGAATTTTAGCAGGTGTTTTAGGCGGTATGGGAATGGGTGGTGGAACAATTTTAATTCCTATTTTAACAATATTTTTATCTGTTTCTCAACACGTTTCGCAAGCGGTAAATTTAGTTTCTTTCGTGCCTATGGCAATAGTTGCTTTAATAGTTCACGCAAAAAATAAACTCATAAAAACAAGGGGGCTTCTCTATATAATAATTCCAGCAACAATAGTAAGTTTAGGCGCAAGTTTACTTAGCACCACTCTTGACGGAAATTTGTTAAAAAAACTGTTCGGCGTGTTTTTACTATGTTTGGCTGTAGTTCAAATTTTTTCTTCTAAAATAGTAAAGTTGATGCGTAAAAAGCACAAAATTTCAAAATAAAAAATAAAAAAATTGCCGATATTTGCACATTTTTTTAAATTTGCTATTGAAATGCTTTGAATTTTGGTGTATAATGCTCATAAGGCGAAATTTTGCTCGGCTTCTGGATAGCGGGCTTTTATATAATTTTGATAGCGAGAGGTAAAAAATTTTGGAAAAAATAGGTATTATTGATTTAGGTTCTAATACGGCAAGGCTTGTAATTGTTGAAATGCTTGGTGACGGTCACTTTGTTGTTATTGACCAAATTAAGGAAAGCGTTCGTTTAGGCAAAGATATGGAGCGTGACGGGTTCTTAAAACCGCAACGTATTGCCGAAACTATAAAAACGCTTAAAATGTTTAGAAAATTGTGCGATGCGTACGAAATAGAAAGGATTATTGCCGTTGCTACGGCAGCCGTTCGCCGTGCAAAAAATCAACGCAGTTTCCTTGATGAAATAGTTGCTAATACCGGCATTAAATTAAAAGTATTATCTGCCGAAGAAGAAGCCACTTACGTTTATAGGG
Organism: Christensenellaceae bacterium; assembly: GCA_045637905.1. Lineage (GTDB taxonomy): Bacteria > Bacillota > Clostridia > Christensenellales > Borkfalkiaceae > HGM11412. Next base: position 208,788 of record JAZUAJ010000001.1, on the reverse strand, counting down.
GCGTTATAAACACTATGGACGTGCCTAAGGGTTTAATAGTAGAAATAGGCGGTGGCTCAACTAAGGTTATTTATTATAATAGGCGCAATTTATTAAATTACGAAACGTTACCTTTCGGCGCGGTTACTTTAACCGACCTTTTCGGGGGTGACGGTATGTCGCCAGAAGAACAAACCAAAAAAATTGAAGAGTTCATTTTAGAACAACTTGAGCGCATTGAGTGGCTTAAAACTATCGACCCTGAAACTCAACTTATAGGTTGCGGTGGCTCGTTTAGAAACTTATGCAAAATTGTTAAAATGAAGAAAAAATGTCCACTTTCAATTTTACATAACTACAATATAACAACTCAAGAGTTTGATGACGTTTATTCAATGTTTAAAAACATAAATCTTGAAAACAAGCGCATTAAAGGTATTTCTGTGCAACGCGCAGAGTTACTTCCTTCTGCATTTGCAATTGCGCACTCTTTCGTTAAGCACCTTAACTTTGAAAAAATGGTAATTTCGGCTTGCGGTTTAAGAGAAGGTATTATGTTTAACTACGCCGTTCCGCTCACGAGCGAAAAACCTATTAGCGACGTGTTAACGTATAGTTTACAAACGCTTGTTAAATATCACGGTTGTAACGAAAAGCATAGCGAACAAGTTGCAAATTTATCAGTTCAATTATTTAAGCAACTTCGCGTTTTACATAAATTCCCACGTCAATGCTTAAAGATTTTAAAGGTGGCGGCGTATCTTCATAACGTTGGCACAACCATTAAGTATTACGACTATCAAAAACACACCGGCTACATTATTTTAAACTCGAGTTTATACGGTATATCTCAAAGAGATATAGTTTTGGCAGCCCTTGTAGTTTCTAATTATAAAAACGATGATTTTACTTTGGCAGAACTTGCAAGATATAGAGAGTTTATTGCGGAAGAAGACGTTGAAATTATTAGAAAATTAGGCGTTATTTTAAGAATAGCGGTTAGTTTAGATAGAAGTTTATCTTCTTGCGTTCAAACAATTAACTGTGACGTGTTAGGTGATTCCGTAATAATGAAAACCGAACTTGATAGCGATGCGACCTTAGAAATTAAAGACGCGCTTTCCGCACAACAAGATTTTAGGCGTGTATTTAAAAAGAACTTAGAAATTTTATAATAAGGCTTTAAGTTATCCGCTTGCTTTTTAATGAAAAACAATATAAATCCGTAGCAACTTGCTACGGATTTTTTTATGTCATTTTACGCCCGTCTTTTTAATATTATATATAGTATGAAAAACAATAAAAACGAAGGCGTTTCGGCTTTTACAATAGCAATTTTTTACGTTGGTTTATTTATAGGCGCGGGGTTTTTATCTGGTCAAGAACTTTGGCAATATTTTGGAAAATATAAGGGTATAGGCTTAATTTTTTTAGTTTTAGGTAGTTTTTTGCAAGGATATTTAGGCTATTTTATAGTAAAAAAAGCGCAAGAAAAAAACGTTTATAATTTTTGCAATTTGTCAAGCAACGGTTCAAGTTTTTATTACGCACTCTTTTTTATTAGCGAAGTAGCGTTTACGTTTTTTACCGCAAGTATTATGATTGCAGGTGCATGTTCGCTTTACGAAAGTTTATTTTGTAAAAGCGGGTTTTGGTTTTCAATGCTATTTATCTTTTTAGTTTTCGTTACGGCGTTTTTTGGTGTAGACGGCGTTTGTAAAGTTTTTAATTTTGCCGTTCCTTTGCTTTTAATAATTAGTGCGGTCATATTTTTTTTAAATTTAAACAAAATGCAAAGCGTTAATTTTTTTAAAGATTATAAAACGCTAAATTTTAAAAGCGTTATAGGTGCTATTTACAATTTTGCTATTTACGTTTTTCATAACGTTTTTTTATCGCTTGCGCTCTTAGTTCCGTTTTCTAAAAAAATCAAAAACAAAAAGGCTTGTAAAAACGGCTTTTTATTGTCAAGCGTGGCGTTTTTAATATTCTCTCTTTTGGTTTTGTTGCCTATTTTGGCGTTTGAAAATTTTTCATCTTTTTCACTACCGCTTTTAGAAGTTTCTAAAATGATTAGCCCTATGGTTTTTTATACCTTTGCCTTTTTTTTATGCGTTGCTATGTTTACGGTTTGTTTGTCGAATATAGTAGGAGTAGTTAATTGCTTTGATAGTTGCGATAGACCCTTTTTTAAAAATAGATTATTTTTAATATCCGCCGTTTCTATTATAAGTTTTATTTTTTCAAGGCTTGGTTTTAAACTTTTAATTAAGGTAACGTACCCTTTGTGCGGTATTTTGGGCATAATTTTTATAATTAGATTAGTTTTTTGTAACGGCGCGCCTAAAATTAAATAAAAAACCTTTACAAAAACGGCAGTTTAATATACAATATAAGTATATTTATTATGTAAGGAGTTATAATTATGGCAATGGATATTGAAAGTTTAGATATGATGATTATGGAATGTGAAGAAAGAATGGAAAAATCGCTTGACGTTTTAAAGGCAGACGTTTTGCAAATCCGCGCAGGCAGAGCAAATCCACACATTTTAGATAAAATTTTAGTTGAAGCATACGGCAGTATGTCGCCTATCAACCAAATAGGTAACATTTCGGTTGTTGACGGTCAATGCTTAACCATTTCCCCTTGGGACAAATCGCTTTTAAAAAGCGTTGAAAAGGCAATACTCGTTTCGGGTATAGGCATTAACCCTACTAACGACGGTAACGTTATAAGGCTCGTTTTCCCTATGCTTACCGATGAAAGACGTCGCGAAATTGTAAAGCAAGTTAAAAAAATGGGTGAAGACGGTAAAGTTGCTATAAGAAACATTAGGCGCGATAGTTTAGATTCGTTCAAAAAACTTAAAACCGCAAAAGAAATTACGGAAGACCAATACGCTCAATACGAAGCGCAAATTGAAAAAATGACTTCTAAAACAGTTGAAGCGGTAGACAAAGTTATTCAAGATAAAGAAAAGGAACTTTTAACTATTTAATTTATGGAAGGTTTAAAAATTCCACGCCATATCGGCTTTATTATGGACGGTAACGGTAGGTGGGCAAAACAAAGAAATAAACCGCGCAATTTCGGCCATATTCACGGCTCAAATAGAATTGACGAAGTGGTTACGGCTTGCCTTGACGCGGGCGTAGAGTGCGTTTCGCTTTACGCTTTCTCAACGGAAAACTGGGCAAGGCCAAAGGAAGAAGTTGATAAAATTTTTGATATTTTATATAAGTTTTTAAACCAATACGGCAAAAAACTTATGGCAAATAAAGTTCGTTTAAAAATTAGTGGCGACTATTCTAAATTTCCTAAAAAAATAATAGATTTAATAGAAAAACGCCTTGAAGAAACCAAAAATTTTGAAAATAGAATTTTAAACATTGCCATAAATTACGGCAGTAAGCAAGAAATTTTAATGGCGGTAAATAATCTTATAAAAAGCGGTAAAGAAGTTATTACGGAAAGTGATTTTTCTTCCGCTTTATACACGAAAGACTTGCCCGATATCGACCTTGTTGTTAGAACGAGTGGCGAACAACGCGTTAGCAACTTCTTTTTATGGCAAATTGCTTACGCCGAACTTTATTTTACTCCCGTTTTATGGCCAGATTTTGATAAAAACGAACTTATGAAGGCTATTGAGTGGTATTCAAGTCGTGATAGGCGTTACGGAAAAGTATAATTTTGTAGGTATAATATGTTAAATATTGCTTTAATAGGCTCAACGGGTTCTATCGGCACGCAAGTTTTAAACGTTGCTGATAGATATCCAAACAAATTTAAAATTGTTTCAATGGCGGCGGGTTCAAACGTCGCCCTTTTTGAAGAGCAAGTAAATAAGTATAAGCCCGAAATTGCGTGCTTATGCGATAGTGAAAAGGCGCGTTTAATTAAAAGTTTGCCTAAAAACACTTGCTTTTATTACGGTGAAAATTCCTTAGTTCACGCTGTTACGGAAAAAGCGGATATCGTTTTCGTTGCCGTTTCAGGCTTTGCCGGGTTAGACGTTGTTAAAACGGCAATAGAACTTAAAAAGAACGTTGCGCTTGCAAACAAAGAAACGCTCGTTGTGGGCGGTGAAATTATAATGCCACTTGCTAAAAAGAACGGCGTAAAAATTATTCCCGTAGATAGCGAACACTCTGCAATTTGGCAATGTTTAGATTTTGAAGAAAAAAAAGAGTTTAAAAAGTTAATAATAACAGCGTCGGGCGGGGCGTTTAGAAATTTAACTAAAAGCGAACTAAGTTCCGTTACCGCGCTTGACGCGTTAAAACACCCTAACTGGCAAATGGGCAAAAAAATAACTATCGACTGTGCCACAATGATAAACAAAGGCTTTGAAGTTATTGAAGCAATGTGGCTTTTCGACGCGCCTTACAGTAAAATTCAAGTGTTAATTCATCCGCAAAGCATAGTTCATAGTATGGTTGAGTTTAGCGACGGTGCAATAATGGCGCAAATGGGCGTTCCGTCAATGGAAATTCCTATTCAACTTGCCTTAACTTATCCTAACAGATTAGAAACTAACCTTGAACCGTTAAACTTGGTTAATAAAAGCCTTGAATTTAAAGAAGTTGATAGGGAGTTTTACCCTTGCTTTGCTCTTACAGAGCAAGCAATTAAAATGGGCGCAAATTACCCTTGCGCTTTAAGCGGGGCAGACGAAACTGCCGTAGAATTATTCTTAAACGGCAAGATAGGTTTTTTAGATATAGCAAAAGGCATTTCTTACGCGCTTGAAAAAACGGAAAAATTAGCCGTTAATTTTGAAACTTTACACTATACCGATAAAGAGGCAAGAAGATTTGTTTTAGAGTATTTTAATAGGAGATAATATGAATTCACTTTTATCGGTTACTTCAACTTTAAACTCAATTATATCGGTATTACTTGCCGTTTTAGTTCTTTTAATAATGATTACGGTGCACGAATTCGGGCATTATATAGTGGGCAAAATTTTTAAATTTAAAATAAACGAATTTGCAATAGGTATGGGGCCTGCCATTTTTAAAAAGACTAACAAGCAAACGGGCGAAGTGTTTTCCATTAGGGCTTTACCGCTCGGTGGTTTTTGCGCTTTCGACGGGGAAGACGAAAATGGCGAAAGCGAAAATTCCTTTAACAAAAAACACCCTTTAAAGCGCATAGCAGTTTTAGTTAGCGGAGCGCTTTTTAACTTAGTTTTAGGCGTTTTAGTTTTAATGCTTTCGGTTGGTATTTACGGTCAATTACTTTTACAAGTTCACGACTTTAAAGAAGACGCTAATTATAGCGAATATTCGCTTGTAGAAGGCGACGTTATTTTAAAAATTGAAAACAAAACCATTTATATGTCTACCGACGTTATCGACGCGTTAAACGGTAAAAAACAAGGCGATATCGTTAAATTTTCCGTTCAAAATAACGGCGTTAATTGCAATAGAGTTGTAAAACTAAGAAACGACGTAACGTCTTTAAATTTAACCGACAATATTTCGGCGTTTACCGCAATAGGCGTTGCCACCTTAGAGCAAATTGTAGAGCCTACTACGGCTTCTCAATTTTTAAAAGGTGATTATATTGCTAAGTTTGACGACGGCGTTGATTTTTCTACGGGCACGCGCATTTACACCGTAAGCGAAGTTATAGAAAGGGCAAAAACTATACCGGTAGGTACTGCGCTTAAACTTTGGGTTTTATCAAACGGCGAAAAAAAACAAGTATTTATACCAATAAATAGCGACCTTTCTTTACTTTCAAACGAACAAATTTTAGAGAATTTAGGCATTAAAAAAAGTAGCCCCGTGTTAAATTTTAGCAGTAAAAACGTAAAATTCGGTTTTGCAGAAACGGTAAAGCGTGGCTTTGTTTATTCTTTTAACGTTGGCACAACTATATTTAGAACGCTTGGCGAACTTTTAACGGGTAAACTTGGTTTATCTGCTATGGGTGGGCCTGTAACTACGATAACTACAACGAGTAACGCAATAAAAGCGGGCGGGTTTAATTTCTTCTTAGAAATTTTAGGGTTTATAGGCATAAACCTTGCAATATTTAATTTACTTCCTATCCCCGCGCTTGACGGTAGCCGTGTAGTATTTTGCATAATTGAAGCAATACGAAAAAAGCCTATAAATAGAAAAATTGAAGGCGCAATACACGCCGTTGGCTTGCTTGTTTTATTAGGTTTTTGCGTTTTGGTTGATATATTACAGTTGTTTTAGATAAAAAAGCACTTGTTTTAGGCAAGTGCTTTATTATTTTACTTGTTAAAATAATTTATAAATGTTATAATCTTAATTATGGAAGCAATAAAATTTGAAAACGTATCTTTCAAATACGGGCAAAGCGATATGCCCGTAATAAATAATTTAAGCCTAACTATAAACAAGGGCGAATACGTTTGTATGCTTGGCAAAAACGGTAGCGGTAAGTCTACTATTGCAAGGCTTATGAACGGCCTTTTACTTCCCGAAGAAGGCAAAGTTACGGTTTTTGGCTTTAACACGCTTGAAAAATCTACTATTTTTGAAGTGAGAAAGCGCGTTGGTATGGTCTTTCAAAATCCCGACAATCAAATGGTTGCAACGATAGTTGAAGACGATATTGCTTTCGGCCCAGAAAATATAGGTATAAAATCAAGCGAAATAGGCGAGCGTATAGACTTTGCTTTAAACGCAACTAATATGCAAAATTTTAGGTTTACGGCTGGGCAAAAACTTTCGGGCGGGCAAAAGCAAAGGGTGGCAATAGCCGGCGTTTTAGCAATGCAACCCGAAGTAGTTATATTAGACGAATCTACTTCTATGCTTGACGCTGTTGGTAGAAAAGAAGTTTTATCCGTAATAAAACAGTTAAACGAAAGGGGTATAACGGTAATTTCCGTTACGCATTATATGGACGAAGCCGTTGACGCGGACAAAATTTACGTTATATCAAACGGTCAAATTGCTATGCAAGGCACGCCAAGTGAAATTTTTAAAGACGCAACTGAACTAACAAAATACGGTTTAGAACTTCCAAAATCAACTTATATTGCAACCAAATTAAAACAAAACGGTTTACCTATTCGTAGCGGTATTTTGACGGGCGAAGAATTAGCGGAGGAATTATGCAAATTATTTCAAAAGATTTAACCTTTGCTTATAATAAAAAAGCAGAATTTAACCGCCAAGCGCTTAACGGTGTTAATTTAGTTATAGAAGAAGGGGACTTTTTTGGTATTATCGGGCATACGGGTAGCGGAAAGTCAACGTTTATTCAGCATCTTAACGGGCTTATAAAAACTCAAAGCGGAACTTTAAAAGTTGGTAATTACGACCTTTCAAAAGGCGTAAAAAACAAGCCGAGCGTTTTAAAACAGTTAAGAAGCGAAGTTGGTATGGTTTTTCAGTACCCCGAGTATCAACTTTTTGCCGAAACCGTTTTTGAAGACGTGGCTTTCGGTGTAAAAAACTTCTTTCCGTCTTATACGCAAGCCGAAGTTATAGAAGCGGTAAAAACCGCCTTAGAACAAGTAGGGCTTAACTATAACGAAATAAAAAACAAATCGCCGTTTGAACTTTCGGGCGGGCAAAAACGAAGGGTTGCTATTGCAGGCGTTTTAGCCACAAAACCAAAGGTTTTGGTTTTAGACGAGCCCGTTGCAGGCTTAGACCCGCAAGGCAAAAAGCAACTAATGAAACTAATTTTATCGCTAAAAGAAAACAGCGTTAAAACGGTAATAATCGTTTCGCACGACCTTGACGAAGTTACTGAATACTGTAATAAAGTTGCAGTTTTTTATAAAGGCAAGGTCGTTATGTGCGACACGCCTAAAAACGTGTTTAATAGCGTTAAAGAAGTTGAAAGTTTTAACCTTGGTTTGCCTATAACGGCAAACTGTACACAAAAACTTAAACAGTTAGGCGTTCAAATTGACACTAATTACAAGGCCAGCGACTTTATTGAAAATATTGTAAAAGCGTATAAAAACAAATAAGGAAAAATTAAAATGCTTGCAGACGTAACTTTTGGTCAATATTACGAAGCAAACTCTTTCGTTCATAAAATGGACGCGCGCGTAAAATTGATACTTTTAGTTTTATATATCGTTCTAATATTCGTAGTAAAAAACTTCTACGGATTTTTAGTGGTGCTTGCATTTTTACTTATATCAACTCTCTTTGCAAAAATTCCTATTTTAGAACTGCTAAAAAGCATAAAAGGCGTAGTGTTTATTGTTGTGCTAACCTTTGTTTTAAACATTTTATTTTATAGGGCAGACGATGCAAAAGTGTTGTTTTGGTTTATTACGGACAAAGCCTTGATATTTTCTTGCTTTATGGCGCTAAGAATAATAACTCTTGTTTTAGGTAGTATGCTTCTAAACTTAACTACCACGCCCGTTGCGTTAACCGACGGTATTGAAAGTTTATTAAAACCTTTAAAAATTGTAAAATTTCCCGTGCACGAACTTGCACTTGTAATGAGTATTGCGCTCCGCTTTATTCCTATTTTAATGAGCGAAGCCGATAGAATTATAATGGCTCAAAAAGCGCGTGGGGCAGACTTTGAAAGCGGTAATATTTTTAAGCGCGCAAAAGCAATGCTTCCTATTTTAATTCCACTTTTAATTAGCGCGTTTAGGCGTGCCGAAGAACTTGGCGACGCTATGGACAGTAGGTGTTATAGCAGTAGTGCGGTTAGAACGAAATATAGGGTAATGCGCTTTACTTGGCGCGACTTGGTTGGCGCGTTATTTGCTATTATTTGCTTTGCGGGAATTATCGTGCTAAATATTTACGGCGGTGTTATATCGTGAGAATTTTATTGACGATTAGTTACGACGGAACTTTGTTTTTTGGTTATCAAGTTCAACCAAACAAAAGGACCGTTCAATTAGAACTTGAAAACGCGTTAAAGGCGGTAACGGAAAAAGATATAAAAACGGTTGCAAGCGGTAGAACGGATAGTGGCGTTCACGCTTTAAACCAAAAAGTCCACTTTGACTACGAAGGAACTATTCCCGTTAAAAACTTTGTAAACGCGTTAAATAGCGTTCTACCAGAGGATTTAAGGGTAAAAAAAGCGCAAAAAGTTAAAAGTGATTTTAGCGCAAGGTATAGCGCAAAAACTAAAACTTATTTATATAGGTGTTATTTAGATAAAATTGAAAATCCGCTACTTAGCCGTTACGTTCATACCATTAAGTATGAAATTGACGTAAGTAAGGTAAAAGAGTGCGCAAGCGTTTTAGTTGGCGAGCACGACTTTAAATGCTTTTTAGCAAGCGGTAGTTCGGTAAAAAATACCGTTAGAACTATTTGCGAAATTAAAGTAAAAAAGAGTGGCAAGCACTTAGATTTTTACGTTACGGGCAACGGCTTTTTATATAATATGGTAAGAATTTTAGTTGGAACGCTTTTAGCGGTTGGCGAAAATAAACTTTCAATTAAAGCCGTAAAAAATGCGCTTATATCGGGCGAAAGAAAGGGTCTTGGCAAAACTATGCCCGCAAAAGCATTGTGTTTATATAAAGTTAAATATTAAAAATTTCCAATACAGCCGTAAAAGAGGTGTAATATGAAATTAGAAGATGCTGTAATTTTAAGAATAGAACAACTTTGTATTGAAAATAAAATGACTAAGTACGACCTTTTTAAAGCAAGCGGAGTTCCACAGTCTACTTTAACTTCTATTAAAAAGAAAAGGTCAACGTCGGCAAAAGTTAGCACTATTTACGCTATTTGCGAAGGGTTTAATATCAGTTTAGAAGAATTCTTTTCTTCGCCACTTTTTGCTCGTGATAATATTACAGATTAACAAAAACTCCACAAAGATTAAAGATTTAAGTTATATTTTTAGCCTTATGGCTAAAAGTGATATTGTTTGCGCAAGCAAACAGTTTAGCCAAGCGAAGCGCACGCCAACTGCGCAAGCAGATATATTTTGGCTACGCCAAAGTTATATTAAATAAATCCACAACTTGCCGTTAGGCAAATTTCACCGCCGTAGGCGATATCACTTGTCGTTAGACAAATATCACAAATCCGTAAGGATTTATTTAGTTGTCGCTTTTTCCATAAGGAAAGAGCGACAAAACGCGGTTTTTTTATTTAAAAACTTGATTTTTATATGCGTTATGTTATAATACAAAGTATGAAAAAACTGTTTAATTCGCAATTTATATATATTGTTTCTATGGCAATTTTCGGCACTATCGGGCTATTCGTTAAAAACGTAGGCTTAACGTCTGGCGAAATTGCTTTATATAGGGCGGTTCTTGCAATAATTTTAATATCTTTATTTTTAATTATAACAAAGCGTAAAATACCGCTTAAAGATATTAAAAAAGAACTGCCGTTACTCTTTATTTCGGGTGCTTGCATGGGCTTTAACTGGATATTTTTATTTGAAGCGTATAACTACACAACCGTTTCCGTTGCAACGCTTAGTTATTATTTTGCGCCCGTATTAGTTATGGTAATTAGCCCGTTTTTGTTTAAAGAAAAAATGACTATAAAAAGTTTAATATGCTTTATATTTTCAACGCTTGGCATAGTTTTAATTACGGGCGTTGGCGACTTGACTTCGGGCAAAAACCATTTAATAGGCGTAGGTTTAGGCTTAACGGCGGCGTGTTTGTATGCAAGCGTTATAATTATTAACAAATTTATAAAAAACGTTGAAGGCGTTGCAAGAACGTTTTTGCAATTTATATTTTCTATAATAGTTTTAGTTCCTTACGTTTTATTAACAAGCGGTATAAACGTTTTAACGCTTAACGGTAAAGGCTTAATTATGCTTTTAATAGTGGGTTTAGTTCACACGGGCATAACTTACTGTTTATATTTTTCGTCATTAAAAGAACTTAAAGGCGAAAAAGTTGCAATTTTAAGTTATATTGACCCCCTCGTTGCCGTTATTTGTTCCGTTTTAATTTTACAAGAGCCTTTAACTATATTGCAAGCAATAGGCGGAGTGCTTGTGTTAGGCTTTACGCTTTTAAACGAAATATCTTTAAAAAAACCAAAAAAACCAAGCATATAGGCTTGGTTTTTTACTTGTTTGACATATTTAAAAAAAAAGAATATAATATCGTTATTAAGTTTAAGGAAGTTAACAATGGTAAAAGACTTACATAAAGATTTTAAACTTCGTAAAATTAAAAAACCTAATAAATTTATTGCGTTTATGGCTCAACTTATTTTAAAGGTAATAAGTAAAAGGCGTGGCGTAACTTTTGAGTATGATAGCGATTATAAAAAGTATAAAAAACAACAAATAGTGCTACTTTCTCAACACGCTTCAAAAGACGATTTTATTTACGTTTTTGCAGGCTCAAATAGGCAAGATACGCACATCGTTATGGGCTATCAAAACATATTTAGCAAGTTTTTATACGGCTTTTTAAAAAGCATAGGCGTTATTGCAAAGTATTTATACCAGCCCGACGTTACCGCCACAAAACAAATGCTTGAAGCGGTTAAAAACGGCGGTAGCCTTGCGCTTTTTCCAGAGGGGATACAATCAACAAGCGGTAGTAGCCACCCTATAAACCCTGCAACAATGGGCTTGCTTAAAAAACTTAAACTTCCCGTAATTTTAACAACGCTTAACGGCTCGTATTTTACGCGCACCAGATATTCAACCGACGTTAAAAAGGGTAAAATTACCGTTTCTTTTAAAACGTTGTTTACACCAAAAGATTTAGAAGAACTTTCCGTTGACGAGTTAAACGAAAGGTTGCTTGAAAAGTTTAGATATAACGAACACGAATATTTTAAAGATAAAAAGGTAGAGTTTATAGGTAAAAAGCCTAATATTTACGGGCTTGATAACATTATTTATAAATGCCCGCATTGCAAAAGCGAATATAAGTTTAAAGTTGAAGGCTTCAATATGAAGTGTTTAGACTGCGGTTTTGAAGTAACGATGAACAACTGTTACGAAATGAGCGCGGTAACAAAAACGCTTCCTTTTGAAAATTTTGACGCTTGGTATAAGTGGCAAAGAAACGTTATAAAAGAAGAAGTTAAAAGCGATAATTTTATAATGAAAGCGCAAATAACGCTTTGCACGCTCAACACTCAAAAGTTAGATAATAATTTATCTAAAAAAGAAATAGGCGAGGGCGAACTTAGTTTAACAAACAAAGGCTTAACGTACGTTGGCACTAAAAACGGTGAGCAAGTTACGATGTTTTTTGACGCTAAAAACGTTTATTCGTTAACCATTACTTTAAAGCAAGCGCTTGACCTATATTACAAAAACGAATACTACTATTTTAAACTTAAAACTAACGGAAACCAAGTAACTAAATGGATGCTTGCAAGTGAAGAAATTCATAATTTATACGATGAAGTTTGGAATAACGCAAGCAACGAAGTTTACCATTACGAAACTAAAAGCGCGTAACTAAAAACGCGCTTTTTTCATATAATAAAATATGTTTGATAGGCAAAAAGCGGTTGACTACGCGCTAACTTGGGCGCTTGAAAGAAACCCTAAATTTTATGATTTTTCTTTGCTTGGCGGAGATTGCACTAATTTTATATCACAATGTATGTATTACGGTGGCTATAAAATGGATTATAGTAAAAACGGTTGGTTTTACGTTGACTTAAATAGGCGCGCACCCGCGTTTACGGGCGTAAACGAATTTTGGAACTATGCAACAACAAACAACGCTAACTTTGGCGTTAAACTTACGCCTTGCCCCTTTTACGAACTTGAACTTGGCGACGTTATTCAACTTTACAACGGCGAAAGGTTTTACCATACTTTAATAGTTACGAGTTTAGAGGGCGGTATTAAAGTTTCCGCGCATAATACCGACACTAAAAACGCTCCGCTTAATTTTTACTATTACGAAAGTTTAAGGTGCGGTAAAGCCGTAATATACTAAAAAAATGCAATAAAAAAGCCCTAAACCAAAGCGGTTTAGGGTTTTATTTTTAGTTATTGTCGCAACGTTCAATATACAAAATAAAGTCGTATTTATTTAAAATATCGGTTAAATATTGTGAAGAAAACTCGCGTGAAGTTGTTACCGTTGCACTATAAATTACTTCGCCGTTTTTACGCGTTATTTGCAGTTTATTAAGCCTATCCGTGCCAAAAATTTCTTTTATAACGTTGTTTTCGTTACCCGTATATTTAAACTCAATTTTAACCGAATAAAACTTTTTTGACTTAAACAGTTTTATGCGAGAGTGGAAAAGCGATTGCATAACTATTAAAAGTATAGCCCCAATAAGTGCCAAATAGTAAAGTTCGCCACCGCACGCCATGCCAACGCCTGCCGTTGCCCAAATGCCCGCCGCGGTAGTTAAGCCGTGAACTTGGTTTTGCTTATAAACTATCATACCCGCGCCTAAAAAACCAACGCCTGCAACTATTTGAGCGGCAACGCGCGCACTATCGGCATCGCTTCCAAACGCGTTTTTAGAAATAACCATCATAAGCGCAGAGCCTATGCAAACAATAGTGTGTGTTTTTACGCCCGCTTCTTTAAACCTTAACTTTCTTTCAAAGCCTATAAGTAAGCCTAAAAGAGTAGCAATAAGAAGTGGCAAAGCCATATTTAATTGCTCAAAAATTTGTTCCATAATAAACCTTAAATCTAATATACTTTTTATATTCCAAAATTATAACACACGGGGTTAAAAAAATCAATATTTATCTTAAAAATTCTTTAAAAAAGTATTGACATTTTATTTATTTATGACATAATAGTATTGTGGAAATTTTGCGGTTTTTTTAACTGTGTTAAAAGTTAAAAAATATGCCGTAAAATTTAATAAAAAACGACAAAGGAAAATATTATGAGCGAAAAGAAAGTTGAAAAAGTTACCGATAAGTTCGTCTTAATGGCAACGAGCGGTAAAAAAATGGATGGCGAAGTTAAGAATCTTCCGCAAATTCCGCCTATTAATTACGAATTTAAGGCACTCCCGGAAAGTGACTGCGTAGTAAATAAGCGCCCAGAATTTAACGAAGAAGAAGCATATAAAAACTTTTTAAAAGAAAAAGAAGAAATGAAGGCGTACTACCGCCCCTTCTTTAATAAATATTCAAAGAGCGTAAATACACCAGTAACGCGCACCCGCTTAGTTGACTTTTTATATAGGAAAGAAGACAAGTTAGATAAAAAAGACTTTTCAAGAATTTTAAACGGCGAAGGCGAGTTTGAAAAGGTTAAACTTCCGCACTACGTTGGCCCAGAATATAGGTGGAACGCGTTTTATAGAACGGAATTAAACTTTGATAAAATTGACGAAAGCAAGTTCTATTTAATAGAATTTGAAGCCGTTGACTATATCGGCGAAATTTATTTAAACGGTAGATTAGTTGGTCGCCACACGGGCTTTTTTGCACCGTTCACCGTTGATATAACCGACCAAGTTAAAGAAGGCGTAAACGTTTTAGTTGTAGCCGTTAAAAACGACATTATTACAATGGGAACTGACGTAAACGGCCACCGCAGTTTCGGCGATAAAATTTACGCCGCAACGAGTTTGGGGTACGACGAGCCTTACGAAGGTTGGCACCATTGTCCAGCAGGCGCGGGTATTATAGGTGACGTAAACCTTATAGTAACGGGTAGGCAACGCGTAGTTGACATTTTTGTTAGACCTGACATTGACAATAGCAAAGCAACTATCTACACAACGGTATTTAACTATCCGCTTGACTGTGAAAAAGTTAAACTTTCTTACCGCGTTGAAGGTAGGAACTTTGAAGAATTAGTTATTGACGGCGAAGAAGAAATTTCTAATAAATTAGCCGTAAACACTAACTACTTTGTTCACGAAGTTAAAATTCCTAACTTTAAAATGTGGCAACCAAAATTGCCTTATTTATACGACGTTACCGTTACCGTTTCTACGCTTGACGGCACCGTTTTAGACGAATATCAAACTCACTTTGGTATGCGCAAATTCCATATGGACGAAAATAGCACACCAAAGGGCAAGTTCTATTTAAACAACGAAAGAATAGTGCTTCGCGGTGCAAACGAAATGGGTCACTTACCACGTTGCGTTATGGAAGGTAACGACGAGCAACTTTTTGAAGATATAATGATAGCAAAAGTTGCAAATATGAACTATTTTAGAATGACGCAACGCCCTGTATTTAAAAAGATTTACGACTTTTTTGATATGACGGGTATGATGTGCCAAACTGACTTCCCACTATTTTCTTACTTAAAATCAAGCGCGCTTGGCGACGCTATCAAGCAAGTTGACGAAATGGAAAGGCTTGTAAGAAACCACCCTTGTTGCGTTGTTGACACGTTCTGTAACGAAACGCTTGATAAAACTTGTTGGGGTCACGAACAATACAACCTTGGTCGCTTTGAATTAGAGCATTTCTTTAACGCGGGTAGAGAAATTATTCACATTTTAAACCCAGATAGAGTTATTAAATACAACGATGGCGACTATTCTCCACTTGAAGAAACTTACGGCATAAGCGACTTCCACACCTACACTTATTGGTACATTTCGCACGGTATTCCAGGCGGTATGCTTAACAAGGGCTATCTTCCACCTATTAGAAAGGGTTGGATGTCTGGTTGCGGTGAATACGGTTGCGACGGTTTAGATAGATTTGAACTTCTTAAAAAATACTGTCCTAAAGAGTGGTTACCTGAAAAGGATACCGACCCTTGGTCACCAAAACCTATTGCAAAATCACAATGCTTCTTAAATCACGGCTTCTTCTTCCCAGAACAAGACTGCGCAAGAGACTGGATTAGAGAAAGTAGAAAGCATCAAGCGTGGGCAACGAAAGAACTTACCACTCAACTTCGCCGTAGGGCAGATATAGTTGAAAGCACGGCGCTCCACCTTTTTATTGACGCTTGGCCTTGCGGTTGGACAAAAACTGTTGTTGACGTTGATAGAATTCCAAAACCAGCGTTCTACACCTTTAAGGAAGCGTTAATTCCTGTTAGAATTAGTTTAATGCGCCATAAATACGTTGTATATAGTGGCGACACGGTTAAAGCCGAATTATTTATTTTAAACGACACGCCTAATAAAGTTACCGTTGAAACAAGGTTAAATCTTTTACTTGACGGCAAGTTAGTTAAGTCGTATAAAGTTACGGCAGACGGCGAAGGTGCTATTCAAACTTACGTTGGCGGTATTGAATTTAAAGTTCCTGAAAACTTCGTTGGCAAAATTGAAATTTTAGCCGAAGATAACAACGGCACTTACGATAGCGTTGAATTCTATTCTAAACCGCACATTAAAAAGGCAAGTAAAACTCCTGTGTTCTTAGGAACGGGCAACGAGCCTATCAAGCTTATTTGCGACGGGCCTGAAGATAAAAACACAATAATTGCCACGCGCGACTATTTTGTTGACCACCAACAAGAACTTGAAGACTTTGCCTTTAACGGCGGTAAGTTAATAGTTACGGTAGACAAGCCTTTAAACGTTTTAGGCGAAGATATCGGGTTTAGAGTTCACGTTAGCGCGGAAGAAGTTGAAGCAAACGTTTGGGTTGCAAGAAGCGAAGAAAGCGTTTACACCAAAGAATTTGATGAAATGGACTTTAAAAACTTCTACAACCAAGAAATGGACTATCAAGAACTTACCAACTGGGTAAAATTCTTCTGGACTGATAGTAAAGAAATTCTTTATACTTTTGAAGACACTACCGACCCTAAATACGCTTTACACAAAAAGCATAAAATGATAGTAGCGGAAAAAGCACACGGCAAGGGTAAAATTATACTTAACTCACTTTCTTGCTACAAAGGTTGCGTTTCAGTAAACCCTGTGCTTGATAAATTCTTAGTAAACTTAATAGAATTATAATTTAAATGCTTGGCAATTTTGCCAAGCATTTGTATTTTAGTCCGCTATTGACTACTTATTATTTATGTGATAACATAAATATAAAGGGGGGGTACGTTTATGACGGTTAAAAGAAAAGTAATAACGGGTATATCAATTTTTTTGGCGGTAATAGTTTTATTAGTTGTTACCTTTCCTTACTTGCGCGTGGCGTTTTTGCATACCGTGTATTACGTACAACATACGTTTATTACAAATCCATACAAGGCGTATAGAAAATATAATAGCGAATATACCGTAGAAGAACATATTGAAAGGTTAGACGATATTTTAGAGCACAATTTAGAAGACAATATAATCGTTTATAATTCTCACTATCCCGTTTCATACGAGTGGGTAACAAATATTGAAATTTTATATAGCATAGGTTATGAATATCCTGAATATTTTATAATTGAATTTAAAGTGCCGGAAGGAACTTTAACTAATAAGAAAGAGCCGTATATTTTTAGCGAGTGTTACTTATTAGGTACGATTAAAAAAGACGAGTATTATAAAATTTGGGTGCGCGGTACTTCTTCACCATATAAAGATATACCAAGTGGCGAAAAAAAATATTATTCGTACGACCGTGACGGTATCACGTATTGTGCCTATAAGGAAAACGATAAATACGTATTTTTACATAACGAAGAACTAAATAAAAACTATCCAACGGAAAAAAGTTTAAATATTTTAGGCAACACGATTGATACTGTTGTTTGGAGACAGAGAGTTGCAAAGCCTTTAGTTGAAACGGAATAAAGTGAGTAGGTTTTGAATAAAGTATAAAAGGTAGGCTATTTCCTACCTTTTTTTCGTGCTTAAAAATTAAGGTTTTATGCTTATTTTTAAGTTTTGTTAAATTTTTTAGTATTGACGGGGCATATATTTTATGGTATTATTAAAAAAAAGGGCTTAAATTATGAAGACTAAAAAAATAAGCATATTGCAAAAACTTAAACCAACTTTATTATTTATACTTTGCTTATTGTGTATTACTAACGTTGCGGGTTGTATTAATAGTTGTGATGAGAAAAAAAGCCCAAGTGATAGATATCGAACCTATCAAAGCAATTATACGATAGACGAGCATATTGAAAGAATAGATAATCTTTTAGAACGTAATTTAAAGTATCACATTAACGATTATACGCCACGCGACGTGGTTTCATATAACTTTATAACGAATATTGAAATTTTATATAGCATAGGCTATGAATTTCCAGAATATTTTATAGTAGAATTTAAAGTGCCGGAAGGAAATTTAAACGTTTTTGGCGAGCCGTATTCTTATAGCGAGTGCTATTTAATAGGCACAATTAAAAACGACGAATATTATCAATTAGATTTTGAGCGGGAATTGTCAGTCTATGGGTCTTACGTAAAAGGACCGCCTTTTGTAAAAGGCGAATCTCCGTACAAAAATATGCAAGAAAAATCTCAAAAAAAGTACTATGCTTATAATTATTCTCTTCCAGGCGAGAATTGTGCTTATAAGGAAAATGATAAATACGTATTTATAAATAACGACGAATTAAATACAAATTATCCAACAGAAAAAGAAATAAATATTTTAGGTAACGTTGTTTATACAACCGTTTGGAAACGTGGCGGTGCGGACCCTTTGCTTGAACCTGACGTAACGGTAGAAAGTTTAGGCGAAAGAGAGTTTTATTCTAACTTTACCGCACAAGAAAATTTACAACGTCTTGAAACTTTGGTTAAAACTAACCCAGAGTCAATTGCGGTTGACGAGTATTACGAAAAAGAAGATATTATTGACGTACAAATAATGTATTCGCTTTATTACGAGCGCCCAGAATATTTTTTAATTCAATTTAAAAAGGAAAGTCTTGACGAAGCGGGCGTTTACAACTATCAATTTATTGTAGGTCAAATTAAAAACGATAATTTTTATAAAATTTACGTTAGCCCGCTTGATAACAATTTAGGAATTTCGCCGTACGTCAACAATAAAAATACTGACGGAACTAAAAAATATTATATGCCGGTTGACAACAATAATAAAATAGGCGTGTTTTTCTACCTTAATAAAGAAAAAGATTTTATTTACGCAAATACGTGGAATAATTTCTATGATAGTCCGTTTAAAATAGTTAATCATATTGACTATATTAAACAGTTAGATAAAGAAGAGTTACTTCCTTTAATGGCTTAATAACTAAACTTAAAACAAAAGAGTAAGCAAATTTTGCTTACTCTTTTTTAATTATTATTTAACTTTTTTAAGTTTAGCGGTGTAGCAGTTAAAGTCAACCGTGTCTTTAAAGGTAATACCGTTTGCTTTAAGTTCTTCTACCGTATAAACTTTGCCTTCGTATTCGTACTTACCACTCTTTAATGCAGGGTAAAGCGTAATATGTGGTTGATATTTGTTTTTAGCAAAGAGCCTTATTACAACTTCAGTTTCGTCTTTATCGTTATATTGAAGGGCAACCATATTTTTATCGTCTAATAAAATATGCGTGCAAGCCGCTTTATAAAACTCTCTTGTAACTTTATATTCGCTAATAAGCGCTTTAAGTTTATCTTTGTTTTCTTGTGGGAAACTTGCAATATCACAACTTATTCCCATAGGTCCGCCTTGTAAGAAGCCGTGAATATAATCTTCAGAAACGGCGGCAATATTTTCCCAAGTAGCGTTGTTACAAATAAGCGGTAAAACTTGGTCAACAAAGCCTTCTTCGTGAACGTTAGGAATAGGGTTAGAATAAGTCCAAACACCCCAGCGTTCAAGTAAGCAACTTGGCATACGAAGCATAGTGTTTTTAAATATGTCTAAACCTTCAAATTGACCTTGGTTATCAGTTGGCCAAGTACTGTCCATATACCTATGGTAGTTAAGGTCGAGCCTTGAACCACCGCCCGCACAGTTACAAATGTAAAGGTTAGGGTATTTAGCCTTTAACTTTTCAATAAACTTTCTATAACCCCTAATGTATCTGTGGAAGCCGTTCCAAGAAGGGTCGAAAGACATTGTGCGGTTAAAGTCAAATTTAATAAAGTCAATGCCGTAAGCGTCGATGTTTTTAGATAAAACTTCAAGAGTATAGTCTTGCGCTTCTTCTTTTGAATAATCTAAGAAATAGTCGCCGTCGCCACTCGTAATATAGTATTCTGGGTGTTCTTTAACACACTCAACCTTTTCCCAAGCGCGTTCCGTTTCAAACCATAAGCCGAATTTCATACCTTCGCTATGGATTTTATCTGCAACTTCTTTGAGTTTGCCTTTAAAGCCCATAACGCTACTTTCGTACCATCTACCAACGTTTTCAAAGAACATTATGTCTTCACCGAACCAACCGCAGTCAACGTTAAAGTATTCAATACCTAAGTAAGCGGCGGTTTCAATTTGCTTGAATATTTTGTTGATATCAAGTTCGTTAAACCTATAAAGCCAAGTGCTAAATAAAATAGGAAGCGGGAATCTTCTTGGATATTTAGCGTTGTAGTAGTTATGTAACTTGTACGCGTCAAGGTCGGTTTTGTTTTCAGCGTTAAAGTAGATAATTTCAGGCATTTCAAACGTTTCGCCCGGTGCAATAGTTATAGCAATAGGGTTATCGTTACCTAAACTAAATTCCACAACCGTATTGTCGTTTTTGCCGTAGTACGCCTTTTTCATAACCGTAATTTTCCAAGCGCCTTCTGGTATAAGGTGGAAAACGGTAGTTTTTTTAGATTGCCTATTGTAAATAGCAGTCATTGGCGTAGCACCGTCACCCGTTCTTATGCCCGCGTTTTGGCAAGTAACACCCGTTACGAGTGGTTGCCAACCGCCCGTGCTTTCGTGCGACCAAGCGTTGTGTTGAGTATATACGTCCGTTTCAAAGAACGGGAAGAAAAATCTACTTAAATATTTATTTAAAGTTATAGGTTTATTAGAAGTATTTGTAAAACTGTCTTTTCTTGAAACAACGCCGTCTTCATACTCCGTGTAAACACAGTCGATAGTAAAGCCGTCGCCATTAAATTTAAAAGCATTGTCAGTTTCAGTAAGTTTAGGCATATTAGCCTTGTCGCCGTCAATCCAGCCGAAAGAGCCGTACGCCGCAAAAGGACCGCTTAAACCTGTAAAATTATAATCTAAATTAACGTGTTTATTCATAAATTTCTCCTGTTATAAAATTAAAACAATAATAGCATATTAAACCTTTAAAGTCAATAGTTTTTATTGCTTTTTAGCCTTGTGTTTTTTATATAAATTAACCGCAATTATGCTTATGCAAATTATTAAAAGAACGCATATAATTAAAATTCCGCAAGCCATAAAAAATTCTTCGGGAAGTAGTAAAATTATAGGGTCAGTTATAAAGTCAAAATACCAGTTAGTTTTACCGGGGAAAAATACGGCGTGAAAAAGCGTAAAAGCAAAGTCAAAATTTATAACGGCAATAGTGCCAAGAATTAGCGGTATAACAAGCGCAATTATGCTTGAATAAAACGCGGGCGAAAACCCTTTAATTTTAATTAAATTTATTTTGCCTTTCTTATTTAAAATTGACAAAACTATAAAACTTGCAAGCGAAATTATAAGCGCGTAAGTATCAAGTAAAAATAAAAACTTACAGTCTTTAAAATGTAAATAACCGTCGTTTGAATACGGCAAGTTTCCAACCGAAAATTTTGCAAATGGAATTGTTAAATAATTAAGTACGCTATTATACGAGTTTATAATTTCGGCGTAGGTAAAGCCCGAGTAGTTTTCGATATCAAGCGGTTTAATAAGCGCGTAATAAAACGGCCTAAAATAAATAGGAAGCGCTATTGAAGCCGTTAAAATTAAAACGGCAACAGAAATTATATATAGCGCTGTTAAAACTTTGTTTTTCATAATAACTTTATTATATCACAATTTTTAAAAAATTCCATAAAAAAATGCGGTTATTTTTAAACCGCATAATTTTTATTAAAGTTTATCTACGTTAATGGTGTCGTCAATAACGCCTTGTTCGTCAACAACGAAAGAGTGTGGGTTAAAGCCTTCGTAAATTTCTTTAACGGGTCTATCAAAAGTTACTTCAAAAATAGTGTCGTAATCTTTTTTAGCGTCCGCGTTTACGGTAGCGTATAAAACGCCGTCTTTAATATGGTAACTACAACTATCGCTATTAAGCGCTCTAACGCTTTTTACGTTGCCGTTTAAAATAGGAAGCATTGCGTAGTCAAGTTTCCAATCTAAAACGTGTAAGAAAACGCGATTGTCTTTATACGTTGCACCGCCCCATTTGCCGTTTACTATCGGGCCTGCTTCGGTATCGTAAATACTGTCGCCGTATTTTTCCATAAATTCGCCCATTTCTAAAAGGCGTTTAACGTGTGACGGTTCAAGTTTACCAGTTTGGTCAGGGCCAATAGAAAGTAGCAAGTTGCCACCGCCCGTAACTACGTTAACTAAAAGGTTTATAAGGTATTTAAGCGACCTTGGTTGAGCGTTTGGTTTCCATTCCCAATACTCAGTTAATTTATCGCAAGTTTCCCAAGGGTGCGACGTGTCAAACACGCCAACTTTACACTCGGCGTTTTTAAAATCGCCTAAAACTTTCATACCAACGCGCTCGTTATAAATAATGTCTGGTTGGTTAGTTCTAACAATTTTGTCAAGCACTTCTTCTTGCCAAAAACCTTTCCACATAGGATTAGTTTTAAAGTCGGCTGGGCGCTGAAAGTCTTGTGTTGGGAAGTGACCTTGGCACAAGTACCAGTCTTCACCCGCGTCGTACCACAAAATGTCAACTTTGCCGTAGTTTTTTGTTAATTCATCAACTTGCTTGTGGCATTGTTCGCGCATTGCAAGAGCGTTTTTCTTGTATAAAAGTGGCATAAAATAGCCGGGGAAACGCCAGTCGGTAGGCGAGTAGTATAAGCCAACCGCCAAACCTTTTTTTCTATACGCATCGCAATACTCTTTAACTAAGTCGCGCTTGCAAGGTGCGTTCATAGAAGTGTAATCTTCATAACTATATTTACTATCAAATAAGCAAAAACCGTCGTGGTGGCGGGCGGTTAAAACTGCGTATTTCATACCCGCTTTTTTAGCAACTTCCGCCCAATCGCTGGGGTCGTAGTTTTCGCAAGTAAATCTATGCATATATCTTTCACGATATTCGTCTTTATCAACTTGCTCTGAAAACATATGCCAGCATCCAACGCCGTCAACCGAGTAAATGCCCCAATGAATAAACATACCAAACTTGTAATTTTGCCATTTTTTTACGTTCTTGTTCATAACTATATTCGTCCTTTTTTTATTACCGTAAAGGCTACTTCTATTATACAATAGTAAAAACGCTAAAACAATAATAAAAGTAAAATAAAATGTAAAAATATTGCTAAAAAAACGTAAAAATTACAAAATATAATACTTAGCAAAAATAGCGCGTTAAAAAATATTTTTAAATGTTATTCAAATAGTTGACAAAATTTTTTGCGCGGTCTATAATAACTTCAAATAAAGGCTATGACGAAGACGGTTTTGAAATAAAATTTTTAGAGAGTTGGCGTTTGGTGTAAGCCAATAATTGAGTTTCAAATAACTATCACTTCCGAGCCGAAACGCTGAACGCTTTTAGTTAGTAAGTTTTTCCGTTATTGTTGCGTTAATACATACGGGTTGTTAGACCCTGAGAGGTAGCGTTTTGCTACAATTTGAGTGGTACCGCGAGTATATTATATACCCGTCTCAAAGGTTTTATCTTTGAGGCGGTTTTTTTTATTCGTTATAAACTTCGTTAGGCTGCGTTTACTGCCGTCGCCGTGCTTTGCAATGACCAAAAAGGTCAATTGCTTCGCCCGTCTTGGCGAGCCTTGCCTAACTCGTTTCTAACAAATAAAAACGAGCCTATACCGAGTTTTTTATAAAACTAAAGAGAGATAAACAACGTAGCGTTGTTATCAAAATATATAATAAAAACAAAAAAAGGAGGAAAACTACAATGAAAACAAACAACACTTTAAGTCAGTTATCGGAGATCGCAACAAGAATTAAGGAGTTGCGTGCGATTATTGGTTTCTCCGTAAAAGAAATGGCTAAAAAAACAGACGTAACCGAAAAGAAATATCTTACCTACGAAAGTGGAACGGTGGATATTCCTTTCTCGTTTATACATAAATGCGCAAAGGCGTTTGGCGTTGGTATGACGGTTTTACTTGAAGGTCACACCGCTAAACTTTCTACCTATACGGTTACGCGTAAGGGTCAAGGTCAAGAAACGGCAAAAGAAGAAGGTATAGATATATCAAACCTTGCTCCAAAATTTAAAAATAAACTTGCCGAGCCTTACTACGTTACTTACGAATACTCGGCGTCGCAACAAAACAAGCCTATTGCGCTTACTACGCATAGCGGTCAAGAATTCGACCTTATTTTAAAAGGTAAATTAAAAGTTCAAGTTGGCTCTCACGTTGAAATTTTAGAAGAAGGCGATAGTATTTATTACAATTCTTCAATGCCACACGGTATGATAGCGGTTGATGGTAAAGACTGTACTTTCCTTGCGGTAGTAATGAGTGGCGAGAACGTTGAAGAGCCCGTTGTTAGAAAGAGCGTTATGGCTGCGAAAAAGAGCGAAAATCTCGTTTGTGAGAAGTTCGTTGACGCAAAGGAAAACGCAAACGGTCAACTTGAAAGCATCAATTTTAAAAATGCCGAAAATTTCAACTTTGGCTTTGATATAGTTGACGAAATTGCCGAAAAATACCCAGATAAACTCGCAATGCTCCACCTTGATAAAAACAAAGTTGAACGCAGGTTTACGTTTAAAGATATAAAGCAAGCGTCTAACCAAGTGGCAAACTACTTTACTTCGCTTGGCATTAAAAAAGGCGATAAAGTCATGCTCGTTTTAAAACGCCATTATCAATTTTGGTTTAGTATGGTTGCGCTTCACAAAATCGGTGCGGTTGCAATTCCTGCAACTAACCAACTTAAAGAGCACGATTTTGAATATAGATATAATTCCGCAAACGTAAAAGCAATAGTTTGCACGGCTGATGGGGACACTTATACCTATGCCGAAAGCGCGGCTAAAAAATGCCCGCAAGTAGAAAAACTTATTATGGTTGGCGGTCAAAAAGACGGTTGGCACGATTTTGACAAAGAATACGCGTTATTTTCAAGAAAATACGTGCGCCCAGAAGACTATTCAAAGGGCGATGACGTTGCTTTAATGTTCTTTACGTCGGGCACTACGGGAAATCCTAAAATGGCGGCGCATAAGCACACGTACGCGCTCGGCCATTACGTAACTGCTAAATATTGGCATTGTTGCGAGCGTGACGGTTTACATTTAACCATTTCAGACACAGGTTGGGGTAAATCGCTTTGGGGCAAGTTGTACGGTCAATGGCTTTGTGAAGGCGCGGTTTTCGTTTACGACTTTGATAAGTTTGATGAAAACGACCTTTTGCCAATGTTTGCAAAATATAACATTACTACTTTCTGTGCACCGCCTACTATGCTTAGAATGCTTATTCGCGGGGACCTTTCTAAATACGACCTTTCTTCTATCCACCATATGACTACGGCTGGCGAAGCGTTAAATCCAGAAGTATTTAACAAGTTTAAAGAAGCAACGGGTTTAGAAATTATGGAAGGTTTTGGTCAAACCGAAACTACGCTTTCTATTGCAAACCTTTACGGCACTACGCCTAAAATAGGCGCTATGGGTAAGGCTAACCCACAATACGACGTTGACGTTGTTGATAGTGAAGGCAACAGTTTACCTGCCGGCGAAGTTGGCGAAATTGTTATTCGCACTAACAATTACACGCCTTGCGGTTTATTTAAAGAATACTATCGCGATAGCGAAAAAACAAACGACGCTTGGCACGACGGGTTATATCACACGGGCGATACCGCTTGGCGCGATGAAGACGGTTATTTTTGGTACGTTGGTAGAGTTGACGACGTTATTAAGTCGTCTGGTTACCGCATAGGACCGTTTGAAATTGAAAGCGTTATTATGGAACTTCCTTACGTTTTAGAATGCGGTGTTTCCGCTGTTCCTGACGAAGTTAGAGGTCAAGTAGTAAAAGCAAGTATAGTTTTAACTAAGGGTACACAGCCAAGTGAAGAACTTAAAAAAGAAATTCAAAACTACGTTAAAGAACACACCGCGCCTTATAAATATCCAAGGGTAGTTGTGTTTAGAGACGAACTTCCTAAAACTATAAGCGGAAAAATTCAAAGAAATTTATTATAAATAATAAAAAAACATAGGTAAATATGTTTGACATACCGAGACGAGTTGTGTTAAAATACTTGAAACAAAGGCGTTGACGAAGAGTGCGTTGAAGAAACTTTTTAGAGAAGCGATGGTTGGTGCAAATCGTTAAAGGGAATTCAATTGCTGTAACTTTTGAGCCGAAAGGAAGAATTAAGTAGAACCTTTCCGTTATTGTTGCGTTAATACATACGGGTTGTTAGACCCTGAGTGGTAGTGTTTACTACAATTTGAGTGGTACCGCGGGAATTTGATTTATCAAGGCTCGTCTCAAAGTTTATTCTTTGAAACGGGCTTTTTCTGTTTCAAAAATTAGGAGTACTGTATGAACAACTTATTAGACCTTGACTTAAAAATTAAAGAAATGGCGTCAAGAATTCGCGAACTTAGAGAAATTGAAAATATCTCTATTGCGGATATGGCGCTTAAAACGGGCGTTAGCGAGCAAGAGTATATCGATTGTGAGCAAGGCAAAAACGACCTTAACTTTGCCTTTATTTATAGATGCGCAAATGCATTTAACGTTGACGTTACGGACATAATAGAAGGTAGAAGCCCTACCTTAAAGTCATATACCTTAACGCGTAGTGGCAAAGGTCAACGCATAGAGCAAGCGCACGGTATGACTTATTATAACCTTGCTTCCGCTTTTAAAAGCCGTATTGCCGAACCGCTTTACGTTTTAAACGCGTATAGCGAAGAAGCGGAAAATAAACCTATCGAATTAACTGCGCACACTGGTCAAGAGTGTGACATCGTTATTAGCGGTCAACTTAAAATTCAAATAGGCGAACACCAAGAGATTTTAAACGCGGGCGACAGTATTTATTACGACAGTTCAACACCGCACGGAATGATAGCCGTTGGCGGTAAAGACTGTGAGTTTTACGCTATCGTTTTAAACCCTAATAGCGATGAAAGCGTTGTTGGCGAAACGGTTAATAAAGAAATTTTAGTTGCGAATAGCGTTTTAATTAAAGATAAAAAGCAAAGAGTTTACAAAAAGTACGTTGAAACTACAACCGATGAAAACGGAACGCCTATTAGAATTGACTTTAAAAACGAAAACACGTTTAACTTTGCTTTTGACGTAGTTGACGAAATTGCTAAAAAAGAGCCCGAAAAACTCGCGTTACTTCATATTGATAACGACGGACAAGAAAGGCGTTTTACCTTTAAAGATATCAAGCGCAACTCTTGCAAGGCGGCTAACTACTTTAAGTCGCTCGGTATTAAAAAGGGCGATAGAGTATTATTAGTTCTTGGCAAAAATTATCAATTCTGGTATGCAATTTTAGGTTTACACAAACTTGGCGCAATAGCAATTCCTGCAATGAACCAACTACTTGCAAAAGACTTTGAGTATAGGTTTAACGCGGCTGGTATTAGCGCGGTTATTTGTACGTCAAAGGGAACGGCAAGCGAGCAAGTTGATTTAATTCAAGATAAATGCCCAACTTTAAAGCATAAAATTTTAGCGGGCGGTAAAAAAGACGGTTGGCACGATTTTGACGAAGAGAGCAGTTTGTTTAGCACGCACTTTGAAAGAAGTGAAGACAGCGCTTGTGGCGACGATACTATGCTTATGTTCTTTACGTCGGGCACAACGGGCTATCCAAAAATTGCAATGCATAGTTACAAATACGTTTTAGGTCATTTCGTTACGGCTAAATACTGGCACGCCGTTGACCCAGACGGAATACACTTTACAATTTCCGACACGGGCTGGGCAAAGGCTTTATGGGGCAAGTTGTACGGTCAATGGCTTTGCGAAGGCGCAGTATTTACTTACGATTTTGATAGGTTTAATGCGGGCAACATTTTACCTATGTTTGAAAAGTATAATATTACGACGTTCTGCGCACCGCCTACAATGCTTAGGCTTATGGTTAAAGAAGATATTTCAAAATACAATTTATCTTCAATTAAGCATATGACTACCGCCGGCGAAGCGCTCAACTTAGAAGTTTACAAGCAATTTAAAAACGCAACGGGTTTAAGTATAACCGAAGGCTTTGGTCAAACGGAAACCACGCTCGTTGTTGGTAACTTAATAGGCGCAAAAACTAAACCGGGTTCAATGGGTAAACCTATTCCTATTTACGACGTTGAACTTTTGGATAGTAACGGCAATAAGGTTGAAGCGGGAACTACGGGTGAAATTTGTATTAAAACGAGCGAAAAAGTACCTTGCGGTTTATTTAAAGGTTATTATAACGACCCCGTTAAAACAGACGAAGCGTGGTACGACGGTTATTATCACACGGGCGACCTTGCTTGGTGCGATGAAGACGGATTTTACTGGTACGTTGGTAGAAAAGACGACGTTATTAAATCGTCTGGCTACCGCATAGGACCGTTTGAAATTGAAAGCGTTATTATGGAACTTCCTTACGTTTTAGAATGCGGTGTTTCCGCCGTTCCAGACGAAGTTAGGGGTCAAGTAGTAAAAGCAAGCATAGTTTTAGTAAGGGGTAAAGAGGGAAGCGAAGAACTTAAAAAAGAAATTCAAGAATACGTTAAA
The DNA here is from genome assembly GCA_045637905.1 of Christensenellaceae bacterium. GTDB lineage: Bacteria > Bacillota > Clostridia > Christensenellales > Borkfalkiaceae > HGM11412. The sequence goes on along the minus strand of JAZUAJ010000001.1, from coordinate 180,211 downwards.
AAACGTACCGCGCCTTATAAATATCCGCGTATAGTAGAGTTTAAAACGGAACTTCCTAAAACTATAAACGGCAAAATTCAAAGAAGTAGGCTATAAAATGAAATTTAAGCGTATTACAATAATTTCGGGGCATTTTGGTAGCGGAAAAACTAATATTTCCGTCAACTTAGCCTTAGAACTTAAAAAAACTAAAAATGACGTTGCAATACTTGATATTGACATTGTTAACCCGTATTTTAGAACGAAAGACAGTATGGAAATGCTTGAAAATAACGGCGTTAAGTTAATATGCTCACAGTATGCAAACTCTAACGTAGATATTCCCGCACTTCCGCAACAAATTTACGGCGTAACGGATAATTTAAACACTTCTTTTATAATAGACGTTGGTGGTGATGACCGCGGAGCGTTGGCGCTTGGTAGATTAGCGCCTAAAATAAAAGAAGAAAACGATTACGATATGTATTACGTTGTAAACAAGTTTAGGCCTTTAACAAGCGATGTTAAAAGTGCAATAGAAGTAATGCGTGAAATTGAATTTGCTTGTAAAATGAAATTTACGGGCATAATAAACAACTCTAATTTAGGTTTAGAAACTACGGAAAGCGACGTTTTAAGTTCGCTTGAATATGCGAGCGAAATAGCAAGCGAAACGGGTTTAAAAGTAGTTTTAACAACGGTAGAAAATAACTTATACAATAAGTTAAAAGATAAAATCGACAATTTATATTGTTTAACGTTACAAAAAAAATTATAAAGGAGAACCTTATATGGCAACTTTAAGTTTTAAAAGTGAAAAGTGCAAAGGTTGCGGTTTATGCGTTGACGTATGTCCAAAAGGCGTGTTAGCGCTTTCGCAAACGGTAATAAATAGCAAGGGGCATCATCCTATTGAAGCGGTTAAGCCCGAAGCGTGCATAGCGTGCGGTTTTTGCGCAACTATGTGTCCAGATTGTATTATAAAGGTAGAAAGGTGATAATATGGCAGATAAAGTTTTAATGAAAGGCAACGAAGCAATTGCGGAAGCCGCTATAATTGCAGGTTGCAAACATTATTTTGGTTACCCTATAACTCCACAAACGGAAATTGCCGCTTATATGGCTAAAAGAATGCCAAAAGTTGGCGGTGTATTCTTACAAGCGGAAAGTGAAATTTCGGCTATAAATATGGTTTACGGTGTTTCGGCAACGGGCAAAAGAGTTATGACTTCTTCTTCAAGCCCAGGAATTTCGCTTAAAGGCGAAGGTCTTTCATACCTTGCCGGTGCAGACCTTCCCGCACTCGTTGTAAACGTTCAACGCGGTGGCCCGGGTCTTGGCGGAATTCAACCTTCACAAAGCGACTATTTCCAAGCAACTAAGGGTGGCGCTCACGGCGACTTCCATATGCTTGTTTTTGCTCCTGCTTCAGTTCAAGAAATGGCTGACTTAACGGTTAAAGGTTTCGACCTTGCCGATAAATACCGCGTTACAACTATGATTTTAGCAGACGGCACGTTAGGTCAAATGATGGAACCCGTTTCGCTCGATTATGAAATAGGTGCGCCTACTGAAAAGCCTTGGGCTACAACGGGCACTAAAATGGAAAGGGAACACAACGTTGTAAACTCTCTTTACTTAAAGCCTGACCAATTAGAAAAAACTAACTTTGAAAGGTTTGAAAGATATAAGCAAATTGAAGAAAACGAAGCGTTATATGAAGAATATTTAACGGAAGACGCGGAAATTATAGTTACCGCATTCGGCATTGCAAGTAGAGTTGCTAAAAACGCCGTTAATATGGCAAGGGCGCAAGGTATTAAAGTAGGTTTAATTAGACCTATTACGCTTTGGCCTTTCCCTAAAAAAGCATATCAAAAAGTAGTAGGAAAAGCAAAGCACATAATATCGGTTGAACTTTCAATGGGTCAAATGATAGAAGACGTTCGCTTAGCAGTTGAATGCAAAGTACCCGTTACTTTATGTAACCGCACGGGCGGTATGATTGTTTCGCCAGAGCAAGTTTTAGAAAGTATTGTAAACGCTAACAAGGAGGTAAACTCATAATGGTAGTATTTGATAAACCACACGCTTTAAGAGACGTACCGCTTCACTATTGTCCGGGTTGTACGCACGGTATTGTACACCGCCTTGTTGCAGAAGTTATTGACGAACTTCAAATTGAAGGTAGAACTATTGGCGTTGCTCCCGTTGGTTGCGCAGTTATGGCGTACGACTATTACAACTGTGATATGATAGAAGCCGCTCACGGTAGAGCACCCGCAGTTGCTACGGGCGTTAAGCGCGCGCTTCCAGAAAATATAGTTTTCACTTATCAAGGCGACGGTGACTTAGCGTCAATCGGTATGGCTGAAACTGTACACTCTGCCGCAAGAAACGAAAACATAACTATTATTTTTATAAACAACGCAATTTACGGTATGACGGGCGGTCAAATGGCTCCAACGTCACTTCCAGGTCAAATAACTCAAACGTCGCCTTATGGTAGAAAGGTTGAAGATTGCGGTTATCCCGTTAAAGTTTGTGAAATGTTATCCGAGCTTGACGGACCTGAATTTATTACGAGAGTTGCCGTAAATAACGTTAAAAACGTTAAAAACGCTAAAAAGGCTATCAAAAAAGCCTTTGAAAATCAAGTAAACGGCAAAGGTTTTTCACTCGTTGAAGTTATTTCTACTTGCCCAACAAACTGGGGTTTAACTCCGCAAGACGCGCTCAAATGGGTAGATGAAAAAATGATACCTTACTATCCGCTTGGCGTTTATAAAGACAGGTCTAATACGGAGGTTAAATAATTATGAGTACAACTAATTATTTATTCGCAGGCTTTGGCGGTCAAGGCATACTTTTTTCGGGCAAGGTTTTAGCATACAAAGGCTTAACCGACGGTAAAAACGTTAGTTGGCTTCCGTCTTACGGCCCTGAAATGCGCGGTGGTACGGCAAATTGTAGCGTTATCGTTAGCGACGATGCCGTTGGCTCGCCAATAGTAAGCAACCCTAACGTTTTAATTGCTATGAATCTTCCTTCGCTTGACGCGTACGAAAATTCCGTTACAAAAGGCGGTAAAATTTTTGTAGATTCAAGTTTAGTTGAAAGAAAAGTTTTAAGAACCGACGTTGAAGTTTTCTACGTTCCCGCAACTGCGCTTGCATCGGAAAACAAAATGCCAAAACTTGCAAATATGATTATTATGGGCAAAGTTTTAAAAGAAACGGGCGAATTTGAAAACGAAGAAGGCGTTGTAAACGCGCTTAAAAAAGTAATATCAAGTAAACACGCAGATATGCTTGAAATCAACTTAAACGCGTTAAAAATAGGTAAAAATTATTAAGGAGTTTAGTTATGGAAATTAAAATTACAAAAACTACTAATAAAGGCACTTTACCAGAAGCGTCAACTTTAGGCTTTGGTAAAGTTTTTACTGACCATATGTTTATTATGGACTACGTTAACGGTGCTTGGCAAAACGCACGCATAGTTCCTTTCCAAAGGCTTTCTATTCACCCTGCGTCAACCGTTCTTCATTACGGTAGCGAAATTTTTGAAGGTTTAAAGGCTTATAGAACAAAAGACGGTAGCGTTCAACTTTTTAGACCGCTTGAAAACATTAAAAGGCTTAATCGTTCCGCTCAAAGAATGTGTCTTCCAACAATTCCCGAAGAAGACGCGTTAGAAGCGTTAAAAACTTTTATTAAAGTTGAAGAAGACTGGGTTCCAAGTAAAGAAGGCACTTCACTTTATATCCGTCCGTTTATGTTTGGTAACGACGAAACTTTGGGTGTTCACGCCGTTAAAAACGCAACTTTCGTTATAATAACTTCGCCTGTTGGCAGTTACTATAAAGAAGGCATTAACCCTGTTAAAATTATGATTGAAGACGAAGACGTTAGAGCCGTTCGCGGTGGTACGGGCGAAGCAAAATGCGGTGGTAACTACGCCGCAAGTAATAGAGCGGGTCAACGCGCCGAAGAAAAGGGATATTCACAAGTTTTATGGCTTGACGGCGTTGAAAGAAAGTACATAGAAGAAGTTGGCGCAATGAACGTTATGTTTAAAATTAACGGTAAAGTTGTAACGCCAAAACTCGTTGGCTCTATTCTTCCTGGTATTACGAGAAAGTCGATAATCGAACTTTTAAAGAGCGAAGGCGTAGAAGTTGAAGAAAGGCTTTTAAGCGTTGACGAACTTATTGAAGCGCTTGAAAACGGCACTTTAGAAGAAGCGTGGGGCTGTGGCACAGCAGCGGTTGTTTCACCTATTGGCGAACTTGCTTATAAAGGCAAAAAATATATTATTAACAACGGTCAAATCGGCGCTTTAACTCAACACCTTTACGACACTTTAACGGGTATTCAATGGGGTAAGGTTGAAGATAAGTTTAATTGGGTATGTAAATTATAATTTAAGTCGTTACCTACGGCATTATGCTTCGTTTCTGTCTGCACCGTGCGCTACGATGACCAAAAAGGTCTATCGTTATCGCCCGTCTTGTCGAGCCTTGCCTAATACCGCATCTAACGCCTTAATGATTTATGTTTATAAAAGGTAGACTTCAATAACTGGTAAAAAGTAAAAATATAGCAAAAGCACTACCAAAAGTAGTGCTTTTTTTGCTTTAAAAAGTTTATAATATATATTAAAATCGTTTGACAAGTTAAAAAAGTGTTGCTATAATAATTTCATTAAAACGCGTTGAAGCGAAATAGTAAGTAATTTTCTTGCTTTTAGAGAGATGCCGTTTGGTGCAAGGCATTAGAAGATTTTTATTGAACTCGTCGCAGAGCGGTTGCCGTGAACTAAAGTAGTGGCAAACGGGAACTCCCGTAAAAGAGTTAAGATGTGTTAGCATCAAAGTGCACCTAATAAGGTGAATAAGAGTGGTACCGCGGAAATGTATTTTAAACGTTTTCGTCTCTTTGTAAAAAAAGAGATGTAAAACGTTTTTTTTGTTATAACGTTATACACTTAAAAAGCAAAAAAATTTTACCAAAAATATCTATTAAAGGAGATTATTAAAATGAAGAAAATTGAAATAGCAGATATTACGCTTAAAAAACTTATGCAAGAGCGTGAAGTTTCGTTACTTTTCCGTGAAAAGTCGGCTATTATACAAAGCGCAAGTTTAATAGGGGTTGACGCTATTGAACTTCCTGCCGTAAAAAATTGCCGTGAAGACGCTATCGTATATAAAACTATTGCTAAAAACGTTCAAAACGCCGTTTTAGTAATCCCCGTTGGTTTTACAAAGGAAAGCGTCAAAACGGCTTACGAATGTATTAGTAGCGCTAAAAACGTTCGCCTTCAAGTAGAACTTCCTGTTTCTACTATTCAAATGGAATACACTTATCACGTTAAGCAAGAAAAAATGCTTGAAAAAATTAGCGAACTTGTAACCGAAGCAAAGTTATATACAAGTGAAGTTGAATTTTCCGCGCTTGACGCAACGCGCGCCGACGTTGACTTTTTAGTTAAGGCGGTAAAAACTGCCGAAAACTGCGGTGCAACCGTTATTAGCGTTTGCGACTGTGCCGGTGAATGCACGCCAAACCAAATAGGCGAACTTGTAAAAGAAGTTAAAAAAGCGGTAAGCGTTCCCGTATTCGTTCAAGTTTCAAACCGCATTAGTATGGGCGTTGCATCGGCTTTTTGCGCTATTGAAAACGGCGCTGACGGTTTAAAATGCGCAATGGTTGGCAAAAACGCTTTAATTACCGGCGAACTTTGTGATGCTATTAGCGTTTGCGGTTCGGTGGTTCAAGCAAAAACCTGCCTTAACAATACTAAAATTCACGCAAGCATTGACGAAATGCTTTCAAAAATTAGCCAAAAAGATTTAGATTCTATGGTTTCCGTTAGTGATAAAAACAAAATTTTACTTGACGGCGACTCTACTATTAAAGACGTTATTAACGCGTCAACTACGCTTGGTTACGACCTTACAGAGTACGATGCGGGCAAGGTTTTAAACGCGCTTATAAAAGTTTGTGAAAAGAAAGGTAGCGTTGGTGCTAAAGAATTAGAAGCGCTTATTGCAAGTAACGCTATGCAAGCGCCGTCAACTTATCATTTTGAAAGTTACACAACAACGAGTAGCAACGTTGCAACGTCAATTTCGCAAGTAACTTTAAAACGCGGTAGCGAAATTATTGTAGGCGTAAGTTCGGGCGACGGTCCTATTGATAGCGCATTTAGGGCTATTGAACAATGTATAGGCCACCATTACGAACTTGACGATTTCCAAGTTCAATCTGTTACGGAAGGTAAAGAAGCGTTAGGTTCTGCGCTCGTTAAACTTCGCAATAACGGAAAACTTTATTCTGGCAACGGAACTTCTACCGATATTATAGGTGCAAGTATTAGAGCGTACGTAAACGCGCTTAACAAAATAGTAGCCGAGGAGGCGTAATATGAAAATTGCATTTTCAACCAAAAACGTAAGTCGCAGTTCGTTTATTGACGTTTGTCGCTTTGCTTACGACTATGGGTTTGAAGGTTTTGAAATATACGATGCCGTAAAAGAAAGGCTCGACCATTACGACAGTATTTTGAGAAGTGACAAGGCTTCGGATAGTAAGCGTAAACTTGTAAATAGGGGTCTTACGGTTACTGCTCTTCGTATGCCGTATTCTATTGATAGCGCTAACGCTACGAGTGAACTTATGGTTAAATACGTTGAAATGGCGGGTGTTTCGGGCGTTTCAAACGTAATAGTTTATATAAATGAAAAAATTTCGTTTGAAGTTTTAAACGAAAAATTATCAAGTGCCGTATTCCTTGCCGAAAAATTCGGCGTTAATATCTTATTTGAAACGGTGGGATATTTAGCGCATACCGAAAACGTTTTAGAAATAATAAACTATTTTTCTTCGGCGGTAATAGGCGCGTCTTGGAACGTTAGGGGAACTTATTTTACAGCAAAAGAAAGTGCCGAAACTACTATTAAAACTCTTGGCGCATACGTTAAACACGTTCGCCTTGGCGATATGAAAGATAATAAAACCGTTTTAATAGGCGAAGGCGATTTAGACGTTGAAAAGGTTTTAAACGCCCTTTCTTCACTTAATTACGACGGGTTTATATGCTGTGCTTGGAACGAAGAAATTAACGATGCCGACATTGTTTTAACGCATTTTGCCGAATATATTTCTTCGCTTAACCGCGAAAAAAAATCGTACAAACACGAGTATTACAATAGGGCAAAAACGGGCACTTTCGTTTGGAAAAAATACGACGTTATTGACGAAACTTTTTCTTCCGTATTAGATACTATGGTAGAAAACTATCCAGACCAATACGCTTTTAAATTTCCTACGCTTGACTATACGCGTACTTACGAACAATTCCGCCGTGACGTTGACGAGTGCGCCGCAGCGCTCATTTCACTTGGCGTAAAACAAGGCGACCACGTTGCCGTTTGGGCTACTAACGTTCCCGAATGGTATATAACCTTTTGGGCAACAACTAAAATAGGCGCGGTATTAGTTACGGTAAACACCGCTTATAAAATACACGAAATTGAATATTTGTTAAAACAGTCTGATACGCACACTCTTATAATGATAGAGTATTGTAAAGACATAAATTATAAGCAAATTATTGAAGAACTTTGCCCAGAACTTAAAACTTTAGAAGCGGGCAAACCGCTTTATTCTAAAAATTTGCCGTTTTTACGCAACGTTGTAACGGTAGGCTTTTCAATGGACGGTTGCTTAACGTACGAGCAAATGCTTGCACGTTCAAGCCTTATTCCTTATGAAGAAGTTAGAAGGCGTGCTTCACTCGTTAAGCCAAACGACGTTTGCAATATGCAATATACGTCGGGCACAACGGGCTTTCCAAAGGGCGTTATGCTCACGCACCGCAACATTATAAACAACGGCAAAACGATAGGCGATAGAATGGATTTATCAACGGCGGACCGTATGATGATACAAGTTCCAATGTTCCATTGTTTTGGTATGGTTCTTTCTATGACGAGTATGATGACGCACGGCGGAACGCTTTGTCCAATACCATACTTTTCGCCAAAGTCGGCACTTGCTTGCATTAGCGACGAGCGCATAACTTGCTTTAACGGCGTTCCAACAATGTTTATAGCAATGTTTAACCACCCCGATTTTGCAAAAACGGACTTTTCTTATATGCGCACGGGCATTATGGCGGGCGCAAATTGCCCTGCGGACTTAATGCGTAGAGCGTCGGTAGAAATGAATATGAAAGAAATTATTTCCGTTTACGGTCAAACGGAAGCGTCGCCAGGCTGTACTATGGGCGAAGTGAACGAAGACCTTGACCATAGGGTGGAAACGGTTGGTAGCGCGTTCCCAGGAATTGAGTGTAAAATAATAGACCCTGAAACGGGCTTAGAAGTTCCAAACGGCGTAAGCGGTGAGTTCGTTGCGCGCGGGTTTAACATTATGAAAGGCTACTACAAAATGCCCGAAGCAACCGCGCAAGCAATTGACAAAGACGGTTGGCTTCACTCGGGAGATATTTGTATGAAAACTGCCGACGGGTACTATAAGGTTACCGGTAGGCTTAAAGATATGATTATTCGCGGTGGCGAAAACCTTTACCCACGCGAAATTGAAGAGTTTTATTTAACTAATAAAAAAGTTCGCGATATCCAAGTTGTAGGCGTTCCAGATAAAACTTACGGCGAAGAATGTTGTGCTTGGGTAATTCTTCACAAAGGCGAAACGGCAACGGAAAGCGAAATGAAAGAATACGGAAACGCGTCTATTGCAAGGCATAAAGTTCCTAAATATTTCATATTCGTAAACGAATTTCCTATGAACGCCGCGGGCAAAATTTTAAAATACAAAATGCGTGAAGAATCAATAGAAAAATTAGGGCTTAATAAATAATTATGATACAAAATAAATACTACGCAATTGACGCACATTGCCATATTTATCCAAGTAAAATTGCTTTGCTTGCAATTCATCACACCGATGACTTTTACGGCGAGCATTCAAGCGAAAAGGGCGTTGGCGAGCATTTAATTGAAAGTGCTAATATAAACGGCATTGATAAGTGCTTAGTGCAGTCGGTTGCAACTACTAAAAAACAAGTTAGAAAAATTAACGAATTTATTAAAGGCGAAGTTGAAAAAAGCAACGGCAAGTTTATAGGTTTGGGCACTATTCACCCAGAAAGTGAAGATATGAAAGGCGATATTTTGCACCTAATTGACCTTGGCTTAAAGGGCATTAAAATTCACCCAGACATACAAGAAACACCCGTAGATAGCAAAGGTTTTATTAAGGCTTACGAAATTTGCGAAAGTTTAAACTTGCCAATTCTTATGCACACGGGCGATAACCGCTACGATAACTCTAACCCTAATAGGTTAGTGCCTATTTTAAAAGAGTTTAAAAACTTAACCGTTATAGGCGCACATTTTGGCGGTTGGTCTATTTGGACAGAAGCCGTAAATCATTACGCAAATTTTAACAATTTTTACGTAGACTGTTCTTCAAGTTTTCATTATTTAAAAGATGATGAAATTAAGGCTATTATTAAAGGCTACGGAGTAAACAAGGTGCTATTTGGAACGGACTATCCTATGTGGAACGCTAAAAGCGAAATTGAAAGGCTACTTTCGCTTAATTTAACCGAGCAAGAGTACGAACTTATTTTTAGCAAAAACGCCCAAAAAGTATTTAATATTTAAAAAAAGCACTTGGCAAAAGCCAAGTGTTTTTTAATTTGCAAAAATAAAAAAATATTTGGTTGCTTATATTTTTTGTTTAATGAATAGTTTTAAGTGTTAAACGCAGTTCAAGTTTCTTCAACAAAAAAAGCAGTATTGTTAGATACTGCTTAGTGGTGCGCCTTTGGGGCAATTCCCCTTGATAAGAGGAGTGTCAACAAGGTTGACGAGGGGTGTGCGCCCTGCTAAGGGCCGAACGAAGTTCGAGTCCCAACCAACAAAAATAAAAGCAGTATCATTAGATACTGCTTAGTGGTGCGCCTTTGGGGCAATTCCCCTTGATAAGGGGAGTGTCAACAAGGTTGACGAGGGGTGTGCGCCCTGCTAAGGGCCGAACGAAGTTCGAGTCCCAACTAACAAAAATAAAAGCAGTATCATTAGATACTGCTTGGTGGTGCGCCTTTGGGGACTCGAACCCAAGACCCACTGATTAAGAGTCAGTTGCTCTACCAACTGAGCTAAAGGCGCATATATTTTTACGGGACTGAATAGCCCCGTAAAAATGTGGTGATCCACCGGAGATTCGAACTCCGGACAACTTGATTAAAAGTCAAGTGCTCTACCGCCTGAGCTAGTGGATCATATTAAATTTTGGCTGGGGTGGCAGGATTTGAACCTACGAATACCGGAATCAAAATCCGGTGCCTTACCGCTTGGCGACACCCCAACGCCCAAATTATTTTTTTATTTATATGGGGCGAGAGATGGGAATCGAACCCACGACCTCCAGGACCACAATCTGGCGCTCTAACCAATTGAGCTACTCTCGCCATATAAATATGGCGCGCCAGAAGGGACTCGAACCCCTGACACCCGCCTTAGAAGGGCGGTGCTCTATCCAGCTGAGCTACTGGCGCAAAATGTGTCTAGTATCGGACCAATGGCGACTCACTTTGAAAAGTGATTGGAGCGGGTGATGGGAATCGGACCCACGCAACCAGCTTGGAAGGCTGGTGTTCTACCATTGAACTACACCCGCACTTCTTTCACAATGCCAAATGATTATATCAAAACCGAGAGTTCTTGTCAATCAATTTTAGCGGTGTTTTTTAAATTTTTTAAAAATGTTGCTTTTATAATTGCTTGCGCGCTAAAAATCTAATTGTTTTCGTACTTTTTAAGCGTTTTTTATTTCAATTATAAAATAAATTCTTCTATTTTAGCGTTAAATTTATCGCCGTCAATTTCCAAAACGCAATAGGTTCGCCTTTTGCCGTTTAAACTAATTGTTCCGGGGTTAATTAGTTTAACGCCGTTAATATCTAATAACGTTGGCAAGTGCGTGTGCCCAAAAAGCGCCACGTTACAGCCTTGTTCTTTGGCGTATGAAATAAGGTTGTTTAATCCGTCTTTAACGTAAAATCTATGACCGTGCACGGCTAAAATTTTGAAACTTCCTACGCTAAAAATAAGTTCGGGGTCAAGCGAATATCCGTCGCAATTGCCGTCTACCATATAAGTTTTATAGCCAAAGTCAAGCGCTATGGTTTTAAGGTCGTTTCGCCCGTCGCCTAAAAACACTATTTTATTGCTCTTTAAAAAAGCGGGGCGGAGTTTATCAATCGCGTTTAAATCGCCGTGGCTATCGGAAAATATAGTTATAACTTCTTTCATTTTTGAATTTTTCCGTAAAGGTCGATAAGAGCGCGGTATCTATGGCTAACGGCGTTCTTTTCTTCGCTACTTGCAACGCCGAAACTCTTGTTTAAGTCATCGCTTAAAAATAAACTATCATAACCAAAACCGTTTTCGCCTTCTTCCTTATATAAAATAGTGCCGTGCGTTTCGCCGTAGCCTTCAATATAAGTTCCGTCAGTTTTATAAAGCACTATTGAAGACGCGAATTTTGCCTTTCTATTTTCTTTTCCGTCAAGATTTTTTAAAAGGAGTTTTCTATTTTCTTCGTCGTTACCGTGTCCGCCCGCATACCTTGCACTATAAACGCCGGGAGCGCCGTTAAGCGCGTCAACTAAAAGACCGCTATCGTCCGCCAACGCGTCAACGTTAAGTGCGTTAGAAACCGTTTTTGCCTTGATTAACGCGTTTTCAAAAAAGGTTTCGCCCGTTTCTTCAATTTCTTCACAAAAGCCGAGTTCCGCCATAGGAACAACGTTGTAAAATTTGCCGAATATTTGCTTAATTTCTTTTAATTTGCCTTTATTGTTAGAGGCTATAACAAGTGTTTTCATATTTTTATTATAAAACAATTTTAGCGTTTTAACAAGTGAAATTCGTAAATGAAAACAAATAAAATAAAAAACGTTTAAAGTATTTTATAAAAAAGAATTCTTGATTTGTTCATAAAAACGTGGTATAATAATACTGCCCAACAAAACTTAATAATTTTTAAGTACTTTTGCAAGAGGATACTATACCTTTTTGTGCTATTTTTCGTTAGAATTTTGTAAAATGCAAATTCCAACTTGAAAAATAGCAAGAGTGCTTCTTGCTACAACTAAGTTTTGTTGAGCGACAATCGTAGTTTGCGTTTTTCGGAGCGTTAACTGCGGTTGACGCTCTTTTTATTTTTTAATCTTAAAGAAGGTATATCTCTATTAGGATAAAGCGTTATCTCTATACTTAAAGTTCTTAATAGCGAAATAATGCAAACCGAGCAAGATAAAGAAAATCCATTTTGGATGAAAATCTGTGATGGGTTTTTTGTATATAACAAGAATCAATTCATTGAATTTCATTCGTTAACGTTAGTACGTTTTCAATAGAAGTAAAAAATATATTTGGAGGTAATCATTATGAAAAAATTTTTACGCATTGCGTTTTTAGCGTTTTTTGTTTTCACGCTTACACTCGTATGCGTAGGATGTGGCGGTAATACAGAACCACCAGTTGAAAATGAGTACGAATACGAATTCTCAATCGGAAAGGGCGAGCACAAGGTCGATCTTGCTTACGTAGTTAAAACAAGTTACGCGTCACGCGACGACGTCACTTCTTACACGGTCTATTATAAGGTAGGAAACAAAATGATGACCGATTCTGTTGCAATGAGTACGTTTTCGGGAAGAGACGGGCTATTGCAAATTGGAGCAATAGAACTTAGGCTTGAAGATGGCGCTCTTTCTTACGTTTCAGGCAAGGGCGACGATTTCGTTCCTCAATACGCTTCCTTGGCGGGAACGTATCAACTTAATGAAGGCTCCACCTTAAGTCAGGATGATAGATATGAGGGTATGGACTTTTCTCTCGTTCTCAATGCAGACGGAAGCGGAGAGTTTATAGATGAGCCTCTCGTATTCTATCCTATCTCCTCAACCACCATCATTCTCGTTGCGGATGCGGATCAGTATAACGGTCTTTTCGTAAATCTTGCGGAAGACAATACTTTCAGTCTTAATAACGACTCCCTCTCCTTTAATTTTACCATTGGAGCAAAAATGGAGGATTTTTACAAGGTTTATTTCGATAACCACGCGAACTTCAAAACGGGCGGTGGAATATTTAAACACTCCTCTATCTATTATAACGACACCCACTTCTATATATATGGCGATGAGTGGACGATGGGCTCGTACGAGATGAAAGAGGGTAATATAATGGTTCTCCATAATATTTACGCTGAGGCAGAGGGTGACGCCACTTCGCCTGAGATAGTTTTATACGACGACTGCTTCGATTTTGACCGTGCCAAGGTATATACAGGCACGAACGGAGATCTTTATTATTACAAAAACGGAATGGCTTACGCATCCTTAAATTATGATTACTTTTCGAAAAACTGCTCTATTCCTAAGGGAATGGAGGGAGTTGACGTTCCTGCGATTTACGTCCCTGAACGCGATACTACCTACGTTTTCGATAAGGAAACTTTCGAAACCTTATATACGGTAGATGGCGATACCTATATTGACCCCAAAGATTTTACCGTATATAACGATATTTGCGATCAGCCGAATGCCGAGCCTCACGTAAATATTCTCATCTCCGAAGATAAAACCGAAGTATTCTTCGAATCTATCAATCCTTCGGAAAGCAGAGTTGTCTACATAAAATATGATAATATGCAATTGGTCTTGAATAATTCGGCAGTTATGCTAAACGGAGAGTTCTATTTCTTTATCGAAGAAGATAAATACGTTCACGTGCCTTATTACAGCGTGTCTATTCTTAGTTCTAAGTGGAGTTCGGTAACGGAATTTGAAATTATCCGCGGGGTATCGGTAAGCCATAAGCACTATCCTACGGAGAATACTTATAGTGATTACACGGCTGATAACGTCTACTTCTTAACGGCAGAATGGGACGATAGCGTAATTTATTTTTCACTTGATTTCTATCAAGTACCTGATACCGATTATTTAACGTATGATATCTACACGTTTGAAAACAATACGCTGCTTGCAGAGTATGCGCCGGGAACGAACGTGCTTTTTACGGAGAATAATCATCTTGCTATTATTAAGAAGGCTAGCGAAAAGGTTTCTTTCGTCTGCTTCGAGGATATAGAAGGCTCGGGTATTAGATATATTGACACCGATGACGGATTTATCACCGTCTATGAGCCGAACGAAAAATACTATTACCTTATAGGCGAAGAATCGCTCGAAATTGAGTATATGATAAAAGACGATGATTACGCTGGGCTCAAAGATGCACGCTTTATTAAGCCTGCAGGCATTGACAGCGTCACAATTAAGGAACATCACTACTACAATCAGCAGTTATTCAGCGACCTTATCATTGTTGGAAACAAACTCTACAAGCCTACAAGTTGCAATTACTATTACAAGTGTACTATCTACGAGGCTTACGATTGCGAATTCCCGAAACTTGTGGCAGGCGAGGTCATTGAATATAACGTTACACGCTACGACGATGAACTTTCGGATTATGTAACAGAGCCTTATTACTACTACGTAAACGAAGAGGGTTATTACGCGCTAAATGATATCAGGGAGTGGCTTGATCCCGCAGGTCTTGCTAACTTCACCTTAGTAGAGGGGTCAGTTAAGACTTACTCCGCTAATCATACTGGATATGGCGGCGAAGATATGATACTTGAGACCGCTAAGTATAAAGACGCGAACGGCGCCGAATATCTGCTTATATTAGGCTATGCTCTCTTCGATTGCTACGATTTCGGGAATTACATAGAAGATCCCGCAATGACGATGTATACCTTAGCCTGCGGAACGTGCGTTGAGTCCGAAGATGGATTTACTTTGTACACCGCAAAAGGCACTTACACCGTTACGATTGATGGTGAAACTGCAACTCTTACTTATACTGCAAATTAGCATTGTTTTATTAAAGAAAAATCCAACGCGGACTTAGCCTGTTATTCTTAGCGGAGAACACGCTGATATAAACAGGCAATATATATCACCTTACAAAAAAAGAGAGATAGCTTTGGCTATCTCTCTCTTTTTTTGGTGCATTTATATACGCCTTTCGGCAATTACATACACGCTAACGCGTGATTACATACCAAACCCTAAATTTAATTAAAATCAAGGCGTACGCCTTGCATATCACCAAAACGCAGTTTTGTATATCATCATTGCGAAAGAATATGCAACCTGCGGTTGATGATATACACGCTTCGCGTGATGATATACGCCTAACGGCGATGATATACCATTGCTTTCGCAATGGATAAAAAAACGACAAGTGTAAAACTTGTCGTTTTTTTGGTGCCGCTGACCGGAGTCGAACCGGTACGGTTGTTACACCGAGGGATTTTAAGTCCCTTGCGTCTGCCTATTCCGCCACAGCGGCAAATTTATTTACACGCATATAATACTACTTAATTTTAATTTTGTCAAACACTTTATAAACTCTTTTTAATAAAAATTTAAAAATTAAAAAAGTATTTACAATTTTTTATAAATGTGATATTATATTTAAGGCCTAAAAATACAAAAAGGCTTAAACAAAGAAACACAAAGGCGGTATTTTTATGAAATACGATGTTATAATTATAGGCGCAGGTCCTGGTGGCATATATTCGGCTTATGAACTTTTAAAACTTAACAAAAACGTTAAAATTGCTATTTTTGAAAGTGGCAAAAGTTTACAAAAGCGCAAATGCCCGATAGACGGCGAAAAGGTTAAATCTTGCATAAACTGTAAAACTTGTGCAATTATGAACGGTTTTGGCGGTGCAGGCGCTTTTTCTGACGGTAAGTACAATATAACAAATATGTTTGGCGGAACGCTTTGCAACTACATTGGCAAAAACAAGGCGCTTTCTCTTATGAAATACGTTGACGAAATTAACGTTAAAAACGGTGGCGAAGGCACTAAACTTTATTCTACCGAAAACACTAAAATTAAAACTTTGTGTTTAGAGCACGACCTTCACCTTCTTGACGCGTCAGTTCGCCATTTGGGAACGGACATTAACTACGTTGTTTTAGAAAATTTATATAACGTTTTAAAAGAAAGCGTTGATATTTATTTTGAAACGCCCGTTAAGTCTATTGAAAAAGACGGTAACAACTACGTTATCGTTACCAAAAACGAAAGATATTTTGCAAAAAACGTTATTGTTTCGGTTGGTAGAAGTGGTAGTAAGTGGATGGAACAAGTTTGTAAAGACCTTGAAATTCCGTCGACTTCAAACCGCGTAGATATAGGCGTAAGAGTTGAACTTCCCGCTGAAATTTTCGCTCATTTAACCGACGAACTTTACGAAAGTAAAATTATGTACCGCACGCAAAAGTTCCAAGATATGGTTAGAACGTTTTGTATGAACCCTCACGGTGCGGTTGTAAACGAAAACACTAACGGCATAGTTACGGTAAACGGCCACAGTTACGAAGACCCTGAAAAGCACACGGGCAACACCAACTTTGCGCTTTTAGTAAGCAAGCATTTTTCCGAGCCGTTTAAAGATAGTAACGGCTATGGCGAAAGCATAGCAAGGCTTTCAAATATGCTTGGCGGTGGCGTTATAGTTCAACGCTTTGGCGACCTTGTTAGGGGTAAGCGCAGTACGCAATCACGCATTGACGAAAGTTTTGTAACCCCAACCTTAAACGCAACTCCGGGCGACCTAAGTTTAGTTATTCCTAAGCGTATTTTAGACGGTATTATTGAAATGATTTACGCGCTTGATAAAATTGCACCGGGTACTGCTAACGACGATACGCTTTTATACGGCGTAGAAGTAAAGTTTTATAATATGCAAGTTGAAATTGACAATAATTTAATGACTAAGCATAAAGGCTTATTCGTTATTGGCGACGGTAGCGGTGTAACGCACTCGCTTTCGCACGCGTCTGCAAGCGGAATTTACGTTGCAAGATATATAACCGAAAATTTAATTTAAAAGGCTCTTTCACAATAGCCGATGGTTTTTTTAACGGAAAAATACTGTGAAATACCGCGCGTTTTGTTTAGTTGCATACCGCGCTGAGTGGAAATAAATTTAACTTATAAAAAAGAACGTCTAACTTCGTAGGGGAGCATTCTATATGCTCCCTAAAAAGTTGTTTAAAAAATGGTTTGCAAAGTATGCAAACCATTTTTTATTATTTTAATTTAGATACAGGGTAAGGTTTTCTTTTTTCAAAATAGTAGTAATCGTTAAATCCGCAGTCTTTAAGTAGTTTTTTACCTTTTTCAATACCGCAAGTTAACCTGTTTGCAAAGTGCGCGTCGCTACCAAGCGTAACGTATTTTCCGCCAACTTCTTTAAACATATTAAGGTAGTATGCGTTTGGTAAAAACACGCCAAAATCATCGCCATTTTTAGTGTTTACTTCCAAAGCCTTGCCTTTTTTTACAACTATTTTTAAAATTTCTTTAACGGCACTATCGTGCACGGTTGCGTCGTAATTTTTTTTGTAAATAGCGTTGGCGTAACGAAGCGGGTAGTCTAAATGAGAAAGCACGTCAAAATCCGTTTCTTTAACGGTTGTTAGCAAAATATCAAAATAGTCGTTTAAAAAGCGGTTAATTTTTTGGTGTGACCACATTGGAATATCCGCATAGCAAACGTCGTACTCGTAGCCAAATGACTTAACGAAATGGCAAGAAGCCAAAAAATAGTCAAATTCGCCTATATCGCGAATTTTTTGACCCTTTTCACGCTCAAAAATTTCTTCGCCCATTTCAGCGCCCATTAAAATTTTTATTTTATCACCGTATTTTTCTTTGGCAACTAAAAAGTCGTTATAACATTTTTGCGCATTTTCATAAATGTTCCTTTCTTTAAAAAGGAGCATATCAATATGGTCGCTTAAACCAACGGCTTTCATATTTTTGCTAATAGCACTTTCTACAATTTCGTTAACTGTAGAGTGCCCGTCGTGTGAATAAATTGTGTGATTATGTAAACTTACCATTTTTTATACCTTTTAGTTTATCATAAAGCAATATTAAAAAAAAGTCAACCACAATAAAGCGTAAAAAAATTATATTTTTTTATTAAAATGTGTTGAAAATTTATCGTTTAACATTTATAATTATATATATAATAGGGGATTAGCGCAATGATTGACGTAAAGAGAATTAACGAACTTGCAAAAAAACAAAAAGAAGTAGGTTTAACCGAAGAAGAAAAATTAGAGCAACAAAAATTAAGGCGCGCTTATATTGACGCTATAAGAAATAACATAATAGGTCAATTAGGTGACCCCGAAGAATATAAAAAGAACAAGGGCGGTGAAAAAAGTTGACTTCAAACGAGCGTAATTACGAATACGTAGAACGTAAACTTCAAAATTATAGAGAGAGTAAGTTCACGTTAAAATCAAATCAAAATCGCCTTGAAAAGATAAAAGACGAGTGTGCTGAACTTAGAAAGAAAACTATTTCAAAAAGCAACGTTGAAGAAATAGATAGGCTAAAATTATTAAATGCGGAAAGAGTTGTTTTAAAAGAGCAAATTTCGGCAGGTAAAAAAGTTGTTAAGCAACTTTTTAGCGAAGTAGAAAACCTTATATTATCAAGCATAACCGCAGATAATTACGAAGTTTACGAAAATCAACTTTCAAGGCTTTACGGCAAGAAAATTGACGTTTTAACCTTGGAAATTGGCGATAGTTTTGACCTTGAAACTTGTAATCCGTCTTGCGTAATTATTACGCATAACAAAAGTCAACACGGCAAAGTGTTAAAAATGCTTGACTTTGGTTTAAAGGATAGGGAGTTAAACGTTGTAGATAAAAAAATTGAAGTTGAAATTTGTTGGTATAACCGCAAAATTCCAGCAGGCACGGTTATTGAATACGACAATTTAATGTTTAGAAAATTATAAAATAAGCACGGAAATTTTCCGTGCTTAATCTTTTTCTATAATATTTGAAATTGAGCCGTTTTCGTATTCAAAAGCGTAAATGCAAAGCCTATTATCGTAAAGGGCAATAACTTCGCTACTGTGGTAGGGGTTTAAAAACGCGCGTTTAACGTTTCCTATAAACGCCTTTAAATCGCTTTGCTTTTCGCTTAATTTTTGAGTTAAAATTTCGCTGGCGCTTAAGTCGTGTTTAACAAGGTCAAAAAGTAATAGTGGAACTAAATTTTTATTAACTTCAAACACGCTTTTATTTTTGTTGCAAATTTTATTATTTAGCGTAATTTTTTTAGACACTATAAAACTTTCTTCTATTTGAATATTAACCACGTTTTTATAAATAGTAGTGGTTGTAAAAACGTTAGTTAACGAAAAATTATCAACGCAATTTTTATATAAAAGTTCGCCGTTTTCTATGCTATACGCATATATTGCCGTTTTTTTACCGCAAAAAATAGAAAAAATTACGCCGTTTAAAACTTGCAAATTTTGTGAAGACGGAATAAAGGGCAGTTCGTCGGTTACAAAAAAATCGCCGTCTATATAAAACTTAATAGTACCGTCTAAAAGCGTTGTTAAGTTACAGTTTAAACCGCCTATTTTGTAGTTTTGTTGTGATAAAATTTTATAAGGAAAGTTGCGCTTTTTTTCATAATTTACGTCAAAAAAAACGCCGCTTAATAAAGGGTAAGTTTTTACTAAACCACACCCGCTTTCACTTGAATAAGTGGGCGCAAAATTTTGATTTTTAGGCAAAAATTCAAAAAAACAGCCGTCTTCTATATTAGCAGTTTTTAAATTTTCGTTTATATCGCCTTCGTAGTGCCCGTCAATTTTTAAATAGGCTTGTTTCTCACTATAAAAAAATGCTTTCATATAAAAAATTATATTACAAATTTTTTTAAGGTATGTATTATAACAAAAAATTGCGTCAATAATTTATGAAAGGAGTTATATATGAAAGGATTTAAAGAAAGTGATGCAATTGAACTTATATCAAGCGTAAAGCAGGCAAAACAAAGTGGAAAAAGCCTACTTTTTGCCTTTAACGAATACGCTAAAAAAAGCGGCAGGTCAATGGGAACGGTAAGAAATTTTTATTATAAGACCATTAAAAAAAGCAAGGGTAGCGACCGCCTTAGAGAAAGGTTAGGAATAGATAAAAGTTTATATCCCGCCTTTATTTTGGAATTTAATTTAGTAGAAGAAAAAACGCTTTTGACAAGCGTTTTAACAAAAATAACTTTGGGTAAAAGCGTAAGGCGCGCTATAAGTGAAATTAGCGGTGGCAACGAAAAGTTGGCGCTAAGAAACCAAAACAAGTATAGAAATTTGCTTAAAAATAAGCCCGCGCTTGTAAACGAAGTTATTTTAGAAGTTGAAAAAAGTTTAGGAAGGTGTAAAAACCCTTATATTGAAATTAGCAATAATTTAAGTGAGAAAATTGCGCTTGAAGAAAGTATTAACAACTTACTTTTAACTCTTGAAAGCGACGCATTAAAACAAAACCACGCGCTTTTAAGCAAGGTAAAAGAACTGTCTAATCAAAACAAAAAAATGAAAGATTTGCTAAAAAAAGCGTTAAAACAATATGAAATTACAAAAGAATTTATTCAAAATGCCACGTAAAAACCGTTAGCCACGCAAAAAAGCGTGGCTTTCACATTATTTTCACATAGTTTTCATTGTAAAAGCAAATGGCGTGTGATATACTTTTTATGGCGTTTATTGCATAAAAAATCTCAATTAAACGCAAAAAGGGCTTATGTTAGAATTAGTAAACGTAAAAAAAATATACACAACCAAGGCGGGCGACACGTCTGCATTAAACAACGTTAGCATTGTTTTTCCTAAAACGGGAATGGTGTTTATAACGGGTAAAAGCGGTAGTGGTAAAACCACTATGCTTAACGTTATAGGCGGGCTTGACGGCATCGACGGGGGCGACCTTATTATAGAAGGTAAAAAGTTTTCTGAGTTTACCCGTGCCGATTACGACAGTTATAGAAACACTTTCGTTGGCTTTATTTTCCAAGAATATAACCTTTTGCCAGAATACACGGTTGCAAAAAATATTAGTATGGCAAACGAACTTCAAGGCAGGCCTACGGATAGTAAAGAACTTGAAAACTTGCTTGAACTCGTTGACATTGGCGGTTACGGCTCGCGTAAAATATCTCAACTTTCGGGCGGTCAAAAGCAAAGGGTGGCAATAGCCCGTGCCCTTATTAAAAATCCGCAAATCATTATGGCAGACGAGCCTACCGGCGCTCTCGATAGCGCTACGGGCATTCAAGTTATGGAAACGCTTAAAAAGTTGTCTAAGGAAAAACTTATTATAGTTGTTTCGCACGACTTAGAACTTGCTGAAAAATACGCCGATAGAATAGTAAGGCTCGTTGACGGCGAAATAGTTGACGACGTAACGCTTAGCGACGTTGAATTTGACGGCAGTTTATTCGAAAATGAAAATGAAATTACCGTTAAGTCGGGTGGCGATTTAACTAAGGCGGAAACCGACAGTTTAGTTAGCGCCATTAAGCAAAAAAAGAAAATTAGAGTTGCCGATACAATTTCTATTAAAGAAAAGGCAAAAACTAAGCCTATCAAGGTTGAAAAACCAGACAAACCGGTAAAACTTATAAACAGTAAAATGAAACTTAAAAGCGCAATTGACCTTGGCGTTAAGTCGCTTTTCGTTAAACCGTTTAGGCTTATTATTACCGTGTTTTTATCCGTTATTGCGTTTGCGGTGTTCGGGCTTTTCGATTCCGTTGCATCGTTTACGGGCGCTAAGGTTGTGGCAAATCAATTAAAAGAAAGCGGGCATCCCGTTATTTCACTTTACGCTACTATTAACGACGATAATTACGACGGCGAAGTTTTAAAAATTTCACAAGAATATATTGATAATTTAAACAAAAAAACGGGCTACAATTTCCGTGGCGTTTACGATATCAACGATGCCGAAAAAGTTGACACTATGGATAGCCGTGCAAACGTAAACAAGCAATACCGCATAACGAGTATTGGCGATAGGGGTATTGACAGTCCAAGCGGTATTGGTGTAAACTATTATAATATGAACATTAACGGTTACGTTGAGTTCAAAAATAGCGAAATTAACGCGGAAACGGGCGTTATTGACGAAGGTGGTTTTAACTATAAAATAGTTAACTACGAAAATAGCGCGTACCCTGTTTACAATGCCGAAAAGGCTAATGAAGGCGTTCAAGTAGCCATATCAAGTTTTACCGCCGATGCAATATGTTATTGGCACAATAAAATGGGAAGGTATAAGGGCGATGAAAATTATAAACCTTACACCCCGCAAGACTTGATAGGAAAAAAAGTATATTTTTCTTCATATAAAACTCAACCGCATATTATAACCGCTATTATCGACTGTGGCGAAATTCCTGAAAAATACGACGAATTAAAAGCCGTTGCAACAAGTGAAAAAACTGCTATGCTTGAACAAGATTTAAAAACGTATTTAAGCAGTTGCGGATTTTTAAATTTCTTTGTTGCAGACGGGTATATTGAAGCGTTACAACAAAAAAACAATAGAATTACAACTTACGTTGACAATTATTTAGAGTACTCTTACACGGCAGAGCCAAATGGTAAAGTTGGTAACGTTACACCTAACGTAGCGTCTTTCCGCTATTATAACGAAAAAGATTTTACAGATAAAAACGTATTTTTATTTGAAACGGGGAAAGACGAAACTCCTGTTGCTCCGTCGCTTAAAGCAAACGAAACGCTTATTCACATAAACAATTTAGAGTTTTTGTTTAAACACGAATTTGCTATTGTTTACGAAGATGATAAATATGAAAAAGCGTTATCAAATGCAAGAAGTGCTATCACTCTTATGCAAACAGAAACAGATTACGCTAAAAAGAGAGACGCGTTCAATAATTTTATGGAAAATTTAAACGTTTTATACGAGTTTTTAAACACGGAAAGAGCGGAAATTTTCAATTTAAATAACGACGACACGCGTGACGATAAGGTTTTAACAATAAAAACAAAGTCTGGCTTAGAAATTTTAGAAGAAAATCAATTTGTTGTAAAAGGCGTATATTTTGGCGTTGATACAGACTACGTTGTTGGAAAGTATAGCAAATCTACTTTGGGCGCGTTAGTTTTAAGTAACGATGGTTTAAAATCGTTAGGAATTACTACCGAGCAAGGCAAATTTTCAAGGCTTATTTCGCCAACAAATGAAAGCCGTACGGCAACTAACGCTCTTTCAAAATATATGAGCAAAGATAACGGCGTTAAACTTAACTGGTTCCAAAACAACGTTTTAGCAATGGTAGAAGACGCTAAAGTTATAGTAAAACAATTCTCTAACTTATTCTTATACGTTTCTATTGCACTTGCACTTTTTGCCGTGTTTATGTTGTTTAATTATATTTCGGCAAGTATAGTTTCTAAACGTCAATCAATAGGCGTTTTAAGGGCACTCGGTGCAGACGGAAAGAATATTTTTGAAATGTTTATAACCGAAAGTTTAATAATTTCAATTATAAACGGCATACTTGCTTGCATAGTTGCTAACGTTGCTTGTTATTTTGTAAACTATTACGTGATACAAGTTATGGACATTTCAATTAGTTTTGCACTTTTCGGTTTAAGGCAAGTTTTAGTTATAATGGGCGCAAGTTTATTAACGGGCATACTTTCTTCGCTCATACCTATTATTAGAATTGCTAAAGAAAAACCCGTTGACCTTATAAGAAAAATTTAAGGAGTATTACTGTGGAGCACCTTTATTTTGACCACGCTTCAACAACTAAATTAGACTTAAGAGTATTAGATAAAATGATGCCGTATTTAACAAACGATTACGGCAATGCTAACTCTACGCATTTTTTTGGTAGGCAAGCGGTAAAAGGGCTTGACGACGCAAGGGAAATGGTTGCGTCGCTAATAGGTGCTAAGTTTAGCGAAGTTTATTTTACTTCGGGCGGAACAGAGTGCGATAACTGGGCGCTTAACGGCCTTTTAAAAGGCGAAAATAAAAAAAGAATAGTACTTTCTTCAATAGAACACTCTGCAATGCTTAACACGGCTAAAATTTTAGAAAAAAGCGGTGTAGAAGTTATTTACGTTAAGCCTAACGGTAACGGCTTTATAAACGCCGAAGAATTTGCATCGCAAGTTGACGCTAACACCGTTTGCGCGCTTATGCTTGCAAATAACGAAATAGGCACTATTCAACCTGTTAGCAAGGTTTCCGCACTCATTAAAAATAAAGGCGCAATACTATATAGTGACGCTGTTCAAGCAATGCCTGCTTTAAACGTAAACGCTCACGATTTAGGCGTAGATATGCTTGGCTTTTCGGCTCATAAATTTAACGGGCCTAAAGGCGTAGGTTGTGCCTACGTTAAAAACGGTGTTAAAATAGCGCCGTATATAAGCGGTGGGCATCAAGAAAGGTCGCTTAGGGGCGGAACTTCTAACGTTGCGGGTGCAATAGGGCTTGCCTACGCGCTTTACTATACGCGCCAAGATTTAGAAAAAGATAGCGCATTCGTAACTAATTTAAGAAACTACTTTATAGATAAAGTTTTATGCGAAGTTCCTAATTCGCGTTTAAACGGCAGTAGGGAAAATAGGCTACCAAACAACGCCAATATTATGTTTGACGGCGTAAACGGCGATTCTCTTTTATATCAACTTGATTTGCAAGGCGTTTCGGCTTCTCTTGGAGCGGCTTGTTCGGCAGGCTCAATAGAACCGTCGCACGTGCTTAAAGAAATAGGTTTAACGGATAGCCAAGCGTTTTCTTCAATAAGGTTTACCTTTGGTAAAGAAAATACGAAAGAAGAAATTGACAAGGCCGTTAGAATAATAAAAGATAGCGTTTTAAAAGTTACTAAATAGAAAGCAAAAAATTAAGAACGCTTCGCAAAAAAAGCAAAGCGTTCTTAAAATTAGTCTTTTTTTTCGGATTTTGACTGTTTTGCGTCTAACTGTTCTTTACATAACTGTTCTGCTTTACGCATAACTTCGTCTTGTCCGTTTTTAATCATTGTTCTAACCTTGTTTGAGTTTATGGTTAGCAACGCGCCACCCATAGCGCCCAACGCAAGGCCAATGATAAACGTTTTTATTTCCATATTAACCCCTAAGCCTTAATAGGCTAATATAAGTATTAAGAGTTTTGTAGAAATTATGCACAAAACCGCGAAAAAAGGAAAATTATGAAATATATTGCATTTGATATAGGCGATAAGCGCATAGGCGTTGCCGTAAGCGACCCTTTTGAACAAATGGCACTTCCACTTGAAACGTATTATCGCAAAAATTTTGAAAAAGACGTAAAGTATCTTGCCGACCTTGCAAAAAGTAGGCGTGCCGACGTTATAGTTTGCGGTTTACCCCTTAACTTTGACGGAACTGAAAGCGAGCAAACGCTAAAAACAAAATCTTTTGTTGAAAAGTTAAAAACGGTTACGGACGTTAAAATTATGTTTGAAGACGAGCGTTTTTCTACCTTAGAAGCGCGCAGAGTTTTACTTCAAGGCGACGTTAGCCGTGCAGATAGAAAAACGGTTATAGATAAAATCGCCGCGTCATATATACTTGAAACTTTTATGCAAAAAGTAAAAAACGGCACGGTAAAAATTTAAATTAAAAAAGCGGTTTAGCATAGGCTAAACCGCTTTGTTTTTTATTCTTCTTCTATATACGAACTTAAAACTTTATCGTTTTTAAGGTAGGTTATAAGTTCTTCCGTGCTATTTTTTAAGCACTCTTCAACAAGTTTTTCTATCGTTAAACTAAACGCGGTTGGGCCTTCGTTATTTATATACGAAACGGCAACGAATTCTAATCGTTTTAAAACTTTAACTTGCGCTTGCTCTTTTAGGTTAAATTTAGGGTAGTTATCGTAAAAGTCTAAAACGGCGTTAAATTGATGAGTTATTGTTGAGTTTGATAATAGTAGCATTAAAAACGCAAACGTAACGAAAAATGCTAATGCGCAAACCAAGTCTAAAACTAAATTATTTATAAAAAACGAAGTTATAAAAAGTGCTACCATTATAACGCTTGCAACGGGAAGAGCAATTTTACTAAACTTATAGCGTTTTTCACGCGTAAAATGTTTTGGAATACCGTCTTTTAAAAATTTTTCAACTCTTTCTTTAATACTTTCGGCTTCTTGGCGCGAATATTCTTCAATTTCTTCTTCATCAACGTGGCACTTTTTGTAATACGGCTCGTAAAGTTGTTTTATTTCTTCTTTTTGAGCGGTAGTTGCAAAATCAAGTGCCTTTTTTAAAAACGGCAAATGAGAAACGTCTTTAAGGTCGGTAAAATTTTTAGTTTTTAAAACTACGGCGTTTAAGTAAATTCTAAAATCGGTAGTGGTTATTTTAAGTGCTTCGTCAATTTCTTTTTGCGCGTTTTCGTATTCTTCGTTGTCAAGATAAAACTCTATTTTGCTAATTAAAACGTCAACCTTATTATACATTTCGCCTAAGGCGACCTTTTTTTCTTGACTTTCAAGCCTTTCAAAACTTTTTAAATACTTAATTCCTTGCACGGCTAAAAACTGTTTGTTGCAAGATGGGCAAGTAACAGTTTTTTCTTCCTTTTTAGTTGTGAATTCGTTTCCGCAAAGCGGGCACTTTAAGTTTACGTTTTCCATATTTTTCGTTATGAAAAAAGCCCTAAGGGCTTTTTCTTATTCCCACTCAATAGTTGCAGGTGGCTTTGGTGTCATATCGTAAAGCACGCGGTTAATCATAGGAACTTCTTTAAGTATTCTATCTGTAATTTTTTGTAAAACTGCCCAGTCAACAGTTTCAATAGTTGCGCTCATAGCGTCTACCGTGTTTACGGCGCGGATAATAACAGGCCAGTCAAAACTTCTTTTACCGTCTCTTACGCCCGTGCTTTTAAAGTCGGGAACAACGGTAAAATATTGCCAAACTTTTCCTGCTAAGCCAAAGTTTTTAAATTCTTCGCGAAGTATTGCGTCACTTTCGCGTAATGCTTCAAGCCTATCACGCGTAATTGCGCCTAAACATCTTACGCCAAGGCCTGGGCCTGGGAACGGTTGACGGAATACCATTTCATCTGGAAGGCCAAGTTCTTTACCAACAACCCTAACTTCGTCTTTAAATAAAAGCCTTACGGGTTCAACAAGTTCAAATTGTAAATCTTCTGGAAGACCGCCAACGTTGTGGTGAGCCTTAACACCGTCACTTTCCAAAATGTCAGGATAAATAGTGCCTTGTGCTAAAAAGTCAATACCTTCAAGTTTTCTTGCTTCTTCTTCAAAAACTTTAATGAATTCAGCGCCTATTATTTTTCTTTTTGTTTCAGGGTCGCTAACGCCTTTAAGTTTTTCTAAAAATCTATCGCTTGCATCAACGTAAACAAGGTTAGCGTCAAGTTGTTTGCCAAATACTTCAATAACTTGTTCAGGTTCGCCTTTTCTAAGTAAGCCGTGGTTTACGTGTACGCATACGAGTTGCTTGCCGATAGCCTTAATTAAAAGGGCTGCAACAACAGAACTGTCAACACCGCCTGAAAGGGCAAGAAGAACTTTTTTATTGCCTACTTGGTTGCGAATAATTTCAACTTGTTCGTCAATAAACTTTTTGGCTAAGTTAGAGTTGTTAATTCTTTCAAATGATTCTGGTCTTAAATTACATTCCATAAAATTAAATTCCTTTGTTAGTTTTGTATTAAAACGGACTTAACCGTTTATAAATTGATTTAAAAGTTCAAGGTCGTTTTGAATAATAGGCAAGTTGCTATCTAAGCGATTTTGCAAATTAGCGTAAATTGCTTTAACGGTATTAGTATCTTCGTTTTGAATTGCTAAACTTGCAACTAATCTTATAGGATTTGTTTCCGCATAAGTTGAAACGTTTAAAAACGCCGTTTCTACCGCTTTTAATTTTTCGCCGTTTTCATAAAGCGCTTTTACGTAACAGCCTACAACGTAGTATAAGTAACCGCTATCTTTTAAATTGCAATAGGTAACGAAATTTTCGCTATTTATAAAAATTGCGCCGTATTTAACGGTTTTAGAATTGTCGCC
Source organism: Christensenellaceae bacterium (assembly GCA_045637905.1). Classification (GTDB taxonomy): domain Bacteria; phylum Bacillota; class Clostridia; order Christensenellales; family Borkfalkiaceae; genus HGM11412. The sequence goes on along the minus strand of JAZUAJ010000001.1, from coordinate 152,158 downwards.
CGCCCAAACCGAGCGCTCAAAAAGATTGGCAAGGTCACGTTGCTCTTTGGTTTTTTCGTACTGCTTTTCGCTATAAGTAACGGTTGCCTGCTTGTTGCCCATTTTAAAACATACGTCCGCCACGTATTTAGGAAAAAACGCCGTAACTATTAAACTAAACGCAACTGCTAACGCCGTTATTATTATAACCGTTATTATAGTTGACTTAATTACTACATTTTTCATAATTTACGCCTTAAAAATATAATAGCAAAATGATTTAAAAAAATCAACCAATTATATAATTTTTATATAATTTTTTTGTAAATTTATCATACTTTTAACCTTTGAAAAATAAAATAGCGGTGTAATAGGAGTAAATATGAAAAAAACTTTTTTAATGGTAGTTGTGTCTATAATGCTTGCGGTGCTTTCTTCGTGCGCGTCGTCAACCACTCTTTCTATGTACGTTTCGCAAAGGCGAACGGGTATTTTTAGCGGTGAAAAGGACGGATATTTAGTTACCGTTTACTTAGAACAGCGTGAAACTCCGTTTGTTTCGGACGGATACGTTGGCGAAATGAAAAACTTTTTAGTTATTCGCCTTGAAAAAACGGGTGAAGCGCTTAAAGACGCCAACATTTTTATTTCTTACGACGACGTTTTAGTTGATTCGCCTTTTACCTATAATCCTTTAAACGGTAAATATACCATAACTGAACAAGTTGATAGGCTACCTATTTCAAAAACGCTTGACGTTGAAGTTACCGACGGCGAAAGCCAAGTTAAACTAACGTTAAATAGTGCCGTTTTAGACGATACTATGGAAGTGAACGAAGTGCTAAAATGCGTTCAAAAACAGGATAAACAAGTTGTAAATTCGCTTTTTAAAAACGGTAAAGCGGGTGCGGAAATTAGAGTAAGATTACTTTCGGGCGACGGCAAAAATTTTTACTACGTAGGCTTTGCAAACGCTAAAAAAACGATAGCGTATTTAATAGATGCTAAAACGGGTGAAATTTTAGCAAAAAAAGATATTTAGAGTTGCGCATACGTATTAAAAAAGGTAAAGATGCGCATTTGTAACAAGCGTTCAAGCGTTTATAATAAAAAAATTCCCTTTTGCTTATAGCAAAAGGGTTTTTATTATTTTCTTTCCGGTAAATTAGTTTTATCGCCGTACGTTTTAACGCGCGTTAGTTTAAGTGAAAGTGAAGCGCTTTTACTTGGAAGTGATTTTGCGCGGTAGTCAAACGCCATAGTAAAATCGCTTAGTTGCTTTAATAAATCGTTGGTGGAAGTTAACTGTTTAGAGTGAAGTTCGGCTAAAAATTCGCTTGAAAATTTGCCCGCTTTATGCGCGTAATTTATCAAATTTAAATAGTCGTTATAGCAAAAGCCGTGAATAGATTTAAAGGCTACCGTTCTAAAACGCTCGTCGTCTTTATAAAGCCTTGCAATCGTTTCGTAATAGCGCTCCATATTAAAGTTTAAAGTGTTGCAAATAACGCAAGTGTTAAGCCTTTCTCTTATCTTTTTTGCGTGTTTTTGCGCCTTTTTTACGTCGGTATATTCTTTAATAAACGATTTTATAGTTTTAACGCGCGTTTGCATTTGAAGTGCCAAGCCAAGTTTGTTAGTGCCTAAATAAAGTAGGTCGTAATGGTCCTTGCAAAAGCCGTATTTGTTTACCTTTTTACGCTCTTCGTTTTCCATAACCGCTTCGCTTAAATACATTTCGCTAATATCCGCGTCAATTTTTTTGCGAATTTCGCAAACGGGGCATACGCAATTTTCGTTAAAAAACTTCCATATATACATTGTAGAAATATTGTAACTCATACTAAAATTATACCACGCTTTTTATATAAAATAAAGGCTTTTTTTAAACTTTTGTTTAAAAATTTAGGCTTGACAATAGTATATAATTAAATTATAATATAATTTAGCAAAATAGGCGTATTATTAGGTGTTTTATGAAAAACGGTAATGGTAACAATTTATTAAACAAAGTTGGCGGGCGCGGATTTTCGTTTTATTTGATGACTGCGCTTGCCGTTTTACAATGTCTTTTTAGCGTGTTATTCGCGCTTTTTATAAAGATGCTTGTAAATTCAGTTGAATATAAAAAAGATATTAAAATTATAGTGCTTTACGCCATACTTTTAATTGCGAGCGTATTGCTTTCGTTTATAAGTGGGGTTTTATATAAAATTCTATACGCTAAATGCGCTACAAAAGTTGAAACTAACCTTAAAAAACTTGCTTTTAATTCTTTCGTAAAAGGTAGTTATGAAAATTTAATTTCATTTAGAAGTGGTGACGTTATATCTAGGCTTGAAGGCGACTGTCAAAAAGTGGCAAACACTTTTACCGCTTTAATACCAAGCGCGCTTTCAACTATCGTTCACGTTTTATCTGTTTTAGCCGTGCTTTTGTTTATGCAACCGCTTTTTACTTTGGTGTTAGTGTTATCGGCTTGCCTTGCGTTTTTAGTTTCTTACGCTATACGAAAAATTATTTTTAAACTCAATTTAAACACGCGTAATAGCGAAGGTAAAACCGCTTCGTTTATAGGCGAAGTTTCTTCAAATTCGCTTTTTATAAAGGCAACTTCCGTTGAAAACGGTATTATAGGCTTAGCAAACGAAAATTTCAATTCCGTTTATAAAAACAAACTTAAACAACGCGTGTTTTCTGCAAGTGCGCTTTCACTCGTTTCGCTTGCTTTTACGGTCGTTTACGCCGTAACTATTATTTGGGCAGTTTTAAAAGTTAATAGCGGGGTTGCGGGCATAGATTTTGGCACGTTAATTGCAATTTTGCAACTTGGTTACCAGTTAAGAACGCCTATTATGAGTTTAAGCGCGTATATTCCGTCGTATTACGAAATGAAAAGTTCGCTTAATAGATTAAGTGAAATTTGCTTAGATAGCGAAGAAGAAAAAGTTGACGTAAGTAATTTGGAATTTGTAAGCGCCACGTTTAATAACGTTTCGTTTAATTACGAAAACGGCTCGGCTATTTTAAACGGCGTTAATTTAGAAATAGAAAAAAACGATATAGTTTTATTAAAAGGTCAATCTGGAATAGGAAAGTCCACGTTTTTAAAACTTTTAACGGGTGTTTACGAGCCTAAAAGCGGAAGTATAATTTTAAAATTTAAAAAAGAAAGCGGGGAAATATTAGAGTTAGAGCCAAAAAACGTTAAAGGCTTGTTCGGTTTCGTTCCGCAAGGAAATATGCTTTTTGCGGGCAGTTTATACGCAAATTTAACTATGCTTAACGAATGCGCAAGCGCTGAAGATATTGAGCGCGCAATAAAATGTGCCTGTTTAGAAGACGTTTGCAAAAACGGATTAGATTTAGAAGTTGGCAGCGGCGGTAATTTACTTTCTGAAGGTCAAGCGCAAAGAGTAGCGCTTGCACGCGCAATAATTTCGGGCGCAAAAATTTTGGTTTTAGACGAGTTTACGAGCGCGCTTGATAGTCAAATAGAAAGCAATATCGTTAAAAACGTAAAAGAATTAAACGCTACGATTATTGCAGTTTCGCACAAGAGCGAAATTTTAAAAATTTGCAATAAAAGTTACGAAGTTAGTGGTGGCAAGATTATTTAATTTACCGTTTTTTATTAGCGGATATAAACGCCGTTATAATTGCGCCTATATTAGCGCCTATAAATAGCCCTATGGCTATGCCTATTAAAAGTTTCATAGTGTTATTTTTGACAGTTATATAATATATTATACGCAAAATAAAAATCACTTGTTAAAAAGGTAAAAATGAGAATTATAGCAGGAAAATTTAAAGGGAAAAAATTAAAAGAATTCGACGGGCTTTCCGTGCGCCCAACTTCCGACAGGGCAAGGGAAGCGCTTTTTAACATTTTATCTTTCGATATAGCGGGCTCTGCTTTTTTAGACCTTTTTACAGGTACGGGCGCGGTTGGTCTTGAAGCCCTTTCGCGCGGGGCAAAAACGGTGGAATTCGTTGATAGCGCAAAGCAAAGCGCAGAAATAGCAAGGTTTAATATAAAATCGGTTAAACTTGATATTTCGCCTATTATAAAAGACGCTAAAAGTTATCTTTTATCAACTAATTTAAAGTTTGATTTTATCTTTTTAGACCCGCCTTACGCTTTTGACGGAGAAAGCGAGTTGTTTGCTACTGTGAAAGACAGAAAATTATTAAACGAAAGCGGTATTATAATTTACGAGCATAAAAGCGATAAGGTTAAAAAAGAGTACGAAGGTTTTACTCTATATGACAGTAGAAAATACGGAATAGCAACATTTGATTTTTATAAGGAGAGTTTATGAAAAAGGCGGTATTTGCAGGAACTTTCGACCCAGTAACTATAGGGCACGAAAAAATAATTGAAAAGTGCGCTAATTTATTTGATAGCGTAACCGTAGCCCTTTGCATAAACGCTCAAAAAAAAGCGTTTTATAGCGTGGAAAAACGCCTTAAAATGCTTAACGCGGTATGTAAAAAATACAAAAACGTAGAAGTAGTTTATCACGAAGGCTACCTTGTTGACCTTATGAAACAAAAAGATATAACTTACACCGTAAGGGGCATAAGAAACGAGAGCGACTATCTTTACGAAACTAATATGCACCTTGTAAACAAAGGGCTATATTCAAAGGTTGAAACCATTTTTATTCCTTGTGAAAACGAGTTTAAAAACGTAAGTTCAACGCTTGTAAAAACGGCAATTCAAAACGGCGAAGATTTAACTAAGTTTTTAGCGAGTGAAGTTATAAAAATTATTAGCGAAAATTAGTAAAAAATTAGCGTTAATACAAAACTTAAAACAAACGAAATAATCATTTGCAATCCCTTTTGTAAAAAGAAAATATTTAATTTAACTTTTGCTTTTGATAAAAACACTATCGACTGCATTATTATGGAAATTCCGCCAAAAGAACAGAGCGCCGTAGTAAGCGAAACGGTTATGGCGTTAGCGCCGTATAAAGAAAGGTTTTTAGCACCTCGCGTGCACTCAATTAGCCCGTAAGTAAAGGCTTTTGCAATGCCGTTTCCGTTCTCAACGCTTTTTAACGGTAAAAACAATAACTTTTCAACAAAAATTAAAAGGTTAAAGTTGGTTGCAATTTCGGCAAAAACGTAAAAAACGCTTATAAAACCGCCAACTAATAGGCACGAAACAACCGAACTATACATACTTTCGTAAAGCGCATTGTTTACTTGGCTACTTGTGTAAAGTTTAAAATTTTGGTCGGGTTTTTTACCGTAATTTCTAAATAAAATTGCCGTTAAAAACGCGCCTAAAACGTGGCAAACGTAAATAATAATTCCTAAAACTTTACTGTTAAACATTGCAATTCCAACTGCACCGATAGTAAAAAGCGGGCCTGAAGTTGAAGCAAGAATTGCACACCTTGAACTTTCGCCTTCGTTAATATAACCCTTTTCGTAAAGTTCGCTTATAATTTTACTTCCAACGGGGTAACCGGAAAGTATGCTCATAAAAAAGCAGTAAAAGGCTATGCCTTTTAAGTTAAATAGCGTTTTGGCAGTCTTGTCTAATGGTGAGCAAATTTTTGATAACACGCCCGTAGCCGTAAATAAAGCGGTCAAAAAAAAGAAAGGCAAAAGCGAAGGTAAAACTATAACCGCCCAAAGAGTTATTCCCTTGTAGCAACTGTCAAGGTAAACGTTTGGATAGCACACTAAAACGGCCATTAAAAAGCATAAGACTAATAAAATTATGCCTTTTTTAATATAATTAAACTTAAATTTTTTATTCGCAACCATAATAAAATATAATCGCAAAAAGGTAAAAATATGTACACTCTTTTTGATATCAATGAAAATAACAATTTAAAAAACGCACCGCTTGCAGAAAAAATGCGCCCAGAAACTTTAAAAGAGTTTTTAGGTCAAGCGGAAATTGCAAGTGAAGGAAGTTTACTTCGCCGTGCAATTATGCTTGATAGGTTAGGTAGTTGTATATTCTACGGCCCGCCGGGAACGGGCAAAACTACGCTTGCAAAAATTATTGCAAATTCAACAAGCGGTAATTTTACCGAGTTAAACGCCGTTACGAGCGGTGTTCAAGACGTAAAAAAAGCGGTAGAAAAAGCGCGTGACGACCTTAAAATATACGGCAAAAAAACTTATTTGTTACTTGACGAGTGTCACCGTTTTAACAAAACGCAACAAGATAGTTTACTTCCGTTTATTGAAGACGGCACTATTATTTTTATAGGCTCAACAACGGAAAATCCGTATTCTGCAATGACGCCTGCAATAGTTTCAAGATGTAGAATTTTTGAGTTTAAAAGGCTTTCAACTTCCGTTATAGAAAGTGCGTTAAAAAATGCTCTTACAAACAAAGAAAAAGGCCTTGGAAATATGAACGCCGTTGTTAGTGAAGACGCTATAAAGCATATTGCCGAGGTTTGTGGTGGCGATTTAAGAACGGCGTATAACGCGCTTGAACTTGCCGTTATGACAACGCCCGTTTCGTTAGACGGAACGCTTAAAGTAACGCTTAGCGACGCGGAAAATTCTATTCAAAAAAAGGCTCTTTCTATTGATGAAAACTCATACTATCACTTACTAAGCGCGTTTTGTAAAAGTTTACGTGGTAGCGATAGTAACGCCGCGCTTTATTATAGCCAAAGGCTTATTAAAGGCGGTTGCGACCCGCTCGTTATTGCAAGAAGGCTTATAGTTCATTCAAGTGAAGACGTTGGGCTTGCAGACCCTAACGCGCTCGTTATAGCAACTTCCGCGCTCACCGCACTTAAAGAACTTGGCGTTCCCGAAGGTTTAATTCCGTTATCGCAAGCAATTATTTACGTTTGCGAAGCGCATAAATCAAACGCCGTTATAGAAGCGTTAGAAGGCGCGTCAAAAGACGCCGAAATAGTTCGCGACGACGACGTTTTAGGTCATTTAATTAACCCGTCGTATTTAAGCAAAGAAGGTAAAAAAGAAAGCGCAAAATACAAATATCCGCACGACTATGGCGGTTACGTTAAGCAGCAATATATGCCGAATAAACTTAAAGATAGAGTTTATTATACCCCTAAGGGAAACGGCTACGAAAAAGAAATTTTAAAGATAAGAAAAGAAAAGGGAAAAGAATAAAACTTTTCCGTTTTTTAACTAAAATTTACAAAAAATGGGCGTTTTTTAACTAAAAATTGCTTATATTATTATATTATTTATTAAAACACTATTGATTTTTGACCGCGCGCATAGTATAATAAAAGATATTTATTGCTTATTGATGTTGCTTTTTACTAAAACTAATTAAGGTTGTTTAATAAAAATGGCAAAGAGAAACAGCATTTGGAAATTTGAAAATAAAGAAATTGATTATACTTTCGCGTACGGCGATGAGTTTTATCAAGAAATCGTTAACAATTTTCAAAAAAACACTAAAAAAAGATTATTTTACAAATTTGTAAAGCGTGCCTTTGATATATTTGCTTCGCTATTTGCAATAATATTATTGTCGCCCTTGCTTTTATGTATAGCAATTGCTATAAAATTTGACTCAAAAGGTCCTATATTATTTAAGCAAAGCCGTATAGGCGTAAACGGTAAAATTTTTACGATTTATAAATTTAGAAGTATGCGCATAGACGCCCCGCGTGATAAAGATACGGAAGGTTTTTTAGACCTTGACAAGTATTACACAAAAGTTGGCGGATTTTTAAGAAAAACTTCGCTTGACGAGTTTCCGCAGTTTTTTAACGTGTTAAAAGGCGATATGAGTTTTATAGGTTATAGACCCGTACTTATAAGTGACGTAGCGTCTAAACAATGTAACGAAATTCGTAGCGAGTTAGGCGTATTTGAAATGCGCCCGGGAATTTCGGGATATGCGCAAGTTATAGGTAGAGATAACGTATATCATAAAAATAGAGCGTTAATGGACGCGCACTACGTTAAAAACGCGGGCATTTTAATGGATTTAAAACTTATTTTTGCTACCGTGAAAGTTGTTTTTTCAAGGAGCGGAAACGTTTCTTAATATACGATATAGATTTTAATTAAAACGTTTAGGAGGAATTATGGAAGAAGAAAAGGTTGGAAGGGCGTTGTCACTATCCGAAATTTTGCTTGTAATTCGTACGAATATAATATGGATTTTGATATTTATTTTTGCATCGTTAGCAGTTGGCGTTGCATACGTAAAATTAGTTCAAAAAACTACTTATACCGCAACGGTTGGTTTTTACGTTAACGCAGAACTTGCTTATAAAGAAGAAGGTGTTAATATTGCAGAACATACCGCATATCAATACTCTGCACTTATTGCACCGGAGTATGAAAAGGTTTTAAAATCGCAAGAAATGAAAGCCTTTTTAGATAGCAAATGCGATGAAGATGGGGTTGCTAAATTGAATTTTGGCAGCATAAACTTTGTTTATACTGAGTCTTCTGCGTTCTTTAACGTTACGTATTCATATAGCGCGCACGGCGGAGATCCTAATCAAATTAAAAAAGATATATCTTCTGCACTAAACTATTTTGTAAAAAATACGGTTGAAAAACTCGATAACGAAACTATCGATAGAAATAACGACGGTGTTGGCGAATATAAATACGGTATTTTAAGAAACAAATTAGTGGTTATTGCGGCGGCAAATGAAAACACGGTTGGCGTTTCAACGGGAACTGTAAAAACTATGTTTTTAGCACTTGTTATAGGCGTGTTGCTTGCAGCCATTTTCGTTTTATTAGTATACTTTATTGACGATACTGTTTCTTCGCGTGAAGATATTGAACGTATTATGGGTGTTTCTACTATCGCGTTTATAGATATAAGCACTAACGCTACTTTTGCCGACGATAAGCAAGATGAAAAGCAAAACGATAGCGATAACACTACAAACGACGGGGAGGATAAGTAAAATGTTATTTTTTAGAAAAAAGCATAAAGATAATTTTGATACGGACGTTCCTAAGGTTGTTATAGGCAGAAAAAACGGCAAGAGTGAAAGTTATAATAGGCTTAAAGACAACGTCATTTACGGTAGTGATAACGGCAAGAAAAAGGTTTTCCAAATTGAATCTTCAATTTCGGGCGAAGGTAAGTCTACAATAGCGTTAAACCTTGCGGTTGCGCTTGTAAAGAGCGGTAAAAAGGTTATAGTTTTAGACCTTGATTTTAGACGCCCTAAAATGCACCGCGCGTTTGCAATTCCTAACTTTAACGGCCTTGCAGAATATATGCTTGGCGAATCAACAAGAGAGCAACTTATTAAGAAAACAGAATACGGCGTTGACGTAATTAACCGTGGTAAAGCGGCGCAAAACGCGTCAATTATATTCACTTCAACCAAGTTTAAAGAGTTAATTGAAGAATTAAGGGGCATTTACGACATTATTTTATTCGACTGCCCACCTGTGCTTTTAGTTTCAGACTATATGCACATTTCAAAACTTTCAGACGAAGTTATTTTCGTTGTTTCCGCAGGCGTTACGCACCGTTCGCAACTTAAAGAAGCGGTTGAACTTTTAAAACGCAATAACGTTGAAATTTTCGGTGTTGTAATGACTTACCATAACAATGGTAAATTCGGCGTTAAATACGGCGGATATTATAACGGCAGATATTATAAGGGCGTTAAAAACCGTTACTTATCGGAGAAATAATTTATGGTAGATATGCACTCTCACGTATTGCCGTTTGTTGACGACGGTAGCAATTCTATTGAAGATTCGCTTAAAATACTTGAAGTAGAAATGCAAAACGACGTAAAAAACGTTATTTTTACGCCACACTATAAGCAAAACATTTACGATACGCCTTTTTGCGAACTCAAAAAGGTATACGAAAATTTTGCAAGTGCAGTAAAAGAAAAAAATATGCCTATAAACGTTTATTTAGGGCAAGAAGTTTATTGCACTAATAAAATTTACGACCTTTTAAAAGACGGCATTGTTTCCACTATAAACGGCACAAAATGTTTGTTGATAGAGTTTAACTATTACGACGAGCAAGATATTCAAGACTACGTTTATAACCTTAAAACTATGGGTTATATACCCGTAATTGCGCATATAGAAAGGTATATATATCTTGACTGGCACAACCTTTTTGACTTAAAGCAACTTGGCGCGCTTTTACAAGTAAACGCATCAAGCATAACGGGCGAAGAAGGTTCTACCATTAGGCGCAGAGTTTTAAAGGCTATAAAGCAAGGCTTAGTTGATTTTGTTGGTAGCGATATTCACTACGATAGAAATATGGCTATGAAAAACGCTTATAAAACCGTTTGCAAAGTAGCAGGGCAAAAAATTGCCGATAACGTATTTAAAAACAACGCAAAAAAATATTTTAATTTATAAGGTGAATTAAAAATGAAAAAGAAAATTTTAACTTTTTTACTTATACTTTGCTTAATTATTCCCGCATCTTTTACTTTAACTGCTTGCGGTGGTGATACGGGCACTAAAGGTTTACAGTTTGGAAAAGTTGGCGGTGGTTACTCCGTAGAAATAGGCTCTGCAACCGATGCCGAAATAGTTATTCCTGAAAAACACAAAGGCGAGCCCGTTGTTAGTATTTGGAAAGAAGGGTTTAAAGATTGTTCTTTTATTACAAGCATTACTATTCCAAGTAGCGTAACGGATATTGGCGAAGCCGCTTTTGACGGTTGTACAGGTTTAAAATCACTTACAATTCCAAATACGGTTACGAATATTGGTCACGGCGTTGTTACTAACTGCACGGCGTTAGAAAGCATTACAACTCCTATTTATTATTCGCAAAGATTAAGTTACTTTTTTAGAACTCAATCAAATGGTGATATTCCCGAAAGTTTAAAGGTAGTAACTTTAACGAAAGGTACGGAAATTTGTGAAAGTGCGTTTAACGGTTGTGAAAACTTAACTGATATAATACTTCCAAGTGAACTTGCGGAAATAGGCGAAGACGCGTTTAAAAACTGTCAATCTTTAACGAGAATTAGAATTCCTGCTACTGTTACGGATATTGGTGCGGCGGCGTTTTCAGGCTGTGACGAGTTAGAAAAAGTTTATTACGACGGCACTATTGAATCGTGGTGTAATATTGATTTTGAAGAAGGTTTTTTAGGCGAATACGGCTATTCTAACCCAATGAAAAGCGCAGAAGAATTTTATATGTACGAAGTAGGCACTAATAATGCTTATGAAGTTAAAGATATCGTAATTCCAGAAACCGTTACGGAAATAGGCGAATATCAATTCGCTGGTTTTGACAATCTTGAAAGCATCGTAATTCCAAGTAGCGTTACGGAAATTGGTGAAGATGCTTTTAATATGTGTAACAATATGTTAAACGTTTATTATACGGGCACGGAATCACAATGGAATTCAATAAGCGGCCACGCTAATGCGGAAAGTAATGGAAGAACTATTAACTTTAACTATACTGCATAAGCATAATATAATATTTTTAATATAGTTTTATAAAAACAAAAAAAGCGTTAGCAACTTGCTAACGCTTTTAGTTTGTTTAATTTTAATACATTCCGCCCATACCTGGTGCGCCTTGTGGCATAGGCTCGTCTTTTTGAACGTCTGTTACGATGCTTTCCGTAGTTAAGAGAGTTGATGCAATAGACGCCGCGTTTTGAAGCGCAGACCTTGTAACCTTAGTAGGGTCTATAATACCGCATTTAACCATATCGCAGTATTCGTTTTTGTACGCGTCAAAACCGTAGTTTTTATCGCCTTTTTTAATAATTTCGTTTAAAATAACCGAACCGTCAAGCCCTGCGTTTACGGCAATTTGCCTTACAGGTTCTTCAATTGCTTTTAAAATGATAGAAGCGCCTGTTTTTTCATCGCCTTCAAGTTCGTTTACAAGTTCTTTTAAACTTGGAATTGCAGTTAAAAGGGCAGTACCGCCACCAGGAACAATACCTTCTTCAACGGCTGCTTTAGTTGCGGCAAGCGCGTCTTCAATTCTAAGTTTCTTTTCTTTCATTTCAACTTCCGTTGCAGCGCCAACGTTAATAACCGCTACGCCACCTGCAAGTTTAGCAAGGCGTTCTTGTAATTTTTCCTTGTCGTAATCGCTCGTAGTTGCTTCTATTTGAGACCTTATAGCCATAACTCTTGCTTTAATTTGGCTTGGGTCGCCCGCACCGCCTATAATAGTTGTATTTTCTTTGTCAACTTTAATTTGAGCCGCTCTACCAAGCATATTAAAGTTTACGTCTTTAAATTCAATGCCAAGGTCGGTAGAAATAACCGTACCACCCGTTAAAATAGCAATGTCTTCAAGCATAGCCTTTCTTCTATCGCCAAAACCAGGTGCTTTAACTGCAACACAGTTAAACACGCCTTTTAATTTGTTTACAACGAGCGCTGCAAGCGCGTCGCCTTCAACGTCTTCCGCGATAATTAAAAGTTTTTGACCTTGTTGAGCAATAGGCTCTACGATAGGTAAAATTTCTTGAATAGAAGATACTTTTTTATCAGTAATTAAAATGAGTGGGTTATCGTAAACGGCTTCCATTTTATCGGTATTTGTAACCATATAAGCAGAAGCGTAGCCCCTATCGAATTGCATACCGTCAACCGTTGTAAGTTCGGTTTTCATAGTTTTGCTTTCTTGAATAGTAATAACGCCGTCTTTACCAACTTTTTCCATTGCTTCGCTAATGAGTGCACCAACTTCTTCGTCGCCTGCCGAAATAGACGCTACTTGCGCAATAGAAGTTTTATCGGTAATAGGTTTAGACATAGCCTTTAATTCTTCAACCGTTTTATCAACCGCTTTTTTAATACCTTTCTTTAATACTATAGGATTTGCGCCTGCGGCAAGGTTTTTAAGCCCTTCGCGAATAATTGCTTGCGCTAAAACAACGGCAGTAGTAGTACCGTCACCAGCAATGTCGTTAGTTTTTGTAGAAACTTCTTTAACGAGTTGAGCGCCCATATTTTCAAAAGCGTCTTCAAGTTCAATTTCTTTTGCAATAGTTACACCGTCGTTAGTAATAAGGGGAGCACCAAACTTTTTGTCAAGCACAACGTTTCTACCCTTTGGACCAAGTGTAATTTTAACTGTGTTTGCAAGCGTGTTAACGCCTGCTTCTAACGCCTTTCTTGCGTCTTCGCCATATAAAATCTTTTTAGCCATAATTTAATCTCCTATTATTCAACAATGGCAAGGATATCACTTTGTTTAATAATTGTAAATTCCTTACCGTCTACTTTAAATTCGCTGCCGGCGTATTTAGCGTAAAGCACAACGTCGCCTACTTTTACTTGCATAGTTACTTCTTTTCCGTCAATAACGCCACCTGGACCAACTGCAACAACGGTTGCCGTTTGTTGTTTTTCTTGTGACGCGCTTGGAAGTATAAAGCCCGTTTTTGTGGTTTCTTCTTTATTAGTTGCTTCAACAACTACTTTATCAAATAATGGTTTAATTTTCATAATTCCACTCCTTTTTTATTCGTTTACACTTTTAGCACTCTTAATGCGTGAGTGCTAATTTATATTATAGCCATATTATTTATTTTGTCAATAGAAAAGAGCAAATATTTTAAAAAAATTGTCAAATAATTTATATAAACTTAACTAAAATATTGCAATAGCATTAAAATTATGTTAAACTTTATATATATAATTAAACTAAGGAGTATTTTATGAATAAATGGGATAAACGTTTTTCAGAAATGGCAGATTTTATTGGCGAATGGTCAAGTTGTTATCAAGACAATAGGCACGTTGGCGCGGTAATAGTTAAAGATAAGCGAATACAAGCAACGGGCTACAACGGTGCGCCAAGCGGTGTTCAAAGTTGTAAAGATAAAGGCGAGTGTTTAAGAAAAAAATTAAATATTCCGTCCGGCACGCGCCAAGAAACTTGCTACGCCGTTCACGCCGAGCAAAACGCTATTGCGCAAGCCGCTAAACTTGGAATTTCCGTTGAAGGCTCTACTATTTACGTTACTCATCAACCTTGCACTATTTGCACTAAAATGATAATTAACGCGGGCATTAAAAAAGTTATTTATAAACACGGCTATCCAGACGAGTTTTCAAAAACTTTACTTAGCGAAGCGGGCGTTGAACTTATAAAGTTTGAAGATTTAGATAAATAAATTTTAACTATAAAAAAAGACGTAATAAAAAAAATTATGTCTTTTTTCTCTATTTAAAAAGAATAAAATATAAGGTATAATAAGGAAGGTAATTATGAACGAAATTAAAAATCCACAAGTAACAATTTTAATGAATAACGGCGACCAAATTGTAGTTGAACTCTACCCGCAAATTGCGCCAAACACGGTAAACAATTTTATATCGCTTGTAAAAAAAGGTTTTTATAACGGTATTTGTTTTCACCGCGTTATTGAAGGCTTTATGATTCAAGGTGGCGACCCTAACGGCATAGGAACGGGTGGCCCAGGATATTCAATTAAGGGCGAGTTTACGCAAAACGGCTTTAAAAACGATTTAAGCCATACGCGTGGCGTAATTTCTATGGCGCGCTCAATGATGCCAAATTCGGCGGGCTCGCAATTTTTCATTATGCATCAAGACTCGCCTTATTTAGACGGACAATACGCGTCTTTTGGTAAAGTAATTAGCGGTTTAGAAGTTGTTGATAAAATTGCAACCACTAAAACCGACTGGCACGATAAACCTTACGAAGACCAAATTATGAAAGAAGTTACGGTTGAAACTTTTGGAGTGGAATATAGCGAACCTATTAAAGTTTAAGGAGAACAAAAATGAAAGTTGTTGGTAAAGACGTTGTTTTTATAAGAGCAAACGAAGCGCACGCAAGGCAAGGCGAGGGCGATTTTATACGCCTTAAAAACGGCGCTATAATGTATGCGTATAGCGAGTTTTCAAGTGGTGGCGGAGATTTTGATAAAAGTTTAATAACCGCCATTTATTCTTATAACGACGGCGAAACTTTTACCGACAAACGCGTTCTTTTTGACTTAGAAGAAGGCGAAACTCAAAATTTGTGCGTTAGTTTTTTAAGGCTTAAAAACGGCGATATAGCCGTGTTTTACGGCGTTAGGGGTAAAAGGCAAGACGTAATGATGCGCGTAAGTAGCGACGAAGGCTTAACGTTTTCAAAGCCAACGCCTATTATAAATAAAGAAGGCTATTACGTTTTTGAAAACGGGCGTGTTTTAAGAAGTAAAAGCGGTAGAATTTTAATTCCGCTTAACAAGCACGAAATTAAAGAAAACGGCGGTATAGGCGCGGGGCATTTTGTTCTTTTTTACTCCGATGACGACGGCAAAACTTGGATAGACAGTAACAATTATATAAGCCATCCAGACGGCGAAATTTGGCAAGGCTTACAAGAAACGGGTTTAACTCAGTTTGACGACGGAACTTTATTCGCCTACTCGCGCACTAACTGTATGGCACAGTACGAGTGCTTTTCTTATGACGACGGTTTAACGTTTACAACACCGCGTTCAAGCATAGTATTTTCTTCTCCGCTTTCGCCAATGACTATTAAAAGGGTAGAAGACAAATTTTCGGTTGCGGTTTATAACCCCGTGCCAAGTTATGCGGGCAGGCACTTTATTCAACCTTGCCACGAAAGCGATAGAACGCCTTATATGATAACCGTTGTCGACGGCGACGGGTCTAATTTTTTTGAAACGTGTTACCACCGTAATTTTTTACTTGAAGACGATTTGGAAAACGGCTACGCTTACGCAAGCGTGTTTAGTGGAAAAGACTATCTTTTAGTTGCATATTATCATAGCGACGGGTATAAAAAAGGCGTGTTAAAATCATTAAAAATTAAGAAAATAGCGTTTAGCGAGTTAGAAAACGCTTAAAAGGTTATAATAATTTTATGGAAACTATAAAAGCGTTTGAAACTTGGCTTGAAACCTACTCAAAAGAAAATAATTTTTTTGGCGCGGTACAAATTTATAGTAAAGGCGAACTTATCGTTGATAAAAAGTTAGGCTACCAAAACGTAAAAGAAAATAAAAAAATAGACGAAAACACCGTGTTTAAATTTTATTCAATTTCTAAAACCTTTTGCGCTATCGCCGTTATGAAACTTTATGAAGACGGGCTTATAGATTTAACTAAGCACCCGTCTTACTACTTAGATTATTGCAAGAATTTAGACAGTCGTTTAACGCTAATAAATTTACTTCAACACACAAGTGGCTTAAAAGATATTGCGAGCGTTGAAGAACTTTCTAAAATTGAAAGCGTTAGCGTTGAAGAGGCTATAAAAAATATTGAAAACGAGCCTTTAAAGTTTAAGCCGGGCACGGTTGAAGATTATAACAACACTAACTACATTTTACTTGGTAAAATAGTTGAAAGCGTAGCAAAAATGCCATACCCGCAATATTTAGAAAACATTGTATTTAAAGCGCTTGATATAAAAACTGCCAAGTGTATGTATAGCGATACTAAAATTGACAACTTGGCGCAAGGCTATTCCTTAGAAAACGGCAAACTCGTAGAGTGCGGTTTTGCTAATATGACAACTATGTTTAGCGCGGGTTTTTTAACGGGAACTATTAAAGATATTCAAAAACTTTACGAAGCGGAAAGGCAGTTAAAGTTTTTAAAGAAAGAAACTTGGCAAAAGTTTTTTACACCGTCTAAAATAGGCAGGTTTGCTTGTGGACTTCAAGTTTACGTTTGGAACAGCGAACTTTGCTATATGAGTACGGGCGGATATTTAGGTTTTAGAGCGCTTAACCGCTTTTTACCTAAGCGTGATTTTAATATAATAATACTTTCTAACACGGGCTTTGGCGACGCGCGCGCAGATATAAGCAACAAGGCGTTCGAGTTGTTTATTGATGAAGAAGCCGACCACGCCTTTAAAGTTGAAATGGATAAAGGTTTTGTGTAAAAGTTTTTATAGCATATTAAAATCTGGCAATTTTAATTAAAAAATTAAAGCCTACTACGCATCGCAAAAGCGAAACGTGGTAGACTTTTTTATTTGTTAAAAAAATATAAGATAGACGGCTAATTTTATAATTTTAGCCGTTTAATTAACGTCAAATATATCATCGTACGAAACTTTTAAAACGTTTTTTATACAGATAACTTCGTCGGGGTATAAATGGCGTTGACCAACTTCTATTTTTGCAAGCGCACTACGTGTAATATTACAACCGAGTAATTGTAATTTAGTTGCAAGTAATTCTTGCGTAATGCCTGCTTTTTCCCTTAACGTGCGAATATTGTTTCCTACTACCGTTTCAATTCTATTATTCAAAATATTTACTCCTATATAAGTGCAATTGCTTGACAATATTATACCAGCGTTGTATTATAATATTGCTCCTATATAGGTGCAATTATAAAAAAGTGAGGAGAAAATATGAAAAAATATTCTGCAATAAAAGAAATGTATTATGGAAATCGCGGTGGACTTGATACAATTAAAATAAAAAACGACGTAGCGCTTATTTTAGACGCTATTAACGAAAGTGAAGAACTTTTACTAAAAAAATTAAATCACAAGCCTGAAATTTTGGAAATTTATAAAAAATTAGATAGTGCGATAGGCAAACTTACTTTAATTGAAAATGAAAGTTACTATATTGAAGGTTTTAAATTTGGTTTTTTAATGGCTATGGACGTTTTCGACGTATAAAAAATCCACGGTTTAACCGTGGATTTTATTTTTTATTGTTTTAATTCAAAATCGCTTTTTGGGTGTTTGCAAATCGGGCAAACCCAGTCTCTTGGCAAATCTTCAAATTTAACATTTTCTTTTGACTCGTCGTACTCGTAACCGCAAACTTTACAAACGTAAATTTTTGGTTGTGCTTTTTTAATGAACACGTCTTTTGGCGAACCGCATAAAGGGCAAGCCCAGTCGCTTTCTAAATTTTTAAATTTAACGTCTTCTTTTGCCTCAATGTACTCATAACCGCAAAGTGCGCAAGCGTACACGTCGCCTTTATTTGCTTTTGGTTTTGGCTTAATATTGTTTAAATAATATTCGTAAGTTGCGCTCTTTTTATCGTTTAAAACCTTGCTTTCTAAAACGGTGGCAACAATAATCATATGCGTGCCAACGTCAATCATTTCGTTTACTTGGCAACTAAAATAAGCGTTAGTACCTTCGGTTATATATTTTATACCGTTAGTTGAAGTTGGGCAGTAGTAGTTTTCAAACTTGTCAACGTCTCTACCACTTTGAAAGCCAAAACGTTTAAAAAGGTCGAATTTGGCGTTTTCGCTAATTACCGAAACGTTAAACGCGTTAGAGTGTTTAATAAGTTCCAACGTGTAATTGTTTTTGTTAATGGCTATTGAAAGTTTAAGCGGTTCGCTCGTTACTTGAATTGCCGTGTTAATAATGCAACCGCTATCTTTAACACCGCTTGCTGTTAAAACGAATAATCCGTATGAAAATTTGTAATTTGCCTTGTTATCAATTAAATTGCTCATATTTTTTAGTCCCTATATTTTAGTGTTATTATAATACCGCATTTTTATAAAAAATGCAATCAAATATCTTTAAACGTTTCAAAATTGCTATTTTTTAAAAATTTAGTTATAAATTTTGGCGCAAACGACGGAAAAAATCTATATAAAAAACTCATAAAATGCGCGTCTTTTCCTATAACTATTCTGCCTTTGTTCTTGCTTGCCTTTTTAAGTATTTTACGCGCAACTTTATTAGAAGAAGCCGAAATAAAGTCAATAATTTTTGCTTCTTTTGTAGGTATTGCTTGCCTATTTAAAATGTCGGTTTTAGTAAAACCTGGCATAACGGTAACAATACGGCAATCTTTATTTTCACACCTTAAACTTTCGCTAAAACGTTGAGTTGCGCTTTTAGTTGCGGTGTACATACTAATTCCTGCAAAAGGGCATAATGCCGACGAACTTGAAACGTTAATCATAAGCCCGCCCGTTTGTTTTACAAAAGGAAGTAGCGTTTTTGCGCTATACACAACCGATAAAAAGTTAGTGTTTAAAACTGTTAAATAATCGGTTTCTTCATTAAAACTTTCAAAATGCGGTAAAATGCCCGCGCAGTTAATAACGAGTTCGGGTTTTAAGTTGTTTTGATTTAAATATTTTGTTAAACTATTAAACCCGTCAAGCGAGCCAACGTCAAAATTAAAAGGCGTAAATAATTCGGCGTTTTTAAGCGTGTTTTTAAAAGCGTTTAACCTTTCTAAATTGCGTGCAACGCCTATAACTTTAGCGCCGTATTCGTCAACTAAAATTTTAGTTAGTTGTGCGCCTATTCCGCTTGATGCGCCCGTTACAACGGCAGTTTTTCCGTGGTAGTCGAATTTTTTCATAATAAAATTATATCATAACTTATAAAAATTGCAATCACGATTTTAAAAAAATACTTGATTATTTAATTAAAATATTATATAATGCCTTATACTTGTATAATTTATGCAAAGTTTTGGAGTAAAAATGTTAAATAGCGAAGAACTAACTACTAAAAATTTAGAAAATGAAATAGAAATTGAAAATAATTTAGAATGCGGTATGCCAACCATTGCCGTTAGGGGAAAGGTTATTTTTCCTAACGTTTTTACAACTATTGACGTTGGCAGAATTAAAACGCTTAACGCAATTCAAAAAGCGCTTAAAGGTGATAAGCGTATTTTTGCCGTTTGCCAAAAAGACGTTAGGGTAGACGAGCCTTCTACAAACGATTTATGTAGCGTTGGCACGGTTTGTAAAATAGGTTCTTTAAATAAACTTGGTCAAGATAATTTTAAACTTACCATTGAAGGTTTATATCGTGCCGAAGCCGTTAGCGTTCAAGATAGCGAAAATTATTTTGTTGCAAACGTTAAAAAAATTGTTGTTGAAAATAATAACGAACTTGAAACGGAAGCCCTTTTAAGAGTGTGCAAAACTTCTTTTAGAAGTTTAACAGATAGGCTTGTAAAACCTAATCGCGACGCTATAAACACAATTTTATCTATCGACAATGCCGAAGCGTTTTTAAATAGCGCAACTTTTAACGCTCCCCTTAAAGAGAACGAAAAACAACGCATTTTAGAAACTTATTCGCTTGCCGAAAGGCTTTTAATGCTTTCAAGCGCGTTAAATAACGAAATTGAAGTTTTAAACGTTGAAAAAGAAATTGCTGAAAGGGTTAAAAAGAACATTGATAAAAACCAAAAAGAATTCTACCTTCGCGAGCAAATAAAGGCAATTCACGAAGAACTTGGTGACGACGTTAAGGAAAACGACGTCTTAAAAGAAGCAATACTCAAAAAAGGCTTATCAAAAGAAGTTGAGTTAAAGGTTTTAGAAGAGTTAAAAAGAATGTCTAAAATGGCACCGTCTTCGCCAGACTATACCGTTTTAAGGTCTTATTTAGATTGGATTTTAGATTTGCCGTTTAATGAAGAAAGTGAAGACACGAAAGAACTTTCCGTATGCAAAAAAACGCTTGAAGAAGACCATTTTGGGCTTGAAAAGGTTAAAGAGCGCATACTTGAATATTTAGCGGTTTTAAAACTTACAAAATCGCTTAAAGGCCCTATTTTATGTTTAGTTGGACCACCGGGCGTTGGTAAAACTTCGGTTGCCAAGTCGGTTGCGCGCGCTCTTAACAGAAAACTCGTTAGAATGAGTTTAGGTGGCGTTAAAGACGAAGCCGAAATTCGCGGTCATAGAAAAACTTATATAGGCGCTATGCCGGGTAGAATTATTTACGGTATGAAAGAAGCGGGCACTATTAACCCCGTGTTCTTGCTCGACGAAATTGACAAACTTTCAAGTGATATGCGCGGGGACCCTGCAAGTGCGCTTTTAGAAGTTTTAGACCCTGAGCAAAACGAAACTTTCCGCGATAGGTATTTAGAAATTCCTTACGACCTTTCAAAAGTTATGTTTATAACAACGGCAAATAGTTTAGATACTATTCCCGCACCGCTTTTAGACCGTATGGAAGTTATTGATATTGCAGGCTACACCGAAGAAGAAAAGGTTGAAATTGCAAAGAGATATTTAATTCCTAAAAACGCTACTAAAAACGGTTTAAAATTAAGCGATATTAGTTTTGACGAAAACTCTATTAAAGAAATTATTCGCGGTTATACGGGCGAGGCGGGCGTTAGAAAGTTAGAGCAACAAATAAACGCAATTTGTAGAAAAGTGGCGGTAAAACACGCCGAAAACAACTTGACTAAAAAGCAAAAAATTACTAAGAAAACCGTTGCAAATTACTTAGGAATAAGGCGCTATGGCGTGGATAACGAAATAGAAAAGAACGGCGTAGGCTCGGCAACGGGCCTTGCGTGGACGGCTATTGGCGGAACAACTATCACCATAGAAGTTGCCTTAATGAAAGGTAAAGGCGCGCTTAATTTAACGGGAAAACTTGGCGACGTTATGCAAGAAAGTGCCAAAACCGCAATTAGTTTTATACGCTCACACGCAAAAGATTACGGCATAGATAGCACCGTTTTTGAAACTACCGACGTGCACGTTCACGTTCCCGAAGGTGCAACTCCAAAAGACGGGCCAAGTGCGGGCATAACTATTGCCACCGCTCTTTTATCAGCGTTTACAAACAAAGTTGTTAGGCGCGATATTGCAATGACGGGCGAAGTTACTTTAAGGGGCAACGTTTTAGCAATAGGCGGGCTTAAAGAAAAATCACTTGCGGCGTATAGGCTTGGAATTAAAACGGTTATTATTCCTAAACAAAACGTTAAAGACTTAGAAGAAGTTCCAACCGCTATAAAAGAACAAGTTAAGTTTATTGCCGTTTCAAACGTTCAAGAAGTGTTTAAAACGGTTATTGAGGGTTTATGATTATTAAAAACGCCGAATTTATAACTTCGGTAGCAAGCAAAAAGGACTTTATAGTTCCAAACAAACCGTTAATTGCAATTTGCGGTAAGTCAAACGTTGGTAAGAGTTCGCTTATCAACACGCTTGCCAACCGCAAAAAACTTGCAAAAACTTCGGTTACGCCAGGTAGAACAAGGCTTGTAAACTACTTTGACTTCGGCTCGTTTATTTTAGCCGATTTACCAGGTTACGGCTTTGCAAAAGTTTCGCAAGCGGAAAAGGAAAAATGGGCGCATTTGCTCGAAGACTTTTTTGCATATAGCAAACTTATTTCTCACGTTTTTTCACTCGTTGATATTCGCCACAAGCCAACAAGCGACGATATTCAAATGATAAACTATCTTCACCACTACGCTTTGCCGTTTACCATTGTTGCAACAAAGGCAGATAAAATTGGTAAAACGCGCATTAAAGAAAGGCTTAAAGAAATAGGCAACTATTTATCGGTTGGCGAAAGTTCAATTTACCCTGTATCAAGCGAAACGGGCTTTGGTAAAGACAAACTTTTGCAAAAAATAGAAAGCGTAATAGAAATTTACAACAGCGACTTTTTTAATGAAAGCGATGACGACGATAACGAAGAAATAGAAGAATAATTTAAAAAACAAAAAAAGGACTTTTAAAAGTCCTTTTATTTTTTGGCGGAAGCGGTGGGATTCGAACCCACGATACGTTGCCGTATACCTGATTTCGAGTCAGGGCCGTTATGACCTCTTCGATACACTTCCATATTAACGCTTAAATTTTAACATAAAATTTTAAAATTTACAACAAATTTAAGCATTTTTATTAAAATAAAAAAAAGAATTGCAATAGTGCCTTTCGCCCTTGCCTTGCTTGTAACAAGGTTAATGCAATTCTTTACAAATATAATAAGGTATTTTAGAAGTTTTGTCAACTTTAAATTGCAAAAAATAAAACCGCACCCCCTTACGGCTGATGCGGGTGGGAACGTTACGCGTTTTACGTTCCTGCCTAACTGGCAATTTTATTATATGCGATTTTAGAAGTTTTGTCAACAAAAATTAGTTAAGCCCTTTTATTATGTCAAACGCTTGTTGTTGAAGTTTATTAAGCCTTTTGTTTTTGTGAATTATTAAGTAGTTAGTTTGTTTAGCAACTATATCGCTAACTTCAATTTCCTTAAAAACTCCACTATTTATATATTCGCTAACGTAGTTTTCGGGCAAAAAGCCTATTCCTACCGATGCCGTTATCGCCGTTACTATGGCTTGGTTATTCGAACTGTCAATTTTAGGGGAAAGCGTAATGCCCCTTTCTATCGCCAACCTTTCTAAAAAGTCTCTTGAAGAAGAGCCGTGCTCTCTTATTAAAAGCGGTTGCGTTATAAGTTCGCTAAACGTAAGGCTATTTTTAATAGGGTAGTTAGCGTTGCAAACGGCAACGAATTTTTCTTGCGATATAGGTATGCCTTTTAGGTGCGACGACGTAAAGTTACCACTTATTACGCCAAAGTCAAGGTTACTTTCTTCAAGTTCGCGCTCTATTCGCGTTGATTGCCTTATTAGAATTTGCGGTGCAATATTGTACTTTTGCTTTTCTATTATATCTAAAAATTTAGGAATAAGCGTTTGGCCAAGCGTGAGCGACGCGCCTATTCTAACTCTCGGGCTATTTCCGTTCGAAGTTGCAAGCGCTTCAAAATCATCAAACCCTGCAAGAATTTCCTTGGCTTTTTTATAAAGTTCTTTGCCTATTTCAGTTAAAATTAACCTTTGGTTAACTCTTTCAAAAAGCGGTATTTTATAATACTTTTCAAGTTCTAATATCGCGTGCGATATAGTTGGTTGTACAATAAAAAGCGCCTTGCTTGCCTTTGTGGTGCTACCGTGCTCGCAAACTGCTACAAAAATTCTTAAATGCCTAAGCGTCATAATAAAACCTATATAAAATTCTTATAAACTTTATTAAATTATACTATTTTATATATAGCGTGTCAAGCCTTTAAATCGTTTTACAATAAATTCCTTTTAGTGCTATAATAAAAACGTTAAACTAAATATAACAATTTGTTTTGTACTATAAGGAGAAAATTTTATGTGGCTTAGTATTCTTATGCTTTTAACGGGCGTAGGCGTATTCATAGTTGGTATGAATATGATGAGTGGCGGTTTAGAAAAGTGTGCTGGCAAGGGTATGAAAACTTTGCTTGGCAGAATTTCAAACAATCGTTTTGCAGGTGTTGGCACGGGTATTGCGGCAACGGCTATAATACAGTCGTCTTCGGCAACGTCGGTTATCGTTATCGGTTTTGTAAACGCCGGTATAATGACTTTATATCAAGCAACTTCAATTATAATGGGTGCTAACGTTGGTACAACCGTTACAAACGCACTCGTAGCGCTTTCCGGTGCAGATTTCGATATTGACGTTTATATGATGTTCCTTGCATTTGTTGGCGTTGTTTTAACTTTCTTTAAAAAAGATTCTATTAAAAACGTTGGTGCAATTTTAAGCGGGCTCGGCGTATTGTTTATAGGTTTAGACCTTATGAGCGGAGCATTTAAAAACGGTGTTGAAATAACTGCGTTTTTCAAAGATTTATTTGCAAAAATCAATTTTCCGTTGCTTTTAATTTTATTAGGCGTTGTGTTTACGGCTCTTATGCAATCTTCTTCTGCTGCAACGGGTATAGTTATAGTTATGGCGGGCGAAGGCGTTATACAAATTGGCGAAGCAATATATATAGTGTTAGGCGCAACCATCGGTACTTGCATAACTTCAACCTTAGCAAGTTTAGGTGCGGGGGTAAACGCAAAGCGCACGGCGTTTATCCACCTTTTAATGAACGTTGTAGGAACGTGTGTGTTTACGGCTATAATTTGGCCACTTTCAAGTATTATTGAAAGTTGGCTTATTAAAATACCCGACCCTATGTGGCAAATAACTATTTTCCATATAGTATATAAAGTTCTTTTAACAGTAGTATTGTTCCCGTTTGTTAATCAATTAGTTGCGATAGCGTTAAAAGTGTTTAAAGACGCGCCTACAAACGAGCAAAAATTAAAATTAAAGTTTGTTGACGAGCGCTTGTTAAAATCGCCAACAATTGCTTTAGCGCAAGTTAAAAAAGAAATGAACTATATGATGGAATTAGTTAAAGAAAATATAGGCATTTGCTTTAACGCATTAGAACGCGGTGAAGATTTAAGTTTAACTTTAAGCGAAAACGAAAAGGTTATTGACTTTACTAACGGCGCGCTTACAGACTTCTTAATTAAATTATCTTCTAACTTAGAAGAGAGAGACGAAGTTTTAATTGGTGGTTATTTCCACGTTTTAAACGACTTAGAGCGTATTGGCGACCACGCTGAAAATTTCCACGAAATAGGCGTTGAAATGGCGGAAAAAGGCTTAGAATTTTCAAGCGTTGCCCTTGAAGAAATTAAGGGTATGAGAAAAAGCGTTAGTGAAATGTTTACCTTAGCCGAAAAGGCGTTTAAAGATTTAGACGTTAGCGTTCTTCCAGCGCTTACCGAACTTGAAAATAAGGTTGACGATGAAAAGCGTGATTTATCTTCAAGCCACTACAACCGTTTGGCGGAAGGCAAGTGCAAAGTTGAATTAAGCCCTTACTTAACTTCGGTAGTGTCTGGCTTAGAACGTGTTGCAGACCACTTAGTAAACGTTGGTTACAGTATCGTAAACCCAACGGGCTCACAAAAATAATTAAGCGGGCTTGCAAAAATAATAAAAAATTAAAGGATAGCGAATGCTATCCTTTTTTTACGTTTAATTTAACGTTTTTCTATACTCTAACGGTGTTACGCCGTAAATTTTTTTGAAATATTGCACGAAGTACGAAGGGTTTGAAAAATTGCACCTTTCCGAAATTTGTGCTACCGTCATATTTGAAATTTTAAGCCAGTTTATGCTTTCTTGTAGCCTTTTTTTAATAACGTAATTATATACTGAAACGCCAACGCTCTTTTTAAAAGCGTGCATAAGCGTAGTTTTGTTTATGTAAAATTTATCGCATAAACTTTTTATTGTAACGTCTTCTAAAAAATGCCCGTCAAGATATTTTTTAACTGAATTTATAAGTTCGTTGCTACCTTGCTTTACGTTAGGAACGGGTATTTTACTTGCTAAAAACACAACTTCGTTAATAATTAGTGAAAATAAAAGTTTGGCGTTATCAACAAAAAAACTTCTTTTGTTATCGTAATCTTTAATAATTTGGTTTGCATAATAGCAAACTCTTTCGCCACCGCTATATGGTTTTTGAGCGCTGTCGCCACCGCTTAAAAGGTAATTTTCAAGCCCTATAATATACACGCTAAAAGTGCCTGTTAAACTTTCTTCGTTATGCACCGTGTCTTTATTAATAATAAACAAATCGCCACGTTTAACTTCAAAACGCTCGCCGTCGGCATTAAATACGCCGTTTCCGCTTTTAACAACCATAATTTCGGTTATGTTATGCGAAACAAGGTCTTGCTTTACGCCATTGCTTAGTTCAAGTTCGGCAACGTATGCAAGTTTTACGCCAAGATTATTTTTTATATTAAATTCTCTAAGTTCCGTCATTTTAAACATAAAATTATTATATAGGCAAAAATTCAACAAGTCAATAAAACGGCACAATAATTATATAAATTAGCATTTTAATTACTTTATTACGAGCAAAAACGATTATATAATAGAATTAGAATTAAATTTTAAGGAGTTTTATTATGGCAAAATCAAGGCTTATAGGCGACTATCCCGTTATAGGTATTCGCCCAACAATAGACGGTAGGCGTGGACCTTTAAAGGTAAGGGAATCGCTTGAAGTTCAAACTATGAATATGGCAAAAAGCGCAAAAAAACTTATTGAAGAAAACGTTTTTTATTCAAACGGTGAACGCGTTAAAGTAGTTATTGCAGATACTACTATAGGTAGAGTAGCCGAAGCCAGCGCTTGTCAAGACAAGTTTAAAAAGGAAGGCGTTGATATAACGCTTACGGTTACGCCTTGTTGGTGTTACGGCTCTGAAACGATGGATATGGACCCAAACACTATAAAAGCCGTTTGGGGCTTTAACGGAACGGAAAGGCCGGGCGCGGTTTATTTAGCCGCAGTACTTGCAGGGCACGCGCAAAAGGGCTTGCCTGCATTTGGCATTTACGGGCACGACGTTCAAGATTTAGACGATACCACAATTCCTAATGACGTTGAAGAAAAGATTTTAAGGTTTGCGCGTTGTGCGGTTGCCGTTGCTACTATGCGCGGAAAGTCGTATCTTCAAATAGGCTCGATTTGTATGGGTATTGCAGGCTCTATTATAGACACTAACTTTTTTGAAGACTACCTTGGTATGCGCGTAGAGTCGGTTGACGAAGTTGAAATTATTAGGCGCATGACCGAAGGTATTTACGATGAAAAGGAATATCAAAAGGCGCTTAAATGGATTAAGGAAAAGTGTAACCCTGACTTTGATAAAAACCCACCTGAACTTCAAAGAACTAAAGAGCAAAAGGAAAAAGACTGGGAATTTACCGCTAAAATGGCGTGCATAATTAAAGACCTTTTTAACGGTAATAAAAATCTTCCAAAGGGCGCGGAAGAAGAAATGGTAGGGCATAACGCAATAGTTGGCGGTTTCCAAGGTCAAAGACAATGGACTGACTTTTATCCTAACTGCGATTTCCCTGAATCAATTTTAAACTCTTCGTTTGACTGGAACGGCGCAAGAGAGCCTTATATTTTAGCAACGGAAAACGACGCCTTAAACGGTGTTTCAATGTTATTTGGTAAACTTTTAACGGGTAGAGCGCAAATTTTTGCCGACGTTAGAACTTACTGGTCGCCCGAGGCCGTGAAACGCGTTACGGACTACGAACTTGAAGGTAAGGCAAAAGAAGCCGACGGTATTATTCACCTTATAAACAGCGGTGCTGCGTGTGTTGACGCGTGCGGTGAAGTTAAAGAAAACGGCGTTCCCGTTATGAAAAAGTGGTGGGATATGACAAATAGCGACATTGACGCTTGTATGAAGGCTACCACTTGGCCGTATGCCGACCTTGGCTATTTCCGCGGTGGCGGTTATTCTTCAAGGTTCTTAACTCGCGCCGAAATGCCTTGCACAATGATGCGCTTAAATATGGTTAAAGGTTTAGGCCCTGTAATGCAACTTGTTGAAGGTTACACGGTTAATTTGCCAGATGAAGTTTCGCATATTTTATGGAAGCGTACCGACTACACTTGGCCTTGCACTTGGTTTGCTCCAAGGCTTACGGGTAAAGGCGCGTTTAAATCTGCTTACGACGTTATGAATAATTGGGGCGCAAATCACGGCGCAATTTGTTACGGACATATAGGTGCAGATATTATTACGCTTTGCTCAATGCTTAGAATTCCCGTTTGTATGCACAACGTTGATGAAGATAAAATTTATCGCCCTGCGTCGTTTAACGCGTTTGGTATGGATAAAGAAGTGCAAGACTATAACGCATGCAAAGCCTACGGTCCATTATATAAAAAATAAAATAATTAAAAAAAGGATAGCGGTGGCTATCCTTTTTTATTGCGTTTTTAGAAAGTTTTGTTTGAAAATTATAGGTGATAATAAAGTGTTTTAGTCAAAATTTCTAATACTATGTATGTTTGAAACAAGTGAGAAAGGGAATATAACTATCGATAAGAAAGTTGTTACGAATAAGCCTATTATAAACCAAATAATAGAAAGTAAACCGCAAATTATCCATAAAGCAAGTTTAACGGTTAAAAGCCATAAAATGCCGTCTAAACTAAGTTCAAAAATAAACCCGAAAGGTGCTTTAAACGAATGGCAAAAGAATTCAAAAACGTTAATTAAAGCGCATTCGCCGTCTGCAGAGCGGTAGCCCCAAATAAATTGAGAAGTTACTGCAAGCCCTGCAATAGTAAGTACTATAGGCGTTGCAATGGTAATAGAAGTATCTTGTGCGTAACCTATAAACGATAAAGCGCCAACTATTGCCATAACTACAAAGCCCCAAATTAAGCCTAACCAAAACGACTTTTTATTATCGTATACTTTTTGTTCGTATTTTGCTTTATTTTTAATAGCCGTTTCTTTTTGTTTTAAAGCGGTTAATTCACTATAGCACTCGTTACAATAAGTGTTATAATCAATGCTATTTACTACCTTATTATTAACCGAGCCCGCGTTATATTGTATTTTTGCATTTTTAAATTCGCCCGCGCACACGGCTTTTTTACATTTTGCGCAGTAACCTAATATTGCTTTAACAGGTTGCGCTTCGCTTTCTTTTTCAACCTCTTCTTTTTTAACGCTAACGCCTAAAAACTCATCTACCGAAACGTTGAAAATTTCACACATTTTTCTAATAGAATCAATGTCTGGCTCGCTTAAACTGTTTTCCCATTTGGAAACTGCTTGTGCAGTAATGTTGAGCTTAGCACCGAGTTCTGCTTGCGTTAAATTTGCACTCTTTCTAAACTCTGCAATTTTTTGACCGTAATTCATATATTTTCTCCTTAAAAGTTTTATTGGCGGAAGTCTTCCGCATCTCCTAATAATATTATACAAAATAAACGAACGGTTGTAAGTATTTTTTGCTCAACGATTGGTTGAATTTTTAAAAAAACAGTTGATTTTTAAAAATTTGCGGGGGGGGGTACGATAAAACTTTATTTTTAATATTATATCAAACTTTTTTTAGTAAATAAAGGGCAAATTTAAAATTTAATTTGCCCTTTACACTTTATTTAATTTTTTTACGCCGTTCTTAATTAAAAAAACTAACTTAATTTTAAGCACTCTTCTTCAAAATTTTTAATTTCTTCAACGTATTTTTGAGGCTCAACACAGTAGCCTAAACCGTGCCCCGCGCCCTTAATTATAACGAGGCGTTTTTTAGAAGCGCACGCTTCGTAGTTTTGTTTACTCATTTCGCACGGCACGAAATCGTCTTCATCACCGTGGAAAAATATTACGGGAATTTTACATTTTTTAACGGCGTCAATAGGGTTTAACTCGTCTAAATTAAATTTGCCGTAAAGCCTTGCGCCAAGTTTTAAAAACGGGTAAGCAAGTTTTGGCGGCAAGTGCATTTCTTTAATAACTTTGCAAATTATATCTTTTACGCTTGAATAGCCACAGTCTGCCACCACGCCAACAACGTTACTTGGAAGGTCGTAACTCGTTGCCATAAGCACCGTTGATGCGCCCATAGAAACGCCCGTTAAGTAAATTTGAACGTTTCCGTTAAACTTTTTATTTATAAATTCTATCCACTTTAAACAGTCTTTACTTTCGTTAATGCCAAACGAAATAACGTTGCCTTCGCTTTGCATACTTGCGCGTTGGTCAACAAGTAGCACGTTTCTTTTAACTTCAAAACTACGTTGTATGCCACCGCATAAATCTCTTTCGGCACTACCGCGGTAACCGTGAAACATAATTTCAACGGGTGCGCCTTTTATTCCTTCGTAATATTTTGCGTGAAGTTTAAGCCCGTCAAATGAAGTAATGAACACGTCTTCACTTTTTGTACTTCGCATTTTTTGCATCCAAATTTTCATTTGATTGTGATAAGGCTTGTAAATTTTGCCGGGTGGCATATCGAATTCGCCTTTTAATTTTTTATCTTTATTTCTAACGTAAAACGCCATATAAAAACAAATAAACGGAATTAAAAACACGAAAATTGCCACTAAAAAAAGTATTATAATTGCTATTATTATTGCGTATTTTTCCATAAAAAACATTTTATAACTTTACGTTACGTTTGTCAATAACGCTAAAAGCAAAAAGTAGAATTTGTTAAAATTTAATACTTTAATTATTATTTTGTAATTTATTTATTTAATTGCTGTTGAAATTATCGTTTTTTAATGTTATAATTTAGATAACGTTAATTTTTAGGAGACATTATGGTTAATTTAAAAGATTTTATTAAAGGCAACGAAGTAATGCATACCGAAGTTTTTCAACAAGCGGTAGATTATTGCTATGAAAAGGGTGGCGAGCCTTTATTTATTCCTTTTGGAACTTATACTTTAGGTACGGTTATTTTAAGAGATAATACGACCATTATTTTTGAAGACGGCGCTAAACTTTTAGGCTCAATGGATATTGACGACTTTTTAGTTGACGACACTCCGCTTAACGAGTACCAAGATATGTCGCATAGCAGTTACACAAGGTCGCTTTTTTACGCTAAAAACGCTAAAAATATAACAATTAAAGGTAACGGCGTAATAAATATGCAATCGGCTTGGGACCATCCAAACAAGCGTGATTCAAGCCACCGCGGTGCAAAAGTTATTGCTTTTGACCACGTTGAAGGCGTAGTTTTACAAGATTTTAAACTTTTATACGCTACCGACATTGGCATTTTACTCGGCAGATGTAAAGATTGTTTTATTAGGGGCTTATATATTGAAACTCATATTGACGGCATTAGTCCAGACGGGTGCGAAAACGTTGTTATTTCCGACTGTATTTTAAAATGTGGCGACGACGGCATAGTGTTTAAAACTTCTTATTACGACAACGAGCGCGTTGCTTGTGAAAAAATTACGGTTACAAACTGCGTTGTAAGTAGTAGGTGTTCGGCAATTAAATTCGGCACGGAATCTAACGGCGATTTTAGGTATATTACAATTTCTAACTGCGTAATTAACGACACGCGTTGCATAGGTATTGCCTTAGAAAGTTGTGACGGCTCTAATATTTACGGCATAAATATAAACAATATTTCAATGCACAACGTTGCTTGTCCGCTCTTTATTTTCTTAGGTCTTCGTATGCGCGGACCAAAAGAACTTGAATTAGGCTCAATTAACGATATTTACATTTCTAATATTTATGCAGACTGCCACGAAACAAAATACAAGTCAATCGACTTTTATTATAACTATATTAAAGAAGGTAGCGAATACGAAACTAACGTAAACTCTCCAAGTTTAATTATTAACTACACCGATAAGGAAATGAAAAACATTAACTTATCAAACTTTAATATTAAGTGCTTTGGCGGTAAAAAACTTGCAGACGCTAATTTTAAAGACAATCCTTACGGCGGGCCATCGCACGAAATGTTTGGTTTCCACCTTCCAGCGTACGGTTTAATAGTTAAAAAGTGCGACGGTTTAAAACTTGAAAACGTTAAGTTTGAACTTTTAAACGATGACGAGCGCCCAGAATCAATTATAGAATAATTAAAAATAACAATTTAAAGAACAAGCATTTTTTAGGCTTGTTCTTTTTTTGTTTTTAAAATTGTGTAAAATATTAAAAAGTTGGTTGAATTTTAGGTTAAAAGAGCATAAACTACTTGAAAAAATTGAGTAAACAGTATATTATATATAATAGATAATTATAAATAATGGCAAAATAGTGTATTTTTTGCTTTAAGGAAGATTATGGCAACTAAAAGAAAAGGCATTTTTACAAAACTCATCGAAGGCCCTGAAAGGTCGGAAGATTATGCAAGAAAAACTCTACCTAAAAATAGGTGGTCGCTTGGCGTTAGCATTTTTACAACCAACTTTACTAAAATTATCAAAATTAACTTGTTAATTTTATTATTTGTTTTTCCTATATTTTTTGCATTGTTTTTTAGAGAAGCGTTAATTTCTTCACAAGCAAGCAACTCGCCGTTTTCACAAAATTTAGGCTTTGGATATCCGTTTATTCCGTCGCTTAGAGGCCGTGAAGAAGAAATTATGGTTTATTCCAACGTTTTTACTTGCGTTTTAATAATTATACTTTCGTTTTTAGCATCGGTTGGTATTTCGGGCGGTGTTTACGTTATGCGTAATATGGTGTGGACGGAAGGCGTTTTCGTTGGCGCGGATTTTTGGATAGGCGTTAAAAAGAACTATAAGTGGGTTATGCTTACTACGCTTGCTTTTTCACTTTTTATTTCGCTTACGGTGTTTTCAATAGACCTATCAAATTACCAACTTGCGTTAAGTTCTAAGTGGGACTGGGTTTTCGTTGTTTCCAAAATAGTGGCGTACGTGGCGATTGCATTTTTTACCATAGTTTATTTATTTATGTTAACTATGGGTGTAACTTACAAAATAACGTTTTGGCAAAATTTTAGAAACGCCATTATTTTAGCGTTTGGCTTACTTCCGTTTAACGCGTTTTTCGTAGTGCTTGCTTTACTTCCGTTTTTACTACTTTTAACTAATATCGGCTCAATAACTTTCTCAATAGGCGTAATGCTCGTTATATTTATTTCGCTTGCGTTCTTCTTGCTCGTGTTTACAAATTATAGTCAATGGACGTTTGACGAATTTATTAACGATAGAGTTGCGGGCGCTAAAAAATATAGGGGCATATATAAACAAAACGCGTCTAACGAAGTTGAGCGCTTCGTTTACAAAAAGTCTAACTTTGCTAAAAAGCCTATTAAGCCTATTACGGATAATGAAATTGAAATTGCCGTTTTACCAGAATCTTTCTCGCGTAACGACCTTATTAAACTTCAAGAAAGTAAAGATAGAATGATTGAAGATAGTGCCGAATACGAAAGAGAGCATATGAAAGAATATTTAGACGCTCAAAACGAAGTTGACGAGTTAATGAGTAGTGATAATAAAAAAGAAACTACCAAAAAACAAACTAAAATAACAAACGATAAAAAAGGTAAAAAATAAACTATGAACGTGCCTTACAAAGTGCTTGCGCGCTTTTATAACAATTTAATAGAAGACGAAGGTTATAAAAGTTACGTAAATTACGTTTTAGGGCTCGTTAAAAAACACGCTAAAACTAACGCGGGCATTGATACCGCTTGCGGTAGCGGTGTGGTAACGCGCGCGCTTAAAAAACATGGATTTGCCGTTACGGGCGTTGATATTAGCGAAGAAATGCTTTTTAAGGCAAGAGAAATTTCTATAAAAGAACGATTAAATATAGAGTATTTAAAGCAAGATATAAGGTCGCTTAAATCGTTTAACAAAGTAGGTTTTATAACTTGCATTAACGACGGTTTAAACTATATTTCAAGTGCCGATGTTTTAAAAACTTTTAAAAGTTTTAGTAAAAGCCTTGTAAAAGGTGGGCTTTTAGTTTTTGATATATCAACCGAAAGCAAAATGAAAAACGTTTTAAACGGTCAAATGTACGGCGACAACGGCGAAGATTTGTCTTTTATGTGGCTAAGCGAGTATAGTGAAAGTGATAAAAAACTTTCAATTTCCTTAACTTTTTTTGAAAAGTGCGGGGCAGTTTACAAGCGTTACGATGAAGAGCAAATACAGTATGCGCATAGCGTGGAATTTATTAAAGAGCAACTTAAAACGGCGGGCTTTACTCTCGTTATAGTAACAAACGAAAGTGGTTTGCCGTTAAAAGGAGATAGTCAAAGAGCCGTGTTTACGGCTATTAAAGAGTAGGGTATGGACGTTATTTATAAAACTTTAATTGAAGACGGGTTTATTTCGCTTTCCGTTATTGAAAGCACTAAAATCGTTAATAAAGCAATAAAACTTCACGGTTTAACTCCGCTTACCGCCGCAGGTCTTGGAAGGACGATGACGGCGTCTTTATTTATGGCGTCAACCTTAAAAAACAAACGCGATAAAATTTACGTTACCATTAGTGGCGACGGGGTTGGCGGGCACGTCGTTGTTAGTGTTGACGCGTCGCTTTCGGTGCGCGGTTATATTGACAACCCTAAGGCAACTTTACCGCTTAAAGAAAACGGCAAGTTAGACGTTAAGAATTTGATAGGCAACGGTAGAATTACGGTTGTTAAAAGTATGGGGCTTAAAGAGCCTTATACGGGTTCAAGCAAAATAGTTAGCGGTGAAATTGCCGAAGACTTTGCTTATTATTACACCGTTTCCGAGCAAACGCCTACCGCTATGGCGCTTGGCGTTAAAGTTTCAAAAAGCGGTAAATGCGTTGGCGCAGGTGGCGTTATAATGCAAGTTATGCCGGGGTGCAGTTTAGATAAAATTGAAAGAGCAGAAAAAATTATTGCTAAGTTTAGTAATATTAGTTCAATAATTGAAGAAATGGGTGCTGAAAATTTAATTAAAGAATATTTTAGTGCTTACACTTTTGATAAATACGAGCCTAAATACAAGTGTATTTGCTCCAAAAAATACGTTGACGGCGTAGTGGTTGCGCTTGGTAAAAACGAAGCGGAAGATATTTTAAAAGAGCAGGGAAAAATAGAAGTAATTTGTCCGTACTGTAATAAAAAATACTCTTATTTTAATGAAGATTTAAACAAATTATTTTAGATATAAATGAGTAAGGTTTACGATATTACAAAAGACAATTTAATATTAAAAACGTTATACGATAAAAAGATTTCATTAAAAGATTACGACGGTGCTTTAAGCGTAGTTAGGCGGATGGAAAACGCGGGTATAGATAGGGAAAGCATATATTTTTACTATGCAACAACTTATTATTTATTAGGCATTTTTCACGAAAGCATAAACTTTTGGTTTAGGTATTTGTCGGTTTGCAACGATAAAAAAAGAGTGCGTGCCTACAACGGTTTAGGCGCGTGTTTTTTTAATCTTGGCGACGAAAAAAAGGCAGGTTACTACTTTAACTTGCAACTATCTTTAAAACCTAAAACAATTTACCCTTACGACGAAATTTTAAAGGAATTTTACAAAGAAGTTACAAACGTTAAAAAGGCTTACGCCATAGCCTATCCGTATGAAAAGGCAGACTTTACGCCTTTACTTGATAAGTGTTTTGAACTTGCAAAAGCGTCGAAGTACGAAGAAGTTATTAACGAGTTAAAAATAATTCCGTCAACTTCAAAGTTTTACGGGCAAGCGGTTATGCAAACGGCAATTTGCCACTTCTTTTTAGAAAATAATGATATCGCCGTTAATTTAGCGAAAAAAGCAGTATTTTTAGAGCCTAAAAACGCCACGGCAATTTGTAACGCCATTAGTATTTTGAGCGCGTGCGAAAATAAGGAAAGCGTAAAAGAATACGTTAAAAAACTTAGTGATATAAGCGATATTTTAAGTGATGAAGATAGCGTTAAAGCAATTATGGTTTTAGCAGACGTTGGCGAATATACTTTGGCTAAAAAAATTGCTTCAAACTATTTAAAAAATAACCGTTACGACGCTCACGTTTTATATATTTTAGGCATTGTTGAATATAACCTTGGAAATTATGAAAACGCGCTAAACGCCTTTTTAAAAAATTACAGGCTAATTCAAAACGCTCTTGCAAAATACTATATAAAACAATGTGAAATTGCAATAGAAAAGAAAAAGGCTAATAAAAGAGTTAAAAAAATGCCTTTTATTTACGATATTCCAGACGATGAAAAGTTTAAAATTTGCGAGCGCCTTGCAATTATTTCTAATAAAAAACCAAAAGAATTAACAGAAGAACTTAAAGAAATTTGCGCATACTGCTTTTCTTCAAGTTCGCAAAAAAGCGCGTTTTTAGCAATAGACGTTTTATTTGGAATAAAGTGTAAAAAGAGCGTGGAATTTTTAAAGCAAAAACTTCTTGAAATAAACGTTTACGATAAATTTAAAAGGGCTATAATTTCCTGCTTTATTTTAGACGGTTTTAACGGCGAATTGAGCGTGGTTTTAGGCGGTATATTTAAAAAATTAAAATTGCAAAATGCGGATTTTTACGGTGAAAACGCCCAAATTTTTAAAAACGCTTACGCTTACTTAATAGCCGAAAGTTGCCTTGTTGTTGACGATTTAGAAAAGTTAAGAGAGGGCGCGTACGCAGTTTACGGCTCGCTCGTTTTTAGTGGTAATAACGAAAACGTTGACGATTATAAAGCGCTTGCCGCGGTTATGTTCGAGGCGTCTAACGCAATTAAAAACATAAGCAAAAAAGACCTTGCTTTATTTTTTGAAACTACTACTAAAAAGGTTAAAAAAGTGCGCGATTTGTATTTAATTTCATATAGTAACGAAACGCCGTTTTATAGTGAAGAAGTTTCCGTTACGAGCGATGAAAATTTAGAAGATTAAAAGAAAATGCTAACTAAAAAGTTAGCATTTTTTATTTTTAAATTATCGTTTTTTCGTTATGCGTTTTTCAAGCATAACAACGAGCGCGTACATTACGCCTGCCAAGGTGCAAAGTATTACGGTGCTTGCCATAACTAAGTCAAGCCTAAACACTTGCCCGCCGTAAACAATTAGGTAGCCTATACCTTGTTTAGAAACGAGATATTCGCCCATAATTGAGCCAATCCACGCCATACCAACGTTAATTTTTAAACAAGAAACGAAGGTTGGAATAGATGCGGGAATAACTAATTTTATAAGCGTTTGCATTTTGCTTGCGCCAAGCGAATTCATAAGTAAAATTTTGCTTTTTTCCGTTGCTAAAAAGCCGTTTTGCATAGTTATAATAGTAACTATTATGGTAATAATAATTGCCATAAAAATAATAGATTTAGTGCCCGCGCCAAACCAAACGATAATAATAGGTCCAAGCGCAATTTTAGGAAGGCTATTTAACACTACTATATACGGCTCTAAAACCTTTCTTAAAAACTCGCTCCACCAAAGTAGCAAGGCAATAACAGTTCCCAAAACGGTGGCAATTAAAAAGCCTAAAACCGTTTCGTAAAGGGTGGTAAAAACGTGAGTTAGCAAGTCGCCCGTTAAAAATAAGTCTTTAATAGTCAGCACTATTTTTGACGGCATACTCATTAAAAACGAGTCTATAACCCCAATACGCGCCAAAATTTCCCATAAAGCAATAAGAAAAACTAAAATGCCAACTCTTAAAAGAGTAACCAACGTTTTGTTGGTTTTTTGTTTTTTAACGTATAGTAGCCTTTCTTTTGATAGTTCGTTACGCGCCATAGTTAAGTTCCTTCCAAAGTAGGTCGAACCACTTTGCAAAATTTTTGTCTTCACGGCGCGCGAGTGGGCTTTTAGACTTGTCAAGGTCTAAAACGTGGCGTGCTAAAATGGTGGCAGGGCGCTTAGATAAAACTAAAACTTCGTCTGCCATAGATATTGCTTCGCTTATATCGTGAGTAACTAAAATGGCGGTTTTATTTTCTTTGGAAATTATAGAGTAAACGTCGTTACAAACGTTTAGGCGCGTTTGATAGTCGAGCGCGGAAAAAGGCTCGTCAAGTAGTAATATTTCGGGGTTAAAAACGAGCGTTCTAATTAGCGCAACGCGTTGGCGCATACCGCCTGAAAGTTCGCTTGGATATGCTTTTTTAAAATCGCTTAAACCGTATTTTTCAATTAGGTTTTTAGCGTATTCTTTATTTTTTTTGTTGTTAATTTTTTTAATTTCTAACGGAAGAAAAACGTTATTTTCAATAGTGCGCCACGCAAAAAGTTCGTCACGCTGTAACATATATCCTATATGTTTGGTTGTTGAAACGTGTTCGCTTCCTTTAAAAAATATTTTACCGCTCGTTGGTTTAATTAGTCCGTCTATTAGTGATAAAACGGTAGTTTTGCCACAGCCCGACGGACCTATTATTGCAATAAATTGCCCTTTATTTACCGTAAACGATAAATTTTTAACGGCTTCAGTTTCTCCCGTTTCGCTTTGATACGTTAGCGAAACGTTATCAAGTTTAAGTAATTCTTCCATATCGTTTTCCTTTGTAAAATTTAAGTTTTACGAATATAATTGTTTGTAAACTTTTGTTGCTAAACTGTTGTCAACAACCTTTTCATATTCAATGCCGTCAACGTCTTCGCCCGCATTTTTAATAACGCTAAGTAAAGTGTTAAACATTGTTTTACTTATGCTCATATCGCTCATCCAGGTGTCAACGTCGTTATAGTTTTGTAGCGACTCGGCCGTGCCTTGAAGCGTACTCGTTGTAAAGTGTTTTACAAGGTATGACGCAACTTCGTTAGGGTCAGCCGTTTTAGTATATTCAATAGCCTTAAACATAGCCCTTAAAAACTTCTCTATTTTCGCGCTATTGCCTTTTAAATAACTTGAAAGGGCAATAAACGAAGTGTACGGAACTTCGCCACTTTGTTTTCCTACGCTCGCAACTATATAGCCTTTACCCGCGTTTACAAATTCCGTTGCGGTAGGCTCAAAAAGCGTTACGTAATCGCCCGTGCCATTGTCAAAAGTTGGCGCCATTAAAGGGAATTGAATATCTTTTCTAAGCGTTAAGTCAACGCCGTCAACGTAGCCTAAGTTTTTAACTATGTACTGAAAAGTCATAGCGGGAAGACCACCTTGACGCCCTATAATAATTTCTTTACCTACAATATCTTGCCAACTAAAATTAGGTTCGGGATTTCGTGAAATTAAAAAACAGCCGTCGCGCTTGGTCAACTGTGCAAACACTTTTGGCGCGTCCTTTTTATTTTGCCTAGAAACGTAAACCGCAGTTTCAGGGCCTGCCAAAATAATATCTGCACCGCCGGAAAGTAGAGCCGTCATAGAAACGTCAGAGCCACCGCCGTTAGTAAGTTCAATTTTCAAACCTTCTTCTTCAAAAAACCCTTTTTCAATAGCAACGTAAAACGGTGCGTAGAAAAAAGAGTCGGTAACTTCGTTAATGCGTAAAACGCCGTCGTCACTCTTTTTACAACCGCTTAGCGGAAAAAGTAGAAGAGTGAACGTAATAAAAAATAATAGTAATTTTTTCATATAAACTCCTTTAAATTAAGTCATTATATTATATGTAGGCAAAGTTTTGTTTGACAATGCTTGTTAAATAATATATAATATTAAAACGTATTGCGATTTTTACAGTTTAAAAAAATGGAGGCAATTTCTATATGAATATGTCAACTACTTATAATCCAAAGGAATTTGAAGAAAGATTATATAAAGAGTGGAACGATAACGGCTATTTTAAGGCAAGCCCAAACCCTAAAAAAGTGCCTTTTACTATCGTAATTCCACCACCAAATATTACGGGTCAACTTCATATGGGGCACGCGCTTGACAACTCCATTCAAGACAGTATTATTAGATACAAAAGAATGCAAGGATATGAAACTTTATGGCTTCCCGGCACAGACCACGCGTCTATTGCAACGGAAGTTAAAATTGTTGATGCACTCAAAAAAGAAGGTTTAACTAAAGAACAAATCGGCCGTGAAGAGTTTTTAGTTCGCGCTTGGGCGTGGAAGGAAAAATTCGGCGGTAAAATTATTGAGCAATTAAAAAGGCTCGGCTCTTCTTGCGACTGGTCGCGCTTGGCGTTCACTATGGATGAAAGGTGTTCTAAAGCCGTTAGAGAAGTTTTCGTTAACCTTTACGAAAAAGGTTTAATTTACCAAGGCAGTAGAATTATTAACTGGTGTCCAACTTGTAAAACCGCGCTTTCCGATGCGGAAGTAGAGTACGGCGAAGAAAGTTCGAACTTATGGCACGTTAGTTACCAAGTTAAAGGCGAAGATAAATACGTTGTTATTGCAACTACAAGGCCTGAAACTATGCTTGGCGACACGGGCGTTGCGGTAAACCCTAAGGACAAGCGCTACGCTGGCTTTGAAGGCAAAACGCTTATTTTACCTATTTGTCATAGAGAAATTCCTATCGTTATGGACGAGTACGTTGAAATGGATTTTGGTACGGGCGCTGTTAAAATTACTCCCGCTCACGACCCTAACGACTTTGAACTTGGTTTACGCCACAACTTAGAGTCTATTAGAACTATGAACGACGATGGTACTATGAACGAAAACGCCTTTAAATATCAAGGGCTTGATAGGTTTGAGTGCCGTAAGCAAATAGTAAAAGATTTAGAAGAAGAAGGCGCGCTCGTTAAAATTGAGCCGTACAACCATAACGTTGGCCATTGTTATAGGTGTAACAGTAGCGTAGAGCCTATCGTTTCTA
Organism: Christensenellaceae bacterium; assembly: GCA_045637905.1. Taxonomy (GTDB): domain Bacteria; phylum Bacillota; class Clostridia; order Christensenellales; family Borkfalkiaceae; genus HGM11412. Next base: position 111,599 of record JAZUAJ010000001.1, on the reverse strand, counting down.
AACAATGGTTCGTTAAAATGGAACCGCTTGCAAAACCTGCAATTGAAGCCGTTAAGAAAAAGAGCGTTAAATTTACGCCTGAAAGATTTGCTAAAACGTATTTTAACTGGATGTACAATATTAAAGACTGGTGTATTTCACGCCAACTTTGGTGGGGTCATAGAATTCCTGCCTTTTACTGTGACGAGTGCGGTGAAATGACCGTTTCTAAGGTAGACGTTAAGGTTTGCCCTAAATGTAACTCTACTAAAATTAGGCAAGATGAAGACGCGTTAGACACTTGGTTTAGTTCGGCTTTATGGCCGTTCTCAACACTCGGCTTCCCAGAAAACACGGAAGATTTAAATTATTTCTACCCAACTGACGTTTTAGTTACGGGCTACGATATAATTTTCTTCTGGGTAGCAAGAATGATTTTCTCTGCGTTAGAGCACACTAAGCGTATTCCGTTTAAAGACGTGTTAATTCACGGTTTAGTACGCGATGCGCAAGGTAGAAAAATGAGTAAATCACTTGGCAACGGTATTGACCCGCTTGAAATTATTGACGAATACGGTGCCGACACTTTAAGATACACTTTATTAAACGGTATTGCCCCTGGTAGCGACACGAGATTTAGTAAAGATAAGTTAGAAGGCGCGCGCAACTACATTAACAAAATTTGGAACGCTTCACGCTTCGTTTTAATGAACTGTGAAGGCAAAAAAATAAAAAATATTGAAGACTGCAAGTTGTCTACCGTAGATAAGTGGATAATTACACGCCTTAACGACACCGTAAGAAAAATTACGGTTAATATGGAAAAGTTTGAAATAGGAATTGCGCTTTCGCACCTTCAAGAATTTGTTTGGAACGATTTTTGCGATTGGTACATTGAACTTTCTAAACCTGCTTTATACGGTGAAGACGGGGCTCAAAAAGATGCAGTTTTAAGCGTTTTAGTTTACGTTTTAACCAACACTTTAAAACTTTTACACCCTTATATTCCGTTTATTACCGATGAAATTTATAAAAATATTCCAGGCGTAAAGGGAAGTATTATGGTGGCGGAATATCCAAGGTACAACGCTAAGTTGGCTCGTAAAAAAGACGTTGAAAATACGGAATATTTAATGAGCATAATTAAGTCTATTCGCCAAATTAGATTAGAAACGGGCGCAGCGGTAAGCAAAAAAGTTGAACTTTACGTTGTTAGTGAAAACGCAAAACTTATTGAAAAATGTTCGCTTTACATTGAAAAACTTGCAGGCGTTTCAAAAATCAACTTTATTAAGAGTAAAAACGAGTTAGAAGTTAAAGTTGTTTCTCAAGTTTTAGATAAAACTGAACTTTATATTCCACTTGGCGAACTTGTTGACGCGCAAAAAGAACTTTTAAGGCTTAAAGGCGAACTTGAAAAAGTTGAAGCCGAAATAGCAAGAGCAAGCGGAAAACTTGCAAATAGGGGCTTTTTAGATAAAGCGCCAAAAGCACTTGTTGACGCGGAAATGGAAAAGCGCGAAAAATACATTGAAATGCGCGCAAAAATCAACGCAAACATTAAACAAATTAGCGAATTATAAAAAACAAAAAAATCTCAAAGCAAAACGCTTTGAGATTTTTTATATCTTAAATTAAATTACGCTTTTTAAGGTGTTTTTTTGTTGACAATATAGTACCGTTATATTATTATGTTTTTACAATATAATTGTAAAAAACGGAGGTTAGTTTTTATGCAAAAAAAACTACTTGTAATATTAACAACTATTATGCTCACTTGTGCACTTTGTAGTGTCTTATCTGCGTGTAGCACGTCAAACAATAGCGACGACTCGCGTATTTTAGCGGTATATAATACGTACGTTGCTAACGCGCAAGAAGAAGGTGAAACACCGCTTTCTTACGAAGAGTGGTTAAAAACTATCAAAGGCGAAAAGGGTGATAAAGGCGAAAAGGGCGACGCTGGTAAAGACGGTGCTAATGATAAGGACGGTGTTGACGGTAAAGACGGCGTTGACGGCAAGAACGGTAAGGACGGCAAAGACGGTGCTAACGGTCAAGACGGAAAGGACGGAAAAGACGGTGTTACTCCAACCATTGAAATTAGCGATGACGGCTACTGGATAATAAACAGCGTTAAAACCGAATATAAAGCAATAGGCAAAGACGGCATTGACGGTGCAAATGGTGCAAACGGAACGAACGGTGTTGACGGAAAAACGCCAACCATTGAAATTAGCGAAGACGGCTATTGGGTAATAAACGGTACAAAAACTGAATACAAAGCCATTGGCAAAGACGGTATTGACGGAATAAAAGGCGACAAGGGCGACAAGGGCGACAAAGGTGAAACGGGTGCAAAAATCGTGGATTACATTTTGCAAGGTCAAGATGAGTTCGGCGGAAACGTATATTTATTAACCTTTGATGATGGCACTACTGTAACGTTTACTGCTCCAAAAGGAGAAACGGGCGAAATTGGCAAGCCTATGTATAATACTAAAAATTTGTGGAACGAGGACTTCACAGTTGACGGGTTTTTAGGTCAATCTACACCTAACAGTTTATTTAAAACCACCGATTATTTTATTCCTGTTGAAGTAGGAAAACCTTATTGTGCAAGCAAAACAACGCAAGCAGTATGGGGATACGATGTAAATTATAAGATAGTTTCTACTTCTTTAACGCTAAATACTTCCGGCGTAATTTTACCGTCAAACGTTTGCTATATTAAAGTGTCTTTTCGCGTAAATACTTTTCCAGAAATAGGTTTGTATCAATCGGAAAAATTTACAATGATATTTCCAGAAGATTATAAAGCGGAATATGAAATTACGGAAGACGGTGTAGAGCAAACTATTCGTCGTCAAGCACTTGAGCATATGCCGTTAAGGGTAGAACGTGAAAAAGGTGTGTATGGTGGCGTTGAAGATTTAAATAAATACACAAAAGCATTTAATACTGCAACAACGGTAGAATATTCAATAGATAACGTTGACGCAACTTCCGTATGGGCAAGATACGGCGTAAAGCAAATATGTACTATTAAAAATTCTATAACAAACGGGTTTTTCATTTGTAACGATAGTAAAACAAGGTACCTTGTTCCGTCCGATTTAGGATTTACTGTAGGAGACACAATATATTTAGGCTTTATGGCACGCACGTCTGGCAATGCAAAAGGTCTTGAAATTGTTGATGGAGCGTCAACTTTTACCAACTACGCAAGTGCATTAATTGACGGTAACGTGAGAACTTATGAATACGTTTATAAAGTAACGGAAGAAAACGTTGATAAAATTTTTACTTTAATTATTGCTAACTGTACGGCTGGATTTGAAATTACCAACGTATACGTTTCAGACGTTTCAAATGCTAAAAACAACTTTATTTTTATTGACCATATAAGGAAGTTGGCAGTTGATAAAATAGAGAGCCGTATGTTTGAAAACTCTACTTGGCTTGCTTTCGGCGATAGCATAACGCACGCGGGCAAATATATTGATGCGGTAAGGTCGCGCTTGCCGTTCAAGCAAATTATAAATCTTGGCGTTGGTGGTTCGTGTGTTTGTAGTAATTCGGGTGCAAACGCAGGCTCGGTGCTCGTTGATAGTAAGCAAGCGGAAATTGAAAGTGCAGACGTAATAACTATTGCTTACGGCACAAACGATATTCAATACGTGTTAGCGGGCACTCTTACAATTGGCAAACTTGAAACGAACGCAAGTATAGATACTTACGATAAAACTTCTATATACGGGGCTTTACAATATATGGTTGAAAAAATTTATACCTTTAATCCTACGGTAAAACTTTGTTTAATTATTCCACCTTCTTGGACGAAAGGCGACTACGAGTTGTGCAATCAAGTATGTAATGCTATTGTTGACGTTGCAAATTTTTACGGCGCAAGATACGTTGATTTATTCCATAATAGCGGAGTAAATAAGTTTAACGCGCACGTTTACTTGCCAGATGGGCTTCACCCAAGCGCACTCCTTGGTGAAATTTGCGGAAAGTTAATAGTTCCAGTATTTAAAGAGTTTTACATAGAAGATTAATTAATAAAAGGCGGTACGGGGTATCGCCTTTATCTTTTTTTGTCGAATTTAAAAAAGGTAGTAAAAGGCTTAACGTAAACGCTTTTTAAATTTGTTTACAAAAAGGCTTGAATATGTTAAAATATTATAGTTAATAATATAAATACAATTCGGCTGTATAACTACCGCTTGTTATACAGACTATCAAAAAAATAAGGATAATATATGAAAAAGAATAAAAATTCAATAAAAGTCCACTTTTTAGGTGGAGTTGGCGAGATAGGAAAGAATATGACCGCCATTGAATTTAATAACGATATAATTGTAATTGACGCGGGTCTTACTTTTCCAAGCCAAGATATGCCTGGGGTTGACTTAGTTATTCCCGACGTAACGTTTTTAATTCAAAATAGGCAAAAACTTCGCGGTATTATTTTAACGCACGGCCACGAAGACCATATAGGTGCGCTTTCCTACGTTTTAAAAGACTTAAACGTGCCCGTTTACGGCACAAAACTTACGCTTTCGCTTCTTGACGGTAAACTTAAAGAGCAAAAGGTAAAGAACCCTAAACTCAACGCCGTTGAGCCAAAATCTACTATTAAACTTGGCGAATTTAAGGTTGAGTTCATAACGGTAAATCACTCGATTCCAGGTGCGGTTGCGCTTGCAATTTACACGCCGATAGGCACTATTTTACACTCGGGCGACTTTAAGGTTGACTTAACGCCTATAGGCGGTGAAATTATTGATATTGCGCGCCTTACGGAAATAGGTAAAAAGGGTGTTTTGCTAATGACTTGCGAGTCAACTAACGTTGAACGCGCGGGATATTCTATGAGCGAAACGGTCGTTAGCGAAAATTTAGAAAGGCTATTTACTCAAAACAAGCATCGCCGTATTATTATTGCAACGTTTGCTTCAAACGTATATAGAATACAACAAATTTTAAATATAGCGTTTAAAAATAGGCGTAAAGTTGCCTTTAACGGTAGAAGTATGCTTAACGTTATAGAAGCATCGTCTAAAATAGGCGAACTTACTATTCCTAAAAACACCATTATTGATATAGATAAAATTAAAAACGTTGCCGATAAAGACTTGGTTGTTGTTTCAACCGGCTCACAAGGCGAGCCTATGAGCGCGCTTACTCGTATGGCTATGGGCGAGTCAAGCCAAGTTACCGTTGGCAAAAACGATACTATTATAATATCCGCTTCGCCAATACCAGGTAACGAAAAAAGCATTTATCAAGTTATAAACAACCTTTATAAAAAGGGCGCGGAAGTAGTTTACGAATCGCTTGAAAATATACACGCTTCCGGCCACGCTTGCCAAGAAGAACTTAAAATTATGCACTCAATAATTAAGCCCAAGTTTTTTATTCCCGTGCACGGCGAATATCGCCACCTTGTAAAGCACGCGGAACTTGCAAAATCGCTTGGTATGCGCGATACTAACGTTTTAATTTGCGAAATAGGCGACAGCGTTGAAATAACGGGCAAATCTATTAAAAAGCGCGAAAAAGTTGTTGCGGGTAGCCGTTTAGTTGACGGGCTTTCCGTAGGCGAAGCGCAAAGCGTTGTTAGAGATAGAAAGCACATTTCTATTGAAGGCATAATCGTAGTTGTTGCTTGCGTTTCAAGTGAAAGCGGTTTAATTCTTCAAGAGCCCGACGTTATAGGCAAGGGTGCAGGCTTAATTGACACGCAAATTTACGAAATGAAGAATATTGTTATTGACTGTATTGAACAGTACAACGTAAAATCGGCAGGGAATTATAGAGACGTAACTAACGTTATTAGAAGGCGTTTAAAAGACTATTTGTATAAAAAAACTAAGAAAAGCCCTATGATTTTACCTATCATAACGGAAGTGTAATATGGTAAACGAATACGCAAAAGAACTTACGGCAAAAAACTTTAAAAACAATATAATTTTAGAACTTAAACAAATGCAAGAAGAATACCGCAAAAACGGAATTCCTACCATTTTAGAAGACGGGCTTAACGAACTTTTGCTAATATTGTCAATAAAACAGCCAAAAAACATACTTGAACTTGGAACAAGCGTAGGTTGCTCTGGAATAGCAATGCTCAAAACGCTACCTACCGCAAAACTCGTTACGGTTGAAAAAATTGAAAGTATTAGAGAGCAAGCGCTTGTAAATTTTGAAAAGTACGGCGTAACTAAAAGGGTAACTTCGCTTGTTGGCGATAGTGTAGAAGTGGTTAGCGGTTTAACTCAAAAATTCGACTTCGTGTTTTTAGACTGTAATAAAGCGGGCTACGTTAAACTATATCCGCTACTTAAAAATCTTCTTAACGACGGCGGTGTTATTTTTGCCGACAACGTTTTGTTTAGAGGCTACGTTGCAAAGGAAAAAGAGTGCCCTAAAGAGTATAGAACGTTAGTAAATAAAATAGACGCGTACAACCAGTTGGCGTCAAGCGATAGCGATATGATAACTTGCTTTTTCGACGTTGGCGACGGTATCGCTGTTTCTTACAAAAAATAGGCTAATGCTCTTTATCTAATTGATTTTTGGCGGAAAAATACTGCAAAATACCTTGCGTTTTGCCTAAGTATTCATACCTTACAGGTATGCGCCTTCACAAGAACGCGCGTCTTTTTTGTATTTTTCGCGTCAATCGTAAAAATTTTATTTTTACTAAATCAATTATATTCTTCGCCTTAGCCTAATAAAAAGCATATAAATTGCTTTTGTAAAAAAATATACAAAATACTTTGCGTTTTAGCAAAATAGCAATAAAACGATAATTACAAAAGGTAACTTATGAAAAAAGTTGAATTACTTGCGCCTGCGGGCAATTTTTTAAAATTAAAAACGGCGCTTTATTACGGGGCAGACGCCGTCTATTTGGGTGGAAAGAACTTTTCGCTTCGCGCTTATTCTAACAACTTTACTAACGAAGAACTTATTAAAGCGGTAGAATACACGCATAATTTAGGCAAAAAATTATACGTAACGGTTAATATTTTTGCGCGCAACGCGGACTTTTTAGAACTTGAAACTTATTTTAAGTTTTTGCAACAAATTAAGGTTGACGCCGTTATAATTTCCGACCCCGGTGTTTTAGCGGTGTGCAAAAAAGTTGCGCCCGCGCTTCCTATTCACCTTTCTACGCAAGCAAACACGCTAAACAAGTATTCGGCAAAGTTTTGGGTAGAAAGCGGTGTTGAACGCTTAATTTTAGCGCGTGAATTATCACTTAAAGAAATAAGCGAAATTGCAAACGCGGTTAGTCCTAATGCTGAAATTGAAACGTTTATTCACGGTGCTATGTGTATAAGTTATAGCGGTAGGTGCTTGCTTTCAAACTATTTTTCTAAGCGCGACAGTAACCGTGGCGAGTGCGTGCAAGCGTGCAGGTGGCAATACGACCTTCGCGAAACGAGTAAAGACGGCGAATTTTACACCATTGAAGAAGATGAAAAAGGCACTTACGTTTTAAACAGTAAAGACCTTAATATGATAGATTATATAGGCGAAATGATAGAAAGCGGTATAACTTCGTTTAAAATTGAAGGGCGTATGAAAGGCGAATATTACCTTGCAACCGTTATAAACGCTTATAGGCGCGCTATTGACGCATACTATGAAAAAGGCAAAAGTTATAAAGAAAATCCGCTTTATTTAACCGAGTTAAAAAAGACTTTTCACCGCGCTTTTACCACCGCTTATATGCTTAACGATAATTGCGACACGGTTAATTTAGAAGGTAGCCAGTCAAACGGCAATAGCAAGTTTATGGCAAACGTTTTAGGTTACGATAGCGAAAAAGGCACAATAATTTGCGAAATGCGCAACCGCTTTAAAGTGGGGGATGTGTTAGAAGTTTTATCGCCAAGCGAAAACTTTAACAAAAAGTTTATAGTTTCAAAAATGACTAATGAAAACGGCGAAATTATAGAAGATGCGAAACTCGTTCAACAAAAACTATATATTTATAGCGATATAGTATTACACGAAGGTGACGTTTTAAGAAAAGACCTTTAAAATTCTACAAAAAACGGCAAAACAAAGTAAAAAACGACATAATTTTACAAAATAAAACATACGTTTTCTTTAAAGGAGAATTCGTATGTTTTTTGATTTTTTAAACTTTATTATTTCAAAGGTACTATTTTTTTGCGGTAGCGTTATAGGCGATAGTTTTCCTAAACCGCTATCAAAAGACGAAGAAGAAAAGTGCCTAAAACTCTACAAAGAAAACGGCGACGCGTTAAGCCGTGAAAAGTTAATTAAGCACAATTTACGGCTCGTTGCGCACGTCGTTAAAAAATATCAAAGCGCCGAAGATAGCGAAGATTTAATTTCAACGGGCACGATAGGCTTAATTAAGGCTATTGATTCGTTTAACGTAAATAAGGGCGTTTCGCTTGCAACGTACACCGCGCGCTGTATAGAAAACGAAATTTTAATGTTACTGCGCGCAAGTAAAAAATATGCGGGCACGGTTTCTCTTTCCGACGTTATCGGCGTTGATAAAGAAGGCAACGAACTAACGCTTATGGACTTAATTTGCGACGACGGCGAAAGCGTTTTTATGAAAGTTGAAAAGAAAACGGAGCGCAAAAAACTACTTGAAATTATTAAAAATTGCCTAAGCGATAGGGAATACAAAATAATTTGCTTGCGCTACGGGTTAAAAGGTAGCGCACCGCTTCCACAACGCGAAGTTGCTTCCTTTTTAAAAATTTCACGCTCGTATATTTCGCGCATAGAAAAACGCGCAATTGAAAAAATTCGCGCGGAAATTAAAAAAGATAACGTATTGTTTAACTAATTGCGTTTTAAATAATATATTTCATATATTAACCTTTACTTTTTTAAAACGTTGTGTTAAAATATAGCGTAAGGAGAAATTTTTATGAGTTACGCAGATAAAGTGTTTATTGAAAACTGTAAAGACATTATAAATAACGGTTTTTGGGACAAAGATTTAAACGTTCGCCCTCATTGGGAAGACGGTACGCCCGCACATACCGTTAAAAAGTTTTGCATTGTAAACCGCTACGATTTATCTAAGGAATTTCCTATTTTAACAATAAGAAAAACTTTCTTTAAATCCGCCGTTGACGAAATTTTGTGGATTTGGCAAAAAAAGAGCAACAACGTTAAAGACCTTAACTCTCATATATGGGACAGTTGGGCAGACGAAACCGGTTCAATAGGCAAAGCCTACGGCTATCAACTTGGCGTTAAGCACAAGTATAAAGAAGGCGAAATGGACCAAGTTGACAGAGTTTTATACGACCTTAAACACAATCCGTATTCGCGTAGAATTATGACTAATATTTACACTTTCCAAGACCTTCACGAAATGCACTTATATCCTTGCGCTTACTCAATGACCTTTAACGTTAGTGGCGGAAAGTTAAACGGCATTTTAAACCAACGCTCAAACGATATGGTTGTTGCTAACAACTGGAACGTTGTTCAATATTCCGTTTTACTTATGATGCTTGCGCAAGTTTCTAATTTGGAAGTTGGCGAACTCGTTCACGTTATTAGCGACGCGCACATTTACGATAGGCACATACCCGCGCTTGAAACAATGTTCAAAAACGAACAGTTTGAAGCACCGCGCCTTGAAATTAACAAAAACGTTAAAAACTTTTACGACTTTACGGTTGACGATTTTAAACTTATTGACTACAAGTCAACACCGTTAAATACAAAGTTGGAGGTTGCTATATAATGAGAGCAATTGTTGCAGTAGATAAAAAATGGGGCATAGGCAAGCAAAACGACCTTTTGTTTAATTTGCCCGAAGATATGAAGTTTTTTAGGCAAAAAACGGCTAATAAAACCGTTTGTATGGGTTATAACACTCTACTTTCGTTTCCCAATTCAAAACCGCTTAAAAATAGAGTTAATATAGTTTTAGCGCCCGAAGGCGTTGAAAGAGATGATTGCATAGTAGTTCACACGCTTGAAGAACTTTCTTTAGAACTTAAAAAGTATGAAGACGTTTTCGTTATAGGCGGAGCAATGTTTTATAAAACTATGCTTCCTTACTGTGAAGAAGTTTTTGTAACCAAAGTAGACGCTGACGGGGAAGCAACGGTATTTTACCCAAATCTTGACGAAAACGAAAATTTTGAAATGATTTACGAAAGCGAAGAATTAGAAAGCAACGGCTTTAAAATTAAATTTACAACTTATAAAAATAACGCGGTATTAGAATTTTAATCCGCTTAAATAAAGGAGAACGATATGAAGAATTTAGTTGGCGCGTGTATGTTTGCACAATCGGGCGGTCCTACTTCCGTTATTAACGCGAGTGCCGCAGGCGTGTTTTACGAAGCGTTAAGGCAAAAAAATATTACTAAGGTTTACGGCGCGGCATACGGTATATCCGGCGTATTAAACGAAAACTTTTACGACATTTCAAAAGAAGATGATATCGAACTTGAAATGCTTAAATACACTCCGTCGTCTGCACTTGGCTCGGTTAGATATAAACTTAAAGATTATAAAAAAGACGATACCGATTATAAGCGCATAGTTGAAGTGTTTAAAAAATACAATATTCGTTACTTTTTCTATAACGGCGGTAACGACAGTATGGACACTTGCAATAAAATTTCTAAATACATTAAAAAATCGGGGTGGGACTGTAACGTTATAGGCGTTCCTAAAACGATTGACAACGACCTTTACGGCACCGACCATTGCCCAGGCTTTGCGTCCGCCGCTAAATTTATTGCAACAACGGTTATGGAAATTAACATTGACTCTACCGTTTACGAAACTCCCGCAATTTGCATTATTGAAGCAATGGGTAGAAACGCAGGTTGGCTTACGGCTTCGGCAGCTTTAGCCGGAACTACTGGCTACGGGGCAGACCTTATTTATTTGCCTGAAGTTCCTTTTGATATTGATAAATTTACAAACGACGTTTTAGAAGTTTGCAAACGTAAAGACAATAAATGTATTGCAGTTGTTAGTGAAGGCGTTAGAAATAGCGAAGGCACTTTAATTAGCGAATTATTTGCAAAAGGCGCGGTTGACAGTTTTGGCCACACTCAACTTGGTGGCGTTTCACACAACTTAGCAAACATTTTAAAACAAAAAACGGGCTTTAAAGTTAGAGCGTTTGAATTAAGTTTACTTCAAAGATGCGCATCTCACCTTGCTTCAAAAGTTGATATTGACGAAGCGTTTAAAGCAGGTAGAACGGCAGTTAAAGCAGCGGTTAGGGGCGTAACAGATAAAATGGTTGCATACGAGCGCGTAGAAAGCAAAGAGTACAAAATTAAGTACAAAATGGCAAAACTTTCACTTGCCGCTAATACGGAAAAAACAGTTCCTATAGAGTGGATAAATAAGGAAGGCAACTACGTTACAAAAGAATTTATTGACTACTGTATGCCACTTATTCAAGGCGAAACAAAAATGCAATATAAAAACGGCTTGCCAAGATTTGCTAAACTTAAAAAAGAACAAGCAGGTAAAAAATAGGCTACGTCACAAAATCTATTTGTTTTTTTGACGGAAAAATACTGTGAAATACTTTGCGTTTTGTTCAGTTACATACTTTACAAGTATGCGCCCTTACAAGAACACTTGTCTTTCTTGTATTTTTCTCGCCAAACCGCAAAAATAAATTTTTACTAAAACAACTATCTTTTGTTTCGTCGCCAAGAAGAAAATTACTTTTTGTAGCGTTGGTAAAAAATAAAACAAAAATTAATAGACACTTTAAAAAGTGTCTTTTTTTGTGTTGGTTTATTAAAAAAAGCGGAGTTTTTTAACTCCGCTTTTTTAGTTTTACAATTGAATTTTTATAGCGGGAACAACGCCACCGGTGGTGTTATGCGTATAACCGCTCGTTCCTATATCGCCATATTCACCGCTAACCGTTCTAACGTAAGGCGAATATGCTACTGATGAACGGAGCCACCAATAATTTACTCTGCCGTGTGCAGATGATTGAGTAGCGTAGCCTTCTATAAAAGAAACGCCTCTTGCCATTGCGTAATCCGTTGCATATTTTGCTCTTAACGTATAATCGCGTTGAGAATATTCGTTATTAAAGCCGTAATTAGGATTTGTTGCTTCTTCTAAACTTAATAAAAATACTTTATCAAAAGTGTTTTCTCTGGCGCCGTAGTTAACACCGTTTTCAAAATAGTTGGGATTGCCGTAAGGGTTCATTGATTTTGCGCTATTATCTACTTCGCTCGTAAGTATTTTTTGTTTTTCCGCATTGTTAAACGCAATATTATAAAAATCGTTATTTAGCCAAGTTCTTATATCGCTCGTATTGTAAACGTTAAGTTTAAGTGTATCGTATGCAGGGTTGTCAAGCGCGTTTTCACTCAATAAGAATAACGTGCCGTTATCTTCACTTAAAATTCTCCATTTTATAGGCTCAACTTTAAATTGATATTTTACACCCGTTACTATTATATGACCGGAAGTAAAGTATTTTCTACCATCGCTATATTTATTTGCAGTTATTTGCGCGTAATAGCAGTTATTGCTTGCTAAATAGTAACCGCGCTCGTCTTTTGTAGAGCCTGCAAAATCAACGTCCGTTTCGTGGCCTACGTAACGTTGCGGATATTCGCCAAAGTAAATATGCGTTTTTTCAAAAACGGCTTTTATTTCTTTGTTGCCGTAAGAGCCTGTTTTAATTTGCGTTATTTCTTTGCCGTCGCACTCCCAATTTACAAAACTGTATGCGTAGGTGTAGTCGCCTTCTTTAACGTCTGCGGTTTCGGTAATACTTTTTAATTTTATCGTATTAGTTTTTATATTGTAAGTAGTTACGCTTTCGTTAGGATTTTCAACGGTCATTCCGCCTAAATCGTAAGTTATGGTGTAGGTTGCAAGGGTATATTTTGCTCTAATCGTTGTGTTTTCGGTAATAGGAGAGTCAAAATCAAAGTTCCAACCGTCAAAATTGTAGCCGGGTTTTTCAGGGTCTTCGGGTTTTGTTGCAAAATATCCTTCTTCAACGTGTTGCGTTTCTATTTGCGTTCCGCCGTCGGTATAAAACTCTACTGTAAATAGGTTAAGGCGCGTAACGTAAACGTAGTAATATTCGTAAAAATATTCGTCGTTTTCTTTCGTAACGTGAATTTGGAACGTGTTTTTGCCCGTTTCTAAATATGCAATGCCGTTTAAATAATAACCTTTATCGTATAAAGATTCAATAGAGCATTTATAGTTGCCGGTTGCTATAATTTCTTCGCCTAAATTAAATTGTTCAACGTTATTTCCAACGGTAATTTCTACTTGGTTGTTATCGTTAAAAACCAAAGTTTTAAACGAAAATGCGTCAACTTCGGGCTCTGGGTTATTGCCGTTATTCGCGCTATCGTCAACTTTCCATTTAGCGTAAACGGTTATATCAACGTTAAACCTTTCGTCTATCATAGAAGTGCTTGTAAAAGGCTTGCTCCAATAGTTTAAATCTAAATACCAGCCGTCAAAAACGTAGCCTTCTTTGGTTGGCTCTTGTGGAAGGGTAATTTCGTGTTCCATTTTTACGTCTACGGTTTCGTATACTGCGCCGTCAACTTCAAACGTTACTTTTAATATGGGCGTACTGTCGCACGCAATAAAACTAAACGCCATTGTTATTGTAGAAATAACGCCGAGTAACGTTATAAGAAATTTTCTAAATTTAGTCATAATTTCTCCTTTTTGAAATATTTTTTACAAAAAACGTACTAAAATAGTTATAATTCATTAAATTTCAAAAAAATCATACCTTATTTCTTTATAAATGTACATATTATGTACATTATAACTAATTATATTGCAAATTTTTTAAAATGTCAATTATAAGGGGTCTAATTTATGCAATTAGGAAAAAAATTAAAAGAATTAAGGTTAAGCCATAATTTAACACAAGAAAAATTGGCTAATAAATTGGGTGTTGGAAGAGTAAATTATACGCGTTACGAGAAAGATAAAGTGCGCCCAGATTATGAAACGTTAATTAAAATTGCTGATTTTTACGACGTTAGTTTAGACGAACTTTTTGATAGAAAAAATTATATTTAATAAAAAATAAATCCGCGTGCCGTTTAGCATGCGGATTTTTTAGTTTGGTTGTATTTGGTGTTTTACGGTTGTTTCATACACGCTAACGCGTGATTACATACCAAGCCCTACAATTATTAAAATCAAGGCGCACGCCTTGCATATCACCAATTTCGTAGAAATTGCATATTACCAAAACGCAGTTTTGTATATCATCATTGCGAAAGAATATGCAACCTGCGGTTGATGATATACACGCCTAACGCGTGATGATATACGCCTAACGGCGATGATATACCATTGCTTTCGCAATGGATAAAAAAAACGACAAGTTTTACACTTGTCGTTTTTTTGGTGCGGATGACAGGCAATTCCCCTGTTAGGGGAAATGTCCGTAAGGACAAAAGGGTTGCGCCATGCTAAGGGCAGAACCGTAGGTTCAAGGACTGTAGCACCAACGAAAAAATGCACCCCATATTTAGGGTGCATTTCGTTGGTGCGGATGACAGGACTCGAACCTGCACGAAGTAGCCTTCATAAGATCCTTAGTCTTATGCGTCTGCCAATTCCGCCACATCCGCATCTATTTAGAGCATATGTATTTTATCATAAACTTTTTAAAAGAGCAAACGAATTTAAGCCGTTTTTTAATATTTTTTTTAAAATTTTTAAATACGGCTTTTTTGCACTCGTTTTACAACACTTTTATATGAGTTGGCGCGTTTTTGCTTGTTTGCTCGTTTTTTGAAACTCTTGTTGTTTCTTTTCCTTTACTAAACTAATTAGGTCGTAACTCGATTTTATAGAGTTGTTTTTTACCGTAAAAAATAGCGCGTAGTTCTTTAAACCTAAACTAATTGCCGTTTCAAGCGCGTCTATAACGTTGTCTATGCTATTATAGTAAACTTTAACGTTTTTCTTTTCGTTTTTAACAAAAATATCAAAAGTTCCAAAGTAAATATCTTCGGGCTTTTTATTTTTAATTTCTTCTATTGCGTTAAAATCTAATTTGCTAACTTCGTAAGTTGGAATATCAATAGTAACTTTTATTGAAGAAATTTCTTTAATTTTTAAGGTGGTGTGTTTTAAAACAACGCTATCGCCATCGAAAGAAATTATCGGCGCGCTACTTATAGGGTAGTTTTTAAACGCCGACGGAAGTGTAGTTATAGGAATTATTAAACCGAGTAAAAACATACCGCCAATTAAATAATCTTTACTTGCAAAAAATACCGACGCCGTACCGCCGAATAATATAAACGCAATAATGCTTAAAGTTAGCGCTTTGCGCCTTTTTTGACGGTTGTAATCTATATTTGCAAAATACTCTTTTTTCATAAATCACCTTTTTGTAAGTTCATATTTGCATATATACAATTTTATATCTAAAACGCTTGTTTGTCAACCTTATTTATAGTGCTATTTTATAAGCGTTCCAACCGCTATTTTTGCGTTTATTGCCTTGTAACTGTCCGTTCTAATTTTTACGTTTTTAACTCGCGTTTCGCCGTTATAAACTATTAAATACCCCTCGCTTATAACGCCGTTTTTTGCCTTTCTAACTTCTTTTATAGTACCGTTTAATAAATTAGCGTCTTCTTCCTTTTCAACTTCCGTAGGCTCAATTTCGCCCGTTATTACGGAAACTCTTTCATAGCGTTCAACTTGCTTAGTTCCGTATATTGCAACCGATAGCGCGTTGCCGTCCGCCTTGGCAACGATAAACATAGGGTAGGGCGTTTCGTTTTTAAATTTAAGGTCGCTACTAAACGAATTTACCATTGCGTCAAACGACGGCTCAACGTAAGGAACTTGCAAACTGTGGCTATGATGTTCGGTTATTTTTAAGCCCGCAAGAAGCGCGGAATTATATAGCGTTGTTGAAACTTGGCAAACGCCACCACCAACGCCGTCTGTATATTCGCCGTTAAGAATTATTTTTGCCGTTTTAAAGCCGTTTTCTTCACTTCTAACGCCAACTGTATTATTAAACGAAAACTCGCCGTACGGCTCAATTTTAACGCCGTTAAGTTTTTCTGTGGCAAGTAAAATATTGTGCTTTCTATTTTCAATAGAATTTGAGTAATAAGTTGTAAAGCGCGAGCGCATATTAGTTAAATTTTGAGCGTCGCTTTTAGTAAAGGTTGGCTTGCTTTCATAAAGTTTTGCTTTTACGCTTTTTTCATTTTTATTAAGCGCGGTTAGAATTTGCTTTTTTAGTTCTTGCTTGTTTAATTCTATGCCGTTTTTTTCGCTTGTAATTTCAAAGTTTTGAATTTCGCTATTATAAAAAATGGTTGCGTTTTTAGGGCAAATAACGGTGTCTAAATAAATGCCGTCAATAACTTGGTCAATACATTTTAGCGTTTTACTGCCGTTAACGGTTGCAATTTCGGCTTTGCAATAAGAATAAACTTGGCTACCCGCGTAAACTTTAAAATCGCTTGCGCTTGCAAGTGCGGGAGTAACGTTTGTTAAGCGAAAAAAAAGAACGAGCGCAATAAAAACGGCCGTTCCTTTAAAATATTTAGTTAATAAGTTTAGTAGTTTAGCCATTTATACTTAAAGTATGTATAAAATTTGCTTAAATATACTAATTTTCAATAATGGTAACTTGACGCTTGGTTGATTTAATAAACCCGTCGTCGTTAAGTTTTTTTATTTCGCGCATCATTGCAGAGCGGTCAACGCATAAATACTGTGCAAGGTTTGTGTACGACATAGGAACTGTAAACGTGTTAGAGTTATTATTTTTAGCAAGCAAACTAAAATAACTTAAAAGTTTATCTTTTATAGACTTGTTTGAAAGAATTTCAATACGTTTAGCAAGAGTTTTGCTTTTTTCTATAATATAAAGCAATAAGTTGTTTATAAACGTTAAGCGCTGTTCGTTTGCAACTTGTTCGCGGTTAAAAATAACGCTTGAATCTAAAAAGAGAACGGTGGTGGTTTCTAAGGCGTAAACGCTAATATAGTTAAGGTCTGTTGCAAGGTAAGAAAGGGCATCGCTAAACACGCTGTTTTTGGTTAAAGTTTCTAAAATAAAAAAGTTGCCGTCAACGTCTAATTTTTTAACGTGCGCCTTGCCGTTTATTATAACGCCAAAAACGTTTGGAGTTTTGTTATACGAACAAATTTCTTCTCCACTTGCATATTTTATTTCTTTTGCGTTAAGGCTTAAAAGCAAATTTTTAATTTGCAATTCGTTTAAGCCGTCAAATAAAAAACAGTTGCTATATTTCATAAAAAACCTTTATTTTGTTGCTATTACAACAAATTATAGGTATATGTTACCATATAGCACGCCTTTTGTAAACAGTTTAATTAAATTTTTAATTTCTTTTATATAAACACTTTTTTGTTTGACAAATGTGCGCTCATATTATATAATAATAAGGCTTTTAAATTAAATACAAGTTTGCTTGCGCCGTTAGCTCAGTTTTAAACGGTGGGTGGCGTCAAAGCAAGCCCGTCAACCGTATTTCCTTACTTCGTGCGGGCACAGAGCGTTTGCAACGCTCCATCCAGCCAAACTTGGCACTTATAAAACAATTTAATAAAAAAACTAAATACTTATATGCGCCGTTAGCTCAGCTGGATAGAGCGTTGGTCTACGGAACCAAAGGTCAGGAGTTCGAATCTCTTACGGCGCGCCAAAAAAGGCAAGGTTAAAAAACCTTGCTTTTTTTTAGTGCCGTAAGCATCTCGCCACAAGCGCCAAAAAAGGCTAACGTTTAGGTGTTTTTTATAGTGTGCTGTAATTTTATTTTAGCGTTGATAATAAAAATATTAGGCAAAAAAATTCCCGTTCCGAAAGGAACGGGAATAGTTTTTTGTTGTTTAGTTGTTTATACTTTTTTAAAAATCAAATTATAAAGTTATAGTTTGTTTTTGAGTAGTATAATCGCCTAATAAAACGCCAAAGTAAGGAGCGTTTGTTAAATTCTTATCTGCCAATTTAGCACTTAAAACAAGCGTTAAGAATTCTGAACTATTTGCAAAGTCACTTGGAGGAATATCGGTTAATCCTAACTTTTCAGAAGTGAGTAGTTGTTGTGCTGCTTCTGGTAGAGTAGGAACAAAATACGTATCATATGCTGCTGCTCCAGGCCATTTTTGAATAGCAAACGTATTAGGGTCGCTAATAAATGCATAGTTGCCGTTACTTACGAATCCAACGCTATTTAAATATTTAACAAGGTTAGCCATAGGGTCATTCATATCGTAAGTTTCAATATCGCCGTTAGCATTTTCAATATTAACCGTACTCTTAATATTTAACGGATTGGTAGGGTTAGTGAAGATAGATTCTGGGTCAGGTATCATAACCGCAATAATATTAATTTGTTCAGCGCTATTAACGTTATGAACGAAAGTTTTATTTGTTGCACCGTTGAATATGTTATTAAGGTTGCCTTTTAACATCGTTAATAACGGCGTAGCGTCAAACATTTGATACCAAGCTTCTTGCCCTGATGCAAATGATTCTAATACAGAGTCTTTATCAACGTTTAAAATAGGTCCAGGAATATCACTTGTGTCAGAAGCAAGTCTATCAGCGTCGGTAAGAATAAATAAAGGACCACCTGCGTTTTTCAAAGTACTATTTTTAATAGTTACGTTACTTCTCCACATATAGAACATATTAGAGTAAGCGTCAGTCATAATAGAGTTTTTGAATTCAAGTAAACTGTCTGCTCTACCTGCAACACCATCGGCAACGATATGCGTGTAGAACTGAGTTGTAATAACGTTGGAAATAGTTATTTTGTCGGCAAGGGTATTCATTGCCATTAAGCCCGCTTCTCTACCTTGTTGATTTGTTTTAGGCATATTGCCTTGCAAAGTAACGTTTTCAATAGAAACGTTAAATTTAGTGCTTGTTAAATCTTCAGTTTTAAAGAATTTAAATATTGACCAGTGTCCTTCTTGGTTAGTCATACGGTTAACGTTGTCATCTTCATAACGGTGGCTAAGAATAGACGTTAAGTGCCTTGTTGCACTATCTTTTGTAGAAATAGTCATATAGTTACCGTTTATGCTTGTTTGGTTAGTGGTGAATATACCTTTTTGAGGGTTAAGACAACCCCAAGTTTCAACGTAGTCTTTACGAGGGTTACCGTCAACGTCTTTACTGTTTTCGTCAACGTCACAGTGGTTATATGATTCAAGACCCGTACCGTTTCTTAATGCGCCTTTTAATCTTCCGGCAAAATTGGTTATGTTTCCAGTTGCGACATCGGCATTGCGGGCGTTTTCTAACGCTACGTTATAACCGAACATATCTTCCGCCCAGAAGTAGTTTTCAGGGAGTTGGTCTGCATTAATAACAATATCGTTATGCAATATAACGAGTTTAACGTTAGTGTATTCACTTAACTTTTTATCGTCATATTTAAGAGTTCTGTTTTTAATTTCCGCCCAGTTCTTTACGTTAAGGTTGTCCATAACAGAAAGACCGTACGTATCGTAAACGTTATATGCGTCAACAACTTTGAACTCTATTTCGATAGTTGGAGCGTCAACGTCGTTATTAGTCCAATAAGTTAAATTGTTTTTATCTGGATTAAGAGAAACAACGAGTTTAAAGAATTTATCGTTTGCGGTTTCGTTAAAATCGTACATATTATCGCTAACGTTTTCAAGATAAAGGTCAGGGCTGGTTACTTTAACGTAATTGCCGTCTTCTTTTACGAATAACTCATATATCGTTTCAGGATTGTCAATGTAAACCCTTTCAAAAGAAGTTGTGTCAAAGTAACTGGTAACGGGAACAAAGTTAAATTTGTTGATTGAACCAACTAAATAAGGGTTTGTAGCCGTATCCCTTGCTACTTTATAAGTGTTAGTGTTTTCAGATTTTGTTAAATATTGACTGTAAGAAAGAGGCATAGCAAATTCGTTAATTCTTGGTAAACTTTTAACTGTAATAGTTAATTCGTTTGTTGTTTTGCCTTTGAATTCAACTTGTAATTTAACAGTTCCAGTAACGGAAGTATCTATTTTAGTATAAGAAGTTCTTGCGTCGTTAAGTGAAATTTCTTCCGTAGTGTCGTTGTTGTACGAAGCAATTATAAATATTTTAGAATAATCAACAACGTCGTTTAAATAATATACGGTTGAAGTTCCTTCCTTAAAGGCAACGCCAGTTAAAACTTTATTAACAACAACGTTAATTTCAGCAGTTTTTCCATTATACTCAACTTTAAGAACTTGCGTTTCGCCAACAAGCGTTTTGTCCGTTAAAGAAACGTCTTGCGTAATAGTAACGTCTTGGTTATCAAGCGTAATAACGTCGTTAACCGAAGGGTCGTTATAAATTAAGTCTAATTTAATTAAAGATTTGTCAAATTCGCCGTTAAAGTCAAAAACCAAAGAGCTTGCTTGGAATTCAATTTTTTCAAACACTGCAACAACGTTAATGGTGGTAGTACAGTATCTTCCGCCGTAAGTAATATTTAATACGTTTGAAGTTCCTTGTTTACTTAAATCGGCACTGAAATCAACACCGTCGTCATTTAAATAAACCAACTCAACGTCATTATTGTCTTTAATAACTTTAATTCTAACTTCGTTTGCGTTAAATTGACCGTTAACTTGGTATTCCTGTTTAAGGCCGTCATAATATTCTATCGACTTAACGGTTGCTTCTTGAACGGTTATAGTTTTAGTTGCACTAATTTGAGTGTTTGATTTTAACGTTACAACAAAGTTTTTAGTGCCTGGAACGCTTGTGTCAATTTCTTCATAAGTAAAATCGGTTGTGTTTAAAGTTTTAACTTCATTAGTATCGTTATCGTAATTAAACTTGATGCTAATTTCGTCATAATGTATATCTTCACCTTGACCGTAAACTGTTTTTAAATTAAGAATTTCAATACTTTCTAACGTTTTTGGAGCAACAATTTCAATTTCAATACTTGTAGTTTTGTTGTTATAAGTTACTACAAAATTATGCTTGCCTATTTGGCTTGTATCTATTTCATCATAAGAAAAGTCAGTTTTGTTTAAGTTTTGAGTAGTAGACGTGCCGTCGTTGAAGTTAAGTTTTACTATGAAACTTGAATAGTTGATAGTTGAATCTTTTTCATAGGTCGTTTTAATGCTATTTTGTACGAATTCTATGCTCGATACGTCTTTTACAACTTCAACGTTTTTTGTTGCAAGTTTATTTTGATAAGTTGCAGACAAAACTTTTTGGCCAGGCGTAGTAACGTCAATAGGGGTGTATTCAACGTTATCGTCAGTCAATGTTATTTCTTTTGTGGTTGTATCACTATAAGAAACAACGAGTTTGATTGCCGAATAATCGATTTGTTCGTTTAATTGATACGTTTGTTTAACGGTACCGTCTTTAAACGCTATGCTTTCAACCGTTGGGTCAGTATTGTTAGTACATGCAGCCATAATGGTTGACGTTAACATAGTAACGCACAAAACGATTATAGAAAACAATTTTGTTTTAACCATTTTTTTCATAATTATCTCCTTTTTAATGGATTTGCCTAATTTTATAGGCGTTTTTTTATATTATCGCTTATTGAGTAAGCGTTATTTTTAAATAGGGTATATTACAACCAGCATTTTTTTATTAGACGCGTCTTGTGAGTTAAAAGTAAAGGTTACAACGCCTATCGTTTTTACGGTAAATATTCCATTTTCGTAAACGGAAGTAGTATTGTTTGAAGAAACGTTCAACGTTTTGTCGGTAGGGTCGAGCGTTGGGTCTTGTGCAACTACGATTGGTTTGATTGAAATACTTAAATCTTTCTCGTATTCAAAAACGACAGTATATTTCATATAAGGAATGCCGTCGTCTAAAACTTCTTCTTCCTTTATTATAATAGGGGGTTTTCCGTTACTAAATTCAACGTCTTGCACGTTTATAGTAATACTTTCAATGTAGTTCACGTTATTAAACGACATTACTTGCATTCCAAATATGCCAACGATTAGAATTGACGCAAAATACACGATTGACAACAATAAAATAGTTGGTTTAGACATATTTTACTTCTCCTTATAGTAAAGTTTAACGCGAATAAAGAACAGGTACGCCCTTAACGCTAAAAATGCAAATGCCAAAACGGCAAGTTTTATAAACGCTGATTGAATTCCTGTTTGAGCCAAGAAATAAAACAAAAATGCAAACAAAATAGAAATTATTAAAGATAAAATCATTGCAGTAGTTTCGTTTGGATTGTTAAATTCCATGCCAATAGTTGCATATTGCCCGCTTTGCGGGTTCATAATATCTAATTCCGCGCACCATAACAAATGAGCACAAGCAACTAATATTACGGTTATACTAATTATTGCAAACTGTGTAATTTGTGCAGTATAAACGTATAAATAAGTTGCAAGTAAAACGGATGCGCATATAACCATTATTCTTGGAATTAACCTTGAAAAAGTTAATACCGCAGGGCTAATAGGGCGTGTCTTTTCTAAAAATCTTGCATTACCGTCGCGACTGTAAATGGAAGCGAATTCGTTGTTAAACGATAAAACCGACAAGTATAACACGACCATATTAAACGCCATAGTCATCATTTGACCGTTAAAACTCGTTTGCATTGCAGAATATAGTTTGTTTAATAAAAATATTAAAATACCAGGTAGTAATAATTGTAACATTATTAAAACAACGTATTTACTACTTCTAAAATTGCGTTTTAATTCTTGGCTTAAAGGGCTAAGCCATCTATTGTGAATAGCGTTCTTTTTAGGTTTAGTAATCTTTTTTTCAAATTCAAATTGCCTCGAAGCCATTTTAAAGAATAACGGTCTGGCAAGCAAAAAGGCAATAAGTATTGAAAGGATTAAAACGGACACTAATATCAATAAAGTTATAAACGTGCTTTGACTAAATAATTTAGACGCGATAGAAAGCGTACCGCCAACTATCATAAGCGTTAATTTGTAGTAAGGCGAGAAGAAATTTGCAAAACTTCTTAAAAACGGTTGTATAACTTCTTGTGTAATAGTGTTCCATTGTGCAATCAAGTTAATGTTTGCAGGAATTAATGAAACTAAATAAAACAATGCGCGTGCAACTGCTAAACACGCTACAATAATTACAATTGTTTGCAAAGCCCTGCGCCTTTCAATAAAAGCAGAAATGAAAAGCCAAGGTATACTCAAAACTGCTCCTATAAGAACGGGAAGTAGTGATATTAGCACGAAACATCCTAAAAGGAAAGGGTAGTAGTACCAAACTGCTCCGTTATTAATTCCGTATGCAATAAAAAGTGGTAAAGTAAAGTTTGCGTTTTTTAATAATTCATATATAAAATATAGAATAATTTTTGAGAAGAAAACTTGATTGTGCTCTACCGGCATGGTAAGCAAAACTTTATTGTCTGCCGACTTATAGAGTGAATTAGTAAGCCCTGACGTGCAAGTTATTATAGACATTAGTTGTATGGCGGTAAAAATAATTGCCAAAACGGTGTCTGGAATTTTACTGCCAATGCCAAAAACGCCGAGTAGTGAACAAATCATAAATAAAACGTAAAACAATACGGTTACCAGAGCAAATTTCAAAATTGCAAAAACAACTTTAAAAATGATTGAACGTACGTCTCTTGTCCAAGAAAAATCCAACTTATCTGCAAGTTGCATTTTTACTAATAGTAAAAGTTTTTTCATTATTGTGTAACCTTATCTTTTTTAATTTGTTTATCTTCAACTTTTATTGGTAGAATTTCTTTATTGTTAATTACGTCCATATAAAAGTTTTCAAGTGAAGTTGTTTTTTCTATTTCTTCAATGGTTTTAACGCATTGAATTTGACCTTTTCTAATAATTGCAATTTTATCGCAAATTTTTTCTACAACGTCTATTATGTGAGATGAGAAAAATACGATATTGCCTTTTTTAGCGTGGTTTTTCATGCATTCTTTAACTTGGAATATGCTATTTGGGTCAAGACCTGTTAAAGGCTCGTCGAGTATCCAAACTTTCGGCTCGTGAATAAGTGCGCTCATTATAGTAACTTTTTGTTTCATGCCGTGTGAGTAGGTCCTAATAGGGTTGTCAATAGCGTGTTCAAATTCAAAAAGTTTAACAAAGTTAGAAAGGCGTTCATCTCTATCTTCCTTAGAAACGCCGTATAAATCCGCTATATAGTTTACGTATTCTCTCGCTGTGAGTTTTTCGTAAAGAGCGTAATGGTCTGGAACGAAGCCTATTTGACTTTTTGCTTGAACGGGTTGCGTTTTTACGTCATAACCACAAACGGAAATTGAACCATCGGTTATAGTTTGTATGCCTACTATACTTTTAATAATAGTAGATTTTCCCGCACCGTTTGGTCCTAAAAAGCCGAATACTTCGCCACCGGTTATTTCAAGGTTTGCGTCTTTTACAGCGTAAACGTCACTCGTGCCGTATCTTTTTGTGAAATTTTTTAATATTAATTTATTTGTTGTAGTATTGTCCATAGGTTGCTCCTTTGTTCTTCCATTTAACGCTACGTATAGTGCAAGTTCATCAACTTTTAACGCCTTGTTTCTTACTGCGATATCGTGCCAACTTGATATTGCTACGTATGCAAATTCGTATATAAACCACATTCCTAACGATAAGAAGATATATACCGTAAAGTATAGGCTTTGGTATATTGGATAATAAGTAAACGATAAATCATTTATTTTAAACGACCAAGTTACATTTCTTAAATTTTCCGCCCAAGTTCCAAGTTTATCTGCAATAAAGTCACTATTTATAAAGAAATAGTCAATACCTGGGTCGTAGTTTGTAAACCAGCCGTTTAATATGAGCATAGCAACGTAGTAAACTGCAAACGCTACTATGGAATATTTGAACTCTCTAAGGCGTGGTCGAGGGAAAATTCCTAATGCAACGGTAAGTAACGGCATAAAGAACGCTTGCCAGTGTGTTCTAAAAAATAAAACCGGATTAAACATTAAAACTGTTCCTTCAAACAAGCCTTCCGTTGAAAAATTAGGCATGGCCATTGCTAAAAATGCACCTAAAACGTTTATAAAATAGGTAAAATAGAAAACCTTTTTGCCATTAAACAATAAGCACAAAGGCGTAATGTAAAGCGCCGTGTTACATAAGTGGAACGGAAGCCCTGAAACTGACGTAAAGTCAATAAACTTATGGTCCAAAGAATATAGATATAACTGTGCAATAGAGTAAAAAAGTAATGCAAATTTTTTAGTTGCGTAACTTTTGTTTTTTAACGTTAAATATAAAAATATTGGAATTATTGCTGCCGGATAAATGTAAAGTCTGTGATATAAATTTAAATCATCGACTTTATATACAAATTTAAGCGGGTTAAATAATAACTGTGCCCCGTAATGAGGAAAAGTTGTTAAAAGCATTCCTATTGCCGAAAGTACTGCAAAAATAATTGATTTATAGTTAATTTTGTAAGATTCTTGTTTTCTATTTATAATATAGTCGTATAATGAATATATTGAAATAGCAAAACTTAACCCGGTTTCAATTGATAGTAAAACTGCTCTTAATTTAATAGCCTCGATTGCAGTTGGTCCAAAGTTTGCAATAATATTGTTCTTTAAAAAAATCAAGCAAACAATTCCTACTATTAAGGAAAACGTAGGCGTTAATATTTTAACCGTTTTTACAGTTTTGAAAAAAGGATAAAATATCGTGAGTAGAACACCTGCAACAAAAACCCATGAAATAATAAAAGATAACGCCAAATGAGTTTTTGAATTAAAACCGTCAATAAGTTCAAGGTTTATTACGTTTTGTAAGTAATCTTCGCCCAGAAAATATCTAAAAAATAAAACCAGGGCTAAAATTATAGAACTTATTTTTAGTGTGAGCATAATTTTATTTTTTGTAAAAACTTTTATTAAAACAAAAGTTGCCGTTGCTATTAGTATTGATATAAAAGCAATTAAATAGTAAGTTAACATAAATATTTTCCTTTAATTTTAGTAATGTGCTTAAAAAAATAAAAATCCCTTACATTTTAAAAAACTTAAAATTTTAAGGGATAAAAATCCCCTATAAATTGCGCGTAAAAAAACGTAAGGCAAAAAGCCTATAAACGCGGTTTTATAGGGTAGAATATTTTATTTAATTTAAAAATTGTATTTTATGCGTGTAAAAACTTGCGCTTAAATTAGCAGGTTTAGTTGTTGTAAAAACTTTTTTAGTTGCAACGCCTTTACCAAGGAATAAATAAACTATAAAAACTGCTAAACATAATAAAAGTTTAGTAGATAAAAACATTGCGCTAATTTTTACGGTAAACCTTACAATAAACTTAGAAAGCATTATATAGATAAGCGTTTCTTGTTGAAATGCCGAAGGTGAGAACATCTCTTCAAACAAAGCGTTGTTTAGTGATGGCATTTGGAAAGTAGGTATCGTTGGTAAGCATAAGAATTTAGGCAAAACAATTTTAGGTAATACGAATTTAATAATAAAAAAGAGCATAAAGAAAATAGTATCAAGGTGTTTTACTAATTTACCCGATATATTTTTTATGCCCGATATAAACTTGTTTAATGCATTTGAGTATTTCAAATTTGCAAAAAATGCTTTAAAGTTCTTCATAAGTATACCTAAATTTAATAATATTTTAATACTTTTAGTATTACAAGTCAAGTTTTTTTTAATAAAAAAGCACTTTTACCCAAATTTTAGGGTATAAGTGCTTTAATTTTTTTTGTTTTTAAGCGTAAAACTTTTTTAAACGCTTTCTAATTTCTTTAAGGAAAGTTATGCTATTAACTTGCGTTACGTTAAAGCCATCTTCAACTAAACCCGATAGGTCTTTTGTCATAATACCGTCGTTAAGAGTTTGTATAGACGCTTTTTCAAGGTTATTAGCAAAGTCCACTAAAAGTGGAAGGTTATCAAGTTCGCCACGCTTTTTAAGCGCACCGCTCCAAGCAAAAATAGTTGCCATAGGGTTTGTTGACGTGTCTTCGCCTTTTAAATAGCGGTAGTAGTGGCGAGTAACCGTGCCGTGCGCCGCTTCGTATTCGTAAATACCAGACGGAGAAACTAAAACGGAAGTCATCATAGCAAGGCTACCAAACGCGGTTGAAACCATATCGCTCATAACGTCGCCATCGTAGTTTTTAAGTGCCCAAATAAAACCGCCTTCGCTTCTAATTACTCTTGCAACGGCATCGTCAATTAAAGTGTAGAAGTATTCTATGCCAAGTTTTTCAAATTCTTGCTTATATTCGTTTTCGTAAAGTTCTTCAAATATAAGTTTAAAAGTTTGGTCGTATTGTTTAGATATGGTGTCTTTTGTAGAGAACCATAAGTCTTGCTTTGTAGAAATTGCATATTTAAAGCAAGAGTGTGCAAACGAGCGAATAGAACTATCTTTATTATATTGGCTTTGAAGTACGCCAGCGCACTCAAAGTCGTAAACCGTTTCTTTAAAAATTTGTTCGCCGTTTTCCGTAGTGAATACAAGTTCGGCCTTGCCTTTTTCGGGAACTCTAAATTCGGTTGCCTTATAAACGTCGCCATAGGCGTGCCTTGCAATAGTTATAGGTTTTTTCCACTTTTTAACGGCAGGTTTAATAGCGTCTATCGTAATAGGTGCTCTAAAAACGGTGCCGTCAAGCATAGCGCGTATAGTCCCGTTAGGGCTTTTCCACATAGTGGAAAGGTTGTATTCTTCAACCCTTTGTTTGTTAGGCGTAATGGTTGCGCACTTTACGGCAACGCCGTATTTTAACGTTGCGTTTGCGCTATCAACGGTAACTTGGTCTTTTGTTTTTTCTCTATTTTCTAAGCCAAGGTCGTAATACTCGCTTTTAAGGTCAACGAAAGGATAAATAAGTTCGTCTTTTATCATTTTCCATAAAATTCTTGTCATTTCGTCGCCGTCCATTTCAACAACGGGCGTAAGCATTTTAATTTTATCCATCTTATTCTCCTTTGGTGTAGGCAAGTAAACCGCCTGCTTTTAAAATGTCAATTTGTCTATTTGAGAATTTGTAAGTTACTTCAAAAGTTTTACCGTTTGTTTTATTTAATACCGTAGCACAGCCGTTTTCAAGCGCTTCAAAGATATTGTTAATAACGAGTTCGTCGCCTTGTGAAACGAGTTCGTAGTCGCTTTCACAACTAAATTCAAACGGAATAATGCCCGCGTTAATTAAGTTTGCCGAGTGTATGCGCGCAAAACTTTTAGCAATAACGACTTTTACGCCAAGGTAAAGCGGAACGAGCGCGGCGTGTTCTCTTGAAGAACCTTGACCGTAGTTACTACCGCCAACTATTATAGATTGTTTAAGTTCTTTTGCTCTTTCGCTAAAACCTTCGTCGCAAACGGCAAAACAGAATTTAGAAAGGTAAGGTATATTGCTTCTATAAGGAAGTATTTTTGCGCCCGCAGGCATAATATGGTCGGTAGTTATATTGTCGCCGACTTTTAAGCCTACCGTTGCGCTAATACTATTTTCAAGCGGTTTAGTGGTAGGGAAAGGTTTAATGTTAGGTCCGCGCACAATTTCAACGTTTTTAGCGTCTTCTTCACTTGCGGGAAGTATTATGCCGTTATCGTTAATTAAAAATTCAGTTGGCATTTCAATATCTTCGTAAAAACCAAGGTCGCGCGGGTCGGTTATTACGCCCGTTAGAGCGGAAGCCGCCGCAAGTTCTGGCGAAACAAGGTAAACTTGGCCGTTTTTAGTACCGCTTCTACCTTCAAAGTTGCGGTTAAAAGTTCTTAAAGAAACGCCTTCGCTATTAGGCGAAAAGCCCATACCTATACAAGGACCGCACGCGCACTCTAAAACTCTTGCACCTGCGGAAATAATGTCGGTTAACGCGCCACAATTTGCAAGCATTGATAAAACTTGCTTAGAGCCTGGTGAAACGGAAAGTGAAACGCCTTCCGCAATAGTTTTGCCCTTTAAAATAGATGCAACGCGGAGCATATCTGCAAGTGATGAGTTCGTGCAAGAACCGATGCAAACTTGGTTTACTTTTTTGCCTTTAATTTCGCTAACGTTTACAACGTTATCAGGCGAGTGAGGGCAAGCGAGCATAGGCTCTAATTCGCTTAAATTTATATTGATAATTTTATCGTAAACTGCGTCAGGGTCGCTTGAAAGCGGAATATAATCTTCGCCTCTGCCTTGCGCCTTTAAGAATTCGTAAGTAACTTCGTCTGACGGGAAAATTGAAGAAGTTGCGCCAAGTTCCGTGCCCATATTAGTAAGGGTTGCCCTTTGTGGAACGGTTAAAGTTTTAACGCCTTCGCCACCCCACTCAATTATTGCGCCAACACCGCCTTTAACGGATAAAATTTGTAAAATTTTAAGGCTAACGTCTTTTGCGGTAACGTAAGGTTTAAGCGCGCCCGTAAGGTTTACTTTGTACATTTTAGGCATCGTTATGTAGTAAGCGCCACCGCCCATTGCAACGGCAACGTCAAGCCCGCCCGCGCCCATTGCGAGCATACCTATACCGCCACCCGTTGGAGTGTGGCTATCCGAGCCTATTAAAGTTTTACCCGGTTTACCAAAACGTTCAAGGTGAACTTGGTGGCAAATACCGTTACCAGGGCGTGAAAATCTTAAACCGTGCTTTTTTGCAACGCTTTGAATATACAAATGGTCGTCGGCATTTTCAAAGCCCGATTGAAGTGTGTTATGGTCGATATACGCAACCGAAAGTTCGGTTTTTACGCGTGGAATACCCATAGTTTCAAATTCTAAGTATGCCATAGTACCGGTTGCGTCTTGCGTTAAGGTTTGGTCAATTTTAAGCGCAATTTCGCTTCCAACCTTCATTTCGCCTTCTACAAGGTGAGCCTTTATAATTTTTTGAGCAATAGTTAATCCCATTTTAGTTAAGCCCCTTTACTTTGTTAGTTTTTAAATATTCTTCTACGGCACTTTCAAGTTCTTTAGTGCTCATAACGGTTTGTCTGCCGTCAACGTATTGCTTGTCAACAAACGCTTTTAAATAAACAACTATATCGTCGTGCTTGCTAATAGTATTAGGAGTGTCTAAAAGGTCGTAGTTAATGTTAAGCCAGTAAGCAATACCCGCTAAGCCCGAAGTGTTGTTAATAGCAACGCTTGCTGGACGGTTAAGAAGTTTTGCCGTGTCGAAAATATTGTAAATTTCGGGGTCTTTCATCATACCGTCTGCGTGAATGCCTGCTCTTGTTGAGTTAAAGTTTTCGCCAACGAAAGGAGTCATAGGTGGAATAACGTAACCGATTTCCTTTTCAAAATATTCGGCAATTTCCGTAATAACCGTAGTGTCCATACCGTTAAGAGAACCGCGAAGCGACGCGTATTCCATAACCATTGCTTCAAGCGGAACGTTGCCCGTTCTTTCGCCTATGCCAAGAAGTGAACAGTTTACCGCCGAAGCACCGTAAAGCCAAGCGCAAGATGCGTTAGAAACGGCTTTATAGAAGTCGTTATGGCCGTGCCATTCAAGCATTTCACTTGGAATATTAGCGTAGTGGTGTAAACCGTAAATAATACCGGGAACGCTTCGTGGAAGGGCAGTTTCGCTGTATGGAACGCCGTAACCCATAGTATCGCACGCTCTAAATTTTATAGGCATATTCGCTTCTTCGCTAAGTTCTTGAATTTCGGTAACGAAAGGTAAAACGAAACCGTAAAAGTCCGCTCTCGTAATATCTTCTAAGTGACACCTTGGCCTAATGCCCATTTCAAGCGCGGCTATAATGGTTTTTTTATAATAGTCGAGCGCTTGCCTACGCGACATACCCATTTTCTTAAAAATGTGATAGTCAGAGCAACTTACCAAAATACCCGTTTCTTTAATGCCTAAATCTTTAACGAGTTTAAAGTCGTTTAAAGTGGCGCGAATCCAAGTTGTAATTTCAGGGAATTTTAAGCCCGCGTCTTGACACGCTTTAAGAGCCTTTCTATCGTTTTCGCTATACACGAAAAACTCACTTTGCCTAATAATGCCGTTAGGCCCGCTAAGTTTAGAAAGAAGTTTATATAAATTTACAATTTGTTCAACGCTATACGGCGATTGCGATTGCATACCGTCTCTAAACGAAGTGTCGGTAATAAAAATTTCCTTTGGCATATTCATAGGAACGCGACGGTGGTTAAACGCAAGTTTAGGAACTTCGGTATAAGAATAATTTTCTCTATACAAATTAGGTTCTTTAACGTCTTGCAATTCGTACTTATACGAGCGTTGTTCAAGTAAGTTGGTTTGTTCGGATAAATGTAACATAATTTTCACCTTTTTTAGTTAAAAATTTGTAAATATTTTTAATATTTACTTGATTATAGCACAAAGGCGTGATATAATCAACAATAAATAATTATATAATTGTTATAAATTTTTTTTATAACGCGTAGGTGGTATAATGAACGAAAAAGATTACGTTTATGAAGTTTACAAAGAGCGCAGTTTTTCAATTGCGGCAAAAAACTTGTATATTTCACAACCCGCGCTTTCGGCATCGGTAAAAAAGGTTGAAAGGGAACTTGGTATAACTATTTTCGACCGTTCCACTTCGCCTATCGTTTTAACGGAAGAAGGCAAGGTGTATATAAAATATATAGAAAAGTTGCGCGCGATAGAAGACGAAACTAAAAATATACTAATGGATATGTCAAAGTTAAAAACGGGCAAGTTGGTAGTTAGTGGTGAAAACTTCGTATCTTCGTTTATTATGCCAAAAATTATTATAGAATTTGCAAAAAGATACCCTGGAATTAGCGTTGAACTCGTAGAGTCAAACTCGCCCGATTTACGCCAACTTTTAATAACAGAATCAATAGACCTTTTAATTGCGCACGATTTTGATAAAAAATTGTATTCAAGCACTCCGCTTTTTGAAGAAACGCTACTTTTAGCCGTGCCAAAAGACTATAAAATAAACGATGAATTAAAAGAATTTACGCTGACAAGGGAAGATATTTTAAACGGCAAGCATTTAAAGGATAATTGCCCAAAAGTTAGAATTAAAAAATTTGAAGATTGCCCGTTTATTTTGCTTAAAAAAGGCAACGACACGCGTAGGCGCGCAAACGAAATTTTTGCGGAAGAAAATTTTGAGCCTAAAACGGTTAAAATATATCTTGACCAACTTATAACTTCGTATAATATGGTATGCTTTGGATTAGGCGTTGCGCTTGTAAACGACATACTTGTTAAAAGTTCTAATCAAAGCGGTTGCGTCTTTTATAAACTTTACGGAAGGGCAACGCATAGAAGTATGGCAATAGGTTATAAAAAGAACAAGTATTTATCAAAGGCAATATCTGCCTTTATTGAAACCGCTAAGGATATATATTCAACTAAATAAATAAAAAGGCTTTTGCGAGTTGCAAAAGCCTTAAATTTTTATATTTTTCTAATTCTTATAACACCGTTTATTTTGCTTAACTTTGATAAAGACTCGTCGTCAATTTCAGGTATATCTATAATAGAGTAAGCAAAGTTGCCTTTACTTGAGTTTACAAAGTTATCAATGTTAATGTTCTTTTCGGCTAAAACGGAAGTAAACTGTGCAATCATACTTTGTTGGTTTAAGTGAAGTATGCAAACTCTGTTTTTAGAAGTTTTAGGTGCAGAACAGTTAGGGTAGTTTACGCTGTTTTTAATGTTGCCGTTTTCAATATAGTCTTTAAGTTCGTTTGCCGCCATAACAGCGCAGTTGTCTTCCGCTTCTAAGGTTGACGCACCAAGGTGTGGTATGCAAATAGCGTTTTCAACGCCTATAAGATTGCAAGAAGGGAAGTCTGTTATATATCTACCAAGTTTACCGCTATTGAGCGCGTCTATAACCGCGTCAGTATCAACGAGTTCTCCACGAGCAAGGTTTACTAAAACCGCACCGTTTTTCATTTTCTTAATTTTGCTTGCGCTTACCATATTAGCGTTATCTTTGGTAAACGGAACGTGAATAGTAATATAGTCGCAACTTTTATAAATATCGTTTATATCGTTTGTAACTTCAACGTGCCTTGAAAGGTGAAGCGCGTTAATAACCGATAAGTAAGGGTCAAAGCCTAAAACTTCCATGCCTAAACTAATTGCGGTATTAGCAACTTTCGCACCTATTGCGCCAAGACCTATAACGCCAAGTTTTTTGCCGTATAATTCTCCGCCGGCAAAGTCTTTTTTACCCTTTTCAACCGTTTTAGAAATGTTGCTATCTTCTTTTAAAGAAGATACCCAGTTAATTGCAGGAACGATTTTACGCGAGCCAAGAAGTAACGCAGTAATAACGAGTTCGCTAACCGCGTTAGCGTTTGCACCAGGTGTGTTAAATACTACAACGCCGTTTTCCGCGTATTTGTCGCAAGGGATATTATTTACGCCCGCGCCCGCTCTTGCAACGGCCAAAACGGAATTTGGAAGGTCATAGTCGTGCATATCAAAACTTCTAACTAAAACGCCTATAGGGTTTTTAGCACTTTCAACAACGCTATAATTTTTTGCTAAAATATCGTCTACTTTTTTACTAATTGAGTTAAGTTTAATAATTTCGTTCATAATTTTACTTGTGTTCCATTTCAAATTTTTTCATAAATTCTATAAGCGCTTTAACGCCTTCAATAGGCATAGCGTTATAAATACTTGCGCGCATACCGCCAACTAAACGGTGGCCTTTAAGTGAAACGAGCCCGTTTTTAGTTGCTTCTTTTACAAATTCCGCGTCAAGTTCTTCGCTCTTTGTTACGAAAGGCACGTTCATTAAAGAACGGTCTTTTTTATTTACGCTATTAGTGTAAAAATCGCTACCGTCAATAAAGTCGTATAAAAGCCCTGCTTTATATTCGTTTATCTTTTGCATTTCTTTAATACCGCCTTGTTTTTTAAGCCATCTAAACACGAGCATTGAAATATAGATAGGGAAACATGGTGGAGTGTTATACAAACTGTCGTTTTTATCTTGAATAGCGTAGTTAAGCATTGTAGGGCAAATATCTAATTGCTTGCCTAAAAGGTCGCGCCTTGCAATAACTATAGTTACGCCTGCAGGAGCAATATTTTTTTGCGCACCCGCGTAAATTAAGCCAAAATCGTTTACGTTAATAACTTCGCTTAAAATGTTTGAAGACATATCCGCAACGAGTGGAGCGGTAGTTTTAGGAAGTTCGGTATAACGCGTGCCGAATATAGTGTTGTTTGACGTAATGTGAACGTAAGACGCGTCTTTTGAAAACTCTATTTCTTTTAAGGAAGGAATATAAGTAAAGTTTTTATCTTTTGAAGATGCAACTATATTAGCCTTGCCGTATTTAGCGCCTTCTTCTTGCGCTTTACCTGCAAAGTTGCCCGTAACTATGTAGTCTGCTACGCCCGTTGTCATAAGGTTAAGGGGAACTGACGCAAATTGTTGCGATGCACCGCCTTGAACGAATAAAACCGCGTAATCGTTACTAATATTTAAAAGTTCGCGTAAAGTAGCGTTTGCTTCTTCATTTACAGCCATAAAGGTTTTAGACCTATGGCTCATTTCGGCAATGCTCATTCCGCTACCGTTATAGTCTAATAAATCTTTTTGTGCTTCTTGTAAAACTTCAAGTGGTAAAATTGAAGGACCTGCCGCAAAGTTAAATACTCTCATAATGTTTCCTACTTTTTTAATTTTTTTACTAATTATACTACTTTGATTTGCAAAATACAAACTTTTTACCGCCGTTTTTGCAAATAATCTAAATTTTTTTATAAGATTATAAAAAAATTGCACCGCTTTTACGCGCGGTGCAATTAAAATTTGTTAAGCAATTATTTAACGCTAAAAAGCAACTTTCCGTAAGAAGGGTATGGCCAACACGATTCCGCGGTGTTCATTTCGGCTTCGTCGGCACATCTTCTAAGTTCGCGCATACATTTTAATACTTTTTTGTTCATAAAGAACGCGAGTTCGCGCTTGTCTAAAATAGTTGTTGATTTATTTACTAACGTAAATAATTCTTCCGCCTTTTTGTAAACGCAACCTGCAAGTGAAGAAAGCGTTTTAATTAAATCTTCGTCTTGCGTAAAGTCAGCCCCAACTTCTTTTTTAATTTTAACGGCTTTTGCAAGTTTAGTTACGTATTCGTTAATAGCAGGGTAAATTTGTTTTTTAGCCATTTCTATCATAGTAAGCGCTTCAATGTTAATTACGCGTGAATATTTGTCAAACATAATTTGTTGCCTTGCCGTAACTTCGCTAATAGAAAATACGCGGTGTTTTGCAAAGAGTTCAACGTTTTTATCTAAAAGTAACGTGTCAACGGCGTCTGGCGTAGTTGCAAGGTTAGAAAGCCCACGCGCTTTTGCTTCTTTAACCCACTCTTTAGAATAGTTGTTGCCGTTAAATATAATGCGCTTATGAGTTTTAATAGTGTCAACAACAATATCGTGAATAGCACTTGGCAAATCTTTCGCTTCCTTTAAAATTTCAATAAACGATGCAAGGCTTTCTGCTACCGCTGTGTTTAACACCGTGTTACAGTCGGCAATACTGTCGTTAGAGCCAACCATTCTAAACTCAAATTTATTACCTGTAAAGGCAAGAGGCGAAGTTCTGTTTCTATCGGTTGCGTCCTTTGGTAAAGTAGGCAATATTTTAGAGCCGAACTTCATAATTTGTTTATCCATTTTGTACGATTCGTTATTTTCAATAGCGTCGAGCGCTTGCGATAAATCGTCGCCAAGGTACATTGAAATTATTGCAGGCGGTGCTTCGCTTGAACCTAAACGGTGGTCGTTACCTGCCGATGCAACGGATGCGCGCAAAACGTCTTGATAATCGTCAACCGCTTTGATAACTGCCGACAAAAATAATAAAAATTGTAAATTTTCAACGGGAGTTTCGCCAGGGTCGAATAAATTAACGCCCGTATCTGTAGAAAGCGACCAGTTATTATGTTTACCGCTACCACTTACGCCTTCAAAAGGCTTTTCGGCAAGCAAGCATACTAAATTATGCTTGTCTGCAATCTTTTTCATAAGTTCCATCGTTATTTGGTTATTGTCGGTAGCGATGTTTACTTTTCTATAAACCGAAGCAAGTTCGTGTTGACCAGGTGCAGTTTCGTTGTGTTCCGTTTTTGCGGGAATACCTAACTTCCAAAGTTCAACGTCAAGTTCTTCCATAAACGCTTTAACACGCGGTTTAATTGCGCCAAAGTAATGGTCGTTAAGTTCTTGGCCTTTCGGTGGTTTTGCACCGAATAACGTTCTACCCGTATAAACAAGGTCGGGGCGCTTGCCAGCCATTTCTTTATCAATTAAGAAATACTCTTGTTCTGCGCCAACCGTAACGTAAACGTTTTTAACCGTGTCGTTACCTAAAATTTTTAAAATTTTAAGCGCTTGTTTAGAAAGTGCTTCCGATGAGCGTAAAAGCGGTGTTTTTTCGTCTAACGCTTCGCCACTATACGAACAAAACGCCGTTGGAATACAAAGCGTGTTATCTTTAATAAAAGCGTAAGAAGTAGGGTCCCAAGCCGTGTAACCGCGCGCTTCAAAAGTTGCGCGAATACCGCCGTTAGGAAAAGATGACGCGTCAGGCTCGCCTTTAATAAGTTCCTTACCGCTAAATTCCATTATAACTTTTCCGCCTTTTGGCGAAATAAAACTGTCGTGCTTTTCTGCCGTAACGCCCGTCATAGGTTGGAACCAATGCGTAAAGTGCGTTGCGCCTTTTTCAATGGCCCAAGTTTTCATAGCGTCTGCAACGGCTTGAGCAACCGTGATATCAAGTTGTTCACCGTTTTCAATGGTCTTTTCAAGCGAAGCGTAAATATCGCTTGGAAGAAGTTTTTTCATTACTTCTTCGTTAAAAAGATTTTCGGCATAAAATTCAGGAATATACATAAATAATCTCCCTTGCGGTTTTGCGTTATAATAAAATCATAAAATAATATTTTATATTATAAGAAAAATGACGAAATTTTGTCAACTGTTTTCGCCTAATTTATAAATTATTAAACTTATATTTTAAAATAAGTGGACTTTTTGCGTAAATTTTAACTACTTTTTATTTGTTTTATTGCTAAAATTTATAGTCGCTTTAATTGCAAATTCCGTCATTTTTTTAGGTGCAAAAACATATATTTTTTATATGAATTTTTCAGTTAAAAAACAGGCTATAATATTCACTATTTTTTCAATTTTTTTATCCGTAATAACCCTTGCTATACCAGCAGTTTACGCTCACAATAACCTTTGTTATAAGGTGGTTATAGACGCGGGGCACGGCGGTATTGATAAGGGTGCAATGGGTTCAACAACGGGCGTTTATGAAAGCGAACTTAACTTAGATATTGCAAAAAAACTTCAAACTTTGTTTGAAGAAATAGGTTTTTCGGTAGTTTTAACGCGTGACGGCGACTACGGTTTGTACGGCGACACGAGCAAAGGTTTTAAAAAGCGCGACCTTGAAAAACGCGTAGAAATTATCAACCGAAACGACCCCACGGTTTTTATATCTATTCACTTAAACAAATACACTTCTCCGTCGCGCCGTGGAGCGCAAGTTTTTTACGGGTCAAATACTTACGATAGCGATAGGTTTGCAAGGTGCGTTCAAAACGAATTAAACTTAATGCCAAGTTGCGTTAAAAAAAGTAACGCGCTAAAGGGCGACTATTACCTTTTAAACAAGGCAAAATGCTCTTCTATTATAGTTGAGTGCGGGTTTTTATCAAGCCCACAAGACGAAGCGTTGCTTACAACAAGCGAGTATAGGCAAGAAATAGCAAAAACGGTGTTTAACGGCACGTTAAAATTTTTAAAAGGGCAAGAAGTGTAAAAATAGGCAAAAAAATAGCCTAAAATCGTTTTATTGTTGTTGAAATATAAATTTAAGTATGTTATAATATACAAAGCAAAATATGGTTTTAGGTAAAAATGGTTAGTTTAGAAAACGTTTTAAGTAAAAATTCGGCACTTCAATTAAGTTCGGTAACCCTTGCTTTTATAGGCGATGCGGTCTACTCTTTATACGTTCGCAAAAAATTAGTTTTTGATAAAGACGAAAAGGGTGCGGTGCTTAATAAAAAGGCAAGCGATACGGTGTGCGCTTCTGCACAAGCAAATTTTATTGATAAAATTTTACCCGTTTTAACCGAAGAAGAAGTTGAAGTTTTTAAGCGCGCTCGCAACACTAAAAAAGGCACGCGTGCAAAACACGCCACGGTTGGCGAATACAACAAGGCAACGGGCTTTGAGGCGTTAGTTGGTTTTTTATATTTAACGGGGCAAAACGAAAGGTTAAACTACTTATTAAATTACGGAGAGAACGATGAAAATTGAAGGTAAAAACGCCGTTTTAGAACTTTTGAAAACGGACAAGACTATTGATAAAATTTTAGTACAAAACGGCCTGCGTGACGAAGGCTCGCGCGCGCTCGTTAAAGAAGCAATTAAAGTAGGTGCAAAGGTACAATACGTTGAAAAGCCTATACTCGATAAAGAGTCTATAACGCGCCGTCACCAAGGTTTTATTGCTTACGTTAGCGATTACGAGTACGCCGATTTTGACGAACTTTTAAATTCGTTAAAGGACAAGCCAAAGGCAACCGTTTTGGTTTTAGACGGTATTGAAGACCCGCACAATTTAGGTAGCATAATAAGGGTTGGCGAGTGTTCTGGGGCGGACGCTATTATTATAGGCAAAAGGCGTAGCGCGCAAGTTAGCGAAACGGTTATGCGAATTTCCGCCGGAAGTGCAAATCATATAGCGGTAAGCCGTGTAACGAATATAAACGTGGCTATTGACAAGTTAAAAGACGCGGGCTTATGGGTTTACGGCTTAGAAGTTGGCGGTAGCGACCTTTACAAAACCGATTTAACGGGCAAAATTGCAATAGTCGTTGGCGGTGAAGACACGGGCGTTAATAGGCTTACGAAAGAAAAGTGCGACGCTATCGTTAGTATTCCTATGTTTGGAAAGGTTAACTCACTAAACGCGTCGGTAGCGTGTTCGGTTGCCGTGTTTGAAAGCGTGCGCCAAAACTTAAAAAAGGAATAAAAATGAAAAATTTAACTGACGAAGAGTTAGTTGCTCTATATAAAAGCGGTAACTCCACCGCCTTTGACGAAATTTACGGCAGATATAAAGGCGTTGTAAAATACTATTGCAGAAACCTATTTTTAATAGGCGCGGAAAGTGAAGATATAATGCAAGAAGGTATGCTTGGCTTATTTAACGCCGTAAGTTCGTATAGCGAAGGTCAAAGTTCGTTTTCAACTTACGCTACCGTTTGCATAAAAAATAAACTTATATCCGCAATAAAAAAATATTCAAATTCAAAAAACAGCGTTTTAAACAACACCGTTTCAACGGATATTTTAGATAAATTGCAAATTTTTGAAGCCACGCCCGAAGATTTCGTTTTAATTAAAGAAAACGGCAAAGAGTTAAAAAACAAATTGACGGAAAGTCTTTCAAAAACGGAAATAAAAGTGTTAAAACACTTTTTAGACGGGCTTTCATACGTTGAAATTAGTGAAAAATTACAAACGAGCGTAAAAAGCGTTGACAACGCTTTAACGCGAGCAAGGAAAAAAATAATTAAATTTATTGGTGAATAATATGTCTTATTTATCTCTTTACAGGCGTTTTAGGCCAACTTCTTTTGATAAAGTTATCGGTCAAGATGCAATTGTAAAAACGTTACAAAACCAAATAATTACGGAAAGAATCGGCCACGCGTACTTGTTTACGGGCGCGCGCGGTACGGGTAAAACTACCGTTGCTAAAATTTTTGCAAAGGCGGTAAACTGTGTAAATTCTATCAACGGCTCGCCTTGCGGTGAGTGTTTGGCGTGTAAAGCGCTTTTAGACCCGTCTAATATCGACGTAATTGAAATGGACGCTGCGTCTAACAATAAAGTTGAAAACGTTAGAGAAATTAGAGAAAACGTGCAATATCCGCCTGTAAACGTTAGGTTTAAGGTTTATATTATAGACGAAGTTCATATGCTTACGAGCGAAGCGTTCAACGCGCTTTTAAAAACGCTTGAAGAACCGCCAAAGCACGCAATTTTTATTTTGGCAACAACCGAACCGCATAAAATTCCCGCAACTATACTTTCAAGGTGTATGCGCTTTGATTTTAGGCTTGTTTCAACCAAGGTTATTGCAAATTTAATAAAAGGCGTTTATAACGAAATTGGCAAAAAATACACCGAAGAAGCCGTTATGGCAATAGCAAAAGCGGGCGAAGGTAGCGTTAGAGACGCGCTTTCCGTTGCCGACTTATGCGTTTCCGTAGGTGATGAAAATTTAACTTATAACGACGTGGCAACCGTTTTAGGTGCAACCGATAGCGAAAAAATAGACGGTTTAGTTTCTTCAATGCTTAAAGGTAACACGGGCGACGTTTTGCGTTTATTTGAAGAACTTTACTTTTTAGGAAAGTCTATTCCCGTTTTAACAAAAGATATTATCAACTATCTTCGCGATTTATTAGTTGTAAAAATGTGCGCTGGTAGCAAAGATATTTTGGCGTTGCCGGAAGAAAAGTTGGAAGCGTACAAAAAAACCGCATCACTTTGCGATGAACATAGAATTTTGCGCATTTTAGAAATATTGTCGCAAATAGAAAGCCAACTTAGATATTCAAATCAACCGCGCGCGGTTGTTGAAACGGCACTTATAAAATCGGCGCTTCCACAAAACGATTATAATATAGACGCGCTAATTTCAAGAGTTAAAACTCTTGAAGAAAAGTTAAACGCCTTTGAAAGCGGAGCGTTAAAACTTGCACCGCAAGAAAATGCCGTTCAAGATAAAAAGGTAGAACAGGTTAAAGTAGACCCTAAAAAGGTAGACGCGCCTAAAAAGGTAGAACAAAAGGTTGAAATTGCGCCAAGCGTTGTAGAAAATACGGAAATAGCACCTAAAAAGGTGGAAGAAACTGCTAAAAAAGAAGCAAAAACTGTTAGCGTTGAAGAAAATAAAAATCAAGTTAGCGTTGACTCAAAGCGTGTTTTCGGTATGATTTTAAGGCGTTTAAGAACAGTTCCAAATTGCACCATTTTATGGGTGGCACTTCAAGAAATGAGCGTAAGCGTTAACGGCAACGTGCTTTACGTAAACGCTAATGAAGACGCCGAATATTCGCTTATATCAAAAGTTGAAAACTTATCAATACTTACGAGTATTGCAAAAGAATTCGGCATTGAACAGGTTAAAGCGGTTAAAAACGGAGTAAAAGAAGGCGGAGTGGAAGAAGTAAAGAACTTTTTTGGCTCGACTTTAATAAATAAATAATAACGGTAAATTTTATTTGCAAAACTATAAAGGAGATTTTAATTATGGCAGGATTTAAAGGTGGTTTCGGCGGTTTTGGTGGCGGAAACCAAATGCAACAACTTATGAAACAAGCACAAAAAATGCAACAAGATATGCAAAAGGCGCAAGAAGAACTTGAAGAAGCGGAAGTTGAAGGCGTTTCTGCAAGCGGTCTTGTAAAAGTTACTATGAACGGCAAAAAAGTTTTACAATCAATAAGCATTGACCCAAACGCCGTTGACGTTGACGATATTGAAATGCTTGAAGACCTTATTATAGTTGCCGTAAACGACGCGTACGCTAAGGCAGACGAATTGTATAAAAAGAAAATGGGTCCACTTGGCGGAGCGGGAGGCTTATTTTAATTTATGAGCACGTTTATAGAGCCTATTGGCAAACTAATAAACGAATTTACAAAATTACCGGGCGTTGGCTCAAAAACGGCGCAACGCTTTGCGTATCAAATAATAAATATGTCAAAAGAAGAAGCGGAAGAATTTGCAAAAAGCATAATAGACTGCAAAAACAAAATTCGCTACTGTAAAATATGCGGTAACTTTTCCGTTGACGACGAGTGTGAAATATGTAAAAAACGCTCGCACGAAGTTATTTGCGTTGTAAAAGAACCAAAAGACGTTTTGGCTATGGAAAAAATACACGAATTTAACGGCGTGTATCACGTTTTGCACGGAACTTTACGCCCAAGCGAAAACGTAGGGCCAAAAGATATTGATATCGACGGTTTAGTTGCACGCATTAAAAACGAAGGCGTTAAAGAAGTTATTATGGCAACTAATCCAGATTACGACGGTGAAATAACGGCAATGTACGTTTCAAGCGTAGTAAAGCCGTTTAACGTTAAAGTTACAAGGCTTGCGCACGGTATTCCTATCGGTAGCGACATTGAGTATACTGACGAAGTTACTTTAACGCGCGCTTTTGTAGATAGAAAGGAAATGTGATGGAAAGGCTTGATAAACTTTTTTCTTCTACGGCAATTTTTTCAAGAAAAGAGTGCTTAATTGCAGTTAAAAAAGGTAGAATTACGGTAAACGGTACTGTCGTTAAAGACCCAAGCGTAAAGGTTGATAGCGAAAAAGACGTTATTTTGCTTGACGGCAAAGCGCCCGAATTTAAAAAATTCGTTTATATTATGCTCAATAAGCCAAGCGGAGTAGTTAGCGCAACGGAAGACGGCGCTCAAAAAACCGTAATAGATATTTTGCCCGAAAGTTTTAAGCGCGACGGGTTGTTTCCTTGCGGTAGGCTTGATAAAGACACGGTAGGTTTAGTTATAATAACTAACGACGGCGTTTCCGCGCATAAAAAACTTGCGCCAAAGTCTAAAACCGAAAAGGTTTACTATTTTGAAATTGCTGACGAAATACTTGGCGGTCAAGTTGAACTTATTGAAAAAGGCGTAACGCTTAAAGACGGGTACACCGTTTGCCCTTGCAAAGTAAAAATGCTTTCAAAAACAAGCGGTTACATAACGCTTACGGAAGGTAAATATCACGAAATAAAGCGTATTTTTGGCAGTTTAGGTAATAAAATTACCTATTTAAAACGCGTTTCGTTTGGCAAAATTGTTTTAGACGAAAATTTAGAAGAAGGAAAGGCAAGATATTTAACTAAGCAAGAAGAAGAATTTTTTACAAAATGAACTCTACTATAAATCAAACTATAAACAATTTAATTAAAAAATATAATATTCCGTCGCTCGGCGTAGAAATAACGAAAAACGGCGCGCCTGTTTTTAGTGGTTATTACGGCTTTTTTGATGATAAAAAGTTACAACCACTTAACGATAACGCGCTGTATTTTTTATACTCTTTATCAAAAATTGTAACGGTTGTTGCAGGCTATCAATTAGTTGAAAAGGGGCTTTTAAGCCTTGAAGATAAGGTTAGTAAGTTTATTCCTGCGTTTAAAAACTGTTTTTATTTAAAAGACGGTAAAAAGGTAAGCGTAGAAAACGAAATGACCGTTAAAAACTTGTTTACAATGACTTCGGGTTTAGGTTACGCTAACGCGCAAGACCCTTATTTTAAGCAAGTTATAAAAGATAAAAATTTATCTACCTTTGAAGTTGTTTCCTCGCTTGCAAGTACACCGCTTAAACATGAGCCTGGGTTTACTTACGATTACGGTTTAAGCCACGACGTTTTAGCGTGCGTTATAGAAGTTGTTAGCGGTATGGTGTTTAGCGACTATTTAAAAAAGAATATATTCGAGCCGTTAAATATGAAAGATACTTGCATAGTAAAAAACGGCGCGTTTAACGAAAATTTAATGGCGGAAAACTACGTTTTAAATAACGGCAAATTTATAAAAACTAAAAAAAATCACGTTTTAACTTACACGAATAATTATCAAAGCGGTGGTGCTGGCGTTTTATCTACTTGTAAAGATTTTTCTAAACTTGCTTCCGCGCTTTCACTTGGCGGAATTTCTGTTGACGGAGTTAGAATTTTAAGTGAAAAGGGCGTAAAATCGCTCTATACGCCAAGTTTAACCGAGTTTCAAAATAAAACGTTTAGTTGCGCGCAAGGCGACGGTTACACCTACGGTTTAGGCGTTAGAACGAGAATAGAGCCAACTAAAAACACGCCTATAGGCGAATTCGGTTGGGACGGGGCAGGCGGATGTTACACGTTTATTGACGCAAACAATAAGTTAAGTTTAACACTAACAATGAGCGTGTTAAATTGGCACCCTACGTTTTTAGAAGTTTACGAAACTTTACGCGAACTTACTTATCAACTTTATAAGTAAATTTTAAGTAGGGGCGGACATACTTGACCGCCCGCAAGTTAAATTAGATCATATTATATTTCGTAGGGGCGGATTCCATATCCGCCCGTAAAAAAGCAAGGCTATTAGTGAGTGTCCCATAGTAGGAGCATATTGAATGCTCCCCTACAATATATAATAATTTTCGTAAATATATAGCAATTTTTCGTAGGGGCGGACATACTTGACCGCCCGCAAGTTAAATAAACTCATATTATATTTCGTAGGGGCGGATTCCATATCCGCCCTAAAATAAAACTAAAAAGGAGCGAATTAGGCAGTTCCTATTAGGGAATTTTTGTTCATAATAAAAGTATAGCACACTATAAGTCACTAAAAGTGAAATGTAGTGTGCTTTTCATATCCACAAAAGATTAAAATAATTTAGTTTTATTTTTAGCCTCGTGGCTAAAAGTTGTATTGCTTGTTTTACAAGCAGTTTTATTTTGGCAAAGCCAAAGTTATATTAAATAAATCCACGACTTGCCGTTAGGCAAATTTCACCGCCGTAGGCGATATCTCCCGTTGTTAGACGGATATAACAAATCCGTTTACGGATTTATTTAGTTTCCGCTTTTTCCCTACGGGAAGAGCGACTAGCCGAGTTTTTTAACGTTATTTATAATCTTGTATTAGT
Organism: Christensenellaceae bacterium; assembly: GCA_045637905.1. Classification (GTDB taxonomy): domain Bacteria; phylum Bacillota; class Clostridia; order Christensenellales; family Borkfalkiaceae; genus HGM11412. Next base: position 66,888 of record JAZUAJ010000001.1, on the reverse strand, counting down.
TTTGCAACGCGTTTAAAAGTTGACAAAATTGCTTGTTCGCTCTCTTTAAGTTGCTCGTGCGGGGTGCTAAATAATTGTTTAAGCGGGCGTATTCCCCAGCCCGTAACAAGCATACCGGGTAATAAATTTTTCTTGTTCAACTCTTCCGCCGTTTTTAAAGAGTGTTTCCAAAACGCCTCGGCAGCATCGCCGTTATACCAACAAGACGGCCAAACTTTAAAGCCGTGTTTTAATAGTTCGGGTACGGACGGGTAGTCGTCTTCTAATTGATAATGCCAATCGCAAATAATAATATCTTTGGGCAGTTTGTTAATACATTTAGAAGTTCCAACGTTTTCAAAGTCTTTTTCATATCTTGCGCGGTGCGGTCCGTCTTTGCCAAGTAGTTTATTTGCGTCAAGCAAGCGGTCGCCCCAAATCATAACGGAAACGCCTTTCTTCTTAAAGTGGTCGTGTAGCATAATTAGGTTGCTACTAAATAGGTCGGCGGGGTCTAAACCCTTGCACCTTTCGCATTGACCGAATAAAAATATTTCGTCCATACCAAGGTGTATAGTTTTGCATTTGGTTGCACTAACGAGTTCGTCAATAGCGGGAATAACCACGTCGTAAACTTTCGGCTCGTTACAACACCAAGCGGGAGTGTAGGTAGATAGCCACTTATAACCGACGCGCTCGTGAACGGGAGCCATTAACTTATCGTCTAAAATATCGGGGGTTTCGTCAAACTCAGGGTATGCTTTAAGCAAAGAGTTGCGATAATTCCAACCTTGATGCCCTATGCAGTTATATAAAGGTATAGGCTCTATGCCCGCGCTTCTTAACGCGTCGCAAGCGTTGGAAAGTGCGCTTGCAGTAACGTTAGAAGAACTAATTTCGGGGTGGCTTTCAAATTTAAAAGCATTGTTAATTTCTATAATAAGATGAGTTAAGCCAAGCGGAGCAAGATATTTAATTGCCCCACAAGCGTTGTCAAAAAGCGATTGTTCGTTTTCTATTCTTAAATGATACGCAAACGTTTTCATACTACAACCTCTAAATTTTTTTTAATTATATCACAAGCAAAATCGTAGCGCAATAGCAAATTAAAAAAATGAACAAGAAAAAAAGCACTTTAAAGTGCTTTTTATCGTTTATTAAATTAGTGGAACGAGTAGTAAAAACGATACGCCGTAGTAAACGCAAACTGCAACGAAGTCGTTAACCGTTGTAATAAGTGGACCTGACGCAACGGCTGGGTCAATGCCTATCTTTTTAAAGAAAAGTGGTGTAAGCGTTCCAACCAAACTTGCAATAAGCATAGCAATAAAAAGTGAAAGACCTATGCACGCCGAAATTATAAAGCCCGAAATTCCCACTTCTGCAATAAAGCCCGCTTCAAAAAATTGAAGATACGCGCCTATCAAAATAAACGCAACCGTTCCTATAAGTAGGCCGTTACAAGCACCAACGCGCAATTCTTTAAATACGAACCTATACCTTTCTTTCAAAGAAAGCGTTTCGTTGCTAATAACGCGAATAGTTACGGCAAGGCTTTGAGTTCCCGAGTTACCGCTCATACCAAGTATTAAACTTTGGAAAGTGTAAAGTATTAAAAGTGAAATAGGAAGTAGCGTTTGGAACGCTTGTATAACCGACGCCACTAACACGCCAAGAACAAGTAAAGTTACAAGCCAAGGAATACGCTTTTTGATACTTGTAAACACGGGTTCGTCTAAATCTTCTTCACTCGTTAAACCTGCGAATTTAGCGTAGTCGTCACTCATTTCTTCGTCAACCACTTCAACGATGTCGGAAGCGGTAATAACGCCCATAATTTTCATATCGCTACTTAAAACGGGAATAGAGTCTTCACTATAATCTTTTAAACTTTCAATACACTTATCTATCGTTTCGTGGTCGAAAAGGTAAGGGTAGTTAGTAAGTATAATGTCTTCAAGCGGGGTAGTGTTGCGCGCAATAACAAGGTCTCTAAGTTCTATTGCACCGTAAAAACAGTCATCGTCGTCAACGGTGTAAATGGTGGTAATGTTATCGTTTTCCGCCGCTTGCTTAATAACCGAACTCATTGCTTGCTTTATTGTAAAAGACTTTTTAATGGTAATGTAGTTAGTAGTCATACGGCTACCGATTTCATCTTCTTCGTAAGAAGCAATAAGTTCAATTTCTTTTTGAGCCTCTGGCTCGATTAACGGAATAAGTTCGTTTCTTTGTTCTTCGGTTAACTCTTCTAAAACGTCGATAGCATCGTCAACGTCCATTGACTCGATAATGTCGGCAACCTTTTCGTTGTCAAGTTCGGCAATGTAATCTTCAACGTCGTCAAGATAAGCAAAGACGTTAGAAACGGTTTCGTTACCTAAAATTTTATATAAAGTTTTTCTTTCTTCCGCGGAAAGAAGCGGAATAATTTCGGCAATATCGTTGTCGTGATATTCACTTAACTTTTCGCGCTTTACCTTTTGCGTGTCGCTCCCCTTAACGATAGCAAGCAACTCTTCCGTGTAATCGCGCTTTTCTATTAGTTGAACTTCTTTTTCAACGTTCTTTTCTTTTTCGTCCATTTCACACCTCACTAAACGGCATAAAAAAATGCCCCTATGCTTTTACGCACCAAGGGCACACGGACAATATATATTATATATAGATGCGCGCGTGTATATAGCGCGCGTTAATTATGGCGCACTATTTAGTAAAGCGGAGCGTAAAAACTTTTTTGTTAAATTTTGTTGCGAATACGAAGTTAGCGTTATTTATCTTCGTACTTCGCGGATTACCTTCCGTAGCCATAATTTTCTCCTTTTTTTCATATTATCACATTTAAAAGTTTTTAGCAACAATCGGCGTAAAAAAAATAGTTTTTTTTAACAATAAATTATTTTATTTCTAAAATTATTCAAAACAAGGGTATTTTAAGCCCGCTTTTAGTGGGCTTTTTTGTTTGTATAACTATATATTGTGGTTTATAAAAATATTTAAAAATAATTTTAAAAAGCGGTAAAAAATAGTTGACATAAAGCGGTAATTATATTAAAATAACAAGGCTGTGTTTATATTGGGTTGATACGAAAAGTTACTTAAACTTTAACTTTTTAGCGAATCCGGAAATCGCTTTAAAGAAAAGAAGATAATTTTCGTTGACAAATGTGGGGGTTTAACTCCCGCGACTAACCGTGCAAGAAATTAGGAATCATTCGCAGCAAAATAACACAGTAGCGAATGTTTTTTTATTTTTATAAGCACGACACACACGGCAATGTTGACTACATTAACAGTTAGTATAAAAAAAGGAGTAGAAAAACAATGGCAGGACAAAAAATTAGAATCAAATTAGCCGCATACGACCACAAAATGGTTGACCAAGCAACTGAAAGAATCGTTGAAACAATGAAGAAAGCAGGCGCTAAAATAAGCGGACCTATCCCACTTCCTACTGAAAAGGAAATCGTTACTATTTTAAGGTCTCCTCATAAGTACAAGGATAGCAGAGAGCAATTCGAAATAAGAACTCATAAGAGACTTATTGACATTTACTCTACAAACGCCAAAATACTTGACAGTATTCATTTACCAGCAGGTGTTGACGTAAAAATTAAACTTTAATTAAAAATTAAAAACAAAAAACATACAATTTAAAATTGTAAATAATATGGAGGTGAACTTTATCAAATGAATAAAGCAATCATTGGAAAGAAATTAGGTATGACGCAAATCTTTTCCGCAGACGGAAAAGTAATTCCCGTTACCGTAGTTGAAGCAGGTCCATGTCCAGTAGTACAACTTAAAACAGTTGAAAAGGACGGATATCAAGCAATTAAACTTGGTTTCAACGAAGTTAAAGAAGGCGACCTTAACAAACCAGAAGCAGGTCAATTTAAGAAAGCAGGCGTTGCTTGTCAAAAAGTTCTTAAAGAATTTAGATTAGAAGATATTTCTTCTTACGCTGTTGGTCAAACTGTTACGGTTGAAACTTTTAAAGAAGGCGACAAGGTTGACGTTGCCGGCCAAACGAAAGGTCACGGTTTTTCGGGTGTAATTAAAAGATGGAACCAACAAAGGCTTAAAATGACACACGGTGTTGGCCCTGTTCACAGAGAAGTAGGTTCAATGGGTTCAATAAGCGCACCGTCAAGAGTGTTCAAAAACAAGCACATGCCAGGTCAATACGGTAACGAAAAAGTAACCGTACAAAACCTTGAAATCGTAAAAGTCGATACGGTTAGAAACGCATTACTCATTAAAGGCGCTATTCCAGGTCCTAAGGGCGGAATCGTTGCTATTAGTGACAGCGTTAAAGCATAAAGGAGAGTTATTCTATGCCAAGCATTAAAGTTTATAATATGAAAGGCCAAGAAACAGGCTCTATGGAACTCAGCGAAATCTTCGCAATTGAATACAACGAACCTTTAATACACCAAGCAGTAGTAACAAGGCTTGCTAACGAACGTCAAGGTACTAAAAGTACTTTAACAAGGTCTGAAGTAAGAGGCGGTGGCAAAAAACCTTGGAGACAAAAGGGTACTGGTAACGCACGCCAAGGCTCAACAAGAGCACCACAATGGATTAAAGGTGGCGTAGTATTTGCACCTAAGTCAAGAGATTTCTCTAAGAAAATGAATATTACTGCAAAGCGCGTTGCACTTTTCAGCGCACTTTCTAAAAAACTTGCAGACAACGAATTCTTCGTTATTGACAACCTTGCTGTTGAAAACGGCAAAACTAAAGAAATGGTAGCGTTTATGGACGCGTTCAAGTTCGACAAAACCGTTTTAGTAGTTATGGGTAATAACGACGTTAACGTTATTAGAGCATCTGCAAACATTCCTACGCTTGAAACTATTCCAGTTGAGCAATTAAACACTTACGACGTTGTTAAAAACGCAGTAGTAGTTCTCGCTCAAAGCGCAGTTGAAAAATTAGAGGAGGTTTACGGAGAATAATGAAAGAAAGAGATATTATTATCAGACCTCTTTTAACAGAAAAGAGTTATGCTGATATCGCTACAAAGAAATACGTATTTGTAGTAGCAAAATCTACGAACAAAACAGAAATTAAACTTGCTATCGAAAAACTTTTCGACGTACAAGTTGAATCTGTAAACACAGTAAATTGCCGTGGCAAATTAAAGAGAATGGGTAGAAACGAAGGTTTCACTCCATCTTACAAAAAAGCCATCGTTCAATTAAAAGCAGACAGCAAAGGCATCGAGTTCTTTGATTCAATGGCTTAAGGAGGAAACATAGATGGGTATTAAAAGATATAAACCAACGTCTTCTGCCCGCCGTTTTATGACAGTAAGTTCTTATGAAGAAATTACTTGCACAACGCCAGAAAGGTCACTTTTAGAAGACCAAAAACATAAGGCTGGCCGTAACGCGCAAGGTAAAATTACTGTAAGACATCACGGTGGTGGTAACAAAAGAAAATACCGTATTATCGATTTCAAAAGAGATAGAGACGGTATTCCAGCAGTTGTAAAAACAATAGAATACGACCCAAATAGAACTGCAAACATTGCTCTTTTAGTTTATGCAGACGGTCAAAAGAGATATATTCTTGCTCCCGTTGGCTTAAACGTTGGCGATACAGTTTTAAGTGGCGCAAACGCAGATATTAAACCAGGTAACGCACTTCCTATCGAAGCAATTCCTGTTGGTACTATGATACACAACGTTGAACTTCAACCAGGAAAAGGCGGTCAACTTGTTAGGGCTGCGGGTATGGCTGCTCAACTTATGGCTAAAGAAGGCAAGTATGCGCAAGTTAAAATGCCAAGTGGCGAAATGCGTCTTATTCTTGTTAAATGTAAAGCAACAATCGGCCAAGTAGGCAACCTTGACCACGAAATCGTTAGAATCGGTAAAGCAGGTAAGGTTAGACATATGGGCATTAGACCTACGGTAAGAGGTTCGGTAATGAACCCTTGCGATCACCCACACGGCGGTGGTGAAGGTAGAGCGCCTATCGGTAGGTCGGGTCCTGTAACTCCTTGGGGTAAACCAGCCCTTGGTTACAAGACGAGAAAGAAGAAGAACAGAACCGACAAGTTTATTCTTAAAAGGGTAAACTAATTTGGAGGAATATAAATGAGTAGAAGTGTTAAAAAAGGACCTTACGTCCAAGAAAGATTATTACAAAGAGTAGAAGCACTTAACGCAGAAAACAAAAAGACTGTTTTAAAAACTTGGTCAAGAGCATCTACTATATTCCCTCAAATGGTAGGACATACTATTGCAGTTCACGATGGTAGAAAACACGTTCCTGTTTACATTACTGAAGATATGGTAGGTTGTAAACTTGGTGAATTCGCACCTACAAGAACTTTCAAAGGCCACTCTGGCTCTAAAACGTCTAACTCGAAGTAGGAGGTAAAAAATGGCTAAGAATATGAAATTAAAAACTCAACGCATTGAAGAAAATAAAGATAAAAGAGCAAAAGCAGTTGCTAAATTTATTAGAATTTCTCCATATAAAGTTAGAGTTGTTCTTGATAACATTAGAGGAAAAAGCGTAAACACAGCACTTGCTATCTTAGAAAATACTTCTAAGGCAGGCGCAGACCCTATTAAAAAGGTAGTTTTATCTGCCGCTGCTAACGCAGAACACAATTTAGGCATGAATAGAGACGACCTTAAAGTTGCAGTTTGCTATGCTGACCAAGGCCCAACTTTAAAGAGAATGAGACCTATGGCTCACGGCAGAGCATTTAGAATTTTAAAGCGTACAAGTCACATCACCGTTATTTTAGATGTGATTAGCAAATAGGAGGCGGTTATGGGACAAAAAGTAAATCCTCACGGATTAAGAGTTGGCGTAATCAAAGATTGGGATACTCAATGGTACGCAGATAAAAAAGCGTTTGCATTAAATCTTAAAGAAGATTACGAATTAAGAAAATTTATTAAAAACCAATACTATCAAGCAGCCGTTTCTTCTATTAGAATTGAAAGGGCAGCAAACAAAGTTACTATCACGGTATTTACTGCAAGACCAGGCGTGTTAATCGGCAAGGCTGGCGCAGAAATCGAAGTGATGAAAAACAGCCTTACAAAAATTGCAAAAGGCAAGCAAATTGCCGTTAATATCGTAGAAGTTAAAAAACCTGATTGCGATGCACAACTTATCGCTGAAAACGTTGCTTCACAACTTGAAAAGAGAGCATCTTTTAGAAGAAGTATGAAACAAGCAATTTCAAGAGCAACAAGACTTGGCGTTAAAGGTATTAAAATTATGGTTAGCGGAAGACTTGACGGTGCTGAAATTGCACGTAGTGAACAATATCACGAAGGTTCAATTCCACTTCAAACACTCCGCGCTGACATTGACTACGGTCTTGCAGAAGCACATACAACCTTTGGTATTATCGGTGTTAAAGTATGGGTTTATAAAGGCGAAGTTTTAGGCGGTGCTAAAAAGGTTACCGAAGGAGGCGAGGCTTAATATGTTAATGCCAAAGAGAGTTAAAAGAAGAAAAGTTCATCGTGGCAGAATGACTGGTAAGGCTAACAAAGGCAATATTATTGCTTACGGTCAATACGGTCTTGTTGCTATGGAACCATCATGGATTACTTCAAACCAAATTGAAGCAGCCCGTGTAGCGATGACAAGATTTATTAAGCGTGGTGGTCAAGTATGGATAAACATATTCCCACACAAACCTATTACACAAAAACCTGCTGAAACTCGTATGGGTTCTGGTAAAGGTTCAGTAGAATACTGGGTTGCAGTAGTTAAACCAGGCAGAGTATTATTTGAAATGGCTGGCGTTGACGAAACAACGGCAAGAGAAGCAATGCGTCTTGCAGGTCACAAATTACCTATTAAGACGAAGTTTGTTGTAAAAGAAGTTTCACAAGAAGGCGGTGAAGGTTAATGAAAGCGAAAGAAATAAAAGAAATGACTAATGACGAATTAGTAGCAAAACTTGAATCTTTAAAAGAAGAATTGTTTAACCTTCGTTTCCGTCACGCAACTGGTCAACTTGAAAATCCTAATATGCTTAAATTCGTTAAAAAGGATATTGCAAGAGTTAAAACCATTATTTGTGAAAGAGAAAAGAAGGCGTAATGGAGGAAAGTCTATATGGAAAGAAATTTAAGAAAAGAAAGAGTAGGTTTAGTAGTTTCTGACAAAATGGACAAAACCGTTGTTGTTGAAATAACCGAAAAAAGAAAGCATCCTCTTTACAAAAAAACTATTACGCGTAGCGTAAAGTTTAAGGCGCACGATGAAGCAAACGCTTGCGGTATCGGCGATAAAGTAAGAATAGTCGAAACAAGAAAGTTATCCAAAACTAAGAATTGGAGAGTTTCTGAAATTATTGAAAAGGCTAAATAATAGGAGAAAGCGAAAATGATACAACCACAAACAAGATTAAAAGTAGCAGATAACTCCGGTGCTAAAGAAATTATGTGCATTAGAGTTTTAGGCGGTTCTTTCAGAAGATGTGGCAACATTGGCGACGTTATCGTTGCAAGTGTTAAAACCGCTACTCCTGGTGGCGCAGTTAAGAAAGGCGACGTTGTTAAGGCTGTAATAGTAAGAACGTCAAAAGGTCTTAGAAGACCAGACGGCACTCACATTAGATTCGATGAAAACGCAGCCGTTGTTATCGATAACCAAAAACAGCCAAAAGGCACTCGTATTTTTGGACCTGTTGCAAGAGAATTAAGAGAAAAAGACTTTATGAAGATTGTTTCTCTTGCTCCGGAAGTGCTTTAAGGAGATGAAATTATGAAAGTTAAGAAAAACGATACCGTTGTAGTTATTACGGGTAAAGACGTTAAGAAAACTGGTAAAGTTATTGCGTCTATGCCTAAATTAAACAAAATTATCGTAGAAGGCGTAAACGTGCAAGAAAAGAACCGTAAGGCTCGTACAGCACAAGAAACAAGCCAAAAAATTAAGAAAGAAGGTCCTATCGACGCTTCTAACGTTTTGGTTATCTGCCCTAAATGCGATAAAGCAACTCGCGTTGCATACGCTATTGTTGACGGCAAAAAAGTAAGAGTTTGCAAAAAGTGCGGTGCTGTGCTTGACGTAAAAGAAGAAAAGAAAGCACCTGCAAAAAAAGCAACTAAAAAAGCCGTTAAAGAAAACGTGGCAACTGAAGAAGCACCAGTAGAAAAGAAAGCAACTAAAAAGTCTACTAAAAAGGCAGAAGTTGCAACTGAAGAAGTAGTTGAAAAGAAAACTACTAAAAAAGCAACTAAAAAGGCTACTGCTAACGAAGAAGTAGTAGAAAAGAAAACTACTAAAAAGAAAACCGCAAAAAAAGATGCGGAAAACGCTTAAGCGTAAAATAATTTAAGGAGAACTTATTATGGCAAAAACGACTCAGGTTGCTAAAGTAACTGCAACCGATTCCGATTGCAGAGTAAGAGAAATGTACAAAACAGAAGTTGTACCATATCTTATGAAGCGTTTTAACTATAAAAACGTAAACCAAGTTCCAAAGTTAGTAAAAATTACTATTAACGGCGGTCTCGGTGATTGTAAAGACAACGCTAAAAGCGTTCAACTTGTTGAAAAAGAACTTTCAATGATAGCAGGTCAAAAACCAGTACTTACCAAAGCAAAAAAATCAGTTGCTAACTTCAAGGTAAGACAAGGTATGAACGTTGGTATTAAAGTTACTTTAAGAAACGATAGAATGTATCAATTCTTTGACAAGTTTGTTTCAATAGCACTTCCACGCGTTAGAGACTTCAAAGGTGTTCCTGACAAGTCTTTTGACGGCAGAGGCAACTACGCAATGGGCATTAAAGAACAACTTATTTTCCCTGAAATTCAATACGACCAAGTAGAAAAAATAAGAGGTTTCGATATTTGCTTTGTTACAACCGCTAAAACGGATGAAGAAGCGTACGAATTGCTCAAAGCAATGGGCATGCCTTTTAAGGCTTAATTAAGGAGAAACGGTCATGGCAAAAAAAGCAATGATAAATAAACAACAAAAAACACCTAAGTTCTCGACGAGAGCTTATACAAGGTGCAGTATTTGTGGTCGTCCACACGCTGTACTTCGTAAGTATGGTATTTGTCGTATATGTTTTAGAAATTTGGCTTATAAAGGACAGATTCCCGGCGTAAAGAAGTCGAGTTGGTAAAAGGAGGAACGGATAATGACAGATACAATAGCAGATATGCTTACACGCATTAGAAACGCCTTAACTGTAAAACACGACAGCGTAGAAGTTCCAGCATCAAAAATCAAAAAGGAAATTGCTAGAATTTTATTACAAGAAGGTTATATTACAGCGTATGACGTTGTTGAAGACGGCGTTCAAGGTAAAATTGTTATAACACTTAAATACGGCCCTAACGGCGAAAGAGTAATTAGCGGTCTTAAAAGGGTTTCAAAACCAGGTTTAAGAATTTACACGGGTTGCGATGAACTTCCAAAAGTTCTTGGCGGTCTTGGTATTGCAATTATTTCTACTTCAAAAGGCGTTATGACTGATAAAGAAGCAAGAAAGAGCAATCACGGCGGTGAAGTGCTTGCTTACATCTGGTAAGGAGGGTATAGAATATGTCAAGAATTGGTAAGGCACCTATACAAATTCCTGCTGGTGTAGAAATTAAAGTAGAAAACGGTATTCTTACAGTAAAAGGCCCACTTGGCGTTTTAACTCAAGATTTTGACGCTAAGAACATTGGTTTCAAAATGGAAAACGGCATTTTAGAAGTAGTAAGATACAATGAAGAAAACGCAACAAAGTCTAAGCACGGCTTATATAGAGCACTTGCTTACGATATGATTATAGGCGTTACTGCTGGTTACAAAAAAACTCTTATCGTAAACGGCGTAGGTTGGAAAGTTACGCAAGTTGGTAAAGACTTAAACCTTTCGGTTGGTTTTAGCCACCCTGTTGAATACAAAGCAACGGAAGGCGTTAAACTTACTTGCACAAGCCCAACGGAAATCGTTGTTGAAGGTATTAGTAAAGAACTTGTAGGCGCAGAAGCGGCTAAAATTAGAGCAATTAGAAAGCCTGAACCTTACCACGGTTACGGTATTCGCTTAAGCGATGAAGTAATTGAACGTAAGGAAGGTAAAACTGCGGGTAAATAAGGAGTAAACTGATATGATATCTAAAATTGATAAAAATGCGGATAGATTAAAGAGACATGAAAGAGTAAGAAGAAAGGTTTCTGGTACTCCAGAACGTCCAAGACTCTCTGTTTATAGAAGTCTCAACCACATTTACGCTCAAATAATAGACGACGTAGCAGGTAAAACTTTAGTATCCTGCTCAACAATGGACAAAACTCTTACTGAAACTATTAAGGACCTTACTAAGAGTGAGGCTGCAAAAGTTGTAGGTCAAGAAGTTGCAAAGCGCGCACTTGAAAACGGTATAACTGAAGTTGTTTTTGACAGAGGCGGTTATATCTATATGGGTCGCGTTCAATGCGTAGCAGACGGCGCAAGAGAAGCCGGTCTTAAATTCTAAGGAGGACTTATAAAATGGCAAGAGAAAATAAAGCTCCAAGAAAGCAAGAAGAAAAAGACGGTCTTTGCAAAAAACTTATTTCCGTTAACCGCGTAACGAAAGTTGTTAAAGGTGGTCGCAAAATGCGTTTCGCCGCTCTCGTTGTAGTTGGTGACGAAAACGGCAAGGTTGCTTGCGGTATGGGTAAAGCAAACGAAGTTCCAGAAGCAATTGATAAGGCAACTGCACAAGCAAAGAAGGCATTAAAGAAAGTTGCGCTTGTTGGCACTACTATCCCACACGAAACTATCGGTAAATTCGGTAGAGGTTCAATAGTAATGCTCCCTGCAGAAGAAGGTACTGGTGTTATCGCCGGTGGTCCTGTTCGTGCGGTTATGGAAGCAGTTGGTATTAGAGATATAAGAACTAAATCACACGGCACTTCTAACCCTATCAATATGGTTAAAGCGGCTATTGCTGGTTTATACGGTCTTAAATCAATAGAAGAAGTTGCTGCACTTCGTGGCAAAACTGTTGAAGAAATTAAAGGTTAAGGAGGAGAAAGATAATGAACGTTAAAGTTACACTTGTAAAAAGTACGATATCTTGCTCTGCTTCTCAAAAAGGCACAGTTGCAGCCCTTGGCCTTAAAAAAATAGGCCAATCAAAAGTATTTGCAGACAGCGCTACTTTACAAGGTCAACTCAAAGTAGTTTCTCACCTTGTAAAAGTGGAAAACGTATAAGAGGTGCGGTATGAGAATTAACACATTACAACCTGCTGAAGGTAGCAGAACGTCAGTAAAAAGGCTTGGTCGTGGCATCGGTTCAGGACTTGGCAAAACAAGCGGTAAAGGCCACAAAGGACAATGGGCAAGAAGCGGCGGTGGTGTAAGACCTGGTTTTGAAGGCGGTCAAATGCCACTTACGCGTAGAGTTCCAAAAAGAGGTTTTAACAATCGTTTTAGAAAGGTATATGCAATCGTTAACGTTTCCGTTCTTAACGGATTTGAAAACGGTGCAGTTATCGATTTTGAAACACTTTACGGCGAAGGCCTTATTAAAGAAGTTAAAAACGCCGTAGGACTTAAAGTTTTAGGTAACGGAGAACTTAAAGTTGCTCTTACAGTAAAAGCAAGCAAATTCTCTGCTTCGGCAAAAGAAGCAATTGAAAAAGCCGGCGGTACTGCAGAAGAAATTTAATAAATCTCTATTATCCAAAACGGCGGAGGTAAAAAATGTTTGAAACATTAAAAAAGGCGTTTAAGATAAAGGAAATTCGCGTTAAGATATGGTACACCTTATTATTCCTTTTATTATATAGGGTTGGCTCGTATATTCCTATTCCAGGCATTGGTGACAAGTTGCTTGATAGCGGAGCGCTTAACGACGTAACTTATCTTAATATTATGAACATGATGACGGGTGGCTCACTTGCACAAGGCACGTTCTTTGCAATGGGTATCGGTCCGTACATCAACGCGTCAATCATAATGCAACTTTTAGCCGTTGCAATTCCATCACTTGAAAGGCTTTCTAAGCAAGGTGAAGAAGGAAGAAAGAGAATTGCGCAATATACAAGATATTTAACTATTTTGCTTGCAATAATTCAAGCAGTTGGTATTTTGGTTAACTATGGCGATTACGTTTATACAAGCACGGAAGCAACGTCGCTTGCCGCTATTTTAGGCGGTCAAAACTGGCTTGCTTTCATAGTAGTTGTATTATTCTTTACAGCCGGCACCGTGGTAACTATGTGGATAGGCGAAAGAATTACCGACTACGGCATTTCAAACGGTATTTCAATGCTCATTTTTGCAGGTATTATTGCTACTGCGGGTCAAACTCTTATCCAAATGATAGGCAATATTACAGGCGAAGAAGGACTTACTTATTTTTGGAAGTTCATTATAATGCTCGTTGCATTGATACTCGTTTTCGTTTGTATAATTACGGTAGAACTTGCCGAAAGAAAAATTCCAGTTCAATACGCCAAACAAATTAGAGGTCAAAAAATGTACGGCGGACAATCAACGGTTATTCCTATTAAGGTTAACTCGAACGGTGTTCTTCCACTCATTTTCGCCTTCTCTATTTTGAGTTTCCCTGAACTCATTATGACGCTTTTCGGCGTTGATATGACTACGGGCTTTGGCGGTTTCTGGGCTAAATATATGGGTGCTGACTCTTGGGTATATCCTATAGTATTAAGTTTGCTTATTATATTCTTTGCATACTTCTATACTTCAATTCAATTCAACCCAGACGATATTTCAAAGAGCATCCAACAAAACGGCGGTTTTATTATGGGTATTAGACCTGGTAAACCAACTGCGGACTATTTGAGAAAAATAAGTGGCAGAATTACGCTTTTCGGCGCTATATTCTTAGCACTTATCGCTTTAGTTCCATCACTTATTTTCAAGGCTATTGATGCTTCAAGTTACGGTGCTTTTACAGCAACAGGTATGCTCATCGTAGTTTCCGTTGCACTTGAATTTAACACCGCACTTGAATCACAAATTATGATGAAAAACTATAAAGGATTTTTAAAATAATATGCAAATAATACTTCTTGGCGCACCTGGTGCAGGCAAGGGTACGCAAGCCAAAAGGCTTTCTGCAAAATACAATTTACTGCATATTTCAACCGGTGATATTTTTAGAGAGAATATTAAAAACTCTACTGATATCGGCAAAATAGCAAAGTCTTATATCGATAAAGGTCAATTAGTTCCTAACGACGTGACCGTTGAAATCGTAAAGCAAAGACTTGAACAAGAAGATTGCAAAAATCAAGGCTATTTGCTCGACGGTTTTCCAAGGAATATCGAACAAGCAATAGAACTTGACAAATTTTCAAAAATCGACGTAGTTTTAAACGTTGACGTTGACTTTAATAAACTTATAAACCGAATAACCGGTAGGCGCGTTTGCCCTAAATGCGGTGCATCTTACCACGTAACTACTCTTAACGGAGAAACTAAGTGTAAAGAGTGCAAAACCGAACTTATTATGCGTGACGACGATAACGAAGAAACCGTTATTAAGCGCATTGAAGTTTACAATAAACAAACCGCACCACTCATAGAATACTATGAAAAACAAGGTAAACTCGCTATCGTTGACGGAAATTTGGAAATTGAAGAAACGTTCAAACAAATTGTTAAAATATTAGGCTAAAATGATTTATATTAAGTCAGATAACGAATTACAATTGATGCGTGAGCCATGTAAAATTGTTCGTGACGTACTTTTACTTGCAGAAGATAGGTTACAAGCGGGCATGACTACTGGCGAACTAAACAAAATTTTACACGACTATATAATTTCTTCAAAAGCAAAGCCGTCTTTTTTAGGCAAGTACGGGTTTCCCGCATCTGCTTGTATATCAATTGATAACGAAGTAGTGCACGGAGTTCCCGGCAACAGAGTTATAAAAGAAGGCGACGTTGTTTCCGTTGACGTTGGCGCGTATAAAAACGGCTTTCACGGCGACGGAGCAAGAAGTTTATACGTTGGTAAAATATCTCCCGAAAAAAAGAAACTTATTGACGTAACGAAAGAAAGTTTCTTTAAAGGGATTGAAGGCATTTGTATAGGAAGCGCGCTTGGCGACATAGGTTATCAAATTCAAACCTACGTTGAACAAAACGGCTTCTCGGTAGTGCGTGATATGGTAGGCCACGGAATAGGCAAACAACTTCACGAAGACCCGCAAGTTCCAAACTATGGAAGAAAGGGTACGGGAGTTAGGCTTAGGAAAAACATGACTTTAGCCATTGAACCTATGGTAAATATGGGTTCATATCACGTTGTAGTAGACGGGCTAAATTGTGTTACGAAAGACGGTTTACCGTCGGCACACTATGAAAATACGGTAGTAATAACCGATAACGGTGTAGAAATATTAACCGTATAAAAAAATCCTTATATGCTTAAACGCTGGTGGTAAAAAGCGTAAACTTTATGCCTTAAGGATGAAGCAAAAGAAAGCATATATGGCGATAGCGGGTAAAACCCGTATGTTTATAAAATGGAGGTATTACAGTGTCAAAAAACGACGTAATTGAAGCCGAAGGCGTTATAGTTGAGGCTTTACCAAATGCTACGTTTAAAGTTAAACTCTCTAACGGATTTATAATTACGGCTTACATTTCTGGAAAATTAAGAATGAACTACATTAAAATTATTCCAGGTGATAGCGTTAAAATTGAAATGAGTCCGTACGATTTAACTAAAGGCAGAATTGTATGGCGCAGTAAAAACTAATTTTGTAAATACAAAAATAATCGGAGGATAATAAAATGAAAGTAAGACCATCAGTAAAACCTATGTGCGACAAATGCAGAGTCATTAGAAGAGAAGGTAAAGTTATGGTAATTTGCTCAAAGAACAAAAACCATAAACAAAAACAAGGTTAATTACTTCTAAAAAACCAAATCTAACAAAAAATATAAAAAAATAAATTATTTAAAAATAATTCGGAGGTTTAAAAAATGGCTCGTATTGCCGGTGTAGATTTACCAAGAGAAAAGCGTGTTGAAATCGGTATCACTTATATTTACGGTATCGGTAGACCAACCGCAGTAAAAATTTTAAAAGCAACAGGAATCAATCCTGACACGAGAGTTAAGGATTTAACAGAAGAAGACGTATCTAAACTTAGAGAATATATCGACCATAACTACAAAGTAGAAGGCGAACTTCGTTCAGAAGTAAACCTTAACGTAAAAAGACTTATGGAAATCGGTTGTTTCCGTGGTGTTAGACATAGAAAGGGCTTACCTGTAAGAGGTCAAAGTTCTAAACGTAACGCAAGAACTCGTAAGGGTCCTCGTCGTACGGTAGCAAAGAAGAAAACCGCTAATAAATAATTATTGAAGGAGGAAAATATAAATGGCTAAAACAGTCGCTACAAAGAAGCGTAAAGAACTTAAAAAAGTTGATAAAGGTCAAGTTCATATTCAATCTTCGTTCAATAACACAATTGTAACGGTTACTGATATGAACGGTAATGCAATAGCACATTCAAGTGCAGGCAGTCTTGGATATAGAGGTTCAAGAAAGAGCACTCCATTTGCTGCTCAACAAGCAGCAGAAGTTGCTATTAAGGCTGCAATGGAACACGGTCTTAGAAGTGCAGAAGTGTACGTAAAAGGCCCAGGTCAAGGTAGAGAATCTGCAATCAGAGCGTTAGGTGTTTGCGGTGTAGACGTAACTTTAATTCAAGACGTATCACCAATCCCACACAACGGTTGCCGTCCACCAAAGCGCCGTAGAGTATAATAGGAGGAATTAGAAATGGCTAAATATACAGATGCAAAATGTCGTTTATGCAGAAGAGAAGGTTGCAAACTTTTCCTTAAAGGTGAAAAGTGCTACAAAACTTCTTGCCCTTTTGAAAAAAGACCAGTTGCTCCTGGCCAACACGGTGCAGGTAGACACAAGGTTAGTGAATACGGACAACAACTTCGTGAAAAACAAAAGACTAAGAGAATTTATGGCGTTCTTGAAAAGCAATTTAGAGGCTACTTCGACGCAGCCGATAGAATGAAGGGCGTTACCGGTGAAAACATGCTTTCACTTTTAGAAAGAAGACTTGACAACGTTGTATATAGACTTGGCTTTGCACCATCTCGTTCAACTGCTCGTCAACTCGTAACTCACGCTCACTTCACAGTAAACGGTAAAAACGTTAATATTGCTTCTTTCCAAGTTAAAGAAGGCGACGTAATCGCAGTTAAAGAAACTAAGAGAGATAGCAAATATTTTGAAGCGTTCAAGAGCACCGAAAAAACTACAAACGTTCCTAAATGGCTTGAATACGATGCAGAAAAACTTGCAGGAAAAGTTGTTGCTCTTCCAAAGAGAGAAGATATAGACAGTCAAATCCAAGAATACATGATTGTAGAATTGTATTCAAGATAATAACGTATATCGCAATATTGCGGTATAAAAGAATTTGCTAATTGTATTAGCAACTATCAAATAAAAAATTAGGAGGTAGTTTTTTTATGATGGAAATAGAAATGCCAAAGATTTCGGTAGAAGAAAACGAAGACAAAAGTTATGCCAAAATAGTTGTTGAACCACTTGAAAAAGGTTTTGGTATTACAATAGGCAACTGTTTAAGAAGAACTTTATTGTCTGCTCTTCCAGGCGCGGCAATACAAGGCATAAAATTCGCACCAAGTCTTGACGTTAAGCATGAATTCTCTACTATTAAGGGCGTAAAAGAAGACGTTACTGAAATTATTCTTAACTTAAAGAGTATTGCAATTAAAACTGCAACTACTAACGTTGATTTTAAAAAGATTTTAAAAATTTGCAAAGAAGGTCCAGCCGTAATTAAAGCGGGCGATATTGAACCTGATGCAGAAATTGAAATTCTTAACCCAGACCAATATATTTGTACGCTTGACAACGGCGGTTACTTTGAAGTTGACCTTACTATCGGTAGGGGCAGGGGCTATAAAGGCGCTGAAAACAACAAAACCGGCGAAATCGGCTACATTGCTATCGACTCTATTTACACGCCTGTAACAAAAGTAAGTTACAACGTTGAAAATGCAAGAGTAGGTCAAAACATTGATAGAGATAGGCTTATTTTTGAGGTGTGGACAAACGGTGCGTTCACAGGCAAAGAAATCGTTTCACTTGCCGCAAAAATTATTCAAGAGCACATTAGTATTTTCGTAAACCTTTCAGAAGTTGTAACAGGTTTAGGAATTTTAGTTGCTCCACCAACAGACCCACTTCCAAAAATACTTGAAATGAGTATTGAAGAAATGGATTTATCAGTTCGTTCATACAACTGTTTAAAACGTGCTGGAATTCACACAATAGAAGATTTAACAAAAAAGACCGAAGAAAATATGCTTAAAGTTAGAAACTTAGGCAAAAAATCACTTGATGAAGTTATTCTTAAACTCAACAGTTACGGTCTTAAATTAAAGGAACAGGAGGAATAAGAAAATGCCAGGTAATATGGGTTTAACTTCAAAACAAAGAAAAGCAGTTCTTCGCAACCAAGCATCTAACCTTTTATGGTATGGTAAAATCGAAGTTACTGCCGGCCACGTTCAATCTTTAAGGTCATACGTTGAAAAAATTATAACTTTAGCCGTAAACACTTATGCAGACACCGTTGAAACAACCGTTACAACTAAAGACGCTAAGGGCAAAGAAGTTAAGAAAAAGGTCATTAAAGACGGCGTAAAGAAACTTAACGCAAGAAGAAAGATTATGAGTTTAGTTTACGATTTCCAATTTACTAAGGAAGCAAAGGAATCTAAAGCAGAATTCCGCGCAAGAGTAAAGGGAATTAACCACCCACTCGTTGAAAAAATCTTTAACGAAATTGCGCCTAAGTACGCTGAAAGAAAAGAAGAACTTGGTCAAGGTGGCGGTTATACAAGAAAATATCTCAAAGGCGAAAGACGTGGCGACGCTGCCGAAGTAGCAATTGTAGAACTTGTTTAATGAGCTTAAAACGGCTAAGCCGAAAAATAAAAAGCACTTACACTATCGTGTAGGTGCTTTTTAATTTAAAAACATAAAGGATAAGGTATTAAACGCATAATGAGTGCGTTATTTTTTTATAATTACAATGTCGTTCATTGATTTTACTATTGAATTTTCGTCTATTACGCCCCTAACTGACGTAAGCGGGTAAACTCTACTATTCTTTCCTATTATCGTACCGGGGTTTAAAACGCAATTACAGCCGACGTCAGCGCCATCGCCAAGTATTGCGCCAACCTTTCTTAAATTAGTCTTAAATTCCGTTTTACCGCGAATAACAACGTTGCTTTTGTCTGCCTTTAAGTTAGAACAAATAGAACCTGCACCTAAATGAGAGTAATTTCCTAAAATAGAATCGCCAACGTAGTTGTAGTGCGGAACTTGAACGTTATTTAATAAAACGCAGTTTTTTAACTCGCTTGAATTTCCTATAACGCAGTTTTCGCCTATAATAACGTTGCCCCTTATAAACGCGCCAGGGCGAATTTCCGTATTTGAGCCTATAATAACGGGCGCAAGTAAAGTTGCTTTATCACTAATTTTTACGTTGCTACCTACAAGTACTCCGTCAGCGTATTCTATAAAGCCCGCAGGCACGTTGTTTAGCAGTTTTAATACGTGTTCTTTTATTTTAGGCAGTATTTCCCAAGGGTATTCGCAACGGTTAAATAAGTCTTGCAGATATTCTGTTTTAACGTCAAAAAGGTCGCTTATTTTTATATTATTCAACGGCGTAGCCCCCTTGTTTAATGGCGCTAGTTATTTCATTTGCGCACTTTATAGAAAGTTCTAAACTTTCGCTTTCAACCATAATTCTAACAACGGGCTCAGTTCCGCTTTCACGAAGTAACACTCTACCTTTTTTATTTATAATATCTTCAACGCGTTTTTTTGCGAGTATTACGTTTTCGTCGTTTATCGTGGCTTTTTTATCTTTAACTCTTACGTTTATAAGATATTGCGGGTAGAATTTTATAGGAGACTTTAATTGCGCCAAAGAGCATTTACTGTCTAAAACTTCTTCCATTATCATAATTGCGGTTAAAATGCCGTCACCTGTGGTGGAGTATTTTTTAATTATAATATGGCCAGACTGTTCTCCGCCAATGCCGTAGTCGTTAGACTGCATGCACTCGTAAACGAAGCGGTCGCCTACTTGTGTTTGAATAGTTTTTATTCCTATTTCTTCAAGGCTTTTAATAAAACCGCTATTTGACATTATAGTAGCAACTATCGTATTGTCGTTAAGCATACCCCTTGATTTAAGGCGCTTTGCTAAAATATACAACATACTGTCGCCGTCAACTACGCCCCCGTTTTCATCAACGGCAATACATCTATCGGCATCTCCGTCAAATGCAAAGCCTAAGTCAAGGTGTTTTTCTTTAACTAATTTGCAAAGGTTTTCTATATGAGTAGAACCGCAGTTTTGGTTGATATTTAAACCGTTAGGCTCTGTTCCTATAACTTCAACTTGTGCTCCAAGCGCGCTAAAAACAGATTTTGCTATCATATAAGACGAGCCGTTAGCGCAGTCTAAACCTATTTTTAAATTTCTATACGAGTGCGAAGCAAGAGAAATAAGATAACCAACGTATCTGTTTCTTCCTGACGCATAGTCTGTTATAAGCCCTATTTTATCTCCGCGCGCAAGCGGTAAATCCGTGCCCGAAACACCAAGGCTTTCTAAATTGCCGTCAATATAATCTTCTATTAGCGAAGTTACGTCGTCGTTAAGTTTTTCGCCGTACTTGTTTATTATTTTAATACCGTTATCGTAGTAAGGGTTGTGCGAAGCGGTAATCATAATACCGCAATCAAAACCGTCTTGACGGGTAACGTACGAAACGCTTGGCGTAGTTGTAACGTGTAGCATATAAGCGTCCGCTCCCGAAGCGGTTAATCCCGCAACGATAGAATATTCAAGCATATAACTTGAACGCCTTGTATCCTTGCCGACCACTATTTTAGGTCTGTTTGGTAAAGTTTGCTTAGAAAAATACCAACCTAAAAATCTGCCTATTTTATACGCTTGTAATGATAGTAAATTTACGTTGGCTTCTCCACGAAAACCGTCTGTGCCGAAATATTTATTTTTCTTTTTTGTGCAGTTTAAAGTAATTTCTTTTTTGTCAATTAAAAGTTCGTCAGTAGATATTTTAAAAAAGTTACACAACTGTATTATTTTATCAATTTGCGGAAGAGTTTGGTTTGTTTCCCAGCGAGAAATTGCTTGCCTTGAAACAAAAAGTTTATCGGCTAATTCTTCTTGTGATAAATTTTCCCTTATTCTAAGGGTGGTAATTTTTTCACCTAACGTCATAATAATCTCCTTTACGTTAACTAATAATATTATATAACATTTTATGCCGTGAAACAACTAAATAATCGTTGCAAGTTTTAGCAACCACAAGTTGCATTTCTTATGTTTTTTACAAAATTTATTATATTTTTACATAAAATTACGTTTTATTAGTTACAATTTGTTTACATAAAAAGCAGTAGCACCCTAAAATAAAAATTGTTTTTTATACTAACAATTGGGCAGTAAAAAAATAATTATAAAATTTTAAAAAGTAGTGCAATTAAAAAATATATATGATATAATAAAGGCGTGCGTAATAAAATTTACAAAGGACGTTAGTATGAGTATAGTTAAAAACGAACCAAAAAACAAAATGAAACTTTTACAGGCAATAAGAGAGCAATTAGAGCACCGCGCTCTTTGGCTTTATTTATTGTGTGACGAAGCAAAAAAAAGGGGTTTAGACCCAAAAGATTTTGCAAGTGACGCTATTAAGCGTTGCGGTTTATCGCAAGGTGCAAAACTTGTTGAAAAGGGTAAAACGGATAGTTTAAAGGGTTTAAAAAAGACGTTGTTTACAAAAGCCGCTCAAATGGTTTTTGAAATGAAAGTTTTAGAAAGTACCGACGATAAACTTTCCATTGACTTTGGCTATTGTCCACTCGTTAAGGCTTGGCAAAAAGCGGGTTGTACCGACGAAGAAATTGCTATGCTTTGCGATATTGCAATGTGTGGCGATAACGGCATAGGCGAGTGCTACGGTAGCGTTTTAGACCTTCCTAAATGCATTGCAAAAGGCGATGACCGTTGCTCGTTAAGATATCATAAAAAACAAAAATAAGGGAATTTATGAAAATTAAATTTTTAGGTACAAGCCACGGTAGGGCGGAAGTTAATAGATATTGCACGGCGTATATGTTTGAGCATAACGGCGTTAAATATATGTTAGACGCGGGTGCACCGCTTGAATATTTGCTTACAAACAGCGGTATTACGCTTGATAAAATAAACGCGTTTTTTATAACGCATATGCATTGTGACCACGCGAGCGAACTTCCAACCATAATTAAAAATTTCGTGCATTATAACAAAGGCAAAACTACTATTTTTATGCCCGATAAAAACGCTATAGACCCGCTTTTAACTTGGTCGCAAGTAATGGGCGAAGATAGACAAGCGGTGCTTGAGCATATTACTTTTAAAACTATTAACGAAGGCGTAATTTATAACGAAAACGGCATAACTCTTACCGCTATTAAAAACGACCATTTATTAGGGCTTCCGTCTTTTTCGTTTATGGTAGAAACAAACGATAATAAGCGCGTTTTATTTACGGGCGACCTTGCTACAAATCATAGAGATTTTCCTAAAATTGCCTATGAAAAAGATTTTGACTTAATAGTTTCGGAATTTGCACATTTTGCCGACGAGCCCGAATTTAACTCAATGAAAACCGTTAAAAGCAAGCAAATAATATTAGCGCATTTAGGCGCAAAACATATAGCAAAACTTAACGAACTTAACCCCGAATTTGCGTGCCCTTATTTAATTGCAACAGACGGGCTTGAATATATCGTTTAATTGCTTGAAATAACTAAACTAATATGCTAAAATAAATTTATTCTACTTTAAGGAGACTTACTATGTACGATTTTGACAAGGTTTACACAAAAAGAGAACCTGGAAACTGCAAATGGGACGTTGAGAAAGGTTGCATAGCCCTTTCCGTTGCGGATATGGACTTTGCTTCGCCACCAGAAGTAACAAAAGCGCTTATAGAGCGCGTTTCCACAGGTTTATACGGCTACGAAATGATGACCGAGCGCGACTATCAAGCAATAATCGACTGGCGTTTTAAGCGCCACGGCGAAGTTATAAAAAGAGAGCATTTAATGGCAACACCGGGCGTGTTAAACACAATGCGCGCCGCACTTTACGCCTTAACTAACGAAGGCGATAAAGTTATAGTTATGCCACCGCTCCACACTCCGTCAATAACTTCCGCATCAATGCGCGGTCGCGTTTGCGTTGAAGTTTTAATGAACGATGACGGCAACGGTTATTACACGCTTAACTACGAAGGCATTGAACAAGCGTTTAAAGACGGGGCAAAGGTTTTAATGTTCTGCTCGCCGTCTAATCCGTCTGGCAGAGTTTGGACAAAGGAAGAACTTGAACGCCTTGCAAAAATCGTAATTAAATATAACGGCTACGTTATTGCCGATGAAATTCACGCCGATATCGTATATAAAGGCCATAAATTTATATCACTTCGCTTAATAGAAGGTATGGAAGATAGAAGCGTTTGCGTATTTTCTCCGTCTAAATCGTTTAACTTTGGCGGTTTCCACATCGGTTCGGTTGTTGTTAAAGACGATAATTTAAGAAAGAAAATCAAAGACATTTTATACGAAACGGGCAACGTTTGCGGTAGGCCAACGGCTATGTCAATTTGTGCGCAAACTGCCGCTTATACAAAGGGCGGTGCTTGGCTTGACGAACTTTTAGAGTATTTACAAGGCAATATCGACTTTGTTTGTAAAGAATTAGAAGGCACACCGCTTAAAGCGTATAAGCCTGAAAGCACAATACTTATGTGGATTGACTGTTCGGCACTTAACTTAACTACCGAAAAGTATAACGAACTTATGAAAAAGGCGGGCATTATGCCAGACCCTGGCCACTACTATTGGATGGACAATCATAAAATTGACGCATACAAAGGGCTTCAAGACCATATTCGTATAAACATAGGCGCACCGCGCGCAACCTTAAAAGAAGCACTTAACCGTTTAAAAAGCGTGCTACTTTAAAATAATTTAAATCATTTTAACAAAACTCTTGCCTTTTACGGTAAGAGTTTTTAATTTTTAGTTCTACGGTGCAAAATATTCAATTTTGCCGTTAAAATGTTTGACACAATTTCGTAAAATCTATATAATAACAAATGAAAATAAAAAAATTTAACGCAAAGTTAATGAATTTGGAGGAAATGAAAATGGCAAACGTAAAAGTTGCAATTAACGGTTTTGGTCGTATCGGTCGTTTAGCATTTAGACAAATGTTTGACGCTGATGGTTACGAAGTAGTAGCAATTAACGACCTTACAAGCCCAAAGATGCTCGCTCATCTTTTAAAATACGATACAATGCAAGGTAACTATCTTGCAAAAGGTCACACGGTTGACGCTACTGATAACTCAATTATCGTTGACGGTAAAGAAATTATCATTTATGCAAAAGCAAACGCTGCTGAACTCCCTTGGGGTGAAATTGGTGTTGACGTTGTTTTAGAATGCACAGGTTTCTACACTTCTAAAGCAAAAGCACAAGCACACATTGACGCTGGTGCTAAGAAAGTTGTTATTTCTGCTCCTGCTGGTAACGACCTTCCTACTATCGTATTCAACGTAAACCACGACACTTTAACTAAAGAAGACAATATTATTTCTGCTGCTTCTTGTACTACTAACTGCTTAGCACCTATGGCTAAAGCACTTAACGACTATGCTCCTATCGTTTCTGGTATTATGACTACCGTTCACGCATACACAGGCGACCAAATGATTTTAGACGGTCCACAAAGAAAGGGCGATTTAAGAAGGTCACGTGCGGGCGCTATGAACATTGTTCCTAACTCAACTGGCGCTGCAAAAGCAATCGGTTTAGTTATTCCTGAACTTAACGGCAAACTTATCGGTTCTGCTCAACGCGTTCCTACTGCTACTGGTTCAACTACTATTTTAGTTGCAGTTGTTAAGGGTAAAGACGTTACTAAAGAAGCAATTAACGAAGCAATGAAAGCACAAGCAACTGAATCTTTCGGTTACAATACTGATGAAATCGTTTCTTCAGACGTTATCGGTATGAAGTTCGGCTCACTTTTCGATGCTACTCAAACAATGGTTTCTAAAATTGACGACGATACTTACCAAGTTCAAGTTGTTTCTTGGTACGATAACGAAAACTCTTACACTTCACAAATGGTAAGAACTATCAAATACTTTGCTGAAATCTAATATATAAAAATTAAACTCGGCTTAAAAGGCCGAGTTTTTATTTTACGTTGCTTTCGTAAAAGTGTTTATGTTATAATAACTATATAGGAGTTATTTAATGAGTATAAAGTTATTTTTTAGCGCAATTTCAAAGTTTTTATTAGGCGTTTTGCTCGTTGGCGTTTTAATATTTTTGCCCGCAGGCACGCTAAATTATTTTAACGGCTGGCTTTTAATGGGAATATTGTTTATTCCTATGTTTTTTGCTGGAATAGTTATGATGATAAAAAATCCTAATTTACTAAAAAGCCGACTTAATGCAAAAGAAAAATTAAAAGAACAAAGCCTTGTAATAAAGTTAAGTGGGCTTATGTTTTTAGTAGGGTTTATACTTGCAGGTTTAGGCGTAAGATTTAACTGGTACGTACTTCCAAAAGGCGTTTCAATAGGCGGTGCAGTTGCCTTTTTATTAGCCTACGTTTTATACGCCGAAGTTTTAAGAGAAAACGCATATTTGAGCCGAACTATAAAGGTTGAAGAAGGGCAAAAGGTTGTTGACACGGGCTTATACGCTATCGTGCGCCACCCTATGTATAGCATAACCTTGTTGTTATTTATTTCAATGCCAGTAGTTTTAGGCTCGCTTTACTCGCTTATCGTATTTTTAGCGTATCCGTTTATAATAGCAAAACGAATAAAGAGCGAAGAAGAGTTTTTAGAAAAAGAACTTAACGGCTATATAGAATATAAAAAGAAAGTTAAATACCGCCTAATACCTTTTATTTGGTAAAACAGAATATTAAAAAGCACGCTTTTAAAGCGTGCTTTATTTTTACGGTTTTTCTGTAAAACAGTTTACACAGTTGCGTGCGTTTAAATTGTTTATTTTGCCACAATTTGGGCAAGTCCAACCAACGTTTTTGTTTTGCGTTTGTATTGGTTGCGCCGTTTGATTAGTTTTAGTTGTTTGCGATACGGGCGCGGTTGCAAATCTATCTTTTCCACAGGTTGTGCATTTTGTATAAGAATTGTAATGTAGTTGCCCGCAATTTTTGCAAACCCAAGAAATCGTGCCGTTTTTAGATGCGCCGTTGTAAAAAAGGGTAAGGTCTGGCAAGCAAAGTAGTATAACTAACGCTATAAAGCCCGTAAAAAACGCTAATATACCCCAGCCTAACGCTCCGTAACCTTTGTTTCTTGCAATATTAACACATAAAACGATAAAAGCAATTTGAACTAATAAAATAAAAAATATAACGAAGCCACCTAACTCAAAAATAGAGAGTAAAACGTCGGCTATGCCGTTTTGAGATGAAGAAGCAATTAAATTAGACATAATATTTGTTCCTTTTTTAAATTTTGACATAATTATACATCAATAAGTGATGTATGTCAAGCCATTTTATGATGTAAATGTTAAATATAAGTAAATAATATAAAGGTGTTAAAAGAATTGGAATTAAAAGTAGAAGTAGGTGAAAGGTTAAAAGACGCTCGCAGAATTGCAGGCTACACTCAAAAACAAGTGGCGGAAAAACTGTTAATGACGCAACAGCAATATAGTAGGTTTGAAAATGGAATTTTTGAACTTAACTACGAGCAGTTGGTATTTTTGTGCGAATTGTTTGACGTTTCAAGTGATTATCTATTAGGGTTAAACGTTTATTAAAAAATTAAGGCTAACGATTTTTTTCGTTAGCCTTTTAATTTGTATTAGATTTTTAAACGGGGTCGCTATCTCTTAACTTTAAAACGAGCGGTAAAATAATTCCGCCTATAAAGTTTCCAAGTATTGTAAGGGCAATATAACCAACAACGCGCCAAGAAAATTCCTTTAAGCAGTAAAAGTAAAACATATTTGCAATAGAGTGGTCAAACCCACAAAATACGAAAACTATAATAGGGAACATTACGCCTATGCTTGCACTTAAACCTTTGTGGTGCGAGTGGTCAACGCTTAAAACGGAAAGAGTAATTAAAACACCGCATAAAGTGCCCGAGCAAAGTGCGCAAAGCGCCCAATTTTCAAGGTCGAGTTTGCCTTTTATAAGAGTTGCGCCCGCGTCAATTAACTGACTTGCAAAAAACGTTTGCGAAACAAGTAGGTAAACTATGTAAACGCCTATAAAGTTTCCAACTAAGCATACTATAATTTGCCAGTAAGAGCGAATATTAGTGTGCGGAATTTTAGGAATTAAGCCCGTAAAAAGTTTCATTTCAAACGCAAGTATTACAAACATACCAAGCGAAAAAAGTAGCGCGCCAACAATTCTGCCGTTTTCTACAACTGCGCTTGCCGTTAGCGATGACGTTGCGCAAATGCCTATCATAGCGCCCGAAAGTAGCGTCATTAAAATAAAGTGAACAAGGTCGTGAATAAAGCTGCGGTTAAATTTTTGTATCATAAATTTTCCTTTATTTTTTTATTGATATTTTAGCATAAAAACGCTAAAAATTCAATAGAAAGTGTTGTTTTTATTTCATTTTTTTAGGCGAATAGCCGTATTTTTGCTTAAACACCTTTGTAAAAGCGTTTGCCGTTGAATAGTTTAGTTTTTCGGCAATTTCGTAAATTTTAAGTTTGTTTTCGTCAACCAAAGTTTTGGCAATTTCTAATTTTCTATTTAAAAAATATTCGCGCAAAGATATTTTAGTAACCGCTTTAAAAGTCGAAGAAAGATAACTGTAATTATATTTAAAAACGTTTGAAATTTCCGAAAGAGTTTCTATATCAAAAATATTCACGTCAATATAATTCATTATTTGCGTGCAAAGAATTTCTTTACTTGATATATTTTCAACGCCGTTAAACGTTTCTTTATTTTTAAAGTCGCGTATAACGTAAGCAATAATGGTGTTTAATAAATTTGCTATAACTTCGTTTGAATGGTCGCCGTTTGCCATATATTCGGCAAGTATTAGTGAAGTTAAGCGCAAAATTCTATTGTCGCTAATAATTCTATCGGTTGCGCTATGAAAGTTATTTATAATAAATTCCATATCGGCGTTAAAATCTTCGTTTTCAATAAAAAACGCAATATGGTCGTATTTAAGCGCGTTTTCACTTGAAGAAATTATTTCGTGTTTGTCAAGCGGTAGCGAAAGGTAAATATCACCGCTTTTTACTGAAACGGGAATATTGTTAGTTTTTATTATGCCTTCACCGTCGGTAACGATAGTAAGTTCAAAAAAGGTAGAGTGCATATGCGGTTCAATAACTCTACCTTTATTACAATAATACCTGCCAACTTGCAAAATTTTAACTTGGCGATACGATTTTGGGCTTGAAATATACGAGCCTATTTTAAATTCTTCAAACTGATTACTCATACCTAAATTTTAACTTTAAAAAAAGCCGTTGTCAATAAAAAAGTTATTATTTTTTGCAAGTTTTAGCGAAAATCTAAAAAAATGATAAGTTTTTAACAAAAATAGTTTATTGTAAACGGGCATAATAAATTATATAATAAGTGTATCAAACCAAAAGGGGTAAAAATTATGAAAGTTATAGCAGTTATCGGTTGTGGTAGAATTTCAAATAATCACTTCCCAGCACTTCAAGAAAATGAAAACGTTAGAATTAAATACGCTTGCGACATTATTTTAGAAAAGGCGCAAAAATCAAAGGAAAAATTTCCTAAAATTGAAAACGTTATTGAAGATTATAACGTTGCGCTTAACGATAGCGAAGTTGATGCAGTTTACGTTTTAACGCCAAACTACAAGCACTACACTATTACTATGGCTGCGCTTAAAGCGGGCAAACACGTATTTTGTGAAAAGCCTATAACGGTAAACTACGAACTTTCTTTAGAAATGGCTAAAGAAGCAGAAAAGCAAGGCAAAATGCTTTCTATTGGCGTTGTAAACAGATACAACAAGGCTATTGAAGAATTAAGAGATATGGTTGAAAGCGGTAAGTTTGGCAAAATTTATCACGTTTACTGTTCTTTTAGAAACAACAGATGTATTCCAGGTTTAGGCGGTGCGTTCACAACTAAAGCCGAATCTGGCGGTGGCGTTTTAATTGACTGGGGCGTTCACTTCTTCGACCTTATCTACTACGTTTTAGGTGGCTTTAAACTTAAAAACATTACTTGTAGCGCATATAACGAAATGGCAAAAGATATGAAGTCGTACGTATATGAAAAAGGCACTATGTGGGCGGAAGACACTTCCGATATTGAAAACGGCGTAAACGACGTTGAAGACCTTATTACCGGCTACATTAGAACAGACAAGAGCACTATTTCATTTAACGGTGCTTGGGCGCAAAATATTGCAACAAACGAAATGTTCGTTGACTTTTTAGGCGACAAGGGCGGTGCAAGGCTTTCTTACGGTGGCAACTTTGAATTCTTTGACGGTAGCAATTTAAAAGCAACTACTTCAACTATTGAATTTAACCCTGTTACAAAGTACGGCATTTCCGATATGTTCTTACAAGAAAACAACGGATTTATTGAAAGTATAACTACGGGCGTTAAAGCAAGAAACCACATTGATTACGTTTTAGAAAGTGCAAAACTTTTAGACGGTTTATATAAATCAGCCGAAATTGAAAAGGAGATTTCGTTCTAATGAAAAAAATAGGTTTTATCGATTATTATTTAAGTGAATGGCACGCAGACAACTATCCAAAGTGGATTGACGAATATTCAAAAGCAAACGGCTACGACTACAAGGTTTGCTACGCTTACGGCGAAGTTGACGTTTCACCCGTTGACGGCTTAACGACGGACGAGTGGTGCAAAAAGTTCAATATTGAAAGGGCTTACACAATTAAAGAATTAGTTGAAAAGAGTGATTTTGTAGTATTGCTTGCGCCAACCAACCCTGAAACGCACTTAGCACTTTGCTCTGAAACTTTCAAATATTTAAACGGCAAGCCAATTTACGTTGACAAAACTTTTGCGCCTAACTACGAAACTGCGCTTGAAATTTTTAAAGTTGCTAAAGAATACGGCGTAAAGTTCTTCTCTACTTCCGCACTTCGCTACTCTCCTATTTTAGTTGACGCTATGAAAGAAAAGAACGTTATAAGTTATATGGGCGGTTCTAATCTTGAAGAATATATTATTCACCAAGTTGAAACTATAGTTAAGTTCCACGGCGTTGGCGCAACTAAGGTTAAAGCCGAACAAGACGACGACGTAATTAAGTTTGAAGTTGAGTTTGCAAACGGCGAAACGGGCTATATGAACTATGCTAAAAAGTTTGGCTACGATGCTGAAATTGTAAAAGCCGACGGCTCTAAAGAAATGGTTGACCTTTCTGCAGGTTGTTTCCAAGGCTTAATTAAGGCAATAGTAGATTTCTTTGAAACTGGCGTAGTTGACTTTAAAAACGACGAAATTTTAGAAGTTATGAAGATAAGAGATGCCGTTCTTATAGCAAAGGATAATTTAGGAGTATGGATAGCACTTTAAAAAAATTAAGAGTTGCGCTTGTTGGTTGCGGTAGAGTTTCTATAATGCACTTTGCCGCAATGGAATCGCTTAAAGATAAATGTATTTTAGTTGCCGTATGTGACAATAAAAAAGATAGAGCGGACGCTTGCGCTAAAAAATACGGTGTTAAGGCTTATTATAATTACGAAGAAATGTTAGACAATGTTGTGCTTGACGCGGTGCATATAGTTTTACCGCACTATCTTCACGTTCCTTGCGCGGAATACGCTATAAATAAAGGCGTTAAAGTTTTATGTGAAAAGCCTATGTCCGTTGACTATGAAAGTGCCGAAAGAGCAACTAACCTTGCTAAACAAAAAGGCGTTTTATACGGCATTATTTCACAATGCAGATACAACAATTCCGCTAAACTCGTTAAAAGCACTATAGAAAGTGGCGAACTTGGCAAAATTATTTCAGTTCGTTCCACTTTAACTTGGTCACGCGATGACGACTACTATATGAGTAGCGACTGGAAGGGCACTTGGGATAAAGAAGGTGGCGGTGTTGTTATAGACCAAGCAATTCACTCTATCGACCTTGTTCATTGGATTGTTAATAGCAAAGTTAAAAGTTTAACTTGCAACATGGCAAATAGGGGGCATAGTTACGTAAAAGTAGAAGATACTGCCGAAGGTTTAATAACCTACGAAAACGGTGTTAAATACGCTTTTTACTGTATGAACAACTACGGCTGTGACGAGCCTATTGAAATTAGAATGTATTGCGAAAAGGGCAAAGTAGTGTTCGGTTACGACGACGCGTATATTTATTTTAACGACGGTAGAGTTTTAGAAGCGCACCAAAGTGAAGACGTAGTTGACGTTGGCGGTAAAGACTACTGGGGCTTCCAACACGAAAAGCAAATTGAACAATTCTATAACGCGTGCCTTGGCTTAGAAGAACTTGATATTAGTGCCGAAGAAGCGTTAAAAACGCATAAACTTATATGCGATATTTACAAAATTGGAAAGGAGACTTTTAATAAATGAAAATAGGCGTTATAACAGATTGTATGAAAAAACCGTTAGACGTTGCTATTAGCGAAATAGGCGCACTTAAATTTGACGGCGTTCAAATTTACGCTACAACGGGCACTTTTTCGCCAGACGCTTTAACGGAAGAAGCAAAGCAAAACTTTAAAAAACTTTTAAGTGATAACGGCTTAGTTGTTTCCGCGCTTTGCGGTGACGTTGGCGGTCACGGTTTTGAAATTGAAGAAGACAATGCTAAAAAAATTGAAACAAGCAAAAAAATAGTTGATTTAGCAGTAGAATTTGGTGCAAAAGCCGTAACAACTCACATAGGCGTTATTCCAAGTGACGTAAATAGTAAAAAGTTTTCCGTTATGTTAAAAGCCTTAACCGAACTTGGCTTATATGCAAAAGAAAAGGGCGTAACCTTTGCCATTGAAACAGGCCCGGAAGACGCTCAAACGCTTTTAAACTTCGTTTCTAAAACAAAGGGTGGCGTTGGCGTAAACTTAGACCCTGCAAACTTCGTAATGGTAACCGGTCAAGACCCTGTTGAAGCCGTTTATATGCTTAAAGACTATATCGTTCACACGCATTTAAAAGACGGTAAAATGCTTATAAAAACCGACCCTAAAATTATTTACGACTACTTTGCCGAAGGCGGTATTGAAGCGTTAAACGTTGCAGACTTCTTTATTGAAACTCCCGTTGGCGAAGGCGACGTTGATTTTGTAAAATACGTAAAAGCACTTAAAGATATAGGCTACAACGGCTTTTTAACTATTGAAAGAGAAACGGGTGCTGACCCATCTAGCGATATTTTAAAGGCAAAAGCATATATTGAAAAATTATTATAAAATTAAAAGAACTAACGCACGCGTTAGTTCTTTTTTTCTTTTAAAAAACTCATATACTCTAAGCACTCTTTGCTTGTTGAAATTCTAATAACACCGTCTTTAACCAAAACGATTTTTGGCAAGCCTATTTCAAGCGGTTTAGTATATATAGGCGAATAAACTTCGTAGCCTTGCCAAGGCTCGTTTTTTTTGAGCCCGTCTGCAAGCAGTTTTTTTCTACACAATTCTAATAATTCGTTCATAACTTACTCCTTAAAAGTTTTAGTTTATGCCTAAATTTTAGCACTATATTTTGCCAAATGCTTGTCAAAAAAAATAAAAGACTTACAAAAAAATTTGCAAGTCTTTTTATCTTTAAATACCTTCGTTAAGCGTTACGCTTTTAATAGTGTATTCTATAAATCCCATATTATCGTTAAGGGCGGAATAACTTTTAATAAGCCTATGGCGGTGAGTTGTTGCATCGCTTGCATAGTAAAGTTCAATAGGTGCGCCTGTAAAAGTATCGTCTATAGCAGAGAATAAGCGGTACGTTGGAAAACCGCTTTCAACGCTTTGATTTTCGCCGTTTAAAACGTAGTTATAGGTTAAGCCTTCAAAAACTTGTTGAGAAACGGCATCGGATATTTCAGAAACTGAGTAGTGCATTTTTTTAACTTCGTGTGTAGGCACGTCAATAGTAGTGAATTGTTGGTAAAACTCATCTTTTAAATTAAACGCGCGTGGTAAAAAGTTAATTAAGT
This sequence comes from Christensenellaceae bacterium, assembly GCA_045637905.1. Taxonomy (GTDB): domain Bacteria; phylum Bacillota; class Clostridia; order Christensenellales; family Borkfalkiaceae; genus HGM11412. The sequence continues at coordinate 33,601 of JAZUAJ010000001.1, read as the reverse complement.
TGTTTTCAATATAAGCACCGCCGTCATAGTTATTATATGAGTACGATTCTTCAATTACTTGCTCGTCAATTATCTCTAACGTATCTTTATCTCTTATAGGTGCGCCGTAAACGAGATTTGACTTAGCGTTTTTGCCTTCGTAAATAATTTCGTATTCGTACCTTAAATTGCTTTCAACGTAGCCGCTTGCATAAGAATACATTGAAGTGTTGTAGTGCATAGTTTGCGTTGCTTCGTTAAACGTAGTGCGCTTAGAGTATATAGGCGTAAAACCGTTTGCACGGCTTTCAAACTTGGTGTAAGTTTTTAAATAATCGTTTACGGGAATTTCGTTTTCGCCGTACACGTATTTGCCTTTTACTATAAGTTCCGTTTCTAAAACGTAATAGTTTACGTCCGCCAAAACGCCTTTTAAAGTTACCGTATAAGTGCTACCTGTTTCAATATCAAATTGTAAGCGCTCGTTTTTAAATTCCGCATCGTACGACGGGGTAGTGTTTACAACCTTAACGTCATAAACGGTGGTTTCTTCAATAACGGAAAAGCCGGCAGGGTTTTTATTCCAAAACTCTCCGCCATAACTAATTGACGCTCCTACGCAACCCGAAAGAAAAAACGTTGACGCTAAAAGCATAGCAAAAAGTGCTAATAATTTTTTCATAGTTCACCAATTTTTTAATTTAATATTATTTATTGTAACATAAATTTTAGTAAATGTAAAAACAATTTGTTAAACATTTATTTATATGTTATACTAATTATATATTTATTACTCAAATTTTAAAAAATTGACATACAGTTGTCAGTATTTTAGTGGTAAAGTATTTAAAAAAGGAGCGCACAAAGTGAAAATTATAAAAGTTTTAACAATTGCAGAGTGTATTAGGCAAACTGCAAACCTTGCCAAAACGTTTAACGGGCAAGAAAACTTAAATTGCATAATTTTTAGTGAAGATAAAATTACGCTTAATATCGAGCGCGAAACTGCTAAAGCGTGTGGTGGCGGTTTTTTTAATATAGACGTTACCACTTTTAAAAGATATATTGCTTCAATAGTGCCTTTTGAAAACGTTTTATCAAAAGAAAGTTCGGTTATGCTTGTTAGAAAAATTATTTTAAAGCATAAAAACGAACTCACTTGCTTTTCTTCGTCAATTTCGCGCCCTAATTTAGCGCTCACTTTATACGAACTAATTTCTCAACTTGAAAGTGCAAACGTTACTTATAGCGACCTTAATAATTTAATTCAAGCAAGTAACGGCGAAAGCGCGCTTATTAAAAAAGTAAAAGATATAGCCTTAGTTTACCAAAAGTACGTTGAATATCTTAGCGAAAGCGGGCAAAAAGATAGTAACAACTATTTTTCGCTTATGCCCGAACTTGTTAAAAACGACGAAGTTATTAAAAACTCCGTAGTTATTTTAAGCGGTTTTTCTTCTATAACCGAGCAAAGAGCAGACGCTATAAGCGCGCTTATGAGCACCGCAAAAGACGTGTACGCCGTTGTTTTAGATGGTGAAAATAACGACGTTTACACGGGCGAAACCTATAAAAAAATAAAGCAAATATTTAAAAAGTTCGACGCCGAACAGGTAAGCGCGGAAACGCCCGAAGTTATATCTTTATCAAAATATTTGTTTAACCCTGTAGTTTTTAAAAAAGATTTTAAAGGGTTTAAAAGCCAAAACGTAAGCGTTTTAGAATATTCTTCGCCAAGTAGCGAAGTTGAAAACACGGCAAAACTAATTAAAAATAGCGTTGTTAACGAAAACTGCCGTTATAAAGATAGCGTTGTTGCGGTAGGCAACGTTAAAACTTACGGCCCTATTATAAAAAGGGTGTTTAGCGAGTATAATATTCCTTGCTATATCGACGCTAAAACTTCACTTAGCGAGCACCCCATTTGCTCTTATATTGTAAACTATCTCAATTTTTATAGAAAGGGCTTAACCGTTAAAGACTTTTTAAAGTTTACCACGAGTTCACTTTTTTGCACTAATAAAACTTTAACCGACAAACTCTACGTTTATATATCAAGCCACGCGTTTTCAAGAAGTGCGCTCAAAAAAGAAATAGTTATAGAAAATCAAGATACTAAAGAGTTAGAAGCGCTTCGCTTAAAGGCTTTTGAAGTTGCATCGTATTTAGACGGGGCTAAAACGGCTAACGAAATAGTTGACGCCATTTTAAAAATGCTTGATAAAACGAGCGCCTTTTCAAATATAGAAACTCTTGGCAACCGCCTTATTGAAATAGGCGAAGTTAAGTATGCCGACTACAACGAAAAGGTAAAAGAAAAACTCCTTAACGTTTTAGAGCAAATAGCTTTTGTTTTAAACGGCGAAAAAACGGCTATTATTGATTTTATTAACATATTTACAAGTGGAACAACGGCAACGAACGTAGGTGCAATTCCACTTTTTAACGATGCCGTTTACGTTGGCGAAATGCAAGACGTTAAAATTAAGAGCGCCAAAAATTTGTACGCGCTCGGTTTAAACGGTGACGTGCCTTTCGTTAAAAGCGACACCGCGCTTTTAACCGACGGCGACCTTTATAAACTTGACGATTTTAAAATTATAATCGAGCCTAAAATTAAAATTGTAAACAAGCGCGAAAAGGAAAACGTTGCAATTGCGCTTATGTCGTTTACAAATACGCTTACCGCGTCGTATTCAACGGCAACGGTTAGCGGAGAACAAGCCGTTAGGTCAGACGTTATAAATTATTTGATCAAAATATTTAATTTAAGCGTAATTCAATGCGCTAATAAAAACGATGCTAACGGGCTATATTTAGGTGCAAACGCGTTATCGTGCGATTATATCTCTACAAAACCCGCACTTAAAAAAATAGCCAAACTTTCTTCTTCGTTTAAAGAAGGCAACGCAAAAACAAGGCTTGAAGTTGCGTCGTTTTACGATGCGGTAAACAATCAAAATTTAGAGCATTTAAAAGAAGAAGCGAACTCGCTTTTAACCAAAACGTTTGATAAAAAGAACTTAGAAAGCGGTATGGAACTTTGTTTTAATAACGGTCAAGTTTCGGCAACTACGCTTGAAAAATACTTTGCTTGCCCGTACGCAAACTTTTCGCAAAACGTTCTTAAACTCAAAGAAGAAGTTACCGAAAACGTTAAAAGTAGCGACCTTGGCTCACTTTTACATACGGTTACGGAAGAATACGTTAAAAAAGTTGAAAGCGTTTCTGGTAAGGAAAGTTCCGATAAATTAGTTAGCGAAATTTGCCAAAAGGCGTTTAACGAAAACCTTGTAGATTATCAAGACAATCCAGAGCATAGCCATCTTTTCGACCGTCTTTTAAAAGAAGGCAAACGCGTTTGCTTTGCAATTTATAATTCTATTGTAAATTCAAGTTTTAAGCCCGTTTATTTTGAAAAGGCTTTTAGCGATTACGAAAAGGAATTTAAAGCAATTAAATTAAACGCAAAAAGCGGTACTTATAAAATTCAAGGCAAGGTTGACCGCATTGACGTGTTCGATAATAAAATTAGAGTTATCGACTATAAAACGGGCACGATAAACGCCAGCGACGAGTATTTTTACACCGGCAATAAACTTCAACTCTATTTATATATGAACGCCTTTTTAACGGGCAATTTTGAGCCTGCGGGCGCGTATTATTTCCCCGTGCACGATTCGTTTAGTGAAAACGGCAAAAAAAATTACGTTATGCTTGGCAAAACCGTTGATAGTGAAGAAATAATAAACGCTACCGACAATAATTTTTCTAAAAATTTAGATAGCGAATACGTTTCTTTAAAAATGAAAAAGAGCGGTGGGCTTACTTCTACTTCGCAAGCACTTAAAAGCGAAGAAATGCATGGCTACTTAAAATACGCGCTTAAAATTTCGGAAAAGGGCGTTGACGAAATAAACTCGGGTTTTATTGCTCCGTCGCCTTACGGCAGTAGTTGCGATTTTTGCCCTTACGGCGGTATGTGCGGTGCAAGTGAAGAAAGCGTTGAAAAGCGAAAGGTTAAAAAAGTAAATTCAAAAACTATTATAAATGCGGTAAGCGAAAATTTAGAAAAGGGAGATAAGTAATGCGAAGTTACGAAACGTTAACAAAAAGTCAATACGACGCCGTTTTTCACGGCGATGGTAACGCTATAATTTCGGCATCGGCAGGTAGCGGTAAAACGCACGTTGTAATTGAGCGCATTATTCGTTTAATTACGCAAAAAAACGTGCCAATAGAAAGAATTTTAGCCGTAACCTTTACTAACGCCGCCGCAAGCGAAATGAAGGAAAAGTTAAAAAGGGCGCTTACCGAAGAGTATAACGAAAGTGGCGATATTCGCTTTAAGCGCGAACTTGAAAAGGTTGCGGTTGCAGACGTTAGCACTATTCACTCTTTTTGCGCAAACCTTTTAAAAAAGTATTTTTACGCGTTAGGGCTTGACGCGTCTTTTACCGTATTAGACGCTAAAAAAAGCAAAAAATTGCAAGCAAAAGCAATGTCTAATCTTTTTGAAAAACAATACTCTATAAAAAGCGAAAGTTTTTTAAAATTAGTAGATATTTTCGGCGGTAAGCGTAAAGATAAAGGGTTAAGAGAAATTATAAGCAAAATCTATTCGTTTTCGGGTAGCGAACTTGGCTTAGAAGAACTTTTACAAAAAAGTATAAACAGTCACAAAACTGTTAAAGACGCCGTAAACGGAAAAATTTTAGAATATTTTAAAGACGAAGCGCGCGAATACGAAGAAATTTTTGAAAATTTAAAAGGCGAATTTATAAGCGACGAAAAGCGTTTTAACGCTTGCGAAACTTTACTTACGCTTGCAAATTCGCTTGCACAAGCAACGAACCTATTTGACTTTGCAAGCACTAATTTAGATTTTGAAATTAAACTTCCGCAAACCAAGTGCGACAACAAGGAACTTTTAGAAGAGTTCAAATATTACGCAAACGAATTTAAAAACACCTACACTTATATTTTTGAAAATTTTGCCGGTGGCGAAAACAACTTAATAAACGCCGTTGAAAGCAATATTTTTATAGTAAACGAACTTTTTAGTTTAGCAAAACTATTTGAAGAAGAGTATTTTAATTTAAAAAGTGAAGAAAACGGCGTTGACTTTTTAGACCTTGAAAAATACACGCTTAAACTTTTTGAAAATCAAGAAATTTTAAACGAAGTTTCTTCGCTTTACGACTATATTTTCGTTGACGAATATCAAGACGTAAACGCACTTCAAGAAAGCATAATTACTAAAATTTCAAATAACAACGCCTTTTTAGTTGGCGACAGTAAGCAAAGCATTTACGCTTTTAGGGGTTGCAATCCTAAATTCTTTATTGAAAAATACAACAGATATTTAAAGGGCGACGGCGGAAAGGCAATTTCACTTGACGTTAATTTTAGAAGTGCTAAAAAAATTATAGAACTTACAAACAACGTTTTTAGCGACGTGTTTACCGATAAATTCGGCGGTCAAAACTATAAAGAAAATCAAATGATTTACGGGGGCGGTTACGGCAACTTTGACGGCGAAACACAAATTCACTTAATAGAAGACGTTAAAAAAGAAGACGTAGATATAGAAAGTAAAGTTTATTCCGTTATTGAAAACTACGGCAAGGCAAGAAAAAAAGAGTATTCTAAGCAAGTTATTTTAACGGTAAAACTAATTATGGACTTGCTTAAAACTAACTATTACGACGTAAAGGAAAAAGACGAAACAAAAAGATATAAACAAGTAGAATTTAAAGATATTTGCATTTTAGTTCGCGGTGTAAACGGCTATGGCGAAGAACTTGTTTCTTGCCTTTACGACGTAGGCTTGCCGGTAACTTCAAGCGCGTCGGTAGGGGTTGGAAAATATCCTGAAATAAAGGCGCTTATCGACGTTTTAAACGCCGTTATTATGCCTATGCGCGATATTCCGCTTGCATCAACACTCCTTAATTTCGGCGCGTTTACCGAGCAAGAACTTGCCGTTATTAAAAGCGCGTATAAAAAAGAAAAATCGTTTTATAACTGCGTTGTAAATTACGCGCAACGTGGCGGAGAACTTAGTAAAAAACTCAAAGAATTTTTAACTTGGTTTGACGGCGTAAGGCTAATTAGCGAATACGCGCCCGCAAGCGAAGTTCTTTATAAAATTATAGGCGACACGGGTTACGACGTAAATTTACTTTCAATGCCGTTTGGCGCGGAAAGGTTAAAGCGTGTTGAGCGCTTTATTGCCGAAAGCGTTTTAGGCGATAAGGGTATGAGCGTTATAGAGTTTATCGAATATTTAGAAGACTCGCTTGACGAAATTACTCAAAGCCAAACCGCGGGTGAAAACACTATTCAAGTTATGACGGAGCACGCGTCAAAGGGTCTTGAATTTCCAGTAGTTATAGTTGCAGACTTTGAAAAAGCCTTTAACTCGCGCGATATCGTTGGCGACGTTTTGTTTAGTAAGGAATACGGCGTAGTTCCAAAAAATTACGACCTTGACAATATGACTTATAGCGAAAACGTTTTAAGGCAAGTGGTTAAACTTGAATATAAGCGCGAGCGTGCCGTTGAAGAAGCAAGGCTATTTTACGTTGCTATAACGAGAGCAAAATACGCTATTCATTTTATTGCAAACACTTCTTCGCTATCAAGCAAGCGTTTATACGCTAACTATAAAATGGCGGATAGGCAAAAGTGCTACTTAAAGGAAAGCGACGCGCCTATTACGCTCCACTTAGATAGCGAACTTGTTTTAGAAAACAATGAAAAGGGAACTACCGTTATAGGCAAAGCCGTTGATAAAGACTTAGCAAGTAAAATAAAAGAAAATTTACTCTTTAAATACGCTCACGAAGACAGCACCGCTTTACCGCTTAAACGCTCCGTTTCCGAAGTTAATAAAGGCGAAGAACACGAATATTACGAAACTACTAACTTATTTGGCTATTCAAGTAGTGAAACGGGCACGGCATATCATAGGTTTTTAGAACTTTGCTCGTTTTACGGCGATAGCGCGGTTAAGCAAAAAGAAGAAATGCTTGAAAGCGGGCTTATTACCAAAGAGCAAGCAAATTTACTAAACGATAACAATTTGCAGGCAATTTTAAATTTAGATATCTTTAATAAAATTAAAGAATATAAGCAGTTAAAAGAGCAAAAGTTTTGTTGTTTATTTAATGCAAACGAACTTGGCTTTTCAAACGATACCGAGCAAATTTTAGTTCAAGGTCAAATAGACCTTTTAGCCGTAAACGGTAACGATGCAATTTTAATTGACTTTAAGTATTCAACAATTAAAAACGATAGCGACTTAATTAAAAATTATTACACTCAACTTAAACTTTATAAAGAAGCAATAGAAAAAAGTTCTAAATATAAAGTTAAAGAAGTTTACCTTGTAAACATTTTGCAACTTAAAAGCGTTAAGGTTGACGTGTAAGTATAAAAAAATAAAACTTGTTCAATAATTTAATCGTTATGGAACAAGTTTTTTATTTCGTTTTAGCAAGTTTAAAAGCGTTTTTTGAAAGTGAGTTTTCTAAATATATAATGCTTGGCGTTGTTGCAATTTTGCTTTTTTGCTTTTTGGTTGAGTTACTTTTAAGCGTTGTTTTAAAAAAGGGCGTAGGCGTAGAATTTTTTAAAAGCGTTTCGGTTATATCAATAATTATGTCAATTTTATTTTCCGTCGGCTTTATAGATAGCGGTGTTTTTGAAGTTTTATATTATAATTTAACGCTTATACTTTTAGCATATTTAATGAATTTAATTTTAAAAGCGGTAGGCAAATTTTTTATAAAAAAACAAGCCGAAGTTGTAAAAAGCCACAACGTAGAGCCCGTTAAACTACCGCCAACAAACGTAAAGCGAATTGTAGAAACTATACAATGCAAAACGGCAAATAGTAGCGAATATACGGGCTACTTGAATATAGACTATTTAAAAGAACTAATAAATAAGTTAAAAGAAAACAATTTAACGGGCGAAGACCTTAACGAAATTGAAGAATTAGAAGTTTATTTACTAAACTTTGTAACGCGCCAACCCGTAGGAAAGGAAAGGCAAATACTTTCAAACTATATAGGCTTGCTATTTAAAAAACTTGCCAAATACAACGTTGTAAACGAGTAAAATTATATATAAAGTTAGCGTAAAAAAAGAGTGTGCAGTTAAGCACACTCTTTCTATTTTATTTCTTTAAAAGTTTTTTAGGTTTTTTGATGCGGTTAAGTTGTTTGTTCATTTTTAAAAGGTCTTCTTTCGTAAACGAAACGTTAACCATACCTATCATAGAAGTAAGCCTTAAAACTGTAAATCCGCCAAGCATACCCATAACGTCTTTCATATCAACGTCAAAGCCGGCAGGTTTAGCGCCTTTGCCTTTCTTGTTGCCCATTTTCTTCATAAGGCGTAAGCCGAGTTTTGCCACCCAAAGTTTGCCCCAGAATGAAGACATTATATCACTCATTTTATCGTTGAGCGAGAATCTGCCTTCCGGTGCTTCAACGTCAAACCAGTTAAGAATTGCGCCCTTTTCTTTTAAAACGTAGTCTTGGTTCATTTCTTCAACTTTTCTTATAACGCTTTCGTCGCTATACTCGCCCGCTTTTGCAACGAGTTTAGATTCGCCTTCGTTTTTAACGGTAAAGTAGAAGAAGTGGTTTTCGCTTTGTTGCTTGCCAACGCTTTCGCCGTTTACAAAAAGTTCAACTTCTGGAAAGTTAGAGTAAACCGTAACTTTCGTTTCGCTTTCAACTCTATCTATATAGCGTTTAGAGCAAATGTGAACGAACGGGTCTTTTGAAAGCCAAGCCTTGTATGCGTAGAAAGCGTCTTTTTTATACTTTCTATCAATAGTAACTAAACCTTTGTGGTTTTGACCGTTTTCACCGCCTTCCGCGCGCGCGTCCGCACCGAAGTCAAACATATTCCAAACGTGAGTAGCCCAAAGATACTTTCTTGTAAATAATTGTTTAATAAGTTCTTCGTGGTAGTACGCTTGATATTCTTCAGTATAGTCGCCTTGCATAGGGTTAGAAGTGTGCCAGTTGAGCGCTTCGCAACCGTATTCCGAAACACCGATAGGAATATTTGGGTGCATAGCGTGGAATTTATCAAACCAAGGTCCGTTCATACTCGTGTCGCCACCGTACCAACCAAAGTAGTGGTTATACGAAACAACGTCAGGAATTTTAACGTATTCGGCAGTCATAGGGCACATAGAAACGCAAGCAATAGTAGTTAAGCGCGTAGGGTCAAAACTGTGAGCAAGGTCGTTTAAAACGCGGTGGTTGTCAATAAGGTCAGGGTCTTTATCGCCACCCATAGTAATTTCGTTTGAAAGCCCCCAAACAACGATAGAAGGGTGGTTGTAGTTTTGCGAGATAAGTTCCTTCATTTGAGAAATAGTGTTTTCTCTACCGTTAGGAAGGTGCTTAGAAATGTAAGGAATTTCCGCCCAAATAACTAAACCTTTTTCGTCGCAAAGGTCGTAAAAATATTGGTCGTGTTGATAGTGAGCAAGCCTTATTGTAGTTGCGCCTACTTCTAAAATTAAATCCATATCTTCGTCGTGGTGTTCTTTTAAAAGTGCGTTACCGTAGCCTATTCTATCTTGGTGGCGCGACACACCGCGAAGTGGATATTCTTTGCCGTTTAAAATAAAACCGCGTTCTGGGTCAATTTCAAAAAAGCGACAACCAAAGCGTGAGCAAACGTTATCTAAAACTTCGCCGTTTTCTATAAGTTCAACTTCACAGCAGTATAAATAAGGGTCTATTCTACCGTTCCAAAGGTGCGCGTTTTCAATTACAAAGTTTACCTTTGTTTCAGCGCTTTCAATTTTTTGAAGTTCTTTTTCTTCACTATCGTAAATAGTGTATACAAATTTTTGACCGTCTTTAACGTTTTTAGCGTAAACTTCAACTTCAACTTCGGCATTTTCGCCTTTTACAATAGGCGTAATTTTAATGCCAGGTGCGCCGTAATATTCTAAATCAAAGTGGCTATTAGAAACGGCAATTAAGTTTACGTTTCTATATAAACCGCCGTAGAAAGTAAAGTCTGCCATTTGTGGATAAACAAAATCGTTTGGCGCGTTGTCAACTACTACCGTAAGGTCGCAGTTTTCGTTTAAGTAAGGCGTTAAGTCAACTCTAAAAGTAGAGTAACCGCCGTCGTGATGGAAAAGTTTATTTTCATTAGCGTAAACGTCGCAAGAAGAGTTAGCGCCGTTAATTTCTAAAAAGTATTTGTCGGCTTTTTCAAGTTCGCTTGCTTTTACCACTTTTTTATACGCGCAAGTGCCCCTAAAATAGTCGTTACCGCCGTCAATACCGTCAATATTATTCCAAGTGTGTGGAAGAGAAACGGTAACGGCTTCTTCTTGCGCTTCCGCACCGTAATTTTTAATAAACTCCCAATTTTCATTTAAAGATATAATTTTTCTCATAAAGTCTCCTAATTAAAAGTTTAAATTATAAACGCCCGATTAAAATTTATCGGGCGTTTTTTGTTTTCAAGTAACGCCAAGAACTTGGCTGTTTTTATGCTTCAACTGCTTCAACAGGTGCAGTTTCAACTTTTTCAGCATCGTGCTTTGCTTTAAGGTCGCTTTCCATTTTAGCAAGAGTTTTCTTGTCAAGGTTGTAAATAACCGCAATGCCAATAAATTGAAGTATTGCACTAAACATATAAAGCGCTGCAACAAGCCAGCACATATTAAGTGCGGTTTGAGGTGATTGAAGAAGCGTACCGTATTTAGATTCGTAACCAAGCCAGCCCATTATTAAGAGAACCATTGAAGGGCCAATGCCTTGTGCGAGTTTTCTAAAGAATGAGTGGATTGAGTAAACTTTACCTTCTTCACGAGTGCCGAATTTCCATTCGTTGTAGTCGATAGCGTCGCCCATCATAGCCCAAGATACGCAAGTGTAAATACCCATACCGATACCGAATATAGAAAGTGCAAGAACGAAAAGAACTAATGCAACCGTCTTATTAGGAATAAGCGGGAATACAAACATAAGTAAAGCACCGCCAATAGAAACCATAGTTCCTACAACGGAAGATTCTTTCTTACCGTATTTTTTAACTATTTTAGTAATGAACGGCATAAATATGAACATAGGTATAAAGCCAATCATTTGCACCAAACCAGAAAGTTCTGCCATTTTAAAGTGAATAGCAAACATAATGGTAGTAGCGGTAGTTGCGGCGTTCATACCAAGGAACATACCCATAGCGGCAAGAGTTGCACCAACGGCAGGGCGGTTCTTTGCGAATTTGCCAAACGCGCTAAACAAATTGAACTTTTCAGTTTGTTCATTAGTTTTAACGGAATTTTCATCTACGCGAATAGTGATTTTCCAAATCATAAACATAAACGCAATAAAGCCGATTACGCCCATAATAAGCGCTGCCCAGAACACTTTTTCGCCAAGGAGTATTTGTAACTTTTCACCCGTTGCAGGGTTTAAAACGTTATCGCCAGGATTGTATGGCAAGCCGGTTTCAGGGTTTTTACTTAAATTTTCAGGAGTAAACAACCACTTAATATCTTCTGGAATAACGATATTGTTTAAATAACTCGTAGTTCCGTCGTAAGTTACGGTTTTCCAAATGAGAGAAGGAAGAATAACCATAGGTAAAATGTTGCCTATCATAGAGCCTATTGAACGCCAAGTAGAAAGTTGTGCGCGTTCGCCGTTATCTTCCGTAATAAGAGAAAGCATTGAGCCGTAAGGAACGTTTGCAATAGTGTAGAACGCGTCCCAAATTAAATATCCGCCTACGAAGAGAACGCATTTAACCCATAAATCTGCGTTAGGGAAAGGTAAGAATACCATTGCGCCACCAACAAGTAAACCTAATGCGCCTATAAAGATATAGGTTTTAAATTTACCCATTTTATACTTTCTTTTATCATTGTCAATTAAGGTGCCTATTAACGGGTCGTTAATAGCGTCCCAAATTTGAACGATAAGTAAAAGTATGGAGAGTAACCCCGTTTCAAGCATCATAAAAACAAGCCAGAAAGTTTGCACGGTGCTTTTAAGCGAGAAACTCATGTTGCAACCGAGGTCGCCGGCTGCATATGCAAGTTTATCCATTATGCCAAACTTGCGTTTGCCGTTTTCATCTAATTGTACTGCTTTTGCCATATCAATCTCCTTTAAATATAAATATTTAACTACATATATTTTAACAAACTTTTCACAATTCAACAAGCACCCAAAATGTCAATTCTGTGACACTTTTTTTGCTTTTTTGTATTGACTTATTAAAAATATGTGCTAAAATTGAAAATGTAAACGCAATTTTTTAATTATTTTATAATTAAGGGAGATTTTTTATGTTCAAGCGTTGTAAAACTCAGCGTTCAATAAAGCGCCAAGCGGAAATAGAAAACGCGTTTTTAACTTTGCTTGTTACCAAATCGTATGAAGACGTTACCGTTAGCGAAGTTTGCAGTCAAACAAAAATTCCAAGAAAGGCATTTTACAGATATTTTGCTTGTAAAGAAGGCTTGCTTGAAGCGTTAATTGACCATACGTTACAAGGCTATCAAACTTATTATGAAAATTTTAAACGTGAAAGGCGCACGCTAAAAGGCGAACTCGAATGTTTTTTTTCGTTTTGGCTTGTTGACCCGCAAAAAACGTTTTTAAAAGTAATAATTAAAAATTCGCTTACGGGGCATTTGCTTAGGAATTCGCAAACTTCCACGGTGGTAAGTGGCGTTGCCGTTGAAAAATTTTTGCCAAACGACACGAGCGGTATGCGTAGCCACGTTTTCAACTTTGCAATTTCGGGTTTAATGACGCTTATGCTCGAATGGTTTAACGGCGGGCATAAAGAAAGCCCAAGCGCTATGGCGGAAATAGCGTGCAGGCTAATACAACAACCGCTTTTTCCTAATTTAGAAAGCGTTGGAATATTTTAAATAAAAAAATAAAAGTAGCAAATAAGGTCTCTTCTATTAGGGTTTTTAGTTCATAACAAAAGTATAGCCCACTATACTTCGCTTTAAGGCGAAATATGGTGGGCTTTTCTTATCCACAAAAGATTAAGATAATTTAGTTTTATTTTTAGCCTTGTGGCTAAAAGTTATATTGTTTGCGCAAGCAAACAGTTTAGCCGAGCGAAGCGAACGCCAACTGCGCAAGCAGTTTTATTTTGGCTACGCCAAAGTTATATTAAATAAATCCACAACTTGCCGTTAGGCAAATTTCACCGCCGTAGGCGATATCACCCGTTGTTAGACGGATATAACAAATCCGTTTACGGATTTATTTAGTTGCCGCTTTTCCCCTACGGGAAGAGCGGCTAGTGCTACTTTTTTTAATTAAATTTTGCCTTTTGCATCAAATATAACGTTGCAAATTTCGCTTGCAAAATCGTGCTCGTGGCTAACGAGTATTATTGCGCCTTCGTATTCTTGAAGTGCTTTTTTAAGCGCGTTTTTTGCTCTAACGTCAAGGTGGTTAGTTGGCTCGTCTAAAATAAGTACGTTAGACGGCGTGTTGTTTAAAACGGCAAGTTTTGTTCTAACTTGTTCGCCACCGCTCATATTTGATATAGGTTTTAAAGAAAGGTCGCCTTTAAGCCCTACTTTTGCAACTTCTCTTCTTTGGTCTTTAATATTCGCCCTTGGAAACGCTTCGTTATAGTATTGAACGGCGGTCATATTAGGGTTATCAAAATCAAGTTCTTGGTTTAAAAGCGCGTATTTTGTTGCAATATGAAAGTTATACGAGCCGTTAAGTGCGGGAATTTTGCCCGTAAGCGTTTTAATAAGCGTAGTTTTGCCAACACCGTTCGTACCGCGCACCCACAACTTGTCCGTACTACTTAAATGCAAGTTTATAGGCGGAATAAGAGTTTTATTATAGCCAACTTCTAAATCTTTTATAATTAAAAAATCTTTAGTGTGAAGCGGAATATAAGGAAACTTAAACTCAGCGTCTTCTATCGTAACGGGCTTTTGCATAACCACTATTCTATCAAGCATTTTTTTGCGTGAATTTGCCATACCCGCAGTTGCCGCGCGCGCCTTATTTTTATCAATATAAGTTTGCATACGCTTAATTTCTAATTGTTGGCGGTTATATTCGTCTTCATATTGTTTAGCGTTCATTTCGTGTTGAGTTACGAAAGAAGAGTAATTCCCCGAATATTTTTTAATAGTTCCGTTTTCAATGCTAATTATAAACTTGCAAACGTTGTTTAAAAAAGAAGTATCGTGCGAAATAACCAAAAAAGTTTTTTTAAACGAGTTAAGGTATTTTTCAAGCCAAGCAATATGTTCTATATCTAAAAAGTTGGTAGGCTCGTCAAGAAGCATAATGTCAACTTCTTCTAAAAGAAGTTTTGAAAGCATAAGTTTTGCACGTTCACCACCAGAAAGCCTTGAAATAACCGTGTCGTACCCAAGCGCACCTATTCCTAAACCGCCCGCAACTTTTTTAATTTTAGACTCTAAGTCGTAAAAGCCCGCGTTATCTAACGTTTCTTGCATATTAGACGTCTTTTTAATAAGCCTGTCCATTTCTTCGTCGCTTTCCGCAGTTGCCATTTTTTCATAGAGTGTTTGTAACTTTGCGTCAATTTCGTATAAATAGGTAAACGCGCTTTGCAAATACTGCATTATAGTTAAACTGCGGTCAATTTCGGCGTGTTGGTCAAGATACGCCCATCTTGCGTTAGGTTGGCGTAAAACTTCGCCGTCGTCTTGCGTAAGTGCACCTGCAATAATGTTTATAAAGGTGGTTTTGCCCGCGCCGTTTAAACCAACAACGCCTATATGTTCGCCGTTGTTTACGGTTAAAGACGCGTTGTTAAATAAATATTTATCATCGTAGCGATGAGTTAAAGAACGAATTTCTAAAATACTCATAAATAAATTCCGTAAAAAATAAAATAACGCTAATATGATATAAGATTTATAAAAATTAGTCAAGTTTATTGTTTTTAATTTTTAATTGTGGTATAATATAAAAAAATAAAAAAGAGAGTTTTTTATGAAAAAGTTTAAATATAAATTTTCGCGTTTAATAACTATACTTTTAATTGCGGGCATAGTGCTTGCCGTTTCTTGCATTGCGCTCAATTTAATTAGAATAATCAATCTTGCTAAAAGCAACGTTGGGCTTTCCGTTTACAACGTGTTTTCGCTAATAATAGTTTTGTTACTTTCGCTTTTCTTTATAGTTTTTGCTATATTTGCACTTATAAAATCATATTACGTTATAACGGAAAAGGGCGTAAATTTTAAATGCGGTTTTATAGTAACTAAAATTGACGCAAGCGAAATTAAAGAAATTAAATACGAAGCCTTTAAAAATAGGCTTGAATTAGTTTTTAACGACGAGAGTTTTTTCGTAATAGTAGTAGAAGCGCGTAGTTACGAGCCGTTTATTGACGAATTCCGTTCAAAGTTTAATAAAATACCGTATATACAAATAAGCGAACCGATAGAGTAAAAAAGGAACTGCAAAGCAGTTCCTTTCTTTTTTATTCAAGTTTTGTAACGACAATGCCTATATCGGTATAGGTTAAGGTGTCCGTACCCGTGTTTGTTAGCGTTAAAGTAGTTGCGGTTGGAGAGTAAACCATTACAGTTTTTTCAAAGGTATCGTTTATTGTTGATGCCGATGAAATTGTTGAAATTTCAGCACCGTTTTGATTAAGCGACAAGTCTAAGTCGGTAGACGAGCCTGTTAGCGAGTAGGTAACTAAATAGTAGCCCGAATCAATAGTTATAGTGCCGTTTGTAACGTCGGTAGTGTTTAAGGTCGTTTCAAGTTCCGTTTCTACGGGCGCTATAGCGTTAGGGGCTAACGTGCCATTCTCTGCCGTAGCGTAAATGGAGTTAGAAAGACCCGCAGGACCTTGTGGACCTTGTGGGCCAACTTCACCTTGTGGTCCTTGTGGACCTGTAGCACCTGTTGCACCTACAGGACCTTGTGGACCTGTTGCACCCGTTGCGCCCGTAGCACCTGTTGCACCTACAGGACCTTGTGGACCTGTTAAACCGATAGGACCTTGCGGACCTGTAGCGCCCGTTGCACCTTGTGGACCGGTAGGGCCTTGTAAACCCGTTTCACCTTGCGGGCCTTGTGGACCTACAGGACCTTGTGGCCCAACCGGACCGCGTGGACCTACCGTAGAAATAATTACGCGATTAGGTCTATTTTGACAGTTGTTTTGGTTATTGTTACACAAATTAAAACACATTAAATTTTAAATTCCTTTTAATTATTAGCCAAAGTGGCCGTTATTATAATATGTTTTAGTTAAAAAAAGTGTTATTTTATTTGATTTTTTACAAATTTATGTTAAACTAAAACGGTGGGCGATATTATGAATAAAAATTACAATAAAACTTTATACGCGTGTTGTTTTGGATATGTTGTTCAAGCGGTGGTAAATAACTTTTTACCGCTTTTATTTGCGTATTTTGCATCTTTTTATAAAATACCGCTTTACCTAATTTCGTTTATCGTTTTTTACAACTTTGCACTTCAAATTATAGTTGATAGTTTTTCGGCAAACTTAACGCTTAAATTAGGGTATAGAAAAACGGTAATTTTAGCGTGCTTAGTTGCACTTTTTGGCTTATTTATAGCGGGAATAGTTCCGTTTTTTACGGCGGATAGCGTTTTAATTTTTATAACCATTTTAGTTTCCGTAACGTTTATGGCGGTTGGCGGTGGTATAACAGAAGTAATACTTAGCCCGCTTGTTGAAGCGTTGCCACTTAACAACAAGCCTGCAAAACTCAACTTTTTGCACGCATTTTATTGCATAGGCCACGTTTTTGTGGTAATTAGTGCAACGTTATTTTTCAAATATTTAAATATTTACAACTGGAATATTTTTTCGCTTATTTTATGTATAATACCCGCGGTTGGAATACTTTTATTTATAAACTGCCCAATTCTTAAACCGCAAGGCGACGATAAGCCCGTTAAAAAAATAGAACTACTTAAAAACAAAACCTTTATTATATTTTTTATTCTAATGATAATGGCGGGCGCGGGCGAACAAGCCGTTGCACAATGGATAAGTTTTTACGCCGAAGAAGGTTTAGGGGTAGATAAAACTTCGGGCGACCTTATAGGCGTTTTAACCTTTGCAATTTTTATGCTTTTATCGCGCCTATTTTTTGGTTTAAAAAAGAGTAATTTTAACGTTGGAAAAGCACTTTTTATATGCGCGCTTTTAATGACGGCGGTTATATTTTTATCGGCAATAATTCCTATAAAATGGGTTTCGCTTTTACTTTTTAGTTTAAGCGGGCTTTTCGTTGGTTTAACGTGGCCGGGAACTTACGCCTACGCTGGCGAAACGTTTAAAACGGGCGGAACGGTAATGTTTGGTTTACTTGCATTAGGCGGAGACGTTGGCTGTACGCTCGGGCCTACGCTCGTTGGCGTTGTTAGTGAATTTTTTGGCGTAAATATAGGCGTTTTATCGTCTATAATATTTCCGCTAACTATGATTATTTTAACTCTTTTACTTTTAAAAAATAACGCCAAAACAAAACTTTAAAAATAGCAAAAAAACGCGGGAAAAGTCCCGCGTTTTTTTATACGTTTTACCATAAAAAAGTATATGTTTTTAATCTAAAAAGCCTGTTAAATAGTCAATAGAAACGTCAAAATAGTTTGCTAAAATTTTTAATTGGTCAATACTTGGCTCACTATTTCCTTTTTCCCAATGCGATATTGCCATTTTAGACATATTAACTATTTTTGCAATTTGAATTTGCGTAACGCCTTTTTCTAACCTTAATTCTTTTAATCTTTCTTTGAACTCCATATAGAAATAGTATCAAAAAATGTTACAAAACAGTTGACAGTAACAAAAATTGTTACTATAATAATATTGCCATATAAAAATTTTTAAAACAAGGAGAAAGATTAAATGGGAGATACGATATTTGGCGTTAGCATGACTATTTTGATAATTGGCGCTATTGTGGCAATAATAGTAGGCAAAAAGGTAAAGGAAAATAAAGATTGGGAACGAAGAAGAGAAGAGCAAAGAAGGCTTGAAGCAGAAGAAAAATCAAAGGTTAAGAATTTGAAAAATAAAATAAAAAACAATCAAATAATGCAAGGCTGGATTGAAAAAATAACGAATATTTGCAAAAGTGTTATTAGTAAAAATCCAAACTATGATTTAAGTTGGGAAATAGTGACGGAAAAGCAAGATTTTTATTTTGGGCACAATTTGCAAAGAATTCATTATGAAAACTTACGTTCAACAGATTATGCACATACTCCTACAACGTTGCTTAAATATCACTTTGCAGAAGTTGGTTTGCCAGAATTTGACAACAATAAAGAGTCAAGTAAATTTGCAAAAGCAATGGCTCAAATTGTAAAAGATAAACTAACAAGTGATGGTTTTGAGGTTGAAGTTAAAGAGTACGACCGCACTATCGTATATCGTTCGGATAGCAGTTGTTGGTTTGACGGCGGTTGTAAATTATACGTAATCAAATATACGAGAAAAAAAGTAGAAGGTAATTGGTAAGATATAAAAAACGTGAAAAAAGCGGGGTTTTCCCCGCTTTTTTTAAATTAAATTATTTTCTTTTAAAAAGTCTTCTAAAATTTCGCACGCGTCGCCAACTAAACTTGCGCAAGGGCGTTTTTTATAGTAAGTTTCGGTGCGTTTTTCGGGCGCGTATCCACCGCTTAACGACACGCCTTCAAGAAGTTCACGGCAAATATAACTTCCGTTTTTTTCTTTAAATTTATCCATTAAAAATTGAACGTTTTTATATAGTTCCATTTTTATTTCATTGTTTGATATATCGCTATAACCTAAAACGCTATTTAGCACTATAACCATACCGCTAACGGCACCGCAAACTTCGCGTTTTCTACCAAATCCACCGCCAAAACCAGAAACGAGTTTAAGCACTATTTCGCTATCTAATTTTAATACGTCAATAAACGAAAGTGCTACCGCTTGCGCACAGTTATAGCCTTGTTTAAAATAATTTTCGCCAACTTCTCTTCTCGTCATAATTCTCCTTATTTATTGCTTATAGCAATAAAAGCCATAATTTTATTTGTTAAATGCAATATCTTTTATAATTTCGCCACTCATTATAAGCCCCATAACGCTTGGCACGAAAGACACGCTTGCAATAGCCGATTTTTCGCCTTTTTTAATATTTTCGCTTTGCGTAATAGGTTGTTCTTCGCTATACACTACCTTTACGTTTTCAAGGCCTGCATCTTTTAAAAGTTTACGCATAATTTTTGCAAGCGGGCAAACCTTTGTTTTAGTAATATCCGCCACTTTAAATAGGGTTGGGTCAAGTTTGTTTCCCGCGCCCATAGCGCTAATAACTTTTACGCCGTTTTCGTGCGCTTTTTTTATAATTTCTACTTTGCTACTAACGGTGTCTATCGCGTCTGCAACGTAAGAAAATTTAGAAAAATCTATATCGCAAATATTAGTTTTATCAACGAATAAGTTATAAGCGTAAACTTCTAAGTTTGGGTTAATTTGAAGTAGGCGTTCTTTTGCTACGTCAACTTTCTTTTTTCCAACGGTTAAAGTAGTTGCAAAAAGTTGCCTATTTAAATTGCTTTCACAGTACGCGTCGCCATCAAAAAGCGAAACTGCTTTAACACCGCTTCTAACAAGGCTTTCAACTAAGTACGAGCCAACACCGCCAAGCCCAAACACCGCAACGTGCGCGTTTTTTAAATTTTTAACGCCGTCTTCTTTAAACGCCATTTCCGTTCTTGAATAAAAATTTTCCATAAAACACCTTTTAGTTTTGTAATTATTATAGCACTAAAGCGTTGTTTAAGCAATGTTTTAGAGTAAAATTAAGGTAATTTCGGCAAATTTTGGCAATTCTCAACAAAAAGTTATTAACAATGTTGATAACTATGTGGATAACTTTTAATTTTAATAAATATTAAAAATTTCATTAAAACAGTTGAAAAATTATTTAACTTATAATATAATATTATGTACTAATATTAAAACGCGCTCGCGCATAATGCGTATACACGTGTAAGGGCGCGTAAAAGTGGAAAGGGATATCCCTTTCGTTTTGCAAAAAATTGCAAAACGCACGTCTCTTATTAGAAATATATTTATAAAAGTATTGCAAACGCAATAAATTCAATTTTTATAAATTACTCAAGGTGCGCTAATATGAAAGGTAAAAAGATAAGTATTTTAATTTTATTATTGACGCTTGCGTTATCTGCTTGCTTTGGCTTAATAGGTTGTGGCGGTGGAAATGGTGACGGGGAAGGTAACAAGGTAAACGTTACCTTTGATTTAAGTTACGCTCCAACTTCGGGCGCTCAAACTAAAACCGTTCAACTTGACGCGGAAGAAGATTCTTCAACCTTAAACGGCTTAGGCGTAAGTTCAGCGCGTTTAGGTTACGAGTTTTTAGGCTATTTTGATAGCCAAGTTGGCGGTGTTCAAATTTTTGACAAAAGCGGTAACCAAGCCTTTCAAATAACGGCGGATATTACGCTTTACGCTCAATGGCAAATTATCAACTATCAAAAATCGTTTGCGTCAACAAGCACTTTTGCAGACGTTAGCGAAATAGACCCTATTAGCGTTAAAGTTGGCGAATCAATTATCACGCTACCAACCCCTGAAATGACAAGGGGTTATGAGTTTATAGGCTGGGCAACGGGCGACCTTGATAACGGTGGCGTTTTAATTTCAAACGGTGGAAGCGTAAAAAGCGATTATAGAAAAATTAGCGAAAGCAATTCTTCGGTTTGGCTTAACAACGGCACGTTAATCGCGGTGGTTGAAATTTGCAAATATACCGTTTCGTTAATCGACTATAACAACAGAGATAATAACCAAGAATTAACCTACGAACACGGCTCTAAAATAATGGATTTACCGGTTTTAGAACACGATGAAGAAAATAAGTTGGAATTCGTTGGCTGGTCAACCGACTATTATACTTACAAGCCTTACACTAACGAGCCAAGTTGTTTAAGCGTTGAAGAAGACGTTGTTTTATACGCTTTCTACTATCAATACAGAATCGTTGAGTTTTATAAAGATAGTTCAAACGACTTTGTTCCCGTTAAAATTTATAACAGGACAGACGTGGCTTTTGAAATGCCGGATATTCCAAACCCAGGTAGAGAACTTGTTGGTTGGTACGTAAGTAGGCTTTTTAATACCGCGCCTCTTACAACTTTATCGTATAACAGCGGCATAAATAAACTTTACGGCAAGTGGAACGTTATAACCTATACTGCAACGTTTGATTTAAACGGCGGCAGCGTTGTTGACGGTGGCGACTTAGGCGTAAACGACGGTGCAACCGAAATAAACGCTATCAACTATAACGTTGAAAGCGAAATTTCTTTACCTATACTTTATAAAGAAAGGTTTACTTTTAAAGGTTGGTATAGAAGTGACGATGCTACTAAAACGCCTATTTACGATATAGAAATTGGCTCTTACGGCAACGTTACGTTGGTTGCTAAATTTGAAGGCGATAAGCGCAAAGTTATATACCACGCTAACGAAGGTAGTTTAGGCGTAACGCACAAAATGGTTGAGTATTACGGAGATTATAAACTCGACGTTCCAACGAGCGACGTTTACGGCTTCTTCGGTTGGTATTTAGACGAAACCTTACAAACTCAACTCACCGACACGGAAGGCTACGGCGTATCTTCGCCAAAGTGGACTTCGTACGATGAAGAAACGCACGTTTACGCTAAATTCCTTGAAAAACGTTACATTATATTGACGGGCTCGCACGCAAACGCGGGCACGGTAGAGTTAAAAGAACACTACGTTGAAGGCGAGGTAGTAACTATTGAAGTAGTACCGCAAACGCAATATTCGGTTGAAGGCATAATGATTAACGGCGTTAAGGTGGCAAACGGCGCAACTTACGAGTTTACTATGCCGGCAGACGACGTTATGTTGCACGTTTTATACGAGCCAAAAACTTATACTATAACTCTTCAACTTTACGGGCAAGACGAGTATTGTAGTAAAACTTCGGTAACGGTAGAATACGGCGAGTTCTACACTCTTCCTGTAGCGTTCAAAGAATTAAACCGCTTTATAGGTTGGGAGTATATTCAAGACGATTATTCGGCGGAAATTTTAACTAACGGCGACGGTACTTCAAAGCAAACTTATATGTTTACGAGCGACGTAACCGTATATCCTTTCTACGCTCCCGATAAAGAAAATAAAGATATAATTATTAAAAACGAAGCAGACTTTTTAGCGATTAAAGACAATCCGTCTGCAACGTATCAATTAGTTACAAACCTTAATATGTCCGGTCGCAAGTGGACTCCGTTTGATTTTAGCGGCAAACTTAACGGCAACGGCTATTCAATTTCAAATTTAAGCGTGAATACCGATGAAGGCAACGTTGCATTATTTAATAACTTAACTGGTAAAGTTGACGGGCTTACGCTTATTAACGTTAATATGGTTTCAACAAACTATAACGGCGTAGGCGTTTCAAGTATTTGTTATAGCCTTAACGGCGGTAGCATTACAAACTGTGTAATTGAATCGGGCGTAATTAAAGGCGAAGTTGGCTATGCGGGCGGTTTTGCTTCAAGAGTGACGAGCGGTACTATTACGAACTGTGTAAACAAGGCAAACGTTGAAACAGACACTACTCATACAAGCGATATTTACGCCGTTGGCGGTATTGCGGGCTTTGTTGACGCGGGTACTATTACAAACTGCGCTAACTACGGCGCTATTAAAGGCGCAGAATTCGTAGGCGGTATAGTTGGTAGAAGTAAAGACGGGTCGTCGCTTAATATCAATTATTTAGAAAACCACGGCAACGTTACGGGTAGCGACTCTTTCGTTGGCGGTATTATAGGTAGATATGATAAAGATTACGATTACTCTGTAACCAACTTATCTAACAGCGGAACTATAAAAGGCGTTAATTACGTTGCAGGCTTAATAGGTTATTGGGAAAATAGTTACAATGTTAAAGACAATAAAGCAAGAAAAGTTATTGCAAACGCTTTTGAAAATAGCGGTACGATAATAGGCGAAGGCAGTTACGTTGGCGGTTTACTTGGCAAAGCGCATTTTGAAGCGCCTGCATATTCCGTAAGGTATGAAGGCGACTGGAACGGCACGCTTGCTATCGTAATGAAAGAAAGTAAAAACACGGGCGACGTTGAAGGTGGCTTGTACGTTGGTGGTTTAATTGGCCACGCGTATAGCGATACGAGCGTTTCGCAACTTGAAAACGCCATTAACAACTCAAAAGTAACTGCAAAAGCACGCGTTGGTGCTATTGCGGGCGACTTAACAACAATCAACTTAATTAGCCCTTCTAACTTAGGTAGCACTATTACCGCAACCGAAACTTCTATTGAAAGCGGAACTAAATACGCGTTCTTGGGCGGTTACGTTGGTAGAGCGCAAAACTCTAACATTTCGTCGGCAACTAACAGTTGCAATATTAACTACTCGGCAACTTCTTGCGAAGGTATGTACGTTGGCGGTATTGCGGGTTGGTCGTCTGGCACGTTTACCGACTGTAAAAATAACGGCACTATCAACGCTCCAAAATCAAATTACGTTGGCGGTATTGCAGGTCAATTAAGTAAACTTCACGCTTACACTATTAAAAACGTTGAAAACACGGGCACTATTAAGGGTTTAAGTTACGTTGCGGGTATTTTCGGTGAATGGTACGACGTTTATAATCAAAAAGATAACGAGGCAAGGATAGTAAACGCAATAGGCTTTAAAAATAGTGCTGATATTGAGGGTTTAGGAAATTACGTTGGCGGTTTAATGGGTAACTCTCATTTTGAAGCCCCTGCATATTCAGTAAGATATGAAGGCGATTGGAACGGTACTCTTGCTCTTATTATGAGAGAGCCTGAAAATACGGGCAATATAACGGGCGGTTTATACGTTGGTGGTTTGGTTGGCAAAGTTGTAACCGACAGTACTAACTCACTTATAGAAGAAGGTGTAAGTTCTGCTAATATTACGGCAACTGCAATAGTTGGCGGTTTGGCGGGCGAAACTTCCTTAATTAAATTAGTAGAAACGTCAAATAGAAATTCTACCGTTACGGCACTTGGCGTTTACGATAATGGAACAACTAAATACGCTTACTTTGGCGGTTATATCGGCTACGCGGGAAATACTCTTATAGATACTGCCGTAAACGACGTTGAAATTGATTATTCCGCTACGCTTTGCGTAGGTAACTACGTTGGTGGCTTTACCGGTTACAGTTCGGGCACGTTTAAAAATTGCGTAAACAACGCAACTATTTACGCACCAAACGCAAATTACGTTGGCGGTATATCGGGTAGATTATCAAAGGCGTACGGTTACACTATTGAAACCGTAACCAACAAGGGCAATATTACGGGCGTAAGTTACGTTGCGGGCATATTCGGCGAATGGTACGACGTTTATAATCAAAAAGATAACGAGCCAAGGATAGTAAACGCAATAGCCTTTAACAATAACGGTAATATTAAAGGTACGGGAAATTACGTTGGCGGTTTAATGGGCAACTCTCATTTTGAAGCCCCTGCATATTCAGTAAGATATGAAGGCGATTGGAACGGTACGTTAGCCATTATTATGAAAGAAAGTGCTAACACGGGTAACGTTGAAGGAAATTATTACGTTGGTGGCATTGCTGGTAGAACTGTAACCGATAGTTCACAAACTAACTTTATTGAAGTTACAAGCAACGCAAGCGTTAAAGCAACTGCGCTTATTGGCGGTATGTTCGGTGAAGCAAACGGCGTTAAGATGACTGCAACTTCAAACGAAGGAACAACCGTAACTGCAACCGGCACGCTTGACGAATCTACGAACAAATATGCTTACGTTGGCGGTTATATTGGTAAGGCTTATAACGTTACTATTGACGGTAGCGTAAACGACGTTGTAATAGACTACTCTGGGGAACTTTGCATAGGTAATTACGTTGGTGGCTTTACGGGTTACTCGCAAGGCATATTTACAAACGTTATAAACAACGCAAGAGTTTACGCTCCTAACTCGAATTACGTTGGCGGTATTAGTGGTAAGTTAGAAAGGACGCTAAACTATAATATTGAAACTGTAAAGAATGCGGGCAATATTACGGGCGCAAGTTACGTTGCAGGTATTTTTGGCGATTGGTATAACGTATATAACCAAAAAGATAACGAGGCAAGAATAGTAAATGCTATAAGTTTTGAAAATAGCGGTGCTATTACGGGCTTAGGAAGTTACGTTGGCGGTTTAATGGGTAGGGCCAAGTTTGAAGCCCCTGCATATTCAGTAAGATATGAAGGCGACTGGAACGGTTCAATCGCACTTATTATGAAAAACGCGGTAAATACGGGTAGCGTTCAAGGCGAAACTAACGTTGGCGGTTTAATGGGTTATTGCTCAACCGATAGCACAACGTCGCAAATATTTACTTGCACGCAAACGGGTGTTGTTACGGGCACTAACAAAACGGGCACTTTATTAGGCGAATATACAAACGTTATTTTGCCTAATATAGAAGAATAATGTAAAAAGCGACCTTGCCACTTATTTTTAGGTGGCAAGGTCAAGGCGTTTTCAAAATGAAAAAATTAGTAAGCACAATTTTAGTTTTAATATTGAGTTTAAGCGTTAGTTGCTTTTTTATAGGTTGTGCAACTCCTTCGTATTACGGTGATATAACCTTTAAAATTCACCTTGACAACGGGGAAGTGCAAACCATTAAAGGTTCGCGCTCGCTCGCCGAAGATTTTATAGTGGTCCAAGCCGAAAACGGCGGTTTTGCAACGCTTAAAGGCTATAATTTTAATAAACCGGGCTATAAACTCGTAGGGCTATATTATGACGCGGGCAACAACAAGAAAAAGTATCTTATGGACTATCAAGAGTTCAATATGCAGTTACTTTACTCGTTTAAAGACGGAAAAACTATTCACTTGTACGAAGAAACGCGCAAACTTGAATACAGCGTTTACTATCACGTTGGCAACGAGCCGTACGTTCATATAGACTACGAGTACGGCGACGATATCGTTATGACGGATTTACTACGTCAAGAAGTAGCCGTGGCAACGCCGTCTCGCCACTATTTAGATAGATGGGACGTTTCATTTTGGAAGTCAAGTTACGGCGGCACTCCGCAAGACCGTGACTACACGTGGGAGTTCGGCACTAAATTTTCTTCCGCACAAGACCAAATGTATTTATACGACGACGTTTTGAAAGATTCTATTTGGTACACGGAAAACGGAATTCAAAGAGTTTGGGTAAAAGATTATTGGTACGCGCTTGACGTTACTGCAAAGTTTGCTCCAAACAAAGTAAACGTAAGGTTTAATTACGGTGTAGACGGAACTACTCCAACGGTAAAAAAAGTCGGTTATAATGAAAATTTAGACGGTTATTTTGAAGAAATTAAAAAAGAAGAAGACAAGTTTGACTTTTTCGGTTGGTATAAAACTTCTCAATTTATAGAAAAGCACGATGGCGAAATTACAGAGTTTTACGAGCAAGACGGAAACGTTTTAGACCTTTACGCAAAAGTTAAGCAGTATAAAGATATTCAAGTAGATATAGGTAACGGGCTTGTAAGTGCAAAAGTTTACGCTCCGTTCACTCTCGGTGAAAAGATTGAAGAGAGCGTGGTTAGCGTTGAACCGCAAGCACCGTTAGGAAAATATTTTGTTGGTTGGAGCACCGACCCTAACAGTAACAAAATTTTAAACACAAATTATAGTTCGCTTTATTCCCTTATGGAAAGCGGTAAAAATTATTATGCTGTGTATATGTAGTTAAGGATTATTTATGAGAAAAGTTATTACGTGGATAATAGTTATATTAGTAGTTATGTGGCTCTTTGGCAGTTGCGACAGTTGCGGTGGTTGCGATGATTGTAGCGGTGGTTGCAATTTAGTAAGGTGCGACGAGTCTTGCAAAAAAGAGTATAAAGGTAAAGTTAAATTTATAATTCACAAGTGGGACGGAAGCGAAATTACCGTTGAAGGAAAAAGAGAGTCTGACAAAAAAGACACGATGATAAATTTTGTTGGCGATAATCAAACCTTTGGAAATTATACGCCGTATAAAAGAGTTGGATATATCTTCGGCGGTTTATACTATACTAAAAACGGCCAAAGTAAAACCGTATTAGATTACGATTCGTATTACGATATAACCGAAATTAATTTCCAAAGATTATGGGAAATTAAAGACGGGGAAACCGTTGACCTATACGAAACGTGGCACAAAAGAGTTTACGAAGTGAACTACGTTTCAAGCACAAATAGCAACTACTTTACAACCTACTCGTATAATATTGATTCTAATATAGAACTTTCGCAAAATATTCAATATATATTTAGCACGGAAGCGCACGATAGAAAAACTTTGGTAGGCTACACCGCGTTCTATACTTCAAAGGAAAACGAATTGGTTGAATTCGAGTGGACGTTTGGCGGTAAAATTAACGAAGCGTTAATCGTAAATCATTTTGAAAATACGCTTTACACAAACGACTGCGTTATTAGCGTTAAACAAAATTGGGTGTCGGATAAAGTAAAGGTTGAACTCAACTTTTTATACGTCGACGGCAACGATAATCAAATACTGCCAAAAACAATTACGGTTGGTTACGACGAAGACCTTACTAAATACTTTACCGAAGAAGTAACGGCTCAAAACGTAGAATTTATGGGCTGGTATTTAGACTCTACTTTAACTACCCCTGCTCCAAAGGAAATTAGTAAAGATTACGAAACAACGCCACTTCAACTTTTTGCAAAGCACAAAGAGTTTAAGTCAATAAAAATTGACCTTCAAAACGGCAATCCACCTGTTGACGCTCGCGTTTATAGCGACAATACCATATCTATTGATACAGGTAGCAACTATTTCTACGGGTTAAGCGACACTACTTCTATGAAAAAATTGCCTTATGCCGCTATAGTAGAGGGTGAAACTTATTATGCAACTTACTATGCTTAAAAAATTTATTTGTTTAATACTAACGTTATTTTTAATAATTCCGTTTTCGGCTGGTTGCGTAGTAGGGCTTCAAGGTAACGTAACTATAACTATAAACTATCTTGACGGAACTAAAACTACTATAAGCGGGCACCGCAAATTTGACGCTACCGGCGATAGCGAAAGTATATATACTAAAATGGGCAGCGCTTTTAGGTATTCTACTAATGAAGTTGGCAAAGTCGTAGTATACGAATATGCAGACGGGTCTAATTTTAATAGCGAGTCCGTTTATCAGTTTGAAAATGGTAAAAAAATAGAACTTTTTGAAAAGTTAGAAAACAAAAGTTATCACGTTAAGTTTTACGCTATTTGCCCCGGAAGTACGAATAGCCAAACGTTTGATAAGTATTATCACTTTGGCGACGAGTTGAAGTTGGAAGAAGAAATTGAAAACTTGCTTACCTTTGAAACCGTTCCAGAGCATTTTGATAGATACGCATTTGAAAAGTGGCAAATAGTAAAGTTTGAAAACGGCAAACAAGTTTACTCTTGTGATTTTAACTTTAACGGTACTTTTAGTGAAGATTACGACGAGCACTTTGAAAACGCAAAAGTTAAAAACGAGTACGGTAATTACGTAATGGAAGTGAAAGCGCTTTATAAGGCGGACACGTATAACGTAGTTTTAAACTTTGAGCACGAC
Organism: Christensenellaceae bacterium; assembly: GCA_045637905.1. Lineage (GTDB taxonomy): Bacteria > Bacillota > Clostridia > Christensenellales > Borkfalkiaceae > HGM11412. The sequence goes on along the minus strand of JAZUAJ010000001.1, from coordinate 4,920 downwards.
GGTGTTAAAAAGTTAAACGTTTCCGTTTCGCCTGTTACGTTAGAAGTTCCGTTTAACGCTACTCACTTTGGTTTGAGCGAGTTTAAAACTTACGTAAAAGAAGAAAATATCGAGTTTGAATGCTTTTCAACTGATACTAACGAAAAAGTTTCACTTCCAAGCGTAATGGACGCGTCGCAAAACGGAAAAACGGTAAACGTATACGCGTTTTGGTCGCGCTATAAAACTATTAAAATAGACTTTTTAAACGGCAAAGGCGCAATAGACGTTGCAGTTTACGAAGATAAATATGAAAACTTTTATAGAATAAACCCTATTGTTATTGATAGAAACGCATTGCAAAATAAAACGTTGATAGGTTTTACAAACGAGCGAGACGGCTATACGCGTATTTTAAACTTATACGAAACTTGCGTTGAAGGCGTTACTTACTATCCTATCTACGCGTAAAAAAACGATAAAAAAGGCTAAAACCTTTTATATAAAAGCAAAAAAATTCATTTTGGAGGAAATATAAATGAATGCAAAAAGAAAAATCGTTCTAATGATTTTAACTGTTTTTTGTATGATATTTGGCACGGTCGGTCTTGTTGGCTGTGGTGGCGGTTCGCTTGAAGCCCCTACGAATATCAAATACGACGGCAGTCATATCACTTGGGACAAAGTAGAGGGTGCAACCGGTTACGTTGTTCAAATTAACGAAGGCAACGCTAACAACTGGAGCACGAACACTTTTTCTTACGACGCACAAGGTGCTGAAATTGTTGTTAAAGTAAAAGCCGTTGCAAAAACTAAGAGAAAGACTATTGAATCTGAAGAAGCAGTTATGAATTTTATGCCACTTCCTACTATTACGGACGTAACGGTTTCTTCAACCGGCGTAGTTTCGTGGACGGCGCAAACGGGCTGTGTTTACGCTGTTATGGATAACGGCACGGAATTGCCTGCAACTATTAGCACTAATAAAATAGAAACGCACGCGGTAGGCGAGCACTCTTATAAAGTTCGCCCTGTAAAACCAGGCGACAACGCTTACTATTCTTACTGGTCCGACGCTGTTTCAGTTAAGCAACTTGGTAAAGTTGATAGTGCGTCTATCACGTACGACGGCTCTTACATATACTTTGATACCATTGGTGCAGAAGAATACAATATATACATTAACGACCAACTCGATAGCGAAGACGTTGAAGTTAAAAACGGCAAATATTTATACGATGCAAGAGAAGGCAACTTTAAGGTTAGAATTCAAGCAATAGGCGACCACGTTACTTCTTTTGACGGCGCTAAATCGGACGAAAAGACTTTCAAGTTCTTACAACAAGTTAAAAATATTCAAGTTGTAAACGGCGGTCTTACTTGGGAAGAAATTGCCGATGCAAACGGTTACGAAGTAAAAGTTAAAAAAGGTTTAGTTGAAAAAGTTTACACTACTACTGAAGAAGCGTTTAACGATGCTACCGTTCTTACGGCGTCGGTAAATATGGATATTACCATTAGAGCAATTGCAGACGACGTAACTTTCTTTAGTAAGTTTAGTGACGTAAAATCCGTTTACTTCCTTCCTGCACCTACTATCACTTGGGACGAATTAACTTCACTTGACGGTGGCGAAAATTCTATTATGTGGAACGAAGTTGCAAGTGCTACGGGCTACTACGTAACGGTTATTGAGCCAGACGGCAATTCTACCGGCTCACAATTAAGTTTCAACGCTCAAAACTATTCTAACCTTTATGAAAAGGTTGGTACTTATAAAGTTACCGTTTCCGCTCTTGCAGACGAAGAAAACGATAATATTTATTCTTCACGCCCATCTAATGAAATTAGGGTAAACCGTATTGCGCCTGCTCAAAAATGCGCTAATACCGATAGTTTCATTACGAGCGACCCTACCGACGTAACCGACGGCTTTACCGTTTCTTGTTACGACGAGCACATTAACTGCAAGTACGCGTTATTTAAAAACGGCACTCAAATTGCGGTAAGCAATAACCCACAAATTAACGTTCCATACGATAGTTTCTTTGAACAAGAATATTTATCTGGTCAAGTTATTACGTTTGAAATTAAGAGAATGGGCGCGGGTGCAACTTATAACGGTAAGTACACTAACGTAATGCTCAACTCAAAAGAAGAAGATAACCTTGCTTTTGATATTACTATTTTATCTACTCCACAAAACGTTTATATGGACGGTTTCCAAATTCGTTACGATTCAGTTGCAAACGCTACTGACGGTTACGGTATTAACATTAACGGTAGCGCACTTGCTCTTACTGAAACTACTACGAGTAGAGATATTTCTAACAATTTAGAAGTTGGCACGTATATGGTTGAAGTTTGTGCAAAAGGTAACGGTAAAAACGTTCTTCCTTCTAACTACAGCGCTCCTGTAACGGTTGTTCGTTTAGACGCTCCTACAATTACAAGAATTGATATGAACGAATCTGGCGGTAGATTAGTATTTAGCGAGCCTTTACTTGGCAACGCCGAAGGTTACAAACTTGTTCTTAACGAAGTTGAACAAGATTCAGTAGTTTACGTTATTGACAATATGAACGCGCTTATTGATACCGCCGGTACAGACGTTAAAATTAAGGCTATTGCTAACTACTACGAAAATAAATCTACAAAAACTGGCACTTACTATATGACTTCTAAAGCAAGCCCATCAAAGAGATTTATTAAACTTCAAGCACCAACCGACTTAGCGTTTGACAATAACTCTTTAAGTTGGAATATGAGAGGTCTTAATAGCACGCAACTTGGTAAAATTAGTTACTTAGTTTACGACGATTCAAAAGACACAACTATTTCTGAACCTATTTCTCAACAATTTATTGACTTTAACTTTGTGCCTAAATTCGTTGACGGCAGAGATTATATCTTTAAAGTTCAAGCAATAGGCGACGGCGTTGAATTTATTAGTAGTGAAATTTCTACTGCTAAACAAGTTTATAAACTTGCAACTCCTGTAGTTAATAAAGACAATGCAACCGGTGAATATTACTGGTCTGGCGTTTCACAAGCATCTTCTTACGCAGTTACTATTGACGGTGTAATAGTTGCAACTCTTCCACATACTACTGCAAGTGCGGAATATAGGTTTGACCCTGTATCTTTCTTAACTGACATAGGAACTTATAACGTAGAAGTCGTTGCGGTTGGCAACAAGGCAATTGGCGATTTCCCTACAATCAACTCTAAAAAAGTTACAATTTCACAAGAAGTTGTTCAACTTTCTAAACCTACGTTTAGCGTTTCATACTCGCACGCTCAATATAACGTTGAAGGCAAAATTATTGTAAACGTTGAAAATGAAACTCCATTTGCAAGCGGTTATAAGTACGTTGTGGGCGGTAGCACTTCAAGCGAACTTGAAAACGGTGGCACGTCTTACGAAATGAACCCTAACGGCACAGGCACGTTTAGAATTGACGTTTACGCAAAAGGTAGCACGTTTAATGATGACGGCGCGTTCACGTTAGACTCACAAAGTAACGGCACTCAAACCATAACTTTACTTGGCGCGGTAAATAGCCAAAATATCGTTTGGAACGACTGGACTGTTAGATGGTCTAACGTTCAAAATGCAGACAGTTACAGGGTTGAAATTTTCTATGACGGCGAAACCGAACCAAGCGTATCGGAATCAGTATCTAGTACGTCATTCGCTATTACTAATACGTCTGCAAATAAAGTTCAAGTTAGAATTACGGCTCTTGGCGATAGCACAAACGTTATTGCGGGCGTTTCTACAACTTCAAACTTATTTACTAATTTACAAGACTAATTAGGCTATGGTTCAAGAAATTTTTAATAACGTACTTTTCCAAGTGGTAATGTTTATATTATTCATTTACGCATTTGGTTACGTTATTTCACTCATTAACAAATTGTTTTATAAGGTTACCGGCAACGGACTTGGCGTGTGCGTTGCCACGGGCCTTATCGGCACGCCTATTCACGAACTTAGCCACGCGGTTATGTGTATAGTGTTTGGGCATAAAATTGAAGAAATGCGCTTATTTCAGCCCGATTTAAACACGGGCGTTTTAGGCTACGTAAACCACTCTTATAATAGAAGAAACTTATATCAAGTTTTAGGCAACTATTTTATAGGCGTTGCGCCCATAGTTGTTGGCAGTTGCTTTTTGTATTTAATGCTTTACCTTTTAATGCCAATAACTTTTAACGCTTTGCTTGACGAAATAACTTCGCTTACGTATCTTCAAATAGAAGCGGGCGGAAATATGTTTTCATTTGGATTTAACGTTGTTTTAACGTCAATTAAAACTATTTTTACCTTTAACGCGTTTGATTATAAGGTTATAATATTTTTTGTGGTTTGCTTATGTATTGCACTTCATATGAATTTAAGTAGTGCAGACATTAAAGGTAGTTTAGGCTCAATTCCGCTTATTATAATATTGCTTATTATTGTAAACGTTATTATGTATTTTATAGGCGGTTTTGCTTACAACGCTTTTTTAGAAGGCATTTCTATGGCAAGCGCATATTTAATTGCGGTGCTTTCGTTAAGTTTAGTATTCTCTATTGCAATATTTGTATTAGGAATTATAATTAAACTAATAAAAAGCATTTTTAGAAGATAATTAAAAAGCAAAAAAGAGTGTGTTTATTACGCACTCTTTTTTATATGCAAATTTTTACGTTGCCTAACTATTACTTGTAACTTTACGCTATTGTGGGCGGATACAAAGTCCGCCCCTACGAATACATAATAGAGTTTATTTAACACTCGTAGGGGAGCATTTGGTCTGCTTTCGCAGACAGTTATATAAATCCTATCGGATTTGTGAAATTCGTGTAACGACGAGTGAAATTGCCTAACGGCAGTGAAATTCGCCTACGGCGAGTTATAGATTAAATTTTTATATAACATTTATATGCTCC